>NZ_ASRX01000018.1 GCF_000601485.1 Chondromyces apiculatus DSM 436
CGCCTGGATTGGGCGCCCAAGTCGAGACTAGAAAGTCAAAACTACTTTCTTGGACGCATTAGTCATAGATTCGAGGACAATCGTGTCCCAATTGTAGCGAAATATTTCAATCTTGATCCTCCCGCCAATAATAGCATCATGGAGATAGTAAAATTCAATGGAGTCGCCCGTCAGCAGCCCCTCAACACTACCGTAGAATGTAAATTCACCCTGAATTGGACCAAGTGGCCGGACCTCAGTCCGGGCTTTACCCATGTAGCGAAACGGATCAGCCAACGCACATCGAAACGTTGTTATTTGTATCGAATCATTGATTTTCACTTCAGTCGAGCGCATGGCAAGGCTTCGATACGCAGAAGGACCAGGGAGATTTTCCTTTCGATAAAAATCAAAGTTGCAAGAGGCAATGGGACTAATTGTAATCCGCACTTCTCGCCAGGGGTCGTTAGCTTGAGCAGTATCTTTTTTTGCGAGTTCTTCGCCATCGCGAGACTGGCTTCCTCCATCGGAAACAACACCGTCTTCTTGTGCAATCTCATTGGTGGTCTGCGTCTTCCCTGTGCTTGTCATATCAGCTCTCCATAGCTGACATTACCCTGCGCTGGTTCTGAAACAAGCCAAATCCGAAGAACACCGCTACGGCCAGTGAACCCCGGTCGGCGGAACTGCTGAGTCCAGCGTCGTTCAGCCCGATGCGACTCATAGAGTTCGGAAGCTATCTGGCCATCTAGACAAGCCCCATGAAGTTGCCGGCCTCGACTCGACCGACGCTGGAGCGATTCGACGCCAAGCCGAGCAAGGCTGGACGACGGTGGAATCTACCAGCAACCTGTCGTCCCGGACCAAAGCACGCCCTTCGGCATCGCCTCCGCAGCTCCCTATGCACGTTCGTGACACCATGTCAGGTGTAATAGAGTGACTTGCAAGCGGCCGTTTTCGCAAGTTGGGACGGTGTTTGCCGCCTTCCTTGAATCGCAGCACGTACTACATGTGTGATTGTTTTCGGTCCCTCTGTGCGTGCCTCGTCGCACGAGCGGCAGCCCAGTGTTTCGGATCTCCCCAACTGTTCTCGCGGCCTCTCGTGACGCGGGGAGGCATCACCGTGGGGCTGCGGGGATGAGGGCCGCCATGGGGATAGCCCGGCAGCGCCCGGGCCCCAAGACGGGGTTTCCAGCCCCTCCCGTTAAGATGTCAGTGACATAGAGGTGCTCGCGTCCGCCATCGCGTCCTCCCAACGGCGCAAGGCCCAACCCCTTACGAGGATGCGGGGCGAGGCCGCCTCTCGCCGCTCGTCAAGGTTGCGCGAGGGCGGTGTGCAGCTCGGCGCGGAAGTCGAAGCCGAACCGCTGTTGCACCGCGTCCAGGGTCACCTCGAATTTTCCGCTCGTGAGGATGTGCTGAAGCGAGATGTTCAGCGCGTCATCCCACGGCAGGTCAGGATAGAAGTCGTACAGGAATGACTCGAAATCCGAGTAGCACGGCGGGAGGCCCTCCCGCGTGTAGCGCTGCACCGACTGCATCACATTGTCAGCCATCTCGATAGCTCGCTCTCGACTGGTCATCGTCGAACCTCCATCCACCAAAGCTGCATGCGACGTACCAAATCCAGCAATCACTGATAACCGGTAGCGAAGCCTGCCGCGAAACAGGGAATCATGGCGGCCGTGTCGGCGAGGCAGTACTGAGACGCCATAAGGAGGGAAAGGGTCCAGGGAACCGGTTCGAACCAGTACGAAGCTGGTTCTTGCTCGGTTCCTGCAGTTCCCCGCGCTCCCGCGCGCTGGTTCGGCGGTCCCCCCTAAAGGGGGGAGGACCGCCTGAGAACCAGCGCGGCAAGGGGTGCACTGGGAAGGCCACGGCAACGCCACGACGGAGCGCCGGAAGCTCAAGCCTTGTAGGCGCACACACCGACGCGCACAACCCGCCGAGAAGGCCGTTACCAGCGCCCGCGACGCCGGGGAGCACCCTAGGACGTAGGGCACCACCAAAAACCCCGAGAAGGCCCTCCAGCGCGGCGGCAAGGGGCTCTCCTGGGAGGCCCCTCCACCACACAGAACGAAGCACCACCAAGAGAGGATATGCCACAGGGCACGCTTCGGCAGAGGGGACCACATCCTTGGCAGCACGCAGCACGAGCACCGCGCGGCCATCCATCGCATCCGACAGCTCCATACCGAACAGGGATGAAGGCCGCGCAGCGCCGCCCACAGCACCGACACACCGAGAGCGGCAGCGGGGCCGCCAGCAGCCCGAAGCGCGGAAATGTATAAGCAATTTTGCATTCTCGCGAACAGCGCGAATCATTGCTCGCGAATCGCGATTCGCATTTGGCGCCTTCGGCCCGAGAGATTGCCGCGCAGAAGCCTAACCGCGCCCTACACGGAATGCGCCGTTCGCCTCGACAAGGCGCCGTTCGTCGAGCAGTTCCTGGATAGCACTGAGCTTCATGGAGCGGGTCCCGGGCACGCGCTCGCAGATGCTATTCTTGCTAGGCAATTTTCCGTGCGTACGGACGACATCGAGGATTTCTACCTTCAGCGCCTCGAATCGGTCCGCGGCTGCAGCGGGGCCAGAGGCAGCCTGCTCCGCAGGCTTGAAGACCACGCGCACGCCAGCACGCGGATCCTGGTCGGTGGCGACGTCCTCGATCTCCAAGTGAAAGTCATCGAGGGCGCCTCCCTCCGACTCCGCGGCCCCCTTCTCGTGCCGTACGAGCTTGGGCTTGCCTTTCTCACCGCTCATCACGAGGACCGAGCCGCAAGCATCGAAGATCGCGCTTGAGCCGCGCGGGATCATGCGTGCATCGCTGTGGTTGTCCTTCGGCTTCCCCGAGTGGTGGATGATGAGGAAGCTAGTTCCCGTCCTGTCAGAGACACGACTGAGGGTGTCGATGCAGTGGCGGATCTTGGAGTCGTTCTCGTCAACGCCTGGAGTTGCGCCCTTGAGGGCGTCGATGATCACCAGGTCGACGCCTTCGCAGGTCTTGGCGTAGGCATCCTCGGCATCGGCAAGGTTGAGGTAGACCGAGGGGAAGATGGACACCGCGAGGCGCCCTTGCAGGTCGTCTGGCGTGAGATCCATACCCACCGCGAGGCGCTGGTAGCGCTTGAGGGTCGCGTGGCGCCCCTGCTCGTGGTCGACGTGCCGGACGGTGAGGGCCGCCGGGCAATCGAACGCCCCCCAGACACGACGCCGCGCACAGGCGGCGAGGGCAAGGGACTGGGCGGCGAGGGTCTTACCCGTGGAGCCGTAGGCGGCGAGCATGGCAGGCCGACCCTGGCAGAGTTGCAGGGCGGGGACGAGCCATCGCGTCGGCGGCAGGTGCATGAAGATGTCACGGGTCGGGATCCAGTGGAACGGGGCCGGTGAGGTGTTCCCCTGGAGCGCCGCGCGCTCCTCGGCGATGTAGGTTCGTTCGCTGACGATCATGACTCCTCCGCCGTGCGATCCCACGCATCCATGGGGATGTCGTAGAGGGTGAACAGCGTCTGTCTGCTCTCGTAGTTGGGTCTGCGCTTGCCCGAGATCCAGGAGCTGATGGTTGCCTGACCGACGCCGCACTTGCGGGCGAGACGCACCTCCGAGAACTTGTGGGCAAGCCGGAGCAGGAGCACTTGACCTTGACTCCTCATGCCGCGCTCCGCGTTTTGGCGACTGCGCCCTCTGCGCCCTCTGCGCCCTCTGTGTGCTGTGACCCCTGCACACCTTGCGTGCCTTGCGCCGGCCTGTCCCACGCCTCCATGCCAATGTTGAAGCGCGCCAGGAGCGTCTTGCGGTTCTGGTAGTTGGGCCTCCGTCTGCCGTGGATCCATCGGCTCACAACGGGCTGACTGACCCGGCACAGCCGGGCGATCTGGGAAACAGTGAGCTTGAGCGCGAGCTGTCCGAGGATGATCTGACCTTCGGTATTCATAGGACTCGGGGAACTAGTGGGGGTCGTGGGTGATGGTGACGGCATGTGTCGAGCGAAGTGATGGATGCGAGCGCAGCCCCTCCCCTCCCCTCACAGGTGCGGAGATGCGCGAGGGGCTCACCGACGCCTCGGGGCCGTGGTCGAGGAACTGACCGATCCGATCGATGGCGAGATCGCACTGGTGCGCCGCGTACTCGGCAGCCGTCTCGATGCCCTCGGGGAGCGGCCGAAGCCGCTCCTCATAGGCAAGCCGCCGGGTGATGTAGACCGCGATGGACAGCGCGCGATCGGAGAGCATCTCACCGAGCTGGCCCAGTTCGGCAAGCGCGATGCCTCGGTTCATGACGCGAGGTTCCCCCGGTGAGCGGTTGAGCTGCCCGCGGTCTCGCCCGTGGAGCCAAACCCCTTACTACCGCGGCCGGTGTCGGGGAGCTGCTCCACGTATGCAAGGCGCGGCGTGATGACGGGGCAGAAGATGAGTTGAGCGATCCGCTCACCGGCCTTGATGGTGAGCTGCTGACCGGAGAGGTTGAAGCACGCGACGAACAGCTCGCCGGTGTAGCCGTTGTCGATGACTCCCTCTGCGACTACGACTCCGCGCATGGTGGTGCTGGAGCGGCCCACGATGCGGGTCCAGAGGCCCTCAGGCGCCTTGATGCGGATGCCGGTCGGCACGTACATGGGAGGCCCGAGGCGCGCGGGGAGCGTGACATCCTCGGCGGCGCGAAGATCGTACCCCACATCACCCTCGACCTGCGGAGCGGCGAGGCTGCTTTCGAGCCGCTCATGGACCTGCAGGGCATGGAGCAGATCGGGGCAGTCGACATCCCGCGTGTAGCCAGGCCAATTCCCCTGCCGCAGGAGCAGGAGGATCGCGGCGTAGTTCATGAGGTCGAGGAGAGCATCGTCGACCGCCTCACCGGGGATGTGCTGGTGACGGAGCCGGGCAAACTTGTCCGTCATGCGGAGCATGACGCCCTGCTCGCCGGCCTCGGTGATGTTGGCGCAGCCGTACGCCGCGCTCTTGGCGTGGAAGATCTCCGCGGCGCGGTGCTGCACTGCCGCAAATTTCGTGAAAAGCTCCTGATGGGCCGTCGTTGCATTCATGAGAGGTGTCTTCTCCAGGGGATGATCACGTCGTCGTGGTCCGGCCCAGTGCCGATCGCGGCAACGGAGACGCCGGACAAGCGCTCAAGCAAGCGAACAAAGTCCCGAACACGTTCGGGCAAGTCATCGATGCGCACCTCGCCGCGCTGCTGGTAGACGCTCCAGTCGAGGTACTGCGCGAAGTTGAGTAGGATCTTGGTGGCACCGTTGGCGCGACAGGCATCCACGAAGCCCATGCGGCTGAAGGTGCAGACCCGCCGAAGCCGCCGCGTCACCGTGGTGAGTTCGGTTTGGCGGAGAGCGCGGATCTCCTCCTCGGGCATGCCGGCGAGCTGGCCGATGGTCTCCCAGGTGGTCTCCCGCGCGTCCGGGTAGAAGTGCCCCGAGAAGCCGATGACCTCGCCGTCCTTCTCGATGTTGCCCACCCGGATCGGGTAGGGCCGGACGTTGAGGTAGACCTCGCCGAGAAGCCAGGGGCTCACGCCGAGGTCATCGAGGGCGCGCGCCGTGGTGCAGTTCCGGCTGGTGCAGTGGGGGAACTGCGAGCCGTGGTCGATGCTCAGCGCGTAGCCCTGCGAAACCTCGTGCAGGGCAGCCTCGCCCCGCTCAAGGCTCTGGAGGAGCGCCGCCCTGCACTCGGTCGTGCTGGCGACGTGGGCCCGCCCGAGCTCGTGCCAGTGGGCGGCGGCGATGACGCCAGGCTCTCTGAGGATCTTCTCGATCGCCGCGGCGGCGGAGCCCTGCTGGGTCGAGGCGATGGCGGTAAGGCCCCGGTGCTGCTGCTCCTGCTCGCGGTGCCGCGGCTGCAGCACCACGGCACGCTCGTGGATGAGCACCTCGGCGCGCGTCCAGGTGCTCTCGGTCCGGAGCTGCTCGGGGTCAAATACGCTTGCCCCCGTGATGAAGGCAGTCTTCACCGATGGCGAAAGCGAGGCGCTCGGCAGGCACTTGAACACCCGTCGCTCGCCCTGCCACACGACCGAGTGCCCCGCGTTCGGCGCGTTGCTCGCTGAGGCGAACGAGACGCCGTGGCGCTCGGCGAGCCACAGAGAAAACTTCCCCTTCCCGGAGCTGCCCCATTGGGCGTCCAGGAGGACATTCAATTTGCTGTGGTGCATGACTAGGCCGGCTCCTGCATCTGGTCGTGGCACAGCACGCACTCGTCCTCGGGCCCGCAGAGACACAGCACGGCGCCCGTCGGGATCCGGCGAGGCGCCGTTGGGGACAGGAGGCGAGCCTGGGAGGAACGGCAGCGCAGGAACTCCCCTTCCGGCCGCCTCCAAGTGTGCCCGAAGCTCTCAGTGATCCCGTTGATGTTCGCCGCCGCGGGGAAGATGTCCGGGGCCTTCAGGGCTACGAATCCCGCGCGCTCGGCGGCGAGGAGCATCCGCGGGTCATCGTCGATCCAGACCCCTCCACGGTCACAGCCTCCGTAGGTCCGGATCATGTCGAGCTTCACGTCAACCGAGGGCCGCAGGTCCGACCGCCGCCGCATGAGCAGGAAGGGCCGGAAGCTCGGATAGTGACGTTCGAGCCAGCGTGAAGTGGTCCCCCAGAGGGTGTTCCAGCGCGCGGTCACCATGAGCAGCCGCGGCTCCCCTGGTGAGGCAAGCAGGCTTGCCAATAGGCCCGACGCGCCCGGGATCGGCTCATCGAGCGCGACCAGCGCCGGATCCATGTACTGCTCGATCTGCTCCTGCCCGATGCCTGCGAGACAGGAGGTGTTCGAGCGAGGCCGCAGATGGCGACGGGCGACATCGGAGGCCAAGGTGCCGTCGATGTCGCAGACGAGCGCGGCGCCGCGGCGCTCGAGGGCGCGCGAGGCTCGGTCGAGAGCAAGGCTCATGACGCCTTCTCCGAGGAAGAGGAGCCGTGGCTTTGGAGGCCCGGGTTGTTGCCGAGGGCAGCGGCCAAGTCCTTCTGGGCCACAGCCCAGAGGCGGCAAGCGCCCCCGGCCAGAGCGTGGCCGAGGAGCATCGTAATCATGCCGCAAGGTCTAGGCAGCGCACCTAAATCTGTCAATTGGAAATTTGTCAGACTGCCAAGTCAGACACCGCGACGGACGGCCAGTAGGTAGCTGCACCTTGTGCAAGCGGCAGACCACGACTAGGCTCTCCCTCGCCGCCGCACCACGGTGAGCCCAACTACGATGGCAAAGCACACACAAGGCGAAGGGGGCCAACTCTCGCCGCAGCCCCTCGACACGCTGGCGACCCGAATGGACCACGCCTTGGGGCTGCGGGGCATGACGCGCCTGGCGCTTGAGGAGGAGGCGCGACTCGCCCGCGGCTACGCCTCCCGCATCCTCAAGGGTGAACGCCTCAAGCTATCGCCGGAGCTGCTCCGGAGGATCGCCGACGCGCTGCAGGTCAGTTACGAGTGGCTGGCCACGGGGCGGGGGAGCCTCGATGACCTCTCCTCCCCTCCCCCGGCCTCAGCGTCAGGGGCAAGGATGCAGCGAAGCCGCGCTTTCGCCCTAGAGGCTGCCCTCGCCTACCACCAGAACAAGTGGTCGGCGCCTACGGTCGCCGCGGCGCGGGCCATGGCCTCTCAGCCGGAGGGTGAGGAGTTGCAGCCGCCTGAATGGACCGAGACGCTCGACGCCATCGAGGCGGCCCTGGGTAAGATCAAGCTGAAGCGACGGGCGGGGTAGGAGGCCGGCTCTCCCGCCTCCGAGAGAGTTCAGCGAGCACTCGCAGGCGTTGCTGGACCTGGTTGAGCAGTCCGCTGGCCCACAGCTCGCCACGACTGTTGCACAGCTCGTAGAGCAGTTCGAGCTCCCGCGCGCTCGCCTCGATGCCTCCGGCGATCGTTGGGTCCTCGCCGCCGGCGATGGCGAGCAAGAGCATCTCGTCGACGCTGGTCTGACTCAGGCTAAGCGGCGTGGCAGTACGGGGATCGACTGAAAACGACTTGAACTGATCGGGTTTACTCAAGGCGCACCTCCTGTGTGTGTTGGCGAGCCGGCGAGGAACCCTCGTCCTAACTCGCGTTGTTGGGAGAGCCGGGGACGGCAGGGCTGGAGCCCCGCCGCACAACCCGGGGAGAACCTCACACGGAACCACCATGTGTCACACGGTCTGCTTCCAGATGACATCTGACACTGGGTGCATGTCACGAAACCCGCGGATAATAAGACGCACTCCAGCCCTGTCGATAGAAAACTACGTCCGCGGGACGCCTTCTGTAGGCACGCTTGTAGGCCGACTATGACGCCGGACATGCGGCGCAGCCTCGCGACACTTACCCACATCTGTCAAATCTGACAGTTGACAGATTTAAAACCGGATGCTTACTTGCTGGACGACAGGGCGCGCCCCTCCGGCCACGCTCTCTGCCTGCCGCACGACCCTGCGGGCGGGAGGAGAGTCGTGTCTCTTGGGAGTTCGCGTCGATACGGAGTTCGTTCGAACGTGAGTAGAACTGCTCAACAGCCCGATTACGAGAGGCTTGGTACTGGGGCGGAGACGGAGCCGCCCGAATTCTGGACAGTGGAGGAGGTGCGGAGCTTCCTGCGCCTTGGCCGCAAGACCGTTTACGCCATGATCAAGGAAGGGAAGATTCCCGGGGTAAAGCGATTCGGACGGGCATTGCGCTTGCACAGAGCCACCGTGCGCCAATGGGCGATTGATGAGCGCCATACAAAGCGAGGCAGGCAAGCATGACGGTACGCAAGCGTGGTGGAACGTGGCAAATCGATGCTGTTGTATGGAGAGGTGGCGAGCGAGTAAGGATCCGCAAAAACGTCGACGTTAAGACGCGGAATGAGGCTCTCATTCTGGAGCAGCAAGAACGGGCGAAGGTCCAGCAACGCGCCAAGCAGGTCACCGGGCGTGCTCCGCTCTTCGGCGATTTTGGCAAGGAGTTTCTTGAGACCTACGCCTACACCAACAACAAGCCCTCGGAGGTCGAGACCAAAGAGGCGATCCTGAGGCTGCACCTCCGCCCCTTCTTCGGCGAGCTGCGCCTCGACGTCATCGGCCCGCAGCACATCGAGCGCTTCAAGGCCCAGCAACTCAGGGCCGAGCTATCGCCAAAGACGGTCAACAACCAGCTCACGGTACTGCGGAAAGTACTCGCCGTGGCGAAGGAATGGGGACAGCTCGTCGCCTTGCCCCCCCTTCGGCTTCTCAACGCACCCGAGCCGGAATTCGACTTTCTGACCTTCGACGAAGCAGAGCGCCTCGTGCAGGGCGCGGAGCCCGAATGGCGACCGATGGTCCTGCTCGCCCTGCGGTCAGGGCTCCGGCAAGGCGAGCTTCTCGCCCTCCGGTGGGACGACATCGATTTGGAATCCGGCCTGCTCAAGGTGCGGCGAGCTGCAGCGCGCGGGATCGTCGGGACTCCCAAGAATCACAAGAGCCGCGAAATCCCCCTTTCGGACGAGGCGCTTGCGACCCTACGCGACCTTCCATCGCGGGCCCATCGAGAGTTGGTCTTCCCCGCCGACAGCGGGCGCCTACTCACCCGCAACGAATGCAAGCACCCCCTTCGGCGGGCCTGCCTCAGGGCCGAGCTGCGCCGCATCGGCTGGCACGTCCTGCGGCACACGTTCGCCTCGCATCTCGTGATGCGAGGCGTAGCCCTCAAAGCGGTCCAGGAGCTTCTCGGACACGCCACCATTGAAATGACGATGAGGTATGCCCATCTGTCCCCAGACATTCGACGCGACGCCGTGCGGCTCCTCGACCGCCGCACAGGTGACACGCAACCCCAGCAACCGAGCCTCTGAGCGGCCGGAGAGGGGAGCACGCGATCCTGAGCTGCTCCTCGGGCTCGTCGTGGAGCTGCGGGACGCGCTCCTCGCTGTGCTCCGAGGCCTTGGGCTTGTGCTGGCAGCGAGGCGGCAAGCGTGGTTGAACGCCGCGCTCGCCACTCGCCCTCCGGCCGATGTGGACGCGGAGCGGGCTGTTCTCGCTGCCGCCCTCCGGCGGAACGCGCTTGAGCCTTGGGTTGGGGTGGAGGACTTCTGCGAGCCCCTCCACCGCTCCCTCGCCGCGGCCCTCGTGGCGGGGAGGGTGAGCGAGGAACTCGGCTACCCCGAGGTCGCGGGCTACCTCCGAGGTCTCCTCCGGAGCCACGCTCCCGACGCGGATCCCCTCCCCGCAACCCTGAGGGTTGCCACCCTCGGCAGGCAGCGCCGCGCCCTCCGGATTGTCGAGCGGGTGGCGAGCGACCTTCGCCAGGTCACCTGTGATCAGGCGCAGGTGATCGGGCAGCTTCGGCAGGTCATCGAGCGTCTGGAGGGTGGCGAGGTTGTATAGCGTGGTTTGCATAAAACGACTCTCTCGATTCGCATAATCGCAAATCCGCTTATGCATTCGTGAGCCGGTAGACGGGTGTTGAGGAACCTGCTCGGGGGCCGGCGCCGAGCCACATTGAAGCGTCGAGAGGCGTTTTTGTAGCGGCAAAGCATTTCCAGGGCGCCCTCACACGTGGAGCGCAATGGCCTGGGTTCCAAATCATTGGAGGCCTGGCACGTCGAGTGAAAGGACCAAGGACAAGGAGAATGAACGTGAACAATACATCGCTGACGGGACCGCAGATCAGGGTTATCGAAACCATCGAGAAGCACGGCCAGATCGAGGCCATGCACCTCAAGGCCTACGGGCTCGACCCCAGGGCCGCAAATAAGCTGGTTAACGCTCGGGTGCTCACCCTCACCAATGGGGTTTACCGCCTCCGCGACCAGCGGAAAGGCAACGCTGAGAGCGAGGAAGCTCCCACCACCAAGCGCAACGGCAGCCAGGCTGCAGGTGAGGAGCCGGCGGCGATGCCCGCGGCACCGACCAGCAAGCCAGCGTCGGTGACGGTGGTGCAGGCCAGTGACCCGGAACCGAAGGAGGAGATTGAGCAGGACCCCCCTACGCAGCCGGCTAGCGACGCCGCGCCGAAGGTGGGACCGGAGAGCGACGCCGCGCCCTCGGAGGAGCCGGAGAGCGACGCCGCGCCGGAGAGCGACGCCCCGCCAGTAGAGGGGGTGACGGAGCAGGCAGCACTGAGTGTGGAGCCCGCGAACGACGCAGCCCCCGCCGCGAAGCCCGCAGCCCCCGCGGCAGCGCTGGCCGGCGGGGCCAAGCCCAAGGCGACGGCAGAGACGAAGGCGGCGCAGCCGGCGCGGAAGGCAGCGAGCGCGCCTCCTGCGCGTGCGCAGGCAACGAAGGCCGGGGGGGCTAGGGCCGCGAACAAGGCCAAGGCCCCCAAGGCTCCGAAGCCGAAGCCCGTGGTCAACCCGGCTGGCAAGTGCCTGTGCGGCTGCGGCGGCGAGGTCGGCGACAGGCGGAGGTTCACCATCGGCCATGATGCCAAGCTCCACTCCCTCGTGCTCCGCGCCTTCCGCGGCGCCGTGGACAAGAGCGAGGTCCCCTCGACCGAGGCGACCCTCACCTACCTCCAGACCGCGCCCTGGATGACGGACGAGATCCGCGAGTTCCTCGGCATCTGAATCCCCTTCCCGAGCTGCCGCAATAGCTGCGGCTGCATGGCATATCGCTTGAAAGCGTGCCCTTGCCACCCCCGCACCTCCGCACAGCCGAAGGCCGGGGGTTTTGGCGTTGGAGGAATGACATGGATAATTTCTTCGGCAAGGTGAGCCCCTGCCAAGGCGTGAACGCAACAGAGGGCTATTGCACGCTGGCATCCCAGTGCCGCACGCAAGCGAGACGTCTTGGCGGGGCAGCGACGGGAGATTTTGTGAGGTGCTCCTATAAAAATTACCGCCTCCTGGCCATTGAGGATGGCGAGTTCGTGGACGTGACCGAGCGGGCCAAGAAGGCGGGCTTCAAGATCCCCGTCGTCCTCACACAGGACGCGTGGGAGCGCTGCGTCGAGATGACAGAGGTCGCCAGGATGGCGGGGCTCACCGAGAACAGCAGGCTCGCTAACCTGCTCTCCACGGCCTACACCGCCGCAGCTCAAGAGCCAGACGCGGAGGAGGTCAAAATGCGCCTCTACGTGGTGACGAATTCTCCGGACGTGGAGTTGATCACGCTGAAGATGCGGCGCGAGCCAGGAGATGAAGGCGACCCTGAGTTCACCATCATGCTCCCCGAGGAGGACTGAGCGTCAATGCTACCATCAAGTGCTCACGAGCAAAGGCGCTTCAATGGATGCCCCCTCCATAGACGCGCCTGCGTGGCATATCGCTTGTAAGCGTGCCCCGGCTACCCCCGCCCCTCCGCACATCCGGAGGCCGGGGTTTTGGCGTTGGAGGAATGCCATGCATGAAATCTTTGGCGAAGTGATTGATGCGTATACCCGAACCCAAGCCATCCAAGATGGCGTGCTCGTGGACGTGACCGAGCAGGCCAGAAAGGCGGGCTTCAAAATCCCCGTCGCCCTCACGGGCGGCGTGTGGGCCCGGTGCGTCGAGATGACCGAAGCCGCCGAGAAAGCGGGCAACAGTGAGGATAGCAGGCTCTCGGACTTGCTTTGGATGGCCAGGGCTGCCGCCGCCCAGAAGCCGGATGCTCGGGAGGTGGACGTGCGCCTCCACGTCGTGACGGACTCTCCAAAGGCGGCGCTGGTTGAGCTGACGATGCAGTGCGGGCCCGGGGACGACGGTGAGCCCGTCATCACCATCATGCTGCCCGGAGAGGATTGATCATGGGTGCTCCCACGATGTGCTTCCGTGCGGAGGCCCTGGCATCAGGGCAGCTCCTCGACGTGTCTGAGACTGCAAGAGCGGCACAGCTCAACCAGCCGACCGCAGTAACGCATGCCTTCTGGGCTCGTTTCACGGCCGCCCTCCCCTCAGGGCCGGCGCGAGAGACCCAACTGAAAGCCCGGTTGCTTGGCCTCCTTGTGTCTTGCCGCATGGCCCTTGAGGACAGACCCGAGGCGAAACAGATCGGCCTGATCTGTCTGATGGACAAGAAGCTGAAGCCAGGGGTGATGCCTGACCTTGATGGCGCACTCCACCTCAAGCTGGTGCGCGGGGAGGGAGACCAAGGCGAACCCGTGCTCACCATTGTGATGGATGAAGATTGACGCACCATTAAAATGGCACGCGCCTTGTAACGGGAAAAGCCACGATCCCGCACTGATTCGAGAGCCATTGTGCTCACGGGGCAGACGTGGGAATCGCAAAACAGTGCAGCCCGCGGGTGCTACCAACACCCCGGGCTGCGTGGCCGAACCCCGCTGTAACGAGGTACGACGTGCGCCTTGTATCGCTACGCCCCCGAAGGGGCCAAGGAACCGATCCGTCTTTCACCCTCCCCCCAAGCCGGAGGGATGAACATTGAGCGCCCGCGGTGATTTCGCCGCGGCCATCCCCTCCATCGCTGAGTTGCTCCGAGAGGTCCCCGCCATCCGGCGGGTCCTCTTCCGGTGCGGCATTCGCCCGGCAGACCGGGCGGACCTGATCCAGGAGGTGCTCCTCGGCGCCTGGGTCAGGATCGCGGAGGGAGAATTCCGACCAGATCCGCAAGCCGCCCCAGGCGTGGCCCTGCGGGGGTGGCTCTGCCGCATCGCCTACAACAAAGCTGACCACTGGCGAAAGAAGGCCTGGTCCCGACGGATCGCCTTGGTCGGCCTCGACCTTGCCGGCGCCTCGCCCGAGTACGCCACCCACCCCATCGCCTACCTGGAGGCGCGGGATGAGCTTGCCTCCGTCCGCCATCTATACTGCGAGGACCGGAAGGCACTCCTCGCCCGTGCCGCGGGCGCCACCTTCGAGGAGATCAGCGCCAGCCTCGGCATCCCCCTCGCGCTCGCCGTCCACTGGACCAACACGGGCCGCGAGAGGCTCGCCGAACTCCTCGGCCGGGAGGGGAAGCGATGACCCGCCCGCAGGGAGCACCGCACCACGTCAGCCTCGCCATGTTGGTTGCGGAAATGCCAGCCATCCGCGAGAAGCTGCCCTTCTACGGCGTCAGGACGCGCGAGGTCGACGACGCCGCACAGGAGATCCTCATCGCCGCATGGCGCGCCGTCCGCGAGGGGCGCTTCTACGTCGAGCCAGGGATCGGTTTGGCCGCCGCCGTCCGCAGGTGGATGTACGGCATCGCCTGGAGACAGGCCTCTCACTTCCGGGGCAGCGCCCACCAGCGGCGCGAGATCCCCTCCGGACTCGCCCTCGAATTTGTCGCCGATGATGGACGGGATGTGGACAGCCAGCTTGAGGCCCGCGAGGCCCTGCGCGCCGTCCTCGACCTGCCGCCCGTACCACGCGAGGTCATGCTCCTCACGGGCGCAGGGATGACCCGGGAAGAGACCGCCGCCGCCATGGGCAGCCCACAGGGCACCGTCGCCTCGCACCTCCGCCAGACACGCGCCAGGCTCGCCAAGAAGCTCAAGCTAGGCGAGCGCGCACGGTAGGATTGCGCGACTTCAGCTTGAAGTACACCGCCCCGGGAGCGTCCGACACCTCAAGCAGGTGACCTGGATGCTCCTGCGCACCGGAACCGCGCGCTGAAGCGCCGAATCACCCGCCCACCGCAACGGGCGTGCCGGTGCCAATGGATTCGCAATCCCCCTCCATCACCACTATCGTGAGCACCGGCTCTCCTCTATCCCCCTTCCCACGCACGACCTTGAGGTGCAAGTCCCCTTCAAGGGTCAGCACCTCCCCGGGCGCCAGATCTCGGTCTAGCAAGCACACAAACCCGATCTGCTCTGCATCGGGGTTATTGTCCATCACAATGCGGCAGCACTCGAGGATCGAGAGTTCCCGCGTTTCCGGAGTGCCCCGCATCGACTCCGAGCGAAGCGGGGCTGTGATGTAACCCCACACCGCGCGTGTCACCGCCGTCGGAACAGAAATCCCCGCGCTCTGCGCCGTCTCGCTCACATCCACAAGCTGTCCCGACGAGAGGGCCTCTGCACGCGAGCACGTCACGTAGCTGTCCACGCTCTCCCCACCCTCCGGCAGCATAATAGTGACCACCGGCTCCTGGTCGTCCCCGAGCCCGCACCGCATCATCAGCTTGACGTACACCGCTGTAGGAAAGTCCGTCGGCTCAAGCAAGTAAACCGAATGCTGCTGCTCACCAGGGCTGCTTTCTACACAGAAATAAGAGCCCCGGAGCAGGTCCGAGAGGCGGTCCTCTTCCGTGTGGCCAACCATCTCAAGCTCCTCCGTCACCGCCACGCAGCGGGCCCACGCCCCAGCGGTGAGAGCGACTGGCACCTTGAACCCTTCCTTCTTCGCCTGCTCGGTCACATCAATGAGCACACCATCCTTGATCGCCTGCGCCCGGCTGTAGGTCCCCCCATCACCACAACCACCCGCCTCGACCGTCTCGACTGCCTTGAGCTGGGAACCCGTGAATTTGGTTAGTAGCGACCGGATAGCCAAGCAAAGCGAAGGGCCTTACCTACGAGCTAATCTATCTCTACTCTGGAGACCCGACCATCAAGCTTACGCTTCCGCATGTACCGGATCTGCACGTAGTCGTCGTTGACATCTCTCTCGAATGTCTCAACCGTATACCGGGGATGAGATCTCTTGACCGTGATCACAATCCAATCTTCACCACGATCGCCAGCAGGACTGTCGAATAGAGTGATCACTGCTCCGGGACGGACGTTGTGCAGTACGCAAGAGCGTGCCTGATCGTTGGCCAGAGAATCGGTCGCTGTCTGCAGATTAATCCTCTGACCAGGATAATCGAAAACGTCTCCCAAGCTCCTACCGGAAGCACGACCGGCATCATAGAAAGCGATGGCGTTCGTCTTGACGAGAGGGTCCTCCATGTCATCGGGAAACAAAGCTGAAGCATCGGACTCGCCAGCTTGGAACTCCTCCGCAGCAGTCGTGGGTTGATCGTGTTTGGCCTGTTCCTCTTTTGCCTCCTGCATAAGCGCCTCAAGAAGGCGCTCTGCCTCAGTCTGCGCGGAAGTACCTTGCCTCCGGCTCTCTTGGCCGTTGGCACCTTTGGTCTTGGCATCGTTAGCGCCTGAACCCACTATGGTGATTAACCCAACCCACGCGACCAGTGAGGCAGCTACGAGGGGCCAATACTTCTTGGCAGTAACCTTAAGCGAGCGGCCGGGAACCGAACGAGTCAATTCATGATGACTCGGGCTTGCATGATGGTAACTGGCTGGCAGCGATCGGACCGGAAGAGCGTTGCTAAAGGTGTAGGTGGGAGAGGGCGGAGCGTGAGCCACTGCCGGAGATGCGTGGGGCCGATAAGCAGTGGGATCGTCCGCTGCCACCGACATAGACACGGTCCCCTCAGACGATTGGGCTGACGGCAGTTCGGCCCCCCGCTTGAGGTTGTGAACTACATCGCGGATGCCCTGCACTACTTCCGTCCACCCCTCTTGGGGTAGTCCACGCTGACTAACAATGGGTCGGCCACCGCGAGGCAAATGGGATAGCTTCCCCAAAGGTGCATCCCGCCAGTCACATGTCTCAACAATGATGGGTATAACAATCGCCCTACCATTATCGTGACGCGCAACTGCTTGCTCCATCTCTGGCCAGCATGCATGCATGTAGCTGGCCGTGACGAGCAATAGCAGTATCTGCGCTTCAGCCATGTGAAGCGCTTTCTCGGCTTGATAATCGTGCCCTGCCCCTATCAGCCTGGCATGCCAGACGTGGATCTCGCCTCGTTCCTTAAGCACCTTGAGGTGCTTCTCCAAGTCTGCGAGTTGGTCTTCATCTTCATCTGCGTAAGAGATAAAGACCTTGATAGAAGCCGGCACTGTGGCCACGTATGAAAGTTACCATGACCTTCAACGTGTCGGAAGACAAACGCCCCGCGTACCTTGTGCCGGCAGAACAGCGCACTGGTTGATGAATCCCGAGCAGAACCACGCGCCATCGGTCTGCCCATGCGCCCAGAGAGCCCCTAGCCACCCCCCGGGAGCTACCCCCGAGTGAATGTCGCGCCGCGCAGCCGTCCCGTGTCCCCTGACGCCCATCTCACGCGCCAGCATGCCGGCGAGCTATCTCATCAAGAGATCCAGGTCCAGCGAACCTCAGCCCCACGGCTTGCCATGAGCGCGCACGCCCCCCCCGAGGCTCACCCAAGCATGACCCATCGCCAAAGATGACGAACGTCCTGACTAGCTCAGGTACTCGCCTCAAGGCCGACGACCGGTTGCTCCTCGCACAGACGAAGCGGGAGAAGTGATCCGTAACCCGGATCACCTTGTCGGGTCACAAACAGGGCACAAGCGATACAAAAACACCGAGAAAAACAGGTGGAGGCGCCGGGAATCGAACCCGGGTCCGCAAGGCATCCAGCCTACCTTCGTTCACGTGCGTAGTCGTCAATAACGCCGACGACCGCGTTCGTAGATTCGGCCACGACCTATCCCTCACTAATCTCGGTCACGCTATCGAGGGCTCCCTCGCGCGACCCAGCCCTCGTAGTTCACACCCTCGGGGTACCAGGACGATCTTCCCTCTGGATGTCTCACAGTTTCTTAGGCTGCGAGAGCGTAGGCGTTGTCGTTCGCACTTATAACGTCCCGCTTGATAGGCGGAGCAGGAGCCGCCGCACGCAGATAAACCTTCAGTCCCCACGTCGAAGCCGATCGCCCCCGTGGTATCGCCCGTCATCGGGGCGACAGGTTCAATCTAGTCTCAGGTGTAAGTCTGTCAATGTTGTGCAAGCCTTGGACCCCGGCAGGCTCAAGAAAGGCTGCCTGAGCACCACGTTCTGCTGGGCTCACGGACAGCCTTCCTGGCGGGGAACCCGCGCTATGCCTTTGCAGGCTCAGGCGACGCTCAGGCGGCCCTAAAGCGGATGGTGGGGGCTCGGGGCGCCCGTGGGACGATGGCGGGCGAGGGAAAGCTGGAGGGAATGAGGCCTTCGGAGCGCGGAAGCTCGGATTTCGGAGAGGGTCCCGCCAGGTCGAGGAGCATCTGCAGGGTGTCTCCGTAGGTCGCCCCTCGGACGAGCTTGCCGTGTCGGAGTTGCTTGATGTCGCAAGCCATCGCGTGCGTCGAAGGCGGGTGCTTGCCGCCACTGACCACGTAGATCCACTCGCTGGCCACGGTGGAACCGGTCTCGTGGAGGCCAGTCACGTGGATCTGGGCGTGGGGGAAGGCTTCCGCGGAACTTTGAAGGAGGGCGGTGACCGCCTCCCGGCCGCAAATACGCTCGCCTCGCGAAGCGTGGAACCACTCCACGGAGGGGGAGAGGTGCGCCGCGAGTGCCTCCCAGTCCCGTCGGTTGTAGGCATCGTAGAAGACCCGGATGATCTCGGCGTTACGACCCATCCTACCCTCTGCCTTCTGACGACATGCGTCATGGTGGTCTGCACAAGTCACGCCAGAAGAACAGCACCTCGGAGCCGCCCGGTTCTTCGAGAGGAGGCAGGGAGTTGGTTGGCTGGCAGGGGAGCGAGAGAACTAGGGGAGATGGATCAACCCGAGCCCAGCGGATCGACCCCGATCCCTGCACAGCAGCCAGGGCAGAGGGGCGAAAGGGTGGCTCAGGGCGGCTCACGCCTGGTCAGGGCAGAGGGGCGAAGGGGCGGCTCAGGGTGGGTCATGCCTGGTGACTTTTTTCACCAGGTCAAATCACCTCCGTGGGCTCAGCTTGCCCCAGGGGGTGTCGTCCCTGGACAGCTTGCGTCAGCTTGCTTCAGCTTGCTCGAGGCGGGGCTTCGGTCCGAGCGATCCTCAGGGCTTCAGAGGCTCGGGAGTCGGCAGCGCGCCTCCATTGCGCACGTACTCGACGATGACCTTGCTCATCATCTTGTCTGCCTTCTCGCACTGGAGGGAGACGGACCCCATGGTGGCACCTTTGCACTCGCGGCGGCGCTCGCCGACCACCTTGCCCACTTTCTCGTCGGCCTCGAGCGCATTGCGGGTCTTCTCGTCGAGGCTCTTCCAGGGAATGGGGGCGTACTTGGGCTGCCCTGGGACCTGGGTACGAAGCTCGCCGCCGGAGAGGGAGGCGCAGGTGCCATCCCAGCGGAGGACGTCGTAACCACCCCCGGCGCCGCTGACCATCATTCCCCCCGTGTCGGCAGTGCGCTGGATCAGGATCAGGACCTCCTCCTCGAAGACGAGCTTGTCATTCGAGGACATGCCGCCAGACGCATTCCAGGCCTCCACGTTGCCAGCGAGATAGCCGCGGCTGAAGGGAGAGTTCTTGCCGAGAAGCGTGAGCGCAATGTCGGGGTGAAAGCCTTGGCAGAGGCGCTTCGCGAATGCAGGGGGAGGGAGGCAGAGCTTGCCGTCACCGACGCCCTCGGCGCACTGGGTCGGGATCTGACGCGCTGCCTCTTCCTGGGCCTTCTTCTTGGCGTCGGCTTCGGTGGAGGCGCTGGAGGGAGCAGCGGTTGTCGTGGGCGCCGGGGCCTCGGCGGTTGTGCTTGCAGGCGCGGGAGGCGCCCCGCCACATGCAGCAGGGAGGCCGACCGCAGCGAGGGCGAAGGCCTGGACGATGGAACGCATGCAGCGAACCTAGCGGACATGAACGCGGCAGTACGCGGAAAACGTCACGTCTGGCGCGCCGCCGGGAGTGGTTCCGCGGCACTGCGTGCAGGGCAGGACGAGCACCGCGACCGGCGAGACGTCTGCAGACTCACCGCACTGCTTGCACGAGGCCATCGGGCAGGTGCGCCCGCGCAGTGATGGCCGCATTCGAGGTCCGTGGCCAGAGAAGCAGCCCACCCTCGATGTGGTCATAGCGGTAGAACTGAGCGGTGACGGCTTGAATGCCGTTCGCGGTCTGCACGTCGACCTGCGTGGCCTGGGCAATGGGAGGACGCTGCAAGGTGACAGGCTCGAGGAAGGTGCCGTGCCCATCGATGCCGATGTGCACCCGGTCGTAGGTGAGGCCGAGGGACTCGGGGGGGAAGACCATCCTCACGCCATCGATGAACTGAACCCGCTCGTGGATCTGGCGGAAGGAGTAGTCGCTGATCCAGATGGGGACGCAGTAGCCCATGAGGTCCGTGAATGAGGTGGGGTCGTAGAGCTGCTTGCTCACGATGTTGTAGCCCCAGGTGCCAATCCCCCCGTCTGCATAGGGGAAGGCGGGATCGGGGTCGCCCGCGCCACCGCAAGGGGAGTGCGGGCGGCCATGGGCGTGGCCGATCTCGTGCACTGCGGTCTCGATGTCGAGGTTGTTCTCGGGATAGCCGAGGCCCACGGCGACACGACCGTACGTGTCTCCTGGTGAGGGGAGAAAGCCGAGCCCCGCCACGCAGCCACCGCCGCAGAACTGACCGACGTCCGGGAGCGGATTGAAGATGCCGTAGTAGTACGTCGTGTCGGGCGCGCCCTCCTGCTGTCGGTAGCTGGCAAGGCCGTCGAGCACCTCGCCCCAGCCGCCGCCGTTGGGGCTGATCGCGCCGCTCCAGGGCATCGGCTCGTGCAGGACGACATCGACGCTGGTGACCGGGTACATCGCGTAGAAATAGTCCTGATAACGGCGGAGCTGCGCGGGCGAGGTGTCGGGCACACGGTCCGAGCCATCCGCGCTGTACGTGACGGGAACGATCTCGATCCGGAGGACGGCGGGAGATTCGTCGATGGGGATGGGATCGAAGCCGGCAGCGGGGTACTTGGCCGCGGGGTTGTCGATGGGGGAGTCGGCCGGCAACTGGAGGAGCTCGACACGGTAGGACGTGGCGCCGAGCACGAGGTCCGCCGTGAGTTCGAAGTTGATGGTGCTGCCGAGGTTGGTCTCGACGGAACTCTGGAGCAGAGGCTGTACGACCTGCAGGGTCGAGCGCCCGTCGAGGTACAAGCGTGCCGTGACAGGGTCGCCGTTGTAGCCAGCGTCGGTGTCGTAGAAGACGCGGATCAGGGCGTCGCGACCGAACACGACGGGCAAGGTGCTCGTGGAGGCGACGCCGTTCTCCATGAGGGGGCGCTTCACGCCCTGGTACAGGGAGATTTCCCGCACGTTGACGCCCGCAGCGCCCACCATCGGCGTGGGATCCACGATGACGGTGCCGCTCGATCCGGCCCCCGTGCCCATGTTCGTGCCCGTGCTACTGACGGTCGTTCCGCCAGCACCCGTCGCGCCGTCCAAGTCGCGGATCGTCAGATCGTCTGCACCGGTGAGGGCATTGCAGGCAAAGGCACCGGAGGTCAGAGCGGCGAGGAGGGCGTAGAGGCGCCTGGAGGGGCGGAGCACCATGGGCGGCGCGCAGTATTGCGCGCCGTTGCACGAGACCCAAGGACGAACGACCGGTGTGTGCACCGCGGGGCTGGCTGGCAGTCCAGGCTCAGCGACCACCCTTGGCCTGCCACTCGGCGTAGGACTCCATCAAGGCCAGATACACCCAGCGGCCCAGAACCTCGGCGCCAGCGCTGGACGGGTGCGCCAGATCAGCCCCACCGAGCCCACGCTGCACCCAGACACCCATGGATCCTGGGCCCCCCATCGCCGTCAGCGTGTCCCAGAACCCGCACCCCACCTCTCCGGCCACCTTGCGCTGGATGCGCGCGAGCTTCGGGATCACCGGCCGGCTCCGGTACACGTCACCCCGGCGATCCGCCCGATCCATCGGGCCCACGAGCAGGCACGACGCTCCTGGCAATGCGGTGCGTACCTGCTCCAGCACGGCCTTCATCGTGGCCTCGTACTGGTCCAGCGGGTACAGCTCGCCGTCTTCGCTCTCGTTCATGCCAAACTGGAACACCGTCAGCGATGGGGACCTCATCTTGAGCTGCTCGGCGAAGTGCGCATCGTCGCTCTTGTCCAGGAAGCGGATGCGGCAGCCCTGGATCCCGATGGCATCGAGCACGACCCCCGGCACGTTGCGCTCCATCCACACCCCGAAGGCCCGCACGTTCGGCCCGAGCGCGCGCACTTCGAGTTCATGCGGACCGTCCGGCACCTCGTACGTCTTCAGCGCCACCCGCGTCGTCGGGGCCTCCGTCGCGATCTCCTCGTGGGGCGCGCCGTCGAGGGCCACCGCCATCCGCCCGCCCCCTGGCTGCTCCAGGTAATCGAGCACGAACGTCGACACCGCGCGCCCGAACGCTCCCTCCTTTGCCGTCGCGAACCGCGAGAACACCCCCGCCCCCTGCGAGCGAAACGACACGCCGCCGAGTCCGTACAGCCCGTCCTCCGCGAAGGGCCCGACCACGCGGCTCACCTGCCACCCTGGCGCCGCGAACCGCACCACGTCGTTGTGGAAGTAGCCCGGCCATGCGTTGGCCATGAGCATGAAGCCGTGCCCGGCGTCGCCGAAGCGACGCTGGAGCCTGCGTCGAAGCGTCGCGGTCACGAAGTCGCTCGCCACGATCGAGTCGCCGAAGTACGTGATGCGCGCGATCGAGCCCGCCTCCTTGCGCTCCACCCGCGAGAGCGCGCCGAAGAACCCATCGAGCGCGTGTCCGCCGGGGTCCTCGATCGATCTCGGCGGCTTCTCCTCGTTCACGGAGGGCAGCACCGACGCCGCGGCAGGCGGGATCACCTGCTCCTCGGGCTGCTGCAGCTCGACTTGCTCCGTGGTCTCGATCTGGAGCGTCGCCTCACCCACCGACGCCACGGGCGCGGGCGCAGGGACGGCCACGAGGCCTTCGCCTTCCGAGAGCGGCGTGAGCACGCGCAGGCGGCTCACGCCTGGCACCGCGTACGGCAAGGCCACGAGCACCCCCAGCGTCACCAGGGCTGCTGCCGCCTTCGAGAGCAGCCCGTTCTCGACCCGCGCCGGCTCGGGCCCGGCGTCCTCCTCGGTCACGGACCCGACGCTTCCTTCTGCTTCAGCATGGCGCCAGCCCGATCTCGGCAAGCCTTGTCGCCCATGTGGTTGCAGATCGCCCTCAGCATCTTGATCTCTTCGACGCTTGCCCTGCCGCCCCACACCTTGGGCTCCAGCGACTTGCGCTGCGCGGCGTAGCCGCTCATCTCCGGCACGTTGGCCGCAGGGGGATCGACGATCTTCGTCGGCGAGGAGACCGAGGTCTGAACGGGCTGGGGTACAGGCTGGGGCACGTACGAGTTCGTGCCCCCGCCCCCAGGCAGCCGCGAACCCCGGATCGCCGGGTTCACCGGAGGCAGCGAGGGATCTTCCTCGATCACCTTCGCCATCAGGTCGATGGCCCGATCGCGCATGGCCGCATCCACGGTCTGCGTCCCCGCCACGCTCGCGAGCAGCTCGTAGCGCTGCGACGTGGAGAGCGCCTTGTCCTGACCGCGCTCGACGGCCCACTGCGCCCAGCGGTTCTCGACCTCGCGGAACAGCGGATCCTGCCGCACCGTCGACGCTTCCGGGAGCTGCTGCGCGAGCTGGTGAGCCTTGTCGTACTCGCCCCGGTCGAGCGACTCCTTCGCCCGCTGGAGCTGGATGCGCTCCTGCTCCTCGGGCTTGCTGGCCTGCGCGCTCTCCACCTGCTTGTCGTCGCCTGGATCCGACCGGGTCAGCGCGTACACCGCCGCCCCCGCGACGACCGCCAGCAGCACGAGCCCCACCACGATCTTCCAGGCGCCGCTCTGCCCTCCCAGCGCGCCCTGACCCGCCACACCTCCAGGGGTGACGATGGGGTTCAGGAGCGAGGTCTCGACAGGCCGGAAGATCTTGCCCGCGCCCACGAAGCGCAGCCGCACGTCGCCGAGCTCCAGCGCGTCGCCCGCCTCCAGCAACCCTCGCTTCAGCTCCACGCCGTTGATGCGGATGCCGTTGGCGCTGCCCTGATCGATGACCTCGTAGCGGCCCTTGTCGATCTTCAGCAGGTCGGCGTGCAGGCGGCTCACGGAGCTGTGGTTGATCGAGACGCTGCACTCCTCCGAGCGACCGATGCTGAGCCGATCACCGTCGAGCGCGTACTCGGCGCCGGGCGTGGGACCGACGATCATCACCAGCCGATCGGGCCGCGTGTGCAACGGCGAGAGCGTCGTGCCCCGACCCTCGGGGGCCGGCATCGGCACCGCCAGAAGCGACTCGTCGACGACCTCCAGCCGGTAATCGCCGAGCTGCACGAGGTCCGCGTGGCGCAGGTGCTGCTCGCCAGCGACGCGCACGCCGTTGACGAACGTGCCGTTGTAGCTATCCAGATCCTGGAGCAACCAGCCCTGGCTGTTCTTCACCAGGACGGCGTGTTTGCGCGAGATGTTGCGATCGGTGAGGCGAACTGAGTTCACCTCCGCGCGCCCGAGCGAATACTCGTCGTGGGCGAGAGGGAGGGTCGTCTGCTTTCCCTCGTCGTCCTCGATCGTCAGCTTCCACATGGCAGCAGGGGGCTTTGGGGGGGCGAATCCGGCTCGTCCGTTGATCTGAAGTCGGTCGCCCGGCGGGCCGGGCACCCCTCAGAGAGAGCTTTCCGCGAGGCCGCACTACTCTAGCGAGCCCAGCTCCTGAAACGCAACGATGGCGGGGCCTCTGCGCTCCATCCACGTGTCGGGCGCCCTCGCGCACCGCCACGCCCGGAGCCCGCGACGGCCGCGTCGCTGCGCAAAAATTCCGACGCTGGTGAGAAAGAAGGCCCCCGCGGAACCTCGCCGAGGGCGTCAGCCGGTGAGCCCCCGTCAGCCGCTCCGGACCTCGACCCGGCGGAAGGGGTGCACGAACGACGCGAGCGAGCTCGGATTGCGGGTCTGGATCCACAGCCGCCCCTGACCCTGGAACTCGCAGATCAGGCCCTCGCCCGACAGGAACAGGCTCTTCAACCCTCCCAGCTTGCGCACCTGGTACTGGAGCCCCGCGGTGAACCCGACGAGGTGGGTGTTGTCGCAGATGTACCCGCGGTACGCCTGGCCGATGTCGATCGCGTGCAGCCCACCGTACGACGAGAACCAGATCTGCCCCTGACCGTACGCGCGCAGCAGGAAGAAGCCGCCGGCGAAGAAGCCCTTGGCTCCCTGCCACTTGGTGTCGAGCGTGACCCCCGGCGTCGACGCCAGGTACGCGCCCGACTGGAGGAAGATCTCCATCCCGGGCTGCAGGGTGATGCACTCGACAGCGCCCTCGGGCGCCGGAGCGATCCACATGGTCTGCATGGGCGCGGTGGCCGTGAAGGTGTTCTGGAACAGGCTCTCGCCGCCCAGGAGCTTGCGCTTCAGCGCCCCACCGAAGCCGCCTTGAAGGCTGGTCTTCATGTCGATGGCGCTGTCGCGCGCCACCATCGCGCCGCTCTCCGCGATGATCTGTTCGCCGGGTTGATCGAACGTCACCTGGATGACGCCGAAATCAGGGTTGTGTCGGATCTCTTGCCGCACGCGATCCTCCGATCCTACTGCTTGCGCGGGGGGAGCATGGCGCCGATGGCGGCACCGTATTCGGATGCGTTGCGCGACTGGAGCCAGACGCTGCCCTGCCCCTCGAAGGTGCAGACCAGGCCCTCGCCCGACAGCCACGAGGCGATCCAGCCCGAGCCGCTCTTGCCGACGCGGTACTGGAGGCTCGCGTCCCACGCGGCGAGGTGCCCGGTGTCGATCACGAACGACCCATCGACCCGCACCTCTTCGAGCGCACCGAACGCGCCGATGATCACCTGGCCTTGCCCCTGCGTCTCCAGCATGAACAGGCCCGCGCCGGAGAAGAACCCCTTCATCCCGCCCGCGCGCGTCCGCACGTCCATGGTCTGGCTGGAGGCCACGTAGGCGCTGCTCTGGATGCAGTACTGCCGGTGCCCCGCGTCGAGCACCAGCATGTCGCCGCAGAGCGGGGTCGCGAAGAGCACCTCGCCGTTGCCGCCCTGCGCGGTGAAGGTGTTCCGGAAGAACGACTCACCGCCGAACATCCGCTTCAGGCCGGACATCAGCCCGCCGGACTGGGTCTGCATCGCCACGTTGGGGGACATGCCCACCATGGCGCCGCTCTCCGCCAGCACGCTCTCGCCCGGCGCGAGCCAGCACTGCGCCAGGGCCTGGGAGGGTCGATAGAGAAGGTTGACCTGCATCGCTCGAATCCTTCGTTCTTTGGCCGTTCTGCGCCGTTCTTCGGCTCAGGGAGGCAGAATGGGCGTCAACCACCCGACCAGCGCGCTCGTGTTGCGGGACTGGATCAGGATCCGACCCTGCCCCGTGAACTCGCAGACCAGCCCTTCGCCCGAGGCCATGAAGCCCATCAGCCCGCCGCCCGCGCTCCGGATCTTGAAGTCCAGCGTCGAGTCGAAGCCGACGATGTGCCCGTTGTCCACGATGTACGAACCGTTGCAGTAGACCTCGTCGATCGCGCCGTAGCTCGTGACCCACAGGTCTCCGCTCCCTGACGCTTCGACGAAGAAGGCCCCCTCCTTGGAAAGGATCGCCCGCAGGCCTCCCCAGCGCACCTTCAGGTCCACCTCGCCGGCGCTGGCCAGGTACGAGCCCGCGCTGAAGAGCATCGCCTGCCCCTGCAGCGGGATGTGCCGAATGTTGCCGCTCAGCGCGGGAGCCAGCCACACCCACCCGCCCTGCGGCGACGAGAAGTGGTTGACGAAGAAGGTCTCGCCGCCGACGAGCTTGCGGATCAACGCGATGCACACCGCCTTGAGCTTCCCGAAGAAGCCCGCGTTGCGCCCGGCGTTGAGCTTGACCTCCATCGAGAGGCTCGTGGAGCGCGCCACCATCGAGCCCGCCTCGGCAATGATCACCTCGCTCGGGCCGAGGCCGAGCTGGAGCATCGAGAACGACGGACCGTACTTGACGATATGCTGCATACCTGAACCTGCTCGGCGAGCGGTATAACGGAGTCATGACCGAACAGGAAGCGGGAAAGGTCGCGCCGCAGGGCTTCCATCAGAGTGGGAAGAGAACCGTCGCGGAGGTGCTCGTCTTCCTCCTCGCCATTGCCCTGCTCATCCTCGCCGCGCGCGGCTGCGCGGGGTGCGCCACCACCGCGCTGGTCTCCCAGATCCCCTCCTCGGTGGACGCCACCATCGGCAAGGTGGGCGGCGAAGCGATGCGCGCCCAGCACGGCGTCGGGCAGACCCCCTCCGCCGAGGACCAGGCCCGCGCCGCGCGCGTCTTCGAGGAGCTGCGCACGCACCTCACCAGCGAGGAAGCCGCGCGCCTCGTCAGCCCGCGCCTCACCGTGCTGAGCGACAAGCAGGCCAACGCCTTCGCCCTCCCCGGCGGAGAGGTCTTCGTCCTCACCGGCCTCCTCGACCGGACCAAGGACGACGACGACGCCCTCCGCGGCGTGATGGCTCACGAACTCGGTCACGCCGTCCGGCGCCACGGCGTGCGCTCGCTGGTCCGCAACAGCGTGTACGGCCTGGTGCTCGCCTACGTGCTCGGCGACATGGGGGGCATCACCGCCACCCTCGTCGCTGGCGCCTCCCACCTCGACGAACTCGGCTTCAGCCGCGACATGGAGGAAGACGCGGACGCCTTCGCGGTCGATCTCCTCCAGCGCGCCGGCCACACCCCCGAGGGCCTCGCCCGCTTCATGGAGAGCCTCGAATCGGCGCCCGTCCCCCAGATCCTCTCGACCCACCCCGACAGCGCGGACCGCGCCCGCGAGATCCGCGCGCGCATGCAGAAGCCCGCGCCCTGAGTCAGCGATGTGCGGCCTTGCGGGTGAACGAGGTCGCGGGCACCAGCACATCGCCCTCCACCCGGCCCACCACGTCGAGCACCATCCGGCCAGCGCGATCGCGCCCCGGCCGCTCCCGCGTGTACCGATCGGCCGACGCTCCCAGCACCACCCCCATGGACTGCGCCGCGCCGGTGAGCTGATCCGACAGATCCTCGGCGATGAGCCGCGCCCGCTGCGTGCTGGAGCTCCCCTTCGGCACGTCCACTGCGATGAGGCCGATCACCTCGTCGTCGTCGGCGATGAGCCCGAACGGAGTCCCCTGAAGCCTCAGCAGCGTCAGCCCCGCCTGGGCCGACTGCACCCGGCTCTCCGCCTCGCTCTTCGCCTGCCCCACCCGCCGCCGCTCGGCACGCGCCGCTTCCCCGGGTTCCTCGCGGAGCTGCGCGCCGAGCGCCGCGTGCTCCTCCTCCAGCCGCTGCAACACCCTCTGAGCCTCGGCGAGCTCGGCCTCGAGCCAGGTCTGGTGCTCCTGCTCCTCAGAAACCCCGTCGCTCATGGTCTTTGCCTCAGTCCCCGACCGCTTCCGGGGTGTCAGCTTGAAAACTTTCCCTACCATTGCCTAGTCTCTCATGCCCGCCGCGTGAAGAGCAGGCTTAGCACGAGCAGCGCCAGCGCTCCGCCCGCTCCGTAAAGACACATCTGTGCCAGCGCCGCCTGCCCCGCCAGGTGGAGCTGGAGCGCCGCCATCCCCGCGGCGATCCCCAGCGCCGCGAAGATGAGCTGCCGTACCCCTGCGTAGATCAACCCAGCGGCCTGCGACAGCCCCCGGATCCTCATCTCCGCCTCGCCGCGATTCGCCCGCGTCAGGTACTTCCGCAAGTCGTCGGGCAGCGTCAGGGCCTTGAGCCCCATGTCCTTCGCCGCCTCCAGCGCGATCTGGGCCCAGTCTCGGTTGCCCAGCACGAACTCCTGCAGGTAGGGCCGCACCACCTCGATCGGGTTCAGCTCCGGGTCGAGCTGCGTGCACAGCCCCGTCAGGAGGAGCAGCGTCCGCTCCAGCAGCACCCAGTCACGCGGGATGTGGAATGCTCCGGAGAGCTCCTTCAGCCCGATGTTCATCCGCTTCAGGTCGATCAGGCTCTCGATCCCCCGCTGCGGATCGATCTTGATGTCCTTCAGGTTGAACTTGTCGAGCCTCACCTCTTCCTGGAAGCGCTGGTGGAAGAACTCCACCACCTTCTCGCTCACGTCGAGGTTGTCCCCGCGCGCGAGGAACCCCATCTTCCGCATCGCCTTGACGATCCGGTCCGTGTCGCGCCGGATCACCGCCTCCAGGAACTCCGGGATCCCCTCGCGCGTCTGCGGGGACAGCTCGGCCACCGCCCCGAAATCGAGCAGGATCAGCGCCCCGTCACGCGCGACCAGCATGTTCCCAGGGTGCGGATCCGCGTGGTAGATGCCGTCGACGAAGATCATCTGGCAGAAGGCCTTCACGATCCGCCGCGCCAGATCCTTTCGGTCCACCCCGAGCGCCTCCAGCGCCGCGAGATCCCCGACCTTCACCCCCTCGACGAACGCGGTGGTCATCACCCGGCGCGTGCAGTAGCCAGGGATCGGCGCCGGGAACCGCACGTCGTCCTGCCCCGCGAAGTTCTCGGAGATGCGCACGATGTTCGCCGCCTCCATGGCGAAGTCGAGCTCCTCCGAGATCATCGCCCGCACCTGGTGGTAGTAGGCGTCGAGCCCTCGCACTGGCACGAACATCGACACGATCGCCATGATCCGCCGGATCGTGGCCAGGTCGAGCCGCACGATCTCGTCGATGTCGCGGTGCTGCACCTTCACCGCCACGTGCGTCCCGTCCTTGAGCCACGCCTCGTGCACCTGCCCGAGCGAAGCGCTGGCGATGGGCCTCTCCGTGAAGCGCGCGAACAGCTCCGGGATGGGCTTGCCCAGCTCCGCCTCCACCCGCACCGCGATCTCCGCGTAGGGCCGCGGCGGTACCTGATCCTGCAGCCCCGTCAGCCCCTCCCGCAGCTCCACCGGCAGGAAGTTCGCCATGATGCTGAGGAGCTGCCCCACCTTGATGAACAGCCCCTGGAGCTGCATGATCGTGCGCTCGATGCGCCGCGCGTTCCGCCGGTGCACCTCGCCGATGCGCGCCTCGGACCACGGCCGCCCGAACAGCCGCCCGAGGAACGAGAACCACAGGTAGCTCCCGAGCACCGCGAAGGTCGTCGCGTACGCCCGCACGAACCGCCCGCTCTGGGCGGCCTTCTCCCGCACCGACACGGGCGCCGGCTTCCGGCGCACGAGCGCCTCGGGCTCCGCCGGCTCCGCGGTCATCAGGGGCACGAGCGACGCCGACGGGGGCCTCACGCTCGGCCGCGATGCGCGCTGTGACGGAGGCCCCGACGCGGGCGTCCCCGTCGACCCCGGCGCGCTCGCCGGCATCGGCACCACGCTCACGGGGGGCGTCGCCGTCGACAGGGGCAGATCGGTGGGAATGTCCACAGTGCCCGTGCGCAGACGCACCTCGGGCTGCCCTGGAGAAGCACTCGATGGATCAGGGGCAGCGCCAGCACTCACCGGACGAGCTTACCATCGACCTCATGACCCGCATGCCTCCCCTCGAAACCGAGCGGCTTCTCCTGCGCGAATTCACCCTCGAGGACCTCGACGACATCCACCGGGTCCTCGACATCGAACTCGCCGATGCCACCGTCGGCGCCGGGGAAGTGGTCCCGCGCGACGCGCGCGCCCAGTGGTTGACCTGGACCGTCCTCGGGTACGCGCAGAGCGCCTGGCTTTGCCAGCCGCCTTACGGTGACCGCGCCGTCGTCCTGCGGGAGACCGGTGAGATCGTGGGCGCCGTCGGCTTCGTCCCTTGCCTCGCCCCCTTCGGTCAGCTCCCTGCCTTGCGCCTCTCGGCCGCCGCGCCGAGCCCGCCCCGCTTCACCCCGGAGCTTGGCCTTTATTACGCCATCTCACCCCGCCATCAGCGCCGCGGCTACGCCCTGGAAGCCGCGTGTGCCATGCGCGACCACGCCTTCCGCGCGCTGCGCGTCGCCCGCCTCGTGGCCACCACGCACCACGACAACGCCGGCTCGAAGGCGGTCATGAGAGGTCTTGGCATGCAGATCGAGGAGAACCCTCTCCCGGAGCCGCCCTGGCTTCAGGTGGTCGGTGTGCTCGACGCTCCTGGTACCTAGGCAACCGAGGGCATCGCACGCTCAGGAGCGCCCTTGCTCTCTCCCCCCCGGGAGACGTGCTCACACCGCGCCGCGCCGCGGGGTCCCTGCCGCGCCCGCGCCCAGCGCGCGCACCCATGACAGCGCGTACCCTGCCACCTCTTCCCAGCCAGGCTCCGCGATGATCCAGTGGCTGCGCTTCGGGAACTCGTGGAAGTCCGTACGCGCCGACGAGTGACGGTAGGCGGCGTGGTTCACCCGGTTCATCGACGGGGGGGCCGTTCGATCACGCTCGCCCGCCACGATCAGCAGCGGCGCCCGGTCACCCCGGCGGAAATCGACCTCCGTCGCCCTGTGGAACGGCGCGAACGCCGCCTGGAAGTAGGGCCTCCCCGGCGTCGGGATCACGTGCTCCTCGTACGCCTCGCGCCGCGCGCGCTCTGGCAGCTCGTGCACGAAGCCGCTCACGAACTGCTCGTAGGTCATGGTGAGGACGCGCTTCCAGCCCCGCCACGCGAGCAGCACCGGTACCGCTGTGAGGAGCGCCCGCGGCTTCGGGAACACCCCGCGCGGCGGCGCAGGATCGACCGCGACCCCTGCCGAGCCGAGCCCGCGCGAGATCAGGAGCTGCACGATGAGCCCACCGAACGAGTGCCCGACGAGCACCGGTGGCTCCGGCATGGCCTCGATGATGCGCGCGTAGTGCTCCACGATCTCCGCGACCCCTACCCCCGCGAGCGCAGGATCTGGCGCCCGGCGCAGCTCCTCGTAAGGCCGATCGTCGTGGGGCCACGCCGGCGCCACGCAGCGCAACCCCTCGGCCTCGTAGAGCCGCGTCCACCCCTCCCAGCACCGCGGCCCCACCCAGGCACCATGCACGAAGACCACATCCGCCACAGGAACACCTCTTCTTTGCTCGGTTCGCGACCGGAACATAGGAGCCGCGCTCCCGGCGCACCATCGGCCAGATGGCCTATGGGCCGAGCAGCCCCCGGTCGACCGCGTAGATCGCCGCCGCGGCCCGCGTACGCACCCCGGTCTTCTCGTAGATGTGGGCCACGTGGTGCTGCACCGTCTTCGCCGAGATCCCGAGCCGCGCCCCGATCTCCTTGTTCGACAGCCCCCGCGCGAGCACGCAGAGCACCTCCACCTCCCGCGCGCTCAGCTCATCGGGCCCCCCGCGCGCGGCGCGCCCCTCTCCCCGACGCCCACCGCCCACCGCCAGCACCGCCTCCACGACCCGCGCTTCCAGCCTCCCCGCGCGCACCTCGTCGAGGAGCACCGCGACCGCCGCCTCACGCCCGTGCGCGGCCCGGTGGGGGCGGTCCTCCCCGAGTGCGTGGAACACGTCACACGCTGCCAGGATCCGGGTGGTGACCGGCAAGAGGCTCCCAGGGATGGCCCGCGGATACCCCGTCCCGTCGGCGCGCTCGTGCCCTCCTGCCGCCACCGCTGCGATCGCCGTGAAGAGCGGCGACCGTCCCAGGATCCTCGCCGTATGCCACGCATGCGTGTCGGCCCGCTCCCGCTCCATCGCGCTCAGCGGGCCCGGCTTGTCCCAGATCCCGTTGGGCACCGCGACCCGCCCCAGATCGTGGAGCAGCGCCGCGACCTGGAGCTTCGCCCGCTCCTGCGCGTCGAGGCCCATCTCCTCTCCCACCTGCCCTGCGAGCGCCGCCACCCCGCGCGAGTGTCCCAGCGTGAACGGCGACTTCAGGTCCACGTAGTCCGCGAACGCCTCTGCGATCCTCGGCAGCTCGTCCACCTGGATCCACCCGAGCGGCCGCGGCTCCGCCTCCAGAAAAGCCTCCCAGCGCGCGTCCCCCTCGATCACGTCCATCACCTCCCCGGCCGCCTTGAGGAATGCCCCCGCGAACTGCGGATCGAGCTCCGTCCCCCGACGCTCCCGCACCGCCTCCACCGCCGCCTCGCGCCCCTCCAGCGCGTGGTACGTGACCACCCGGAACGCGACCACCACCAGCCGCGCCGTGGGCGAGATCGCCTCGCCCGCGAGCCTGTTCGGGCTCCCCCGGCCATCGTACCGCTCGAAGACCTCCGCGAGTGCCCGCACCACCCCCTCGCCGACACCCAGCCTCGCCGCGAGCGTCGTCGCCAGCCCGCAGTGCGCCAGCGCCAGCGCGTCGGCCGGCCTCACGTCTGTCGACAGGCGCGCCAGCGCCGCCGCCCGCTGCCCGAACGCGACCTCTCCGCCCAGCGCCTGCGCCGCCCGCCGCACCACATCGATCCCGCTCGCGGCGTCCGCCCTCATGAACGCCCGCATCATCGCCAGATCATCCCCCGCCCCCCAGCGCGTGGCCGTCTCGTGCGCGTACGCCGTGCACCCCAGGAACCGCAGCAGCGCCGTCAGGTACACCTCCCGCAGCGCCTCTCCCCCGAGGCCACTCGCGCGCCCGATCGCCGTCGCCACGATCGCCGTACGCAGCGCGGTCTCTGGGGGCATCCCGTTCGCCCCGTCCGTCGCCAGCGACAGGGCCCCGAGCAGCTCCGCAAGCCGGTGCGCGGTCATCGGCACGAGCTTACCCGCTCCCCCTTCCTCTTCAGGACGCGTTTCGGTGCGGCGCAGGCGCCGACGACACCCGCGACGACACCTGCGCCGGCGCGCTCTCCTCGTAGGTCATCACGCTCGACGCCAGCGACCCGGGGCCCCGCTCCACCACCCGCCGCTGCTCGTACCAGGGCATCACCTGCCGCCGCATCACCCAGAACAGCAAGATCGCCACCACGACCGCCAGGTGCCCGAGCATCCCCCGCCCGTTCGAGAGCGCCGGCGTCGTGCCCACCTGGTGGATCTCTGCGTCCCACGGCACCACCAGGAACGGGATCGTCTGGAGCGTCCTGTCCCGCGCCGCCTCGTACGTCGCGCGCGGCACCTCGTCGGACAGCGCGTGCGCCTTGCCCCGCGCGTCCTTGAACGTCGCCTTCAGCCCGAAATGCATCCGCCCCCCCGAGCGCGTCGCGGTGGTGTACACCTCCCCATCGACGATGCTCGCCTCCACCACCTGACCGGCCGCGCGCAGCGCGTGGTACGGCCCGTAGGCCAGCAGTTGCACCGACGCCAGCGTCGCCCCCAGCACCAGCGCCGCCCACCTGTACCAGGTGGCCCAGCGCTGGTGACCTCCGCTGAGGCCTCCCACCGCCACCTGGAGCGGCTCCGCGCGCCCTCCCCGCAGCGTGTACCGAGGAGCCTCGCCCCCGCGGTACACGCTCTCTGCGCGCTGCGAGGCCCGGTTGCGGAGCAGCATCCCGTCCACGCGCACCTCCTGCCCAGCCTTGAGCTCTGCGGTGCGCTCTCGCTCGGCCCCCGTGAAGAGCCGGATCTGCAGCGAGTCCACGTAGATCACCCGCTCGTCGGGCACCACCCGCACCCGCTCCCCGGACGCGAGCCGCAGCGTGAAGGACCGCGCCTCCATCGCCCGCGAGCGCTCTCGCCAGCGGTGGTGCCACGACCCCTTGTGATGCCACTCGGTCCCCTCTTCCCACAGCGTCAGCGTGATTGCCGCCTCCTCGCCGTCGGTCTCCACGACCCCGCAGAGAGAGGTGAACCCGGGGGCGAGTGAGGGCGCCTTCGCCTCCTCGGCGCGCGCCTGCGCCTCCGCGCGCCGGTGGAAGAACCACCGGTAGAGCGCGAAGGCGACGTGCGCGGCCAAGAGGAGCCCGCCGACCCCGTAGACCAGGAAGGCCGTCACGGGACCATCCAGCCGATCCAGCAGCTCGGGAACGGCGGGGTTCACGGCGTCAGACAGGGCTCAGGGGTTGACGACCTGGAGGATCAGCGCGCCGTAGGCGGGCACGTTGAAGACCGGCCCGTTCGAGCCGCTGAGGAGGTCGGTGACCATGGTGCGCGCGAGCGTCTGGTCCGTCGCCGTCCGGTTCAGCAGCACGGTGAGGGACTGCCCACCGGCCGTGAGCGAGTACTCGTACCAGGTCGCGGTGTCCTGCTTCTTCACCGCCACCACGTCGCTGTTGGTGATGAAGTGGTGTGTCCGCCGGATCTGGATGAGCGACTTGTAGTGGCTGTAGAGGCTCTCCGGATCGCTCATCTGCGCCTCGACCGACGCCGGCTCCGACTCCGACATGAACTTGATGAACGGGTAGTCCGGGTTCGGCGCCATGCAGATACCGGCGTCGGCCATGGTCACCGCGTTCGCGTCGTTCGTCGCCGCGAAATCGATGTCGTGGCGCAGGATGCGGTCGTCCGACTGCCGCTCGTCGGCGAAGATCAGGTCCTGGAACCAGCTCATCGGCTCGCGGATCAGCTCGTCGCGGTCCCAGTCGCCCTCCGCGACCGCCCCGGCCAGCTTGTCGCGCTTGCCCTGCTTGCCGAGCTCCTCGCCGTAGTACACCACCGGCATCCCCGGCATGGTGAAGATCACCGTCGCCGCCTGCTTCAGCACCGCGGTCAGGTGCTCACCGGCCATGTCCCGGAACTGCGTCGCCGGCCGCTCCAGGTCGTGGTTCGACAGGAACCGCTGGTAGAAGTGGTTCACGTTGCCGCCGTTCACCGTCGCCGCGCTGCTCGCGCGCAGGTCGTTGAAGTACTTCACGAGATCGGCCGGCTCACCGCTCTGGCCGCTGACGAAGTTCGCGAGGATGCTGCGGAACGGGAAGTCGAACTGCGAGTCCATGTCACCCGCGTACGGCACCATGTTGGTGGCCACCGCCGGATCGTCCCACCGGTTCTCGCCGGCCAGGAGCACGGGCACCGACCCGGCCGGGCGGGGCACGTCGCGCTTCACGTAGGCGTTGAACTCCTTCCACCAGATGTGCGTCCCGTGCAGCGCCAGGTCGGTCTGGTTGTTGTCGTCGAACTGCTCGATGTGCTTCGAAGCGTCCAGGCGGAAGCCGTCGGCGCCGAGGTCGATCCAGTGCTTCGAGATGTTCTTCATCTCGGTGCGCACCTCGGGGTTCCGGTAGTTCAGCTCCGGCATCTGCCCGCCGAAGATCTGGTGGTAGCACATGTAATTTTTGCACGACCAGATGACCGCCGACGGATCGAAGGGGTGAGCGTCGGTGAACATGTTCGAGTACTCGTCGGACCACAGGAACCAGTCGTGGTACTTCGCGTGGTCGGCGTGTGACGGATCGAGCGCCGCCACGAACCACGGGTTCACGTCGGCCACGTGGTTCTGCACGAGGTCCACGATGATCTTGATGTCGAGCGCGTGCGCCGCGTCGGTGAGGTCCTTGAAGTCCTTCACCGAGCCCACGGACGGGTCGATGTTGTAAAAGTCGGTGGTGTCGTAGCCGTGGTACGAGTTGGCCGCGAACACCGGCGTCATCCAGATCGAGGTGATCCCGAGATCGGAGAGGTAGGGCAACTTCTGGCGGAGCCCCACGAGGTCGCCGATGCCGTCCTTCGCGGCGGGATCGATGCCGCTGTCCGCGTCCGTCCCCGTCCCCGTGGGCGAGCCGCCGTCGGCGAAGGTGCGCACGATGAGCTGGTACATCGTCCCCTCGCGCCCCCAGTTCGCCCAGTCGGCCGTGGCGACCACCGGAACGACCGCGATGGGCGTGAGCTCCATGATCTCGCTCTCGTCCGTGAACTGCTCGTCATCGGTCACGAGGGTGGTGCTGACCTGGTAGTGGATGGTCGTCCCCGCGGTGAGGCCGTCGATGATCAGCCCGCGCGCGTTGATGTCGTCGCTGTCGGTCCAGGTGACCGACTGATCGAGCATGTCCGGCGCCGTGCCGTACCTCACGGTGCCCGTCGAGCCCATCGCCACCCGGAACATCAGCCGCACGCTGCCGTTGCCGAGATCGATGAAGTCGTTCGGGTGGGAGATCTTGTACGCCGGCCCCGTGGACGACGGCGGCTCGCGCGAGATCGCCTGCCCCTGGGTGATCCATGCCTCGTGGATCCGCTCGTTGTCCGCGTTCGGGTGCAGGTCTGCCCAGCGCACCGAGGTCTCCACGTCCTTCGTGCAGTTCGCGCTGGCGTCACACTGCACGGGGATGAGGCCAATCCAGCTCGTCTCCGTCGCGGCGGTGTCGTCGATCAGGATGTCGGTGTAGCCGCCGAAGTCGTCCTTCTCGCTGAAGAGCTGCGGGCTTCCCCACGCGGGCTCCGTCACCACGCCTGTGCCGAAGAAGTGCACGCCCCAGGTGCTCACGTCGCCGTCGCCCTGCAGGCGGTAGTGGAGCCTGATGAACCGACCCGACGCGCAGTCCGGCCCGCAGCCCCCAGCGCCACCTCCGGCGTCGCCGCCCTGACCACCGGTGCCCGGGTTGGGCCCGTCGTCACCACCGTCGCAACCGGCGACCGAGAGGAGTGACGTGATGGCCGTTGCTGCCGCAAAGTAAAGGATACGCTTCATGGATGCTCCCCGTGCTTCTGGCACCATCGCCAGACCCCGGGTGGGCTCCCGAGGACTGCGCCGAGCCTAGGTTGAAGCGAGACGAGGATCCAGCGGTTCGGGCCCTGTTGCACGGTCCCCACGACGCGCGGACACCGGATTTCTCTGCGTCAATCCTCCACACGTACGGCGCTCCCTGATTGTGTCCTCGGTCTCTGCTCCATCCATGGCCCTCTCTCTGCACGCGCCCTGCACAACGCAAGCGTGTGGCACTCGCGCTGCACCACGCAGCAGTGCGCACCTCCTTGGCACGACCCCTCATCTCCGCACTCGTTCCGGTCCCCTGGCGTGGCGCTCTCCACCGGCAACGGGGGTAGCGACCAACGGGAGCGTAGGGGCCGCAGGCCCCTGATTTTGGGTACGCAGTACGGAGCGTGGGGGCTGCAGGCTCCTGATTTTGGGTACGCAGTACGGAGCGTGGGGGCCGCAGGCTCCTGATTTTGGGTACGCAGTACCTAGGCTGGAGGGTGAAGGCGAGGTAGGAGCGGGGGGATGACGGAGGCTCCTGCGTCTGGCGACCCTTTCCTGCTCTCTGGACAGACCATCGAGGGGAAGTACCGCGTCGCGTCTGTCGTCGGTGATGGCGGCTTCGGCGTCGTGTACCGCGCCGTCCACAAAGGGTTCGGTGAGCTCATCGCCGTCAAGTGCCTCAAGATGCCGGCGCTCGACGAGAAGGAGCGCGAGGAGCTGCTCGAGTTGCTGCGCGAGGAGGGACGCCTCCTCCACCGCCTCTCGCGCATGACGCCCAACATCGTCCAGGCCCTCGACGTCGGCGCCTTCACCACCGAGGGGGGCGTCTGGGTCCCTTACCTCGTCCTCGAGTGGCTCGAAGGCCAGACCCTCGCCCACTTCCTCCGCGAGCGCGCCGAGCGGGACGAGTACGGCATGTCCCTCACCGAGGCCGTGCGCCTCCTCGACCCTGCGGCCCGCGCCCTCGCCGTCGCCCACACCCAGCGCGTTGCCCACCGCGACGTCAAGCCTGCCAACCTCTTCCTCACCGACGTCGGCGGCACCCGCACCCTCAAGGTCCTCGACTTCGGCATCGCCAAGGTCCTCATCGACTGCGCCTCCGTCACCGAGGCCCTCGCCGCCACCCGCGACGGACCGAGCGCCTTCACACCCCGCTACGGCGCTCCCGAGCAGTTCAGCAAGATGCGCGGCGCCACCGGACCCTGGACCGACGTCTTCGCGCTCGCCCTCATCTTCGTCGAGATCGTCAGCGGCAGGCGCGCCCTCGACGGCGACGACCCCACCCAGCTCTACGTCGCCGCGGCCGATCCCACCTTGCGCCCCACCCTACGCTTGCGCGGCGTCGACGCTGGCGATGCCGTCGAGCAGGTGCTCCGCAAAGCCCTCGCCGTCGAGCCCAAGGAGCGTTACGCGAGTGCCGGCGAGATGTGGGACGCCCTCACTGCGGCCGTCCGCGAGGCCCCCGCGAACGCCGGCGCGCCGCAGGGCGCCCTCCTGGGCAGCGCCGGATCCGCGAGCCCAGCGCTCGACACCGGGCCGAGCGCGAACAGCCCCACTCCCCGCACCGGCAATGCCCCTAACGCGGGCGCTGCGGGCGCTGAAGGCTTCGACGCCACCATCCCCGTCGAGTCCCTCGACGCGGGCGGCGGACGCAGCAGCGGCAGCGGCAGCGGTGGCGGTGGCGGCATCGTCAGCAGCGGCAGTGGCAGACCCCCGGCGGGCGCTCCTGGTGTGGCGACCGTCAAGCATGGCGCCCGCCCTGCGGCTCACCTCGGCCTCACCGACTCCATGGCCGAGACCCCCCGCGGACAGCGCGCGGGCCAGAACGGCAACGTCACCCCTCCTGCCGTGCAGCCGCCGTCCACGAGCGGACCTCCCGCGACGTCTGACGCGCCCTCTGCGCCTGCACCGAACGCTTCGCCCACCCCTCCGCCCCGCGCCGCCAGGGCCCGCGTCTGGCCCTGGCTCGCCCTCCTCGCCCTCGTCGGCGGCGGCGCTGCCGTGTACGTCGACCTCGTCCCTGCCAGCCCGCGCTCCCCGGCATCTCCGCGGCCGTCCGCCCCGCGCCCCACTGCCTCCCCCCGCGCGTCCACCCATGCTGTCGCGCCTTCCTCGGCCTCTCCCTCCGCCTCTGCGAGCGCCAGCGCGGCCCCCTCCGCCTCCGCGAGCGCGGCCCCCTTCAGCGCCCCCGAGGACATGGTCTTCTTCGCCCCGCAGAGCACCGTCATCGGCGCCGGCGGAGACCAGCGCAACGTCACCCTCACCCGCGGCTTCTACCTCGACCGCCACGAGGTCACTGCACGCGCCTACCAGGCCTGCGTCTCCGAGCGCCTCTGCTCACCCGCCGACCACGTCTCCGTCACCCCCGAGGGCGGCCCCGAGACCGCTGCCCTCCCCGTGGACAAGGAGTTCGTCGACACCTGGACCCGCCGCTGCAACGCCTCCCGCGGCGAGCCGAACCACCCCGTCAATTGCGTCGACTACGCCAGCGCCGAGAGCTACTGCAAGTACCGCGGCCGCCGCCTCCCCACCGAGGCCGAGTGGGAGATCGCCGCCCGCGGCGCGGCCCAGCGCCCCTTCCCCTGGGGCACCGACGCCCCCACCTGCGACCGCGCCTGCTACGACAGGAACGAAGGCTGCCGCATCGCGGGCACCGACGTCGCCACCTGCACCTCGGGCACCCACCCTGGCGACCGCACCCCCGAGGGCATCCAGGACCTCGCTGGCAACGTCGCCGAGTGGGTCCAGGACGGCTTCACCACCCCGCCCCCGGGCGGCACGGATCCCCGGGCCGACCCCTCCATGGCGGTGAAGGTCGTCCGCGGAGGCAGCTTCTTCGACGACGCCGCCAAGCTCTCTGCCACCTGGCGTGGCGTCGCCGCGGCCGTCACCGCCTCCGCCAACATCGGCTTCCGCTGCGCGCTCGACGCCCCTGATCCCGCAGCCCCGCCCGCACCTTCACCCGAGCCGCCCCCTCCCTGACCCTCCGTGCCCCGCGGAATCCTCACGGATTTCGAGGGAGACCGACCGACGGCGCCGGGCGCGCAGCAGCTTTACCGCCCGGCTCTCAGTGGAAGCGGTACCCGAGCGTGATCGGCAGGCTGATGGCCATGCCTTCGAGCCCCTTCAGGAAGGTCGGCCACGCGCTCACCATCAGCGCTCCCGAGTGCCACTTGTCGCTCGGGTTGTCGAACAGCTCGTACGACACCTCCACGGAACCGCCGAACGCGAACGTACCGACCACCTCGGACGGGGGCAGCGGCGTCCGCCCTTCGAGCGAGACCACCACCTCCGAGTACCCCTCGTTGAACTGCTGCGCCTCGTCGGGGATCCCGCCCCGCACCCCCGTCGGCGTCGCGCTGTTCGCCACCCCGCCCACCAGCAGGTTGAGCCCCGCCCACAGCTTGCCGAACTTCAGGCTCGCCGACGGCCCACCGACCAGCATGTACCCGCCCCCGAACCGGTAGCCACCGAGCACCCGCGCTCCGATCTGCAGGTCCTCCTTCAGCGCGTACCCGAAGAACGCCTGCCCCCCGAGCACGAGCCCCACCGCCGGATCGTAGACCCCATCGCACACGCTGTTCGAGCACACCGCGATCTCGTCGCGCACCACCCCGTCCGGGCTCTGGTTCGCGAACGTGTAGTCGTACGAGGAGATCGTGCTCAGGCTTCCCCGATCGATGAGCCCCACGAGCAGCGTCGGCCCCACCCCCACGTCGACCACGAAGCGCCCCGCGCGGTGCGTCGTCACCGGAGGCGGCGCGCTCGGCCCTCCTGCTCCTCCCGCCCCTCCCGCCCCTCCCGCCTTCCCGCCCCACGACACGTCCTTCGGCCCCTCACCCCCGGACGGCTGCGGCGTCACCCCCGCCTGCGACGCGGCGAGATCCACCGCCAGCGCCGTGACCGTCACGCTTTCCTTCCTGCCGATCCGGAGCGTCACCGTCTTCTCGAACGGCTTCCGCCCCGGCGCCGTCGCCGTCACCTTGTGCTCCCCCGGGTTCACCGGCGACCCCTGGTTCCAGCTCCCCCGATCGAGCGGCGTGTCGTCCACGCGCACCTCGAGCCCGTCCACCACCGCGTCCTTCGGCACCTTCACCGTCAGCCGCGGGATGCGCGTCTCCAGCATCGCGCTCCGCACCTTGGCGTCCTGCTGCAGCGGCTTGTTCCCTGCCTTGCGCGCCTCGGCCTCCGCGTCGATGTACTCCACGTACGCCGTCGCGATCTTCCCTTGCTTCTCGTGGCAGGTCGCCACCTGGTAGAGCGACGACGGGCTCGGCGCGAGCTTGTAGCTCTCCTCGATCTTCGGGCACGCCTCCGCGAGCTTGCCCGCCCCCATCAGCTTCTTCCCCTCGTCGAGCAGCGCCGCCGCGTCCTGCGCCCCCGCGTCCCGCGCCACCCCGAGCGCCCCTGTCAGCGTCAGCAGCGCCGCCGTGACCACGCGCGCCCGGCGCCTGGCACCAGCCCCGCGAGCACCGCGAGCATCGAGAGAGGAAGAAATCAGCCCGTCACGTCGATTCTGATGGTCGCTCATGGCTCAAGCAGGAAGGGAGGCCACCCTAACACAGGATCCCCATCCTCCGAGCCACCCCAGCAATGCCTGGACGGACTGCGTCCGCCACCCGGGCGCCCCGCACCGCTCCGCGCACCTCCACCCCCCGATCCAGCCCTGCGCGCCCCCCACCGTTGCCGCGTCGATGGACCTCTCCACCCGGACCGCAGCCATCCACAGCCTCTCCCGGATGACCCACCTCGGGTCCAGCCCGCACGTTCAGATGCCCTCCCGTACCCACCAGACCGCAGCCATGGAGGTGCTGCCTGCGGCATGTGCGTCAGGACTGGCGTGCGTCAGAGCTGACCTACTCCCACCACGGAGTGCTAAACTGCAAAGAACCATGGCGGCCTCAGACGAGCGTGCGATGCGGGCACAGGCACGCAGGATGTACCCAGGGGAAATCGTTCGCTCCGGAACCCCCAAACCGAACCTCTACGCCGACCTGACGCTGGAAGAGCGCTTCAACCATCAGGCTGAACTGGTGGCGCGACAGCACGGAATGGTGGAGCTCGTGCAGAGCCGCCCGCGGCATGAGTGGCCCGGCGAAGTGTTCTGGGGCCGTGCCCGCTGAGGTCAATCTTGGCAACGACTTCCGCGACCTGCTCACGTGCTTCGTGGACGAGGGAGTGGAGTTCCTCCTCATCGGCGGATGGGCGCTAGCGCTTCACGGTCACGGGCGTTCGACAGACGACATGGATGTCCTGGTACGCCCGTCGCCAGAGAATGCAGAGCGTGTCTACCAGGCGCTGCTCGCGTTCGGTGCTCCTCTTGATGCACATGACGTGACGCCGGGACTGTTTGCGCAGCCCGGGTCCGCCTACCGACTGGGAGTGAAGCCAGCCCTCATCGAGGTTCTCACGAAGATCGACGGGCTGAGCTTCGACGAGGCCGTGGAGGGGGCGCGGACCTTCGAGGTGGATGGACGTCGCGTTCCATTCATCGCCCGTCAGGCACTCCTCAAGAACAAGCGGGCTGCAGGCCGCCCGAAAGACCTGGCCGACGTCGCGTGGCTTGAGGCGCATCCAGAGACGAACTCCGAGCGCTGAGGAACGTCGCGTCGCATCTCCGCTACCCCAGCGTCAGCCGAGGGGCGCGCCGTCGCGCAGGCCCAGCGTCTCCTCGCGCGCGGCGAGACACGCCTCGCTGCCCATCAGGAAGGCGCGGCAGTTGTCGGGGCGCAGCTTGTAAACCGTGCAGAGGCGGTCCTCCGCGAGCAGCTTGCAGCGCCCGCCGGGCGCCATGCGCAGCGTCCGCTTTCCCTCGCGTGAGCGGCGCACGAAGCCCCGCCCCGCGAGATCCGGTCGCCCAGCCTCGCGGAAGCGCGCCAGATCTCGCTCCGTCAGCACCACGTCGCCGTCGTGGCAGCACGCCGCGCAGGCCGTGCAGTTGAGCTGAAGCTTCCGCGTCGCGCCCTCGTGCACCCCGTCGCGCTCGCACCAGTCGAGCACCGAGCTGACGTTGCTCTCCTCGATCACCGCGCGCGCCAGGCCCTCGGCCTCCCCCGCGGTCACCCGCTCCCAGTGCTGCTGGCCGATGGCCAGGAGCGCCCAGAGACCCAGGTCCGTCACCATCCCCTGCCCGTCCACCGGCAGCAGCGCCTCCGCGAGCCCCGTGGGGTCGACCACCACCGCGTGTCCCCCCGCCCGCACATGCGCCACCGCCTGCGGCAGGAACCGAGCCCGAAAGCTCCGCCACACCGGTCGCCTCATCCCCTGCCCACTCATCGTCCCCGCTGGAATGCCACCCCTGCACTCGGGGGACAAGTACCGAGGCTCATCACACCAGCACACCTCGGCGGCGTGCCTGCCACGCTCTGCGTCAAAGTCGTCGGCTCGGAGCGGACAGCGGGCCGGCCGGAGGCGCCAAAGGCCCCCGGAGCGCGGCGAGGCGAGGTGGGAGTTTGTGGGGCGGCGGCGCCTGGTTCATCAGGTCTGCCGGATATCCGGGAGGTACTGATCGGCGGTTTCAGCGCGAAAAGCGGCCCTGCGCGCGTGAAACAGGTCATGCACGCCGTGCAACGGCCTCTGCAAACCTCCAGGAGGTCATGCACGACGTGCTCGCGGTCCTTCACGACCTCCACAGGGCTCATGCACGCCGTGCTCGCGGTCCTTCACGACCTCAGGGGTCACTGCACGAGGGACACGGACACCTGGAGGTCTCCCGGGGTCCGCTCGGTAGCCGAGCCTACCTTCGTGACCGTGGGACCTGGCGGCGACTCGCGGAGATTGCAGTGGGCGAAATAGTAGTGCGTGCGTTTGTCGCGGCAGGCCGCGGAGCCGCCCAGAGCCTCCACCGCTTGCGGCCACAGCGCGCAGGTGGCTTCCGCGAGGGCTGGCGCCCCGTCTTCCACCGCCTTCGCCCCCGCAGCGAGTTCCTGCCACGCGGAGGGCGCGAGCCGCCGCTGGCCGTCCTCCACCGCAGCGGGCTTCGGCGGTTTCTCGGCGTGTCGTCGTACGCCGGTCACCACGTCGCGCGTCTGCTGGCCGTGCCCTTGGACTGACTCCACCCGCGCGACAAACCAGGTGAGGTCTCCGCTGGCGAGCGTTCGCGCGAGGAAGATGCGCTCGGTCAAGGCGCTGCGCTCGCACAGCGTGAAGGCGGCGCCGCCGCTGCTGCTGCCGTCGCGCCGCGCGCCCTCGGCCAGGTTCACCCCCTCCAGAGCCTCCTTGAGGGAGGCCAGCGCTTTCGTGAAGCGGTCCCAGTCGGCCTGCGAGGTCATCCACGCCGAGAAGCGCGGTGGCGAGGCGGCTTGCAAGGGGAGGAGGAACGCTTCGAGGTCGCTCACCATGCGCCGGCGCACGCACTCGGTCACGAGGAGCAATTGCTCTTTCAGGGCAATGGTTCTCGCTGTCTCCTTCCGGGGCTGACAGGCGCGCCGCACCGCGGCGGCCATCATGAGGTACTCGACAGAGGCGCGCTCCTCGTCGCGGACCGCCGTGAGCGCTCAAGACGGGATGCCGCTGCCTGCTCTGCCCCGATCACCAGCACACCCCCGGCTCCGATGGTCTGCATCTCAGGCTACCATGCAGGGGAGAGCCGCGTGCGATGCAGGAGCGCGGAGGAGCATGCACGTGGGTCGTGAGATCGAGGTGGGAGCGCACACGGTGAGGGCCGAGCCGCCGGACCTGTTCGTGGTGGTGTTTCGCGGTGATCTGCGTCCCGAGGAGGTCCAGGAGATCGTCCGCCACGAGCGGCAGGTCGCGATGGAGGCGGGTTACGTGTTCATCCTGGCCGACGTGACAGGGCTGGGGGACGTGCCCGTGGCCGCGCGGAAGGCGATCAGCGAAGGCAAGGACCTGCCCAGCCGTGGCACTGCGATCTGCGGGGCGACCTTCCGGACGCGGCTCCTGGCGACGATGGTGATGACCGTGCAGAGGCTCCTCAACGACAAGAAGGACAACCCCATGGTCTTCTGCAAGAGCCTCGATGAAGGGCGGGAGTGGCTCGCCGCGCGGCGGGCGGCGCTGGGCCTGGAGACCACCGAGGGAGCGAAGGACGGCTGAAGGAGAGGGCCGGCCTGCTGGCAGGTGCAGGCGCGGGCCCTGGGTCAGGCGCGGGCCCTGGGTCAGGCGCGGGCCCTGGGTCAGGTGCGGGCGCTGTAGGGACAGCCGGTGGGCTGCGGGGGCGTGGGGGCAGCTTCATCGCTGGCCGAGGCCGATCCTGTGGGGCCAGCTTCGTCGCTGGCCGAGGCCGATCCTGTGGGGCCAGCTTCGTCGCTGGCCGATCCTGTGGGTACGGACGCGGATTCTACCGGCGCAGGTGCGGAGGCGCGGCGGACCGGCTCGCGGCGGCGGCAGAGCATGCGCATGCCGTTCAGGGGCTGGAGGGAGATGAAGCCGCGGCAGCGGGGGTCGAAGCCGGGGACGAGGCGGAGCGCGTAGCGCTGGAGGATCATGGCGACCATGATCTTGCCCTCGAGCTGGCCCATGAACTCGCCGAGACAGATGCGCTGGCCGGCGCCGAAGGGGAGGAAGGCGAGCTTGTCGATGGGGCGCGGCGGGGGGTCGGCGAAGCGCTCGGGCATGAAGCGCTCGGGGTCGGTCCAGAACTCGGGGTGCCGGTGGGTGACCCAGGGGACGATGGCGATCGTTGAGCCGGCGGCGACGGGGTAGCCGCCGAGGGTGTCGTCGGCGAGGGGGCTGCGCAGGATGAAGGGCACGGAGGGGAGGAGGCGCAGGCACTCGTTGAAGACCATGCCGAGGTAGGGCATGGCCTCGATGTCGCCGGGGGTGGGGGTGCGGCCGCCGAGGACGCGGTCGATCTCCTCGACGAGCTGGGCGCGGGCGTCGTGGTGCTGGGCGAGAAGGTAGAGGGCCCAGGTGGCGGTGACGCTGGAGGTCTCGTGGCCGACCATGAGGATGGTCTTGATCTCGTCGCGGAGCTGGGTGCGGTCCATGGTGGCGCCGGTCTCGGGGTCGACGGCGTTCATGAGGCGGGCGAGCACGTTGTCGGTGTCGCCCTCGCCGCGCTGGTAGCCGTCGATGATGTCGTCGATGACGGCATGCACACGGTCCATGGCGTCGCGGAAGCGGACGTGGCTGGGAAGCGGCCAGGAGAGGGGCGGGTTCACCAGGGAGTACATGCGCTTCAAGGCGATGGAGAGGGCGTACTTGAAGGCGCTCCGTACGGTGTCGGTGTGCTCCTCCAGGGCGGCGCCGAAGAAGGCCTCGCCGGCGATGGCGAAGGTGACGTCGAGCATGTCGTCGTTGATGTCGCGCTCGAACTCGCCGCGCTCGGCGTCCCAGCGCTGGAGGAGGGCCTCGGTGTGGGAGACGATCAAAGGGACGAAGGCCAGGGTGCTGGCGTGGTTGAACTGGGGCTGGACGAGGCGGCGCTGGCGGCGCCAGAGGTCGCCCTCGCTGTTGACGAGGCCCCAGCCGAGGACAGGGACGAGCTGGTGGTAGCGGGCGCCCTTGGGGTAGTTGCGGCTGTTGGTGCGCAGGACATGGCCGATGTCGCGGGGGTGGAAGGCCATCACGAAGTCCTCGGCGCCCGGGGCGCGCAGGCGCACGACGTCGCCATGGCGGGCGAAGAGGTCCTCGTAGTGGCGCATGTTGCCGGTCCGGAAATTTGCCAGGTAGCGCAGGCTGCTGAGGGGGCCCGGGCCGGGGGGTTGCCGATCGTCACGCTTGGGGGTCATGCGTTCTCCTGTGGGGTTCGGGGGGGCGCGGGGCGGCATGGGTGCGGATCAAGCGCGTGGGTCAAGCGCGCGGGGTCAGATGCTGAGGGAGCCTCCGCCGTCGACGGTGAGGGTGGCGCCGTTGATCATCCGGGCGCCGTCCGAGAGCAGGAGGAGGACGGCGGCGGCAACGTCGTCCTCGGTGCAGAGGCGGCCGCCAGGGGTCCGCGACTCCCAGTAAGGGAGGAGTCGCTCGTGGTCGGGGTAGTGGCTGGTGACGTGGCCGTAGATGGGGCCGGCGGAGACGGTGTTGACCTGCACGTTGCGGGGAGCGAGCTCGATGGCGAGCGCGCGGGTGAGCGCCTCGACGGCGGCCTTCACGGCGCCCATGGCGCCGAAGTGCTCCAGGTAGCGGGTGGATCCGTTCGAGGAGAGGGCGACGATGCGGCCGCCGCCCTGGCGCTCCATGAGGCGCGCGGCGCGGACGGCGCACTGGTGGTAGCCGACGACGTTGGTGCGGAAGGCCAGCTCCCAGTGCTCGGGCGTGGTCTGGTCGAGGGGGGCGAAGCGGCCGTTGGAGGCGTTGCTGACGAAGTGGTGAAGCTCGCCGACGTCGCGGGCGATGGCGTCGAACATGGCCTCGACGTGGATGGGGTTGGCGACGGAGCCCCAGACGTGCACGGCGTCGCCGCCAGCGCTGCGGATGGCGTCGGCGACTGCCTCGCCATCGTCGCGCGAGTGGAAGCTGTTGATCACGACCCGGGCGCCGGCGCGGCCGAGGGCGGTGGCGATGGCGCGGCCGAGGCCGCGGCTCGATCCAGTGACGAGGACCGTCTTGCCCGCGAGCGCAGATCCGGGCTCCGGGGAGGCGTGGGGCGCGCGCGTGGCGTCAGGGGCGCGCGTGGCTCCGGAGGCGTGCTGCGCAGGAGAGGCGGGGTGGGTGGGCGCCGCGAGAAGCCGGGCGAGATCGCCGACGGTGCGCGCCTCGTCGAGCGATGCGGCGAGGGCTTCGGGGAGGGCGCCGCGCTGGCAGAGGAGGTCGCGGATCTTGTCGCGGCGGCGGTGGTCGATGCCGAGGTCCTCCTCCAGCCTGGCGTGGGGGACGAGGAGGTCGACAGGGTGACGGGTGGCCTCGGCGAGGACGTCGGCCACGAGGGAGGACGCGGCGGGCGCGGCGGATGGCCGGGAGGCCACGGCGGGCGCGGCGGATGGCCGGGAGGCCACGGCGGGCGCGGGGATGGGGCTTGCGGGAGGGGTGTCCGAAGGTCCGCCCGGCCTGGTGCTGCCGTTCCGTGGCGCGGGGCCGTCGGCAGAGGAGAGCGTGCGGCCCAGGACATCGGCGATGCGGGACACCGTGCGCAGCTCATCGGGTGACGCCTTGAGCGCCTCCGAGAGGCCAAGCTCGCTGCGCAGGGCGGCGAGGATCTCGCCGCGCTTCACCGAGTCGATGCCGAGATCCTGCTCCAGATCGGCCTCGGCGACGACGACCTCGTCGGGGTAGCGCGTCATGCGCACGAAGACCGAGCGCACCTGTTCCAGGAGATCTTGCGATTGCATGGTTCAATCCTCGTGAAGGGTGAGAGCTGCACGTTTCAGCGCCGCGGCCGGCGGAGCCGCGACGACCGCGACGAGCGCGAAGGTCCCGGTCAGCACGGCCCAGCCGAAGAAAGGCGCGCCGCACGCGGTGAGCGTGAAGGCGCGGACGCACGGGCGCGCGAAGGGCGCGGTGTCCGGCGTGAGCGCGATCTCGAGATCGCGGAAGGAGAACTGGGCGGGCAAAGGGAGGGCGCCCGTCTTGTAGAGGGCCTCCTTGGCGCTCCAGAGGAAGGTGTCGAGGGTGGGCTGGTCGGCGCCCTGCCCGGCGTGGCGGGCGAGGTCCTCGCGCTCGCGCGGGGTGAAATGCTCGTCGGCGAACGAGGCGGCGCGGTCCTCGATGCGCTCGATGTCGACGCCTACGGCGCCAGCGCGGGTGACGGCAGCGGCGGCGAGGTCGCCCGTGTGGGTCAGGGACACGGCGAGGGCAGCGTCGTCGAAGCGCGGGGGATGACGACCAGGGGCCGAGAGCGCGCAGGCGAGGTAACGCTCGCGCGGGTGGTCCGCGAGGGAAGCGGCGTCGAGGGCGACGAGCGGGGCGCTGCGGCCAGCGTCGGTCTCCAGCCGGAGCCATTTCGCAGCGACGCGCGCGCAGGTGGACTGTGCGCGCCGGGAGAGAAGACGCTGGCCGGCGCAGGCGCGGCGCTCCTCGGAGGTCAGGTAGGCGGCGCAGTGCGCGGCCATCGCGGCATGCGCGGGCGTGATGGCCATGGCGAGGTGGGGGGTCACGGCGCCCCCAGGTGCAGCCGTGCGGGAGAGCGCAGGTCGCCGGGGATGCGCGGGTCGCCGGGGACACGCGGGTCGCCGGGGACGCGGCCGACGACGTGGCCTTCGAGGGCCTCGACGTCGAGCAGGACCGCGCCCGTGGAGCCTTGGGCCTGCGCCCAGGGGCTGAGGATGCGGTCGCCGCTGGCGGGGGGGATGGTCGCGACGAGGCGCACGGGGCCGCGCGCGTGCGCCTCGTCGCGGAGGGCGAGGTCGTTCGTGGCCGCGCCGAAGCGGATCCGGCCCATGCCGCGGGCGGCGCAGACGGGGAGCATACCGTCGGGGTCGCAGCGCAGGACGCCCAGGGTGAGCAGGGCATCGAGGAGGAGGAACGGGGTGGCGGCGTCGCGCAGCCGCTCCAGCGCGGGGTCCGCGGTGAGGCGGAAGGTGGCGGCCTTGCGCGTGGTCCCGAGGGTGAAGGTGCCGAGGTGGTCGAACCAGCCTGCGTGGCGCAGCGGGGCGCCGAGGGCGGTGTAGGGGTCGCCGAGCGTGGGTCCGTCGACGTGGCTGCTGGGCCGGGGCGTGAGGGAGTCGCGCTCGGGGCCCAGCTCGACGACGCAGGCGGCGAAGACCATGTCCGGCCGGAGGACGAGGCCCGAGCGGTGGATGAAGTCGCCGCGCACCTCGACGGCCACGGAGACGCGACCGCCAGAGAGAGAGGCCTGATGGGTCGTCACCGTGCGTACGGGGCGCGCCGCGTCATCGGGGAGACGGAGGAGCTCCAGGAAGCGCACGTCGCGGACCTCACGGACGAGCGCGCGGTCCGCGGGCCGGGTGGCGAGGGCGTGGCGGACGGCCAGCTCGACGAGGTAGGCGCCGGCCGCGACGGCGCTCGTGGACGCGCGGTGATCGATGAGCCAGCGGTCGGCGCGCGGGTCGAGGGTCCAGGTGAGGGTCATCGCGCTGGCCGGGGGAGAACCGGCTGGAGAGGCGTCGGCCGGGGGAACGTCGGCCGCGATGCGGGGCCGGAAGCGCTCGATCTCCGCGTCGGTGAGGAGCACGTACGCTCCGCCCGCGGGACGTCCGAGCACGAGGTCGACGAAGAGCTGCCGCCCCTCGGCGGGCTCGATGCCGCGGAGGCCGCGCGCCGCGCCGAGCACGCTGTACTCGGAGCCGGCGGTCATCCCGATGCCGTTCCAGCCGAGCCACGCGGCGCTGGACCACACGGCGCCGACGCCGTCTGCGGCGAAGCAGGCGACGACGCGGTTCATGGCCTCGTTGGCGGCGCCGTAATCGGGCTGGCCGTCGTTGCCGAGGGCGCTGAAGGCCGAGGTCGCGAGGTGGAAGTGTGGGCGGGCGTCGGGGAGGTGGCGCGCGAGGGCGCGGTAGAGATTGGCGAGGCCGGCGAGCTTGGTGTCGACGATGCGCTCGAACAGCGCCAGCGACTTCGAGGGCAGCCGGCCCGAGACCTGGATGCCGGCGCCGTGGATCACCAGGTCGACGCGCCCGTGGGCCGCGGCGACCTCCGCGATCACCCGGTCGACGTCGTCGCCGCAGGTGACGTCGACGGCGTGGTAGGCGACGCTGCCGCGCTGGGCGCGGAGGCGCGCCAGGACCTGGTGGGCCTCGCGGGCGGCGCGGAGGCGGGCGTACCGGTCGCGCAGGGTGGCCATGCGCTGGGTGCGGTCGGCGCGCAGGGCCTCGGCGTAGAAGTCCCGCTCGTGGGCGGCGAGCTCCGCGTCGGTCATGGCCAGGGTGTGCGGCGGGGCGTCCTCCAGGCGGGACCTGCCGAGGAGCACCGCGTGGCAGCCGAAACGTTCGAGCAGTTCCTCGGCGAGGAGGGCGGTGATGCCGCGCGCGCCACCCGTCACGAGCACCACGGATGCGGGTCCGAGGGGAGGCACCGCGGGGGGGCTCGGATCGGGCGCGCGCACCAGCGTCACGGCGTGCCGGACACCGCCGAGGTCCACCACTTCCTCGGGGGCAGCGGGGCGGGGCCGCTGCCACTCGGCGGTGAGGGCGGCGAGCGCTGCGGCGACGGGGCCTGTGCCGTGGAGGGGCCCCGAGCGAGAGAGGTGGCGCGAACCAGGGAGAGCATCTGGGCTGGAGGGGAGGCCGGCGTCGGCGTGGATGATCCGCACGTCGCCGTCCGGAAGCTCGCGGGCGAGGGACTTCACGAAGCCGCCCACGGCGCCGCTCAGGGGGTCGAGCCGGCCTGCGGCGTCGACAGCGTCCACGACGACGGCGGCGAAGGCCACGTCCCCGCGCGCGATGGGCTCGTAATAGCGCTGGGCCGCACCGAAGAGGGTGCGCAAGGTAGGCCGGTACGAGCCCGGCGCTCCGTCGAGGAAGGCCTGGGCCCCGGCAGCGCGGGCGAGGACGACGATGCCGTCGATGTCAGCAGGGGCGGGGTTCGCGGGCGTTGCGAACGCCTCGGGCCCGGTGGCCACGAGGATGCCGGCGGTCGCTGGGCTCAGGCGGCGCACCTCCTCGGCCAGTGTCTCGTCCGTGCAGACGTGGAGCACCCGCGACGGGAGGCGGGTCGCGGTGGCCTCCAGCGCCGCGGGCCGGATCTCCGGGACGTAGGTGTGGATCGGGGTCCCCGTCGCGAAGCCGACGCGGGCCGTGAGGGCCGTGAGGGCCGTTGGAGAAGGTGCAACCTCAACGCTCCGGGAATCGCCGGGCCACCGCACCCATGAGGCGTGGGCGCGGGCGTGGGCGCCTCGCAGGGCCGCGTCGAGCTCCACCGCGCCCTCGGCACCGCGCAGCCACGCGTGGGCGCGGCCGACCGCGTGCTCGGTGCCTGCGTGCTCGGGTCCCGCGTGCTCGGGTGCCACCGCGTTCGAGATGCGGAGGTGGGCGAGGACTGGCCAGGCGTGGCGCGCTGCAGTGGACTCGGTGCACAGGGCGACGAGCAGGGCTGCGTCTCCGAGCGGCCGTGGGTCGTCGGTCGCGGAGGTGCCGCGCGCCACCTCGTCGCTGAAGGCGTTGACAGCGCCCGCGAGCACCACCTCGCAGTCTCCGTCGAGGAGCAGCTCCGCCATCGCGAGGGCTTCGAGGAGCGAGGTCGCCGAGGTGTCGACCACGAAGTTCGGGCCGCGCAGGCCGAAGACGTTGGCGACCCGCCCGGAGATGATGTTGGGCATGTTGCCCGGCTGGCTGTACGGACCCGTCGGGGGGGAGCCGGCGCGGAGTGCCTCGACGACACTGGCGACGAGCGCTGGGCTCACGCCCCGGCCGCGGAGCACCCGGGCGACGCGGTCGCCGAAGATCCGCTCGTTGGCGCGCACTCCCCGGGCGGTCTTCCCCTCGTGGCCGATGACGACGCCGATGCGGTCGGCCAGGTCGCGGAAGGGCAGCGCGTCGAGGGCCCGCTCGGCAGCGAGCGCGGCGAGGATCTGGGTGGGATCCATGGCCTCGCAGGCGTCCGGGAGGACGGGCGCGCGGGCCGGGAGGCGCAGCGCGCTGGCGTCGAAGGTGAGGGCGCCCGAACGCACGACCGAGGGCGCGTCCGAGGGCACCCCGCCCGCTCCCGGGAAGACGCTGCCCAGGCCGACCACGCACAAGGGGCCGCGTGAGCGGGGCGGGCGCGCGGCGCGCGCAGTGCGGGGCTGCGTCGCGGCGCGGTCCTGCCGGTGCTCCTCGACGACGAGATGGGCGTTGGTGCCGCCGAAGCCGAAGCTGTCGAGGGCCGCCCGCAGGGGCACGTCGCCGCCCGCGGGCTGCCAGGGGACGGCTTCCGTGGGGATGAAGAACGGCGAACGCGCCAGGTCGATGCGCGGGCTGGGCGCCTGGAACCCGTGCTGCGGGAAGAGGGTGCGCTCGCGCATCGCGAGCACGACCTTGATGAGCGAGGCGACGCCCGCCGTCCACCCGGTATGCCCGAGCAACGATTTGACGCTTCCCAGGCCGAGGCGCGGCGTCGGCGGGAGGGCGCACTCCCCTGCCCCGTTTTCGCCGGTCCGTCTCGCGCCTGCCTCGTGCTCCGCGCCTCTCCCCTCCCCGTCTCCCCCGAACACCTCCGCCAGCGCCTGGAACTCGGTGGCGTCACCGACCGGCGTCGCCGTGGCGTGCGCCTCGACGTACTGCACGGAGGCCGGCGCGATCCCGGCGCGCGCGTGGGCGCGACGCATCGCCAGGGTCTGCCCCCGGCGCTGCGGCACCGTGACCGAGGGGCTCGGGCCGTCGCTCGACACGCCGCTGCCCAGCAGCACCGCGTCGATCCGGTCCCCCCGGGCCACCGCGTCGTCGAGCCGCTCCAGCACGACCACGGCCGCCCCCTCGCCGAACACGACCCCATTGGCGGCGGCGTCGAAGGGGCGGCTCCCGGTGGCGGAGAGCCCACCGAACTGCGAGAACTGACAGGCGTTCGAGGGACCCGGCTGGTAGGCGCCTCCGGCGATCACCACGTCCGCGAGCCCGTGGCGCAACATCGCCGCGCCAAGGTGCACGGCGTGCATGGACGACGCGCAGGCAGCGTCGACGACCACGGTGTGCACGCCCTCCCGGATCACGTCGCGCACCACGCGCGCGAGCGGCTCCAGGTGGCCGCGGCACGCTGCCCGCCGCGCGCCGTCGAGCCCCAGGGCCTCGGCGAGCGCACCTGCGACAGCCGTGCGGGTCTCCTCGTCCGGAGTGACCTGGGCGAGGACCCGCTCGACGCCGAGGAGCAGGGTTGCCTCGTCGTGCTCGATGGAGCCGTCTGCCGTGGAGCCGAGGACGCAGGCGATGCGCAGGGGCGCGGGGTCATCGAGGATCGCGGCGCGCGCCCTGGCCTCGGCGAGCGCGCACGCCAGCATCCGGGCAGTCTTCGGCAACCGCCCGAGGGTCTCGGCGTCATAGCCGGTGCGCGCGGCGTGAGGCCCGAGCGCGTCCACGGCCCCGGTGAGCAGGCTGTAGGTCTTGTCGGGGGCGCGTTCGTGGCTCAGGAAATCGGCGGCCAGCTCCGGGTGGCGCGCGCCCTGATCGACGATGCCGCTGGTGCCCGCGAGGAGCTGCGCGAGGTAGGCCTCGACGCCGCCAGAGCCCGGGAGGACCGCGCCCATGCCGACAACGGCAATCGGGGCCAAGTCCGCCAGTGGCGCGGCCTCCTGCGGACCGTCACTGGCAGGGCCGTGCCCGCGCTCGCGGGCGCCGGGGAGCGGGGTGACCTCCGTCAGGTCACAGCCCACCTCGCGCAGCGCCTCGATCACCCGGCGGTGCTCGGCCACCACCTCCTCGCCGACGCGGAACGTGGAGATCACGCAGAGGCCTTGCTCGGGAGCCAGGCTCCGGCGCGCGAGGGCGGTCAGAGTGCTCCCGCCGCCGCACTCGACGAAGGTGCGGCAACCCGCACCGTGGAGGTCGCGCACGGCGGCGCCGAAGTCGAGCGGCGTCACCAGGTGCATGGGGAGCAGGCGCGCCGGGGCGAGCGGTCCCCCGGCGTAGTGCACCCGGTCGAGCGGCGAGTACGTGGGGAGGCGGGGCTCCGTGCCGCCCCGCCTTTGCAACGCCCGCGCGAAGGGGCCGACCGCAGGCGCAAGCAGAGGCGAATGGAAGGGGTAGCGGCTCGTCAGCACCGTCGCGCGGACGCCCGCGCCCGTGAGCCGTTGCTCCAGCGCCGCGATGCCCGCCTCCGTGCCCGACGCGACGGTCTGGTCCTCCGCGTTGAGTACCGAGACGAACACGTCGTCCCGCCCGAGTCCCCGGATCTCCTCGCGCAGACGATCCGCCCCGAGAGCCGCCGCGAGCATGCGTCCAGAGGGCGCGCCGCGGAGCGCGAGCACCCGCTCTCCTACGACCGCGGCCGCCGTGGCCAGCGACCACGCGCCGCCCGCAGCCAGCGCTGCAATCTCGCCGAGGCTGTGCCCGGCCACGACGTCTGGTTCGAGCCCCGCGGAGCGGAGCAAGGAGACGGCGAGGTGGTCCTGGACGAGAATGCCGAGCTGATCGAGGTCGGCGCACGCGGCGAGGGCGGCCCGCGCCTCCGCCTCCTCTCCGCCCACGAGCGCCGCGAACGAGGCGCCGAGCACCTCACGCGCCACGGGCTCCACGGCGGCGACAGCCTCGCGCGCCACGGCGAACCGCGCGTGCAGCCCTCGCAGGAGCCGCAGGTCGAAGGAGCCCTGGCCGGGGAGCAGCAGCGCCACCCGCGCGCTCCCCTCCTGGTGGCGCCCGCGCTCGTCCGTCGCCCCCCACTGCTTGCGGTGCGGGCGCGCGTCGTACAGCGGCAGGCGCGCCACCTCGGCGCCGTGCTGGCGCAGGTACTCGGGGAAGAGGTCGCGGAGCGCCGCGCCACCACGCAACGCGAGTTCCACGAAGCGCCGGTGCGGTATCCGCTCGTCGAGCGCGCCGACGTGCATGGTCACCGACCGGGGAAGCGGCGCCAGCTCGTCGCTCGTCGCGGACACGGCCACGAGGCGCTGGTAGCCGCACGCCACGGGCTCCCCGTCGAAGCGCACCGTCCGGAAGTACCCGTACACGCTCGACGGGGTGACGGCGCCGAGGGTCATGAAGATCGCGACGCGCTCTCCCACCCGGACGGGGGCCAGGTTGCGGCTGTATCCCTCGGTCGTGAGCAGCCGGATCGCCGCTCGATCGTCCTCGTGGGGGAGCGCTCCATCGGCGCCCTCGGCGAAGTAGAGGGTCTCGCGGGCGATGCACTGGAAGCGGAAGTTGGTGAGGTAGTGATGGCTCCCGTAGGCCATGCTGTCCTCGAACTTCACGCAGTACGGAACGACGAAGAACGCGCCCATGGCCCTTCTCCTTGAAGCTCGCGCCATTTCACGCGGCGCACGCAATGCGCGTCGCGATGCACCCGATGCAATGCACCCGATGCAATGCACGCAACCCACGCCACCCGGCGGATGCTCGCGCATGCGCACGTCGACGCACTTCCATGACCGACGACCGACGCGCGGCGCTTCCCTGCCCACGTCGAGCCGTTCGAGATGCAGAACGTGTATCTACACCTGGATGCACGTGCGGATGGGTTTCCGCCTCCACGGACCCCCGGCGCGCGCACCTCTCCCTCGCAGCGAACCGCGCGATTACTTGCGGATCACCCCCTGAAATGTCGCATCACGACGCAGCACCAGCGAGCACGCTGGTGCGCGCGCTGCGCTGCGCTGCTGGAGATACGTGTACCTGCACCTGTTCAGATGTCAAGGTACCCAGGGGCCCCGTTTGACGGGTGTACGCGCCGCGCGTACACCTTTTTTCGTGGTTGGTTTCGCCCAGGCCTCCCGGATCATCGCGAACCAGTGCGCCTGCGTGCGCGTGCGCCGGGCCTCCCGCGCGCTGACGCGTCTCTACGACGAGAGCTTGCGGCCGGCAGGGATCCAGGCCTCCCAGCTCACCATGCTCGCGGCGGTCGCGACGTGCGGCGACGAGGGCGCCAACATCGGCGCCCTCGCGGAGGGCCTCGTCATGGATCGCACGACGCTCACCAGGAACCTGGTACCGCTCGAGAAGGCCGGCTTCGTCCGCGTCGCGCGCGACCCCGCCGATGCGCGCGCGCGCCTGGTCTTCCTCACGCGGCAGGGCGAGCGCGCCATCGAGGCAGCCTTCCCCCTGTGGGAGCAGACCCAGGAGCACGTCCGCGGCCAACTCGGCGGGAGCAACGTCGACGCGCTCCGCGAGGAGCTCGGCCGCGTCGTGGCCATCGCCTTGGCCGCTCCGCCCGACCCGCCCGCCCCGCCCGCCCCGCTCCCCAAGGCACCTCCGCCGACGCGCACCCGTAAACGCAAGGCGAAGTGACGCACTCCCCTCGACCGTTCGCCTCGGCGTACTCTCTGCCCCCCATGCTGCGCCCCGCGAACCGTCTTCGCCTCGGCTTCCCGCTCCTCGCGGCCACCTTGCTCGCCTCCGCGCCCTGCGCTGCCGCCGGTGCCCTCCACGTGGAGGGCGGCTTCTTCCGCGACGCGCGCGGCGGCGCCGTGATCCTCCGCGGCGTCAACGTGGCCGGAGATTCCAAGGTCCCCCCCTTCATGCCTGCCGCGGAACCCACCCTCTTCGATCCCCTGCGGGACGCCGGGATGAACGTGGTCCGCCTCCTCTTCACCTGGGAGGCCTACGAGCCCGAGCCGGGCGCCTACGACGCCGCCTACCTCGACTACTACGCGGCAGCCGCCCGCGCGGCCGGGGAGCGGGGGCTCCACGTCGTCGTCGACTTCCACCAGGACGGGTTCTCGCGCTTCACCATCGGTGGCTGCGGCGACGGCTTCCCGCGCTGGGCGCTTCCCCCCGAGCTGGCCCCCCTCGAACCGGACAACGGCCCCGACTGCGTCAACTGGGGCGTGAGGATGGCCCAGGACACCGAGATGATGACGGCCTGGACCGCGTTTTACGCCGACACCCACGGCGCGAGGACCCGGTTCCTCCTCATGCTGGAGAGCGTCTCCGAGCGCCTCGCAGGGGAGCCGGCGGTGATCGGATACGACATCCTCAACGAGCCCTGGGGCGACGAGGCGACGGAGATCCCCGCTCTCCACGCCGACGCCGCTGCGGCCCTTCGCAAGGCGAGCCCCGAGGCCATCGTCTTCGTCTCGCCGCACGCCCTCACCAGCGCCGGGAAGGCGACCGAACTCCCGCCCCCGACCTTCGAGAACGTCGCGTACGCCCCCCACTTCTACGACGCCATGGTGGCGCTCCTCCACACCTGGAACGGCACCGATCCGGCAGCGACCTTCGATCTCATGCAGGAGGAGGCGACGGCGTGGGGAGCGCCGCTCTTCCTGGGCGAGTTCGGGGCGCCCGCGGAGGCCGGCAATGCCATCGCGTACATGGACGCGCTGTACGGGCACCTCGACGCCCGGCTCGCCTCGGGCGCGCAGTGGGTCTACACGCCGGGCTGGACCGACACCCGGAAGGACGGCTGGAACCAGGAGGACTTCAGCATCGTCGATGGCGAGGGCACGACGCGCCCCAACTTCCGCCTCCGCCCCGCCGCGCGGCGGATTGCAGGGACGCCGACAGGTCTCCAGGTGACCACCGTGGACGACCCGGAGAGCGGCACGATCACCCTGGCGTGGGACCACGATCCGGACGCCGGCGAGACCGAGCTGTTCGTCCCGCTGGCGTCACTCACCCGCGCGGCGCGCGCGCGGCTTCGGATCGAGACGGAGGGCGATGCGCTCGACTGCACGGCCGAGGGGGCGCGCGTCACCTGCACCTCACCGACAGCAGGAGCCAAGCGCGTGAAGGTCTCCGGAGCACAGGAGCCCGAGGAGGCCCCCGCGTGCGGCCTCATGGGGATCGAGCCGCTGGCGCTCGGGGCCCTGGCCGCCCTGGCCCAGCGCCGCCGCCGCGCACGGAGCCGGGCCGGGCGACGGCCCCGGAGGTGAAGCGCCCCCGCTCACCCGCTCACCAGGGGACGGGACCATCCTTGCTGGAGTACCCGCCCGTGGGTGCGTCTGCCGGCAAGAGCGCGAGGCGGATCGTCTCGCGCGCGCCTTCCTCGATGGTCTGCGTGCCGCTGTTCCCGTTGAGATCGGTGGCGGTGTAGCCAGGGTCCGCGGAGTGCACCTTGATCCCCGCGTCCCGCAGCTCGTACGCGAGCTGGACGGTCAGCATGTTCAGGGCGGCCTTCGAGGCGTTGTAGCCGATGATCTTGAAGGCCGCGAACGGGCTCGCGGGATCGGCGTTCAGCGCGAGCGAGCCGAGCCCGCTGGACACGTTGACGATCCGCCCTGCTGACGAGGCCTTGAGGAGCGGCAGCATGGCCTGGGTGACCTCGAGCGCGCCGAAGAAGTTGGTCTCGAACACGCGCCGGACCGCCCCCACATCCGCCGTGCTGGGAGGCCCGTCGGCGCGGTCGATGATCCCCGCGTTGTTGACCAGCACGTCGAGCCTCTTGAACTCGGCGCCGATCGTCGCCGCCGCGGCCTTGATGGTCTCCGACTGCGCCACGTCGATGTGGAGGAACCGGGCATCGAAGCCCTGATCACGGAGCTTCTTCGCCGCCTCCTCGCCTCGCCCGGCGTCGCGGGCGCCCAGGAGGACGGTCAGGCCGGCCTCTCCCAGGCTGCGCGCTACCTCGAACCCGATCCCCTTGTTGGCGCCGGTGATCAACGCCACCCGCTTCGACGCGTCCTGCATGGTCATCCTTTCCGGTCCTCATCGGACCGTGGGCGGCATGGTATACCCGCGGCGCGAGCGCGTTCGCGTCCGATCTACCCGCCCATGCAGGACGCGTCAGATACGCAGGAAAGGCGCGCGGCGCGGCTACTGCCGGCTGACGTGCTTCAGCTTGAAGGGCGAGGGGCTCTCGCTCATGGTGAAGTACCCGGCGCCGTTGCTCTGGTACTCGATGGCTTCCCCCTGGCCCTCCACGGTGTCCGTCAGGGTGACGGGCGTGGCGGCGAAGGCGGTCTCGAAGGCGGCTCCCGCGGCGGCGCGGAATTCGTAGACCCGCCGGTAGGTGCGGAGCAGGAAGCGGTTGGCGCAGGGGTGAATGGCGGCCGACGTCGCGTAGGAGACGTTGGGGTCCGTGGTGGTGGGGAGCTGCAGGTTCGACACGAAGATCAGGGTCGACATGGTCCCCGGCGTCGGCAGCGGGGTCGGGAACTTGTAGACCTTGCTGAGGCCCGTGCCCGACTTGGTGATGATGTAGATGTCACCCGTGGTCGGGTGCACCATGATGGACTCCGCGTCCTTCGGGCTGTCGGGGTACTGGAACGGGAAGGCATCCGCGGTGAGGTTGCCGCTCGTCTGACCGGCCCCGATGTTGGGCTCCGGGATGCGGTAGACCGCGAACGTCGAGGGAGGCGTGGGGAAGTTCGCGCTGGACCGGCCGATGTCGCCCATGAAGATGCACTGCCCCGCCGGACAGGGACCCGTCGCCACGTCCTCCCAGTCCGCCGGGGTCACGTTGGAGACGTTGAAGCTCCCCAGCGTGGCCGCGCTGGTGGTGCTGATCGCGACCACGGCCGTGGTGTCCTCGTTGTGCACGTACATGACCCCGGGCGTCACCCGGCTCGCCGCGATCCCGGAGGGCTCGACGATCGCGGTCGAGGCCACGGTGCCCACCGTGGTCACGGTGGTCGAGAACGTGTCGCCGACAGAGCAGCTCGGAGCCCCCGCGGGCCTGAGCGCCACGACCTGCGCGGTGTTGGTGTTGGGGTACGGCGAGCTGCCGTTGAACGCCGGCTGCAGGCCCGCCGCGCCGAGCTGCTTGTACGCCGCGTTGTAGAGGATGGCCGTGGAGGACGAGGGCAGGCAGGTGTCGAGCGGCTCGGTGAAGCCGGAGGGCGGGACGATGGGGCTCGCGGGGCACGTCGCCCCGGCCCACACCTGCGACCCGAACCAGACGGCGAGCCCGTTCGCCGCGGTGGTGGTGACGGGAGGCGCGTCGAAGCTGGCAGTGAGGCCGTTCTTCTGGCCGCTGTGCGCGTCGATGGGGTTCGCGGTGTCGACCCCCGAGAACGCGAGGATGCTGCCCGCCATGTTGCTGGCGAGGTCGATCGCGAAGGCATAGCTCGCTGGCTCCGAGGCGCCCGCGACCTTGTAGAAGACCCACGCCTTGAGCTGCGAGGCGCTCTGGTCCGAGCGGATCAGCGTCCAGCCCGCCGGCGGCGTCACGGTCGCGGTGGCGTTGTTCCGGTTGGCGATGCGCGCCAGCAGGACGTCTCCCTGCGCGGTGCCCGCAGGCTTGCCGAGGGTGAGCGACGCGAGGCTCGCCCCGCTGGCGACGGCGCTGCTCCGGTACGTCACCGTCAGCGCCTCCGAGGACTCGCCCGTGAGATCCTCCAGGTCCGCGTCGGCGAGATCCTCGGCATCGACCGCGCCGCATCCGCCGAGCGCGAGCAGCGAGCACATGAGCCATGAGGCGTTCCGCGTGAAAATGTTCATCGACATGTCGGTCTCCAGGTGTGGTTCCTGCTCGCGCGCAGAGCCCTCTCGTTCATCGGCGCTGCGCGCAAGAGGCAGCGCGAACCATGGCGACACACGCGCCCCATCGGAAGCCCGTTCTGCATGACATCCACGCTTGCTCACCGCGCGTTCGCGGGGTGATCGCGCGGCATGGCGGTCGACCTCACGGCAAAACCGCTCCGGCTGGTAAACTACGCCTCGTGCGCGTCGACGGTCCTCCCGCGATTCCTGGTTCATCGCCTGTGGCCGAGGCTGCGACAGAGGAGCACCAGCCGTGATCCAGATCTTCGGCACCGCGAAATGCAAGGTGACGCGTGCGGCGCAGCGGTTCTTTGCGGACAGAGGCATCAAGGTGCAGTTCGTCGAGCTGCGCGAGAAGGGCCTCTCCAAGGGCGAGCTGGCCAGCGTGGCGCGCGCGGTGGGGGGCATGCGCGCGCTCTACGACGAGAGCAGCCCGCGGGTGAAGGAGCGCGGGCTCCAGCACCTCGGCCCCAGCGAGGCGCGGCTGGCCGAGCTCCTCGCGGAAGACACGCTGCTGCTCCGCACCCCCATCGTGCGCGACGGCGCCCGAGCGGCGGTCGGCGCTGCCGAGGCGACGTGGAAGGCATTTGCAGAAGCCGCAAAGGGTAAACCCTGAGCTGGACCGCGCCCCGGCAGGGGTGCCCGGCACGGGAATGTTCCCCTGGGAGGGCGGGTTCTGGCGCCTTCAGGTTCGAGCCGCCGAGCATCACCGTGGCGCCCTGGCGCGCAGACGGAAGAGACCGAGGCGATGAAGGCGCACGAGCGACGAGCGACGAAGACCGCGGGCGGAACGGGTGCGTGGGTGCAGGTGGAGCGGGACGCGCCCAAGGCGGGCCCCGGTCAGGCGCTGGTGCGCATCCGGGCGGTGCGGTGATCCCGGTGTTCGTGGGGAGCCGGGTGATGTTCGAGGAGATGAACCGGGTGCTCGTGGAGCACCGGATCAAGCCGGTGATCGACCGGGTGTTCGCGTTCGAGGAGGCCCCCGAGGCGCTGAAGTACCTGGAGTCGGGGGCGCACTTCGGGAAGATCGTGATCACGGTCTGAGGCCGACGCCTCCCAGGAAGCCCACGGCGAGGGGACGCGCGTCCCCCTCGTGGAGACTCAGATCCCCGTGAGCTTGCCGACGGGGCAGCCGTGGTGCCCGGTGCGCTCGGAGTACTGCTGGTGGTAGCCCTCGGCCTTGTAGAAAGACCCGATCGGCTCGACCTTGGTGACGATCTTGTCCTGGTGCTGCGCTTGCGCGTCGACGAGGGCGCGGCGGGTGGCCTCGGCCTGCGCCTCGGAGAACGTGAAGATCCCGCTCCGGTACTGATCGCCCTCGTCGGGGCCCTGCCGGTTCAGCGTGGTGGGGTCGTGGATCTGGAAGAAGGCCTTGAGGAGGCGCTCGTACGAGAGGACCTTCGGGTCGAACTCGACGAGCACCGCCTCGGCGTGGCCGGTGCCGTGGTCGCACACCTCCTCGTAGGTCGGGTTCTTGGTGTGGCCGCCCGTGTAGCCCACGGCGGTGGCCGTGACGCCCGGGATCTGCCGGAACGCATCCTCCACGCCCCAGAAGCAGCCCGCCGCGAATGCCGCGAGTTCGTGGCCCGGGCGGGGCGTGAGCGGGGTGCCTTGCCCGACGCTGCCAGGGTCGGTGCCAGTCGGGCGGCGGCCGTCGGGGCCGGGCGCGATGAGCTTGTCGCTGGTGAGCTTCGGCGTGCCCTGGTTGCCCTCGCCCGCGGGCGTGCCGGCGGGCGCGTTGGACGCGCTTGACGCCTGGGCACCGGGCGGCGTCTGGCACGCGAGGAGGAGGGAGGCGAGCAGGGGTAGCAACGCTGGGAGGGTACGCATCGTGCTGGTCCTACGGCGAGGAGGGGCGGCGGTTTCGGGGCGCCGAGGCGCTCACTTGGCCTTCGGCGCCAGCGCGATTGCCCGGGGCTTCGTGGGGGCGTAGCAGAGCAGCCTGGGCGCTTCGTCCTTCATGGCCGTCTTCGCGTGGGCGAGGAGGGCCTCGCCCTGCTCCTTGCTGGGCACCTTCACCCCGAGGCGGCGGGTGCCCTCGCGGAACTCCACAAGCGAGAGTTCGGCGGCTCCCGGGAACGTGGCGAGCGCCTTGCGGGTGGTGGGGAAGGTGAAGTCGGCCGGGTTCTTGTCGCTGACGTCGTAGAGGAAGACGAAGGGGGTCGCGCAGCCGTCGTGCATGGCCAGGCTGCTGCCCTCACGGAACCTCTGGACGCCTCCGCTGGTGGCCCAGAAGGTGCCCTGGTCGAGGACGAGGTTCTGGAGAGGCATCGGCCATGCGAAGTGGGCGACGGGGACCCACTTGCCGTCCTCGTGGCGGTGGATGGTCTGCCCGTCGCTCGCGTGGAGCTGACGTTGCTGGGAGACGAAGACCTTCGTCACCGGCTTGTCGAGCGTGGGCAGGGCCGAGAAGGTGCCGCTCTGGTAGTGGAGAATGGGCTCTTTCGCGTCGACGTGGACCCAGAGTTCGTCACCGGTGCCCTGCAGGATCGTGGGCTCGCTGCTCATCCTCTTCACCCACGCGCCGAGGTCGACGATGCGCGACTTGCCTGGTTTGTCCCACACCTCCGCGACCGGCCCGCGCTTCACGCAGAGGTTCCCGAAGATCATCAGCGTGCCCTGCGGGGTCCCCCCGAAGACGTAGGGCGTGACCGCAGGCAACGGGAACAGCCGGCTTCCCTCTTCGAAGTCACCCTCCTTGCACCCGGCTTGCTCCGGGCTCTGCTGCGAGAAGCTCATCCCTGGCCCGCGCACGTTCTTGATCACGAAGCCCTCCGTGAAGCTCCACGTTCCCAGCAGGGTCGAGTCGCCGCGGTGCACCACCCCCAGCACGTCGCCGCCGTTCGCCCCGGGGAGGACGGTGTGCTGCACACCCTTCCCGGTCAGCGGGAAGTACGAGGGCTGCAGCGCCCTGTAGTTGTTGGACATGTAGATCACGTCGATGCCGTCGGGCCACACCCCGTGCACGGAGGTGATGGTGCTGCCGTTGAGCGAACCGTTCAGCTCGGGGAGCGTGCCGAGCCACTCCACCTTCTCGCCCACGATCCGACCCACGCGCCGGTCCTTCACCACCGCGAGCGCACCCTCGACCGGGTAGACCGCCTCCAGCGCGTCACCTCCAGGCGCGAACCGCTCCGCGACGAGCGTGGGGACGGTCTTCGTCGCTGGCTCGGGGGCCACGGCCACCCCTGCGCTCGGCGCGCCGGACGGGGCGCTCGACGGCGTCTCCGCCACGGTCGGCGTCTCCTTCTGCGGCGTGACCTCCTCCTGCTTGTCCTTGCGGGAGCAGGCGCTCGAACACGCGGCCAGCACGCAGAGCGACAGCGCCCGCGCGACTCGTTGGGTTCTCATGGCCATGCTCCTGGATGAAGGGTGCGCATCGTGCAGGTGCCATGGCCGTGCATGGCGGCGGTTTCGGCGGCGGTCTCGGCGTAACAGGGCACTCACTTGCCCTTGGCGGCGATGTCGATCACCCGAGGCTTCGCCGGCGCGTAGCAGAGCAGCCTGGGCGCTTCGTCCTTCATGGTCGTCTTCATGGTCGCCTTCATGTGCGCCATGAGGGCCTCGCCCTGCTCCTTGCTGGTCACCTTGACGCCGAGGCGGCGGTAGCCATCGTAGAACTCCACGAGCGAGATCTCGGCGGCTCCCGGGAATGCGGCGAGCGACTTGCGGGTCGCGGGGAACGTGAGGTCGGCCGGGCTCTTGTCGCTCACGACATGGAGGTGCACGAAGGGCGTGGCGCAGCCCTCTTTGAAGGCCACGTCCTTGCCCTCGCGGAGCCGTTGGAGCGCTCCGGTGCTGACCCAGAAGGTGCCGTCGTGGAGGGCGATGCTCCAGAACTGCATCGGCCAGGCGAGGCGCGCGACGGGCACCCACGTGCCGTCCTCGTGGCGATGGATGGTCAGCCCGTCGCTCGCGTGGAGCTGACCCTGCGAGGAGACGAAGGCGTTCACCAGTATCGGGTTGTTGAGCCTGGGCAGGGCCGAGAAGGTCCCGTTCTGGTACTGCAGGAGGGGTGTGGTTTCGTCGGTGTAGATCCAGAGCTGGTCGCCAGTGCCGGGCAGGATCCGGGGCCGGTCGCTCATCTTCTTCACCCACGGGCTGAGGTCGACGAGGCGTGACTTGCCTGGCTTGTCCCACACCTCCGCGACCGGCCCGCGCTTGTCGCAGAGGGTCCCGAGGGTCATCACCGTGCCCTGCGGAGTCCCTCCGAAGGCGGCGGGCATGACGGCGATCGGCTCCGCCGACACGGCGCGGTCGTCGAGCTCTCCCTCCTTGCACCCGGCCTCCGCGCCAGTCTGCGGCTTCAAGCTCACGCCTGGCCCACGGACGGTCTTGAGCTCGAATCCGCTGAAGAAGGTCCGCCCTCCCAGCAAGGTCGTCTGGCCCATGCGCACCACCCCCAGCACGTCGGAGGCGGCGCCTCCCTCGGGCGCGAGCGTGTGCTGGACGCCCTTGCCCGTCAGCGGGAAGTACGAGGGTTGCAGCGCCCTGCCGTTGTTGGAGGTGTAGAGCACGTCGACGGCGTCGGGCCACACCCCGAGCACGCCGTTGATGGTGCTGCCTCCGAACCCCTGGTTCAGCTCGGGGAGCTTGCCGAACCACTCCACCTTCTCGTCCACGATCCGACCCACCCGCAGGCCGTCCACCACCGCCAGCGCGCCCTCGATGGGATAGACGCTGCTCAGGAGGAGCCCTTCCGGCGAGAACCGCTCCATGACGAGCGTGGGGATCGTCTTCGTCGCCGGCTTCGCGTCCACGGCGAGCCCTGCGCTCGGCGCGCCAGACGGTGCGCTTGACGGCGCCTCCGCCACGGCCGGCGAGTCCTTCTGCGGTGTGACCTCCTCCTGCTTCTCCTCGCGGGAGCAGGCGCTCGAAGACGCGGCCATCACGCAGAGCGACAGCGCCCACGCGGCTCGTTGGGTTCTCATGGCCATGCTTCTGAAGAAAGGGTGTGCATCGTACGGGTGCCGTGGCGATGCACGGCGGCGGTCTCGGCGTGCCAGGGCGCTCACTTGCTCTTCGGCGCCAGCTCGATCACCCGGGGCTTCTGCGGCTCGTAGCAAAGCAGCCTGGGCGCTTCGTCCTTCATGGTCGCCTCCACGTGCGCGATGAGGGCCTCGCCCTGCTCCTTGCTGGGCACCGTGACGCCGAGGCGGCGGCCGTTCTCCTGGAACTCGACGAGGCGGAGTTCGGAGACGCTCGGGAACGTGGCGAGCGCCTTGCGGGTCGTGGGAAACGTGAAGTCGGCCGGGTTCTTGGAGCTGACGTCGTAGAGGAACACGAAGGGCGTGGCGCAGCCCTCCTCGAACGCCACGCCCTTGCCCTCGCGGAGCCGGTGGAGCCCTCCGGCGCTGACCCAGAAGGTGCCCTCGTGGAGATCAATGCTCCAGAACTCCGGCGGCCACGCGAGGTGCGCGACGGGAACCCATGTACCGTCCTCGTGGCGATGGATGGTGTGTCCGTCATTCACGTGGAGTTGACGCTGCTGGGAGACGAAGACGTTCTTCATCGGCTTGTCGAGCTTGGGCAGGGCCGAGAAGGTGCCGTTCAGGTAGTGCACGATGGGCGTGATGCTGTCGGTATGGATCCAGAGTTCGTCGCCAGTGCCCTGCAGGATCTGGGGCCGGTAGCTCATCTCCTTCACCCACGGGCCGAGGTCGACGAGGCGTGATTTGCCGGGCTTGTCCCACACCTCCGCGACCGGCCCGCGCTTGTCGCAGAGGGTCCCGAGGGTCATCACGGTGCCCTGCGGGGTGCTCCCGAAGGCGACGGGCATGACGGCGATCGGCTCCTCCGACCTGGCGAAGTTCTCAAGCTCGCCCTCCTTGCACCCGGCCTCCGCGCCGGTCTGCAGCTTGAAGCTCACGCCTGGTCCACGCACAGCCTTGATCTCGAACCCTGCGAAGTGGGTCCACCCTCCCAGCAAGGTCGTCTTGCCGAGGCGCACCACCCCCAGCACGTCGGCGTTGCCTCCGCCGGGCGCCAGGGTGTGCTGGACGCCCTTGCCGGTCAGCGGGAAGTACGAGGGTTGCAGCGCCCTGCCGTTGTTGGAGGTGTAGAGCACGTCGACGGCGTCGGGCCACGCCCCCAGCACGTCGCGGATGGAGCTGCCTCCGAGCCACTGGTTCATCTCGGGGAGCGTGGCGAACCACTCCACTTTCTCGCCCACGAGCCGGCCCACCCGCAGGCCGTCCACCACCGCCAGCGCGCCCTCGATGGGATAGACGTTGCTCAGGGAGACCCCTTCCGGCGAGAACCGCTCCAGAACGAGGGTGGGGATGGCCTTCGTCGCTGGCGTCGGATCCACGGCGCGCCCTGCGCTCGGGGCGCCGGACGGGGCGCTCGACGGCGCCTCCGCCACGGCCGGCGTCTCCTTCTGGGGCGTGACCTCCGCCTGCTCGTTCTTGCGGGAGCAGGCGCTCGCCCCCACGACGATCATGCAGAGCGGCAGCAACCAGGCGAGGCATCGCGATCGCATCACCGCAGCACCCCCGCATGCAGCTTGACCTCGGACTCCACCCGCGCCTGGCTCGGGTCTGTCCCCGCGCCGACGGTCGCTACCCGCTGGTAGGTCACCCACCAGGCGATGTGATCGGAGGGCGGCGCAGACGGCGGCACTGACAGCTCGATGTCAACGGTCTTCGGCGCGCTCTCCACGCGGTCGTCGCGGTCGAGGTGTCGCCCCGGCTTCCCCGGGACGGCCTCGAAGTGGCGGGCGAGGTGGCGCACCTCGCGGCGCACCACCTTCCCATCGGCACGGCGCAGCTCGCACCCGACCTCCAGCCTCCGGAACAGGTCCCCGGTGGGGAAGGCGTGCCCCGGCGTGGTCTGGACGAGCGTGAGGCGGACCGTGTCCTCCTCCACGCGCGCGGCCGTCACCCGCAGGTGGTCCCTCAGCCACTCCGGATCGCGGACCTCGGCGAAGGCGTGCGACCGACGCCCCTTCACCACGGGCATGTGGCACGCGGCGCACGCTTTCCCGGCCGAGGGCGAGCGCTGGTGCTCCCTCACCGTGGTCTGCATGAAGTGTGCATCCTCGTCGCCGGGCGCCAGCGGGAAACGGAACTCGTGGCAGCCGACGCACCCGCCGGTCCGGGCGAATTCCGGCGACCTCTGCACCGCGTGAGGCATGCCGACCGTGGCCGGGAGATCCGCGCCTCCTGGCGCTGCCGGTGCAGTCCCCGGAACCGTGGCAGCGAGCACGGACCCCTCCTCGGTCACGTGGCAGGTGACGCAGGCGACCCCGAGCTGGCCCACCGCGGCCGGCGGATCCTTCCTCGGGTCGGCCTCGGGAGCGTGGCAGCCGCGGCAGAACGCCGTGGGCTCGATGGTGAAGGCCTCCCGGAACGCGGGGTTCAGGTGAGCGCGCTGGTGGTGCGAGCCGCGCCACGCCGCCGCCTCCTCCGCGTGGCAGGACACGCACGTCGCATTCAGCGCCACGGCAGCGCCAAGCCGGCCGCGGTAGGGGCGCGGCATCGGGAGGTGCGGCTCGGTGGCGGCCTCGGTGGAGGGCTCCGGCGGAGGAGCCGCCATGCTCGAAGCCTCGGGAGCGCCCGATGAAGTCCCAGGTCCTGGTGCGCTCACCGCGGGCATGGTCGACGCGGACGCCGCCAGCACCGGGGACGCGCCTTCCGCCGCGAGGTCGGCGCGGTCCGAGGTGACCTCTCCACGGAGGCACCCGGCAAGGACGCACAGCAGTCCCAGCAAAGCCCCCCTGGCCTGCCTCACGGGAGAGGCTCGCCTCCCGGCAACGCCTGCACGCTGCAGGCTGCGATACGCCAGGCGAGACCGACCCGGCGTTCTGGATGCGGCAATGCGCCCGCTCGCTGCATCCATCGATCGACTCCCAAGCCCAGGGGTAACACCCTTCCCGCATCGCCGAAAGCCGGCACGCGACCGGCGGGTGCGCGCGCTGGTGAGCGACGCGCCCGCGACGGCACTCCCGCGCGAGGGCAATGCCGCACCTCGTCATGGGCGCGACGCGCTCGACAGCAATGATACGCTCCGCGTCGATGCGAACCTTGCGCTGGATACCCTTGGCTCTTGGCCTCCTCTCCCCGCTCGGATGCGAGCCCTCCGCGAGCGCCCCGCCGCCGCAGACCGCGAACGACGGCGCGGCAGCCCCGAAGAAGCGCGACGAGAAGATTCCGGCCTTCCGGCTCGGGCACTACTCGAGCGCGGACGGCTTCGTCGCGCTGGTCCTCGACCGCCTCGGGGACCTGCCCAAGGTCCGCCTCGACAAGCAGAGCGACGTCGTCGAGCTGTTCGTCGAGGCGGCCAGGGATCGCGGCGACAGCGTGGGACACTGGCTGAACGGCCCCGAAGGCAAGCACTGGCTCTTCCTCGGCACCCAGGGTGACCTCTGGTTCATCCGCCCCGAGGCGCGCGCCAACGTCACGCCCCGCTCCGTGCGCGACCTCGCCACCGCCCTCAACCGCGACGCCGAGGCCGACCCGCTCGGCGCGCCGACCCACCGCGGCGCCGCCACCCCGCCCCCCGAGAAGACGCCTTACGAGAAGGCCGGGGAGCAGTTCCAGGCGATCTCCGTCCTGAAGCGGCTGCCGCAGTTCAAGCCCGAGGACTCCGGCAACCTCGCCAAGATCGAGGAGGCGCTCGCTGCGATCGACGCCTCCATGCTGGTGCGCGTGAGCGCCAAGGGCGCCCCGGGGGGGCGGTGGGCGCCAGCCTCCGAGTACATCGGCGGAAGCCAGCAGGGCCTCGGCGGTGACCTCGGCGGCTACCCCTCCGACGACCCCTGGGACAAGGCTGCCAAGGGCCTGGCGAAGCATGGCGGCATGCTCCGAGGCCGGGTGGCCTTCGGCGACCCGAGCCGCCTCCGCACCTACCAGCTCAAGGGGTGGCCGCCGCCGCTCGCAGCGGGCACGCCGGGCATGGTGTGGATGGTCGAGAGCGGCAACGTGATCTTCGTCTCGCTCGACGGCGGACGCTACCGGCTCAGCATCCCGAACGACGTCGACAAGGAGGGGCTGCCTATCGACACGGGCGCGGGCTCCCCGGCGAGCTGGCCGGCCCCCTTGCAGCACACGCTGGTCGACGTCGACACCATCCGCGGCTTCGCCAAGGGCAACGCCGTCCCGGCGAAGGCCGGCACCGACATCGAGGCGCTCGACGACGCCTGGTTCGAATGCGTGAACAAGACCTGGGCCGAGGGCCGCAAGGAAGGGGAGAAGATCGATGCCTCCCCGGAGTCGCTCGACAGCAAACGCGGCAAGCTCACCGCCATCCCCAAGAAGTACGAGAACAAGGCGGAGAAGGACTGCGCCGGGGCCAGGAAGAAGCTGGAGGAGGGCCTCGTCCAGTTCATCGACGCCCGCACGAAGGAGCGCCTCGCGCTCTACGAGAAGGCCAAGGCCCGCGCCGCCGCCCTCGGCGCCAGGTAGGCGGCCCGCCGCCCGTGACCCTCGCCCCTCGGGCCCTTCAGGGCATCACGGGCGGCGTGTACCCGAGCGTCTGCCCCAGCGCCCAGAGCATGAACAGCACCAGCGGCGCGTGCACGAGGAGCTGCAGGAAGCTGAAGCCCACGATGTCCCGCGCCTTGAGGGACAGCACCCCGAGCAGCGGCAGCATCCAGAACGGGTTCACCAGGTTCGGCAGCGCCTCCGCCGCGTTGTACACCTGCACCGCCCAGCCCAGGTGCACCTGCAGATCGTTCGCCGCCTGCATCACGTACGGCGCCTCGATGATCCACTTCCCTCCCCCCGAGGGGATGAAGAACCCCAGCACCGCCGAGTAGACCCCCATCAGGAGCGGGAAGCTCTCCGCTGTCGACAGCCCCACGAAGAGCTGCGCGATCCGGTCCGACAGCGCGTGCCCATCCGCCCCCTTCGTCGCCGTCATCATGGTGGCGATCGCCCCGTAGAGGGGGAACTGGATCAGCACCCCGCCCGTCGCCGGCACCGCCTTCGCCACCGCATCCAGGAAGCTCCGCGGTCGCCAGTGCAGGAGGAGCCCCAGCATCAGGAACGCGAGGTTGTAGGTGTTCAGGTTCGAGATCGCGACGATCGGGTTCTGGCGGCTCATCTCCTGCCCGAGCCAGCCCACCGCCATCAGCACGAGGAGCACCGTCAGCACCGGGCTGTGCTCCAGCCACTCCCCGGGCCTCTTGGCCTGCACCTCGCCTGCCGCCTGGCCGAGCTTCTCGCGCGGCAGCGCGCTCCCCGCCCCCTCCAGCGCCACCCCCATCTCCTCCGCCGTCACCGCCTTCTCCCCCGCGGGCGCCGACATCCAGGCGATGGCGGTGGACACCACCACCAGCACCACCGCCATCAGCATCGATTGCCAGAGGAAGATGGTCTCCGTGAAGGGGATGACCCCCGAGATCTGGAGCAGCGGCTTCGGCAGGCTCGCCGGATTGGCCTGGAGCTGCGCCGCCGACGAGCTGATCCCGAGCGCCCACGTCGCCCCGAGGCCCAGGTACGCCGCCGCCCCCGCCGCGCGGTAGTCCATGCGCAGTTCCGCCCGCCGCGCCAGCGCCCGCACCAGGAGCCCGCTGAACACCAGGCTGAGCCCCCAGTTGAGCAGCGACGCCAGCATGCTGATCGTGGCCACCGCGGCGATGGCTCCCCTCCCCGTGCGAGGCACCGCCGCCAGCCGCGCGATGAGCCGACCCGCGGGCGGCGAGCTGGCGACCACGTACCCGGTGAGCGCCACGAACGCCATCTGCATGGTGAACGGGATCAGCGACCAGAACCCGTCCCCGAACCCCTTCGCCACCGCGAGCGGCGGCGCGCCCATGACCAGCGCCCCGACCGCCACCGCCACCAGCGCCACCGCCGCGAACACGTACGAGTCGGGGAACCACCGCTCGGCCCACGCCGTGAACCCCAGCGCCAGGCGCGCCATGGCGCCCTGCGCTTCCGCCGTCTCTCTTGCTCGCTCCGTGCTCATCATTCACCCAGGGTAGCCACGCCAGGTCACCTCACGGATCGAGGCGCTCGGAGGCCCTGAGGGTCACCTCGTCCTCGAAGACCGGCGCGGAGCAGCGCGTGCAGCGGATATCCACGGCCACACGCTATCACCGCTCACCTCGGCAAGAACCTCGCCCCGCGCGACTCTTTCATGTCGGCGAGGTGCTCCTCCACCCGCTCCGTGATGAAACGCGCCTCGTCGAAGGAAGGGAGACCCCTGAGCAGCTCCACGCTCTCGCCCCCCCGGAGACTCCCCCAGAGCGTGTAGCTGGTGCTCGCATGCTTTCCCGTGGTCACTACCGTCTCGTACCGGAGGGACTTCAGATCGGAGAGCGGAATTGCCCGGTTTCCAGACCATGGCAGCGGGACGTGCTTGATGGTGAGCGCGTCGGAGGTCACCACGATCCAGGTCTTGTTCAGCAACCCCGCGACGGCATGGTAGAGGCCCCACCCGCCCACGGCAGCGAACACGAGCAGGAACAGCATCATCGCGTCGAACGGCCCTGAATCCATGCACGTGGTCGCGAGCGTGGTGAAGACCATCATGCTCCAGAGGCCGAGGAAGATCGTCCGGATGGTGTTGTCCCTCGAGGCCCAGCTCCGCACGAGCACGAGCCGACCCACGCCGGGAGCCGAGCGGTAGCTCCCCTCTTCCAGGGCGCCGCCCCCCTCCTCCACGACCTGGATCGTGGGCGGCACCAGCAGGTAGGGCGTGCTCCGCGCGAGCGCCCGCGACCCCTGCTCCACCTGCGCCGTGACATCGAAGACGGCATTGCAGCCCTGGCACCTGGCGAGGTGGGTGCCGAGGTCGATGTCGGCGGCGGGGATGGCCGCGGAGCAGCGCACGCAGACGATGTCCATCGGGCCCACGCTACCACGCGCCCCGAGCCCCCTATTGTTCGGCCGAACGAGATCGCCGAACATGGACGGATGCCGTCTGTCGAGGAGCTCCAGGCAAAGATCGCCGAGCTGGAATCGCGCGTCACCGCGCTGGAAAGCAGCCTCGCGGAGGTCTCCCAGGAGCGAGACGACCTGCGCGGGGCCATCCTCCAGATTCCCGCGCTCTTCGTCCTCCTCAAGGGCAAGGAGCACGTGTTCTCCCTCGCGAACAAGCCCTGGCTGGAAGCCGTCTTCGGCCAGAAAGGTCGGCAGGTGCTCGGCAAGACCATCCGCGAGGTGATGCCGGAGCTCCAGGGACAGGGGTTCTACGAGCTGCTCGACCGCGTCTACAGGACGGGCGAGACCCACTTCGGCGCGTTCACCCCGGTGGACCTCGACCGCGCCGGGACCGGGGAACTCGAGCGGCGTTACCACAACTTCCATTACATCGCGCACCGCGGCAAGGAAGGCGAGGTCCGCGGGATCATCGTCCACTCCCACGACGTCACCACGGAGTTCCTGGCGCGGCAGGAGGTGCTGAACCTCAACGCGAAGCTCAGCACCTTCTTCGCCCTCGCCGAGAACGCGACGGACGGCATCACCCTCACCACCAGCGGCAAGATCACCTACGCCAACCCGGCCTTCCGCCGCATGGTGGACGAGGCGTGCCTCGGCAAGGCCCACACCGACCTGATCACCGAGGAGAGCCGCATCGCGCTCCAGGAGGCCGCGGAGACCTCGTCGGCCGAGGATGCGTGGCAGGTGATGCTCACGTACCGCCGGCCCGACGGCAGCACCTTCCCCGGCCAGCTCTCGAGCTTCATCATCCAGGACGAAGAGGGAGAGATTCGCGCCGTGGGCAGCATCCTCCGGGATCAGCGCCGCAGCGAGCAGGAGCGGGCGGCGCTCCGGGAGGAGATCATCCTGGCCCAGGAGCGCGCCATCCGCGAGCTGTCGAGCCCCCTCATCCCCCTCGCCCAGGGGCTCGTGCTCATGCCCCTGCTCGGCACCATCGACACCGGCAGGGCGAACCAGATCATGGAGACCCTGCTCGCGGGCATCGCCGCCCAGAGGGCGCGGATCGCCATCCTCGACGTCACCGGGGTGAAGAACGTCGACAGCGCCGTGGCCAACGCCCTGGTCCGCACCGCCCAGGCCGCGAACCTGCTCGGCACCGAGGTGGTCCTCACCGGCATCGGCCCCGACGTCGCGCGCATCCTCGTCGAGATCGGCGCCGACCTCGGCACCGTGCAAACCCGGGGGACGCTCCAGAGCGCCGTGGCCTACGCCCTCGGCACCCCCACGCCCCGCGCGCGGTGACCTCAGGAGGACAGCAGCCGGAGCGGCAGCGCGACCGGGCCGCGCACCGTGAGGGTGCGGTTGTACCGCAACGCCCCCGGGACCCGCTCGATCCTCCCGAACCGTGCGACCAGCACCTCCAGCGCCACGCGCGCCTCCAGCCGCGCCAGCGCCGCGCCAGCGCAGAAGTGAATGCCGTGACCGAACCCGAGGCCGCTCTGCCCGCGCTCCGGATCGAACCGGTCGGCGTCGACGAAGCGCACCTCGTCCCGGTTCGCCGAACCCACCAGGGCGAGCACCAGCGCGCCCGCGGGCAGGGTCACGCCTCCGAGTGACACCTCCTCCACGACGATCCTGGGCACCGACTGCGTCGGCCCGTCGTAGCGGTTCATCTCCTCCAGGAAGGCGGGGATGCGCTCCGGGCGCTCGCGGAGGCGGGACAGCTCCTCCGGGTGATCGGCCAGGAAGAGCAGCGTGTTGGCGAGGAAATGCGTGGTGGTCTCCAGCCCTCCGAAGAGCAGCACCACGAGCATCTCGATCGCCTCGGCGTCGCTCAGCCGTGCGGCGCTGTCGCCGTCGCCGTCGCCGTCGCCGTCGCCGCCCGCGCCGGCGCTCAGCAGCCCTCCCACCACGTCGTCGGCGGGCACCCGGCGCCGGGCAGCGACGACCTCGCCGAGGTAATCGCAGAGTTCGGCCATGCTCCCGCGGACCCGGGCCACGTGGGCGGCGCTCTCCGGCTCCGGGGTGACGGAGAGGAGGTCGTCCGCCCAGCGCTCGAAGCGGGGGGCGAGCGCCTGATCCAGCCCGAGCAGCTCCGCGATCACGAACGCCGGCACGGGCGCCGCGTAGGCAGCCACCACGTCGACCTCCCCCGCGAGCCGCGCCGCGAGTCCCTCGGCGAAGGCACGGAGCCGCGGCTCCATCCGGGAGAGCGTGGATCCCGCGAACACCCGGTGGAGCCGGGCGCGGAGCCGCGCGTGCCGCGGCGGATCCGTGGCCAGCAGCGAGCGGGCCAGGGGGTTGTATCCGAGCCACGGCGGCTCCCAGGCGCGCTGGAACCCCTGCGACGAGAAGATCGCCGGGCTCTTGAGCACCCGCAGGACCTCCTCGTGCCGGCTCACCGCCCACATCCCCCCGGGATCGACCTCGCACACCGGGCCGCGGCGGCGCAGCTCCGCGTAGTGCGGATAGGGATCGGCGCGAACGACGGGTGAAAGAATGTCGATGCGTGACGTCATCTGGGTCGCCCTCCTGAGCAGACGCGGTGGGCCGTGGAGCGACAGCCGCTCCCTCGGTGACCGGGCTCCTCCAGCAGGCTGTGGACCAGCGCCGAGATCCCCGGGATTCCTCGCTGCTTGGCTCTCGCGCCGGCAGGAGTGGTCGGTCAGGCTGACCGGATCGTCGGTCACGTCGACCGGGAGGGCAGGACATGCGCGCAGCGGACCTCGATCTTTCGGAGCTCCTGGACATCGATCCCCACGCCGGCGAAGTCCGCTTCTCGGGAGCGCGCGCGATCCTGCTCGACGTCGTCGCCATCGGCCTGCTGCGGCGACAGCTCGTCGAGGCGCTCGGGCTCACGGCGGCCAGCGCCATGCTGACGCGCTTCGGCTTCACCCACGGCTACCGCATGGCCGAGGCAGTGCAGTCCGAGATCCCGTGGGACAGCCCCGCCGAGCTGCGCGACGCGGGAGGACGCATCCACCTCCTGCAGGGCCTGCTCCGGCTCGCCCCCGGCGACGGCGACCCGCTCTCGCCCACGGGCGCCCGGGTGGAGGCCTCGTTCGAGGCGGAGCAGCACCTCCTGCACCTGGGCCCCGCCAGCGCGCCGGTGTGCTGGATCCTGGCGGGGATCGCGAGCGGGTACCTCACCCGCACCGAGGGCCGGCCCATCCAGGTGGTCGAGCACCGCTGCCTCGCGCGCGGTGATGCGCACTGCGGCTTCCTCGCCCGGCCCGCCGAGGCCTGGGACGCCGAGCCCCCCGCGCACCTGGTTCCCTTCCACCTCGACCGCATCGACGCCAGGCTCGACGGCCTCGAAGCCTCCCTGCGCGACGTCGCCACGGCGCTCGGCCACGTGCAGCGCAAGCCCCGCCCACGCGCAGCGGCGCTCGCCTGCACCGCGCTCGCCCATGACGCGCATGCTTCCCGCGACGCCCGCAGCGCCCGCGGCGCCCGCGGCGCCCGCGGCGCCCGCGACGCTCCTGGTGAGCTGGTCACGGCGAGCGCTGCCATGCATCGGGTCCTCGCGATGGCGCGCCGCGCGGCCCAGGTGGACGCCACGGTGCTCGTCACGGGCGAGAGCGGCGCCGGCAAGGAGCGGGTGGCGCGCCTGGTCCACGACGCGTCTCCCCGCGCGCACGGGCCATTCCTGGCCATCAACTGCGCCGCCATCCCGGAGACCCTCCTCGACAGCGAGCTGTTCGGGCATACCCGCGGGGCCTTCACCGGCGCCACCCGCGACCGCCCGGGCCTGTTCGAGGCCGCGCAGGGCGGCACGCTGCTGCTCGACGAGGTGGGCGAGCTCCCGGTCGGCGTGCAAGCGAAGCTGCTCCGCGCCCTGCAAGCCCGCGAGGTGCGGCGGCTGGGCGAGAACCGGGTGAGGCCCGTGGACGTGCGGCTCGTGGCAGCGACGAACCGTGACCTCCACGTCGAGGTGGAAGCCGGGCGCTTCCGGCAGGATCTCTATTACAGGCTGAAGGTGATCGAGCTCCGGATCCCCCCGTTGCGCGAGCGGCGCGAGGACATCCTGCCGCTCGCACGGGCGCTGCTCGCGCAAGCTGGCGACCGCATGAAGCGCCCTGCCTTGCGCCTGAGCCCCGCCGCAGCCGACCGCCTCGTGCGCCACCGCTGGCCCGGGAACGTCCGGGAGCTGGAGAACGCGATGGAGCGTGCCGCGGCCCTCGCCGAGGGCCCGCGCGTCGTGCCCGAAGATCTCCCGGAGGAGGTCCGCGCGCACCAGCCGGTCCTCGCCCCGAAACCGCGCCCGCGCACCATGGACGACATGGAGCGTGATCACCTCTTGTCTGTCCTGGCGCGCTGCGGCGGCAACCAGACGCGGGCCGCCGCGGAGCTGGGGATCGGCGTCTCCACCCTCTACCGGAGGCTGCGCGCATACCGGCGCGACGCACCGTGAGAGGGCCGAGGCGAGCAGCGGCGTGCAGGGGTACTGCGAAGGAGCACAGATCGTTCCGCATTTCGCATTCCGCATTCCTCCGGCAGCGGACAGAAAGCCAACGCTGCACCGCGGCAGCGCTGGCAGCGCTGGCAGCGCTGGAGGAGCGTTTCCTACCGTCGAGGCGCATGCGGCGCGGCGTGGCTCTCCCGATTGTTCATCGGGTAGAGATCGCTGATCATCCTCGCAATGATCGCTCTCGATGACCTCGATGACGCACTTCGGACAGAGAATGACACGCTGAGAGCGCAGGTCACCTTGCTGCAGGGGGAAGTGGGGGTCGTGACCCGGGAACGGAACGACCTGCGCGGCGCCATGCTCCAGATGCCAGCGCTCATCGTGCTCCTCCAGGGCAAGGATCACGTGATCACGTTCGCGAACCAGCCCTGGCTAAATGCCGTCGGACCCCGCCACAAGGACGTCATTGGCAAGACCATCCGGGAGGTGCTCCCGGAACTCGCCGGACAGGGCATCTACGAGCTGCTCGACGGCGTTTTCACGACCGGCGCGACCTTCCTCGGCGAAGGCATACCGCTGGATCTCGACCGCTTCGGGACCGGGCAGGTCGAGCGGGGCTACTATACCTTCCATTACATCGCGCACCGCGGCCTGGACGGCGAGATCATCGGCATCGTTGTCCACGCCGCCGACGTCACCTCGGAGTACCTGGCGCGCCAGCAGGTGCAGAGGCTCAACGCCAAGCTCAGCACCTTCTTCGCCCTCGCCGAGAACGCACCGGACGGGATCATCGTGACCACGGACGGGAAGATCAGCTACGCGAACCCGGCGTTCCGCAGCATGGTGGCGCAGGGAGAGGCGTGCATCGGCAAGTCCCACGCCGAACTCGTCGACGACGTGAGCCGCGAGGTGCTCCGGGAGGCCGAGGCGACCTCGTCGCCCGAGGAGGCATGGCAGGGGATGCTCAACTACTGCCGCAGCGACGGCAGCACGTTCCTCGGGCAGGCTTCGCACTTCACCATCCGCGACGAGGCAGGGGGAATCCGCGCCGTTGGCAGCATCCTCCGCGACCTCACCGATCAGCGCCGCAACGAGGAGGAGCGGGACGCCCTCCGCGAGCAGGCCCTCGCCGCCCACCAGCGCGCCATCCGGGAGCTGTCCACGCCCCTCATCCCCCTCGCCGACGGTCTGGTGGTCATGCCCCTGCTCGGCACCATCGACAGCAGCAGGGCCAAGCAGATCATGGAGACCCTGCTCGACGGCGTCGCCGCGCAGCGCGCCCGCATCGCCATCCTCGACGTCACCGGCATCAAGCACGTCGACACCGCCGTCGCCAATGCCCTGGTCAAGACCGCCCAGGCCGCGAACCTGCTCGGCACCGAGGTGGTCCTCACCGGCATCGCCCCCGACGTCGCCCGGATCCTCGTCGAACTCGGCGTCGATCTCGGCACCCTCAAGACCCGCGGCACCCTCCAGAGCGCCGTCGCCTACGCCATGGGCAAGCCCACGCACAGCGCCTCCGCACCTTCGCTCAAGGCGCGGTAACCACCACACCTCTCTCAGGATCCATCCAGCCCCGGTGGGCATTCGCGGCATGGTCCTCCATTGCCCGACCCCACGAGATCGCCGATCATCTTGAAATGGCCACCCTCGACGACCAGCTCCAAGCGGAGATCGCCACGCTGAAAGCGCGCGTCGCCACGCTTGAAAACACCCTCTCGGAGGTCTCCCGGGAGCGGGACGAGCTGCGCGGGGCCGTCATCCAGATGCCCGCGCTCTTCGCCATCCTCCGGGGCAAGGAGCATGTGATCTCATTCGCGAACCCGCCCTGGAAGGACGCCATCCTCGGCCCGGGCGGTCGGGAGGTGACCGGCAAGACCATCCGCGAGGCCCTGCCGGAGATCTCCGGACAGGGCTTCTACGAGCTGCTCGACCAGGTCTTCGAGACCGGCGAGACCTATGCTGGCCGATTCATCCCCGCGGATCTCGACCGCTCCGGGACCGGGGAACTCGAGCGGCGCTACCACAACTTCCATTACATCGCGCACCGCGGGGTGGACGGCGAGATCCGCGGCATCGTCGTCCACTCCCACGACGTCACCTCGGAGTTCCTGGCGAGGCAAGAGGTGCAGGAGCTCAACGCAAAGCTCAGCACCTTCTTCGCCCTCGCCGAGAACGCAACGGACGGCATCACCCTCACCACCGACGACAAGATCACCTACGCCAACCCGGCCTTCCGCCGCATGGTGGACGAGGCATGCCTCGGCAAGTCCCACACCGATCTGATCACCGAGGAGAGCCGCGTCGCCCTCAGGGAGGCCGCGGAGACCTCATCGGCGGGCGAGGCGTGGCAGGTGATGCTCACGTACCGCCGGCCCGACGGCAGCACCTTCCCGGGTCAGCTCTCGAGCTTTGCGATCCAGGACGAGCAGGGAGAGATCCGCGCCGTCGGCAGCATTCTCCGGGACCAGCGCCGCAGCGAGCAGGAGCGGGCAGCGCTCCGGGAGGAGGTCATCCTGGCCCAGGAGCGCGCCATCCGTGAGCTGTCGAGCCCCCTCATCCCCCTCGCCCAGGGGCTCGTGCTCATGCCCCTGCTCGGTACCATCGACGCCAGCAGGGCGAACCAGATCATGGAGACCCTGCTCGCGGGCATCGCCGCCCAGAGGGCGCAGATCGCCATCCTCGACGTCACGGGCGTGAAGAACGTCGACACCGCCGTGGCCAATGCCCTGATCCGCACCGCGCAGGCCGCAAACCTGCTCGGCACCGAGGTGGTCCTCACCGGCATCGGCCCCGACGTCGCCCGCATCCTCGTCGAACTCGGCGCAAACCTGGGCTCCGTGAAGACCCGCGGCACCCTCCAGAGCGCCATCGCCTACGCCCTCGGCACACGCACGCCCAGCTCCGCCTAGGTACTGCGTACCCTGGATCAGGGACCTGTCGGCCAGGAGCCTGGCGCCCGGGACGTGCTCGCTCTCGCGGAACCTCACCACAAGCACCTCCCAGCTTCACCCACACCTGCACCGCCATCCCTGCCATTGCAACGATCCATACTTCCTTTCATCCATCTATCCATCCATTGGCTGCACTGCCGCTGGATTTCCTCCGTCGTGAACGGTGCAGCTCCACGGTTCTTCAACGGCTGAAAAACGCGTCCTACCGGGCCTGTTCCGCGCTGACCTGCCTCACCTTCCACCGAGCTATCCACCCTCCGGGCGGGTCGCTGCCAATGCCTGGTCCTTTATTGCCTGGCCGCTGGGAATCGTCGATCATCGGCGCGTGGTCACTCTCGATGACGAAGTACACGCCGAGAATGCCAAACTCAAAACGCGGATTGCCGCACAGGAGGGGGTACTGGGGAAGGTGAGACGGGAACGGGACGAGCTGCGCGGGGCCATCCTCCAGATGCCAGCGCTGATCGCCCTGTTCCGGGGGGAAGAGCATGAGTTTGTGCTCGCGAACGAGCCCTATCTGGACTCGGTCGTGGGCAACGGAGACCGGAACATCATCGGCAAGACGATCCGGGAGGTCCTCCCGGAGATCGCCGGGCAGGGCTTCTACGAGCTGATGGACAAGGTGTACCAGACCGGCGAGACGTTCGTCGGCGAGTGCTTGCCGGTGGACCTCGATCGCTCCGGGACCGGAACGCTCGAGCGGCGGTACTACACGTTCCATTACATCGCGCACCGCGGCGTGGATGACGAGATCATCGGCCTCATCGTCCACGCCGCCGACGTCACCTCGGAGTACCTGGCGCGCCAGCAGGTGCAGAAGCTCAACACCAAGCTCACCACCTTCTTCGCCCTCGCCGAGAACGCCCCCGATGGCATCACCGTCACCATCGACGGCAAGATCACCTACGCCAACCCCGCCTTTCGCGGCATGGTGGCGGACGGAGACGCTTGCGTCGGCAAGCCCCACGCCGAGCTGGTCGCCGAGGAGAGCCGCGCGGTGCTCGAGGAAGCGGAGGCCACCGCGTCCTCCGAGGAAGCGTGGCGGGGGATGCTCACCTACCGCTGCAGCGGCGGCGGCACGTTCCCGGGGCAAGCCTCGCGCTTCACCATCCGCGACGAGGCGGGCGGTATCCGCGCCGTCGGCACCATCCTCCGCGACCTCACCGATCAGCGCCGCAGCGAGATGGAGCGGGACGCCCTCCGCGAGCAGGTCCTCGCCGCCCACCAGCGCGCCATCCGCGAGCTGTCCACGCCCCTCATCCCCCTCGCCGAGGGCCTGGTGGTCATGCCCCTGCTCGGCACCATCGACAGCAGCAGGGCCAAGCAGATCATGGAGACCCTGCTCGACGGCGTCGCCGCGCAGCGCGCCCGCATCGCCATCCTCGACGTCACCGGCATCAAGCACGTCGACACCGCCGTCGCCAATGCCCTGGTCAAGACCGCCCAGGCCGCGAACCTGCTCGGCACCGAGGTGGTCCTTACTGGCATCGGCCCCGACATCGCCCGCATCCTCGTCGAGCTCGGGGTGAACCTGGGCACCCTCAAGACCCGCGGCACCCTCCAGAGCGCCGTCGCCTACGCCCTCGGAAAGCGCACCGAAGGCGCCCCCACGCCCGCACTCAAGGGCCGGTGAAGGCCGCGCCCTTCCTTCGGATCGTTCCTTACCCTGGGCATGGTCCTCCGTTGTCTGTCCGCGCCAGATCGCTGATCATGCCACGATGGCCTCCTTCGATGATCAGCTTCAGACAGAGAATACAAGGCTGAAAGCGCGGGTCGCTGCGCTGGAGCACGCCCTCGCGGCGATGACCCGGGAGCGGGACGAGCTGCACGGCGCCATCCTCCAGATGCCAGCGCTGATGGTCCTCTTCAGGGGCAAAGATCACATCTTCACGCTCGCGAACCAGAACTGGCTGAACTCCGTCATCGGCACCAGCGATCGTGTCGTCCTCGGCAGGGGCGTCCGGGAGGTCCTCCCGGAACTGGCCAACCAGGGCATCTTCGAGCTGCTCGACGGCGTGTACAGGACCGGCGAGACGTTCGTTGGCGAGTGCATGCCGCTGTACTTCGACCGCACCGGGACCGGGCAGCTCGAACGGCGGTACTTCACCTTTCACTACATCGCGCACCACGGGGTGGACGGCGAGATCATCGGCATCATCGTCCACGCCGCCGACGTCACCTCGGAGTTCCTGGCGCGCGAGCAGGTGCAGAAGCTCAACACCAAGCTCACCACCTTCTTCGCCCTCGCCGAGAACGCCCCCGATGGCATCACCGTGACCACGGACGAGAAGATCACCTACGCCAACCCCGCCTTCCGCAGCATGGTCGCCGAGGGAGAGGCGTGCGTCGGCAAGTCCCACGCCGAGCTGGTCGCCGAGGAGAGCCGCGCCGTGCTCCAGGAGGCGGAGGCCGCCTCGTCCCTCGGGGAAGCGTGGCGGGGAATGCTCACCTACCCTCGCAGCGACGGCAGCTCCTTCGTGGGGCAAGCGTCGAGCTTCATCGTCCGCGACGAGGCTGGCGGGGTCCGCGCCACGGGCACCATTCTCCGCGATCTGACCGAGCAGCACAGCAGCGAGGAGGAGCGGGACGCCCTCCGCGAGCAGGTCCTCGCCGCCCACCAGCGCGCCATCCGCGAGCTGTCGAGCCCACTCATTCCCCTCGCCGACGGCCTGGTGGTCATGCCCCTGCTCGGCACCATCGACAGCAGCAGGGCCAAGCAGATCATGGAGACCCTGCTCGAAGGCGTCGCCGCGCAGCGCGCCCGCATCGCCATCCTCGACGTCACCGGCATCAAGCACGTCGACACCGCCGTCGCCAATGCCCTGGTCAAGACCGCCCAGGCCGCAAACCTGCTCGGCACCGAGGTGGTCCTCACCGGCATCGGCCCCGACATCGCCCGCATCCTCGTGGAGCTCGGCGTCGACCTCGGCACCCTCAAGACCCGCGGCACCCTCCAGAGCGCCGTCGCCTACGCCTTCGGAAAGCGCACCGAAGGCGCCGCCGCCCCTGTACCCAGGGCCCGGTAGCGCCGGGGTTCACCGACAGGCACGATCTGCCTATACCGGGCGCCCCCAATCATCGATCATCGTCGAATGGTCACTCTCGCGGATGAGGGGTACGACGAGAATGCCTGGCTGAGAGCGCGGCTCGCGGCGCTGGAAGATGCGCTGGAGACCACGAGCCGGGAGCGCGACAATCTGCGCGGGGCCATGCTCCAGATGCCGGCGATGATCACCCTCATCCGGAGTGAAGATCAGGCGTTCACCCTCGCGAACAAGCCCTGGATGGACTCTGCCATCGGCAACAGTGGTCGTGAGGTCCTCGGCATACCGATCCGCCAGGTGTTCCCGGAACTCGTCGGGCAGGGAATCTTCGAGATGCTCGACAGCGTGTGCAAGGAAGGAAAGGCGTTCGGCGGCGATGCTCTGCCCGTGGATCTGGTCCGCACGGACAACGGCGAGCTGGACCGGCGCTACTACGCCTTCCATTACCTCCCGCACCGCGGCCCGGACGACGAGGTCCTCGGCGTCATCACCCACGCCGCCGACGTCACCGCGGAGTTCATCGCGCGCGAGCAGGTGCAGAAGCTCAACACCAAGCTCGGCACCTTCCTGGCCCTCGCCGAGAACGCCCCCGATGGCATCTCCGTGACCGTCGACGGGAAGATCATGTACGCCAACGCCTCCTTCCGCAGCATGCTCGGCGAGGGAGAGGCGTGCGTCGGCAGACCCCACGCCGAGCTGGTCGCCGAGGAGAGCCGCGCCGTGCTCCAGGAGGCCGAGGCCACCGCCACCCCCGACGAGCCATGGCGGGGGATGCTCACCTACCGCCGCAGCGACGACAGCACCTTCATTGGGCAGGCGTCGACCTTTGCAATCCACGAGGAGACGGGCGGCATCCGCGCCGTCGGCACCATCCTCCGCGACCTCACCGAGCAGCACCGCAGCGAGGAGGAGCGCGACGCCCTCCGCGAGCAAGTCCTCGCCGCCCACCAGCGCGTCATTCGCGAGCTGTCCACCCCCCTCATTCCCCTCGCCGAGGGCCTGGTGGTCATGCCCTTGCTCGGCACCATCGACAGCAGCAGGGCCAAGCAGATCATGGAGACCCTGCTCGAAGGCATCGCCACCCAGCGGGCCCGCACTGCCATCCTCGACGTCACCGGCATCAAGTACGTCGACACCGCGGTCGCCAACGCCCTCATCAAGACCGCGCAGGCCGCGAGCCTGCTCGGCACCGAGGTGGTCCTCACCGGCATCGGCCCCCACGTCGCCCGGATCCTCGTGGAACTCGGCGTCGACCTCGGCACCCTCAAGACCCGCGGCACCCTCCAGAACGCCGTCGCCTGCGCCCTCAAAAAGCCCACCCAAGGCGCCGCCACGCCCGCGCTCAAAGGCCGCTGAGGACCACGCCCCACCGAGCAAGGGTGGCTCACGCACGTGAGCCACGTCATCCCACGTTCTCCTCCTTGGCGCTCAGCCCCTCCAGCCGCGATTACCGATCCCATTCCGGCACGGGCCATAGATTCCAATGGTGGGGTCAATGGGAAACCCGTTCCTCGTCGCAGGATTCTCTCCTGCGCGACGCTGGCGGGACGCGGTTTTCACGGGAGAAGCAACTTCACGGACAGCACCGATCCGCGCTGGATTTCCACGTTCTTCACCGCCCTATCCGGCTTTGATGAAGGATTGTAAACGGCCTCGTCCATCGTTGCTCGACCCGGAGAGATCACCGATCATCGTCGAATGGTCACTGTCGACGACGATCTGCGGACAGAGGTTGCCAGGCTGAAAGCGCGGGTCGCCACCCTGGAACGAACCGTGGAGACGGTGACCCAGGAAAGGGACGAGTTGCGCTGCGCCATCCTCCAGATGCCAGCGCTCATCGCCATCGTCCGAGGCAAGGAACTCGTATTCTCCCTCGCGAACCAGCACTGGCTGGACTCGGTGATCGGCACGAGCGAGCGTGAAGTCCTGGGGCGGAGCATCCGGGACGTGCTCCCGGAGATCGGCGAGCAGGGCTTCTACGATCTGTTCGACGGCGTGCTCACGACCGGAAAGACGTTCCTCGGCGAGTGCATGCCCGTGGACCTCGACCGCACCGGGACCGGCGTGCTGGAGCGGAAGTACTACACGTTCCATTACATCGCGCACCGCGGGCCGGACGACGAGATCATCGGCGTCATCGTCCACGCCGCCGACGTCACCTCGGAGTTCCTGGCGCGCCAGGAGGTGCAGAGGCTCAACACCAAGCTCAGCACCTTCTTCGCCCTCGCCGAGAACGCGCCGGATGGCATCACCGTCACCGTGGACGGCAAGATCATCTACGCCAACCCCGCCTTCCGGGACATGACCGGCCACGGAGAGACGTGCCTCGGCAAGTCCCACGAAGAGCTGGTCGACGAGGTGAGCCGCGAGGTGCTCCGGGAGGCGGAGGAGACCACCGAGGAAGCGTGGCGGGGAATGCTCACCTACCTCCGCAGCGACGGCAGCGCCTTCCTGGGACAGGCCTCGGGCTTCGCCATCCGCGACGAGGCAGGCGGCATCCGCGCCATCGGCACCATCCTCCGCGACCTCACCGAGCAGCGCCACAGCGAAGAGGAGCGCGAGGCCCTCCGCGAGCAGGTCCTCGCCGCCCACCAGCGCGCCATCCGCGAGCTGTCGAGCCCCCTCATTCCCCTCGCCGACGGCCTGGTGGTCATGCCCCTGCTCGGCACCATCGACGCGAGCCGCGCCCGGCAGATCATGGAGACCCTGCTCGAAGGCATCTCCGGACAGCGGGCGCGCATCGCCATCCTCGACGTCACCGGGGTGCGCAACGTCGACGTCGAGGTCGCCAATGCCCTGGTCAAGACCGCGCAAGCTGCGAACCTGCTCGGCACCGAGGTGGTCCTCACCGGCATCAGCCCCGACGTCGCCCGCATCCTCGTCGAGATCGGCGCAAACCTGGGCACCATGAAGACCCGCGGCACCCTCCAGAGCGCCGTCGCCTACGCCATGGGCAAGCCCACCGCCGACCTGCACGGACCAGCGCACCGCACCTCGCTCTCCCGGTGAGCGCCAGCTCCGCCCTCTGCGCCGCAGGCCGGTGGCCCTGCCGTGGGCCTCGGGGATCAGGGGCGTCGCGGGGCGGCGAGGGCGGCGAGGTCGATCAGCCGGTGAAGCTCGGCGAGGCCCGCGGCCATGATGTCCTGACCTGGCGCGACCTCGACGTCGGGGCGCAGCAGCCATCGCGGCCTGTCGGCCACGTCGTGGACAGGCTCGGCCGAGTACTGCGCCTGGATCCCGGTGCGGTCGAGGCGAATGGCGAAGACCGCGGCGCCCAGGCCCATCATCGGCGTGCCCACGATCCGCGCGCGACCGAGGCCGCGCATGCCCATGGGGAAGCCCTCCGCCATGCTCGCGCTCCAGGCGTCGCAGAGCACCACCACCGGCGCCTCGACGTGCTCGGTCCAGAACGGCCCTAGCCCCGCCCCCTGACGGCGGCGCATCCGCGCATAGGGCCTCCGCGCGTCAATGAAGCGGCCCATGATCGGCCGGGCGATGGCGGTATCCCCGCCGCCATTGCGGCGCACGTCGATGACCAGGCCACGCGTGTCCTTCAGGGCGGAGAGCGCCGCGTCGAAGCGGGCGACGGTCCCCTCCTCGCCGAAGGTGGAGATGCGAATGGTGCCGACGTCCCCCCGGCGCGCGAAGCTCAGATCAGGCTCGGGCGCGCGCCTGGACAGCGGCAAAGGCACCGCCCGAGGGCTGCACGCGCCCCCGCTCCGGACGAGGAGGAGCCGCGGACGCCCGCGCCGCCCTGCCACCGCGGCATTCCACGCATAGGCGTCGGCTGCGCGGTCACGCCGGGACAGGCAGCGCGGGAGGAGTGACGCCGCCGCCTCGTCCATCGGCATGCCGTCGGCGGCGAGGATCTCATCTCCGGGTCTCAGCCCCGCAGCGGCTGCGGCCGAACTCTCCTCGACAGCGACGACGCGGGTGACGTCCCGCGCGCGTTCGACCAGCAGATCGAAGGGCGGAAAGCGCGGGGTGCCCTCCGGCGCATCGTTGAGGTGCGTGTGGGCGTCATACAGTTCGTGGAGCATGCGCCCGAGGGCCGCGGCGAAAGCGTCGAGCGACGTCGCCGCAAGCGCGAGCGGCCGGTGGAAGGCCCTCACCGCGTCCCAGTCCGTCGCCTTCTCCCCGAAGAAGCAGTAGCGCGCTGCCAGCGTCTCCCACAGCTCGTCGAAATCCTGCTCCAGGCTGATGTCCCTCGCAGGCTCGGCGCGCTCGATGCCGAGGAGAGGGGCGGACATGGAGGCGAGCGTGGCGCCGCAGAAGAGCCGGCGATCGAGGACCTGGTCGGCCATCGCTCCTCCATAACAAACCGCCGCCGCGCCGTCGCCTGCACGGGCGGTCGTCGAGGGAGACCCGGCACGCGTGGACGAGGTGCGGGCGGTTGGCGAGGGAGATGCGGCACGCGTGGACATGGTGCGGGCGGTTGGCGAGGGAGATGCGGCACGCGTGGACATGGTGTCGTCGGACGCCGACGGTGGCTGGTCCGACGGCGGACCAAGTGCGGGAGGCGTCCGGCGCCGGCACGTTCCCGCCGTGGACCAGGTGCGGGAGGCGCCCCCCGCACTTTTCCCACCGAGGACAAGGTGCGGGAGGCGACCGTCCGCACCTCTTCCCGCCGGAACCAGGGTCTCCTCGCGCAACCCAGGCCATCCCGCGCGGGTCCTGGGCTCCGTGGAGGCGTTCTGCTACCGCTTCGCCCTACCATGGGCTACCGCGTCAAGCAGGACGGACACCTGGACATCTCCCCTCCCCTCGACCCGGCGCAGACCGCGTGGGTCCGGGCCTTCGCGCAGGCGCGGCGCTTCCGGCGGCACGCCGAGCGCATCGCCGCAGCCCCGGACCCGTTGCGCGAAGCGGTGGGCCTCCCGGTGGGCGCCGAGGGCGTCTTCTACACGGGCGCGCTGCAGGACCCGTCGGACGAGACCATCGCGGACTGGAACGCCCCCGCGGACCCGGTGCCATCGCTCTACGCGGCCTGGACCGTCTCCGAAGACGGCGCGCGGTTGATCGGCTGCGACGACGCCACCTGGCCGTCCATCTGGCTGGAGGTGTTCGTCGGTATCCTCCGCGGCTGGGGGAGGCGCCTCTCGGGACAGGTGTGGCTCCACGGCGATGATCCCGCCGATGTCAGCCGGGTCGAGGTCGAGGAGGACCGGGTGGTGCTCCGCGAGATCCAGAGCGATCCCGAGATTGCGCGGCTGGCCCTGGCGCGCGCGATTTCCCCCGCGGCAGCCAAGGTCGCGCAGCGCACGCTGGCCAAGGCAGCGCCCGACGACGGAGACCGCATCGTCCTCCCGGAGGACGCCGAGGGGCTGGACGACTCCATCCACGCCCTCGACATGTCCGTGCGCGCCACGAACCTGCTGCTGAATCAGGGCATCGAGACCATCGGACAGCTCTCGGGGCGCTCCCTCAAGGAGCTGGTGACCAGCCCGGACGACGCCAAGGTGGAGCGAGAGCTGCGCGAGGTCTTCGAGGACTTCGGCTGGCTCGGATGAGAGGGAGGCGCAGGCTCGATCCCGGAAGCCTGGGGCGACCCCAGCAGCCTGCGGCGACGCTCACCATAACCGAGCGAAACGCCACCCCCCAAGAACGGCACGCTCCTCCTCCCTGACGCGCATGGATGCACGAGCGATGGCGCAACGCGAAAACTCGCGTGGAACTCGGCGCGTGGTGAGCCTGTGTGCCTGGGGCGCGCTCAGGGGCTGCAGACTTCGAAGCGTACCTGGATGAGGTGTTCGAGGGAGCCAGTGAGCATGCATTGCGTGCCGGGTTCTCGGTGCTGGGGCGGCTCTCGGAAGAGCACCCCAGGGCCCAGGGGTGGCTCGCGCACCTGCTCGACCGGGACCTGCCGGGGCGGGCGCTCGCGGCGTTCGAGGCGGCCAAGGCGATCGGGGAGCGCACGGCGCACGCGCGGCTGGGCGAGGTGCTGGGACGGGCGCTTGAGCGTAAGGGGACGATCGCGCTCGCCGTGCAACTCGACAACGCTGGCTTGCCGGAGCAGACAGTGTCGCTGCGGGAGGTGGGGGCGTGGGTAGACAAGACGCTGCTGGACCATCTGCCGGAACCTACAGACCTAGCAAGCCTTAGTGCGCGCGCAGCTCTGCTTGGCAACTTGGGGGCCAGGCAAAGCACGCTTGGAAAGCGAGAGGAGGCGCTGGTGAGCAGCGTGGAGGCAGTGACGCATTACCGCCGGCTGTACCCCGCCGATCCTGCAGTGTTCTCGTCCGGCTTGGCGCTGAGCCTTGAAACTCTAGCTCAGTGCCAGTTCCATATAGTGAGTTGGTTACCGGCACCTTCGTTGTGATAACGGACGCGCCAGAGACGACCACGATAGTATACGGGGCGCGGCAGTCATCTTGGAGGGCAGAACTTGGTTCGCGCTGACAGGGATGCCTTGAAGAAGCTTGATCCGGCCACTCCGTAGCCGTGAAGGGGCCTGGGTGCTGATCCGAGAAGCCAGGCGGATGACTAAACGACTCAGCCCTACGCAGGGCCGGTGCGGCGCAAGGGCAGGTCACACCGTCGCCATCGCAGGCAGGATGCACCCACACGCTACCGGATGAACATCGCTGGATTGCGCGTGAGGCCGACGGCGGCCTTGAGCAGCAGCTTGCCAGAGGGGTCGTGCAGTCTGCTCATCAGCGGGAACTTCCAGTGAGCTGGCACTTCGGCGCTGCCCGAGGCACCGGTCCATGGATACTCGACGTTGTCGGGCCTTCGGCCATTGTCATCCACCTGCGGGTGCAGCAGGTCGACCTCGCGACAGAGATGCTTGATCGCGGCGAGTTTGGGACGCTGCGTGAAGCCGATGCGGCGCCAGTGCTCGTCGATGAGGCGCGGGAGCACTTTGCTGACGACGCCGTGTGTGAACCGAAGCTCGTCCGCGGTCGCCTGATTAATGAGGGAGCCACAGGTAAGCTTTGCAGAGCTTCTCCAGCCACATCTGCAGGGTGTGAAGACGGTGGCTGCTGGGGACCGAGGACTTGACGAGCGTGTCGTGGGCGTCGAGATCCGAGGCCGCCTGCGCCGCGAAGGCTTCGCTCCAGGTGGTCATGCGTTCACGCTGCAGGAGGATAGAGGGTGTTCCCGAGACGCCATCCCGCGGGCAGAGGCAGGCTACCTTCGAGGGTTCGCTCGTATTCGCCTTCTGTCACCTCGACGGTCACGGAGGGGTAGGGGAGGCGAGGAGGATCGTCCGAGAAGGCGATGGGCAAGATGCCCGAGGGAGAGGTGGCGGGGTTCACTTCGAGCAGCTTCACGGGCTCGCGCTGCTCCTCCTCGCGATCGGTCAGCAGACGGATGACGCGATTGATCGTGGGCTCCACCTCTCGGTGCGCTTCCGCGAGCAACCTGGCGATTTCTTCTTTGTCGGGCATGGCTCCTCTGTCGAACGACAGTAGTATGCAGAGGGCGGGCTGCTCGTGGTTGCTCCAGTGCGCGAACCAGAAATCATGCGCGGCGCGACTTCGGATTGTGAACCGTTTTCAGCAGGCGATAGGTAATGCTCCAGCAGAGCGTCGGGCATTCGATCGCGCGACACCGGATGACCTGACAGATCGCCTGGTCCGCCGTGGCCGAGCGCAATGCTCGGCCCTCCCTCACCCCAGCAAGATCTTCCCGTTGGCGCGGATGGTCTGGCCTTCCAGCTCCAGCATGCCCTGGGCTTTGATCTGGGTCTTGGCGCTGGCGACCTTGACCATGGAGGGGCCGTAGCTGATCAGCGTGGCGGCGGATTGCACGGTGAGGCCGTTCTGGGAGGTGCCGAGCTTGGCTTCGCCGTCCTTGATGGAGAGCTTCCAGGTCGGGGTGCCGAGGGTCGCGGTGCCGGCCTGGGCGTCGAGCTTCATGCTCACGCTGCCAGAGAGGAGCTGGGCGACCTTCGAGGCGTTCATGGTCACGTTCTCGGCGCCGCCGAAGAGGTCGGTCTTGGCCTCCATGCGGATGCGCTGGCCGGGCTTGCTCTTGGCCTGCAGCTCGATGCTCTGGTCCTGGGACTTCAGGGTCATCGCGCCCTTGGACTCCAGGGCCAGGGTGCCGACGCTGCCGAGGCTGCTGGGGACGGCGGGGTCGGGCTCGGCCTTCAGCTCCAGCTTGTCGTAGGCGCGGACGTCGATCTGCTTGCTGGTCTGGAGGAGCTTGTCCTTGGCGGCCAGCTCGGCCTTGTCGGCGGAGAGGAGGGAGAGGTGCTTGCCGCTCTCGATGAGGACGCCGTCCTTGCCGAGGAGGAGGGTGGTCTTCGCCCAGGAGAGCAGCTCGTGGTCGGCGTAGATGATCATGTCGCCGGAGGAGCCGAGGGTGTGCTTCACCCCCAGGATGGAGGTGCCGAGCGGCGGGACGTAGGTGCTCTTGAGGGCGAAGGTGGGGTCTTCGCGGGGGAAGCTGGCGAGCTTGGTGGCGAGCAGCTCGACCTTGTTGTCCTCTTTCTTGAAGCGCTCGATGAAGTCCTTGATGCCGGCGAAGAGGGCCATGACCTCGCTGAAGAGGACGTTCGCGGTCTTGGCGTACTCGAGATCGCGGCGCAGCTCCTTGGTCTTGATGGCCTCCTCGCCCAGCTCGTTGACGCCGACCTGGGTGTTGTAGGCGTTGCGTGAGTTGAAGGCGGTGTCGGCGGCGGCGTTGGCCTCGTCGTCGGCGGCCGGCTCGTCGGTGATGGCGTCGTCCGCCTCGTCGAGCGCCGCTTGCTGGGTGGCGCTCGGGGGATCGGGGGTCAGCTCCTTGAGCTTCTCCAGGTAGGCGAGGCGCGCGGTCTCGTAGTCGGTCTTGAGGACCGGCAGCTCCTCGTTGATGCCTTCGAGGGCGATCTCCTGAGTCTGGATCTGCGCGTACGAGTCGGTGACGACGACGGCGTTCGCGGTGTCGACGTTGGGGACCCACTCGCCCTTCTTGGCGTCGGCGAGCCATTCGAGGGTGGTGCGCTTCTCGATGAGCTTCTCGTCGTACGCCTTCTGGGCGTCCTCGTACGCCTGCCGGAGCGCGTTGACCTCCGCCTGCTGGTCGGGCGTCATGGTGCAGCCGCTCTCCAGGGCCTTGAGGGCGTCCCCGGTGCGCTTGCGCGCGGCCTTGCGGCGCTGCTCGGCGTTGTAGGAGGCCTGCGAGTCCCGCACGGACTGGAGCTTCAGCTCCGCCTCTTTCTTCGCCTTCTGGGCCGCCTTGAGGTCGAGGTAGCTGCCGGCGAGGTCGAGGGCCTGGCCCATCAGCTCCTTCACCGTGGAGACGGCGGTGGCGAAGGGCGTGTACTCGGCGACGGTGCTGATCTGGCCGGAGAGCGAGAGCTTGTAGAGCGTGGAGACGGAGGCGCTCGCCGAGGTGTACATGGCGGTGCCGGCCATGGCGATGGAGCTGCTCGCGCCCTGGGTCTCCAGGATGGCGCCGTCCTCGGGGGAGTTCCGGTAGCCGAGCTGGAAGGTGGTGCTCTTGTGCGGCGTCGACATCTTGATGCGCTGGTTGTCGCCAGTGTCATCGATGTTGATCTCGTTGCCGCCGCCGGTGCGGATGATGTTGCGGGGGGCGTTGCCGGCCGTGACGGGGCTCGCCGTCTGCGGGTTGGGGACGGTGGAGACGATGATGGGGCGGTCCGGGTCGCCGTCGACGAAGGTGAGGATCACCTCGACGCCCTGGCGGAGGGGGAAGTGCATGCCGTAGCCAGCGCCGGCGTGGGGCTGGGCCATGCGCACCGGGCGGGAGGCCTGCTGCTCCTCGGGGGTGGAGGTGTCGAAGAGGAAGCGGACGTGGTAGCGGCCGTCGTCGTCGAGCTGGGCGTAGTCGCCGCCCTTGGGGCCGTCGATGACGCCGGTGAGGACGCCGTGGACGCGGGGCTTCGGGGTGACGCGCGGGGGGCGGTAGCGGCGGGTGTAGGGGATGGCCCTGAAGGCGTTCTCGTAGGTCAGGCCGTCGGCGTGACCGGTGCCGAGGGTGACGAGCGAGGCGCGGTGGGTGACCTCGACGAGGAGGAGGTTGAGGTCGCCGTAGGGGTGGCCTTCGAGGGTGAGCCTGGCGCCGGCGCGGAAGGCGATGAGGTCGCTCTGGCCATCGAAGACGCGCAGCCAGGTGAGGCGCTCCTGGGCCCGGATCTCGGCGAGCTGCTGGGCCTCGTCCGGGGTCTTCACGTGAGAGCCGTACTCGACGACGGCGCCCGTGCCGCTCGGCACCGTGGAGACGCCGTTCAGCGCGACGTGGGGGGTGCGGTAGTTGTAGTCGCGGACGACGAACTCGCCGGGGACCATGCGCACCGTCTCCTCGATCTGGAAGACGTCGCAGGGGTCGCCGCGGGGGCGGAAGGAGACCCGCTCGTCGCCCTCGATGGCGCGGAAACCGCTGTTCCGGTCGGTGAAGACCATGACGTCGCGGCCGCTCTCGTGCTCGAAGAAGTAGCTGATGCCGAGGTGCTCGGTGAGGCGGGAGATGAAGGCGAGGTCGGTCTCCTTGTACTGCACCACGAAGTCGCGGACGGGGTAGGTCTCGTAGAGGCGGAAGAGGTAGTCCTCGCCCTCGGTGAAGCCTGCGGCGTCGAGCTTCTTGCGGAGGATGCCGGGGATGTTGAGGTCGAGGAAGACGTCGAGGGTCTCGCTGAGGGTGAGCTTGTGGACCCGCGGGGTGAAGGTGACCCGGTAGGTGGCGTGCGAGGTCTCGGTGTCGAGCCGGTCGCGGGCGTTGGCGATCATGCCGTGGAGGCGCCGCAGCTCGACGTCGCCGCGCTCGAAGACGATGGTGGCCTTCTCGCCGACGATGACCTCGATGCCGAGGCCCGCAGGGTCACGGCACACGAGGAGCAGCTCGATCTCGAAGGGCTGGGAGATCGACTCCCTGCCGGTGAGCTGGGAGATCTCGAGCGCATCGGGCTCGATGCCCTCCATCTCGATGCGGATCTTGAAGAAGTCGGGCGACGCGGACATGACAGACCTCCGCGGCCATGACAGCCGGGAGATCCAGGTGCGTCAAGGCTGCGGGGCAGGCGGCGGCATCAGGAAAAAGGGACGTCGAGCAGGTTCGGCAGGATCTCCCCTGCTTTGCCCTCAAAATAAGCGTCGCAAAATTCGTTGGCGGCGCTGGGCTCGACGTTGACCTCGGCGACGGTGGCGCCGAGGCGCTTGGCGACGGGGATGTAGCTCGCGGCGGGGTAGACCACCGCGGAGGTGCCGACGACGATGAGGATGTCGCACGGGGCGATGCCGTCGTAGGCAGCCTGGAGGTCGGCCTCGGCGAGGCGCTCGCCGAACCAGACGATGTGGGGGCGGATGACGCCGCCGCAGTGGCAGTGGGGAAGGTCGGCCTCGCCGAAGCGGCGGGCCTGGAACTCGGGGTCGGGGGAGCCGCTGCCCTCGAAGGCAGGGGCGATGGGGACCTGATGGGTGGTGGTGACCTCGCGGCAGGCGACGCAGCGGACCTGCCAGAGGGAGCCGTGGAGGCGGACGACGTTCCGGGAGCCCGCGCGCTCGTGGAGGCCGTCGATGTTCTGGGTGACGAGGGTGAAGGCGCGGCCTGCGTCGCGGCACCGGGCCTCGAAGTGCGCGAGGGCGTGGTGGGCGGGGTTGGGATCGCAGGTGCGGGCGACGGCGCGGCGGTGGTCGTAGAACTCCCAGACCAGGCCAGGGTCCTTGTCCCAGGCCTGGGGCGTGGCGAGGTCCGTGGCCTGGTAACGGCGCCAGAGGCCACCGGCGCCGCGGAAGGTGGGGATGCCCGACTCGGCGGAGACACCTGCGCCGGTGAGGACGGCGATCTTGCGCGCGCGGCCGAGGGCTTCGCGGAACTGGTCGCGGTCGAGAGAGGTCATGTCAGCGCTCCACGTATCCTTTGCTGGTCTTCTCGTCGATGAGCTTGGCGGCGTCGCGGCGGGCGGCGTCCTCGCTCGCGGCTTCCTTGGTCTTGGTCTGGCCGCCCGCGCCGAGGCGCCCGTAGCGCACCGTGTAGTGACGGCCGGTGACCTCGATCTCCCAGAACTTGCTGGAGGTGCCATCCGCAAACTCGAAGCGGCGGAGGGCACCGCTCGCCGCCGGGGAGGTCGCCGCCGGAGCGCTCACGGGAGACGAGGTAGCTGCAGGCGGCGGGTCGGGGGGCGCCGCGACGCTGGCTCCCGCGGCCGAGATGGTGTCGCTGGGAGGGTGCACTGCGGCGCGGCGGAGGACGGCGTTGTCCGGCGGCCACTGGATGTCGTCGCGCACGGCGACGTAGGAGGGGAAGCGGGGGACGCCGGCGTCGGTCAGCTCCTGGTAGCGGAAGGTGACGATGGCGCCGGGCGGCGGCGGTGACTGGCGCTCCTTGTCGGAGAAGCCGGTGCCGATGGAGAAGCGGGTGCCGTCCGGCAGTTCGACGAGCAGGGCGCCCATGCGGCCGGCGTGGCGGCCGGCGCCGGCCTGGTGCTCGATGACCAGGGCCTCGGCGTCGAAGAAGCTCTTCACCTTGAGGAGGGTGGAGGAGCGGCCTGCCTCGTAGCGGGAGCCGGGCTTGCGGAGCATGAGGCCCTCGCCGCCCAGGGCCTCGACGCGGGACAGCTCGGCGCGGAGGTGGGCGGTGTCGCGGCAACGCTCGTGGTCGTGGGCGTCGGCGTGCGGCGCTGCCGTGGCGGCGAGAAGCTTGCGGAGGTGGTCGATGCGGTCCTCGAAAGGGGCGTCGAGGGCGGGGGCGTCGAAGACGACGAAGCGGATTTCCTTCCAGTGGTCGCTCTTGTCCTGGCGGCGGACGATGCTGATGGTGCGCTGGAATCGCTTGCGGCCGCCCCACAGCTCGCCGTCGAGGGGGGTGTCCGGGAGGCCCTGGGTGAACCACGCGGGGGCGTGGTAGCGGTTGCCGAGGCGCGAGATGAAGTCCTTGCCGTCCCAGTAGGCGCGGACGCCGTCGAGCTTCTCGCTCATCCACCAGCCGGAGAGGTCCTGGGCATTGTCCCAGGGGTTGGCGAGGAGGATGGGTGGCGCTGCGGCCGCAGCGCCCGCAGCGGACGCGGATGCGCCGGCAGCGCTGGAGACGCCCGAGGAGCCCGAGGCCGCAGATACGCGCTGAGCAGCTTGGGATGCGGAGGAGGAGAGGCCGACGCGGGACAGCTCGACGGCCTCGCCGCGCAGCGCCTTGAGGTGCTTGCAGGTGCGCTGGTCGATGGCGTGCGATTGATTTCGCCAGGCCGGGCAGGTGCAGGAGTAGACCTCGCCCACATTGCGAAGGACGTAGCGGGCCGACCCCGAGCCCTGCACTTCGATGGATTCGCCGTCCTCGAGATCCGCCATGTCGTCTTCCCTGCTCCTTTCGTCCACGTCGTCGCTGCAGGCGATGGGCCAGCGTGGAGAGGAGACCACCCTTGCGGCCATTTCGTCACGCACTCTTTGGATGTCGAAAATGTGGCCAGGAGTGGAGGGGTCTGTAGTCTTCTACACTGGGAGGTGCCGCTATGGCATACGGTGATTCTCGTGGCCGCGGGCTGGGGAGCCTGCGAGCGTGGGGCTCCTTCGGGGCAGCGGTGTGGGCTGTCGTGTCTCTGGCATCGGGCGCATCGGGCGCATCGGGCGCATCGGGCGCGTCGGTCGCGTCGGTCGCGGGCTGCGCGGCCGGGAGCGAGGCAGGGCTCGGCCTGGCGGGGCAGGGTGGTGACGGAGGGGGGACGACGCAATCGGGAGGTGGTCACGAAGGGGGCGCAGGTGGGAGCCTGTTCGAGACGGCAGGCGCAGGGGCGGGGACGGGCGAGCATGAGGGAGACGGGTGCGCCGACAGCGCGCGTCCCATTTACCTGCTGGGGCAGCAGCAGAGCTTGTATCGCTTCGATCCGGCGACACCCTCGGTGACGGAGATCGGGACGATCGAGTGCCCCCTCGACGGGGTGGCGGCGACGCCGTTCTCCATGGCGGTGGATCGCAAGGGAACGGCCTGGGTGCTGTTCAGCAATCGCCGGATCTACCACGTGGATGTGACCACGGCGTCGTGCACGCCCACGGATTTCGAGCGCTCGCAGCAGCTCGTTCACCTCTTCGGGATGGGGTTCGCTTCGAACGAGGCAGGGAGCCAGGAAGAGTCGCTGTACGTCGCTGATTTCAACGGCCGGGGCATGGCGAAGCTCGACACGGAGACGCTGGTGATGTCGCCCCTCGTGCCCTACGGGGAGGTGGAGCCAGGCGCCGCGGAGCTGACGGGGACGGGAGACGGGCGGCTGTTCGGGTTCTTCAAGAACGAGCCGAGCCGGGTGGTGCAGCTCGATCCCGCGACGGGGCACTTCGTCTCGCAGGTGATGCCGCCGGAGGTCAAGATCGGCTCGGGGTGGGCATTCGCGTTCTGGGGCGGGGAATTCTATCTGTTCACCAATCCCGAAGGGACGGGATCGCAGGTGGATCGGTATTCGCTGTCGGCGGGGACGAAGACCACGGTCCTCACGGGTATCCAGGACAACATCGTGGGGGCCGGGGTCTCGACCTGCGCGCCCACGGTGCCCCCGCAATGAGCGGGCGGCGCTGGCGCTGAGTCACCCGGCGGCCTCGGCATCCTCGGCATCCTCGGCGGCCTCGCGGAGCGCGGCGTTGTCGGGCACCTCGTGGAGGAAGCGGGCGCGCCAGTCGGGGTCGCTGATGCGGACGGCGCGGGCTTCGAGGCGCCTCCGGGCCTCGACGCGGACGTGGGCGGCAGCGGTGGGGTCTCCGGCGGCCGCGAGGGCCTCGGCGCGCACCCGCCACACGAAGGACTCGCCCTCCTCCAGGCCACCGGCGGCCTGGAGCTGGGCGAAGGCCTCGGCGGAAGGGGCGAGGGCCTCGTCCCCGCGGCCCTGGGCGAGGAGGGCGGAGGCGAGGACGGCCTGGGCGAAGGCGCGCAGCGGGGGCGCGACGACGAGGAGCTCGACGGCGGCGCGGGCCTCGCGCTCGGCGGTGGCGCCGAGGCCGGCGCGGAGGGCGATGCGGGCCAGGTAGGCGTGGGACATGCCCTGCATGCGCGCGTTGCCCTGCTCGCGGAACGCTTCGAGGGCCTGCTGCTGGAGGCGGCGGGCCTCGTCGAGCTGGCTGGTGTAGGCGAGGGTGAGGCCGAGGTTCTGCTGGGCCATGGTGGCGAGGTCGTGGAGGCCCATGCGCTCGGCCTGGACGAGGGCGGCACGGAGGGATCCCTCGGCGCCCTCGACGTCGCCCAGCTCGGAGAGGGTGTAGCCGAGGTTGGCCTGGACGACGCAGGCGTTGCGGCGATCGCCGGCCTGGCCGAAGGCGAAGAGGGCCGCCTCGAAGCCGGCGAGGCCTGCGCCCGGATCGCCGCCGGCCATGGCGCGGAGGGCGTAGGCCTGGTGGAGCACCCCGAGGGCCTGGCCGTCGACGATGGGAGGGTCGCCGGAGATGCCCGTCGCGCGTTCGAGGAGCGCCTCGGCGTCCTCGAAGCGGCCGCTGAAGACCAGCTCGCAGGCGCAGAAGGTGAGGCATGTGACCTGGGCGCTGAGGGCGCCGGGCAAGGGGGTGGCGTCGCGGGCAGGGCCGATGCGGGAGAGCAGCGCGTCGACGGAGCCTTGCTTGCCGGCCGCGGAGATGGCGTTGGTGACCGCGCGGAACCACTCGGCGGAGCCGCGGGGGAGGAGGTCGATGGCCTCGCAGGCGCAGGTCTCGGCGCGGGCCAGCTCGCCGCGCCAGATGTAGGCCTCGGCGGCGACGAGCTGGAGGGTGCCGCGATCGAGCCCGGTGGCGCCGCACTTGATGCCGCGCTCGGCGCGGGTGAGCGTGGTGGCGAGGTCGTTGCCGCGGAGGCTGGCCTCGGCGGCCTCGCCGAAGTAGGTGGCGGCGCGGACGCCCTCCTCGCCGCGCTCGAAGTGCTCGGCGAGGACCATGGCGTCGCCCTTGCCCTCGCGTTCGAGCCAGGCGCCGGCGAGGCGGTGGCCGAGCTGCCGGTCGGCGTCGGTGAGCATGCCGTAGGCGGCCTCGCGCTCCAGCTCGTGGCGGAAGGCGAAGAGGGGCTCGGCGGGGCGGCGGGCAGCGTCGGTGGTGCGCGCGGGCGCGTTGGCGGTGGGCGCGGCGGGCGCGGCGAGCGCGGCGAGCGCGGCGGGGGCGCGGCGGACGATGAGCTCGCGGGCGATGAGGTCTTCCATGCGGTGGGCGGCAGGGGCGCCGCCGAGGAGGGCCTCGACGCCGCCCGTCCAGAAGCTGTCGCCGAAGACGCTCGCGGCCCGGAGGATGCGGCGGGCCTCGGGGTCGAGGGCGGCAAAGCGGGCCTGGGCCATGGCGAGGACGGTCTCGGGGAGGCGCTCGCCGTGGCCCTCGGAGACGGCGCGGATCAGCTCTTCGAGGTAGAGGGCGTTGCCGCCGGAGCGCTCGACGATGGCCTGGGCCAGGGGAGCCTGGATGGCGTCGCCGAGGACGTCGCGCACGAGGCGCTCGGAGGCGCGGCGGGGGAGTGGGCCGAGGGCGATGGGCTCCACCTGGCGGCCCGCCCAGAGCCTGGGGAAGAGGGTCTGGACCTCGGGGCGGGCGAGGGCGAAGACGAGCAGGGGCTGGTCCGCGAGGTTGCGGAGGGCGGCGTCGAGGAAGGTGACGGTGGGGAGGTCGCCCCAGTGCAGGTCTTCGAGGACGAGGATCACGGGGCGGGCGGCGCAGGCGGTGCGGAGGAGGTCCTCGGCGGCGCGGCGGATCTGGTCGCCCATCAGGATCGGGTCGCGCTTGGCGGCGCGGAGCTGGGCACTCAGCTCGTCGGGGAAGGAGGTGCCGATCAGCTCTCCGACGAAGCCGGCGATGCGCTGGGCCTCGACCGCGGGCAGGGAGGAGAGGCGGGCCATGATGCGGCGGCGCCGCTCGACGAGGGGCTCGTCGCCGCTGATGCCGAGGGCGTAGCGGGTCGCGCGCGCGAGCAGGCCGAAGGCGGCGCCCGCACCCATGGGATCGCCGCGGCCGAGCCACACCTCGATGGGCTCGCCGCGCTCCTTGAGGCGCTGGAGGATCTCCTGGCGCAGGCGGGTCTTGCCGGCGCCCGCGGGGCCGGTGACGAGCACGGCGGCGGCGGTGGGGGTGTCGGCGCAGTGGGCGAAGGCGGCTTCGAGCTGGGCGAGCTCGCGCTCGCGGCCCACGCAGCGGGTGGGCTTGCCGAGCAGGGAGGCGGCGGTCTCGTTGCTGTCGCGCTCTCCGTGGAGGGCGTGGTCGTCGCCGCCGCCGCCCTCGGCGCGGACGTCGAAGGCGTTGCCGAGGAGGCGCGCGGTGAGGTCGTCGATGGCGACGGGGCTCGCGGCGTCGGGGTCGCTGGCGGTGTTGAGGAGGGTGACGGCGCGGTCGATCAGCTCGCCCACGGGGAGGCGGGCCTCGATGGCGGCGCGGCCGGTGACCAGGGCCACGGGGGCGCCTTCGAGCACGGCGCGGATGGAGAGCGCGCAGCGGGCCGCGCGCGCCGCGAGGTCGGTGGGGGCCTCGTTGCTGGTGAGCACCACGAGGAGGGCGCCGTCCGCGAGCGATTCGAGGCGGCCCTGGTGGCGCTCGGCGGCGGCGCGCAGGGCGCGGGAGCGGCGCGCGCTGTCGGCCTCGGGGCTGCGCCGCGAGCTGACCGGGCCGTCGTGGGGCGGCTTCTGGGCGGCGCTGGCGTCGCGGACGACGACGAGGGACATCAGCAGGCGCTCGTTGGCGGTGAGGACCTGCGCGTGGACCACCGGCGGGGCGGTCCACCCGAGGCGGGCGGCGCTGGCGGGCGCGCCGAGCGCTTCGAGCTCCACGGCCACGGCGTCGCCGTCGCGGGGGCGGAGCTGCCGCTGCTTGGAGAGCATGCGGGTGATGAGGGCGTCGAGCTCGACGGGGACGTCGGCGCGGAGGTCGCGGGCGCGCTTGGGCTCTTCGAGGAGGACCTTGAGGGTGAGCGCCAGCGCGTTGCCGCCGCTGAAGGGCTCGGCGCCGGTGAGGCAGCGGAAGAGGACGCAGCCGAGGGAGAAGACGTCGGCGCGCGCGTCGATGTCCACCTCGTTGCGGGCCTGCTCCGGCGAGACGTAGCCGGGGGTGCCGATGACAGCGCCAGAGCGCGCGGTGCGGGCCGCCGCGCCGGGCACGCGCGCGAGGCTGAAGTCGAGGATCACGGGGCGCTCGATGGCGCCCTCGACGAGGAAGATGCTGGCGGGCCTGAGGTCGCGGTGCACGATGCCCGCGCGGTGCACGGCGCCGAGGGCGACCGCGATGCGCGCGGTGAGCGAGAGGGCCTCGGGGATCTTGAGCGGGCGCTTGGCGAGGCGCGCCCCCAGCGTATCGCCGGCGATCCAGGCGGTCGCGGTCCAGGGCTCACCCGTCTCGAAGACGCCGTGGGCGACGTAGCGGGTGACGCCCGGGTGGCGGAGGCCGGCGAGGGCCTGCACCTCGCGGGTCTGGCGCTCGACGCCGTGATCGTTGTTCGGGAAGAGCTTGAGCACCACGTGCTCGGAGGAGGCCTGATCGCGCGCCTCGTAGACTTTGAACGCACCGCCACCGCCACCGGCCATGGGGCGCAGGATCTCGAACCGACCCCCGAGCAAACGTCCACCACTCATGCGTGTGACCGATTATCGGGAGGTGTGGTCCATCCGTCGAGGACAACGACCGGTCTGTCTTCATGGTAGGCTGACGGTGGGCGATGACACCTTCGTTGCTCCCCGACGGCGACGCGCGACCGGGCGAGGACCCGCCGCGTCCCCTGCCCTGCCCGCGCTGTCCGGGGACCCTGCTCGGCGCCCTCGACGTCCCCCCGGCGCCCCGCATCGACGCTTGCCCTTCGTGCCGGGGGATCTGGTGCACCCGCGCGCGGCTCCCGGCGCTGCTCGGGGTGGCGGAGGACCACCCCGGGCTCGCCTGGTACGGCCTCACCCCGACGCGCACCGAGCGCGCCTGCCCCGCGTGCGCCACCGCGACGCTCGATCAGCTCTCGCCCGGTGAGGGCGTCACCCTCGCGCGGTGCACGACGTGCCGCGGGGTGTGGCTCGAAGGCGGGGCGCTACCGCGGCTCAAGGAGGCCCTCGCCGCCCTCGCGCCGGCGACCCTGCGCCCCCGCCCGCGCACCGTGCCGCCGCCGCCGCCGCCCGCGGGCTCCGGAGACGCGGCGGACGACGACGCGGAGGACGGCGACGCGGAAAGCGGCGAGCGCTTCGCGTACGACGTGCCCCTCGTCAACGCGAGCGCCCTCCCGATCGCCCTCGGCGCCTCGCTCCTCGTGGGCGCCACGGGGCTCCGCTTCCTCGTCGAGACCTTCGTCAACATGACCTTCCACGAGCTCGGCCACGCGGCCGTGGCGTGGTTCAGCGGGCGCTACGCGGTGCCGCTGCCCTTCATCACCTTCGCGGTGACCGAGGAGCAGAGCGTCGTGGTCGCGCTCGCCCTCGCCGCGTTCCTCGGCGCGGGGCTCGTCCTCGGCCTGCGCGAGCGCCGCCGTTACCTCGTCTCCCTCGCCGGGGGCGGGCTCCTGCTCCAGGCGTCGCTCACCCTGCTCCTGCCCCAGGCCCTCGTGGAGCGCTGGATCACCTTCGCCGGATGCGCCGGCGAGTTCGTCTTCGGCGCGCTGCTCGTGGTCAGCTTCTACTACCGCCTCCCGGACAGGATGCGCTGGGACTTCTGGCGCTACGTCGCGCTCGCGGTCGGCGCCGCGGCGCTCTCCTGCGCGTTCCTGCGCTGGCACCAGATCGCCGCGAACCTCGCGCTCCTGCCGCTCGGCAGCGCGCTCGGGGGCGCCGAGGACCCCGAGGGGGACATGAACAAGCTCCTCGGCTGGGGGTGGAGCGGGCGGCAGATCGCCCGGACCTATCTGGGCCTCGGGTACGCCTGCCTCACGGTGATCGCAGCCCACTACGGCGTTTTTCTGGCGCGCGCGCGCATGCTCGCGCTGAAGAAAGCACGCACCACCGTGGTCGCGGCGCGTGGCACGGCGCACGGCGCGGCGGAGCGGTCGACGGGCTGACGACGGGCTGACGACGCGCCACGGCTTGACGACGCGCCACGGGCCGACGACGGGCTGATGACGCCGTTCCCCCTGCCCTGCGCTCCGTCTCGCTTCCCGGCGCGTTTCCAGCCTACCATGCGGGCCGCCCATGCAGACCGGAGCCATCGTCGCCGGCCGCTTCGAGATCCTCCGCCACGCCGGCTCCGGGGGAATGGGGGCCGTCTACAAGGCGCGCGACCGCGAGACCGGCCAGGCGGTGGCGCTGAAGGTGCTGCACGGCCACGGCGCAGCGCACGCCGACCGCTTCGCCCGCGAGGCGCAGCTCCTCTCCGAACTCCGTCACCCGGGCATCGTCCGCTTCGTCGGCAGCGGGGTCACCTCCGAGGGCGACGGGTTCATCGTCATGGAGTGGCTGGAAGGAGAGAGCCTCTCCGCCCGGCTCAAGCGCGGTCCGCTCTCCGTGGAGGAGGTGATCCAGCTCGGGGTGCGCGTGGCCGACGCGCTCCGACCCGCCCACGAGCGCGGCATCGTGCACCGCGACCTGAAGCCCCCGAACCTGTTCCTGGAGGGCAGCATCGTGGAGCGGGTGAAGGTGCTCGACTTCGGCATCGCCCGCATCCTGGACCCCGGACAGAAGCTGACCATCACCGGGCAGATGATCGGCACCCCGGGCTACATGTCCCCCGAGCAGGCGCGCGGCGAGCAGGGCGTCGACGTGCGCACCGACGTCTACGCGCTCGGGTGCGTGCTCTACCGCGCCCTCACCGGCAAGCGGCTCTTCGACGGAGAAGACCCGGTCTCGGCCCTGGTCAAGGTGACCCTCGAAGAGCCGCCGCGCGTCAGCGTGCTCCGGCCCGACGTGCCTCCGGCGCTCGACGACCTGGTGGCGCGCATGCTCTCCATCCCCAAGGAGCGGCGCCCCGGCGACGCCACCACGGTGCTCTCCGAGCTGTCGCTGATCGGCGGATTCCGCGAGGGCGCGACGGCGATCGCCCCCTCGACCGCGCAGCGCGCCCTGGGCCCCGCAGGCAGCTTCTCGGCGATGCAGCCATCGAGCTTCTCGCCAGCGCCCCCTCCCCCCGGCGCCGCGCCCGCGTCGTCGGCCATGTCCCCCCCCGCGATGCCCTCCACCTTCGCCACCGACCCCACCCAGGTTGCCGGACCGGGGACCCACGGGCCGCACGCGTCCGGAGGCGTGGCGGGCGTGGCAGGCGTGGCGGGCGTGTCAGGCGTCGCGATCCCCGGGTCCGGCTGGAGCGGAGCGCCCCACACGCTCGCTGCCGGCAGCTACGGCCAGCCCAGCGTGGGCAGCTACGCCCCACCCACCGGGCCGAGCCACGGCTACGCGCCAGGCCCTTACGGCACGCAGTACCCACCTCCCGGCCCCCACCCAGCCGCTCCAGGAGGAGGCGGCAACCGCGCCACGATCTTCGTCCTGCTCGGCGTCATCGGCGCCCTGCTGACCGTGGTGGTCCTCGGCCTGGTGGCCTTCCTCGTCTTCAGCCCGGGGAGCGGAGGCACGTCCCTGCCCGGCGGCATGACCGCCGTCTGCCCCGGAGAGCGGTGCATCGACTTCGAGGTGGAGGACCCCACGCGCGTCGACGCCATCGCCCACCTCCCCGCCATCCGCAAGATCGCCCGCGGCGTCGAGGGCACGTCGGAGCTGGTGATGATGACGGTGATCACCTCCAGCGCCGACGGCACCGTCGACCTCACCAGCCAGCGGCAGTTCATCCAGTACCACTTCCAGAACGCGCGCCGGGACAGCCGCTTCTACCTGTGGCTGAACAATGGCCGCCTGGTCCTGAACCGCGCCTCCGCCCAGCCCACCAACCTGCCCGTCGCCGACCCGAGCTGCTCCATCTCCGCCGTGGTCCGCGCCTCGGGCGCAGGCGGCGGCGGAGACACCACGATCACCCTCATGGATAGCAGCCCCCTCGGCCCGGTCCTCATGATCGCCTCCTCCAAGGGCAGCACCTTCGTCGACCCCAAGAGCTGCGCCCTACGACGGCTGTTTTGAGAGGTCGCCGCCACCAGAAGCATCGCGAGTCAGGCGACTTACTTCCAGGAAAAGACTGGTGTAATTTGGCCTCCATGAAGCGACACCTCCCCCTTTGCCTGGTGCTCCTCACCGCCGCAGCCAGCGCGGCCTCGATGGGTGCCTGCTCGTCCGACAACGGTGGCGACACCGGCGGCAACACCTCGGGAACCCCGGGTGGCACCGGCCCCGGCACGGGCTCCGGCGGCGCCGGCGGGGCGGGCGGCGACACGTCCTCCACGGGCACCAACGGTGAAGGCGGCAGCCTCCTGCCCACCACCACCACCTCCTCGGGAGGCAACGGCACGCCCGAGGTGTGCGACGGTATCGACAACGACAACGACGGCCAGATCGACAACGTCGACGTCGGCAACGACGGCATCTGCGACTGCCTGAGCATCGCCACCCTGGGCGTGAAGGGCAACGCCGGGGTGGGCGACGTGTTCGCCGCCTGGCTGAACGACCGGAGCGACAACGGCGCCGTCAACCTGAACGACGCGGTGCTCACCCCCCAGCTCCTCGCCCCCTACCAGGTGATCGTCGCCCAGAACCTGAGCCAGATCGGGCGCGCCTACAGCGCCGAGGAGATCGCGGCGCTGCAGCAGTGGATCGAGGAGGGCGGCGGCCTGATCACCCTCATCGGCTACGCCAGCCCGCCCGAGCGCACCAACGTGAACAGCCTCCTCGCGCCCTTCAACGTGGGCTACGACGCGCAGCCCATCCTCCCCAAGACCGGCGCCGTCACCATCCCGATCACCGAGTGGACGGCCCACCCGACCACCGTGAACGTGACCGCTGTGGGCTTCGACAACGGCTACGCCGTGAACGGCGACGCCGAGGTGATCGCGACGAAGGAAGGCCTGGTGGTCGCCCGCGCCAAGACCATCGGCGACGGTCACCTCTTCGTGTGGGGCGACGAGTGGATCACCTTCGACAGCGAGTGGGAGTCCCTGCAGAACTACCAGGTCGAGCAGTACTGGCTGAACCTCATCAAGTGGCTCACCCGCGAGACGGAGTGCCAGGTCGACATCCCTGACCCCCAGTGAGTACTGCGTACCCTGGAGCAAGGGCCTGTCGGCCCCTACGCTCCCGATGGTCGCTACCCCCGTTGCCTCGCAGATCGTCACACGAAGACCCGGAACGCAGTTCGGGAGGTGGAGCAACAGCGCTCTCCTCGTGATGACCTGCGCACGCACCAGGTGATCCAGAACAGCGGGGGGCGATTTGCCAGATCGCCGGGGGGTGATTTGCCAGATCGCCGGGGCGCTCTCCGGAGACGCTCCCCACCGCCGCAGACCTGGTTTTCCCGCCCGGAAGCCCGGAAGACCCCCTGGCACATCCCCTGCAATCTCCCGGGGCACCCCCCGCCCCAGGAGATCCGATGCCCGCTTCCAGTCCGCTGACCGCCTCGAAGCCCACCACCCTGCCGCGCCCGGCGAGCGCTCGCCCGACCCTCCTGGGCCGCGTGGCGCGCCACGCATGGCTGCTCGCGGCCGCGGCTTCGTGGATGGGCTGCGCCAGCACGTCGGACGCGGATCCGGAGGAAGACGGCTGCACCTCTCCCGCCACCTGCGAGACCGCCGGCAACGGCGGTAACGGCGGCAGCGGCGGCAGCGGGGCCAGCGGCGGCAACGGCGGCAACGGTGGCAACGGTGGCAACGGCGGCAGCGGCGGCAACGGCGGCAGCGGCGGCAGCGGCGGCAGCACCGGCTTCGCGGAGCACGCGCTGATCGGCTACTGGCACAACTTCACCAACCCGAGCGGTTGCCCCATCCCGCTCTCGCAGGTCTCCGACGACTGGGACGTCATCGTCGTCGCCTTTGCCGACAACGATCCGCAGAGCAACGGGACCGTGCACTTCAACCCGTTCCCGGGCGGCGGGAGCTGCGCGGCGATCGGCGCCGATCAGCTCAAGGCCGACATCGCGGCCAAGCAGGCGGAGGGCAAGATCGTCGCCCTCTCGCTCGGGGGCGCGGAAGGCACCATCACCCTCAACACCGACGCGGACCAGCAGAACTTCGTCAGCAGCTTGACCGACATCCTCGACGCGTGGGGGTTCGACGGCATCGACGTGGACCTGGAGAGTGGCTCGGGGCTGGTGCACGGCGCGCAGATCCAGAGCAGGCTCGTCCCCGCCATCAAGGCCATCAACCAGAACGTCGGCGGCGATCTCTACCTCTCCATGGCGCCCGAGCACCCCTACGTGCAGGGAGGCGTGGTCGCGTACTCCAGCATCTGGGGCGCGTACCTGCCCATCATCGACGGCCTGCGCGACGAGCTCGATCTGCTCCACGTCCAGCTCTACAACAACAGCAGCGTCCCCACCCCGAACACGCCCGAGTACCAGAACGGCAAGCTCTTCGCCGAGGGCACCGTCGACAACCTGGTCGTGTCGGCCACCATGCTCATCGAGGGCTTCACCACCGCGGGCGGCGTCCCCTTCCAGGGCCTGCCGGCGAGCAAGGTCGCCTTCGGCCTCCCCTCGGGGCAGAGCGCCTCCAACTCGCCCGTGACGAGCCCCGAGACCATCGGGCGCGCGTTCCGCTGCCTCACCGAGGGCACGGACTGCGGTGAGCACGTGCCCTCGGCGCTCTACCCCGACTTCCGGGGCGTCATGACCTGGTCCATCAACTGGGACCGCCACGACGGCTTCCCCTTCTCGCAGCCCGTCGCCGCCTTCCTCCACCCGTAGCCCCTGCGGGCCCCCGTAGCCCCCCGCGGGCACGCGCAGGCCCCCACCACGCACCCGCGGGCGCCCCCCCTCGGCGTCAGCCTTGCTCGCCGGAGCAGGTGATGAACTGGGTCGCCCCGGCCTCCACGTCCGCCTTGCCCACGAACCGGATCATCCGCCGCTCCGTGGAGGGGCACGTCTGCACGAGCGCGGGATCGCCCACGGGCTTCGCCGTCGTCGCGTCCACGTAGCACCAGCCGTTCACGTCGTTCCCGCCGTCCTGCACCGGCTCGTCGAGATCTGTCTGGCAGGCGGTCAGCTCGGTGCCCGCGAGCTGCACGACCTCGCAGAGGCAGTCCCACCCGGCCGTGTCCGCGAGCGCGTCCTCGGCGATGACCGCCCGCACCGCGTCGTTGTCTTCGGTCACCTCGCGGCGACCCGTGGCCCCGTCGCAGGTGCACGCCCCGCCCGAGTTGCGCGCTTCGATCACCAGGCACGAGACCTGTCCACCCTCGCCTGGCTGGAGCGACCGCGGCAAGCACTGGCCCACGAGGGCCACCTTCAGCCGCTCGATGATCGCGCCGATGGTGGGCCTGTACCCGAAGTCCGCCGCCTCCGGATCGTCGAGCTGGGCCGGGCACACCGAGCCCACGATGCCCTGCGTGTCCAGGCTGCGGATCACCTCCAGCTCCCGCAGCCCGGGGAACGCCTTGGCGCGCGTCTGCAGCGTCCTCGCTCCGCTGCCGGGATCCACGTCGCAGAGCGGAATGTCCGGGCTCTTCTGGCAATCGCACCCCGGCGTGCCGCTCACGGAGCAGTCCTTCGCCACGGTCAGGGGGAAGACGCAGGCGAACTGCAGGTCGTCCTTCTTGGGGATGGTCCACTCCGTCCCGTTGATGGCGTTGGGCGTCGCGCCCGGCGCGGAGAGGGCCACGTCGAGGATGGGGTTCGTGCCCGCCCGCGGTTCGAGCGACTCCCGCATGAACGGGTCCGCCGGCGGCACGTGCTCCCCGGGGTTGCCGAGGATCACCTCCCAGGTGCTGGCGAAGCTCCCCACGGGCGCGGACAGCTCGTCGGAGTTCTTCACCCCGGCGCCGGGGTTCGCCGGATCGCGCGCGATGTCCTGCCAGGGGACGCCCACGATGCCCGCGAAGAAGACCAGGCTCGGATCGCGGACGTTGACGCGCCCGTCACCGCCCCCGAGGTCGCTGAAGAGGGGGTTGTCGACCAGCTCTCCCTTGCGGTTCTGGATCTGGCGGCTGGTGAGGGCCTTGGTGTAGCGGTCCACCGGGTAGAGGAAGTCCACGCCGAAGCGGCGCTTCTGCTCGAAGCAGCGCAGGTTCGCCGGGTCCTCCTCTTCCTCCAGCCCGAGCACGGGCTTCGTGCTGTCCCCGTTCGGGTAGCAGGTGGGGTCCACGGGGCACTCCCCGCGCTCCTGCAGGCAGGACTTGCAGCAGGGATGGCTCGGGTCCACCGCGCACTCGGCGCGCGGGCGCGGCATCCGCCCGCCGTCGGCGATGATGACGTTGTCCCTGCCCTCCCGCATGGAGCAGTCGTTCTCGTCGCTCAGCATGAGGATGGCCAGCAGCGAGTCGGGCCGCAGGAAGTCGGCGCGCTGCCCGAGCAAGGCGTCGTCCTTCCCTTCCAGCGTCGCCCAGCCGTCCTTCACCATGATGGAGGTGTACGGCTCCGGATCGACGAGGAAGCGGTACCAGCTCTCGAACTGCGCCTCGTAGCCGCACCCCGACTGCCCCACTCCCCTCACCATCTCGGTCAGCGTCGGCAGGAGCGCCGTGTCGTTGGCGTCGGCATCCGTGGGCGTCCGGAGATCCGCCTCGCCGCCGTACTTCTGCTCAGGGATCGGTGGGGTCGACACAGGGCGGGTTCACCAGCCCCTCCACCAGGTCCGGCACGGCGAGGGCCAGGATGTCCTGCTTGTCGGCCATGGAGATCGAGTTGTCGATCGCCAGCAGGATGTCGATCTTGTCGACCGCGCTCTGGGTGAGCCGCTCCACGATGGTGGTGGTCGTCCTCGGCTCCAGGGTCTCGATGGGGCGCTGCAGGCACCCGAAGGTGCCCACGGTCGCCAGAGCCGCCATCACGGAGAGTAGAAACCGGGCTGCAACGGGCCTCGCGGCGTGGAGGCGGGGGCGCTGCCGGTCATGTGTGTTCCGCACCATGGCTGGTCCTCCTGCGTGGGCGTGGATCGCCAGCCAGACCGAGGACCGGTCTCCTGGCAGACCCAACCCTGGGTGCGTGGAGGCATCCCCGTCGCGCCATCACAGAAAATTGAAGAAGTGGATCTCCCACCCCGGACGCCAGGCGCAGACCTCAGTTCCGGCCCCACTTGCGGGGCTGCTTGAACCGAAAGAAGCCGCTGGCCTCCTCGCTGGCGATCACCTCGGCCTCCTCGCCGAAGGTGCGCTCCCGCAGCCGCCGCAGCGCCACCTCCAGCGCGTTCCCCGAGTTCTTCGCCGCGAGCGCGTCCCGCTCTGCCTGGTAGCGCTGCCCGACATCCCAGCGGCTGTCCCGCGCCTGGTCCAGCGCGTCCCACCGCCCGAGCGCCTCCGCGTCGAGTCCCATCCCCTCACGCAGGCTCCGCAGCGCCGCGGCGCGCTCCGCCGCCGACATCGCTCCGAGGTCCTCCTGGATGGAGGGCAGGTCCAGGAACTGGTTCATCGCCTCCTGCTGGTGGCGGGCCAGGTTCGCGTCGGCCTTCTCGCCGTGGGTGTCCTTCAGCGCCTGCTCGTAGGCCGAAAGCTTCTCCTGGAAGCCCGCCTGCTCGTCCGCGTCGATCGCCGCGAGCCTGTCGCGCATCTCCTGATGCTTCAGCTCCGGCGCCCAGAGGCTCTTCGCCCTCTCCTCCCCGAACAGCTCCTTGCGCTTCTCCCACAGCGCCTCGCGCCGCTCCTCCGCGCTCAGTCCCTGCATCGACGGCTCGTTTTCGCGGATCCACGTCTCGTACGCCACCCGCTGGTCCAGCAGCGCCGCGAGCTCCGCATAGCGCTCCGGAAAGTTCACCCGCAGGAAGGCCAGGAGTTCCTCGCGCCAGGTCCCGGGGCTGCGCTCCTGGAAGTACCGCATCAGGTTCTCCAGCATGTGCATCTGGATGGACGGATGCGAAAGCCGGGCGCCGTACTTGTCCCGCATCGCGCTGGCGAGCGCCTCGTGGCCCTGGCCGGGCCGCTCCCCGGCCGCGCCGCCCGGCGCCCGCGCCGCGGAGGTCCCCTCCTGACCGGGCCCCGCAGAGGCGCCCGGAGACGCCCCCGCGGCCGGGGTGTCCGCCCGAGGGGAACGGGAGAGGAGGCTCAGGGCAACGCCGAGCGCGAGAAGCCCCGCCGCGGCGCCGCCCACCACCTTCCTGTTCCACGTCCCCATCGGTCAGCCTCTCTCCTGGTCCGCGCCTCTCAGTCGTACTGGCCGATGTACTCGAAGATGGCGGCGTAGAACTCGTTCTCGTCGAACGTGTCGGGACCGACGCCGATCACGTCGATGTGATCCTGGTTGACCACGCTCGACGACGAGGTCATCTGCGCGCTGGTCGGCGCGTTGAGGTCCCCCGAGTAGGCCACGTTCGAGTCGTTGGTCACCGTGTCCAGCACCCCGAGGATCTCGGTGTACCGCAGCCGGTATCCCATCTGCTGCGAGTTGATCCCGACCAGCCCGTCGTCATCGCTCTCGTACCGGGTCCCGTCGCCCTTGCCCGCGGCCCCGTCGTTGTCGCAATCGCCGACGCAGTACCCGTCGCCGTCGATGTCGAGGAACGACCCCTGGAGCAGGAAGAACGCCGGGTTCACGCTGATGCCGTGCTGCGCCGTCATCAGCGAGACGTGGCGCGCCGCGGTGGAGGTGCTGATCGGGTAGGTCACGTTGAACGCCTTCGCGCCCGTGGTCACCCCGTCGCTCGCGCTGAAATCGTCGAACACGAGCTGCTTGCCCGCGCTCACGATGTCGTTCCCCGGCTGGTACACGCTGTCGCCGAAGTAGTTGGCGAACGCGCTGACCACGCTGGTCACCCCCGGCCCCAGGCCGAGGATGTGCTTCGCGGTCGGCGAGCCCCGGTGCGGCGAGGAGATGCTGAGCAGCACCTTCACCGCCGCGTACCCCTTGCGCTGCTTCAGGAGCTTCGCCGCCTTGCGGATGTCGAAGCCGCCCTGCGAGTGCCCGACCAGGTTCACGTAGCTCGCGCCCGCCGTGGCCATGAAGCTCTCGGTATCGTTCGCCAGATCCAGCCCGCGCACCTCCGAGTTGTGGAAGGGCTGCACCTGGGCGACGAAGGCCTTCTGCCCCCGGTCGACATCGCCATTGCAGTACACCTCCAACAATTCGTCACAGGGGTCGCCGACGAAGGTGCCGTAATCATCGCCCCAGTACTCCACGCCGAGAATGTTGTCGAAGCCGGCCATCCCGTGGGCGAACACCACCGGGTACGTCGTCTTCTGCGCGCCTGCCCAGGCCGGAGCAGCGACCCCGATCGTGGCCGCCACCGTCGCCATCAGGAGACATGTATCCTTGAGCCTCATCCGATCTCCTCGCGACCGATGTGGCGGCCGCGATGCCATGAAGACGAAGCTGTCGCTTCGCGTCAAGACACCCACTGCACGCGCACTGCACGCGCACGGCGTCCCGGTCGTGCCGCAGTGCGTCCAGCATGGCCTGCTTCCGCGTCACCGTTCGCCGCCACGGCACTTGGCCGTTGATGCGCGACGCACGGCGGTCGTGGACAGCACGGAGGAGCGACGAAGGACACGCGAGGCTCGTCCCGCGCGGACGCGTTCTGCCCCGCCGCGTCGTTCATGGCCTCCCTCACGGGCCCGAGATCGGCTGCTACGCTTCACGCATGCGGTCGTTATCCATCCACGTTGCGCTCTCGTCATCGCTGCTCTTCCCTGCCTGCGCCAGGGGCTACAACGACATCTCGGACCACCCCGGCGCTGACCCGAACGACCTCCCGGGCCTCGCCGGCGCGGACCCCCTCGCGGACGCTCCACCCGTCGTCGAGATCGGGAGTGGTTACCAGTTCACCGAAGGCACCTGCTGGTTCGCCTCCGAGGGCATTCTCCGCTTCACGGACATCCCTGCGAGTCGCATTCATCAGCGCGACCCCCAGGGCACCATTGCCCTGTTCCGGGAGCCCTCCGGCCAGACCAACGGAATCGCCGTGACCCCCGAGGGCGCCCTGGTCGCCTGCGAGGGCGAGAATCGCCAGCTCACCCTCTCCACCGCGGGCGGCCCCCCGGAGATCATCGCCGCCTCCCACGGCGGCGCGCGCTTCAACTCCCCGAACGACGTCATCGTCCGCGGCGACGGCACCCTGTACTTCACCGACCCCACCTACGGCCTCGACCTCCACGGCGGCCAGCAGGAGATGGCGTTCCAGGGCGTGTACCGCGTCACCCCCGCCCGCGAGGTGCACCTGGTGAGCGACGCCTTCGCGCAGCCCAACGGCATCGCCCTCTCCCCGGACGAACGCACCCTCTACGTCACCGACACCGAGGAGGACGCCCTCTACACCTTCGCCCTGCACCCCGACGGCTCCACCGGCCCCCGGGAGAAGCTCTGCGACACCCTCCCGAGCCCAGACGGCATGGCCGTCGACGACGCCGGCAACCTCTACCTCACCACCGAGCCCGGCGTGCAGGTGCTGCGCCCCGACGGCACCGAGCTGGGCTTGATCCCCGTCCCCCAGGTGTCCACCAACTGCGCCTTCGGCGGCGCCGACCGGCGCACGCTCTACATCAGCGCGCAGACCTCCCTCTACGAGGTCCCCCTGAGCATCCCCGGCAAGCCCTGACGCCCCGCGCGCCCGCGACGGCGCGACGGCGCGACGGCGCGACGGCGCGACGGCGCGACGGCCTACCGACCACCCCCACCCCCACCCCCTGACCGCCCCGCGGAGCGCGCAGAGCCCCTCAGCGCCCGAAGCGGGAGCCGCCCGGAGACGAGCCCAGGCCTCGCCCCGAAGACGAGCCCCACCCGTGCCCGCCGCTGGACGAGCCCCATGAGTGCGGCGAGCCCCACGTGTCCGTCGCCGACCTCCTCCGCCAGGGTCCCCAGGGCGCGAAGAACTCCGAGCCCTCGCTCTCCTCGCCCGCATCCACGTACGCCTGCGGCGCTCGCGGCGTGCCGTGCCGGAGCAGGAGGTGCAGCGTCGCGCTCCGCGAGAACGTGTCCTCTGCGACCTTGCGCCGCACCACGTCGACGCTCAGCTCCACCTCGTGCCCCGACGGCCACCCCCAGGCCACCACCGTGTGCGACGCGCTTTCCCTGGCACACGCCGCCGGATCCTTGCCGCAGTCCGCGGGAATCTCGCCCTTGCGGTACGTGGCCGCGCCGTACTTCTGCGCGAGCTTGCCCTCGTGGGCGCGCAGGCGCTCTTCAAGCTGGGCGGCCGTGGCGCGCGGCTGCTTCGCGGCGAGGTCGATGGTGCAGAGCGCCCCCGCACAGAAGTCGAGCTGCGCCGTGGTGGGCGCGCCCAGATCCTCGGGCACCCCGCTGCACCCATACGAGGTCTGCGAGCGCGCCTGCCATGCATGCCCCGCGGCCGTGCACACCTTCACGGCCTCCTCCACGCTCCACCCTAGCCGGAACCCTCCCACCTCCTGCGGCACCTCCGAGGTGGCGCGACGCGCCGCGACCGGCAACCTCACCTCCCCTGCCGCCAGGGCCGTCCCTTCCCTGCAGGCAGTGCCCTGGTACTGTCCGCTGCTGCAGAAGTAGACCCTGCCCTGGCACTCTGCCACCCAGGTCGACGCGGTGAACCCCTGGCTGTCGCGAATGACGATGTCCTCCGGCGCGCACCCGATGCGGCCCGAAGAGACACTGCGCAGGTAGCCGTTCGTGCCCCCGCCGATACACCCAGCCGTGGCTGCGCCGAGAACGCCGAGGGCGAGGACAGAGAGCAGGAGGGTCGGTCGTACGTGGATGGCCATGGGATCCTCTCGTGCAGCGCGGGGCTGCGCAGGGGGGTGGGGACGTCGCCGAAGGTCTCGGAGCGTCTCGGGGCCTCTCCGAAGGACTCGGAGCGCCTCGGGGCCTCTCCACGCAAGGGCGGGGCCAGCGCTCCGGAGGAAGCCGGGAGGGGTGCAGGCGGAGCGACCTGGCGCTGAAACCAGGGGAAATCGCCACCTCCCCCAGGTGACAGGCCCGCAGGTCCCCGCAGCGCCCGTCGATGCCGGTTGCGCAGGAGTCGCGCAAGTCGTCCCCGTCTCGCGCGAGCTGCCGCCCGGACACGCGAGGCGTCAGGGAAGTAGCCTCGCCACGTAGATGTCGCTGGAAGAGGCCACCGTGTCGCTGAACCCGGCGCTGGTCAGGGTGTGGTCGCCGAGTTCCAGGTTCCCCGTGAAGCTCCCGGTCAGGAAAGCGTTGCCCGCGTGGTCGAAGGCGACGCCCGTGGCGATCGCTTCCCACACCTGCCCGTTGGAGAGCTGCCACTCCAGGGCGCCATCGCCGTCGTGCCTCGCCACGACCATCTCGCGGCCTGCCCTGGTGAACCTGTATCCCACGGCAATGCTGTTGCCCTCTGCGTCCACGGCCAGGTCCTGCGGGATGCCGCCGAAATCGTGAGCCCAGCGTGGGATGCCGCTCGGATCGAAGCGCACCACCATGGACAGCATGCCGTGGTCTCCGACAAAGAGCGGTGTGCCGAGAGGGTCTTCCTGCGTGAAGAGGCCCAGGGCGCTGAGGTCGCCTTGCGCATCGATCGCTAGCTCCTGCAAGGTGTCGAGGCCTGGACCGCCGAACGTCCTGCGCCACTGCATCGCGCCGTCCGGATCGAGCTTCATCAGGAGCGCGTCTCGGGTATTGCTGTCCACGGGCGCAGAGCGGTCCGCCGTCGTCGCGTCGTCGATGCTGCCGGCGACCAGCAGGTTACTTGCATCATCGACCGCGACCGCGGTGGCGCCATCGTTCCCAGGGCCACCGAAGCTCACGCTCCAGAGGGTGTTGCCTTCGGGATCGAGCTTCACCACCAGGCCGTCGTGCGCGCCCACGAGGCTGCCCACGCTGGTGAGTGAGCCTCGGCCGAGGTCGATGGTGCCCTCGAAGGAGCCCACGAGGATGGTGTGGCCCATGTGATCCACGGCGACGTCGAAGAGGTTGATCCGCGCGTCTCCGCCCAGCCGGCGGCTCCACAGGATCAGGCCGTTGGCGTCGAAGCGCGCCACGAACACATCGGACTCGCCGATGGGTGGGTGAGGCCCGTCGCCGAAATCGAGGATCTCGCGGGCAGCTCCAGCGAGGGTGAGCCGGCCCTCGTCGTCGATCCGGAGGCGCTCCAGCTTCGCCCTCGCCTCCGGGAAGCTCCTGCTCCAGAGAGGATGGCCGCTGGTGTCGAGCTTCACGAAGAGCGGGACATATGAGCCCGTGGTGACCGTCCCGTCGCCTGCGGTGACCGCCTCCGAGGTGAGCCCCGCGAGGATGGCGTTCCCCTCGGCGTCGGTCACGACGGAAGCGCCATGGTCCGTGAAATAGGAGCCGACGCGCTGGACCCACTCCACCGTCGCACAGCATGCGGCGTCGGCCGCCTGGTCCGACGCCGGCGCCTCCTCCCCACCGCATGCTGCAAGGACCAAGAAGAGGGGGAGCGATGCCCGCAAGGAGGCACAGGCGTTCATGGCGCCAACCTCGCCACGTAGATGTCGCTGCGCTCGCGATCCGGCTGGCCGCTGGAGCCGGCGCTGGTCAGGGTATGGCTACCGAACTCCAGGTCCCCGCTGAAGGTGCCGGTGATGAACACGTTGCCCGCGGCGTCGATCGCCACGCCATCCGCCCAGGCGTACTCCTCGTCCGCGCTGTCGAGTTGCCACTGCAGGTCTCCGTCGGCATCGAGCTTCGCCGCGAGCAGGGTCCAGTTCGGCCAGGAGGTGCTGGACGACCCGAACCCCACGACCACGCTGTTTCCTTCGGCGTCCACCGCGACGTCGACCGCCGCGCGCTCCCCGAAGAGGTGGGACCACCGAGGGTCGCCGCCCGCGTCGAAGTGGACCACCTCGAGGCTCATGCCGTCGGTCCTCCCGGTGGAAATACCGCCTCCCCCCGACGGGGTCGTGGTGCTGGCGAGGGTGATCTCACCCCTCCCGTCGAACGCCAGCGCCCGTATGCCGCCTGAGTCCTCGTCCTGAGTGCCGAAGCGCTCGGCCCACGACACCGTCGCGCAGCATCCCGGCTCCGCGCCAGCCTCCCGCCCCTCCACCTCGCCCCCCCGCAAGCAGCGACGGTCACGAGCAGCGATAACGCCATCCAGGAAGCACACACCGCGCTCCTGCAGCCACGCTTGCACGGCTCGACGACCATCGTTCTTCCTCCACGCTCACCCGGGTGCAGGCCACGGCCGTCCCGAGAGGGGCCCAGTAGAGCAGCCGGAGATGGGCCCGTCACGATTCCCGGGTTGCTTCGTGCCGATTCCGGGCTGGACGATTGGCGCGGCGGGCCCTGCCCCCGCCGACTGCCGTCACGGCTCCTCCCCCCGCCGCAGCGCTGCCGACGGCCGACGACGACACCACTTCTGCCGCCGAAGTCATGGCGTCGGACGACGACGACACCCCTTCCTCCGCCCCACCCCCGGCCACGCCTCCCCTCCGCCTCACTTCCCGGCCCAACGTCATGGCCTGCAGCCCGACGACACCACCGCCGCCGCCGAAGTCATGGCGTCGGACGACGACGACACCACCTCCGCCGCCGAAGTCCCGCCCTCGGCCCCGGAGGACGGCACCTCTGCCGGCCACATCGAGGCCAGGGATGGCCGTCGACCACGCTCCTGCCAGCGCGGATCCCTCCCGCAGCCGCCGACGGCCCTGCTCGGAGCCCGGAAGCGCCGGCCGCGGGCCTCCGGCGATCGCTCTGGTTTCGACAGCGCTACCCTCGGCCGACGACGACACCACTTCCGCCGCCGAAGTCATGGCCTCGGCCGCCGAAGACACCACTTCGACGCCCCGGGAGCCCTGGTGCGCCTTCCGCGGGCCACGCTGCACCCCGCGGAGGTGGTGCCGCGTGAGAGCGTCACCCACATTGCGACGCAGCGAAGCGATAACGCGCAAGAGTGATGCCATCGTTCGCAGTTCCGCAGTGCGCCTCTCGCCAGTTCCGCGGCGCACCCCGACTCCCGCATCCACTGTGGCTGGAAACGCATGATCGATTCGATTTCGCTGGCGCCTCCGTTCCGGATGATTATCCGTATTCGCGCGCTCACTGGATGGGCGCACCGTTTCCCCTGCCCTCGTTCGCGCTGGAGGAATGCCCGTGACCATCAAGACCTTAAACGCCGAGATGGCGTTGCTGACGCTCTTCCCTCACGTCACCTACACGCTGGAGCGCCTCAAGGCCCACCCCCTGGGCGCCCCCCACGTCGCCACCTTCCAGGAGCTGCGCGACAGGGGCCTGCAGATCCTCACCACCGAGCTGGCCGTCACCGACGCTCAGGCCGGCGCGCAGGCGCAGGTCGACATCGCCGACGACAGGCTCGACGCATTCGCGAGCCTCGTCTCGAAGGCGGTGCTCACCCTCACCAGCGAGTCGCGGGAGCACCTCCTCTACACGCACTACTTCGGGAGCAAGACGCTCAGCGATTTCAAGCGGCCGGTGCTCGGCGAGCAGCTCGTGAAGATGCGGGGGTGGCTCTCGTCGTTCGAGACGAGCCCGCACCCTTCGCTGCAAGCGCTCGCGCCGGAGCTGACGCAGCTCGTCGCGCAGGCCGACGCCGCCACGAATGCGCGGGAAGCCGCGCGGCAGCAGAACCGCATCTTCCGGGACGTGGGCCTGCGGCGGCAATGGGTGAACGACCTCAACGCGGTCCGCAAGGAGGTGCACGGCGCCCTGTCGAAGGTGATGCACCAGCACACGGGGCTTCCCCCGGGCTTCGCCGACAGCTTCTTCGCCCGGGAGCGCAAGCGTCCGAAGGCCGGCGAGGTGGAGACGATGGACGCGCTGCTGGCCTTGAAGGCGTCGCTGCAGGGCGAGCTGCTGGAGGTGGAGGAGCGGATGGCGTCACTGCAGGAAGCCGAAGAAGCGGAGCGGCAAGCGGCCGACGCGCGCGCGGCCGAGGAGGCGGAACTCGTGGAGATCGACAAGGCCGTGGCGGCGCTGGAGAAGAAGCGGAAGGCGCTGCGAGAGAAGCTGGAGGAAGAGGCGCAGGGCTGACGCTCACCTTCAGCGGCTGGCGCTCTCCGCTCATGGCTCGCGGCGCCCCGTGCCGACGATCCGCATTCCCAGGCGCCCGAGCACCTCGCGCAGGCCTGCGGCCAGGGTGGCGCTGGTGGCCACGCCGGCCAGGTCGATCCCCAGGGTGACGAGGGTCTGCGCGGTGGCGGGCTTCACGCCCGTGAGCAGGGTCGTCGCGCCGAGGAGGCGGGTGGCGGACACCAGGCGTAACAGGTGGGCGGCGGCGGGGGCGTCGAGGGTCGCCGCGCCGGTGATGTCGAGCAGGACGGCGTGGGCGCCGCGGGTGGCGACCTCGTCGAGGAGACGGCTGGACAGGTCGTCGATGCGCCGCGGATCCAGCTCGCCCACGAGGGGGGCGACGAGGATGCCCTCCCAGAGCTGGATGACCGGCGCGACCAGGGCGCGGATCTCCTGGGCCTGGCGGTCGATGAGGTCGCGGGCGCTGGAGATGGCGTCCACCTGGGCGGTCAGGGCGGCGTTGGCGCGGGTGAGCGCTGCGGTGCGCTCCTCGATGCGGGCTTCCAGCTCGGCGAGGAGGGCGTCGTGCGCGGCCTCGACGCGCTTGCGGTCGCTGATGTCGCGCACGATGCCGATGAGGAGCTCCTCGCCGTCGATCAGCGTGCTGCGGGAGCTGATCTCGACGGGGAAGTGCGTGCCGTCCTTGCGGACGTGCACCGTCTCGAAGAGGACGCCCTCGGTGCGCGCGGTGGAGAGCTGGCGGGAGACCTCGCTCGCGGTGACGGCGGGGCGCAGGTCGCGGACGTGGCGGGAGAGCAGCTCGTCGCGGGTGAAGCCGTAGGTGCGCAGGGCGGCGTCGTTCACGTCGATGATGCTGCCGTCGGGCGCGGTGATCAGGATCACGTCGCGCGCGTACTCGAAGAGCATGTCGTAGCGGCGGTACATCCAGTGCAGCCTTTCCCCAGGGGTCCTTCACCAACGTACAACACCGCATGCCGTCCGGGCGGGGTGTAGGCGGGGTGTGGGCGGGGTGTAGGCGGGGTGTGGGCGGGGTGTGGGCGGGGTGTGGGCGGGGTGTGGGCGGGGTGTGGACGGGGTGTGTCGAAGCGGGGCGGTGACCATGGCGTGACGACGAGGAGGCGCGTGCGGCTTGGAGCAGATCTCGACGGGCGGGTCGGGTAAAGGCAAGCGCATGAGACAAACTGTCGCTGCGGGTCTGCTGGTTCTCCTCGCTTCTGCCTGTGCGCCGCTGGAGGTCGATGAGGTCGATGGGGGCGATCCGCTCGACCAGGGGGTCTCGGAGGGTGTCTCCGAGGCGGAGCAGGGCCTCGGGGCGTGCGGGGGGGGCGTGCCGGCGGAGGGGTCGATCGAGGCGCTCGGGATGCTCGATTTCCTCAACAGCGCGGCGGCGACGCTGGCGGTGCTCGATGACCAGGTGGCGCTGGATGCGCGGGCCGCGGCGGGGCTGGTGAACCACCGCAATGGGCCGGACGGGGTGCTCGGCACCGCGGACGACCAGCCCTTCACCTCCGTCGCAGGGGTGGACGCGATTGCCTACGTGAATGCCGCGGCCATCCTCGATCTGGTGGACCATGCCCGGGCCACGTGGTGGATCCCGCTCGCGGATGGGGATTGCCTGGGCACGTTCGAGGGGGTGACCTTCACGGCGGCCGAGGGGCGGCGCGCGCTCGCGCTGGTGAACCAGGCCAGCGCGGCGCGGCTCGGCGGCACCGTGGGCCTGACCAACCAGGCGGTGAATGGCATCCTCGGCGGGCGGGTGCTCTCCGACCTGCCGGCGCTCGCGCGGGTGCCCTACGTGGGGCCGCAGTCGATGATGAACATCCGCTCGGCCCTGATCAACGCGGTGCCCGGGGATCTCTGCGCGGGGACCGTGGAGTGCGGCGCCGGGCTGCACTGCGTGGGGATTCCGCACGACGGGTCCAGCTCCCAGGGGCGGTGTCGCGACCTGACGCCCATCCCTGGCGAGGGGTACTCGTGCGACACCACGGCCTGCGGCTCGGGGCTGTTCTGCTCCAGCTACTTCAGTTGCCTGCCGGGCTGGATGGCGGACTCGCTGACCAACCCGACCGACGTCACCATCCCGGCCTTCACCTCGGCGCCGGTGGAGTCCAGCGTCATCGTGCAGGGGCAGGCGACGGTGCCCGTGGATCTCGAGGTGGTCGTGGCGATCGACCACCCGAACATGCACGCGCTGCGCCTCCGGCTGGTGGATCCGAACGGGACCGAGGCCTTGCTGTGGGACGGGCCGGCGTCGCCGGGGCAGACGTTCCAGAGCCACCTGGAGGTGACGAATGGCATCTCGCGCGACGACATGGTGAATGGCCGGTGGCGGCTGCTCATCGACAATGCGGCAGGCGCGCAGGTGGGCCTCCTGCGGCAATGGACGCTGAACCTGACGAGCCGCTGGGACTGACACCCGGGGGCATCCAGACACCAGCCGGGGCGATCACGTCGGTGGGACCGCCCCGATCGCCCTGGAACTCATCTCGCTTGGATTGATGCGAACATGCTGAATTGACGCCTCGAGCGGGCGCTCACAAGGCGTTCTGCTGTATCCAGCTCACATAGTTGCCCACGCGGGTGTAGACGCCGGGACGGTTCTGCTGGCCGCATCCGTACCCCCAGCTCGTGATCCCCAGCAACTGGCTCCTGGTCTCATCGACGAGGGGACCGCCGCTGTCGCCCTGGCACGTGTCCTTGCCCCCCTCGGCCAACCCCGCACAGATCATGTTGTTGTTGACCGACGAAGAACCATAGATCGATTGGCAGGTCGTCCGGCCGATGATGGGGACATCGACATGCATGAGGTTGACCGAGCTCGGGCCTCCCTGGCTCGTCGCCCCCCAACCGGCGACCCAGACCAGGGCTCCAGAGGCCGGATCGCTCCCCTGAGCGGGCAGCGAGACGGGTGTCACGTTCGCGGCGGCGGAGCTGAGGTGTACGAGCGCGATGTCGTTGTCGAGCGTCCAGGAGTCGTAACCTTCATGGATGATGATCTTGCTCGAGGATTTGATGAGGCTCCCGGACTGTTGCAGACTCCCGTGGTAGGCGACGAGGGCTCGCACGCCTTTAACGCAATGGGCCGCCGTGATCAGCGTGCGCGCGTTGTAAAATACGGCGCCACACATGTGGAAAGTGGGATTGAAGCTGGCGCGCAACGAAGCCATGTAGGGGTATTGCCCAGCAATGGCCGGGGAGCCGCCGATGATGTTGTTGATTGATTCCTCTGGCAGCGGGAGGGGCACGGCTCCGTTCTCGGGTTCCTCGTCCATCAGCGCGCCGTCGTCGCTGACCGCATCGAGATCATCGACAGCGCCGCCGCACCCTGCAATCAGCAGAGATCCGGCGAGCGTCGAGAGTATCGCGCTCGTGAGGGGGAAGAGGCGCCTGGGGTTGGATTGCATCATCGCTGTCTCTCCTGTCGGGTTCGGGTTCGGGTTCGGGTTCGGGTTCGCGCCGAACATCCGCGACTTGAATGGAGCAGAGTGCTTACCATGAACGGCGCTTCGATGCGGCAGCGCCACCAGAGGTAGCGACACTGGGACGCATGCGAGGGACCATGAGGCCCTCGTGGATGATCCTGGCTCGCTGTCTCCGAAGCGCCTGTCAATCCCTGACGAACGGGGCTGCCCGGCATACATGTCTCTGGCGCCTACCGCGCACCTGTCCACGTCCGAGACCTCCTGGAGGAACCATGCTCTCTCTCTTTCGAAGCGATGATCGCCCCCTGCTCCGATTCGCCGTTCCCGCGCTCGCCGCTGCGGCCACCAGCTTCTGCCCCGCCGCGCCCGCCCACGCGGGCTCGCTGGCATCACCGCCCGGAAACGGCACCTACATGATCAAGGCGCTGCACTCGGGCAAATGCCTCGCCGTCAAGAACGCCAGCACCAGCGACGGAGCGCCGATCCAGCAGTTCCCTTGCGATCCCCAGAACGCCAGCCAGCGCTTCACGTTGACCACGGTCGGCCAGACGAACGTCATCCTCTTCGGGGTCACGTACACCATCCCGCTCTTCACGCTCACGACGTTCACCGGAAAATGCGCCGCCATGAGGGTGAACTTCGTCTCGTCTCTGGGAGAGAAGTTCTGGTATGCGATGGGCAATTACGTCGAACAGCAGACCTGCCTCCCAGATCTGCCGCGCTACCAGAAATTCTTCTGGGCGCCGGCACAGCACCCCTGGGAAGGCATGACCATTCGGTCTCCGAACGACGGCACCGCCCTCAGCTCGCATCTTTGTCTGCACATCCAGAGCGCCAGCTCCGACAGCGGAGCAGGACCCCTCCTCGACAGTTGCAACTTGTCCGGAACCGGCTCGAAGAACGACTCCTTCGTCTTCATGCCGGTCTCACCCTGAGGGAACCCCGGGACGGCTCCGGCATCACCGGGCTGGGGTCGAGCCTCCAGGGCTGAGGCGCCCTCCGCGCGCCTGGATCAGCGGGGGCGCAGCGGCGGGAGGGCGCGCCGGGCGCGGTCGAAGAGCGGGGTGCGCCGGCCCTCGTGGTTGTAGCTCCAGGCGTAGAGGATGCCCGCGATCGCCGAGACGGGGCAGAGGATGCCGAAGAGGTACACGAGGAAGAACTTGGGGAGGATCGCGCAGACGAGGACGTGGACGATGATGGCCGGGATGGCCTCCTTGAGAGGCGCGGCATACATCCACCCGATGGGGCCGAAGAAGAACGAGAGCACGCCCGAGGCGAGCAGCGACTTCTTGCCTTCGACCGGGGGAGACTTGGCCTGCAAGCCAGCCGCGCGGAGGGCGAGCTGGGCGCCCGAGGTGAGGCGGTCGACCTCGCCTTCGAGGCGCTCCCGACGCTCCAGCTCCGCGATGGTCTCCGGGCCCGAGCGCGGCCGCGCGGCGCCCCGCACGGTCCACAGGATCTCGCCCTCGTCGTCGGAGTCGAGCTCGACGAGGCGCGCCTTCATCATCTCGTCCATCATGCGGTCGAGCAGGGCGCGCGAGGCCCCGGTGTGGACGAGGAGGTTGGCGCGGGTGAGCGGGATCCGGGTCCGGGTCCACAGATCCAGCACTTTGGCCTCGAACGCCTGCTGCCGCATGGTCCAGAGAGGCTCGCAGAGGGGTCTGGCCCCGTCAATGGCGGTGGCCGGAGGCGGGGGTCAGAGGACGATCGCAGGCTTCTCCCGGAGCATGCTCGTGGTGAGCCGGCCCTTGCCGCTTTCCACCACGCGGCGCTGCTCGTACCAGGGCTTGGCCCGCTCACGGCCGAGCCAGAACATGACGAGCATCGCGGCGGACATCATCACGGCGGCGAATGCGAGGGGGACGTTCAGCATCGGTCGGGAACCGACGGTGAACAGGGAGGGGTCGTCGGGCATGAACACGAGGGGCAGCGTGCGGAGCTCTCCGTCGATCGAGGACTGGTAGGCACTCGGGCTGATCTCGACGACTGCGGTGTGCTCCGCGCCGTCCACGTCCCGGTAGCGGATGGTGGCGTCGTGGCGGGTGTGGCCGGGGCCCTCGTGCGCGCGGTAGGAGACGTCGGTGCGGATCACCTCGGCCTCGATGGCGCGGCCCGTGAAGGTGAGGGCGTGGTAGGTGCGGAGGAAGCCGAGGTGGAGCACGGCGAAGGCGGCGGAGAGCGCGAGGGCGGCGACGCCGTACCAGCGGGCCCAGTGTCCGTGGCTTTTGCCGCGCCCGCCGACGGTGACGCGCAGGGCCTCGGTGAGGCCGGCACGGACGAGGGGGATCGAGGGCGAGCCGCCGCGGTAGACGCCCTCGTTGCGCCCGGGCTGCCGCGTGGAGAGCACGCCGTCGACGCGCGCGAGCTCGCCGGTGACGAGGGTCGCCACGCGCTCGCGCTGGGTGCCCTCGAAGCGGCGCACTTCCAGGGCGTCGCTGTAGATCACCCGCTCGTCGGGGAGCACCCGCACGGCGTCTCCGCTGGAGAGGCGGAGGGTGAAGGGGTGGGTGACGAGGTCGCGGGAGTCCTCCTTCCACTCGTACTCCCACGCCTTGTTCTTCCACTCGCGGCCCGTCTCCCGGAGGGTGAGGGTGAGGGCAGGCGTGTCGTCGTCGGTCTCCACGATACCGTACAGGCTGATCGGGCCGGGATCGAGCGGGGGGAGGCTGGACTCGGCAGCGCGGGCGCGGGCCTCGGCGCGGCGGTGGGCAAACCAGCGCGCGATGGCGAAGAGGACAGTCCCGCCGAGCACCACACCCGTGAGGCCGTACACGACCAGGGTGTCGGCGCTGAAGGGGGACCACTGGCTGACGTCCGGCATGGGAGGAGATTTTCCCTTCCGCATTCCCCGCAGGCAAGGCGGTGGTTCGGGGAAAGCACGACGGCGGCTGGAAGGCGGCCAGTCTGCAGATGCGGGACGGAACGGGCAGCGTGGTGCTCTGCGTGGCTGGCCTGCGGGGCAGTGTCCTTCCCGCCGCCCTCCGGTCAGGGCGCGGCGGGTGCGGCGGGTGCGGCGGGTGCGGCGGGTGCGGCGGGCGCGGCGGGGGAGACGTTGTCGGCAAGCTTGCCCGTGCCCTCCTCCATCACGCGGTGTTGCTCGTACCAGGGCGTCTTCTGGCGGCGCTGGTGCCGGAACATCAACAGCACGAAGGCGCTGAACACGCACACGCTCAGGGCCCCGAAGCGCGACAGTCCTGGCTCGGTCCCCGGCACGTGTACGGAGGGGAATGCTGGCGCGACCAGGAATGGCATCCACCTGAGCTCTCCGCGGACCACCGCGTTGTAGGCGTCGAGGCTGACTTCGTCGGACGCTGCCTGCATCTGGCCGCGTTCATCCTTGTAGCTGACCTTGACGATGTAGTGCGACTGCAGCTCCTTCTCGGAGGTCGTGGTGTAGCTGTGGTGCCCGACCACGTCCGCGTCGACGACGTGACCCGTGAAGGTCAGCAGGTGGTATTCGTGACAGATGCCGAGGTGAATGGCAGCCAGGGCGATGCCCAGGTAGAGCGCTGCGCTCCTGTACCACCGCGCCCAGATCTGGTGCCTGTCCGCGAGCCCCCCCACGACCACCTGCAGCCGCTCGGTGAGCCCGGCGCGCACCTCGGGGAGCGGGGCCTCGCCCGCGCGGTACACGCCCGCGCTCCGCTCCGTGGGCCTCTTCGACAGCACCCCGTCGACGCGGGCTCGCTCGCCGTGGATGAGGGTCGCCTTTCGCTCGCGCGTGGTGGCGTTGAAGAGGCTCGCTTCCAGGGTGTCGACGTAGATCACCTTGTCGTCGGGGAGCACGCGCACGGCCTCGCCACTGGAGAGGCGGAGCGTGAACGGCTGGGTGGTGAGCTTCCGCTCGCTCTCCTTCCACGCGTGGTGCCAGGAGTTCTTCGACTGCCACTCGCTGCCCGCTTCCAGGAGGGTGAGGGTGAGGGCAGGCGTCTCGTCGTCGGTCTCCACGGTGCCGCAGAGAGAGATTGATCCCGGCTCGAGCGACGGCTCACGGCTCTCGGCAGCGCGCGCCAGGGCCTCGGCGCGGCGATGGGCGATCCAGCGGTACACCGCGAAGAGGAAGAGGCCCCCGAGGCCGAGCCCCCCGATGCCGTACACGATCAGCACGGCCAGGGGACCGACCCAGGTGCTCCACGGCGTGGGTTCCAGCATGGTTCGATCTTCGCCGCGCCACCTCGTGCATGCAAGCCACGCCGGGTGGCCGCGGAAGACGCACGCGGCTCGTGCGGCATCGGGTGCAGTCCACGCCACGCGCTCGGCCGGCGCCGCGGAGACCCTCCCCGCCCATGCCTACCCATAGCGACATGAAGGTATGGGCACAGGGTTCTTTCGCTGTCACGCCCGCGGGCCGCACCGCCATGAAGACGCGGCGCCGTGGCCTGCCCATAGCAACTCCTGGGCCTATGTAATTTCGTCGTCCGGCGGCACGGAGCCTCCACAGCACGACAAAAGCCCTTCATGGATGCCCTGTGGGCGTCGAATTCGCTCGACGTTGGGAGCGCGGTTGCTCATCCTCCCGACCCCCTCGACCGGCGCCCGGATTGCGCTGGACGATGGTCGAGGGCGGGGGTGTGCCTGCGGCGTGTCTGAAGAGACGTGCAGCGCGACAGGAGCGGGGCCACGGCCGGGAAAGGCCTTGAGCCAGACCGTGAATGGCGGGCTGCTGCAATGAAGGAGGCGTCCATGGAATCGAACGCGATGGGACTCACGGGGAGCGAGAAGAGCGACGTTCAGGCGCTGGGACGCGCCATCGAGCGCCATGTCGAGGAGAGCTGGGCAGCCTTGCTCGATACCCACCAGGACAGGCTGGGGTACGTGTACGAACGGTCCGGAGACCAGGCCTATGGCGTGTACGCGGACCTCTTGTTCAAGCCGGTGCACCAGGCGCTGAGGCAGGCCGGGCTGCGGGCCACGCCGAAGCTCCCGGGTGAGTTCGACATCTCGCGGGAGTGGGGCAACGCGGACGAGAGCGACCAGCAACGCTGGATGTGGAGCACCATCCGGCCGGCGAAGGGGGCGCAGGACGAGGCGCCTCTCGGCACCATCGTCACCATCCTCTTCCACGACCACACCCGGTTCCGGCTGCCGCGGCGGCCGCAGGTCCTCGCCCTCGTGGAAGTCGGCAAGGAGGCGGTCGCGGAGGCCCTGTCGCGCCGCTCCGACGAGTTCCGCAAGGCGCTGGAGTTCAGCGTCGCGTATGCGGAGTACCTGAAGCACGAGGCAGAGGCGGCGGCGAAGGCGTAGCGCTCCTGCCGGACGGCGCCGCAGAGCGTACCCCCGGAGCGCCAGGCCACCCGCCTTCCTCGGTGCGTCAGTCGAAGGTGATGTCGCCCGAGCCGGAGGAGCTGCCGTGGCGCTCGGGCGGCGAGCCGGCCACGTGGATGTCCCCCGAGCCCGAGATCCTGGCGCGCGCCGAGCGGTGGGCGGTGAGGCGCACGCTGGCCGAGCCGCTGACGGTGATCTCGGCGCTCTCCGCGGAGAGCGCAATGGCCTCGATGTCACCGCTGCCCGAGGTGGCGACCCGGAGGTGCGCCGTGCGGCCTCCGAGCGTGATGTCTCCCGAGCCGCTGGTGCTCAGATCCACCCGCTGGGCGTCGAGGCGCGCCACCCGGATCTCGCCCGAGCCGCTCAGATCAAGGGTGAGGGCGTCGCTCTGCAGCGAGGCGATGTCCACGTTGCCCGAGCCGCTCAGGGCCACCTCGGCGAGGTGCGGCGAGGCGCCCGTGACCCTGGCCTCGGCCGAGCCGTGCACGCGCAGGCGCGCCATGTCCGGGGTGGTGACGTCCACGCGACAGGGCACCTTCGGAGAGATGCCGAGGACCCTGTCGTCCACGTCGATGACCAGCTCCTCGCCGCGGAGGTCGGTGCGGATGAGGGGCACGAGGTTGTCGTCGCACCGGACGACCACCGAGATCCTGGGATCGATGGTGACGTGGGCGTCGATACTCCCCTCCAGGGTGATGGCGCGAAACGCGGGGGTGTGGACGCCGCCGATGGACCTGGCCTGGACCGCGGGGATCCCGCTCCCCTGGGTGATGCACGCCGGAGCGCAGAGCATCAGGGAGAGGCCGGCGAGGCGCACAGCCCAGGGATGGAGGGAGGGCCGCTCAGCGCGGGAGAGAGGACGAGGGGAAGCGGTCATGGGCAGAAAAACTCCAGGAGGGCTGCGGGCGACGCGGCAGGTGCTCACTCTCCCTTCGCACGATGCACCCTGTTTCTTTCAAGGCGCCGTTCTTTTTTCACGGCCAGAAGCGGGTGCTCTGGGCAAGCATGCCCCTGCCCCGCGCCACGATGCGTGACTGCTCGTACCAGGGCTTCGCGCGGTCGCGCAGCAGCCAGAACACGAGCAGGGCAACCCCCGAGGCCACGACCACCCCGAACGCCTGGAAGCGCGGCAGCAGCGGCCGGGTCCCGGCGTTGTGCACGGCGGGGTTCCTCGGTGAGACCAGAAAAGGCAGCGTCTTCGTGTTGCCGTAGGTCACCGCGTGGTGGGCGCTCTCGTGGATCTCGCCGGAGGCCTCCCACGTCTTGCCGCCCGCGCCCTTGTAGCGGACCTGGACCGCGCGGTGCGTGCGCTGGCCTCCCCTGTCGCGCGTGGTGTAGGTGATCGAGGAGGCGCGCCTCCAGGGTGTCGATGTAGATCACCTTCGCGTCGGGGATGACCCGCACGCCCTGGCCGCTGGAGAGGCGGAGGGTGAACGGGCGGGTCACGAGCCAGCGCGTGCTCTCCTTCCACTCGTGATGCCACACCTCTTTCTGCAGCCACTCGCGGCCCATCTCCTGGATCGTGAGGGTGAACGCGGGCGTGTCGTCGTCGGTCTCCACGGCGCCGTGGAGGGCGATGGGGCCCCCCTTGAGCGGCGGCAGGCTGGACTCGGCCGCGCGCGCCAGGATCTCGGCGCGGCGGTGGGTGAGCCAGCGATGCACCACGAAGACCAGGTGGCCGCCGAGGACGAGCCCACCGAGGCCGTAGACGATCACCTGGGCCAGGAGACCGGCGAAGACGCCCTGCGGGGTGAACTCGATTTCCACCGGCTGATCTTCGCCACCCTGCTCCGGGAGACAAGCCGCTTCAGCGCCGGGCGCGGAGCGATCAGCAGGCGGTGGCGGCGAGGAGCGCAGGGACGCGCGCTGCGAGCGCGTCGATGGCCGTGCGCACCTTCGAGGTCAGGTGCCGTGTCTGCGGCCAGACGGCGTGGATGTCGCAGCCGAGGCCCTTCTCCCGGGCGAGCACCCGCACCAGCGTGCCCTCCCGGAGGCGATCGGCGACCAGCCAGCAGGGCAGCCAGGCGATGCCCGCCCCCGCCAGCGTGGCGTCGGCGATCACCTCCAGGTCGTCGAAGCGGATGCGGCTCTTGATGGCGGTGGTGCGCTCGCGCCCCCCGGCGTCGGCGAAGCGCCATTGCACGATCCCCGAGTCGCGCCCGTAAGCGATGTTCTGGTGCAGGTCGAGATCGGCGAGGGTGGTCGGGGTGCCACGCTCGGCGAGGTACGAGGGCGCGGCGCAGACCACCATCACCTGGGTGCCCAGCCGCCGCGACATGAGGCCCGCGCTGCTGGCGAGAGGACCGACACGCACGGCGAGGTCGATGCCGTCCTCCACGAGGTCGATGACCCGGTCGGTGAGCGATACCTCCAGCTCGAGCTGCGGGTGGTGCCGCGCCAGGTCGAGCAGGATGGGGGCCACGCAGCGACGCCCGAAGAGCGCGGGGACGCTCACCCTGAGCTTCCCGGAGGGCGCGCGCCGCCCCGAGTCCAGGGCCGCCTCGGCCGCCTCCAGCTCGGCCAGGGCGCGGGCGCAGCGCTCGTAGAAGCCCTGCCCATCGTCGGTGAGGCTCTGGCTGCGGGTGGTGCGGTGGAAGAGCCGCACGCCGAGCTGCTCCTCCAGCCGGGCAATGCTCTTGCCCACGGCGGACCGCGACAGGCCCATGCGCTGGGCGGCGAGGGCGAAGCTCCCGGCCTCGGCAGCCTGGACGAAGGTGACGACCCCGCTCAACCGATCATGCACGGCGCCCTCCTCCGACAGGGCCCGGAGCCCGTCGCGATTGGTTCCACCCTCTCTACACTGAGGGGACATCTTGCCGCCACCAGGGACCGGGCCTCCACAGTAGGGTTCCTGCATCTGCGGACGACATCTGCGGACGACATCTGCGGATGACATCTGCGGACGACATCTGCGGACGACATCTGCGACCGCGCCTCTCGATGGCTGCCGGATGACGGCCAGCGAGGCTGTGAAGCGAGGACCCATGACCTCTCTCGAACGGTGGTTGACTGCCCTCTCTCTCGTGCTCCTGTCCGCCTGCGGGAGCGGCACCCCGGCGCCTTCGTCGGAGCCTGGGCCCGCGCCGGAGGCTGCACCCGCGTCAGGCGCCGCGGCGCAGGCGACGGCAGCGCAGCCGGCAGGGGCGGCAGGGGCGGCAGGGGCGGCAGGGGCGGCAGCGCAAGCAGGGCCAGGGGCGACCACAGGAGGGCCTGCGCAGGGTGAGGCGGCCGCCGCCTCGGTGCGGCTCTACGCGCTCGACTGCGGCCGCGCCGACATCCAGGACATGACGTACTTCGGCGACGACGGCGGCCCGAGGACGCTGGTCGCGACCTGCTACGTCGTCCGCCACCCGCGCGGCACCATGCTCTGGGACACGGGCGTGGGCGACGAGATCGCGAAGAGCAAGGACGGCGTCCTCGTGGACAGGAAGGTGGGCATCCGGTTCAGCCTGCAGACGCCGCTGCGCGACCTGCTCGGGCAGCTCGGGATCACCCCCGCCGACGTACAGTACGTGGCCTTTTCGCACATGCACGTCGACCACGCGGGCAACGCCAACATGTTCCCCGGCGCGACCTGGATCGTGAACCGGCGCGAGCTCGACTGGGCGACCAAGGAGCCGGCGCCCGCGGGGTACAACCCGGCGCAGTACACCTCCTACCGCTCCGTGAAGACGAAGCTCCTCGACGGCGAGGCGGACGTCTTCGGCGACGGCGCGGTGACCATCGTCCCCACGCCGGGCCACACCCCTGGCCACCAGAGCCTGGTGCTCAAGCTCCAGCGCGCGGGGACGGTGATCATCTCCGGCGACGCGTGCCACACCCACGGCAACTGGGAGCACCGCCGCACGCCGCCCTTCAACACCGACCGCGCGGAGTCCGTGAAGTCCATGGATCGCCTCGCCGCACGGGTCGGCGCCACCCACGCCCGCTTCCTGGTGCAGCACGAGCCCGACGACCTCGCGAAGCTCCCCCGCTTCCCCGCCTACCTGGACTGAGCTGCCCGCAGGGCCCACCGCCGTCCCACGAGAACGGCCCGTGGTATGAGGCGCCCATGCCCTACCACCTCCGCAGGACCTGCATCGACTGGCACTACGGGGAGGCGACGCCCGCGCTGCAGGCCGTCCTGCGCCGGGCGAACCAGGGCCTCTCGTCGCGTGACCTCACGGCGCAGGCCTTCGCGGAAGGGCTGCGCAAGCTCGCGGCGGAGAGGCCGGACCTCATCGCCGAGGCGCTCGTGGAGGATCGCTCGCGCGTCTACCGGATCTACCGGGCGCGGGGCGGCGCGGTGGCCGCCGCGGAGGTGGACGAGCGCCCCGAGGGGGCCCTCGGGCAGGCCGTGGCGCTGCCCTACCGCGCGATGGCCACCGTGACGCTCGCGCGCGAGGGGGACGAGATCCGCGCCATCCTCGAAGGTGAGAGCCACTTCGACGGCGGCGAGGACGAGGCGTTCGATCTCCCCGTCGACTACGACGACGAGGACGCCATGCGCTTCATCCTGGAGCGGGTGTCGCGGGCCATCGACGAGGGGGACCACCGGTTCGTCGCCGAGGCCGCCATCGCGGGAGGGACCACCGCGCGGTTCCTCGTCGCGCTGCGCCCCGGAGAGGTGTCCGTGCACAAGCTGGTGACGATGACCGAGCCTGCACTCGTCGCCCGCCTCCTCCGCCGCAATTTCGTGGAGGTGCCGCCTCCCGTCCCCGAGGACGGCGAGGGCGAGGGCGAAGAGGCATGAGCCCCGGGCGGCGAGGCTGTACGCGGCTCCGGTGGGGTGTCTAGACTGCGCCCGTGCCGACACTGCACTGCAATGGCGTCGATCTCCACTACGAGGAACGCGGGACGGGCGTCCCCGTCGTGTTCTCCCATGGCCTGCTCTGGAGCGGGCGGATGTACGAGGCGCAGGTCGAGGCGCTCTCCGAAAACGCTGGCGACTCCCGCGGCTACCGCTGCATCGCCTACGACCACCGCGGCCAGGGCCGCAGCCAGACCTCTCCCGTGCCCTACGACATCGAGACCCTCACCGCCGACGCGGAGGCGCTGCTCGCGCGCCTCGGGGCCTCTCCCTGCCACTTCGTCGGCCTCTCCATGGGGGGCTTCGTCGGCCTGCGCCTCGCCCTGCGGCGCCCGGAGCTGCTCCGCTCCCTCACCCTGATCCAGAGCGCCGCCGACGCCGAGCCGCGCTGGAACGTCCCCAAGTACCGCGCCATGGTGCTCTTCGCGCGCCTCGCCGGCTTCGGGCCCCTGGTGCCGGCCGTGATGCGGATCATGTTCGGGCAGACCTTCCTGCGCGACCCCAACCGCGGCGCCATCCGGCAGCGCATGGCCGACGCGCTGGGCGCCCTCGACGTGAACCGGACCGAGGCGGCCCTCGCCACCGTGACCGGGCGCGCCCCGGTCCTCGCAGAGCTGTCGGCCATCCGCACCCCGACCCTCGTGCTCCATGGCACCGAGGACCGCGCCATCGTGCCTGCCCGCGCCGAGCAGACCGCGCGCGCCATCTCCGGGGCCAAGCTGGTGAAGATCCCCCGCGCCGGCCATACCTCGAGCGTCGAGGAGCCCGCGGCCATCACCCGGGCCCTCCGCACCTTCCTCGACAGGCACTGAGCCCCACCACCGGCACACGCGGCACACACGCGGGCTTCCTCGGGTGCCAACGTCGGGGCTAACCTGGCGGCAGTTGGGAGAGCGCTCATGTTCCTGGTTCGAGACACGCAGGTCAGGGCGTTCGAGCAAATCGCGCTGACGGAGTTCGAGGACGAGATGGTGCGCCACTGCCGGGAGTCGTCCCCGCACCGGTGCCGCCTGCTCTCCGAGGCTGCGCTGCGCCGCGCCATCCAGGGCGCCCTGGAGGGAGCCTCGCGTCACGGCTTCACCCACCGCGGGCCGGCGCGGCTCTACGTGGACCTCACCTTCCTGCTCGGGAGCGGCTTCGACAGCGATCCCCAGGTTCCGTGGGCCGCGGAGGCGCTGGGCGAGGCGGGGCTCGGCCAGTCGTACCGGGCCGAGGCGCTCCACCGCGAGGTGTGCGCGTACCTGGAGGAGATCGGCGGGGAGGAGCCGGCGCGCACGCGCAGGTCTCTGGAGCGGCTGGCGGCACTCGCGGGCGGTGAGGGCCTGGCGAGGGCGGGCAGCCTCGCGGAGGACGCCCTGCTGCGCATGGCGGAGATGCACCCGGAGAAGGTGGCCCGGGTCGGCGAGGCGCCGCTGCGGCAGCTCGTGGACCGGGCCGGGGAGCGGGTCGAGGCCGCGTGGGGGGCGCGCGAGCCACGGACGGTGGCGCTCGTGTCGGGGCTGATGTTCGTGTTCGGTCATCGCTGCGACGAGGACCCGGTCCACCCCTGGATCGAGGCGATGCTCGGCGCGCGGGAAGAGCGGGGAGATGCAGAGCCGGGGCGCGTCGCCGGAGAGCTCTGGCGCGTGGCCGCGCTGTGGGGCGACGATGGCGCGGGGGACACGCGCGAGGAACAGCGCTGATGGCGAAGGCAGCGACAGGGACGAAGACGAACGCGCAGGTGCCGGCGAGCCCGTCCTCCGGGCAAGGCTCGAACACGCCCGTGAGTGCCACGCAGCAAGGCTGCCAGGAGAAGCGGGTCATCGTCATCGATCCGGGCCACGGGGGGACCGCGAACGCCGATCGCAGCACCTGGAACAACGCGACCTCGGTGTCCGGGGTGATGGAGAAGGATCTGACCCTCCAGTACGCGCAGAGCCTGAAGCGGCAGCTCGCGAGCGCCGCGGTGAAGCAGATCTTCACCTCCAAGAACTACTGCGACGTGCAGGTGATCCTCACCCGGGAGACCGACGTCAACCTGGCCGCCGCCGACCGCGTGGCCGTGGCGAAGACCAACAAGGCGGACATCTTCTTCAGCATCCATTTCAACGGCGCCGCCGCGGCGAGCGCGCGCGGCACGGAGACGTTCTACCGATCGTCGAGCAATGGGCATCAGACGAACGAGGCAGAGGACAGGGCCCTCGCGAGGTCCGTCAACGCTGCCGCCGTCGCGGCCATCGGCGCCGTCAGCGCCGGCTCCAAGGACCGCGGCGCGAAGGCAGACTCGGCGACGGGGCACGGCTCGCTCTACGTGCTGCGCGACCCGGGCATCGGCCTGAGCGGGGACATGTGCCGGTCGGTGCTGATCGAGGTCGAGTTCATCACCAACACCGCGGTGGATCAGGCGCTGGTGAAAGGCCCCCAGGCCACCGCGAACCGGGACGCGGTGATGCTCGCGGTGGCCAAGGCGCTGGCGAACGCGCTGTGATCGCGTGGCGATGGCTCGACGCGTGGCGATGGCTCGACGCGTGGTGATGGCTTGAAAGGAAGGGCGGCGATGGCGGACCAGAAGAAAGTACCAGCGAGCCCGACCTCCGGGGACAATGCCACGGCGAACGTCAATGCGACGACGCAATCGTGCCAGGAGAAGCGGGTCATCGTCATCGACCCGGGCCACGGGGGGACCGCGGACGAGCAAAGCAGCACCTGGAACAACGCCACGTCCGCGTCCAAGGTCCTGGAGAAAACCTTGACCCTCCAGTATGCCCAGAGCCTGAAGCAGCAGCTCGCGAGCGCCGAGGTGAAGCAGATCTTCACCTCCAAGAACTACTGCGACGTGCAGGTGATCCTCACCCGGGAGACCGACGTCAACCTGTCGGCCGCCGCCCGCCTCGCCGTCGCCACGCAGCACAAGGCGGACATTTTCCTCAGCATTCACTTCAACGGCTTCGACCCGGCGAGCGTGCGCGGAACGGAGACGTTCTACAAGGCGACGAGCAACGGCTATCAGACCAACGAGGCGGAGGACAAGGCGCTCGCGGAGGCGGTCTGCGCGGCCGCCGTCGCCGCCATGAAGGTCTTCGACAGCAAGGCCAGGAACCGGAACGTGAAGGCGGACAAGGACACGGAGCACAAATCGCTCTGGGTGCTGCGCGATCCGGGCGTCGGGCTGAGCGGAGAGATGTGCCGGTCGGCCATGATCGAGATGGAGTTCATCACCAACCCCGTCGCGGACAAGAACCTGGTGAGCGGCCCGAACGCGGCCGCGAACCGGGACGCGGTGATGCTCTCGGTGGCGAAGGCGCTGGCAAAGGCGCTGTGAGCGCGAGCGACGGGATCTGCCGGCTGCGCGGGGCACCGGGGGCGGTTCCTTGACGCTCCTGACCGACCGTGCGACGGGCTAGCCGTGGCGTCGAAGACCAGATCGGCCGGCCAGAGCGGGTCGTTCATCGAGGCTGCCCGGCGCGCGCAGCTCGTGCAGTGCGCGATCGATACCATCGCCTCGGAGGGTTACGCGCAGGCGTCGCTCGCCCACATCGCCGAGCGCGCCGGGATCAGCAAGGGCGTCATCTCCTACCACTTCGCGGGCAAGGACGAGCTCATCGAGCAGGTCCTCACCGAGATCATGACCCTCGCAGTGAAGACGGTCATCCCCGAGGTGGAGGCGCAGCCCACGGCGCGCGACAAGCTGCGCGTGTACATCGAGCGCAACATCGCCTTCGTGGGCGGCTACCCCGCGCACGCGATCACCCTGCTGGAGATCTGGACCGGCATGCGGAGCGCGGAGGGCCAGCAACGCTTCGACGCCCGCTCGTACGAAGCGGGGTTCGAGTACATGAAGGGCATCTTCCGCCAGGGCGAGGAAGAGGGCGACTTCCGGCCGTTCTCCCACCGGGTGATGGCGATGATGCTCCGCGGCGCGATCGACGCGGTGCTGCTGCAGCGGGTCACCTACGGCGACCAGGTGGACCTCGCGGAGTGCGCGCGCGAGATGGTGGCTTTCTTCGACGTAGCCACGCGCGCAGCCACGCACGCGGCTACGCAGGCGGCCACGCGGTCGGAGGCGCTGCGCGCGGGGGGCTCCCGGGCAAAGGTTGCCGTGAAGGGCAAGGCTTCCGGCGGGAGCAAGCCGGATGCGCAGGGCAAGCCGGCGACGCAGGGCAAGCCGGCTCGGGGCGCCAGGACCCCACGCTGACCCTGCGGGCCCTGACGCGGAGCCCTCGCGGGCTCGGAGGCGGGCGGCGCGCTCAGATCTGCGCCATGCCGCCGTCGACGAAGAGCTCGACGCCGTTCACGAAGCTGCTGTCGTCGGAGGCGAGGAACACGGCGGCCCTGGCCACCTCGTCCGGATCGCCGAGGCGGGCAAGGGGGATGGCCGAGGCCATCTGCGCCTTGAACTGGTGGGCCTCCTCGTCGGTCTTTCCCAGCCCGTGCAGCCCTGGGGTGTCGATGGGGCCGGGGCTGAGGGTGTTGACGCGGATCCGGCGGTCCTTGAGGTCAAGGATCCAGTTCCTGGCGAAGCTCCGGATCGCGGCCTTGGTGGCGCCGTAGACGCTGAAGGCGGGACTGCCGGTGCTGCCGGCGGTGGAGCCGGTGAGCAGGATGGAGCCGCCGTCGCGGAGCAGCGGGAGCGCCTTCTGGACCGTGAAGAGGGTGCCCTTGACGTTGACGCCGAAGGTCCTGTCGAAGTGCGCCTCGGTGATGGCGTCGAGGGTGGCGAACTCTCCGCCGCCCGCGTTGGCGAAGAGGATGTCGAGGTGGCCCTTCTCGCGCTTCACCACCTCGTAGAGGTGGTCGAGGTCGGCGAGGTTCGCGACGTCGCTGCGGACGCCGGTCACGTTCGCGCCGATGCTCTTCACCGCGGCGTCCAGCTCGGCCTGGCGGCGGCCGGTGATGAACACGTACGCACCCTCGTCCACGAACCGCTTCGCCGAGGCCAGGCCGATGCCCGTGGTCCCGCCGGTGACGACCGCGACCTTGCCTTCGAGTTTCTTGCTCATGGGTCTGCTCCTTGGAGGCGCGGTGACCACCGCGCGCACTGGAGGCGCGGTGACCACTGCGCCCCTGAGGAGAGTTCTAAGAACGGAACGCCGATGGCTGTAGAGGGCGAAATCAGTACTCTGCGTTCCACCAGATGAACGCCGAGGGTGGCCGATGCGGGACCTGAACGACCTGTTCTTCTTTGCGGAGGTGGTGGCGAACGGGGGGTTCGCGCCGGCGGGGAGGGCGCTCCAGCAGCCGAAATCGAAGCTGAGCCGCAGGGTGGCGCAGCTCGAAGAGAGGCTGGGGGTGCGGCTCATCGAGCGCTCCAGCCGGCGCTTCCGCGTCACGGAGGTGGGGCAGGCCTTCTACGAGCGCTGCCGCGAGGTGATGGCCGAGGTGGCGCAGGCCGAGGCCATCGTCGCCGAGGCGCAGGGGGAGCCGCACGGGCAGGTGAGGTTTAGCTGCCCGACCGGGCTCCTGGAGCTGGTCTCGCGGCCGCTGACGGAGCTGATGACGAAGTACCCGCGGGTGAAGCTGCACGTGGTGGCGACGAACCGGCGGGTGGATCTCATCGAGGAGCGGATCGACGTGGCGCTGCGGGTGCGCACCAGCATCGACACCGACGCGGCGCTGACCATGCGGAACCTGGGGAAGAGCCGGCGCATCCTGGTCGCCAGCCCGCAGCTCGCGCGACGCCTGGGCGACCTGAGGGACGTGGAGGCGCTGGCGTCGGTGACGACGATCAGCTCGACGGAGCTGTCCGGCGAGGTGGTGTGGGACCTGTGCGGGCCGGAGGGGCAAACGCGCTCCGTGCGGCACGCGCCGCGGCTCGCGTGCGCCGACTTCAAGGCGCTGCGCGAGGTGGCCGAGGCCGGGCTGGGGGTGGCGCTGCTGCCGGAGCACGCATGCTGGCTGGCGCTGCGGGAGGGGAAGCTCGTGCGGGTGTTGCCGGAGTGGTACGCGCCGGAGGGCATCGTGCACCTGGTGTTCACCACGCGCCGCGGGCTGCCGCCGGCAGTGCGCGTGTTCATCGACCACCTGACCGAGCGGCTCCGCGACGACAGGCTGCTCGCCACCGGCGAGGAGTGAGGAGCGTCCACGAGATCGCGGCGCGTGCATCCCGCGCGTGGCGGAGAGGTGGAGATGTCGCGACGCACAGCGTCGGGTCGATGCCGTGATCGTGAGGTGTGAACTTCCACCGGCGCGGTGCGCGCGCGTGAGGAAGGTGCTGACAGCGTGCCTCTACGGCGTCAGCGCACGCGTGTGCGCCGCGCGCGCTCGGGTCCGGGTGGTCCGCCCTCGGGCCGTGAGGTAGGTTGGATCGAGGAGACGAAGCTCATGTCGTATCGTATCGAGAATCCCGAGAGCTATCAGGGCAAGGTCGTCGACAACGGCGAGTGTGTCCGGTTCGTGCAGTCCCTGGCGAGGATGCCGCAGACCAAGAACTGGTCTCCCGGGCAGTACGTCAAGACGGCCTCTTACATCGCGCCAGGCACCGTGATCGCCACCTTCGTCGACGGCCATTATCCCAAGGACGACCACGGCAAGCATGCTGCGGTGTACATTCGGCACGACGACTTCGGCATCGACGTCTGGGACCAGTCGGCCGGACACCCCGTGGCCCGCCGGACCATCCGGTACAAGGAAGGCGACCAGTACCGCAGCAACGACGGCGACACGTTCTACGTCGTGGAGTGAGCCCGGCGCGGACTACTTCTTCTTCGGGTCGGGTTTGTCCTGCCCGTCCCAGAGCGTGACGGGGGCGTCGAAGGTGCCGGCGACCCAGGAGGGCTTGTAGCCCTCGCCCGAGGTGTCGGACATCACGACGATGCGGCCCTGGGCGCGGCCGACCTCTTGAATGCCCTTCTTGGCCTTGTCGTAGGGCTTCACCTCCCAGGAGGTGAACTCGATGGCCCAGGCGTTGTCGCAGTTGTAGCTCGTGGTGCCGCCGTCGGGCTTCTTGATCTGGAAGTAGCCCCGGTTCTGGCCGAAAGGCACGGAGGGCTTGGCGCCCTTCTTCGGCGCCTCCTTGAGGTAGACCGTCACGGACTGGCGCTCCTCGAAGGGCAGCTCCTTGTCCTCACCGATCTCGATCCTCCACTCGCCCTGGCTGCGGGAGACCTCGGCGGTCGCCATCTCCACGGCCATGCCGTTCGCATCGGACACCGCGACCGTCTTGGGAGCGTCGTCGAGCTTCGGGGTCTTGGTCCAGGTGAGCGCGGGGAGCTTGACGGTGACGTGCTTGGCCTGAGGCTCGGCCGGCTCGGACTCCTCCGCCACTGCCTCCTCGGCCGGGGGCTCGGCGTCGGCGGGCTCCGCGTCGGGGGCCTCGGCGGGCTCGCTCGCGGCCTGCGGCGGGAGGGGCGCGGAGGGGGGAGGCGCCGGGGGCGGGGGCGCGCCACCGCAGGCAGCGAGGAGCAGGACGGCAACGACGACGGACGTTCGGTTCATGGGCCGGGTCTCCTGCACCAGCTCCGTGCCGATGTCACGACCCTGATGGGCCTACCGCGACGGACCTGCCTCGTCAGTCCTCCTGTTTCCATCATCCCTCACCGAGCGCCGCGATCTCTTCCTCCAGCGCTTCCCACTCCGCCGACAGCGCCTCGACCTTGGCCCCGAGCGCTGCCTGCTCCTTTTCCAGGGCCGCGATCTCCGCCTTCGGGGTCTTCTCGAAGAAGCCCGCCGTGCAGTAGAGCGCGTCGATCTCCTTCTTGCGCGCCTCCGCCGCGTCGATCGCCGCGATCACCTTGTCGCGCCGCGCTGGCAGCTCCTTCTGCTTGTTCTTGCGGCGCTTCTGCTCTTCCCACGAGAGGCCCGCGCCACCTCCGCCACTGCCTCCTGCTGCGGCTCCTCCGGTCCCCTGGGCCTCGGTCCCCGTCCCCTTCCCTGCCCCATCCCCGCGCGCGTCCTTCTGCTCCCTGGCGGCGCGCTTGGCCTTCAGGGCCACGCTGTCGGAGTCGAGGTGGTCGTCGCCGCAGCGGGCCAGGTACTCCTCGTAGGTGCCCTCGAAGTCGTTGGGGCCGGCAGGCGTCACCTCCAGGATGCGCGTCGCCAGCCGGGAGACGAACCAGCGGTCGTGAGAGACGAGGATGGTGGTGCCCTCGAAGGACTGGAGGCCCTCGGCGAGCGCCTCGATGGACTCCAGGTCGAGGTGGTTGGTCGGCTCGTCGAGGAGCAGGACGTTGGGCTCGTCGGCCATGATCCGGCAGAACAGGAGGCGCGCGGCCTCGCCGCCGGACAGGCTCCCCACCCGCTTCGTCACGTTGTCGCCGGAGAAGAGCATCTTGCCGAGGCGGCCGCGCACGCCGCTCTCCGGGTCGGTGGGGAGGGCGGCGCGCAACACCTGCAGCGGCGTCGCCGAGGGGTCGTCGAGCACCTCGCGGTGGTCCTGGGCGAAGTAGCCGAGGCGCACCTCGTGGCCCCAGTCCACGGTGCCCGCGTCGGCGGCGAGCCTGCCGGCGAGGATGCGCAGGAGGGTGGACTTGCCGATGCCGTTCGGGCCGATCACCGCGATGCGCTCGCCGCGGCGGGCGACGAGGCCGACCCCGGAGAGCACCCGCTTGTCGCCGTACGCCTTGGAGATGCCGCGCGCGGTGAGCACGTCACGGCCGCTCGGGCGGGCCTGCACGAAGCGGAAGTGGGGCGCGCGGCGGGAGGTCTCGGGCAGCTCGGCGACCTCGATCTTCTCGATCTGCTTGAGGCGGCTCTGGGCCTGGCGCGCCTTCGTCGCCTTGTAGCGGAAGCGGTCGACGTAGGCCTGCTTGTGGGCGATCTCGGCCTCGGTGCGGGCGATCTCCGCCTTCTTCTGGTCGAGCTGGGCCTTCTTCTCGGCGACGAAGGTGGAGAAGCTGCCCGTGTAGAGGGTGACCGTGCCGTAGTCGACGTCGAGGATGTGGGTGGCCACGTTCTCCAGGAAGCGCTGGTCGTGGGAGATGACCACCACGCAGCCGGCGTGGGTGCCGAGGAAGCGCTCCAGCCAGCGAATGGAGAGGATGTCGAGGTGGTTGGTCGGCTCGTCGAGGAGCAGGACGTCGGGGCCGCCGATCAGCACCTGGGCCAGGAGGACGCGCAGCTTGAAGCCGCCGGAGAGGGTGCCGAGGGGCATCTCGTGCGCCTCGCCGGGGATGCCGAGGCCCTCCAGGATGGCCGTGGCGCGCGCCTTGAGGGTGTAGCCGTCGTTGGTGCGGATCCGCTCCTCCAGCTCGACCACCCGGGCCGGGTCGCCGTGGCCCTCCTCGATGGCCTTCTGGGCGCAGAGCGCGTCCCAGACCACGACGTCGCCGCGCATCGCCAGGTCGAGGATGCGCTCGTCGTCGCTGAGGAACCGGTCCTGCCGCAGCACGCCCAGGCGGGACTCGCGGGGCATGCTGAAGCTGCCCTCCGTGGCCGGCTCGTCGCCGGAGAGGACCTTGAGCAGCGTGGTCTTCCCCGAACCGTTCGCGCCCACCAGGCCGTAACGGGCGCCGGGGTTGAGCTTCAGGGAGACGTCCTCGAACAGGACCCGATCACCATAGGACTTCCCGAGGTTCGACGTGACGATCATCGCCCGCCGACTGTAGTCCGCAACGGAGCCCGCGGGACAGCGCGGCGTACCGCGGTCTCCCCCGACCGTGGCGCCGGTGAAGCGGGCCTGCCTGCTGATCCTTTGCGCGCCGGGCTCCGCCGGGTGATGCTCGGCCCGTGCCGCCTTCGCCGCCTCCTCCGGGTGCATCGAGCGCTCCACGCCTCCTGCCTCTCGCCGGGCTCACCGCAGCCGTGGTGCTCGTGGCGGCAGCCGCCGCGAGCTGCGGTGCCCGCAGCAGCCTCTTCGAGAGCGACGAGGGCTCGCCGTCCACGAGCAGCACCGAAGGTACAGGCGGCGACGGTGGCGAAGGCGGGGCCGGGGGTCTCGGGGGTGGCACGACGACCACCACGATCACGACCACCACGACCACCACCCCCACCGAGCCGCTCTGCACCTCCGACGCGGACTGCGACGACGGGCTCGAGTGCACCCTCGATTTCTGCGACGTGTTCGGGTGCTACTGGTACGCGGAGCACACCTTCTGCGACGACGGGATCTTCTGCACCGTCGACGAGTGCCACCCGGCGATCGGGTGCACGAACATGCACACGGACGACATCTGCGAGGACGGGATCGCCTGCACCATCGACGTCTGCGACCCCGACCTCGACGCCTGCGTCGTGGAGCCCTGCGACCTGGAGTGCATCAATCCCCTGTTCTGCGACGGCATCGAGCGCTGCGATGCCCAGATCGGGTGCATTTCCGGCCCTCCGGCGTGCTCGTTCGGCCTGGGCTGCGACCAGAGCACCTGCGCGGAGGGGGACGACACCTGCACCCACACCCTGCCGCCCGGGTGCGTGGCGCCCGACGTGCACCTGCTGGTCACCGACGACAGCGGCAACCTGTACGATGTGGCGCCCTACGCCTCGGGGCCGCCGGTGCTCATCGCCCCCACCACGGGGCGCGTTCACCTCGACATCGCGGTGCTCGGGGGGCGCTGGTTCTCCATCGGGGCCGATCTGGCGGAGCTGCTCCCCGGGACCAACCAGGTCATCGCCACGTTCCCGGACGTGGGCGGCAACTCCCTGGGCGCCGGTCCCGATGGCATGCTCTACGGCGCGGCCCAGCTCGTGTACCGCATCGACCCCAACACCGGCGCGTGGGCGTTCATCGGGGCGCTGCCGCCGGGGCACACCTCCAGCGGCGATCTCACCTTCATCGGCGACCTGATGTACGTGGCGACGGACGGCATGTGCGGGGGCAGCCTGGTCGAGTTCAACCTGGTCACGGGGACGAGCCAGGTGCTCGGCGGCAACGGCCTCGGCTGCGTCTTCGGCCTCGCTGCCATGGGGGACCAGCTCGTTCTCTACACCTGCGACGGCAGGATCGGGACCTTCGACCCGGCCACGCGCGACGTCCGGATGATCACCACGACCAGCATCCCGGTCTACGGGATCGACCTCCTCTCCGGCCCGTGAGGCTGCCCCGGGCCCTCCCGCGGCCAGCGCCGCGTCCTTCACGGGGCGCGAGGGAGGGTGCGATAGTCGCCGGGATGGCTCGCGGGCAGTTTCCTCTCGGCGTCGTGGCGGGGCTCGCCGGGCTCTGGGGACTGCTGCGGCTCTTCTTGATCGCGGCTGGAGGGGTGCCGGGTCAGGGGGTGGCGCTGCAGGTCGGGGAGGCGCGGGTCACGGCGATCCATCTCATCGCGTCGGACGGGGGAGAGAGGGCGCCGCGGCTGCTCGTGGCGGCGCACGGGGGGCTGGCGTCGAAGGAGACGCTGCTCGGGGCGTGCTGGGAGGCGCGCCGCCGGGGCGCGGATTGCCTCGCGGTCGATCTGCTCGGGCACGGGGGGGCGAGCGCGATCCCGGGGTCGCGGGTCGTGGAGGAGATGCACCGGGCGCTCCGCGTGGATCGGGTGCTCGGCGGCTACCGGGAGGTGCGGTTCGTCGGGCACTCGCTGGGGGCTGCGCTGGGGTGCGGGGGGGCGTTCCCGTGCCAGGCGTCGGTCGCGATCGGCAACCGGGCGCCGTGCGCGGAGAGCCGCATCGTCTGGGGAGACGTGCACCGCGCGCTCGGGCTCCCGGCGCCGTTCTACGCGCTCTCTCACGTGCTCGAGCCCTGGACGCCCGGGGTGCTCGACCAGGCCGTCACGCGCGTGCTCGGGCCGGCGCCAGCGGTGGACGCGCCCGCACCCGGGGGAGGAGGGCTCGCGCGCCTCGGCGCGGGCCTCCACAGGCTGCTGGGGGGGCCCATCGCCGCCACGGTGGCGGTGGCGTGGGCTTCGTTCGTGGTGATGATGGTGCTCGGGGTGGTGGTGGCGGGGTGGGTGCGCCGGGCGGTGGAGGCGCCTCCCTGGGCGCGGGGGTTGCTCGCGGCGGCGGCGGTCTACGCGGCGCTCGCGGTGGGGGCGTGGCGCGCGCTGTGGTTCCTGATCCCGACGCAGGGCTCGGACGTGGTGATCGTCGGCCTGTGCAGCGCGGGGGCGATCGGGGTGGCGCGCGGCCTGCGGACGCTCGGTGTGCGCGCGCCCGGGTGGGGCGTGCTGCTCGGGGTGGTGCTCGGACAGGCCCTGGGCATCTGCGGGTGGTGGCTGTTCCCGCGCCGTGAGCTCGCCGGGATCGTGATGATGATGCCGATGCTCCACGCGCCGCTGGCGATCACGGTGGCCGTGTGGGAGCGCGCCTCGCGAGCGCGGGGGGCCTGCGTCGTCGAGAGCGCGACATTCGCCACGGCCCTGCTGGCGACGTTCCAGGCGCTGCTGCTGCCAGCCTGGTGAGCGCGCTCCATCCGGTGTGTCAGCCACATAACCAGGACCCCCGCGACCTCGTGCCCTGACAGAGGGGGCCTCGTGTCCCAGGTAGGACACCACCCCGCGAACACCTCGGACCTGTTCCCGGAACACCTCGGACCTGTTCCCGGAACACCTCGGACCTGTTCCGCGAACACCTCGGACCTGTTCCCGGAACACCTCGGCGCCGCCTGGGCTCCCGCAGCATCGACGCCGTCTCCACGAAGACCTGATTCCCGGGGGATTCCCGGGCGTTGCGCGCAAGGGGGAGGGGCGTAGAGTGAGGGAGCCCATGAGTGCCCTCCGCGCCGCGCGTGCCCTCCTCCCCGCCCTGACGCTCTCGCTGCTCCTCGGCTGCCAGGACTCGCGACGGGTGCCGCCCCCGCCGGAAGCGTCGCAGGGGGATGGTCCTTCGCCCCGCACGGAGCCGCAGGGCTCTCCACAAGCTGCCGGCCGCGGGCCCGATGGAGAAGCGGTCGTTCCCAGCAAACCTCCGGTGCCCGGGGAGGACGGACCACCCCCCGGCGCCACGCCCCCTGGCGCCACGCCCCCCGCCTCTCCTGCCTCCCAGGCTCCCGGCGCTCAGGGAGCGGTGGCGGGAGCGACGGCCGGGACGGCGGCGGCGGCACAGGCTGGGGGCGGCACAGGCGCGGCTCCCCAGGCGGGCGGGGCGCGCGTCTTCGACCACCGCCATACAGACATCGACCGCATCCCGGCGAAGTGCATCCAGGCGCTCACCTCGTCGCCGAACGTGATCCATTACGGGCACCGCTCGCACGGGGCGCAGATCCTCGCGGGGGCCAAGGCGCTCAAGGCGTCGAAGCCGGCGCTCAACCTGGCGGTGGGGTATGCCTCCGTCCCCCACGATACGAACGCGCTCCGGATGTGGGACGGGATGCTCAAGGACAACGCGGTGAAGGCCGAGAATTACTGGGCGACCGACGCGGCGGTGGCCGATCTGCGCACGCTGCTCAAGGGGCACCCGGAGATCCGCACCAGCATGTGGGCGTGGTCGTACGAGATTGCGCAGCAGTCGCAGGAGCAGATCCAGCGCTATCTGACCACGCTCTCGGCGCTGGAGAAGGAGTTCCCCAAGGTGACGTTCGTCTACATGACCGGACCTGGCGACGACACGTACAACGGCAAGAACCGGGCGGAGCGCAATCAGCAGATTCGGGATTACTGCCAGGCCAATCACAAGGTCCTCTATGATTTCGAGGATCTCGACGTGTGGGGCGACGGCAAGCGCCACACGGCCACCGCGGATGGCGCGGTGATCCCGATGCAGCACCCGAAGTTCAGCGTGAAGACCCCTGGCAACACCGACTACCAGTGGACGCACGCCACCCAGGAGAGCAGCGAGACCAAGGCCCGCGCCTTCTGGTGGATGATGGCCAAGCTCAATGGCTGCGAGCTTCCCTGAAGGCGAGGCGCACGGGTAGCGCGACGCTTTGCCTGCGGGAGCAGGGGCCGAGCCGGGCAGGGTTGGCGAGGGTTGGGGGCCAGGAGGCCCGGGGTTCCCGGGCCCGGCCAGTCACCGGCAGAAAGCCGGCCGTGGATCCGCCGCGCGACGTCGGCGGAGAAAGAGGCGTCGCCCACGCGAACGCCGCGGACACCGGATGGGTCCCGCGTCGGTGAGCAAGATCCAGTGACTCAGATCGAAGCCTTGGACATTGACCATGAATGTTGCGACGCAGCGTGGCTGGCGGCTCCGTTCTCTCGAACGGATGAGCCACGCAAGAAACCGCAGGACCTCGAAGAGCGCCGATAACCCGACAGCACCTCAGGCGAAGCATCCCGGAGCCCCGGTCGGCGTTCCCGGACAGGAGGAGACCAGCAAACGCCAGCCCCATCTCCGAGCGCCCCCCCCAGGGCGCGCCGACTCTTACACTTTATCGCGCGAGCGCTGGCGACGTTATAGGAGCGAGCAGCATAGGCTGGTCCGGTACCACCTGAAGGAACTTGCGGACATCGCCCCACTGCGCCGCGTGGCCTAGCCGCGGTGGCGACGCTCGGAGTCGGTCCACCATCCCCGGCAGCTACGGAGCGCATCCGCGAACTGCACGGCCGCCGCGCGGGTCATCCACTCGAGCTGGGTGATCTGCTTCGGCCGCAGGACAGGCCTGCGCTTGAGCTGGCCGAGACACGCTTCGTTCACCCTCAGGTATTCCGCCTGCGCTCGCTGCGCCTGCGCCGCAGCGCGCTGGTAACGCTCCGCGGCATCGCGGAGCCGTAGCCTCAAAGAGGGGTCACCGGTCCCCTCCCGCGCCGTCTCTCCCTGCCCGTTCACGACCCCCGGGAGCGCCGACGCGACACTTGCCTTCGTGCTCGCTCCTGCAGCTACTTCCAGGCTCGCCTCGCTGGTGACTTCGCCCGTGGCCTCGTCGATGATCACGAGCTGCTGCGACCCGAGGAGATCGCTCTTCTGGGAGCGGAAGAGGCTCAGGGCATCCACGGCCGGAAGGTTTCTGCCAAGCGCCAGTCGACCCCTGCGCACCAAGACGAAGAGGCTGAACGAGGTTTTTGGCCCTACGATTGCGTCTTTCTCCAGCATAAGGATCTCCCCCCGTGGCGTTGGTAACAGCTACAGGATACTGGTCTAGAGAGAAATGAGCACCACGAGTTTCGTTCAGGCCGCTCATCCCCGTGAAACAGGCGCGATTCGCATGTTTCCCGCGATCCTGCGCAACCGTGTTCACGACACGCCCTTGCGGGTCTGGGTTCCTGCCTGCGGCACCGGCGAGCGCGTGTACGCGCTCGCGATGGACCTCGTGGAGTCGATGGAGAAACTCGGCGTGAGCTACCCCGTCCGCATCTACGCGACCGATGCGGACGAGCAGGTGGTGGCGAAGGCCCGCGCTGGCAGATACTCCGCCGACTCCCTGAGCGAGATGCCGCCGGAGCGGCTCCGCCGGTTCTTCACCACGTCGACCCATGGCGTCGAGATCCGTCACACCATCCGCGATCTGTGTGTCTTCGCGACCCACGATCTCGCCCACGATGCTCCTTACACCAAGCTCGATCTGATCGATTGCAGTGCGCTGACCGGTCCCTCCGGAGAGGAACTCCTCGCGCGCGCGCTGCCACGGCTCCACCATGCGCTCACCGCATCCGGGGTCCTGGTCTGCGACGATGACACGACGGCGCCCGGGCATACGTCCCTCTTTCGGCCCCTCGACCGGAAGCGCGGGGTCTTCACGAAACCACCGTCTGCTGGCCGCCTCCCTGAGGGCGTCTCGCCCACGTTCGCCCGCGGCAGGTCGCTGCCCCTTCCCCAGCCCCTCAACGGCCCAACCGAGGACCGGGACCCGCGGGGCGCGATCCAGGAAGCCCACCGGATCCTGATGGTGCGCTACGCTCCGTCCGGGGTGATCGTCGGCCCTGATCAGCAGGTCCTGCAGTTTCTGGGAGCCACCGGCCCCTACCTCGAATCGCCACCCGGGGAGCCCAGCCACCATATCTTCGAGATCGTGCGTGGCTGGCTGACCGCGGCGCTCGGCGCCTCCCTCGAGCGCGCCAGGGAGTCCGGTCAGTGCGTCCGCATCGGACCGATCAGCCCTCCCGAAGGCTTCGCGCTCAGCCCGGTCATCGTCGAAGCCATCCCGCTCCGGGCGCACGAGAGCGACGACGCGGCCGCGCCGCCCGAGCCCTACCACCTGGTGCTCTTCGAAGCGCAGAAGGGCGGCGAGGCCACCGAGCCCCTCGTCGCGCCGCCGCCCGGCAACGACCTTCCCGAGGCCCCTGCGGCACCGGACGTCTCGCCCAGCGTCAGGCAGATGGCCAAGATCCGACGAGAGCTCCAGATGTCACGGGAGAGCATGCAGTCGCTCATCGAGGAGCTCACCGCCACCAACGAGGAACTCCAGGCCTCCAACGAGGAACTCCTCGCCAGCAACGAGGAACTCCAGGAACTCGCCGACACTCTCGACACGACCCGCGAGGAGTTGCAGAGCACGCACTGCGAGGTCGTGGTCCTCAACCAGGAGCTCGCGCGCAAGAACCGCGAGATCAACCAGCTCAGCACGGAGATCGGGAGCGTCTTCGACACCACCGATCAGGCCCTGGTGCTCGTCGGCGCAGACCTCAGGGTGATCAGGTTCAGCCGCGCAGCCGCGGAGATGGTGGGTCTCACCGCGGAGAGCATCGGGGGGTTTCTGGGAGCGCTCTCTCTGAACCTTCCCACCGCCCCGCTGGAGCGCCGTATCTCCGACGTCATCGACACCCTGGAGGGCTTCGAGGGCGAGGTGCAGGACCACGGCGGGCGCTGGTACGGTCTGCGCGTCCAGCCCTGTCGCGCCTCGGGCGGCATGCTGGTCGGCGCTCTCCTCCAGCTCACCGATCTCGATCTCCTGCAGCAATCGCTCGAGCGCGCCCTGGGGCGCATCCGCGGCGAGGCGCGCCGCCCTCCCGACGCCTCGCCCTGAGCATTGCGGCAACATCGCCGCGGCGCTGCTGTGACGGAACGTCAACGCTGCGGTACGGGACGCCAGCGCTGCGGTACGGGGTGCCAGCGCTGCCGCCCTTCAGACCCCCCGTGGGACCTCTTCCACGGGCAGGCGCGGGTCGTCCGCCGGATCTACGGGCACCCGCGGCTCCGGCAACTCGGGCCCTGGGTCTCCAGGGTTCGGCCTCTCCTTTGCGGGTTCCTCCTCGGTCTCCCGGCGCGGCAGCGCTGGGTCAGGACCAGGCGTCTCCGAGGCTTGAGCCGACAGCAGAGGGATCTCCACCACCATCTTCGTCCCGTGCCCGCGCCCGGCGCTCTCGGCGTGGATGGTTCCCTCATGCGCCTCCACCAGGTGCCGCACGATCGCGAGACCCAGCCCGAGCCCTCCGTGCCGGCGGGAGTCGTTGCCCACGCCCTGGCGGAACGGCTCGAAGATGTGAGGCAATAGCTCCTCCTCGATTCCCTGCCCCGTGTCGGCCACCTCCAGGAAGGCCATGCTCCCTCTCCTTCCCACCGTGACCGAGATGGTGCCCCCCTCGGGCGTGAACTTCAGCGCGTTGCCGATCAGGTTCGCCACGACCTGCTCCATCCGCTTCGGGTCGGCCAGGATCATCGCTGGGGTCCCCACTTCCGTCGGGCCTTCCAGGGTGAGGTGCTTCGCCGCAGCCCCGGGTGAGAGCTCCGCCACCGCACGCTCGACCACCACGCAAAGCGGCATCGGCTCCTTCTCCAGGCCGAGCTTTCCGCTCAGCACCCGCGAGGTGTCGAGCAGGTCGTCCACGAGGCGCGCCTGCAGCCGCGCGTTGCGGTCGATCATCTCGATGGCGCGCGGCACGTGCTCCGGCTTCACCACCCCGGCCTGGAGCATCTGCGCCCAGCCCAGCACCACGGTGAGGGGCGAGCGCAGCTCGTGCGAGATCATGCTGAAGAACTGGTCCTTCGCGCGGCTCGCCAGCGCCGCCTCGCGCACCGCCGCCTCGGCGCGCGCCCGGTGCGCGCTGGCCTCCTCGAACAGCTTCGCGCGCTCCACCGCGTGCCCGCACAGCTCGGCCAGCGTGAGCAGGAAGGTTTGCTCCTCCTCCCCGAAGCCATCCGGGTGCGGCATGCGGACGCCGAGCGCTCCTACCGGCTGCCCCTCCACGAGAAACGGCACACAGGCGAAGGTACCACCGCGGGTGCGCCGGGAGCTGGGGCTGCGGTCCTTGAGCCGCGCGCCCGATCGCTGGCCAGCGCCGCGCGTCCCTGGCTCCGCCCTCGGCCACCATGGCATGTGCGTCTTCAGCACCTCCGGCAGGTAGCGCAAGAGCATCGCGTCCCGGACCCCTTCGATCTCGGCCGCCTCCCCCGCCTCTCCCACCACGCGCGGCGTCTCTTTTTCGGCTGGCATCAGCAGGGCCACGGTGGCCACCGCCCCGAGCCCCTCCAGCGCCTCCCGCGCCGCCACGGCGGCGACCTCCGTGAACCCGGGCGCCCGCGACAGCGCCGCCGTCACCCGCTGCAGCCGCCGCAGCCGCGCCGCGGCGTCCTCGGCCGTCTTGCGGCCCGCGGACTCCGCGTCGTGCGACGACGCCCGCTCGAGGGCCCGCCTCCCCGCGCGCTCCAGCGATCCGAGGAAGGCCCGGTCCCCCGCGCTGAACTCCCGCGCCCTGTCGAAGAACACCGCCAGGGCGCCCACCACGCCAGCCCTGCAGCGCAGGGGCACGCACGCCATGGCCGCCACCCCTGCCAGCTTCAGGGTGCGCGAGAGGTGGGGGTGCGTCTCCGAGGACGAGGCCCACAGCGGCTCCCCGTGACGCGACACGAGGGTGAGGGGGAACGGGGCGTCGAGCGGGGAGCGCGCCCAGAGCGCGCCCACGGTCGGATCCAGGCCCTGGCCGTTGATCAGCGCCACCTCCTGGCCCATGTTCGACAGGAGCCCCAGCGCCCCCCCGGTCGCCCCGAGCGCCACCATCGCGGCTTCCACCAGCACCGCCGCCACTTCCTCGACCGTCGTCGCGCTGGCGAGCGCCGTGGCCACGCTCTGCAGCTTCAGAACGCGCTGGGCAGGATCGTTCAGCGCATCCGCATCCGCATCCGCGAGCACCTTGGCTTGTCGAGCCCCCGTCATGGACGTGGAGTTTGATTCATCCGCGTCGTTACCGCGCTTGGGGTCGCTCCTGAAGTTCATCTGGTGAATGACCTTATTCTCCCTGTTCCTGGAGCTCTCGCCTCTTCGTCTCCCGGACCGCGACCAGGAGGAACTCCGCGGGTTTTCCTCCCTGCCCGGGGATCGAGCGTGCGCTCAGGAGCACCGGCTGCCGTGCTCCGTCGGCGAGCTCCAGCTCCAGCAGGTGGTCCTTCAGGATCACCTGCCTGGGCAGCACCTCCTCCAGCAGCACCCGGGTGCTGTGGAGGCGCCAGGGGCCACCATCCAGATCGTAGAAAAACCGCCCTCGCACCGCGTCTGCCGTGACCTGGAAGAGATCCTGGAAGGCCCCGTTCGTGTTGCGGACGCGCAGCGCCCCGTCGAGAACGCACATCGGCTCGGGCAGCAGCGCGAGTATCCCGTCCGCGTACGCGCGTATCTCCTGCGCCTCCTCCAGGGCGCGCCTCGACGCGTCCACGTCCACCAGGGTGAGCACCGCCCCCTCGATCTTGTTCTCCACGGTGCGGTAGGGCCGGATGCGCATGGAGAACCAGCGGCCGTCGCGATCGCGCACGTCCCCCTCGAAGCTCTTCATGGTGTCGATCACCTCGGCGATCCGCGCCTCCAGATCGACGACCTCGATCTTCGGGCGGATGTCGCTGATGGGCCGTCCGATGTCGGTGGGGATCAGGGTGAGCACCCGCTCGGCCATGGGGGTGAAGCGCCGGATCTTGAGGTCCGTGCTCAGCATGACGATGGGCAGGTTGACGCTGCTCAGCGAGTTGTTGAGGTCGTTGTTGAGCTGCGTGAGCTCCAGGTTGCGGCCCCTGAGCTCCTCGTTCACCGTGGTGAGCTCCTCGTTCGTCGACTGCAGCTCCTCCTTCGCCGTCTCCAGCTCCTCGTTGATGCTCTGCAGCTCCTCGTTGCTCGAGAGGATCTCCTCGTTCGCGGACTGCAGCTCCTCGTTCACCGCCTCCCGCTCCTCGATGATCGACTGCATGTGCTCGCGGCTCGCGGCGAGATCCTGCTTGAGGTGCGCCACCTCGTGCCGCTCCTCGGCCGTCAGCGGCCGCTCCCGGGAGTGCCTCCGCTGGTTCCTGCTCTCACGGGTCGGCATCTGCGAGGCCCGCTGCGCCTCGAAGAGCACGACGTAGTGCACCGGCGCGCCGAGGTCCCGCCCCTCCTGCGTGATCGTGCGCAGGGGGAGCACCTCGACCACGACGGTGCGCGGGGTGCCGTTCACCGAGAGCACGACGGGGTTGCTCCGGGTGGCCTCGCCGCTCTTCTGCGCCTTGTGGACCGCGGTCCGGATCTCCATGGGGAGCGGAGGTCGCGCCATCTTCATCAGGTTGAACGAGGGCTCTCCGGGCGCGGGCTCCAGGTAGTCCCCCGTCTGACCGCGGAACTGCACCACGTGCATGTCCTGGCTGATGACCACCCCCGGCGGGGCGTACCGCGCCATCACCAGCCGGTCCGCGTCGCGCTGCGTCGTCTGGCCGGTGGTCTCGCTCAGCGCCCGCACCAGGGCCGGCCTCGTCGTGAGGCCCGACGCGGCGGGCTGCAAGGTGGGCAGGAAGTCGACCGCGACCCGCGACAGGGCCGAGGTCTTCGCGAAGATCTTGTGCTTCCGGTCGATGACCTTGAACAGCTCGCCCGCGCTGCTCGTGGTCTCCGAGTGCCCGAGCACCAGGATGCCGTTCGGTTTGAGCGCGTAGTGGAAGACGTTGAGGACCCGCTTCTGGAGCGGGGGCTCGATGTAGATGAGCACGTTCCGGCAACTGATGAGGTCCACCCGCGAGAACGGCGGATCGCTGGTGAGATCCTGCCGCGCGAAGATGCACATCTCGCGCACCACCTTGCTGATCACGTAGCTCTTGCCCGACCTGACGAAGAAGCGCCGCAGCCGCTCGGGCGACACGTCGAGCGCGATGTTCTCCACGTAGACCCCGGCGCGCGCCAGCTCCAGCGCCGTCTCGCTCACGTCGGTCGCGAAGACCTGCACCGGCAGGTACACCTTGAGCTGCTCCATGCACTCCAGGAGCCCCATGGCGAGCGAGTACGCCTCCTCCCCGGTCGCGCAGCCCGGCACCCAGATCCGCACCGGCTGCTCCGGGATGTGCTCGCGCAGGAGGGCCGGAAACACGGTTTCTTTCAAGATCTCGTGCACGGCAGGATCGCGGAAGAAGCTGGTCACCCGGATGAGCACGTCCTGGTAAAGCGCGTCGATCTCCGCGGGTTCGTCCTTGAGCAGCTTCAGGTAATCCGCGAGCCGGTGCAGCTTGTGCAGCAGCATCCGCCGGATGATCCGCCGCCGGATGGTGGTGTGGCGGTAGAGAGAGAAGTCCACGCGCTTCGCGCCACGCAAGAGGGCGATGATGCGGCGCAGGTCCTGGTCGCCTCCCAGCCCCCGCTCCAGCTCGTCGTGGCTGTAGGCCCCCTGCAGGCGGGGACCCACCAGCGAGATCTCGCTGCCGATCTCCGGCGCCGAGAAGACGCCGTCGATGCACCCCGTGGCGATCGCGCTCCGAGGCATCGCGCTGTGCTTCGCCGTCTCGTCGCTCTCCGCGAAGGTGAGCCCCCCCTCGGCCTTGATCGCCTTGACGCCCAGGGCCCCGTCGGTCCCCATCCCCGACAGGATCACCCCGATCGCGCGCCCGCGGCACTCCATGGCCAGGGAGCGGAAGAACAGGTCGATGGGCATGTTCTGGCCCCGCGTCGGCCGGGGCTCCAGCGTGAGCCGCCCCGCGACGAGGAGCACCGTGGTGCCCGGAGGCATCACGTAGAGGTGGTCAGGCTCGAGCGGGAGGCTCTGCGTCACGGTGATCACGGGCATGGTGGTGAACCGCGCCGCCAGCTCCGGGAGGAGGCTGTCCTGCCTGGGATCGAGGTGCTGCACGAGCACGAAGGCGAGCCCCGTGTCCGGCCTGAGGTTCCGGAGCAAGGCTTCGAGCGATTCCAGGCTCCCGGCCGAGGCGCCGATGCCGACCACACCGAACGCGCGCTCCTCCTCGCTGCCGCCCTCGTCCTCTTCCGCCTCGGGAGGTCGGCCGCTCAGCTCGGGTTGCTCTTTCCCAGCGTCCTCGTTCCCGGGCCCCACCAGGTCGCCGTCGCCGCTCTCCTCCGCGCTGTCCTGGGTCTCTGCCTCCGCTCCGTCTTCAGTGGCCGGCACTGGACCCTTTGCCGGGACAACCTCGGGCGTCCCGTCGTCTGGACGCTCCTCTCCATCCGTTCCCATGCGCTCACCTTCCCCATGGCTCCCCGGTGAGTATCTCCAGGCGTCCAAGGGCATCGGAGCATCGGGCACTGCGTCCGGAAGCGGAAGGCCAAAGATCGCCTCTGTGCGTTCTTCTCCGCGTCCCTCTCGCCTCCTCGCTGTGCGCGCCGTACGCGCCGTGCGCACCGTACGCGTCGCGCGGCCTCTGACCCGGCCCGCCCGCGGAGCGCACGCCCTCCCCGGCAGTGCCCAGGTGCGATAGGGGCGAACCTGCAGGGAGAGCCCTAGAGGAGATAAGGGAGACCGGGGGCTCATGGCAGGGCAGGAACCATGCAATAACGGGCTTCCGTGCCATCCAAGCTCATTGTCGTCGGAGGGTCTGCTGGAAGCATCGAGGCCCTGCTCGCTATCATCCCCGGGCTCCCCGCAGACCTCGACGCGGCCCTCCTGGTCGTGGTGCACACCGGGAGCGCCGACAACCAGCTCCCGCTGGTGCTCTCGCGCCGGGCGGCGCTCCACGCAGTGCATGCGAGCGACGGAGAGACCATCCAGGCAGGCCGCATCTACCTCGCCCCCCCGGACCACCATCTCCTCGTGGAGGGCGATCGGATGCGCCTCAACCGGGGCCCTCGCGAGAACCGGCACCGGCCGGCCATCGATCCCCTGTTCCGGACCGCCGCGGCGGCCCACCGAGAGCACGTCATCGGTCTGCTCCTCTCCGGGGCGCTCGACGATGGGACCGCGGGTCTGCGCGCCATCAAGGCGAGCGGTGGCCTCGCCATCGTGCAGGACCCTGCTGACGCCATCATCCCCACCATGCCGCAGAGCGCCCTGACGCACGTCAACGTGGACTTCGTCCTGCCCGCTGCGGCCATCGCTCCCGAGCTGACCCGCCTGTGCGCGCCCCAGGCGACCACACCGCGTCCCTTGCCCCAGCCTCTCCCTATGCCCTCACCTCCCCCTCCACCCAGCGATCCTGTCGAAAATTCCCGCGTCTTCGGGTGCCCTGACTGCGGTGGTGTCCTCCGGGAACGCTCCGGGGACGGCACGCTCCAGTTCCTCTGCCGCACCGGCCACCTCTACTCCCCCGAGGCCCTGCTCGCAGGTCAGTCCGACGCCCTGGAGGCTGCGCTGTGGGCTGCTCTCCGCACCCTCGAAGAGCGGTGCTCCCTCGCCACGCGCCTGGAGCGCTCCGCCCGCGACCGCGGTCACTCCCTCTCCGAGGATAACTTCCAGCGCATGGGGGCCGAGGCTTCCGAGCGCGCCGGCTTGATCCGCTCGGTTCTTCTCGGACTCGGCCTCACCCCCCAGCCCTGACGCATTCTGCCCGGTGCCCTCGACGCGGCCGGCTCCCCGTGCGACGCCCTGCGGCATGGCGACAGAAGACACCGCGATCCTCGCAGGCGCGAGCGGCCTCATTGGCGGGCACCTGCTCCGCAAGCTTCTCGATGGAGGCCTCTACGGGCGCGTCATCGCCCTCGTCCGGCGGCCCCTGCCCGAGGCCCACCCGCGGCTCACGCAGCGCACGGTGAGCTTCGACGCCCTCCCCGACGACGCCTTCACCGGCACCGGAGACGTCGCAGGCGCCTCCGGGGCCCCGAGCGGCACCAGCGCTGGCACCATCGACGTCTACTGCGCCCTCGGCACCACCATGGCCAAGGCGGGCTCGCAGCAGGCCTTCCGCAAGGCAGACCATGACGCTCCCCTCGCCCTCGCCGAGCACGCGGTGAAGGCCGGGGCCCGGCAGTTCCTGCTGGTGTCGTCGGTCGGCGCCGACGCGGAGTCCGCGACGTTCTACCTGCGGGTGAAGGGCGAGCTGGAGCGCGACATCGCCGCGCTGTCGCTGCCGACCGTGCACGTGTTCCAGCCGAGCCTCCTGCTCGGCGACCGGAAGGAGCGCCGGGTGGGTGAGGCCATCGGGAGCGTGGTCGCCCGGGTGGCCAAGGGCGCGATGATCGGGGGCCTCCGGAAGTACCGCCCCGTGGAGGCCGACACGGTGGCCCGATCCATGGTCGCCGCCTCGCGCCAGAGCGACCCTGGGCGCCACACCTACCATTACGACGAGATCACCGATCTCGCGGCCCGCGCCTGGACCTGAAAGCGAGGCACCCCGCGCCGGGAGAAACCCGGGCGGGGTGCTGCATTCACCTGCCCTCGATCCTGCCCTCAATGGCAGGTCGAGGGGCGGGGCTGGAGCTCACTGGAGGCCGCTGTGCACGGCCTGGATCAGCTCCCCGTTGGCGGTGTCGCCGCTCAGCTCCCAGAACATGGCGCCGCCGAGGCCCTTGCTCTTGATGTAGTCCATCTTCACGGCGAGGGAGGCCGGGGTGTCGTAGCTCCAGAACTCGGTGCCATTGAAGGTCCAGTAGGACTTGGTGTCGGGGTGGGTGAAGCCCGGGTGGCCCTTGGCCTTGAGGACCTTGTAGTCCTCGATGCCCACCTCGTACGCGCCCTGAGCACCGCCGGCTGCCGTCTGCCACAGGCCGTTGTTGCCGCCCGCGACGCCGGTCCAGCCGCGGCCATAGAAGGGGACGCCCATCACCAGCTTGCCAGGAGGCGTGCCGCCCGCGAGCCAGGCGCCGAGGGCCTCGTCGGTGCTGTACTTGAGCGCCTTGGCGGGGTTCGCGCTCGCGTTGTAGAGCGCGGCGTGGAAGTTCGTGGTGGTCTCCCAGGCGCCGTGCATGTCGTAGGTCATGACGTTGACGAAATCGAGGTACTGGTGAATGGCGCCGACGTCGATCTTGGCGATCTTGTCGAGGCCCGCCGGCGCGGCGATGCTCAGCTCCAGGTCGGGGTCCACCGCGTCGAGCTGGCCGCGGAACTCGGCGAGGAGCGCCGTGAAGTTCTGGGTGTCCTCGGGGCGGTAAGCGCAGGTGTTGCCGCAAGAGCCAGGGTACTCCCAGTCGACGTCGATGCCGTCGAAGAGGCCCGCCCAGCGGCTGTCCTTGATGAAGAGGTCGACGCAGGAGGAGACGAAAGCGGCGCGGTTCTGGGGGAGGGCGGCGTCGGAGAAGCCGGCTGACCAGCTCCAGCCACCGAGGGAGATCATCACCTTGAGGTGGGGGTACTTCTGCTTGAGCTTGCGGAGCTGGTTGAAGCTGCCGCGGAGGACGCCGTTGTCCCAGGTGTCGGCGACGCCGTCGACGCTCTCGGCAGCGCTGTAGGCGCGGTCGTAATCGGCATAGGTGTCGCCGAGCTGGCAGCGGCTGTTGACGACGTTGCCGAAGGCGTAGTTGATGTGGGTCATCTTGGCGGCCGAGCCGCTGGTGTCGATGTTCTTGACGTGATAGCCACGGCCATAGACGCCCCACTCGGCGAAGTAGCCGATGATGCGGCCGTCGGTGAGGCCACCGCCGCCGCTGCCGCCATTGCCGCCGCCGGAGCCAGAGGCGCCGGAGCCACCGTTGCCACCGTTGCCACCGTTACCGCCGCTGCCGCCGTTGCCGGCGCTGGTGCTGCTGCTGGTCGAGGCGCTGGTGCTCGCGCCGCTGCCCTCGCAGGTGGACTCCTGCCAGAGGGCGGGGACCACGTCCGGGGCCCAGGTGGAGAGGGAGGTGTGGCCCTGGATGCACTGGTAGGCCTTGCCGCCGTACATGACGACGGAGCCGACGGCGTACGCGACGTTCTCCGCCCACTGGGGGGCGCTCGCACAGACGGCCGCGCTGAGGTTCTCGGTGCTGGGGTCCGCAGCGTCGGAGGGGTCCGGCGCGCTGACGCAGGCGACGAGGGCGGCGGAGGCGAAGAGGGGGAAGGCAATCGACGCGGCGAACTTCATGACGGTCTCTCCTGGATGCTGGTGTTGCGTTGCTTGGAGAGGCCTCATCGCAAGCGGTGTGCCGACGTGCACCTACAGGGGAGCCAGCGAGATTTCCGCGGGATTTGCGTGGGAGGGCCGCTGAGGGGGCGATCTGGGAGGGGGCAGATAGGGGGGCTGGAGGGGGGGAGGGCGATTTGGCAGATCGCCCCCCCGAACTGGCAGATCGCCCCCGGAGGCGCTGCGGTGGATCGCCCTGGAGGGCTGGAGGGCTGGAGGGCTGGAGGGGCTGGAAGGAGGGGTGGAGGCCGGTGGAGCGGTGGAGCGGTGGAGCGGTGGAGCGGTGGAGCGGTGGAGAGGCGGGGCCTCTGAGGGTGGGGCAAGTGCCCTCGCTTTCGCCGAGGCTCATATGGAAGAACCAAGATTATATCTGCAATGCATTCGTCAGCCGCCTTGATGGAGATTGCTCATGGCAGGTTTCGCGGACCCAACGCAAAGCGATCTGCATACGCGCAGGACCGCCCGAAAGAAATCTCTCGAACGCACGCAGCGTGCTAGGAGCGGCGCAGGGCAGTGCACGAGGCAAGGTGTGCACTGCTGAACAGGGTTCGTTCATTCTCCCCACGAAAGGGAGTTTACCGATGCAATGCGCGCGAAAGGCGATGGCGTTCCTCGTGGCACTCGGCCTGGGTGCATTCACCTCCTGCAAAGGAGAGGAGATCGGGACGTTCAGTTCGGAGCCGTCAGGTCTGCCTTGCCAGGGAGGAGCGTGCGTTCCCGCGCCCCCCGCGGGGTGGACGGGCCCGGTGTGGCTATGGACGGGGGCCGAGGCCGAGGCGCCGCGGTGCCCGGATGGGACGGCGGAGCTGGCGTACGAGGGCCATGCCGGCCTGCACGTGACGGCGAGCTGTGGGAGCTGCGCGTGTGAGGCATCGACGTGCGTGTTGCCCGAGGGTCTCAGCATCAGCACGGGTGGGCAGGACTGCGTGGAGCCGCTGCACGAGGTGTACACACCAGCGGGGTGGGATGGCTCATGTTTCTCGATACCGCCCGTGGTCGATCCCACCGGAGTCCTCTTCTGGGGATTCACGCAGAGCCCTTGCGCACCGGTGATGCCCAGTCCCGAGAGGGAAGCCGCATTTACGTGGGAGATCTTCGCGCGGGCCTGCAAGCCGTCGACGGTCGGGGAGCCCTGTGATGAGGGGAGTGCGACGTGCGTGGAGCCGGCTCCCGAAGGGTTCCGGCAATGCATCCTGCGCGAGGGGGAGCAGGAGAGGTGCCCCGCGGAGTACCCGGAGATTCAGCGCTTCCACGGGGGCGTCGAGGATGGGCTGAGGTGCAGCGCGTGCACGTGTGATGCTCCCGAGAAGAGTGGGTGCCGGCTCGCCATGAGGGTGTTTCAAGATGGCCATTGCAGCATGCCCGGCACAGGGTCGCTGGTTCCTTACGAGAGAACGTTCTGCGACAACACCTGGCTCCCGGATCGCTACGCGAGTGTTCGTGGCTACATCAACGAAGGCGAACCCGATGCATGCGTCCCTGGGGGTGGGGCGCTTGTCGGTCAAGCCACTCCTGGGCTGCCGACCACGTTCTGTTGCCGCAGCTTGCAGACTCCCGAACACTGAGGTCTGAAAAGCATCTCGCGTCTGGTCGCTCTGCCTTGCGAAGGAGCAAGAGACACCACGCGATCCGGAAGCTGTTGTTCACGCCACAACACCTGTGGGCGTAGCAAGAGTTCACGATGGGTGGCAAAGATGGTGACTCTGACGCAATGGCGCGCATAACGCCATGGGCGAGATGAAATGCGGATCCTCGCAGAGCGCCGGCATGATACGAGCGCTCTGCAGGTAATGCAGAGGGGGAGCCGGACGGCGTTGAACAATGAGCCCTATGTTTCGAGCAACGAGCATGGTCGCACCGCATGCATTGGTCTTTCTGACGGCGCTTTTCCTGGGAAGCTCCATTTCCGTGGCTGCGTGCACGACAGGGCGCATCGACATCTACACTTGCGAGAACCCTTGCTATGAATGCGAGGATCCGTGCGCTGGCGAGTGTGTCACGGGCGAGTGCGTTCCGTTGCCGGCCCTCGGGTGGCAGGGCCCGGTGCTGCTCTGGCAGGGTTCTCCGGAGGAGGAGCCCTCGTGTCCTCCGCATGCGCCGGCTCCCGTGTACAGGGGGTACGCCCATCCAGTCCGCGGTCAGCCTTGCGGGACCTGTGCATGCGCGTCGCCTTCGTGCAAGCTCCCTGCGACGCTCGGGGCGAGCACAACCGATGCGACCTGTGGTGGCACGTTGCAGACAGTGGCTCTTCCCGGGAACTGGGGCGGGACCTGCCTGCCGATCACGCCGCTCGACGCGCCGCAGTCCTTGCTCGCCGGGGCCACCACGGTCACCGCATGCGAGCCCGTGGGGACGCCACCCCTGGAGGAGACCGTCGCCTGGCGGGTCATGGCCATCGCGTGCGCCAGCGGAGCCGAACTCAAAGCGTGCGAGGACCCCGACGCGCTCTGCGCGCCTCCCTCCGGGAAGCCACTGGAGGGTTCGAAGCAGTGCGTCTTTCACCAGGGCGAGGCTCTGGTGTGTCCGTATGGGTATCCGCTGCAGTACGTGTTCAACAGCGCTCCGGGGGACAGTGTGACGTGCTCGCCGTGTACCTGCCTGCCGCCCCAGGAGAGCGTCTGTGAGGCCCTGGTAAACACGTACACAGACGCTAGCTGCGCGCAGTACATCCGAGATGTGCCGGCATCGGTGGGTACGGAGAGTTGCGTGGCGATAGATGCCGTTACAACCCAGGTTGGCAGCGTGCAGGCGGTGTTCTCGCTGGCCCAGCCAGGCAGTTGTACGCCTCAAGGAGGACAGATGGTCGGCGGCGGAGTGCCCGTCAAGCCCTCCACGTTCTGCTGCATGTAGCCAGGGATGCCAGATGATGGCCTGAGCTGAGCCCCTGTGAGCCTGTTGCATCCAGTCCGGACAGGCACACCGAGTTTAGCTGGGATACTTTCGCACGTGCCTGCAAGCCCGTGATCGGCTCCAGGGGCTGCGACGGGAGGAGCGCAACGTGCGCGGCACGAGCGCCTGAAGGCTTCCGGGAATGCATCCTGCGCGAGGGGGAGCGCGATGGATGCCCTGCCGGGTACCTGAAGCCTCACCGTTTCCACGGCGCCGGGACTTTGGTCCCTCACGACATCGTCTGCCGGGACAACGGGAGCCCATGCGATTACCACCTCGAGCCCGGCGCTGGACCGGGCGACGGTTTCGCGACTTTCAGCGGCGAACGCGCGGCGGGGGAATGGGAGGTCTGCGCGGCCGACGACGGTGGCGGCCAGATCGGTTCCATCAGGCGCGTGCAACTCTCGGTCTGGGCCTGCTGAAGCGCGATATGCGTCGCACGCGCTCGTCGTCCTTGCTGCTGGCTGCTCAGCCCTCGTCCGGCGCGATGGCGTCCCAGATGGCGGTGAGGTCGAGTTCGATGGCGTCGAAGGGGCTCGCGCGCACCACCTCTCCCTCTACGAAGGTCTGCTCCTGCGCGTACCGCTTCCGGTCGAACAGGTGGAAGACCTCCAGCGACTTGGCGAGGGGGTCGAGTAGCCACAGCCACATCACCCCTGCGCGGGCGTAGACCGGCATCTTCCGGAGGCGGTCATGGGTCGCCGTAGAGGGGGAGAGCACCTCGCACACCCAGTCGGGAGGCAGCGTGAAGAACTTCACGGTGGGGATCAGCGGCATGCGCTCCCGGCGCCAGCCGGCCAGGTCCGGGACGAGCACGTCGTCCCCAAGGTGCAGCTCGGGCTCCACGATGAACCACCATCCCCCCGGCCCACCTCGGCCCCGCTGAAACGGTTGCCCCAGGTCCATCGTGAGCGACGTGGCGGCTGCGCCGTGGGGACTCGCTGGACGGGGGAAGGTGTGCAGCACGCCATCGACGATCTCCGCAACAAGGTGCAGAGGTACAGCCTCAAGATCGGCGTAAGTCGCGGGGCGCTGCTTGGCGGGTTCTCCCATGGTTCACTTCCGATCGTAGCGTGAGAGCGGATGTGCATGCATCACAGCCGTGATGTTTTGTGCGCCTCTCTGTGCGCACGGTCCAAGCCTGCGAGCTCGCAAAACGCTCGGGTTGCCCCCAGCGCGAAAGTCGTGAGCGAATCGGCAGCCATGGTTGACGAAAGAATCGCCGAAGAGCTGTTCACTACGTGAAGAGTTCAGGCTGGTGGCGTACCGACGCCCTCAGGGCGCGGGCACGAAGCGGTAGAGGGCGCTCTCGGTGTCGGAGGAGAGGTAGATGGTCCCGGAGCGGCCGATGGCGACGCCCGTGGGGATGTAGCCGGGGGGCAGGCCCGCGCTCTCGGGGAGGCCGATGGGGAGGTTGCTCGCGAGCACGGTGGAGCGGCCGGTGGTGGGGTCGATGCGGACGAGCTGTTTGCGGCCCACCTCGGCGACGATCAGGGCGCCGTCAGGGTGGCGGGCGATGCCCTCGGGGGCCTGAAGGCCGCTGGCGACCGTGCTGCGGGAGCCGTCGGAGAGGCGTACCCGGGTGACGCTGCCCGAGCGGACTTCGGTGACGTAGACGCCGGGCTCCTTGGCGTCGGTGTCTGCGGCGAGGCCGACGGGGCCCTCCAGGCCCTCGGTGAGGACCGTGGTGCCCGCGGGCTCGGCGGTGTCGAGGCGGACGAGCTTGCCGGTGGTGGCTTCGGCGACGAGGAGGGTGCCGTCGGGGAGCTCGAGCGCGCCCTGGACGCCGTTGTCGTTGGTGATGGTCCGGAGGACCTCGCCAGAGGCGCGATCGAGGACCTGCACGCTGCTCCGGTAGGCGCTGCTCAGGACCACGTGCTTGGGGCTCAGGCTGACGTGCATGGGGAAGGTCAGGGGGGTGGAGAGGCCCCGGGTGGTCTGGGTGATCTTGCCGTCGCGGCCGCGGACGCGGCGGAGGGCGTAGACGTCGGCCACGTAGAGGTGCTCGTCAGGGTCGTCGGGGGCGACGGCGAGGCCGGAGGGGACGGTGAGGCGGGCCTCGACGAGGAGGCGGATGGAGCCGTCGGCGGGGTTGACCACGCGGATGTCGTTGTCGACCATGTTGGAGACGTAGACCTGGTCGTCAGGGCCCATGGCCAGGTTGTCGAGGCCCGTGGGGAGCTTGGCGATGACCTTCTTGTCACCCGTGGATACGCGGACGCGGACCAGCTCGCCGCGCACGGAGTCGACGACGTAGAGGTGCTCGCGGCTGGCGTCGAAGTTGACGGCGACGGGCATGGCGAAGCCCTGGGCGACGACGTCGATCTTGCCGGTGTCCACGTCGATGCGCGCGATCTGGCCCTTGAGCAGGAGGGGGCCGTAGAGGCGGTCGTCGGGGCCGAACTCGAAGCCGTTGAGGAAGCCGGGGCCGGAGAGGACCTGGCGAGGAGGCTTGTTGCCGTCGGGATCCACTTCCCAGAGGGCGTCGCCGCGGCCGACCTGGGTGACGTAGAGGCGGCCGTCGCGGCGGAAGGCCAGGGAGTTGAGGCTGGGGAGATCCTTGGCGATGACGCGGGTCTTTCCATCCGGAGTGCGCCGCATGAGCTGACCGGTGAAGTAGCCGGTCCAGTACACGGAGCCGTCGGGGCCCAGGGTGACGTCGTCGGCAGCGCCCTGGGGAGGGCCCACCAGGGTGGAGACGGCGCCGGTGGCGAGGTCGATGGAGTGGACCGTCTGGCCGAGCAGGTTGCTGGCCAGCAGGTGTCCCTGGCCATCGACGACCATGCCGTGGACGCCCTGGAAGGGGGAGCCGGGCACCACCACCTCCTGGCGGTAGGTCGTGGCTGCGGGGGGTTGGGGCTGGGGAGTGGGGGGAGCGGCTGGGGGCTGGCACCCCAGCAGCATCGAGGCGAGCAAGAGCTTGTCGAGGAATCGGTACACGGGGGAGTCTCCGGGTTGGGCGCAGGCGCTCACCCGCCAGGGGCGCGTGGTGAGCCTTCATGCCTGCAGGCGAGGCGGGCTTCGTCGCGGTCTCAGGAGGCGGGGGGCTTTTCCCCGGGCGTGACCTCCAGGCCTTCGAGGGCGTCGTTCTTGCGCCAGTTGCGCAGGATCTCGATGAAGCCGAGCGTGCCGCCGCCGAAGCCGGCCATGCGGATCATGGCCGGGGTGATGCCGGAGCCCTCGTTGTTGTAGTAGCCGGGGGTGCAGTCGGGGCCGCCGAAGCCGCCGCTCCTCCTCATGCTGCCGAGGATCACCTGCCACCACTGTTCCTGCGCCTGCGGCGTGGGTTCGATGACCTCGATGCCCTTCTTCACGCAACGGTCGATGATGTAGGCGGCGTGCTGCGACAGCTCGTCGAGGACGTGAACGAGGTTGATCGCCCAGCCGCTCTGGGTGGTGCTGATCAGGAGGAGGTTCGGGAAGCCGCGGGTGGTCATGCCGTGGAGCGTCGACGCGCCGTCGGCCCAGCTCTCGCGCAGGGACCTGCCGCCGCGCCCGTGAATGTCGAAGCCGAGGCGGCGGGTGTACTCGGTCGAGACCTCGAAGCCCGAGGCGAAGATCAGGCAATCGACGGGGTATTCCTTGCCGTTCACCACCACGCCGGTGGGGGTGATCCGCTCCACGCCTTTGCCTTCGGTGTCGACGAGCTGGACGTTGGGGCGGTTGAACGTGTCCAGGTATTCGTCGTGGAAGCAGGGGCGCTTGCAGAGCTGGTTGTAATAGGGCTTGAGGGCCTCGGCGGTCGCCTGGTCCTTGACGATCGTGTTCACCCGCGCGCGGATCTCCTCCATCTTGCGGTAGTCGGCGAGCTGGCGAAGCTCCTCGGCTTCCTCGGGGGTGCGGGCGCGGCGGAGCGCTTCGTCCTGGAAGATGTAGGTCCAGCCGTCGCCCACCATGTCGATGTTCTGCGGCTGACCCGAGACGATCGAGGAGAAGTTGTGGACGCGGTCCCGCTGCCACCCGGGCTGCAGTTCCTTGGCCCAGGTCTCGGGGGTGGGCTGGTTGTTCCGCGCGCCGATGCTCGAGGGGGTGCGCTGGAAGACGTAGAGTTGCCTGGCCGAAGCGCCGAGGTGGGGGATCGCCTGGACTGCGGTCGCTCCCGTGCCGATGATGCCCACGCGCTTGTCGGCGAGCTTGCTCAGGTGGCCGCTGGAGTTGCCGCCGGTATAGGCATAATCCCACCGGCTGGTGTGGAAGCTGTGGCCCTTGAAGGTCTCGATCCCGGGGATGCCGGGCAGCTTCGCCTTGTGGAGCACGCCGCCGGCGATGATCACGAACCGCGCGGCGAGCTTGTCGCCTCGGTCGGTGGTGATGTTCCAGCGCCGGGTGTCCTCGTCCCAGTCCATCCCCTCGACCCTGGTCTGGAAGAGCGCCGCCTCGTACAGGCGGAACTGCCGGCCGATGCGCTGGCAGTGGGTGAAGATCTCCGGCGCCTTGGCGTACTTCTCCGTGGGGATGTAGCCGGTCTCTTCGAGCAACGGCATGTAGATGTACGACTCCACGTCGCAGGCGGCGCCCGGGTAGCGGTTCCAGTACCAGGTGCCGCCGAAGTCGCCTCCCTTCTCGACGAGGCGGAAGGAGTGGACCCCCGCCTGGCGCAGGCGCACCGCCGCCAGCATGCCGCCGAAGCCGCCGCCGACGATGAGCACGTCGATGTCCTCGGTCAATGCCGGGCGGGTGAAGCCGGGCTCGACGTAGGGATCCCTGTCGAAGTCGGCGTAGACGCCGCTCAGGTCGACGTACTGGGTGCTGCCATCGGCACGCAGCCGCTTCTCGCGCTCGACCCGGTACTTCTCCTTCAGGGCTTCCGGAGAAAAGGCCACGCCGCTCTTGTCGAAGTCCATCCGCACAGTTCCTTTCTCGATTGCGACCGGCCCTCCCGGTGGCTGTGGTCCTGGCCACGGCCGGCGGAGAGGGGCGGGAGAACCGCTGCTGTCAGCGCTCCTCAAGACTGCGGGGGGGAAGGTTAAGCTGTTTGACTTACTAAGTCAAACGACTTAAAGATCCTTGTCGAGGACAGGCATGTCCGCTGCGACATCTGCTCCCGACATGGTTTCCCAGGCACCTTCTGGGCAAGGAGGCGCCGCTGCGAGCACCCCCGCGAGCACCCCCGCGAGCGCTGCTGCGAGCGCTCCTGTTCCTGCGAGCGCTCCTGCGAAGCCGAAGCGCAGGGCAGGCGCGTTCCTGCCCGTTTCGCTGCTCGTCACCGCTGCCAGCGGCGGTTACTGGTGGACGCAGCGCTTCGCGGAGAGCACCGACAACGCGCAGGTGGACGGCGAGGTGGTCGCGGTATCGGCGCGCACGGGAGGGACTGTGGCGCAGGTGCTCTTCACCGAGAACCAGCAGGTGAAGGCCGGCGAGACGCTGGCCGTGCTCGACGACGAGAGCGCCAGGCGAAGCTCGCGCAGGCGGAGGCCAACGTGGAGGCTGCGGAGATCATCGTGCTGTTCCTGCCCCTGGTGATGCTGCTGGGCAAGCCGCAGCGCGGGGTGAAGGTGGAAGCCGGGCATTGAGGGCGTGAGCGCTCCCGGGCGAGCGAGGCTTCCCTGGGCAGGGCCGGGATGTCAGGGCTCGCCAGGGGCGGCGCGGCGGGCGCGGAGGATCTGGAAGTAGCGGCGGGCGATGCCGGAGGCGGCGGCGGCGCTGCGCACGTTGCCGCCATGCTGGGCGAGGACGCGCTGCACGTAGCGGCGCTCGAACTCCTCGACGACGCGCTCGCGGGCGCGGGCCAGGGGGAGGTCCATGCCGAGGGTCTCTTCCACGACGTCGGTGGTGGAGGCGGCGCTCTCGGTGGCCCCGGCGGCGGCGGCCAGGGTCGCGAGGGAGGGAGGGCTCGCGGTGGAGCTGGGAGGGGGCGGGATGCTGCCGGGGGCCGGGGGGGCTGGCTGGGGGCGCGAGGTCTCGATGGGGGCGGCCTCGCCCAGCGCGACGCGGCGGGCGACGGCGTTGTACAGTTCGCGGACGTTGCCAGGCCAGTCGTAGTCCTCCAGGCGCTCGGCGAAGCCCGGGGGGAAGGGGACGCGCTTGCCGGCGAGCTCCTGCCAGAAGTGGTGGGCGAGGACGGTGACGTCGCCGCGGCGCTTGCGGAGGGCGGGCAGCTCGATGCGGGCGACGGCGAGGCGGAAGAAGAGGTCGTCGCGGAAGCGGCCGGCCTGGATCTCTCGCTCCAGGTCGCGGCGGGTGGCGGCGAGCACGCGGATGTCGACGCGGATCCACCTGGCAGATCCGACGCGCTGGATCTCGGAGCGCTGGATGGCGCGGAGGAGCTTGGCCTGAAGGGCGATCTCGAGATCGCCGATCTCGTCGAGGAGGAGGGTGCCGCCGTGGGCTTCCTCGAAGACACCGCGGCGGGAGTCGCTGGCGCCGGTGAAGGCGCCGCGCTCGTGGCCGAAGAGGGCGGACTCCACGAGGGTGGGGGGGACGGCGGTGCAGTCGAAGACGACGAAGGGCTTGGCGGCGCGGGGGCCCTGCTCGTGGATGGCCTCGGCGAGGACTTCCTTGCCGGTGCCGGTCTCGCCCTCGATGATCACCGGGACGCTCGACGCGGCGAGGCGATCGCAGAGGGGGTAGAGGCGGCGCATCTCTTCGCTGGCGCCGACGAGCTTGCCGAAGCGCACGGCGGGGGTCAGCTCGGGGGCAGGGACGGCGCCCAGGGTCTCGACGCGGAGGACCGTCTCGCCGAGGCGGATCATCTCGCCGCCGCGGAGGTAGACGTCGCCGCTGAGGAGGCCCTGGACGAAGGTGCCGTTGCGGGAGCCGAGGTCGGTGACGCGGAGGCGGGAGCGGGACAGCTCGAAGGCGATGTGGCGGCGGGAGACGAGGCGGTCGGCGAGCACCAGGTCACAGGCGGGGCTGGTGCCAGCGAGGACGCGCGCGGGCATGCCGGGGGCCACCACGATCCGCTTGCCCTCGTCGGGGCCGGCGAGGACGGAGATGGCAAAGCTCTCATCGAGCGAGGCCACCACCGACGGCGAAAGCTCCGTGGTCGTTGCGGCTTCCTCGGCAGTCCACCTGGGCATGGGCGCATATGAGCAGGCCTCGCCCCCGGCGTCACGCTGGTGCTGACACACCGTCCTCGAGGAGGGTGCCGCGGCAGACACGCGCCCCAGCACCACCGCGTCCACCATCGACCGACACGGCGGCACATCCTCCCGGGCTCCCCTCCCCTGCCCCCACGTCGTTCCGTGTGAAGCTGCGTCACGGCGGCGCGTTGCCATGACCTCGGCCCGGGAATGTGCCGTGAGCCACCCCGAAGAACGTCCAGCGCAGGAAGGGTCGGCGTTTCCCCGCAGGTACGCCCGGCACACGAGGGCCGGAACGCGATGGACGGTCCCGGGCACCCGGAAACTCCGGAGGCGCGAACCCGGCATTGCCGTAGACGCGAATGCATCGATGAATCCAGTCGGGAGCCTGCTGTGCCGCCGTGTGCGCACGTGTCCGCACCCGAAAATGAGCACGAATCGCGCGGCAGCGCTTGGACCGGTCGCCGATCGCACGCTACGGTATCTGCACTCGACCCATCCCCCCACCACCGAGGGATTTCAGTGCGCCGAATGAGCCTTTTTCAGCGCCTCGTCGTTGCTGTCGTGTGGATCTGCATGGTCGGAGCGTGCGCGCCGGTGCGCCCCTTCCTGCTGGCCAAGCTGCCAGCAGTGCCGATCCCTGACCTCACGCTCGACGACCCATTCTCCACGGACCCATTCTCCACCGACCAAACCTCCACGGACCCATTCTCCACCGACCAAACCTCCATTGACCAACCCTCCATTCCTGCGCTTCCGTCAGCATCGCTCAGCGGCACGCGTTTCCTGAAATCCATTGCGCAGAGCGACGAGTCGCGGCGGGAACGGCTCGTGCTGGAGGAGATCCGTCGCGGCAATGTCCCCGCCTCGCACCGGACGCTGGTGCGCCTCGATTTCAGCGGTGAATCGCGCTCCGGGCAGAAGCACGACGTGACGCTGTGGGTGATGCCCGACTACGTGTCCATCGGTGACGACGCGGACCACGTGCGGGTGCCGATGACGCCGCTCACGGCGCAGCTCGTGGCGGACCACCTCGGGTACCTCCTGCCCACGTCGCGGATGGTGGACCTCATTCACCAGAAGGCGGCGGTGAGGTTGCAGCCGTATCCGCTGCCGCCGAGTGAGCGCATGGTGCTGATGGAGGAGTTCGCGCGGCACAGCCGGCTCATCGATCGGCAGCTCGGGGAGCAAGGGCTGGTCGGCAGGGGGGCGATGCTCGTGGCGGGGCACAAGAAGGACATCGTGCTGTCGAACCGGCTCTTGTCGGCGCCGCACCGGGTGGCCATCTATGGCTGGCACGATCCGCGCGCGCAGCCGATCCAGCCGCTCAGCACCATTCACGGGGACTGGTATGCCGACTACAGCCACGGGGTGCGGCTGGTGAGCACGACGATGCTGCTCGACGGGACGCCGATGCGGGTGGAGGAGGCGCTGCACGATGTCGACCTGGCGCAGCTCCTCAGCGACGAGGGGCCGATCGTGCGGACGCGCTATCCGACGGAGCTGGGCTTCGGCAAGCCGCGGGGGCTACCGGGTCTGGCGCCCGCGCCCGCGCCCACCCCCACGCCCACCCAGCACCTGGGTCCGGAGCAGGCCCTCGCCTTCTACCAGGGCATTCCCAGCACGGCGCGCTGAGAGCGCGCCAAGGGCGCGCGGGGCACGATCCTTCGGCCTGCCCCGCGCGCTTCATGTCACGTGGTCACGCAGGGCGCGGGGCGTCCTTCGAGGCCTTCGAGGCCTTCGAGGGCTCCGGCACCTTCGGGCCCTCGGGGGGCTGCTCGGGTGTCTCGGTCTTCGGGCCCTTGCCGGGCCTGAGGAGGGTCAGCCCGAAGGCATGGCTCACGGCCGGCTTGCCCAGGCGCTGGGAGGCTCCGCGGGCGGCGCGGCGGGCCTGCCGCGCGAGGGTGGACGTGCCCTCACATGACAGCGACGTGCCCTCTCCTGACAGCGATGTGCCCCAGCCCGACAGTGGCAAATCCTACGTTCCCCAAGTTCGTCCCGGGTCCTCGGCTCGGCGTTCAAGCCAGGTCACGGGGGTAGCGACCATCGGGAGCGTAGGGACCCTGGGTCCCTGCGTTAGGGTACGCAGTACTAGTTGGGGACCTGGAGCTGGCCGTAGCTGTCGTTGCCCCAGCAGAGGATCTGGCCGCCGGTGCTGAGGGCGCAGTTGTGGGTCTGGCCGGCGCTCACCTGGGTGAAGGTGCCGGGGATGGAGTAGCCTGCGGCGTAGGGACCGACGTCGCCCCAGCAGTCGACCTGGCCGTCGGGGAGGAGGGCGCAGGTGTGCGGGAAGAACTTGCTGATCTGCGCGATGGGGCCGGGCTGGTCGTCGCTCTCGCCCCAGTAGTTTTCGCCCCAGCAGGAGGCGGAGCCTTCGGTGGTGAGGGCGCAGTTCGAGGCGTAGCCGGCTTCGACGTCGATGAAGGGGCCGGAGGGGGCGTTGGGCATGCCGTAGGACTCGCCGCCCCAGCAGGTCAAGGTGCCCTCGTTGCGCAGGCCGCAGACGTGGAAGGCGCCGACGGCGATGTCCTTGAAGGTGCCGCTCGGGATGGAGCCGGGCCAGAGGTCGCCCCAGCAGGAGAGGGCGCCGCTCATCAGGACGCCGCAGGCGTGCTTGCCGTAGGTGTCGATGGTGAGGAAGGGACCGGAGACGTGGACGGGGGCCTGGCCGTCGACGTTGCTGCCCCAGCAGGTGACGTCGCGGTTGGTGCGCAGGGCGCAGGTGTAATCGTAGCCGGCGCTGATCTGGAGGAAGGGGCCGGCGACGCTGGGCAGCGCTTGACCGCTGGTGTTCCTGCCCCAGCAGGCGGCGCTCCCGTCGGTCCGGAGGCCGCAGGAGTGGTAGCCGCCGACGCTGACGGCGGTCCATGTGTCTTCCTCGTCGGGGCACTCTCCGCCTTCGAAGACCCAGCTTCCCTCGTCGCAGGCGTACCACTGGAAGTCCCCGCCGCAGATCCGGTCGCCGCAGGGGGTGCCCGAGGCGCTGTTGCCGAGGTAGTCGGTGCCGCCGGAGCAGGCGCAGGTGGTGGGATCCGGGGGAGGCTCGGGGCAGTCCCAGTGCTGGTTGGTCCAGCCGTTCGCCTCGCAGGAGTACCACTTGAAGTCCTTGCCGCAGACGAGCTGACCGCAGCTCGTGCCGGTGACGGGGATGTCCTGGTAGGACATGCCGTTGGGGCAATGGCAGGAGGGGTCGGGGGGTGGGGTGGACGAGCAATCGTCGCGCTCCCAGAGGAGGAAGTCGCGGAGGCCGATGGGGTCTCCGCCGTTCGGGCGGAGGACGTCGAGCTGGAAGGTGCAGAAGCTCTCGGCGCCGATGAAGGAGGAGATGGAGACGGGCTGGCCAGCGTCGTAGGTGCCGAGGAGGACGCCGCCGTTGTGGTCACCGTCGCAGGAGCCGCCGTAGGTCTTGCCGGGGCACCCGTACACGACCACGCGGCTGCCGGCGTCGGCCGGGTCGGTGCAGGTCCCGTCGGTCCAGCCGGAGTAGCAGACGCCTTCGCAAGGGCCCGCGGGGCTGTAGCCCGTGTAGCCCGGGGAGAGGGGCGGGGCCTGGCCGCAGATGCCGGTGACGTGGCCGGACATGCCTGCGTGGCTGCGGGGGGTGGCGGCCACGAAGGTGGCCAGAGCGGCGGTGATGGCCAGCAGGGTTGGGAGGAGGGGGCGGGGCGGTCGAGGGAGAGGTTGGGAGAGCGGAGACGGTTGCTGACGGAGACGCATGTGTTGCTCCTCGAAACTTGATGACGATTGCGTGTCGGAGTCGGTTCATTGCGTGGAGAGGGCTCTCCGGTGGCCTGGAGAGGTACGCCGCGCTGGCCGTACCTCGGGCGCGCCGGGTGCACATCCGGTCACCCCTCCGGCGTGGAGGGGCTGCTCTGGACTTCATGATGTGCGACGCAATGGTTCCCTTCCGGGCGCGGTACGCCGGCTGCTCGGGCGTGGAGGGCTCCGTGAGGGGCCTGTCCGCGGCGAGGGCCGGCGCGGTGCGCTGGCAGGGTCGTTCCGACGGGGAGGATGGTGCCACACGGGGATCTGGCGCGGCAAAACTCTCAGCGCATTTCTGGGGAGTACGCTCGGTCGGTACCTCGTCGTGTCGTCGTGGCGATTCGCCGCCTCTTCACCGCGCGTGGCGCGCGTCGCCCGGATGCCTTTCGTCGGTCACTGCACCATGGTACGCATGGCCTCTTTCCCTGCGGCATGATTGCGGAGGACCCGTGCGCGTTGGAAACCCGGACAGTATGCTCGATACTTTCTTTGCGACCTGTCCTCAGCTCCTTTTCGTGGCAGGAGCGGATGGGCACATCCAGAGGACGAGCAACAGCCTGGATCGCTTGATGGGCGAGGGCAGCGACGCCGGCCTCACCCTGAGCGACCTGGTGCACCCCGAGGACAGGGAGGCATTGCAGGAGGCCTGGGCGCGAATGCAGGAGGGAGGCGCGCCGCTCCATGTCGAGGTCCGGCTGCGCGATGCGCAGGGGGGTTACCAGAGGCTGTCGTGCGATGCTGCCCGCTCTCCCGATGGAGCGGTGGTCCAGGGAGGCTTTCAGCCCATTCCCGTCGAGGAGCGCCACCGCCTGCGGGGGCTGTTCCTGGATACGATGGTCGAGCACGTGCCCGCCGTGGTGTGGGCCCTCGATTCCAGCGGGACGTTTCTGTACCACGATGGGAAGCTCCTCGAAAGCCTGGGGCTCAGGCGTGGTCATTTCGTGGGCGGCAATGTCTGGGATATCTACAAGGACGGGAGCGTCGAGGTCGCCAACCATCTGCGCCGGGCCCTGACCGGGGAGGTCGCCCATTACTTCTCCGAATCGCGGGGGATCCACTGGGAGAACTGGATCATCCCCATCCCGCACGTCCACGAGGGGCAGGAAGCGCCCCTGCCGGTCCTCGGCTTCAGCATCGACGTCTCCAGGGCCCGCAACGCCGAGGACGCGCTCCTGGAGCGGCTCGCGAAGATCGAGCAGCAGCAGGAGATCATCCGGCAGCTCTCGACCCCCATCATCGAGGTCTGGGACGGAGTGCTGACGCTGCCCATGTTCGGCATCCTCGACAGCATGCGCACCGCGGAGGTCATGGACAGCCTCCTCGACCGCATCACCAGCAGCCGGGCGCGCTTCGCGATCCTGGACATGACCGGGGTCGAGGTCGTGGACACCGGCGTCGCCGGCTACCTGATCCAGCTCGTCGGGGCCATTCGCCTCCTCGGCGCCGAGGGCATCGTCTCGGGGATCCGCACGAGCGTCGCCCAGACCATGATCACCCTCGGCGCCGACCTCTCCCAGATCATCACCCACCGGAACCTCCGCGCCGCCCTCGCCTCCTGCATCAAGGCCATGCGCCGCGATCGTCGCTCAGCCGACTGAAACTGGCATTGGCGTGTGCGGCATGACGTCGGCGCTCCGGGAGCGCCCCGTCGTGCGTGGGCCCCCGACGATGCGCCCGTGGGGCACGGCACAGTGCGCGTGCATTCACGACAGGCCGTGGCTTTCGCGGCATGCGTCCTTCTGATACGCCGGATCCCGGGGGCGGCATCGGAGGGACAATGGTCGATCGTCTGCCAGGCGCGACGCTGGATGTGTTCTTTGACACCTGCCCCGAGATGCTCTTCATCGTCGACACCGGCAGCGCATTGCAGCGGATGAGCGCGGCGCTCCGGAGGTGGTTCGGCGCCGGGGATGATTCCACGCTCTCCCTCGCGCTCCGGGTGCATCCGGACGACCGGGCCGCCTTCGATTCGGCCCTGGATCGGCTGCGCGAGGGGATGGAGCAAGAGCAGGTCGAGGTCCGCTTCCGCGACGCTCGCGGCGAGTATCAGCCCCTGTCGTTCCACGCGGCACGCGCCGCCGACGGCGGGAGCCTCCACGGGAGTCTCCGCGCGATGCGCGCGCTACCCGCCAGTGCCACGCCCGCAGGGCAAGCCTCGCCCGCCGAGGCCCCGCCGCGCCCGGTCGACGTGATCCTCCGCGAGCGCTCCCTCATCCTCGACACCATGGCGGAGTACCTGCCGATCTCCATCTGGGCCGTCGACAGCGAGGGGACCTTCGTCTACCACGACGGCCACGCTTCGGAGCGCGCGGGAGTGCGCAGGGGCCAGCTCCTCGGCCAGAATGTCTTCGCGCTCTACGCCGGCAACGATGGGACCGAGGTCTTCCTGCGCCGCGCGCTCGGTGGAGAGATCGTCCACTTCAACGAGGAGCTGCTCGGGGTGCACTGGGAGACGTGGATCATGCCTGCCAAGGGAGAGGGCAAGGTGCCATCCATGGCCATCGGCTTCACCCTCGACGTCTCGAAGAACGAGCAGATCCAGGCGGAGCTGCGGGAGCGGCTCGCGAGGATCGACCAGCAGCAGGAGATCATCCGGCAGCTCTCGACCCCCATCATCGAGGTCTGGGACGGAGTGCTGACGCTGTCGCCCATGTTCGGCATCCTCGGACCATGATCACCCTCGGCGCCGACCTCTCCCAGATCATCACCCACCGGAACCTCCGCGCCGCCCTCGCCTCCTGCATCAAGGCCATGCAGCGCGACCGGATGCTGGCGCACTGAGGCTCGGGCGTGACGCTGGCGCGACAGCGTCGCACCGTCGCCAGCGGCTTCCTTGGCGCACGTCCTTCTGGTAACCCAGGCATGCGGTGCAACGCCGGGAGGGACCATGGGGGAACACGTTCCAGTCGCCCTGCTCGATTCTTTCTTCGCGACCTGTCCCGAGCTGCTGTTCATCGCCGGCCCGCGAGGCGACCTCCAGCGCCTGAGCGGGGCGCTTCAGCGGTGGCTCGGCCCCGAGGCGGGCGCGCCGCTCACCCTCGCGGATCGCGTGCATCCGGACGACAGGGAGGCCTTGAGCACGGCGCTCCGGCGCCTGCGGGAGGGCCCCGAGGCGGTGCAGACCGAGATCCGGTTTCGCGATGCGCAGGGGGAGCACCAGATCCTGCTGTTCCACGCTGCGCGCGACGGCGAGAGCATTCACGGGTGCCTCAGGCCGCTGCCTGACCGCACCACGCCGGTCTCGTTCATCGGCACTGCCGCGCGCACCGTCGACGAGGCGCTGCGGCAGAAGGCCATGCTCCTCGATGGCATGGCCGAGCAGCTCCCGATCTCGATCTGGGCCATCGATGCGGAGGGGACGTTCACGTACCACGATGGGTGGACCCCCGATCGTTCGCGGGTGCGCCCGGGGGACCGGCTCGGCCAGAACGTGTTCGCGCTCTTCGGGGGCCAGGAAGGCACCGACGTCTTCCTGCGCCGCGCCACGGCCGGCGAGGTGATGCACTTCAAGTACGAGCTCAGGGGTACGTGGTGGGAGAACTGGCTCATTCCGCTCGTGCACGGCGGAGAGGCGCCCTACCCGGTCATCGGCTTCACGATGGATGTGACCCAGAGCTCCCGGACGGAGATCGAGCTGCGGGAGCGGCTCGCGAGGATCGACCAGCAGCAGGAGATCATCCGGCAGCTCTCGACGCCCATCATCGAGGTCTGGGACGGGGTGCTGACGCTGCCCATGTTCGGCATCCTTCGCCCAGACCATGATCACCCTCGGCGCCGATCTGTCGCAGATCACCACCCACCGGAACCTCCGCGCCGCCCTCGCCTCCTGCATCAAGGCCATGCAGCGCGAGCGTCGCTCACCAGACTGACCCGGGCACCGGCGTGGGCGCCAGATGCTGGCGCAGCGCGCTGCCGAGGCACTGCGCGCACGTCGCTCACGCTCCGGAGACACGTGGTGTGCGGCACACTTCGAGCCGGATACCGCGCGCTTGCAGCGGTCCATGGCTTTCACGACTAGCGTTCTTCTGATACGCCGGACTGTCTCGGGATGTCTCGGTTCGGAGAGGACGATGGTCGACCGTCAGGATGACGCGACGCTGGAAGCGTTCTTCGATCTCTGCCCGGAGATGCTCTTCATCGCCGACGCTCGAGGTCGTTTCGCGCAGGTGAGCGCTGCGCTGCGGAGGTGGTTCGGCGCGGACGAGGATCCGGCATTCTCGCTCGCCGCTCGGGTGCACCCGGACGACGTGGAGGCGTTCGAAGCAGCCCTGGGTCGCCTGCGCGAAGGCAGCGATGGGGTGGAGGTGGAGATGCGCTGCCGGGATGCCGGTGGCGCGTACCGGCCCGTGTCGTTCCGCGCGGCGCGGGCGAGGGGCAGCGAGCGGCTCCACGGAAGCCTGCGCGATCTGCCGGCGCGCGCCGAGGCGCCGTCAGGGGCCATCGAGGAGACGCTGCGCAACAAGGCGCTGATCCTCGACACGCTGTCCGAGTCGCTGCCGATCGGGATGTGGGCCATCGATGGGGAAGGCACCTTCCTCTACCAGGGCGGGCGCGCTTCGGACAAAGTGGGGCTCCGCCCTGATCATAACGTCGGGCAGAACGCCTTCGTGCTCTACGCCGGCAGCGAGGGGACCGAGGTCTTCCTCCGCCGCGCGCTAGCCGGGGAAGGGGCGCATTTCAGCGAGGAGGCGCTCGGGGTGCACTGGGAGCAATGGGTGCTCCCGGTCCGGGGAGAGGGTGGGCAGTCACCCAGGGTGGTGGGCTTCGCCCTGGATATCTCGAGGTCCCAGCGCATCGAGGCGGAGCTGCGGGAGCGGCTCGCGAGGATCGACCAGCAGCAGGAGATCATCCGGCAGCTCTCGACCCCCATCATCGAGGTCTGGGACGGGGTGCTGACGCTGCCCATGTTCGGCATCCTCGACAGCATGCGCACCGCGGAGGTCATGGACAGCCTCCTCGACCGCATCATCGGCAGCCGGGCGCGCTTCGCGATCCTGGACATGACCGGGGTCGAGGTCGTGGACACCGGCGTCGCCGGCTACCTGATCCAGCTCGTCGGGGCCATTCGCCTCCTCGGCGCCGAGGGCATCGTCTCGGGGATCCGCCCGAGCGTCGCCCAGACCATGATCACCCTCGGCGCCGATCTGTCGCAGATCACCACCCACCGGAATCTCCGCGCCGCCCTCGCCTCCTGCATCCGGGCGATGGGCAAGAGCAAGGGCTGAGGCGGGCGCGGGCCGGAGGCGGTCAGGGCCTCGGCGGAGGGGGGCGAGACGCGCTGCGGGAGCGGCGGAGGCGCAGCAGGACGGCCAGGAAGAAGAGCGCGGCCGCGATGACGCCTGCGCCGACCTTCACCCAGAGGTGGTAGCGCTCCCAGAAGGTGACAGGGAGGAGGGTGGCCTGCGCGTCGATGCCGATGGCGCGGTCCTCGTGTCCGGCAGGCTTCACGGGGCGAAGGCGAACGGTGAAGGTGAGGGGGCCGGTCGCCACCTCGCTGGCTGCGGTGAGGGTGATCTGGAAGGTGCGCGGGCCGGAAGGGTCGAGGTGGAGGGTGGAAGGCTCCAGCGTCAGGCCCGCCTGGCCCTCCACGGTCAGCGCCAGGTCGAAGGGCTGCCCGAGTTCGCTGCCGTCGAGGGAGAGGGTGCCCTGCGCGCCGACGCCCGGAGCCGCGGGGGCGAACTGCACGGGGGCCGCGGCGAGCTTGAGGGGCGTCACCGCGCGCACGACGAGGGGCTGGCTGAGGCGCGTGAGCACGCCCTCCTTGCCCGGGTGGAACGCTGCCTGGAAACAGAGTTCACCGAGCGCGCTCGGTGCCTGCCGGGCGCGGTAGAGGCCATCGGCGCCGCGCCGCAGGAGCACGGGTTTGACGGTCGCGAGCTGGTCCACGCACGCTTGCTTCGCCTGGGCGCCCCGGAAACGCAGCTCGTGGCGGTCCAGGAAGGCGAGCGGCGGCATCTCCCCGGAGGGGGTGGTGAGCCGCACGCGGATGTCGACCTCCTTGCCGATTTCGGTGGTCTCGGGGGCGTCGACGAAGCTCAGCCAGAGGTCGAGGTCTTCCAGGGCAAGGTAGTGCGCCCCGGCGCCGCCGCGCAGCGTGTACGTGCCCGGCGCGGGCCGCTGGAGCGTGATGAGGCGGTAGGCGGCGTCGGTGGAGGGGCGCTGTTCCGGTGTGGCCTCTGCGCCAGGCGCTCCAGGCACCGGCGCGCCAGAGGGGTCGAGGAGGCGGGCGCCTGCGCGCGTGGGGCCCATGAGGGCGACGTCGAGAGAGCGCGCGCCCGGGTGGACCTCGAGGCCGACCTGGCCAGGGGAGACGCCCTTGAGGAGGGTGGTGCCGCGCAGGCGCGCCCAGACTGCCGCGACGAGGCGGGGCAGGTCGGCAGGGTCGGCGGTGACGACGCCGACGCCACCGCTGCGGCGGGCGAGATCTTCGATGAACGCCCGGGGAGCGCTGCGCGAGAGGCCGAAGGCGTAGAGGGGCGTGCTCCGCAGGGTGGGCGCGAGATCGGTGATGATGCGGGCGTGGCAGAAGGCGTCGACGCGGTGCGCGCGGGCGAGGCGCGCGGCCTCGCCGACGGGGCCACGAGGGTCGGGGTCGCAGCCGCCGTCGGTGAAGAGGAGGATGCTTTCGCGGGGGGAAGCGCCAGGCACGGCGGGGGCTTGCTGGAAGAGGCGCCTGGCCTCGGCGAGGCCCGCAGAGAGGTCCGACCAGAGGCCCTCGGTGCCGAGGGTGCGGATGGCCTGCTTCAGGGCGGCGCGGTCCGCGGGAGCGCGGATGGTGATGAAGCCCTGGCTGACGGAGCTGGAGGCGCTGTCGAAGCCGACGATGGCGATGGCGTCGCCGTCGCGGGCGAGGTCCACATACAGCTCCGCCGCAGCCTTGCGCATCTCGCGCGGGTCGGTGGCCCGCAGGGAGGACGACGCTTCGAGCACGAGGACGGTGCGCTCCATCACCGGGAGCGCCGGGAGCGCCGGGAGCGCCTGCGCGGGTGAGGCCAGGAGCGGGGGCGCGGTGAGGACGAGCGCCAGCGCGCAGGCGCCGCGAGCCACGTGGAAACCCTGGATCCGGGCGGCAACTGGTTGCCGGGGAGACACCGAGGGATGGCTACCGGATCGGGCGCGGGCTGGCCAAGGATTGGCGGCGTGAAGACGACACCGGGCCTCCGGCGCGGCGGAGGGCGTAGGAGATGCCGCTCTGCAGGGTGGCGAGGGTGAGGGTGGCGCCGAGGTCCACGCCGCCCTCGGTGAGGGCCTGGGCGAGGGCGGGGGAGATGCCCGTGAGGACCACCTCCGCACCGAGGAGGTTCGCGGTGCTGGCGACCCGCACCAGGGCGTCGGCGACCTGCATGTCCGCCGCGCGGACGCCGGTCACGTCGAGGATCGCGATGTGGGCTTGCTGCGCGGTGATGCCCTGGAGGAGGACCTCCAGGATGCGCTGGGCGCGCTCGCCGTCGATGGCGCCGATGAGGGGCATGGCGACCACCCGGTCGGCGATGGGGATGAGGGGCGTGGACAGCTCGCGGAGCGCGACGCGGTGGGCCTCGATGACCTGCTCCTGGAGGGCGAGGCGCTCGGCGTCGCGGCGGGAGATCTCCTCGGCCTGGCGCGCGATCTCGTCCTCCTGGAGGTGGAGTTCTTCCTCGGAGCGGCGGCGCTCGGTGACGTCTTCGACGATGCCCAGGATGAGGCGGGGCACGCCCTCGTCGTCGCGGCCGTAGACGATGTCGCGGCTGAGGAGCCAGCGCCAGCTCCCGTCGGGTCTGCGGCAGCGGTAGGTGACCTCGAGGACGTCTCCGTCGGCGGCGAGGCGCAGCCGGGCGATGTGCTCGGGCATGGTGGCCATGTCCTCGGGGTGGCCGATGGTGGCCATGAGCGTGCCGCGCATGTGCTGCATCTCCTCGACGCTGTACCCGAGCGACTCGGCGATCTGGCGGTTCGCGTAGAGGTTGGTGCGGTCGTCGAGATCGTAGAGGTAGATGAGGTTGGGGGAGAGGTCGCAGAAGCGGCGGAACTGGTCACGCTCGGCCCTCAGCGCGGCGTTCTCGGCCGTGAGAACGGTGAGCTGCGCGCGGATCGCTGCGACTTCTCGTTCCAGCGCCTGCAGACGGTCTTGATCCATGCGTCTATCCGGGGCCCCTCGGGCATCATGCGCGCTGCTGGTTCGGCGGCGCCTCGCGCGTTCGCCGTCGCCCTCGGCGCCGTGTCATGCGGTGTCCATCCCTGCGCCGTCGAGGTCGGAGGCGGCCGGGACGCCCGTCACCCCCTGCTGCTCCAGGCGTCGACGCAGCTTGTCCATCAGGTCGCGGCATCGTCGCCCGGCGGTGGGTCGGCTCGTCCCCAGCGCCGCGGCCACCTCACGCACCGGGCGGCCTTGCACGAACCGCAGCTCCAGGATGAGCCGCTCCTCGGCGCTGAGCGCCGCGAACTCTCGCCGCAAGGCGCCGAAGGCACGCGCCCTCTCCTCGCGCGCGATGGCCTGTTCCTCCACGGAGGACGATGCCGCGCTCGTCAGCCCTGCCACCATGGCCAGCGCCACCTCCGCGCAAGCCTCGGCGACGCGCGCCCCTGGCTCCTCTTCGGCGTTGCCGAACGGATCCGAGGCCGCCGTGAGGGACGTGGAGATGGACAGGCCGGCCCGCTGCGCCACGGCCAGGGCGAGGCGGGACGCGGGCCGGGTCTCTGCGAACAGCTCCTGCATCGCCCCGAGGACGTGCGACCAGCAGAACACGTCGAACCGGACCTCGCGGGTCGGCTCGTACCGGAGCGCCGCGCCTACGGCGGCAGCCGCGCCCGCCGCGAAGAGCTCCTCCTCGTTCGCGGCGGGGTGCCTGAAGCAGAACACCCGCGCCATCTTCCGCACCCGCGGGAGCGCCGCCTCGACGAGCGCCTGCTGTGCCCGCGTCAACCGCGATGCGCCGCCGCTCACCGGCGCTTCCCTCGGGCGCGAGAGCCGGGCTCCAGCCCTCGCCTGAGCCTCCCGCCTTCCTCCGACGGGGTCTCTTTTGCCCGCGGGCCGCTCTGCTCCACCTGCGCGTCTCGCCGGAGCGCGTCCACCCAGGGTGCGACTACCGGATGCGTCGTCAGCATCATCCAGAGTGCATCCTCGACGGCCGCCGCCTCCGCAGGGGACAGGGCGTCCCGGTAGGGAGCGAGAGCGCGCGCGACCTGCGCTGCGACCACCGGATCGTCGCCGAGGCTCGCCTCGACCGGCGCTGCGCTGCTGCGCATCCGGGAACTGGGGGACATGATCTCGAACGCCTCCGGCCCGCTGAACCACCACGCCCTGCCGGCGCGCCACCGCGCACCGTACCACGACGGCACCTGGATCCCGGAAGGGGGTCGATGAAGAAGGTCGACCATGCAGTGCAGAGCACCTGGTAGGTTTGGGTGGGTCCGCTCGTCAGCAAGTCACACGGATCGACAGAGGCATGTCGTTTTTGTGAGCAGGAGCCGTTCGTCGCCCGATTTCTTCTTAGGGGCCCCGTACGCCGGGGCAGCCCCCCATCCTTCTTCCCTGATCGCTCGCATGCCGCGTCACCGCCACACCTCTGGCTCAGCCGCTCCCCGCGCGCACGGGCGCTCGTCCATGGCTCCGCGTCGAAGCTCAGTGCCGTTGCAATGGCCGGGGCGCGAGACGCGCCGATGAGCTGGCGCCGTTTCCTGCCAGATGCCCGGTGGCTGCCCCTCTGGACAGCCCCGGGAGCGGACGCCCATGAACCGCTCTCGGCCGGCACGCGCCTGCACAAATACCGTGTCACGGCGCTCATCGCCGAGGGTGGCATGGGGCAGGTCTACGAGGCCATCGACGAGTACCTGGACCGGCCCGTGGCCCTCAAGATCCTCGGCCGGGGCCGGGCGCGCGACGCGAGCTACATCCTCGGCCAGCGCAAGGAGGCGCGCATCCTCGCCGACCTCAACCACCCGAACATCGTGCGCCTCTACGACGCGGGCATGGCCGAGGGCGGCCTCGTGTACCTCGTGATGGAGCGCCTCGACGGCATTTCCCTGCGGCGCCTGCTGAAGCGGGTAGGCCGGATCGACGTGAAGAGCGCGCTCTCCATCGCCTTGCAGGTCGTGGACGCGCTCCGCGTCGCCCACGACGGAGGGATCATCCACCGCGACCTGAAGCCGGAGAACGTGATGCTGCTCCGGGATGGCGTGGTGAAGGTCGTGGACTTCGGCGTGGCGAGGCGCGTCGACGGCAACCTGGCGAGCGACGTGTTCGCCAACGTCGGCACCATCCACTACATGGCCCCCGAGCAGGTGCTCGGCCAGGGGGCGACCCGGGCCTCCGACGTGTACGCGGCGGGCCTCATCCTGTACGAGCTCCTGAGCGGGCGGCACGCCTACGCCACGACGACGGGCGAGTTGCCCACCGGCCGGGTGGTGCAGCTCAACCACGTGTATGCCGCGCCGCGGCCTCTGTTCGGCTCGGTCCCGGAGCTGATTCCGGAGAGCCTGAGCGCGCTGGTCGACCGCATGCTCGCCAAGGCGCCCGAGGAGCGCCCCGACGCAGAGACGGTCCACGCCGCGCTCGCCGAGGAGTACGCGCTTTACGCCGCGGCGCACCCGCATGCCGAGGGCGAGTTCGACCGCGCAGCGCGGGCGACCCCCGAGGAGCGTCGCCCGTCGGCGCGGCCGCGAGACCCTGCCCCCCTCGGCGAGCGCGAGGGCGGACACCTCGCCTCCCCTCCCCTCCCCGTCAGCGCGGACGCGCCTGCGAAGCCCGCGCCTCGCGGACGGCTGCAGGAGACCATGCGCATGCGCCCGGAGGAGCACGACGCCGCAGGCAAAGAGTCCGTGCTGCCCCCCGGCTGGAAGTCCCACCCGGAGGTCACCGACCCTGCGGCAGCAGCCGGGAACCGCGTCGCGAACACGGGCGCCCTCGCGGTGAGCGCGCGGCTCTCACGGCCGCGGACCTCCCTCTGGATCGCCGCGCGCTGGGGCCTGCTCTCCTTCGGCGTGGCGGTCGCGGCAGGTCTCGGCATGCGCCTGTGGCAGATGAGGACTGGCGCGCCGCACACCGCCGCAGCGCCGAGCGCCATCCTGAACGCCACGGCAGCGCCGAGCGCCACCCCGAACGCCGCGGCGACATCGAGCCGCTCCCGGGACAGCGCGCCCGCATCGCACGCGGAGGCTTCACCGACAGGCACCTCCTCCGAGCCCACGCCGGAGCCTCCGCGGGTGCTCGCCGACCAGGCTGCGCCCCCGGAGGACGCGCCCGCGTCGACGCACGCTGCACCGGCGGCCGCCCGAGACCCCGCTGTGCCGGCCCCGTCCGGCGAGCCTGCCACACGGGCCCCTGAGGCCACGCCGACGCCGTCGCCTGCGAAGCCCCGCGCGCCACGAGGCGGCGCGACGTCGACAGGCCAGGGCGCTCTCGGCGGCGCTCCCCGACCCTCGGCGCCAGCCGCGCCGCGACCCTCGGCGCCAGCCGCGCCGCGACCCTCGGTCCCGGACACGCCTCGACCCACCGCCACCCCGCCGCCTGGGAGCGCGCCCGCCGCCCCTCCTCGCCCCTTCTGACGCCGATGCCCGCCCGAGAGCACGAAGCTGCCATGCGCGACGACGAGATCAGGAAGTACCTGCCCACCGAGGAGACGCAGCGACGCGCCGCCGATCGCGTCGCCTCGGAGGAGAACAAGCGGCGCGCGCTCGACGACCCTCGGGTTCAGGCAGCGCTGGCGACGCCTGAAGCGGCGCTCGCGGCTGGAGCCCGCGGTCCTCACGGCGCGCAGGTGCGGACACGGCGTGGCGGCCGTCGGCCACCGGTGCAAGGCGCGCAGGCCACGCAAGCCGTCGAGGGGTCGCGCGACCCCGGGCGCCACGCTCCCCCGCGCGCCTGGTCAGGACAGGGCGCCAGCCGCGCGCCACGGAGTCCCTGGCCGTGGTGGCGCAGCGCCATCGGCGCCGCGGTCGCGGTCCTGGCGCCGGCCGCGCTGGTCTACTGGCTGCTCGTCACGGGGAGGACCGGGGCACCCGCGCCCGCCACAGGTGCCGCGCCTCGCGCAGCCGCGCCGACGTCCGCCGAGGAGAGCGCCCCCCGCGCGCCGACGTCCGCCGAGGAGAGCGCCCCCCGCGCGCCGACGTCTTCGCCGGGCGTGCACGAGGCACCGATGCCCCCCGCGGTCGCGGAAGATCCCCCCGCAGCATCGGCAACCGCGGCGCCTCTCCCGCAAGGTGCTGCCACGCAGGCGGAGCGCACGGCCGCGCCTCTTCCTCCCGGCGCGGTGCCGGAGCCGCCTGCGCCGAAGGAAGGGTTTCCAGGCGGGAGCGCTTCTGCAACAGTGCCCCCGTCCTCGGTGCCCGCCCCTGCCGCCGGGAGCGCGGAGACGACGGCGGCGTCGCCGACGACCGCGCCCTCACCTCTTCCAGCGCCGACCCCGATCTCTCCGGGCCCGACGCCGACCACCCGCAAGCCGCCCCCTGGGGGACGCACTCCGGAATTCTGACGATGCGCAGGAGGCCACCGATGCGAACGAAGCGAAGCTGCACTCACCCCTCCCCTTCTCCCTGGCGAGCCACGCTGACGCGCACCGCGCTCGCCTGCGCAGGGCTGGCCTGCGTCGCGCTGCCCTGCGGCGCCTCTGCGGCCGCGGCGCCACCTCCCCCCGCAGCGCCTCCAGCAGCGGCGCCAGCGACGCCATCCACGGCGGCGGCGACCCGTGGGTCGGGGCCTGCGGGCCAGGAGCGTCCCTCCGCGACCGCGGCCGGAGCGACGACCGGAGACGAGGACCTCGCGCAGATGGCGCGCGTCCTGTTCGAGCGCGGCGTCGCGGCGTGGGACGCGGAGAAGTACGACGAGTGCCGCCTCTTCCTCACCGCCGCCTGGCGGATGAAGCAGCACCAGCAGATCTCACTGAACCTGGGGAGCTGCGAGTACAAGCTGAAGCGCTACGTCGACGCGGGTCAGCACCTCGGCCACTACCTGCGCGAGGCGCCCGCGACTCCTGACACCAGGGAGCGGCGCGCCGCGGCGCAGGCGATGTACGACGAGGCCCTGAAGCACGTGGTGCGCATCGAGGTGCGCATCACCCCGCCAGACGCGGAGGTGCTCCTCGACGGCAGCGCGCTCGGGCGCGGCCCCTTCGCCGCCGAGCTGGTCGTCGCGCCTGGCCCTCACGCGCTCGAGCTGCGCGCCGAGGGACACGAGACCGAGCGGTTGAGCCTCACCGGCGCTGCGGGGACGCGCGAGGAGGTCTCCCGGACGCTCAAGCCGGTCGCGGTGGCACCCCCACCCGGCGGAAGCAGCGCCCCACCACCACCTCCGCCACAGCACCCGCGCATGCCGCTGGTCATCGGCGGCTTCGCCCTGAGCGCTGCCGTGGGGCTCGGCGTGGGCACGCTCCTGCACGTCCTCGCCGCGCAGGAAAGCAGCAGCGCCGACGACCTGCTCGCGCACTTGCGAGCTGGAGGCACCCGCTGCGACCCGGCCCCCGGCGACGCCCCGTGCGCGGCCCTGCGCCACATGCGGGAGAACCAGGACGCGCTCGCCAACGGCGGGACGGCGCTGTTCATCGGGAGCGGCGTGATCGTCGCGGGCACTGCGGCGTACCTCCTCGTCACGAAGCTGCGCGAGAAGCCCCGGGCGACGACCAGCCTGCAGGTGCTCCCCCAGGTCGGGCTGCGCGGCGGCGGTCTCGCGATCGGTGGCACGTTCTGAGGCGCGCGGGGCTGCGACGGACGCGATGAAGGATCACGCCTGCGAGGCCACGGGCGCGCGGGACACCGAGAGCAGGTCGGAACGAACACCCGGAGAAGGTCAGACCGGGAGAAGGTCAGAAGGAGCGGACATGGCAAGGACGACACGGCGGAGGGTGGGGCGCGGCCTGGCGGCGCTGGGGCTGATGGCTGCGGCGGGGCTCGGCATGAGCGTGGGATGCTCGAACGCCGCGGGGAGCTGCGAGGAGACCAACTCGTGCCCCGGCGGGGAGGGAGGAGGAGGTAACGGGGGGAGCGGTGGAGGGACACCGGCGGAGTGCGTCCCGAGCCTGAGCAGCGGGGCCGTCGATGAGAGCTGCGGGGTGTGGGTCTCGCGCAGCCGCGGCGATGACGGCAACGACGGCTCCAGGAGCGCGCCCATGGCAAGCCTCCACGCTGCTCTTGAGAAGGCGGTGGCGGACAAGCGCCGCGTCTATGCCTGCGCCGAGGCGTTCGAGGAGGCCGTCGAGGTGCCTGCCGGCGTCACCCTCTTCGGGGGGCTCGACTGCGATGCGGGTGGCGTCTGGCGCGACGGACTCAAGACCACCGTGCAAGGACCGGCCGACGTGCCCGCCCTGCGCTTGCTCGCCGGGGCCGAGCGGAGCACCACCCTCGACGACTTCGTCATCCGCGCGCCCGATGCCGTCACGCCTGGTGCGTCCTCCATCGGCGTGCTCGCCGCGGAGGTCAGCGCCACGCTCACCCGCTGCGAGGTCGTCGCCGGCAACGGTGCCGAGGGAGTTGCAGGTGCGCCGGGTGCCGAACCAGGCGCGCCGGGAGCTCCGATCCCGG
>NZ_ASRX01000019.1 GCF_000601485.1 Chondromyces apiculatus DSM 436
CATCGAGTGCACGTTCAACCTGCTCAAGCGCCTCCGTCGCTTTGCCACACGCTACGAGAAGACTGCACGTAACTACGCGGCCATGGTCGCTCTGACCTGCGCTCTCTGCTGGCTGCGAATTCAGGGACAGGCCCTAGACCTCTCGTCCTTCAGGACTGGAGCGCGTGGCTCAGGACGTTGTGTCAGGAGCAGTCGGCGCGGTGCTGCTGGAAGCACATCGAGGGAAAGAGGCTCGACGGAGCAGGAGCCCCGCAGGGAGGCTCCTCTCGCGGAACCGATCAGGAGTGACGTGGGACTTGGGAAGGCGGGGAGCGCTGCCGAGAGAGGCGGCGCCCAGACAGGCTGCGATCAGTCGTGGTTGCGGACCCAGGCGTTGCGGTAGTTGTTGCCGCGCGCGGTGGGCCAGAGGAGGCAGCCGGTGGTGGAGGAGGGGACGGAGTAGACGAGCACCGCGGGCTCGCCGGAGTCCCACGGGGTGTCGCGGGTGGAGACGAGGATCTCGACGGTGCCGTCACCTTCGACGTCGGCGAGGGTCGGGACGGCCATCGAGCCGAGGCGAGGGAGCTGGATCTTGTGCAGCTCGTTGCCGCCCGCGTCGAGGACGAAGAGGTGCGACATGCCCTCGCGGGGGGAGTAGGTCGCGAAGACGATCTCCGGGATGCCGTCGCCCGAGAGGTCGCCGATGACGACGCCGCCGGTGAAGACGTCAGGATCCATGGTGTAGATGTAGCGCCCGCCATCCTGACCGTCGGCGTACGTCACATGGACGCGGCCGTCGAAGCCAGCGTAGATCATCTCCAGGCCAGCGCGGGTGGCGTCGATGTCGGCGACCGCGACCTGGTTGGTCATGGCGACGATGTTGCCCTCGAGATCCCAGAGGCCCGCGAGGTAGTCGGGCTTATGCACCGGGTTCTCGAAGGCAGGGAGGCGGCTCGCATCGTGGCGCACGGCCCAGAGGCTCACGCCCTGCTCGCGGTAGTCCTGGCCGGCGTTCTGCACGCTGCCCAGCATGATCACCTCGTAGGTGCCGTCCTGATCGATGTCGGCGATGGTCGGCGAGGTGTTGGTGAAGTGCGCCTGAAGGTCGCGGGACTCGTCGTCGGCGAAGCCCTGCTTGGCGAGCGTGAGATCGTGGAGGTAACGGACGCCGAGGGTCTTCGGGCGCTCCTCGTACATCGGGTTCGCGTCGAAGGCCTCGCCATTGCCGTGGTAGAAGCCCGTGTAGGCGTTGTCCTGCGCGGCGACGATGTCCTGCTTGCCGTCGCCGTCGAGATCGCCGATGGCGACGTTCTGATCGAAGGCGCCAGCGATCCAGCAGTTCTCGCGGTCGTTGCACCCGAGCGCGCCCGTGGCGGCAGGGGGGAAGCCGTCGATGATGTCACCGCCCGCAGTGAAGGCGTTGAGGATGTCGGGCTCGTGATCGGAGCTGGCGACGATGACGTCGAGCTGGCCGTCGCTGTTGACATCACCCGCGGCGACGCTGCGCATCTCGTAGCGCCACTCGCGCGGCCAGCCGGAGAGGATCTCGCCCCGACCGTCGATCATCCAGACCTGATCGCCAGCGGCGACGACGATCTCGGGGAGCTCGTCGTCGCGGAAGTCGGCGACCACGGGGGGTGCCCAGAAGCGAGGCTCGGACTGCGCTGCCTCCCGGAAGCTCCAGAGCTCGTTGCCCGCGGAGTCCCAGGCGATCAGGTACGCGCCGCGGGTCGCGATGATCTCGTTCGCTCCATCTCCGTCGAGATCGACGACGACCGGAGAGCCCAGCCAGCCGTTCTCGTAGGAGCTATCCATGAGCTCCATGCGGAGCTCGGGCTTCGGGACGGCGGCGGAACCACCGGCCACGATGCAGGAGGGCGCGTCTGGCAAAGGCTTCGTGCCACCCTGCACGATGTTGTTCCCTCGCGTCTCGTTCCCTCCGTCACCTGCGCAGGCAGCCGCTCCAAGAACGAGAGCGATCACCATACCCAGGTGCGGGAGACGTGAGGTTCGCTGGGGAGTGAGGATAATTCTGAGCATACTGGCAAGGGTATCCCGCCAAGCTGCGTGGGGCGAGTCAGAATGTCGGGTTGCGAACCAAGAATTGTGGGGACGAAAGCGAGGCAGACCGGGTGGTTCGAGGTGGGAGAGAGGCCCCCGAGGCGGTCGGGAGCCGTGTCCCACATCGTCCTCTTCAGACGTCGGCCCTGCTGGTGCTAGGCTCCGCCGCCATGAACAGATCCCGACGGCTTTGGATCGCTGTCGCCGCAGGCGCCCTCCTCCTGGGGCCGACCGCGCTCGGCTGCAGCTCGACTTCGGCTCCTAAGACGGCCCAGATCCAGGTGGGCGACATGCCCGACGGCGCCGAGTGGACCGGTGTCTACTTCAATGAGCTTTACGGCTTCCTCCACGTGATCCAGGAGGGAGACGAGGTGAATGGCAAGTGGCAGCGGCCCCAGAAGGAGAAGTGGGGCGAGCTGCACGGCAAGGCGACCGGCAACCTGCTGCGCTTCGACTGGACGGAGTACAAGACCGGCGTCGTGGGACCGAACTCGAAGACGAGCGGCAAGGGGTACTTCAAGTACTCCCGGCCGGAAGGCGACAACATCGACGACAGGATCGATGGGGAGATCGGCTCCGGTCAGGACGAGGTGGGGACGGGCTGGGACGCCATCAAGCAGCGCAACGTGCAGCCCGATCTGACCTCGATCGGCGGCACCGGCTCGACCGACATCGGTGGCGGTGACTGGGATCAGGAAAACAAAGAGTCGGGCTCGCCCGAGCCGCCCGCAGCTCCGCCTGGCGAGTGATTGAGTCTTCTGGAAGGCAAAGGGTGTGATGAGCGAGCCTCAGCCGCGTGGCATCAAGTTCCGTGAACCCCCCGTGTTCGAACGTGGAGCGCCCGGCCGCTCCGGCGCCTCCCTGCCGCCGCTCGATGTACCCGAGGTGGATCCGGCAGTGCTCTTCGGGGCTCTCGCCCGGAAGGATGCCGCCGACCTGCCGGAGGTGAGCGAGCCGGAGGCCTACCGTCACTACCTGCGGCTGTCGCAGTGGAACTTCTGCATCGACTCCCAGCTCTTCCCGCTGGGGTCGTGCACCATGAAGTACAACCCCAAGGTGAACGAGTGGGCCGCGCGGATCCCGGCGTTCGCGAACCTGCACCCCATGACCCCCGAGGAGCTCTGTCAGGGGTCGCTGGAGGTGATGTGGCGGCTGCAGGAGGCGCTCTGCGAGGTGAGCGGGATGGACGGGTGCTCGCTGCAGCCGTCCGCCGGGGCGCAGGGCGAGCTGTGCGGGCTGATGATGATGCGGGCCTTCCACGAGGCGAAGGGCCGCTCGCCGAAGAAGGTGTTCATCCCGGAGAGCGCGCACGGCACCAACGCGGCGAGCTGCAGCCTGAACGGGCTCGTGGCGGTGAAGATCGAGAAGAACGCCGACGGGATCACCCACCCCGAGCAGGTGCTCGCGGCGATCGAGCGCGAAGGCTCGGACGGCGACGTGTGCGGGCTGATGATCACCAACCCCAACACGCTCGGCGCCTACGAAACGTTCCTGCCGGCGATCTGCAAGCTGATCCACGACAAGGGTGGGCTGGTCTACGGCGACGGGGCGAACACCAACGCCATCATGGGGCGCGCCAGGCCCGGCGACGTGGGGATGGATGTCATCCACATCAACCTCCACAAGACCTTCACGACCCCGCACGGGGGCGGCGGGCCCGGGTCGGGGCCGGTGTGCTTCAAGGAGCACCTGGAGCCGTTCCAGCCCTCTCCGGTGCTGATCCGGCGGCCCCAGGGCGGCTACGGCTGGGACTACAACCGGCCCCAGAGCCTGGGTCGGCTGCGGGCGTTCACCGGCAACTTCGGGATGTTCATCCGGGCCTACGCCTACATCCGGGAGATGGGCGGCGAGGGGCTCTCGATGGCGAGCACGCTGGCGGTCCTGAACGCGCGCTACCTGTGGGCGAAGCTGAAGGATCACTACCTGGCACCGGTGCCGCAGCCTTGCATGCACGAGGTGGTGCTCTCGGACAGCCAGCTCGAGCGCGAGACGGGCGTGAAGACGCTGGACGTGGCGAAGCGGCTGCTCGACTACGGCTTCCACGCACCGACGGTGTACTTCCCGCTGGTGGTGCCAGGCGCGCTGATGATCGAGCCCACCGAGACGGAGACGCGCGAGACGCTCGACGAGTTCGTGGCCGCAATGGTGGCCATCGCGAAGGAAGCGCGAGAGACGCCGGAGCTCGTGAAGCAGGCTCCCCACAACACGGTGGTGGGACGCCTCGACGAGGCGCGGGCGGCGCGTCAGCCGCGGCTACGGTGGACCCGGAGCTGATGAAGCGTCAGGGATCCCCGGGGGGACACACGGCGCAGGCTGGAGCGCTGACCAGGACGACTGGTTTTGGAGCCCTCCGGTGACTTCTTGTGTGGCAAAGTTCGCAGGATGCGGGCGGACATGCCTACAATGCGACACCGGAGACCAGCGATGCAGGTTTTCGAGATGATCCTCCGAGGGTGAACGAGGCGTGCCGGTTACCGTCGACAATTCGGGCGATATCGAGGCCATCTGCCAGAACTCTCCGGCGTCGGTGGGAGACCCGGTCAGGCTCGTCTTCAGGGCACACGAAGAGGCGACGCCTCCCTTCAACGTGAAGATCCGTTCACCGGGAGGCAAAGTCATCTTCGAGCGTGTGCTGCGTGAGCTGCCTACAGGGGAGCCGCAGAGCGCACCTGCCGTGGAGTTCAGCGCTTCGGGGCCGGGAGAGTACCGGCTGGAGATCAAGCAGCTCTACGGCAAGCAGCGCGGCGACGCGGTGCTCCACGTGAAGCTCGATTGAGCAGCGCAACCGCGGCCCCCCCACAGCACGCCCGCAGTACAACCCGCGCCGCGTGACGGGCGCGTGACGGGCGCGTGATGAACGATGCGCGGCAAGACGACGCCGCTCCACGGAAGCCTTGATCGAGGCGTGCGAGGCTGGACAGCTACCTGCACATAAATTGGCCCTGCAACGGTAAGCCGTAGCGTCGGGGGCGGTCTGCTTGACAGCACGACGCTCGGCATGATGCGTTGGTTGCACGCCGATGCCGCTGGATAGCAAAGTACCGCGCACGCTCACGCCCCCCGCAGGAATCCCGATCTCTTCGCGAGGGTATGGAGCCAGCGGGGAGCTTTCGCCAGAGTCGGAGATCGCTCCCTCGCAGGGGCAAGAGATCTGCTTCGACGCGCAGACCTGGCAGCCGGACCAGTACGCGTCCATCTACTATCCGGTCGATCAGATCGGCGCCGAGAACCGCGCGCTCCTGGAGTGCGAGGTCGAGATCTGGAGCATGATCCAGAAGTTCGACGCGGAGAGCGGCAAGACGCGCGGCAACGGGTCGTCGCCAGCGACGCCCTACACGCCGACGCCGCGCTCGGGCGTCCATCCGCGGGTGGACATGGTGATCCTCGGCGGTGGCGGGACGCTGTGGGACCTGCCGCCCGCGGTGCCCCACGTGAACGGGATCTGCTACACGGACCCGCACGAGAACAGCCGATCGCTCGTCCAGCAGTACCTGGACGCGCACGAGGATCGGCGGTGGGACGAGTACATCGCGCGGACGCTCCAGTTCGAAGGGAACGAGGAGATTACGGCGGATGCCATCCGCGAGCGAGACGCCCTGATGCGCGAGCGCATCCTCAGCTTGACCTCGTGCAACATCCGCCGGAGGCCGCCGGTGATCGTGGGCGCCAGCGGGGTGCACGTGGTGTCCGTACATTTCGTGATGGAGTCCATCACCAACAACCGCTCGGTGTGGCGGCGGCTCATGCGGAACTCGACCTCCATCGTGGGCGACCAGGGATATCTGATCCTCGCGGCGCTCGGGAAGGCGCAGGGATGGCGCTCGGCGATGAACGGGGAGCAGCAGCAACCGGCGACCTACGTGACGCAGGAGGACATCCATTCCGTGCTCGATCAGCTCGGGTTCGACGTGTTCTTCATGCGCTGGATCCCAGCGGAGGAGGCCAACGCCATGGAGTACGAGGGGATCATCTCGTGTGCGGCCCGCAGGAGGGCACAGGCTTAGGGCGCAGGCGCGACGTGACCGCTCCGTCAGCGCAGTCAGCCGACAGGGGTGGGGGGCTGTGGAGGCAGTGGCAAGAGCGTGGCCGTGATCCTCGCCGGGTCGGGGATGGCGCGGTCCGTCATCCACCGCTCGGCTCGGGTGACCAAGGCAGCGCCGTCGGCGTCGCCCGCGAGTTCGCCAGCGCGGGAGAGGGCGGCGGCGGCATAGAGGTCCATGCCGGCATCCTCGAAAATCTGGCGCGCCCCCGCGAAGAGGCGGGAGGCAGCGGCAGCATTTCCCAGAGCGCCGGCAGCGCCCGCCGCATCGACGGCGCTGGCAGCGCTGGCAGTGCCGACGGTTCCGGTGGCGGCGAGAGCGGCGCGGAGCGTGGTGGCGAGCGCGGTGGCCCAGGGAGATTGCTCGCGGTCGAGGCGCTGCGCGGCGAGGGAGACCTGGGCCTGCGCTTCGGCGAGGCCAGGCACGCTGTCTGCGGCGACGAGGGTGGCGCAGGCGCGGAGGTGCTCCATGGCGACGCGCACAGACTGAATCTTCAGGGCGCCCGAGGCTTCCAGGCTCGGCCAGCGCTCGACGAAGAGGCGGAGGGCGGTCTGGCCGTCGCCGCGGTAGAGAGCGATCTGGGCGCGGGCGAGAAGGTCGAAGTAGCTCTGGAGGTGGTAGCCAGCGCGCGACCAGCTATTGATAGCGACTTCCGCTTCGCGCAGCGCGGTGTCGGGGTCGCCGCGGAGGAGCCACACGGCGTTGCCCTGGGCCGAGCGCGCGGTGGCTTCGAGGTAGGTGTCGCCGCGTTCGCGGGCCTCCTGGAGGTAGATGGGAACGCGGCGCGTGAACTCGGAGACGTCACCGAGGTACCAGAGCGCCCAGATGGCGCAGGACTGGGCGGCGCCTCGCTCCCAGGCGACGCCGGTGCACTGCTCGCGGAAGATGCGCTCGGCTTCGTCGAGTGCGCTCCGGGCGCTCGACCAGCGGCCGAGGTACGTGGCGGCGATGCCGTCGGCGAGGCGCACGAGACCGCGGGCATGAGGGCTACCAAGGCTGTCGGCGAGGGTGCTGGCGCGCGCGATGAGCGTCGCGACCTCGACAGCCTTGCGGGCACCGCGAGGGCCAGGCGAGGTCTCCCCGGCGAGGTAGGCGGCTTCCATGGCGAGCGCGCGGGTGACGCGGTAGGGCTCCCCGGCTTCGAGGGCGAGGCGGAGGTTCTGCTCCTGGAAGTGGGCGCCCTGGATGGGGTCGACGATGGCGAGGCCGAGCGCTGCGGTCCAGCAGACGTCGATGCGGGCGAGATCCTCGGCCGGGATGGCGCTGGCCGGGCGCGCGGTGAAGTCGAGGCCGCGCCGACGCAGCGCGACGCGGCGCGAGACGATGGAGGCGCCGAGGGCCTGGGGCGAGTGGGGGGCGCCGAGATCCGCAGCGCTCAGGACCGTGCGCAGGGCTGCGAGCCCGGCAGCGACGTAGCCAGCGCGGAGGAGGCTCTGCGCGGCGCGGCGTCCAAGCTCCAAAGACTCGGCCGGAGAGGCGCCTTCGGTCGCCGCCATGTAGGCCTCGGCGGCCTTGACGCCCTGGCCTGCGCTGCTCAGGGCACTGCCCAGACGGAGCAGCGCCGCGCGGCGATTCTCGGCGTCCGGCGGGAGGAGGGTCACCGCCGTGCGGTAGAGCTGTGCGGCGCGCTCGAAGGCGAGCGCGGCCTCGGCCTGGGCGCCGGCCTGCAGGGCGTAGCCGGCGGCGCGGAGGGGATCTCCGGCGGCGCGCCAGTGCGCGGCGAGGGCAGTGAGGTCGAGGCGGTGGGTGGCTTCGAGGGCCTGCGCGAGGCGGCCGTGAAGCTCGCGTTCGGCACCGGCGCCGAGCGCCGCGAGAACCGCGTCCCGGATGCGGCTGTGGTAGGGCTCGAGCAGCTCGCCACGCCCCGTGCCGCCCACGCGCACGAGGTTCGCGCCGCGCAGGCGCGCCGTGATGCGGGTCAGCTCGCCGAGGTCCGCGCGGGCGGCGCGGGCGGCGACATCCAGGTAGAGCGGGCCTCCCGCGACAGACGCGAGATCGAGCAGCTCGCGCGAGCGCGGATCGAGGAGGGCGATGCGCGCACCGAGCACGTCGTCGAGGCGGGTGGGGACGTCGTGCTCCTCGTGGGTGAGGCGGTAACGGACGAGAGCGTCGATGAACAGCGGGTGCCCGCCCGACTCCTCGGCCAGGGTGCGCACGCTGATCGGTCGGCGCGGGGCGGCGCCGCGCAAGAGCACGGCGCAGAGGGCCTCGGCGTCGGCGGGCGGCAAGCGCTGGAGGGCGAGGTGATGAACGGCATCGGCGGGCAACCCGAGGCGGGTACCGAGCTGGGAGGCATCCATGCCGGCGCCGGAGCGGACGACGCCGACGAGGAGCACGTGCCTGCCTGGCTCGGGGCGCATGATCTCCGCGAGGAGCGCGAGGCTGTCGGCGTCGGCCCACTGCAGGTCGTCGATGGCAAGGACCACGGGAGAGCGCTGCGCGAGGGCGCCAAAGAGGGCGCGCATCACGGCGAAGGTGAGGACACGCTGCTCGGCCGGATCGACGACGTGCGGCGACGGCTCGGCGGCGTCGAGGGCCGGGACCTGACGCAGGACGGGGAACGCCGCGCCGAGCAAGCTCGCGCGAGGCGGGAGGAGGGCGCGCACCTCTGCATCCGGCAAGGCAGCGAGGTGGTCGCTGAGCGCGTCGATCAGCCCATCGAGGGCCTTGTAGGGGACGGACTCCCGCTCCTGGCAGCGCGCCGCGAGGGTGAGCGCGTCGCCAGCGATGCGCTCGAGGAAGCGGCGCATGAGCGAGGTCTTGCCGACGCCGGACTCGCCTGCGATGAGCTGGGCGACGGCGCGGTTCAGGCGCGCGTCCGCGAAGGCGCGGTCCAGCACGTCGAGTTCGCGGGTACGGCCGACGAACAGGTTCCGGAGCGAGGTCGCTGGCGGCTCTTCGTCGAGGTCTTCGCCCTGGAGGCGGCGCAGCACCTCCCGGGCCGTGGGTCGGGCGGCGGGGTCGATGTGCAAGAGGGCCACGCAGAGCTGCTCGAGATCGGCGGGGAGCCCTTCCGCGAGGTCTCCGGGAGGGGGCGGCATGACCAGACGTTTGAGGCGCATCGCCATGGCCGGCGAGCTTCGGAAGGGGTACTCCCCGGTGAGGGCGAGATGGAGCATGACCCCCACGCTGTAGAGATCGGCCTCCGGTCCGGCAGGGCTGCCGTCGATCTGCTCCGGAGCGATGTAGTGCGCCGTGCCCGCGATGGGGTCGTTCCGGCGCGGGGCGCTGATGTCCGCGAGCAGCCCGAAGTCGAGGATGACCACCCGACCATCGACGTCCACCAGCACGTTCGAAGGCTTGATGTCGCGGTGAACCTTGCGGGCATCGTGCAGCGTGCCGAGCCCGCGGAGGAGCTGCCGCAAGCCGTCACGCAGGCGCGTTTCGTCGAAGAGGTTGCGGCGCCGCTGGCGCGTGCCGTCGACAGGAGCGCTGCCGCTCGAGGCACTGTCGGCCGAGACGCTGTCGGCGGGCGTGCTGTCCACAGGCGTGCTGGCGGGAGGTGCGCTGCCGACAGGCGTGCTGTCGACCGCCGCACCGTTCGCGCCCCCGGAGGAGCGCGGCTGCGCATCACCCGTAGGACGCGGCCCTGCAGCCCCAGCGTCGCCCAGAATTCGCGTGGTGCCGAGGGAACTCGGAGGCTCCACGTCTCCCTCGAAGTGCTGCCGCACGTAGACCATGAAGTCCACGCCGCGAACGAGCTCCATCGTGAAGAAGAGCTGGCCATCCTCGTCGTGAAGCTCACCAAGGCTCACCAGATTGGGGTGGTGCAGGTCCTGGAGGGAGCGGAACTCCGCCTTGAAACGGAGGCGCGCTTCCGGGTCGAGCGCGCGCAGGACCTTCAGCGCCACGCGACCGCTGCGTTCGCGGTCGAAGGCCTCGTAGACCACCCCCGAACCTCCACGGCCGATCCGGCGCACGACCTCGAAGCGCCGCGTCCCGGCGAACTCGGGCCTGGGGCTCCCGGTGGACATGCCCCCCACCAAAGCACCGCCCTGGAGATAGGACAAGCCGTCGCCAGAGCAGACAACGCGCCTCCGCGGGCGGCGCAGGGAAAAAGCGTTTGACTTCCGTAAGGCGTCCATGCTTTGCGTTGGAGCCCGCGGAGGGTTCGCCCGTGAGGGCGACCGCCTCGGGAGCCGTGATCGACGACCGGCAGCACCGCACTCGCCCCACGGCGCCAACTGCAAGCTCGCCCCCATCCCCAGGCCAAGCGTCGGTGCAAACATCCACCACGAGCGCGCCCGCTTCCGAGATCAGCCTGGCGGTCGAACACATTCGAAAGTCGTTCGGATCGGTCCAGGTGCTGGACGACATCTCGTTCGACGCGCACCCGGGAGAGTTCATCACCCTCCTGGGCCCCTCGGGCTGCGGCAAGACGACCCTGCTGCGCATCATCGCGGGGCTGGAGCGCGCGGACAGCGGGCGCATCGTGCTGGCCGGTCAGCCGGTCGATCACCTCCCCGCGAACCGCCGCTCGGTGAATACTGTATTCCAGAGCTACGCGCTCTTCCCGCACCTGACGGTGTTCGAGAACGTGGCGTTCGGTCTCCGCTCACGCCGCGTGCCGCAGGCCGAGGTGAACACCCGCGTGCACCAGAACATGGAGATGGTGCGCATCGCGGATCTCGCGCGCCGCTACCCGCACCAGCTCTCGGGCGGTCAGAAGCAGCGCGTCGCGCTCGCGCGGGCCCTCGTGAACGCGCCCGAAGTGTTGCTGCTCGACGAGCCGATGTCGGCGCTCGACGCCAAGCTCCGCGCCGAGGTGCAGGTCGAGCTGCGCCGGCTCCAGCGTTCGCTCCGGAAGACGTTCGTGCTGGTCACGCACGACCAGCACGAGGCGATGACCGTCTCCGATCGGATCATCGTCATGAACCGCGGCAAGATCGAGCAAGAGGGCCCCACGGCGGAGGTCTACGAGCGGCCGAGGACGCGGTTCATCGCGGAGTTCTTCGGCGCGGCGAACCTCATCCCGGCCCGCAGGTCGGGCGACAAGCGGGTGACGACCGCCGTGGGAGAGCTGTCGGTCCGCACCACGCCACCGTGGGAATCCGGGACCGTCGCGATCCACCCGGAGTGGATCGAGATCACCGACACCGAGCCGGCCGAGAACGCGGTGCGCGCCGAGGTGCGCGACGCCATCTACCGCGGTGATCACGTGGAGCTCCTGATGGAACCGGGCTCACTGCGGGTGCAGGTCAGCCCCCGGCTGCGCGCCGAACCAGGGGCAACGTTGTGGCTCTGTCTGCCGGTGGAAAGGCTGGAGGTGCTCGATGACTGAGCGCGTCGTCGCTTATGGACACCTCACCACGCGTCGCGCGCTTCTCGCCAAGGGCGGGCTGTTGATGGTCGGCGGAATCGCCTGGCTCGCATCCTTCCTGCTGCTCCCCGGGCTGATCTTGGTCCTCGTGGCGTTCCTCCAGCGAGACCCCGACGGCGGCATCACCTGGGCGTTCAGCCTCGATTCCTTCCGCCAGCTCTTCGGCATCACGTCCTCGGGCCTCAGCGCCGCGAACCTGTGGATCATGCTCCGCAGCGTGGCCCTCGCGGTGATAACGACGGTGGTCGCGGTGGGCATCGCTTACCCGATGACGTTCTTCATCGCGCGCGCAGCGCCACGCAAGCGACTGCTGTGGCTATCGCTCGTCGCCATCCCGCTCTGCACCAACCTGGTCATCCGCACGTACGCATGGAAGCTGCTGCTGTCCGCGCGCCTGCCCCCGGCGCGCCTGGCAGCAATGCTGGGCTGGCTGGAGCCAGGGCGGGATCTCCTCCCGAGCTGGTCGGCGGTGTGCATCGGCATGGTCTCCGCCGCCCTGCCATTCGCGGTCATCTCGCTGTACCCGAGCATCGAGCGGCTCGACAGATCGCTGATCGAGGCGGCGCAGGACCTCTATGCGTCACCTGTGCGCGTCTTCATGCAGGCCATCCTGCCGCAGACGCTGCCGGGCCTGAGCGTGGCCATACTCCTCACGTTCGTCCCGGCCATGGGCATGTTCGTGATCACGGACATGCTCGGGGGAGCCAAGCACTGGCTCATCGGCAACCTCATCCAGCATCAGTTCGGGCAGGGGAGAAACGTCCCGTATGGGGCGGCGATGAGCCTGGTCCTGATCGCATTGACGCTCCTCGGGGTATACAGCTCGCGCCGTCAGGCCGGACGGAGCGCGGAAGTTCTGTGAAGCGCTGGGGTGGCCTGCTCCAGGTGGCCGTCCTCGTAGGCTTTCTGCTGCTCTACGCCCCGCTGCTGGCGGTGGCGCTCTATTCATTCAACGCCGCCGAGAAGGGGTCGGTGTGGGTGGGATTCTCGCTGCGCTGGTATGCCCAGCTCATGGCGGACCCCGAGACGAGCCGCCGCGCCTGGGAGATCCGCGAGGCGACGCTGAATACGCTCCAGCTCGGGGCGGTGTCCACCGTGATATCCACGATTCTCGGGACCATGCTCGCGCTCGGGATGCAGCGATTCCCCTGGCCATCCTCCCTCGGCAAGCTGCTGCAGGTGACGATCGACGTTCCCGTGATCACGCCCGACATCGTCATTGCCGCCGCCCTGGTGGTCGGGTTCAACCTGCTCAGATTCGTCTCGCCACTCTTCGATCCCGGCATGTCGGCGATGATCATCGGTCACGTGACGTTTCAGATCGCGTTCGTGGCCCTTGTCGTCCGTAGCCGTCTCGTGCTCATGGGCCCGACGCTCAGCGAGGCGGCACGCGATCTGTATGCCAGTTCCTGGTACCACTTCCACCGCGTGACACTGCCGCTCTTGTGGCCTGCGATCGTTGGTGGGGCGATGCTGGCGTTCACGCTATCTCTGGACGATTTTGTGATCAGCTTCTTTACATGCGGTCCAAGCTCGTCCACACTTCCAATCTACGTATACCACTCACAATTGCGCGGCCTCCGTACGGATCTATTCGCGGTATCGACGCTGCTCGTAATGGGGACCGTGGTACTTGTGCTCACCCTGGAACGCCTCACCCGCTGGAAGAGGGACTAGGTATGCAGCGAAAACATCTCACTCCGGCCACGATAGCCGGGCTGGTCGGCATCTCCCTGCTTGCTGCTTGCGGCAACAAGTCCAAGGAAGAGTCAAAGGCACAACCCAGCGGCTCGGCAGCAGAATCGGCTGCGAGCCCGAAGACGCCAGGCGAAGTATCACTTCTCATCTTCGCGGAGTACATCGAAGACAAGATCGTCAGTGACTTCGAGAAGGCCGCCAGCGTGCGGCTGCGGATCACGACATACGAGTCGTCCGAGGAGATGGAGAGCAAGCTCTCCTATGGTGGCGCCGACAGCCAGTACGACGTCGTCGTCGCCTCCAGCCAGACGGTGCCCCGGCTGGTGAGGAAGAACCTGCTCCAGCCGCTGGACCACGCGAAGCTCACCAACCTCAAGAACCTGGAGCCACGCTTCTCCGGACCAGCCTTCGACGACGGGAACAAGTTCAGCGTCCCCTACCAGTGGGGCACCGTTGGGCTGATGTACGACAAGAAGAAGCTCCCCAACCTGGAGCCCTCCTGGGGAGTGGTGTTCGACTCCAAGAAGATACCTGGAACCTTCATCCTGCTCGACGAGATGCGCGACATGCTCGGAGCGGTCCTCAAGTACAAGGGGCACTCCACGAACTCGACGAACGCGGATGAGATCCGGGAAGCCGGCAAGATCCTGCAGGATGCGAAGTCGCACCCCAAGTGCCTCGGCTTCAAGAGCGGCGTGGGCGCAGTGCAGGACGTGAAGAGCGGCTCGGCGGACATCGCCGTGGTCTGGAACGGCGATGCGCTCAAGGAAGTGAACGAGGATAAGGAGCGGCTCGCCTACATCAACCCCAACGAGGGTGGCGTGATGTGGGTCGACACCATGGTGATCTCGCGCCGCGCCCCCAACGCGGAAGGCGCGCACAAGTTCATCAACTTCATCCTCGAACCCGAGATTGGGGCGCGGCTCAGCACATTCACCCAGTACGCGACGCCCAATGTCGCGGCCCGGACGAAGGTAGCGCCAGAAGACCAGCAGAATCCTGCCATCTACCCGCCTGAGTCCCTGATGCCGCGCCTGGAGTCGCACCGCGACCTCGGCGACAACTTGAAGCTGTTCGATGAGGCCTGGACGGCGGTCAAGGCGCACTGAGCCCGCGGCAGGGGCCCCCCAGGCCCCTGCTTCACGGCGCGCAGTCCTAGGTGGCGGATGACGCCGTGGCTTGCAAGGTGCTGAGCAGCCAGTCGCCGTTCTTCTTCACCTCTTCGATCAGCTTCTGACAGAGGCCCTCGCGGCGCTCGTAGAGGCGCGAACCCTCACGCGGTCGCAGGTAGCCTCGCGCTTTGGGGTGCTGGCGGAACAGCTCTTCCTCGCCCATCTTCTCGGCCCACCGGGCATACCGCTCCCGGTTGTCCAGCAAGGCTTTCACCAGGAACGGCATGAGCGCCGAGTAGTCGGCCTGCATCCCCTCGGTGGTCTGGACGTACGTGTCGCGATCCACCTTGCCCCACGTCACAGCCTCCCCGGGCGTGCAGGATGACAGGGATCCATCGGTCGGGGGCGCAGTCACGATCTGGACATCGAACCGATAGCCACTGATGTCCGGCAGGCCGAGGATCTGCCCGAGCGCAGGCTCGGGCTGGAGGTTGAAGTTCTTGGGCACGCCTCCTCCGAGGATGATCGTGCCGAGGGCCTTGGCCGGGCTCTCGAAGAGGCCCCAGTAATGGTAGGCGCATGCCTCGAACACCTCGGCGTGCAGATCGATGTCGAGCGCGTAGCTCGGGATGATGCCGGCTTGCTTCATGGCCCAGAGCTTCATCGAGTTCAGGAACACGCTCCCGTCCGCGGTCGCCCCGACGAAGATGGGGATGGCCATGTCATGGCAGGTGGCCAGCAGACCGCGCTGGAGACCGTGCTTGCGCTCTTGCTCGGCGTAGACCCTACCCAGCAAGTATCTCAGCTCGGTGCCGGTCATCTTCTTCTGGAACTCGGGTCGCGCCAGGTGAGCGGTGAGGAACGTGTCCTGGTCGAGCAGGACGTCCTCCGGGAAAGCCATGTCGGTCACCCGGATCATGCGCTCGTCGCGGAGCGCCCCGTCGTCGCCGAAGAGCGGCACCTCGCGGATGGCGCCCTGCTTGTGGGCGTCCAGGCTCCGGTGACCGTCGTGGTAACAGACGGCATCCGTCGTGCTCAGGTAGGCGACCCAGCCGGTCTCCAGGAGCGGGATCAGCCACGCCTGATGCTGCCCCGACACGGTGACGGGACCCGCGACCGCGATGGTCATCGGACACCCGCTGCCGATAGCCTCGTCGAGAATGGTGTAGATACGCCTCAGATACGCCCCCCCGAATGCGGGCAGGCAGCTCATGAAGATCTCGCCGAGCGTGTTGCATTCGTCCACGCGTCGGACCTCTACCAGCCGACCTCCGGACGAAGCTGATTGCGCCGTCGGCGCCTCCTGGCACGGTGTTTTGGATGACATGGGCGCAATATGCCAGTGTAGCCGCGGCAGTGCAAGCACGGCAGCGCACACCGACAGCCTGGTGGGGCGCCCTCGATGGCGCCCGCGTGGCCAATCAGTTGAACAGTGATTTCACGGCGGCGGTGCTGTCGACGATGCGTTGCGCGAGCAGGCGCGCCACGAATTCGTGGAACGCGGCCGCCAGCTCGGGCGCCTCGCGGGTGAGCCGCTGCAATGCTTCGAAGCTGAGCCGGTAGAGCACCGCCGCGTCGTTCGCCGTCACCGTGGCCGAGCGCTTGGCGTCCAGGTAGAGCCCGGACTCACCCACCACCGTGCCTGGTCCCATCGTGCGCAGGCGCTTCGTCCGGTTGCCGGCCAGCATGATCCAGGCGGTCAGCTCACCCGACTCGATGAGGTAGAGATCCTTCGAATCGTCTCCTTGCCGGAACAGATCATACCCGGCAGGCAGCTCGACGCGGTCCAGGTAGCCGAGGAACCTCACGACCTCCATCGGTCCGTTGAACACCACCGCCAGATCGCGGGAGAGCACGGGAGGCGGAATGGTGGTCGGTGGCGCCTCGACGATCAGCTCGTTCTCGCAGGCTTCGAGGCCATGATCGAGATCGGAGAAGACGCGGCAGACCTTGTCGCCCTCGACCACGACACCCCCTCGGGCCAGGCTGTTGCGGATGTCGGGAGGCACCTCCGTCAGCATCAGCATCACGTCGTGCGTCTCCGCGATCCGGCGCAGGCGCTGGAAGCTCGCCACCGCGGAGGAGTCCAGCCCGTTGACGTGCCGGAAGTCCAGCACGAGGTAGCGCACCGGCATCGGCGTCGCGTCGAGGATGCGTTGCTGCGCGCGATCGAGCAGCCCGTAAGCCGTGCCGAAGAAGATGAAGCCCTGGAGCTGGAGGATATAGATCTGCGGCCCTCGCATATCGAGGACCTTCTCTTCGGAGGCCTTGCGCCCCACGTTGCTCCGGAGGTTGCTTCCGGAGATGGCGTTGCGGATGACCTCGATGCGGCTGTAGCTCACCGCGAACAGGACCAGCGAGACCGCGAGCCCCACGGCCACACCTCGCAAGAAGCCCGCCAGCGCGATCACGAGGAGAATCACGACGACGATCAGGTACTCGCCGCGGCGAAGCCGAAACCAGCCCTCGTAGATCGTCTCCAGCAAGAACGAGAGGCCCAGGAAGGCCACCAGCCCTCCCAGCACGGGCCGCGGCACATACGAGATCGACTCGGCACCGATGACCAGCACTAGCGCGCTGAGCGACACCGCGACGATGCCCGCCACGCGCGTAGGCCCACCCGACTTGTGGTTCATCGAGGACTCGGGCAGCGACATGTACCCGACGACCCCGCCTCCCAGCGCGCCGAAGAGGTTCGCCAGGCCCGTGACGCGCAGCTCGCGATCGAGATCGATCTCTTCCTCGGTGGCGAGCTCGACGCCCGAGGCACTGAGGAGGATCGTGATCGTCGCCAGCAGCGACACCGCCGCGATGTCGAACGCGCTGCGCCCGATGAGCGACCAGTGAACCGCCTGGATCTCGGCCGGGCGGAGCGGCGGCCACAGGGCGCCCTCGGGGAACGGACCGATCAGCCACCCCGCATCCATGGCCTGCTTCAAGGAGGATCCGGAGACGGACACCAGCGCGTAGAAGAGGCCGATGGAGACCACCAGCATGGCCGGGAGCATGCCGAACTTGTTGTACCGACGCAGGGCCCCCGTCAGCAGGACGCCGAAGATCAGCCCGGGGATGCACTTGGTCAGGCCCGGAGTCGTGAGCAGCAGCGCGGCGTTTTCGAAGCCCACCGGCTCGCCCACCATCACGGTGACGGCGCCCTGGATAAGCAGCCATCCGCAACCCGCGAGGAAACCTCCCACGACCGGATAGGGGATGAAGCGGACGAGGATCCCCCCGCGAACCAGGCCGAGGATGAGAAAGAAGGCTCCTGTGACCGCGGAGGTGACTGCGATCGCTGCCACCACGGTAGGGAACGGATCCCCGGTGGGATCGATCTCCCTGACGTTGAGCGAGATCACTCCAGCCATGGAGGCGAGAATGATCGAGGTGTCCTCCTGGGGTGCGGCGATGACGGCCCGGAAAGAACTCCCGAAGGTGACGATCGCCCCTACGACCACGGAGCTGATCAGAAAGATGCCGATGCCGAGCGGGAGGCGGTTGCCTAGAGGCCCGGTGAAGATGATGGCGGCGAGGGAGATGTCGAAGGTGACGACGAGCGTCCCCGAGACGAAGCCAGCGAGCAGTGCGGCGACGAACCGAGAACGCCATACCCTCGCGAGGAACCCTGCCTGCGTCGGGGGCGACGCCGTCCTCGAAGCCTGCTGTTCCATGCGTGCCGGAGACCTCTCGTTGATTCTCGGCAAAACCAACGGCAACGCAAGATCAGACGTCGGACGGTCGAACGACCATCACACCGCGCCAGCGAGATCTCTCTCGATGGCTGCCGCCTGCTCCTGGCAGGTGGCCGCATCACCAAGGCGACCGCTCTGGCGATGGAGCTTGGCGAGGTCTGTCAGGAGGCGTCCTTCCTCACGACGGTTCCCGATCTGTCGCGCGATCCCGATGGCTTTGTTGTAGTGATTCCGGGCCGTCTCGAACTGCGCTTGCTGCGCGTAGATCGTCGCCAGGCTGCCGAGCAGCATCCCCTCCGTCGGGAGATTGCCCCCTTCGTGCGCGGCGATCAGACCTTCTTCCCAGTAGGTCCGCGCCTCGTCGGGCTGCTGCATGGCCCAGTGTGCGCGGCCGAGCCCCAGGAACCCGAGCGCTTCCGTCGACCTGTCCCGCAGCTTCTGCGCCTCGGTGAGCACCCGGATGTGCTCCTGACGCGCTTCCTGGAAGCGACTGCGCGCCTCGAGCACGTCCCTGGCAAACTCGTAACGCACCACCACGCTCTCCGGCGTGGGATCGGGCGATAGCTTGAAATACACGCGGTAAAGGCGCGTCGCCTCCTCGTGGGCGTAACGCGCAGCCGCCTTGCGGGCGCCAGCGAGGAAGTAGCGCCGCGCGTGGTCGATCTTGCCTGCCCTCCGCCAGTGCCGACCCAGCGCCACGAGCTGATCTTCGAGATCCTCCCCGTACAGGCCCTCGATGGCCTCTGCCGCGAGCCGGTGCAGCTCCTGCAGCCGCGCGCGCGACTGCATTTCGTACGCGGCATTGCGCAGGAGAGCATTGCTGAACTGAAAGCGATGCTCATTCATGCCGGACCAGATGCACTGCGCCTCGCCAATGCGCACGTGCTCCTCCAGGACCGACTGATCGGGCAGCATTTTCCGGAGCACCCGGAGATCGAACTCTCGCCCCAGCACCGCCGCTGCGACGATGGTTTGCTTCACTCGGGCATCGAGCCGATCGAGCCGGGAGATGAGCAGGCTGTTCACGTTCTTCGGGGGCATGAACGTGTTCGAGATGGATATCGAACTCGAGCTTGAGCCGTACCTGCCGTCTTCCAGCCAGAAGGCGAGGATCTCCTGCGCGAAGAACGGGTTTCCACCCGCCGTCTCGCAGAGGAGCGTCGCCAGCATGTCGGGCATCGGGCCGCCGAAGAACGGAACGGCAAGGGCCAGGAGCTGGTCACGCGTGAGCGGCTTCAGCTCCACCACGTGCTCCGGGGTGCCTGGATCGAGAGGAATGCGGACGGGCGTCCCGTCGTCCTTGCGGCGCGTCGTGATGAGAACCGCAATGGGCAAGCCGCGACAGGCGCGAAGGATGACCCTCACCGCCTCCAGCGAGTCCTCGTCGGCCCAGTGCGCGTCCTCCAGGTGCAGGATCACCGGCTGGAGGGAGCACTCCGCGAGGAAGACGAAGCTCAGCGCGGAGAGGGTGCTCGTGTAACGGAGCTTCGGGTGCAGGCGCTCGTAGGGAGAATCGTCCCACCGGATGCCGATCAGCGCGGCATAGATCGACTTCGCGCGCTCAATCTCCCGTCGGAGCGCCGCCTGGCTCTCCGGCAACCGCTCCAGGAGGTATTCGAGCGCGTCCTCGAAATTGGTGAGCTTCTCCTCTTTGCCGATCGCAGACGATTCCCAGAAGTACTCCTTGAGCGCGAATTCGAACGCATTCAAGGAACTCTGCAGCGTCTGGTCACAGCGCGCGTCGATCCACAGGCACGGACGCTCGCCTTGCTGCTCCTCGAGCTTGTGCCGAAAGCGCTGGACCAGGTAGCTCTTCCCGAGGCCCGGCTCGCCCTCGATGTACACGATGCCCGCGGAGCGACCCTCGAAGATCGGCTGCATGCCGCGCGCGATCTGCTCCAGTTCGGCCTCGCGACCGATCAGGCCGAGGTCATAGAACTCCTTCTGGACCGAGATGCGCCGCCGCTCGAGCGAGTAGACGAGAATGGGCAGCTCGAAGCCCTTGAAGCGGAAGATGTTCTCCGTCGTCCACTGGTAGCTCGTCTCGCTGGCGCGAAAGACCTGCTCGTCAGCCCAGATCGCGCCCCAGGGCGCCTTCATCACCAGGCGCGCTGCCAGGTTGGTGGCGCGGCCCAAACAGGCGAACTCGCGGCTCTCCGTCCCCCCGTTGAAGCCCGCGTACCGCACGTCGCGGGTGATGCCTGCGCGGAGACGCATGGAGCGCAGGCCCCGTTTCTTGAGCTCCAGCGCGAAGTCGAGGGCGCGGTCGTTGTCGTTCTCGTGCGCGATCGGCGCCCCGAAGTGGACGAGCGCGCTCATTCCCATGTCGCCGAGATAGATCCCGGTGAAGGCGCCGCCGTACAGCTCTGCGAGTTCGTGCAAGAGCCGGGTCAGCTCCGGGAGGCTCGGGAGGTTGTCGAACGACAGGAAGACGCTGCTGACGTTGCGGAACTCGCCCTCGAGGGGCATGTCCGCGACACCTTGAGGCAGGAACGCCGCGTCGTCCCCGGAGATCTCGTCGCGGATCACCACCTCGCGGGGCGGCAGCTTCACCTCTGCGCCCAGCTTGTAGATCCCCGCCACGTCCTGCACCGCCTTGGCGCTCGCCGGCGGGATGCGGTCGCAGAAGGCACGGTCCACGAGGATGTCGCCACGATGCGCGTGACGGATGACGGTCAAGCAGTCCTGGATCGCCGGACCGAAGAAGTGGTGGTACGCACGCGTCTTGGAGATCCGCACGATCCCCCACTCGACCGCGCCCCAGGTGATCGCGAGCTTGAACGAGAAGGGGAAGCTCCCGTGCGGCGTCTGGCGCTCGGGGTTCTCGTTGAAGTGTCGGCGCATCACCACCGCGGCGCCCAGCGTGTACTCGGCGACCTTGCGCTCCGACGTGTCCGGGAAGATGGCGGTGAACGAGTCACCGGCGAACCCGATGATGAACCCACCGGCGTGATGCACCGCTGCGATCAGCGGGTCGAAGTAGAACCGCAGGGTCTCCGCGAGGAGCTCGGCGCCGGAGCGCGCGTGCTCCATCATGCGCTCGGTGACCTCGGTGAAGCCCGAGATGTCGACGATGAGCACCGCGCCCGTGAGGCTTCCCTCGGTCTTGCCGAGTGCGTCCTGCTTGAGGATGAAGTCGGGGACGAGCGGGCTCATGGAATGATCCTCGGCCGTACCCTCACCGACGGGTAGGCTTCGGAATCTCGCGGTCGAAGCGCCGACCACCAACTGTATGGTCGATCGGGAGTCATGAGTACAGCAAACTCAGCCCAGGCGCAGCGTGGAAAACGCTGCCCTGGTGCTGGAGGTAAGCGAGCTGGTGGGTCAGGAGAGCGACCGCATCCTGTCGGCTAAGGGAACTCCGGATTCTTTCAGATGAGCGGCTCAAAAGGTCAAGTTGGCGTTCGCCATGAAGGTGCGCCCGTTCTGGGGCATCCTGGTGCTGGCGAAGTCGGGCGCCAGCGGCAGCGAGTAGCGCCAGTCGGCCAGGTTGTAAACACCGATATTGTATGACAAGCCGCCCCGATCGAGCTGACCGGACAGAACGAGATCCCAGATCAGCGCAGGATCGGTCTGCTGCTGATCCTCACTGGTGTCGTAGCGAGGCCCTTCCACGGTGAGCTTGCTCGCCAGCGCCAGGATCTTTCCGAACAGCGGGATGGTGCCGCGCACGGACCCCATGTGCTGCACCGAGTTCGGGACGTTCGGATAAGGAGCCGCCCCGCCGACGTACCGCGCCTGCGCGAACGAGTAGGACGCGGCGGCCATCCATCCCTGACGCCAATCGCGACGCACCTCAAGCTCGCCACCGCCCACGAGGATGCCCGCCTCGTTGTTCCGGTAGACGATCGTGCCTCCCGCACCGATCCCGTCTGCTGACTGCACCGTTCCCTGAGCGATCAGGTTGTTCAGGTAGGTCACATAGCCGGCGGCCGTGGCCGAAACGGTCGTCGAGAAGCGATGTGTGAACTCGAGCTCTCCGCTCCAGATGTCCTCGGGGGTGAGCTCGATCTGATCCTGGCCAGGAGTCAGCCAGCCAATCGCGCTGTTGCGGTAGAACTGCTCGTAGACGCTCGGCGCGCGGAAGGCGCGACCTCCGAGCAGCTTCAGGTTGCCGTCCCGGTAGGGTTTGACGATGACCGCCAGGCGCGGGCTGGGCAGCGAGGAGAACCCGTAGGCGTCGTACCCCGGATCCGAGGCTCCATAGCCGTCCGACGCCTGGAAGTTGTACTGGTCGATGCGGACACCGGCGGAGATACGCACCCGGTCCGACGGGATGACGTCCACGAGGGCGTAGCCCGCGAAGATCTGGTAGGGGTGCTTGTCGACGGCGTCCGGGTTGTACGGATCCTCCGGGTTGCCGGGGAAGTACAGGAAGGGCGTGCAGACGCCGTCCACCGTGCAGTCGGTCTCCTCGCCGCGCTGGGACGCCACGAAGTGGAGCTGGGCCTCGCCGCCCACCGTGATGCGCACCTGCGGAATGGGCGTGATGACGAAGCGAAGCTCGCCGACGCCCCACTGACCGGTGAAGGTCTCCTCCGACGCGATCTGCGTGAACTCACCCCCGGGCTCGTACCAGAACTGGCCGCGGTAGTTGATGTAGTTGTACGCGGTGCGGGCCATCATCCCGATGTAGCGGGAGAACTGGGGCTCGAACTTGACCTCGACGATGCCGCGCGTGTCGCCGTAACGGGTCCGATCGTCACCGACCTGCGTGCCGACGATGCCCGTGGACACCGCCTTCGAGCGCGAGTGCAGGAACCACTGCGCCGAGAGGGACTTGAACCACAGGCGGCCCTGGATGGTCCCCATGTTGAAATCGTCGGCGTCGCGCGAGTTCGCCGGCAGCCCCTGCGCGGCCAGGTCCGGGAAGAAGTAATCGCGGCCGAGGCCACGCCCGCCGGCCACCGACATCCACACCCCCGAGTCGCGCCCGAAGGGGATCTGCACCGACCCGCGACCGCGGAAGACGCTGTTCTCGACCGCGCTCGCGCCGACGCTCGCGCTCAGCGAGGTCGGTCGACCCTTGGTCACCACGTTGACGACGCCGGTGAACGCGCCCGTACCGTAGAGGACCGAGCCCGGGCCTCGGACCACCTCGATGCGCTCCACGTCCTCGAGGTCCGTCCTCGCCGAGAAGTCGATGTACGAGATACCCGACCAGCTATCGTTGGCGGGCTGCCCGTTCAGCAGGATCAGGGTACGGTTGCCGAAGTCGCCGGGGATGTTGACGCCGCGGATGCCGAGCCAGGTGTAGCTCGAGTCATACGTGGTGTAGAGACCGCGCGTACCGCGCAGCGCCTCTGCGACGGTGGGATAGCCCATCGAGCGCAGCTCCTGGCCGGAGATGATGGTGACCGAACCGGGAGCGTCTTCGACGGCCTCTGCCACGCGGGAGGCCGCCTCGACTTCCTCGAACTGACGCAGCGAGAGGTCGATGCGAGTCTGCTGGTTGGGGACGACGTTGACGGTGCGCTCGTCAGCCTTGAAGCCGCGCAGCGAGACGCGCACCTTGCGCGTGCCGCTCTGCACGTTGAGCACGGCGGGGGTGAAGCCGACCGGCTTGCCGTCGACCTCGACCAGCGCGTCGCGCTCGTCGGCGTTGACCACGAGGCTGCCGGAGAGGGGGTTCAGGCGGTAACGCGCGAGGATCTCCTGGCGCGCCACCACGTTCACGTCCTGCTCCGAGGTCTGGTAGCCCTCCTGGCTCAGGTAGAGCCGGTGTCGCCCGGGCGGCAGCGTGAGGTCGCAGGGCGCGACGCACGCAGGCGCGCCCGCAGGGTCGTCGATGCGCACCGACGCGCCAGCGGACTCGCCGACCACGCGCACCGTCCCCACGATCCGCTTGAGCTTCAAGTTGATCGTGCGTTGCTCTCCGGGCTTCGCCTGGATGCCGTCCACCTCTTCGGGCTCGTACCCTTCGAGTTCGACGATGACCTTGAAGCTGCCACCCTGATACCCGAGGAGCCGCGGGGTGTTGCCGCGCGGGCCGAGGTCGCGCCGGTTGATGTACACGGTGGCGCCGGGCGGCTCCGTCACCACGTTGAGCACGGCGATATTCGGCTTGATGCGCGCGATCGCCTCCTCGATGATCGGCCTGCGGGAGGCGTCGGGCTCGAGTTCGAGGGCCTGCACGTAGTACCGGAAGGCATCTGCGTACTGCGCGAGCTGCTCGTACGTACGCGCGATGTTGAACACGACGTTGCGGTTACGAACGAGCCTGTTCGAGATCAGGAAGTGCTCGAGCGCACCGCGAAAATCCCGCGCCGCGTACTTCTCGGTCGCCAGGGAGAAGTGGAGATCCGCCTCGTCTGCCAGGTCGTCGGCCCGGGCTTCCGGGCTGTACAAGGCAAGGAGAGAGACGATTGCGAGGGGCCGAATGTAGCGTCGGAAGCTCATCGTTCGATCTTGATGTCCAGCGGCCGGGGTGGTGGGGGTGACGTCGGCTCAGAGGTCGCCGTTGGCTTTGGTGGCGCCGGGCGAGAGGGCCGCACCCCCTGGCTGACGGGTGCGTTCACGGGCGCGCTCGAGGGCGTGCCCGTGTTCGCAGACGCCACGTTCTTGGTCAGTGTCGCGACCAGGCGCACCGATTGCTCGGAGGGCCCCTGGACGATTGAATAAGACTCGTATCCGTCGACGCGCACGGTCAGGCGCCGGGGATCGGAACGCACCGCCTCGTTGTTGATCGAGAGCTGAAGGGGCGTGGTACCGAGGGATTTGCCATCCTCGGTCACCTCGGCTCCCGACGGGAGGGATTCGATCATCAGCGAGAAAGAGCTCCGATCCTGCGGCTTCGCTTCGGCCGTCTGGGCAGCGGACGGCGCGGGCGTCGACGGGTTTGTCGAATCGGACGAGGAGAGCCGCCCGACCACGAGCGCAATGCCCGCGACCGCGACCACCCCGATACCGATGAGCATGACCTTACCACGGCCTTGCTGGGTAGGTTGCGCCGCCTCCACGGCTTGCGCGGGAGGCGCGGAGCCGTTCGCCGCACGCGCAACCACACCACCGCCCGTGTCGGCAGCCCCGCCCGACCCCGGCAGCGCTGCCATCACCCTGACGGGCGGCATGGGCGTCGGCGCGCGCAGCCCACCCGAATCGATGGTCACCATGCCGGTCGACCCGAAGGAAGTCGTCAGCCCCAGCGACTGCGCGCACTCTCCGAGGCCTTTGATGAAGGCGTCCATGTTCACCGGACGCCCATCGGGATCCTTCGACAGGCACCGCATCACGAACGCCTCGAGCGCCTCGGGCACATCGGATTCCGGGTTGCGCTCGCGCATCGGCGGTACGGGCTGCTGGAGGTGCGCAATGAGGATCTGCACAGAGTTTGCCGCCTCGAACGGCACCTTCCCGCAGAGCATCTGGTAGAGGATCACCCCCAGCGAATACACGTCGGTGCGCAGGTCTACCTTGCCGTGGGAGATCTGCTCGGGGGACATGAACCGCGGCGAGCCGAGGAAGGACCCCTGCTGGGTGAGCTCCTCGGAGTCGTCGGCGACCACCTTGACCAGCCCGAAGTCGAGGATCTTCACGAGCTCGCCCATGTCCTCACCGGGGACGAGCATGATGTTCGACGGCTTGAGGTCCCGGTGGACCACCCCGTGCTTGTGCGCCTCGCGAAGGCCCCGCGCCACCTGCCGGGCGATGCTCATCGCCTCTAGGGGCTGGACGCGGGTCGTCTTCCGCATGCGGCGGAAGAGCGTCTCGCCCTCGAGGAACTCCATCGCCATGAAGTACCGCTCGGGCTCCATGTTCTCGACGCGGCCGTAATCGAACACCGTGACGATGTTGGGGTGCTGGAGCCGCGCGAGGATGCTCGCCTCAAGGAAGAAGCGCTTGTGGAAGTTCGGGTCAATCTGAGACGAGGCGGTCGTCGGCGTCAGCACCTTGATGGCGACGGGTCGCCCGAGCGCGAGCTGCACGCCACGATAGATGACGCCCATGCCACCCGTGGCGAGGAGGGAGAGGATCTTGAACTTGTCGTTCAAGACCTTGCCCACGAGCGGATCTGTTTCCCCTCCGCCAGCCGGTGCTTCCTCGGGAAACTTTTCCGCTGTACTCATGCCCTCTGTCTCTTTTCCCATCCTACCCGGTGGCCCTACCGCACGTACAACTCGGAAGGTCTTTCCCGTGTCTGCTCAGGCGATCGATCCTCCGCCATCCTGCGACGCATGAGAGAAGGTGAACCCGGGCCACGAGGGCTTGGCGAAGCCCTCCGCGCAACAGAGCGCGTCAGCTACCACGCTGCTGGCGGCCAGCCTACCGTAAGCCGCGCTCTGATCCAACCCGGCTGCGCCTCCCCGCGCGCCGCCATCCCGCACCTTGAGCCCTCGCAGGCCGCCCCCTCACCCCGAGTGACCACACCTCGACACGCCGGGGGCGGCCGCGGCTCGGCTGGAGACGCCCCCCCACGTGCCGGACACCCCCCTGCACGGCAGCCTACATGGTCCGCACGCTCCCCCGGAACGACCTTGCTGCACGGGCGGAGGTAACTTTACTCTGGCCGGGTCCCGATGCCGCCGCAGCACTTCATCCGATGCCAGGCATGCGGACTCCCACACCCATCGGACACCGCGCTCTGCCCCATTCACGGCACCCCGGTCGTCCGCGCGCCCAGCGTCGCTCCGCCTTCCTCCCCATCACCACGCAGCGGTCGGCATGAGACGGCGTGGCCCCCCGAGTCGACAGCCTCGCCCGACTTCGAGGACGACAAGCCGCGCCCCACCAAGGACGCGCCCCTCGTCGGCAGGCTCCTCCACGGCCGCTACCGCATCCTCGACGTGATCGCCAAGGGCGGCATGGGCATGGTTTACGACGCCATCCACGTCGGCCTCCGTCGCCGCGTCGCCATCAAGACGCTCCGGACACAGTACGCCCACAGCAAGACGGCCATCGCGCGCTTCCACAAGGAAGCCGCCCTCGCCGGGCGCTTCGGGCACGTGAACATCGTCGAGGTGTACGACCTCGGGACGCTGGAAGACGGCACGCCCTACCTCGTCATGGAGCGGCTCGAAGGTGAGACTGTCACCGAGCGGCTCGGGCGCGAGCGTCAGATCTCCGTCCAGCTTGCCGTCGACATCATCGCCCAAGTGCTCAGCGCCCTGGTGGTCACCCACGCCGAGGGAATCCTCCACCGCGATCTGAAGCCCGACAACCTCTGCCTCGTCGGCGGCGAGCGCGGGCCGCTCACGGTGAAGGTGCTCGACTTCGGAGTCGCGGAAGCCGTCAACGAAGCCGCCAACACCGGCAACGCCCCCACCATCGCGGGCACCCCGGCCTTCATGGCCCCCGAGCAGGCCCAGGGCGTGCGTGACCTGGACGTCCGCGCCGACATCTACTCCGTCGGCATGATCCTGTACGTGATGCTCACCGGCCAGCTCCCGTACAAGGCGCACTCGCCCGCAGCGCTGCTCACCGAGATCCAGCGCGTCAAGATGATCCGGCCGCGCATGCTCCGCCCCGGCATCCCCCCGAGCCTCGACGCCGCCACCATGACCGCGGTGTCCCTCAACCGCGAGGACAGGTTCCCCGACGCCATCTCGATGCTGGACGCGCTCGAACAAGTCCAGATGGAGTACACGCTCGGACTGGCAGACACGCCCCCACGCTCCGACGCCGACGCCGAAGAAGGTCCCGTGGAGACCGAATCCGAGCGGGTAGAGTACTTCGTGCGGCGGAGCATCCTGCCGCCGCCCATGCCCAGCGACGAGTGACCTGAAGCGCTAGCTGAGACGAGACGCGCACAGCGAGCACCGCGAGCACCGCGAGTAGCCCAAGCGCCCCCTCACGGGCTCACCTGCGGCGACGCGCACCCTCGCTGCGCGGGCGCTCCTCCGGCTCCTCGTGCTCGGCCTCGGGAGTCCACGACATGTCCGCTTCCAGCCGGTAGCCCCCCTCGAAGCCGTGCGGGGGGGAGCCCCCCCACTCCTCGGGCGACAGCATCGAGAAGTAGCGAGACCCCTCGCTCCGTCGGTACAGGTAATACACCTGCCCCGGGCGCTTCTTGAAGCTGCACGCGACCCGGTGCAGCTCTCCATCCCGCTGCGCTTCCTCCAGGATGACGCGCGCTTCCTCCTGCAGGCGCCGGATCTGGCGCGCCAGCGTCTCCAGCTTCGCGCCCGTCACCGCTCCGAGCAGCGCATCCGCCTGCTGGATCTCCCTGGCCACGTCGATCAGCCCATGCGGCGGCGCGAGCCTGCTCAGCGGGTAAGGCGCGGCGCGGCTCGGACCCTCCCAGGTCTGCAGCGCGCGCGGCGCGCCCCCTGCGGGAGCCTGCTCTTCCTCTCCACCCTCGGGGTGGTCGTCACGAGAGCGCTCATCGCCCATGCTCATGGCTTCCTCTCCGCGCCGCGGGCCTCCGTGCCCGGCCCCTCCACCACCTTCACCCCCACGCCCTGCGCCTGCGCGCGTGGCACCCCACGCACGTCCTTCCAGGCCGCGACCTCAGCAGCGCTCTGCCGCCGCGCGAACCGGCGCAACGCGTCCACGATCGTCCCCGCCCTCCGGGCAGCGCCCTCGTCTCCACCCTCTTTCGGAGAGCTGCGCACGCCGACCTGCGCGACCGACGCCGGCCGCCTCGCCAGTTCGCTGGCCAGAGCCCGGAGCAGAGGCATGCTCGCCGCATCCACCGCTCCCTCCGCAGTGAAGCGCACCGCCGCGGAGAGCTCGACCCCTCCATCCGCACGCAGGACCACGAGGGGCTTGAGCTTCTTTCGGGGATCCTCCTCGGGGCACCCATCGGCGTCATCCACGCCGTTCCAGGTCTCGGGCTGGCCGGGGCACCGATCCTCCGGCGCGAGGAGCGTGTCCTTGTCCAGATCCGGGTCCGGACAGCCCCTCAGCTTGGGGTCCTCGCTGTACACGCCCTTCTCCCCGGGGCACGCATCCACCTTGTCCGGAAAGCCGTCGCTGTCATTGTCCAGGTCGGGGCACCCATCCTCGTCCTCGAAGCCGTCCTTGTCCTCCGGCGCGTTGGGACACCGGTCCTGCTCCCCGACAATGCCATCCTGATCCGGGTCTCGGTTCGGACAGCCCCTCAGCTCCGGATCCGCGCTGTCCGGCCCCGGTTCATCCGGGCACGCATCGAGCACATCGAGGACATCATCCCCGTCATTGTCCGGATCGGGGCACCCATCCTCGTCCTCGAAGCCGTCCTCGTCCTCCTTCTCTCCGGGGCAGCGGTCCTCCTCGTCGACCACCCCATCCTCGTCATTGTCACCCTCGGGGCACCCATCGCCGTCCTGGAAGCCATCCTTGTCCTCGGCCAGCTCACGGCACGCATCCTGGTCGTCCGGGACTCCGTCTCCATCCGCATCACGCGCGCGCGGCGCCCACGCGACCGAGGCGAGCGCGCGCAGGGGTGGGTTGCCAACCCCCCCGACCAGCGCCGTCTCCACGCCCACCAGGAAGGAGACGTCGCGGAGCGCATAGCGCGCGCCGAGGCCGAGCTGGGCGGCAGCAACGCGGCTGCTCTGGAAAGGCGCAATCGGCGACAGTGGCAGGTACCCGTGGGTCTCCAGGCTGAGGGTCACCCGTCCTTCTTCATCAAGGCCGAACGCCTGTGGTTTGAGCGTCAACCCGAGCCCGAAGGGGATCTCGTGGCCAAACCGGGTGGGGCACGCCTCTTCCGCGACGTCCGCACACGCGACCCTGGCCTCCTGAGCGCGCAGCTTCACGCCCGTGGCCAGGTGAAGGCCAACGGCCACGACCCGGTACTCGGCGAGCAGCCGGGTCTCGCTCGTCACCTCCCCCTCCCCCACGTACGAGAGGTCGCTCCCCGTGGGGAGCGTGAACCGTTCGTGCACCGCCAGCGCGAACCCTCCAAACTCACCGCGGGTCGGCTTGACGGCCGTAAGCTTCGCCACGAGACCAAGATCGCCGAGGGCCATCGTCTGCAGCGGGAACTCCCCGAGGACCCGTTGCGAGGCCTCGGTCGGCGCATCCCCGCCCTGGTAGAGGACGACGGGCATGTCCAGGCCCAGGGCCACGCGCTCGGCGATGCCGACGGTCGCCGCCAGGTCGGCACTGAGCTGGTGGCCAATCACCGAGAAGCGGCTCTCGTCGGTGGTCGGATCCCGCAAGGAGATCGGTCGGTAGCCGTAAGTGAGCCACAGCGCCGCGCTGAAATCCCCCGTCCCCGGCGACGCCGCCGGCTCCAGGTAGAGCCCAGCGCCAGGATCCGCAGACGCGCGAAAGCCGCGAACATCCACGGAAGGCGCTGGCTGCGCCCTGGCCGACGAGGTCAAGGCACCGAAGGCAACGAAGACAGCGAGTACGGCGGCGCTCGATCGCATGCGCCGGAGCAGGGTAGTACACGTTCCGCCATCGAGCGCCCAAAACGTGCCTTTTCTGGCCAGGTATGGGATAGCGGCCGTCATGGATGCCATCCGGATCCGGGGAGGCAAGCGCCTGTCTGGGAAGATCCACGTCAGCGGCGCCAAGAACGCGGCGCTCCCCATCCTCTGCGCCACGCTGCTCTCTGAAGGAGAGAGCCTGCTCCGCAACGTGCCAGCACTCCGCGATATCGACACCACCGCGGCGCTGCTCCGGTTCCTCGGGCGGAAGGTGGACTGCGCGCCGCCCCTGGTGCGGATCTCCGGGGGGGCCCAGTCACGCCCCGAGGCCCCCTACGAGCTGGTGAAGCAGATGCGCGCCAGCGTGATGGTGCTGGGGCCACTGCTGGCACGCCACGGTCGGGCCAAGGTGTCCTTGCCAGGCGGCTGCCAGATCGGTGCCCGGCCCGTGGACCAGCACCTCAAGGGCCTCGAAGCCATGGGGGCGACCATCCGGCTGGAGCGCGGCTACATCGTCGCGGAGTGCAAGCGTCTCCGCGGCTCCGAGGTGGTGTTCGATCTGCCCACGGTGACCGGCACGGAGAACCTGATGATGGCCGCCGCACTGGCGAAAGGCCGCACGACCCTCGTGAACTGCGCGCGCGAGCCCGAGGTGGAGGAACTCGGCCGCGTCCTCAACAAGATGGGCGCGCGGGTGAGCGGCGCCGGTACGGACGTGATCCACATCGAGGGCGCCGACGAGCTGGAGCCCTTCGATCACGCGATCATCTCCGACCGCATCGAGGCCGGTACCTACATGGTCGCCGCCGCTGCCGCAGGAGGCGACGTGCTGCTCGAAGGCGCCCCACTCGAAGATCTGGAGGCCGTCTCCGCACGGCTCCGGCAAGCCGGGGTGGAGGTGGGCCGTGAAGGCGACTGCGTGCGCATCCGGCGCGATCCCGATCGCCCGCTGCGCGCCATCGACGTGACCACCGCCCCCCACCCGGGCTTCCCCACCGACATGCAGGCGCAATTCATGGTGCTGATGTGCCTCGCTCAGGGGACATCCCGCATCGTGGAGACCATCTTCGAGAACCGGTTCATGCACGTGCCCGAGCTGGTGCGGATGGGCGCACACATCGACGTCGACGGCCACACCGCCCACGTCCACGGTGGCCACGCACTCTCCGGCGCCATCGTGATGGCCACCGATCTGCGCGCAAGCGCCTCCCTGGTCATCGCCGGTCTGGTCGCCTCCGAGGAAACCGACGTGCTGCGCGTCTACCACCTCGACCGCGGCTACGAACACATGGAGCGCAAGCTCGCCCAGCTCGGCGCCGACACCACCCGCATCCAGAGCGACATGTAGGTACTGCGGTACTGCGTACCCTGAGGCAGGAACCTGCGGTTCCTACACTCCCGTTGGTCGCTACCTCCCTTCCGAGAGGTACCCGGAGGCGTAATGCACGACGTGCTCGACCTTCTGCACGCTTCAACGCCCCCCCGCCCCCCGAGCACACCTCCCCGAGCGCGCCTCCCTCCGGCGGACGTCGCGCGCGCGACACAGGACCATCACCCGATGCCCCCGCCAGCGTGCAGTATGCGAGGCACGGCGAGGCGACACCCTTCGATTCCATCGTGCAGTGACAGGCATCGGAGCACCTGGCAATCCAAGCTCAAGATATCGCTGCAGCCACACGAGATTCTCTGGCGTTGCCACGACCTGCAGCCGTCTCTTTTTGCAACGAGGCTGACCCCGAGCCAGGTCATTTCGCTTGCTCGGCAGCCGAGGGTTTGCCTAGGCTGCGGACCGGAAGGAGGTTACGCACTGCTACCCCTCGTACCCGCAATACCCGCTGACGTGGATATCTGGTTCGGTGGTGGCGCCTCGACGCTCATTGCCGCCGAGCGCTACCCCGATGGGATGACTCCAGAAAGCTTTTCAGCCCACGCGCAGACCGAGATCGGTTTCCGCCTGGAAAGCGGCCCCTGGTACTTCCGCCTCGATTTCGATCTTCAATTCGCGTCGAATGAGGCGATCAAGCCGCTCGGAGGCCTCTGGAGCTCACCGCCCTGGTCCGAACCGGAGCAGGGGTTCAAGATCGGCCCCCCGGAATGGGCAATGCTCCAGTACAGCCTCGACAAGTTCCGTTTTCGAGGCGGCGTCATTACCAGCATGATCGGCCTGGAGGACTGGGACGCCTGGATCAACGTCTTCCCCACCCGCTCGCTGAACTACAACGTCACGCCGGGCAGGACGGTGGGCGCCGAAGTCGCCTACGTGCTCGATAGCGGCTACGAGTTCTTCGTCTTCGGTGGCTGCGATCTCGACTGGGCCGATTGCTTCGCCAACCACGATTTCGACGACGATGGCGTGGTCGACATGGAGACCTGGGCCGGGATCAAGGCTGGCGCCGGGATCACCACCATCCAGGACCACTTCGCGACCTGGTCCGGCTTCGTGGCGATGCCCAACCAGAGGTTCTACTGGCTGAACCTGGCCCTGGAGTTCTATCCCCACGAGTTCCTGACCGTCGACATCGAGGCCGCCCCCGGCTTCATCGGCGTCCCCGACGAGGCGGGAACGAACATCTACAACTTCAACATGATCGCCGGGGCCGTCCTCAACGTGCTCCCCGCCGAGCCCATCCACCCGATGTTCCGCGTCCACGGGACCATCGATCCGAACGGGGGCCTCGCCGGGTTCTACCCGGCCTACGACGGCATCATCCCCACAGTCGTGGCCAGCGCAGGGGTGTCGGCGGCACTGTTCGATGGCTTCAAGATCGCCGTCGAAGCCAAGGTCTCCAAGTACGATTTCGCCACCGTCCCCGGGATCTACACCGGCCTGTCGTTCGCGAAGCCGGAGCCCCCCGTCTACTCCGCACGCATGGAGGAAGAGGAGGAGGAGGGCGCCGAGGCCCCTGCAGCAGCCTCCCGCAGCAGCCGCCCGGCCACCGTGGCAACCCGACCCGCCAAGCAGCGCCCCGGTCTGCCCACCACGCCCTCCGTCGGCATGAATACGCTGCGCTCGACGGCAGCATACCGCTACTGAGCGTTCCTCGGAGAACCTCCCGTCGCTCGCCTACAGAGACGTGTCGCCCACCTGCGTTGCTCGGGTCCCGGGCGACGTGTCCCTCATTGCGGCGTCCAGCCCGGGCTCAGGTGACCGCTCGGATCAGGGTGATCCGGCGGCGGGGGTGGCGTCCATAGCCTCGGATCCTGGGCCGCTCCCGGTTCGGGCGCGGCATCGGCGCAGCACCGGAATGAAATGAAGTAGTAGGTGAATTCGGGCGGGTGGCTCGTGGTCATCGGACGGCATGCATTGCGGACGTGCCCCCACGCGCCTCCTTTGAGCCCCGCCCACTTCGCTTTCCCGCGCGGCGACTCGGCGTTGACCCACTCGTCGACGTTGCCGGTGAGATCGTGGACGCCAAAGCCGCTCACGCAGCCCTTCTTCGCGCCGCTCGGCACGCTCTGGTCGAGGCGGAGGAGCTGCGGGCCCTGGATCGCCGGGTCCTGTGCGTAGATCTTGTCGAGGTTCGGCTGGCGCCAGGGGTTGTCGATGTTGCACTGCGCGGGGTCGCGCTCGAGGCCGTAGGGGAAGGGGAGCTTCTCCGGGCCCTCGCAGGCGGCGACCCACTCGCTCTCCCAGCAGAGGCGCTTGCCGCGGGAGGCGCAGGCCCCCGCCGCGTCGTACCAGTCGACCATCACCGGCGGGTGCGCCCCTTCGCGGTTCGGGTACTCGTAACGATCGATGCAGAACCGCTGCCGCCTGGGCTCTGTGAGGCACACCTGGCCAGGGGCGAAGGCGTGACAGATGGTGATGTGGTTCGCCTGGTTGTACTCGCTGTCGAGGCAGCGCAGCTCGACCCTGGGGCAGGTCACGGTGTCGACGAAGACCATGTCCTCGGGGCACGCAGGCGCAGGGCGAGGCGCAAGTGCAGGCGCTGGGGGAGGTGCAGGGAGAGGCGGTGACTGCGGGAGCGCCGCGGTGGAGGCGGTGGAGGCCATCAGGGCCGGGGGAGGCGCTGGGGTCAGGGCGCCCGACGGCGGGACGTGCTCGGGGACGCCGCCGCACGCGAGGGGGAGCGCGGCGAGGATGCAGGAGGACACGAGCGGGAGCGGGAGCGGGGGCGAGGGACCACGCCGTCGCGCGCGGGACAACGCACGGTGAAGCGCGCGCGCCGCGGCATGGACGCGCGGGTGAGAGCGGCGGGAGAAGCCGTACGGAGAACACTGCGCGAACGATCCCGTGGACGATCTCGCCATGCTGTCCCTTCCTCGTGCCCTGGAAGGCCCTCGACTGTGATAGCGTCCCGGCCTCTCTCATGAAAATCCACGAGTATCAAGGCAAGCAGATCTTCGCCCGATACGGCGTCCCGGTGCCGAAGGGCGAGGCCGCGTTCAACGTCAGCGAGGTCGGTCCCATCGCGGAGCGGCTCATCGCGGAGACTGGCAACCCCGTCGTCGTCGTGAAGGCGCAGGTCCACGCTGGCGGTCGCGGCAAGGGCGGCGGGGTGAAGGTGGCGAAAGGCGGCGCGGCCGAGGCGACTTCCCTCGCGGAGAAGATCCTCGGGATGCAGCTCGTCACGCCGCAGACGGGCCCCGGGGGCCAGAAGGTGCGGCGCCTGTACATCGAGCAGGGGCTCGACATCGCTCGCGAGCTTTACCTCGCGCTCCTGGTCGACCGCGACCGCCGCCAGATCGCGGTGATCGCCTCGACGGCCGGCGGCATGGACATCGAGGAGGTCGCACACGAGACCCCCGAAAAGATCATCCGGATCCACATCGACCCGGTGCTCGGCCTCGCCGGCTACCAGGTGCGGCAGCTCGCGTTCGCGCTCGGCTTCGGCGGCAAGGAGCAGCTCAAGAAGTTCAGCGCGCTGATGACCTCACTCTACGCGGCGTTCACCGGCGAGGACTGCTCGCTGCTCGAGATCAACCCGCTCATCGAGACGAAGTCGGGCGACATCGTGGCGCTCGACGCGAAGATCAACTTCGACGACAACGCCTCCTTCCGCCACCCGGGCTGGGAAGAGCTGCAGGATCCGGACGAGGAAGATCCGGTGGAGCTCGAAGCCAGGAAGGCGGGCCTCTCCTACGTCTCGCTGGAGGGCGACATCGGCTGCCTGGTGAACGGGGCGGGCCTCGCGATGGCCACCATGGACATCATCCTCCACTCCGGGGGCCGGCCCGCGAACTTCCTCGACGTGGGCGGCGGCGCCACGAAGGAGCAGGTGAGCAAGGCGTTCCGGATGATCCTGAGCAGCAACGAGGTGAAGGGCATCTTCGTGAACATCTTCGGCGGGATCATGCGCTGCGACGTGGTGGCAGAGGGGATCATCGCCGCCACCAAGGAGCTCGGCCTGAAGGTGCCGCTCGTGGTGCGTCTGGAGGGAACGAACGTCGAGCTGGGCCGCAAGTTGCTCGACGAGAGCGGGCTCGCCATCCAGTCCGCGTCCTCGATGGGCGACGGCGCGCAGAAGATCGTGGCCGCGACCCGCGCGGCGAAGGCTTGAGACCAGGGAGAATGGGACAGCGATGAGCATCCTCGTCAACAAGGACACGCGGGTCGTCTTTCAGGGCATCACCGGCGCCTTCGGGTCGCAGCATGCCCGCGCCTGCATCGAGTACGGCACCAAGGTGGTCGCGGGCGTGACCCCCGGCCGCGGCGGTCAGCGCTTCGAGGACAAGGTTCCCATCTACGACACGGTCGCGCAGGCCGTGAAGGCAGAGGGTGCCGATGTCTCGTGCATCTTCGTTCCGCCGCCCGGCGCGGCCGACGCCATCGCCGAGGCCGCGGATGCGGGCTGCAGGCTCGTCATCTGCATCACCGAGGGCGTCCCCGTCCTCGACATGGTGAAGATCCGCCGCTCCCTCGAAGGCAAGGCGACGACGCTGATCGGGCCGAACTGCCCCGGGGTCATCACCCCCGGGGAGTGCAAGATCGGCATCATGCCGGGGCACATCCACAAGAAGGGCCACATCGGCGTGGTCTCGCGCTCCGGCACCCTCACCTACGAGGCGGTGGGCCAGCTCAGCGCGCTCGGCATCGGGCAGTCCACCTGCGTGGGCATCGGCGGCGATCCCGTTGCGGGCATGGACTTCATCGACGTCCTCAAGCTCTACAACGCGGACCCTGACACCCACGGGATCATCCTGATCGGCGAGATCGGCGGCAGCGCCGAGCAACGCGCCGCGGCATGGATCAAGGAGAACATGAAGAAGCCCGTGGCGGGCTTCATCGCCGGCCGCACGGCTCCCCCGGGGAAGCGCATGGGCCATGCCGGCGCCATCATTGCCGGCGGTCAGGGCACGGCCGCCGAGAAGATCGCGGCGCTCGAGGACGCAGGCGTGCTCGTCTCCCCGAGCCCCGCCGAGATGGGCGTCACCCTCCAGAAGGCGATGGCCGCCAAGGCCTGACGTCCGTCCCACCCACGCGCGTTCTGCATGGACGCATCTGGCCGTGTCATTTTGGTCCCGATCCGGCCAGAGCACCTCTTCCCGTCGCGCCGCTCAGCCTTATCCTTGGTGAAGTCAGCACCTGTCTCGGGTCCTCCCGGGGCAGGTGTCGACCTGGCCACCTGGCCTCACGCTGGGTCGTCAGCCTCTGCTGGATAGCTCTCAGCCGGGCGCCACCGTGCACCCGACAGGAGGTTGGGCCATGAGCGGTGCACGCAAGACCGTGGTCTCGATGCTGGTGATGGCGGCCCTGGCGACCACGGGGGTCGCGTCCGCACAGACCGAGAAGCCGCAGCCGCAGGCGGCGAAGCAGGTGGTGGCCGGAGGGGAAGGCGGGGCGCAGTTCATGCCCTCGGTGCTGGACCCGGCGCCGCCGGCGCAGCTCGGGCGCGCCTGGGTCGTGGTCCTCGAAGACGCCCGGCAGCAGCTCGATGCGCTGACGAACCAGGCGCTCCGCGCCTCGGCACAGCCGCGCGGGGTCGAGGCGATGAGCGCGGCGCGCCCTCAGGTGCAGGCCGAGGTCGCCGAGACGTCGACGCACGCGGCGCAGGGCAACGAGACGACCCTGACGCGGTGGGACGACGTGCAGGTTTTCGGAGAGCCGCTCCTCTTCCGGGCGCGCGGGACCACCTTCGGGCGCTGGGATGCTGGCGTGCTCCCGGCGGTAGGGGTGCGCTTCCCGCTCCCGTTCCACTGATCAGTCGCCAGGGTGGATCATGTCCTCGGGCCTGACCAGCGCGTCGAACTCCTCCCCCGTGAGCAACCCGAGTGAGACCGCCGCCTCGCGCAGGGTGGTCCCCTCCGCGTGCGCCTTGCGCGCGACCTTCGCGGCAGCGTCGTAGCCGGTCCGCGGCGTGAGCGCTGTCACCAGCATCAGGCTCTCCTGGACGAGGCGGGCGATCCGCGCGCGGTTGGGCTCGATCCCGCGCGCGCAGCGCTCCTCGAACGAGGCCATGGCGTCGGCGAGGAGGCGGATCGACTGCAGGGTGTTGTGGATGATGAGGGGCTTGAGGACGTTGAGTTCCAGGTTGCCGCTCGCGCCGCCGATGCCCACGGCCACGTCGTTGCCGAGGACCTGACAGCACACCATGATCATCGCCTCGCACTGGGTGGGGTTGACCTTGCCGGGCATGATCGAGCTGCCCGGCTCGTTCTCGGGGAGGGTGATCTCGCCGAGGCCGCAGCGAGGGCCGCTCGCGAGCCAGCGCACGTCGTTGGCGATCTTCATCAGGCTCGCCGCGAGCGCTCGGAGCGCGCCGTGCACGAGCAGGAGGCCATCGTGGGAGGCGAGGGCCTGGAACTTGTTGGGGGCGGTGATGAAGGGCTGACCGGACAGCGCGGCGATCCTGGCAGCCGAGCGCACGGCGTACTCCGGGTGGGCGTTGAGGCCTGTGCCGACGGCGGTGCCGCCGAGCGCCAGCTCGAAGAGGCCCGGGAGGGCGCGCTCCACTCCCATGACGCTCGCATCGATCTGCGCCACCCAGCCCGAGATCTCCTGAGCGAGGGTGAGGGGCGTGGCGTCCTGCAGGTGGGTGCGGCCGATCTTCACGATATCCTGGAAGGCGTCGCTCTTGGCGGCGAGGGTGGCGCGCAGGGTCTGCGCGGCGGGCAAGAGCCTGTCCTTGATCTGGAGGGCGGCGGCGACGTGCATGGCCGTGGGAAACACGTCGTTCGAACTCTGGGAGCGGTTCACGTCGTCGTTCGGGTGAACCGGCTTCTTGGAACCTCTCGTGCCGCCGGCGAGCTCGATGGCGCGGTTCGCGATCACCTCGTTGACGTTCATGTTCGTCTGGGTACCGCTGCCCGTCTGCCACACCACGAGGGGGAAGTGCTCGTCGAGCTTGCCCGCGATCACCTCGTCGGCGGCGCGGACGATGAGCGCGAGCTTGTCCGCAGGGAGCAGTTCGAGATCGTGGTTCACCATCGCGGCGGCCTTCTTGACGAGCCCGAGCGCGGCGATGAGCTCGCGCGGGAAGTGCTCGCGGCCGATGGGGAAGTTCTCCAGGGAACGCTGGGTCTGAGCCCCCCAGTATTTCCCGTCGTCCACCTCGATCGGCCCGAAGCTGTCGGTCTCTGTCCGCGTCTTCATGCAGGGCTCTTACCGGCAATCGAACGCCGCCTCAAGGCAGCGCGTAGGCTGTTTCGCGCTCTCGATGCGCGCTGAAAGACGGGTCCATTCTTGTCTTCTCGGGGCGCATTTGAGAAGTTCCGCCCCGCGCTGGGGGAGCGCCGTCGCAAGGAGCCGAGTCATGGCTGGAATGGAAGCGGTACCGCAGGATCTGTTGCGTCAGGCTTACGAGAGAAAGCCTGTGCATCTGCTCAAGATTCCGCTCCATTTCGCCCTCTGGGCCGGGGCCACGGCGGTGCTCTACGCGACCCGCGACCACGCGCTCGCGATCCCGATCGGGCTCCTGATCTCGTTCTTCATCGCGAACCTCATCCGCGGCCTCGGCGCCGTCGCGCACGACGCCGTGCACGGCAACTGCGCGCGCTCGAAGCGCCTGTCGTACCTGATCGCGCTGGTGTGCTGGGCGCCGAGCGGGATGAGCGTGACGCTCTACCGCAACTACCACCTGCACCATCACCGCATCACGAACACGTACCCCGACGTCGACAACTTCGTGGTCACCGACTACACGCGCAACCCGGTGCTCGCGAAGCTGCTCCTGCTCGTGGTCTACGGCTTCGCGTACCCCATCTACTTCGCGACCCAGATGGGCCGGTACACCCTGCGCCTCACCGGCTGGCAGCGCGTGCAGATGGTCCTGGAGCTGGTCGGCTGGTGGTCGATCATGGCCGTCGCGTTCGCGCTGATGCCGCTGCAGGTGTTCCTGTTCTTCTACCTCGTGCCCTTCCTCTTCGGCGCGGTGCTGGCGAGCCTCACCTCGATGATCGAGCACTACGAGATGCTCCCCAGCGACGACGACGCCTACAGCTCACGCACCTACGGGACGAGCGCGCACTTCATGAATTTCCTCTGGAACAACGTCAGCTACCACAACGAGCACCACAAGTACCCGGGCATCCCCTTCTACAACCTGCGCAGCTTCCACGAGGCGGCGTACCCGTACTACGAGGAGCGGGTGAAGGCGGAGTGCTACCCCGGCGTGCTCGGGATCGCGTTCAAGCTCTACGGGCGCATCCTCAAGCTCGACGTCACCCGCCTCGACGAGCGCTACCGCGACCTCAACAAGGAGGCCGAGCGCTCCCGCTTGATGGCGCTGAACGGCATCCAGCCTGGCGTCACGGCGTGATCCCATCTCGCGTCGCGGCCGTGCTCACGACCCCGTGTGCTCCGCATGGGCGCCACGGGGTGATGGCTTGACCGGTCGAACCCTGCGCGCAATGTTGTGCGGCCCCGGGCGGAGCCGGATCCCATGAGCAGAAAACCGGCACGGCTGGAGATCCGGATCGGACTCGCGCCGGCCCCCGAGGACGCGTTTGGCCCCGCCAGCGTTGTGCCCGACCCGTCAGAGCGCTCCCGGAGCGCGCGCTGGGCCCCGCAGCGCGGCGCGGCCCTCGATGCCTTCTGCGCGGCGCTCGCCGACGACACGGCGTACCCCGTCCTCACGCACGACCTCGCCGACTACGGCGACCTGATCGACGCCATGCACGCCAGCGACGTCGACATCGCCTGGCTCCCCCCCGTGCTCGCCCTGCGCGCCACCTCGCGCGGCCGCGCGATCCCCATCGCCCTGCCCGTGCGCGGCGGCACCGCCTTCTACTCCACGGCGCTCTTCACCCACCCCGGCTCGCGCATCCGCGACCTCACCCAGCTCCACGGCGCGCGCGCGGCGTGGGTCGATCAGCAGAGCGCCGCCGGATACTTGGTGATCCGCGCCTCGCTGCGCCAGCGCGGCATCGATCTCGAGAACCTGTTCGCAAGCGAGACCTTCTACGGCTCCCACACCGCCGTGGGCAAAGCCGTCCTGGAAGGCCGCGCCGACGTGGGCGCCTCGTTCGTGCACCTCGATCCGCGGCGCAGCCGCCCTCGCCGCTCTGGATGGGGCGACGCGCAGGTGCGCATGCTGGCCACCGCGGGGCCCATCCCGAACGACATGATCGCCGCCACCATCCGCACGCCTATCGACAAGATCCGCGCCGTGCAGAAGGCGCTGCTCCAGCCGTCCGACGAGCTACGCGCCGCCGCGAGCGCGCTGCTCGGGGCCGAGGGCTTCATCGAGGCGAACTCCGAGCACCTCGCGCCGATCCAGGACTTGCTCGATCACCTCGACGATCGCGCCGATCTCGCCCCGCCCAGCAGCCACACCCCGCCTGGCAGCCGGGGCTGAAGCACTGATCGGGAAAGCTCCGGCGCGCGACGCGTCGTCGGTCGGCGTCCCGACTGTGTTACGGAACGCCCGGTAGGCAGACGCCGCCCATGCACCCGAAGCCGGCGCCGCAGTCGGTGGCGCTGACGGCGCAGGGGAACGCGCACTTTTGCGTCTGCAGGTTGCACTTGTGGGTGCCGCAAACGCCGTCGTTCTGACAGGGGAGCGCGAGCGGGTTGGCTGGCGCGGCTGGGGCTGTCTGCGTGGGCGCTGGCGTCGTCGGGTACTGCTGCTGCGGGTACTGCTGCGTCTGCGGCTGCCCATACGGCTGCTGCCCATACGGCTGCTGCCCATACGGCTGCTGCCCATACGGCTGCTGCGGGTACTGCTGCCCGTAGGCGTTCCCCTGCTGCACGCTCTGGGGGTCCTCTGCCTCGTTGCCGCGACATCCCATCGAGGTCACAGCGGCGGCGCCGAGCGCCAGGGCCAGCAGTCCGAAGATCCGAGAAGAAATGGCTCGCTTCATGAAGTTCTCCCACGGGTGCAGGGTCAAGGCCCCCTGCAGGCAATGGCTTGGCGAGAGCCCCGTGAACGGTACGCCCGCACGAGGGCCGCTGGCCTGAAAAAACGCCTACCTCGTCCTCAGCTTACAGCTCCAGCTCCGCCAGGTCCTGCCGCGATCCTGCTACGGCTCGGCATCCTTGCAGCAGCGAAAGCCCTCCTCGTAACCGTAATCGTCTTCCTTGTGGAACCCCACCGTCGGCCGGCAGCGGCCCCGCACGGGCCCCCACCAGCCCCCTTTGAGCCCGCTCCGGTCCGGGTACTTCTTGCCGGGCCGCTCGACCCATTCATTGATGTTCCCGTTCAGGTCGTAGACGCCGAACGGCGACACGCACGCCGGGAGCGAGCCCACGGGCAGCCGCTGGTCCAGCCTTTCGAGCTCCGCCTTGCAGCGCGGGTCCTTCATGCATCGGTCATACTTGCGCAGCTTGTGCTCACGCTTGCGGTACGGCTTATCGATACTGCATTTCGCCGGATCCCGGACGTATCCATTCGTGTAGGGGAGCATCTCCTCGCCCTCACACGCGAAGTTGAACTCGTCCTCGGTGCAGAGGCGCTTGCCGACGGACTCGCAGGTTTTCTTGGCGTCGGTCCACGAGATCAAGAGAGCCGGTAGCTCCCCCTTCTTGTTGGGCCACTCGTAGCGATCTGCGCAGAACCGCATCGGCTCTCGCTTCTTGGAGAGGCACTCGGTGGGGGCACGGTATTCGAGGCACCGCTCACTCACCGTGGAGCTTCCGGCCGCCTCGCCCTTGTCCTGCTTCTGCTTCTTCTTTTCCTGGTCGCGCTCGTACTCGTCGTGGTGCCGGAGACAGCTCTGGAGCACCTCGGGGCAGTAGTTCCCCGCCACGAGCACCATGTCAGCCGGGCAGCCCTTCGAGGAGCCCGGGAAGCCGTCGCCGTCCACGTCGGGAGGGCCAGGCATGGTCTGCCCAGCCGGCGGCGCGCCCTGAGTGCCGGCGCCTTCCGCGCTCCCAGGAGGAACCCCTTCCCCTGCGGGGGCTGCAGCCTCCGCACCCCCATCACTCGGAGGGGTCAGCGCCGTGGACGTGCCCGCACCGGCCGGCGGCGTGGTGCCAGAGGCAGCGCTCGCCGGGACGGGAGGGACTGCTTCTCCCGAGGTGCCCTCCTCGGGGCGTGTGCACCCGGAGAATGCGGCGAGGGACGTGAACAGCAGGAGACCCGCCACGGCACCTGCTGCAGCGAAACGAGGTTGTCGCGAGGTCATCGGGTGCCGGGAGCCAGGATCGCTTGGAGAGGAGGACGCGAGATCATCGGGTGCCAGGAGCCGGGATCACTTTGAGCGGGACGCGGGTGCCGTTCCGCTCGACCTCGATCACCACCTCTCGCCCGGGCTCAAGCTCGCCCAGCGAGAACATGTAGTCGTGGATGTTGGTGATCTCGTGCGAGCCCACCTTCACCAGCACGTCACCCGCCTGGAGGCCCGCGCGCGAGGCCGGCGAATCCGGCCGCACCCCGGTGAGGCGCAGCCCTTTGCCCTGGTAGGCGTAGTCGGGCACGGTGCCCACGGAGACCTTGAACCCGCCACGCCCCGAGCGCTTCGGGTCCGCAGGAGCATCGACGAAGGGCATCCGCTCCACCTGCTGGCTCACGGCCAGGGCCATGCGGCCAGCCAGGGTGGCGATCCGCGACTCGCCCTCGGCGTTGATCTTCTCGGCCGTGTCGCTCGGCTGATGGTAGTCCTCGTGCACGCCCGTGAAGAGGAACGCGACCGGCACCCGCGCTGCCGTGAACGGTGCGTGATCGCTGGCGCCGAAGCCCTCGGCCCCCTGGGCAAGTTCGAGCTTCAGCCCGTCGCCGGCGGCCTTCACGATCGGCCCCCACCCCGGTGAGGTCCCCACGCCGTCCACGAGGAGCTTGTCGTCGCGGAGCCTGCCGACCATGTCGGCGTTGATCATCGCCACCACGTTCTTGATGGCGCCGATCGAGGCAGGCGGCGCCTCCACAAAGTGCCTGGAGCCGAGCGTACCCAGCTCCTCGGCCCCGAAACCCACGAAGACCACGCCGCGATCGGGGCGCGCCGGCAGCGCCGCCATCCGCCGCGCCACCTCCATCATCAGCGCCGTCCCCGAGGCGTTGTCGTCGGCTCCGTGGTGGATCTCCGTCGACCCCGGCTTGCGCGAGTTCGACCCGCCGTGCCCCAGGTGATCGTAGTGGGCGCCCACCACGACGAACTCTCCCGCGTGGGGCGAGCCCGCCCGCGCCGGGAGCAAGCCCACCACGTTCCACGCCGTGGCCTTCTGAGGCGTCACCTTCGTGGTGAACTCGAGGTTCACCCCGGCGATCGCCTTTGGCGCAGGGGCCTTCTTGACCTCCCAGGTCGCCTTGTCGCGGATCTTCGCGGCTGGGAAGAGCTTCTCCGCAGCCGAGCGCGTCACCACCACCGCGGGTACGCCCATCCCGCTGGTGTCGTGCGATCCCTTGGGCAGCTCCTCGCCCTCCGCGACCACCACGACGCCGAGCGCCTTGTGCTCTCGCGCGGTGCGGAGCTTGTATCGGACGCTCCCGAAATCACGCAGCGCGTCCTTCTGGTGGGCGCCGTCGAGGGTCGGCGCGCCGGCGAGCACCACCACCACCTTGCCGCTCACATCGATGCCGGCGTAGCTGTCCCACCCGAGCGCCGACGCGTTGATCCCGTGCCCCACGAACACCGCGGCGCCCGCGACAGTACCGCTCTCGCTCCCGTCCGCGGTGGTGACCGTCTTCGCATCCACCGCAGTCCCCTGCTTGCCGCGCACCACCTTGAGCTGTGGCGGCTCCACGGCCGCGCCAACGCGCGCCTCGAAGGCCTGCAGAAAACTCTTCGCCTGCGCCCCCGCGTCCCCCAGCGGCTCCAGGCCCAGCTCCTCGAACCGCTTCGCCACCAGCTCCGCAGCCCGCCGCGCCCCATCGGTGCCCGTGCCGCGTCCCTCCATCTCCTGCGTGGTGAGCGCGACGACGTCTGCCTGGATCCGCCCCGCGGCGGCCGGATCGGAATCGATGGCAAGCCGCGCGGGCGCTGCCGCCGGGGACGCCACCGCCGGCGCGGCAGGCGTCTGCGCGACCTCGGGCGGAGGCGCCGCGGGGGGCGGCGCGCAAGCGGTGAGTGCTGCGAGGAGGAAGAGAGGGAGGAGGTCGGACCGGCGCCTCCGGGCCGCAGACCCGAGCCTCATCACCACGGCGTGGCCTTCTGCGCGGCGCGCACGAACTCCAGGGCGCGCCGGCCGATGTACTCCTCGACGTCGGGGGGCGCGATGTGCCGGTCCTTGGCGAAGTCGAACTCGCGGGGCTTGCCGTCGCCGAAGGTGATCCGCACGACGGCGGACTCACGCACCAGCTCCAGCGTCACGCTGACGTCCCGGAGCGAGAGCCGGATCTTGTCCGGCTCCTCGGAGATCTCCACCGGCTGCTCCTTGTCCTTCAGCTTCTCCCCGGTGAAGCGCAGGGCGTCGGCGCTCAGCGAGAGCGCCGACTCGGCGGCGGTGAGCGCCTCGCTGACCCGCTTCTTGTGGCGCTCGACCTCCTCCGCCTCTCGCTCTGCCTTGGACTTGACCGCATCGACCAGCTCATCACGCCATCCCGCCATCGCGATCCTCTACTTCATCTTGACGTTGACGGCATCCCCGTCGGTCTTCTTCGGCTGCAGGGCGCTCAGATCCTCGGCCTTGACCATCTTCGGGTTCACGAGCTCGTGGAAGGCCTGCTTGGCCAGCGCCCCGGTCTCGCCCGCCTCCTGCCGCAGCGCCATCAGCACACCCCGCTCCTTCATGAACTTCAGCGTCTGGATGGCGCCCTTCTTCTGGGCAGCCTCGCCGTTCTTCGCCGCCTGCCAGAGCCGGTAACGCAGGACCACGCGGGTCTCCGAGTGCGGGCCGTTGTCGTACTGCAGGTTGTCGAACTGCGCCTGCAGCCGCTGGCGGGTCCACTCCTGCGGTACGTCGTTGACCCGGATGCGCGCCACGGCCTCCGCGTTCGTCACGTAGCGGAACAGATTCCCCCGCTTGAAGTCCTCGTCGGACCAGTACCCGAACGCGCGGAAGTAGTGGTCCTTCAGGTCGTCGAGCGCGCCCTGACCGTAGTCGCCGTACTTCGCCACGGTGCGCGCCGCCGTCTCCGGCGTGCCGCCCATGAGCAGCGCGAGCGCCGCCGAGTTCCGCACCTCGCCGTCTTCGAGCTTGCCCATCAGCTTCTGCGTGGCCGCGTCGTCCACGCCGCCCGCGCCGATCGCCCGGGCGATCGCCATGCGCACCCCGAGGTCCACGTCGGCCGTGAGCAGCTCCGCGAGATCGCTCGCCGCGCTCGGCACTGGTCTGAGGGTCAGGGTGGTCGCGTAGCAGGACCCGATGAACTGCTTGCGCAGGTCCTTGTTGGCGGCCAGCTCCTTCGCCTTCTTCGCCACCTCGAGCATGGTCTTGTCGTCGGCGGACCAGGCGAGCGCCGCACACGCCGCGGAGCGCGCCTCTTCGTGCCAGGTCTCGTCCTCGATGAGCTCCATGAGCGGCTTGATCGCCTTCGGGTCACCCCACTCTCCGAGCCCCTCCGCCGCGCCGTAGGCCACCGCGCGCAGCGCCATGCCCATCATCGCCAGGCCGGCGCCCTGCAGGCCCTCCTGGGTGATGTCCATCTTCTTATCGGGCTTGCGCTTGAACTGCTCGATGAGCCGCGGGAACGAGTCCTCGTCCCGCATCCGGCCGATGTAGCGCAGCGCGCTCTGCGCCGTCTCGAACGCTTGCGGGAAGGGCGGCTGCGCCCCCTCCTTCGGCAGCGCGTCCTTCGGGAACGCCCAGTCGCGGAGCTGGTTCTTGATCTTCTCCGACCGCACCGTCGACAGGAAGCGCAGCCCGTTCGCGTGGGGCTGCGGCCGGTCCTTGATCCAGAAGATCACGCTGCCCTCGGCGGCGGCCTTCAGCTCGTCCCTCTTGTCCTCGTGGATCGTCGCCAGGTCGGCCAGCATGCGTGAGGCCACGACGCGCGGCAGGTCGGTGCGCGACATGTGACCGCCCTCGTCGGCCTCCCAGAACCGCTCCAGCGCGTAGAGTTTGGTCGGGTCGGCCAGCATCCGCTCCCCGAGCAGCTTCGCCGCCCTCATGTCGCCGATCTCGGCGAGCCGCGTGCCGGCCTCGCCCTGCCAGTGCAGCGCGGGCTTGGCCTTCTCCACCCAGCGCACCAGCGCGTCCCCCGAGCGGGGGTCCGCGAGGTTCTTCAGCATGTCGAAGATCTGCTTCGTCTGAAACCACTGCCCCTCGGGCGTGTCGGTCTTCACGCTCTCCAGCGCCAGCACCAGGCCCTCGCCGCCCGTACCGTCGCGCAGCGCCTCCAGGAACCGCTGCCGGCTCTCCTTGTCGGCGCTGCTGAGCGCCTGCAGCAGGGGGGTGCGCGCCTTCTCGTCGCCGATGCGCCCGAGCCCGTTGGCCGCCTCGCGCGCCACGTCGATGTCCTTGTCCTTGACCAGCGTGATCAAGGTGTCGGTCCACTTCGGCTCCGCGCTGCGCGAGATCACCGTGGCCACGAGCTGCCGCACCGACGGGCTCTCGTCCGTCGCGAGCTTCGCCAGCTCGTCGAGCGACACCATCGCCGCGAGCCGCTCCGGGTCGAACGCGACGCCGCCGCCGAGCCGCTCCACCTTGGAGAGGTGCCCCTTGCGGTACTCGCCCAGCGCGTCCTGGAACGCCGCCGGCTCCTTGAGGACCACGAGCGCCCAGACGATCTGCGGCCTGTCGCTCTCGTCGGCCTCCTTCAGCACCTTCATCAGCGACGCCTTGGCGCCGTCGGCCCGCGGCGACCCGTAGTGCGCGAGCGCCTGCGACGCCACGCCGCGGATCCGGTGATCCGGCAGATCCAGCGCCTTCGTGGCGAGCGCCGGCCCCTCGGGGTCCTCGACCCACGCGAGCTGGATCAGCGCTTCCTGCTGCAGCGTCGGCTCTGCCGAGCTCGCGGCCCACTTCCGCCAGAGCGGGATCTGGTCCTTCTGCGGCAGCACGTAGATGTTCTTCTTCTCGTTCGCCACCTGCTCGACGGTCATCTTCTGACCCTCTTGCCGGATGCCGAACCAGATCGCCGCCCCTGCGCCTGCGACGAGCAGGAGCGCGATGATCACCGACGCCGGGCGGATGCGACCCCGCTTGAAGTTGCCTTCGTCCCCGAACCCTGCGCCACCGCCGCCGCCCTGAGCAGGCGGCCCTGCCGGCATGTCGTCGTCGTCGGGCGGCCACTTGGCAGCCTGCAGACCTGGCGGCAGGCGTCGCGGCCGCGGCGCCGGAGGGTTATTGCGAGAATGGGTCGGGGTTTCGTGCATGGTAGCGGCCCGAGACCGTACCAGAGAGCCCCGGGCACCGGCCGAAAGTTTTGCTATGAGTTCGAGCACGATGCACCGCCAGGACGACGGCTCTGGGAAATTCCTGTACCCGGCGATCGCCGCCATTCTGGCCGTCAGTGCCCTCTTCGGGATGGCGGTGCTCCCCCACCTCGCCCCCGGCGGCCACTCCATGGTCGGCAAGCCCGGCCCCGACCTCACCCTGCCCGTCGCCGCCAACGGCGATCCCGGCGCCCGGATGCAGCTCCGCGACCTCCAGGGCCAGGCGGTGATCCTCGATTTCTGGGCGAGCTGGTGCGGCCCCTGCGGCATCCAGGCCCCCATCCTCGAACGCATCGCCAGGCGCTACGAGAACAAGGGCCTCGTCGTGCTCGGCATCAACGTCGACGACCCCTCCGCCGTGGCCCGCCAGTACGCCGCGCACAAGGGCCTGAGCTACCCCATCCTCCTCGACGAAGCGCGCGACGCCTCCGCGCAGTACGACGTCGACAAGCTCCCCACCCTGGTCGTCCTCGACAAGGAGGGCAAGGTCGCCGCCTACCTCACCGCCATCGTCGACGAGGCGAGCCTCGACGCCATCATCGCCCAGGTCCTCTAGCCGCGCAGCGTCACGTAAGCTCCCCGTCGCCCCGCTCCTTCAGCGCGTCGACCACCCGCTTCACGTCCTGCGCGCGCTCCCTGGGCACCACGAGGAGCGCGTCCTCGGTCTCCACCACGCACAGGTCCTCCACGCCCACCAGCGCGATCACCCGCTTGCCGCCGCCCTTCCGGCGCAGGTCCACCACCAGGTTCCGGTGGGCGTCGATCAGCACCGACCCCTCCGGCGCGTGGTTGCCCTCGGGGTCCTTCTCGCCGAGATCCCACGCCGTCCGGAAGCTTCCCACGTCGCTCCAGCCGAAGTCCCCGGGCACCACCGAGAGCGCGGCGGCGTGCTCCATCACCCCGTGATCGATGCTCACCGACGGCAGCGTCGGGAACACCCGCGCCAGCGCCTCCGCCCCTGCCTCTCCGCCGCGTGCCTCGGCCTCGCGGATGGCGTCGAGCCCCTCGGCGAGCGCCGGGAGGTGCGCCCGGATCGCGGCCACCATGTCCTTCGCGCGGAAGAAGAACATCCCCGCGTTCCAGAGGAACCTCCCGCTCGCCACGAACCCCTCGGCCCGCTGCCGGTCCGGCTTCTCCACGAACCGCAGCGCTTCGAGCGCCCCGCCTCCGCGTGCCTCGCCGGTCTCGATGTACCCGAACCCCGTCTCCGGGTGCGTCGGCCGGATCCCCACCGTGGTGAGCGTCCCCTGCGTCGCCGCGCGCACGGCAGCCTGGAGCACCCTCCGGAACCCCTCCACGTCGCTCACGTGGTGGTCACTCGGCAGCACCATCACCACCGCCTCCGGATCCTTCGCCGCGATCCGCCACGCCGCCCAGCCGATGCACGGCGCGGTGTTGCGCGGCAGCGGCTCGACGAGCAGGTTCTCCTCCGGCAGCTCCGGCAGCAGGGCCTGGGTCGCCTCCGCCAGGTGGCTCCCCGTGGCGATGAGCACCCGCGCCCACGCCTCCTTCGTATCCTCAGGGTGGCAGAGCGGGAGCACCCGGTGCACGGTCGCGCAGAGGAGCGGCTCGTCACCCACCAGGGACAGGAGCTGCTTCGGCCGCACCGCGCGGGACGCCGGCCAGAAGCGCGTACCGGCACCGCCGGCGAGGATCAGGGCGTGGACGTGGAGGAACGCGTCGGACATGGCCGGCGACGCTTAGCGCGGATCGCGCAGGTCGCCAACGAACGCGACGTCAGCGCGCCCGGCCATGCCCGGCAGCGCCCGCGCATACGCGACCGTCGCGAGCCCGAGCGGGATCATCCACACCGCGAGGGCGGCCACCCACCGCCGCTCCAGGAGCCAGCGCAGCCCCACCCCGGCCAGGCTCGCGCCCAGGAAGGCCACCACGAGCCCTCCGGCCACGCTCCCTGCGCCGATCGACGCCCCTACCCCGGGAGCCCCGAACGCTCCGAGGGATCGCGCTCCCTCCACGAGCAAGGTCGGCACCGAGATCGCCAGCGCCAGGTCCAGCGCCCTGCCTGGACGCACCCCAAGCCACATCAGCACCACCAGCGCAGCGCCCAGCGCCGAGGCCCCGGGCGCCACGCCCAGCCCGTGCGCGAGCCCCACCCCAACCATCCCCACGACCCCCGGCGCCTCCGCGCGCGCGCCCGGCGGAGGCGCAATGATCGCGCTCGCCAGGGCAGCTCCGGAGATCACCAGGCCGAGCCCCTGCGCGAGCGGCGCCTCGGACCACAGCGCCACGTAGGGCCGCAGCACCGCGCTCAGCGCGAGGCTCATCGCCGCGCCGACGACGATCAAGACCATGTCGCGACCACCCGGGGTGTCACGGAAGAGGGATGGCCGGGAGATGGCGCGGAGCCCCTCTCCGAAGGCGGCGAGGAGCGTGTGCCGCGCGAGGACGACCACCGCCGCTGCCGTCGCGAGCTGCGCAACGCCCGTGAGGACGGCCAGGTCGCGTTCGAGGCCGAGCCAGATGCGCGCTGCCGTGACGTGCGCCGACGCGGAGATCGGCAGGACCTCGGCGGCCCCTTGCAGGGCAGCGAAGAGCACCACGTCCACGGGCGACACGGATGAGCCCTAGCGCACCAGGGGAGGAAGTGTCGATGATCTCGCGTCTCGCCCGACGCCCGACGCCCGACGCCCGCTTGCCATGGGGCTGTCCTGCTCTAGGTATCCGCGGAGGTGCTGGGGTCACCCTCGCCTCAGCCTTTTTCGCCCCCATGCACCTCCCTGCGTCGATCCCGTGGACCCCTGACCTCCGTCGCCAGGTACACTCCCGCGCACACCGACGCAGGAGGTGCCCTCCGTGCTGATCGTCGACAGCTCCCTCGTGCGCCTCGGCCTCTCTGCCCGCGACAAGCACGACGCCATCCGCCAGACGGCTGCCATCCTCGCGGAGTCTGGCTGCGTGGATCCTGCCTACGCCCAGAGCATGATCGCCCGTGAGGCGCAGACCGCGACCTTCCTCGGCCATGGCATCGCCATCCCTCACGGCCTGCGCACGGACGCTGCGATGATCCGCAGGACCGCCGTCGCCGTCGCGCAGTTCCCCTCGGGCGTCGCGTGGAACCCGGGGGAGACCGTCTACCTCGCGGTCGGCATCGCCGCGACGTCCGACGAGCACATCTCCGTGCTCGCGAACCTCACCGACGTGCTCCAGGACGACGCGATCGCCGCGGCCCTGGCGCGCACCCGCGATCCTCAGCGCATCCTCACCGCCCTCAACCAGCCGCGCACGCCGGCATCGCCGATGTCCACGGCGGCCCCGGCGAGGGAGGCCGGGGCAGGTGGCGCCCTCGACCCGTACGCCGGCTACCCCGCGCAGGTCGAGATCGTCATGCCCGGCAACGTGGGCCTCCATGCCCGCCCTGCCGCGGCCCTCGCCGCCATCGCCCGCAGGTTCCAGGCCGACATCCGCGTGCGCCACGGCGACAAGGTGGCGAGCGGCAAAGCCCTCGCCTCGCTGCTCACCCTCGGCGTGGAGGCCGGGGCGCGCTTCCACGTCCTCGCCTCGGGCCCCGACGCCGACGCTGCCCTCCGCGCCCTGCGCGTGGCCATCGAGGAAGGCCTCGGCGAGCACGACGCCCCCCCGAACGAACACGCGCAGCCCGCGCCTTCGCACCCCACCCCTGCCCTCCCCTTCGTCGGCGATGTCCGCCTGGGCGTCGCCGCCTCGCCGGGCATCGCCATCGCCCTGCTCCACCGCCTCCACCGCACCGCGGTGGCCATCGGCGAGGCGACGGGGAACCCCGCGGAGGAACAGGCGCAGCTCGACGCCGCCCTCGACGCCGCGCGCGCCCAGATCCGCCGCTTGCACGGCGACGTCGCGGCCCGCTCGGGGGCCCGCAAGGCAGCGATCTTCCTCGCCCACGGCGAGATGCTCGACGACCCCGACCTCCTCGCCGAAGCCCGCGAGCGGATCCACGCCGGCGCCTCCGCCGCGAGCGCCTTTCACACCGCCGCCGCCGCGCGCGCCACGGCGCTGGAGACCCTCAGCGATCCGCTCCTCGCCGCGCGCGCCGACGACATCCGCGACGTCGCCGACCGGGTCCTCCGCTGCCTCTCCTTCGGCTCCCGCAGCGACGACGCCGCGCCGACCTCCACCATCCCTTCCCGCCCCGTCATCATCCTCGCCGACGACCTCTCGCCCTCGGACACCGCGAGCCTCGACGCCGCCTGGGTCAAGGGCCTCGCCACGGCCCACGGCGGCCCCAACGCCCACACCGCCATCCTCGCCCGCGCCCTCGGCATCCCCGCCGTCGTCGGCCTCGGCGATGCGCTCCTCGACCTGCCCGACGGCACCGAGGCCATCATCGACGGCAGCGGCGGCGTCCTCGTCGTCTCCCCCGGCGACGACGACCGCGCCCTCGCCGTCACGGCCGCCGCCGCGCAGGTCCTCGCCACCGCCAGCGCCAGACGCGACGCCTACCGCCCCGCCGTCACCCGCGACGGTCACCGCGTGGAGGTGGTCGCCAACATCGGCACGGCCGCGGACGCCACGCGCGCCGTCGACGCGGGCGCCGAAGGTGTGGGCCTGCTCCGCACCGAGTTCCTGTTCCTGAAGCGCGACACGCCCCCCACCGAGGACGAGCAGACCGAGGCCCTGCTCGCCATGGTTCGCGCCCTCAACGGCCTGCCGCTCGTCGTCCGCACCCTCGACATCGGCGGCGACAAGGACGTCCCGTACCTCTCGCTCCCTCGCGAGGACAACCCCTTCCTCGGGGTCCGCGGCGTGCGCCTCTGCCTGGCCCAGCCCGAGCTGTTCAACCCGCAGCTCAGGGCCATCGTGCGCGCGGCGCGCGAGGCCCCCGAGGGCGCGGTGAAGGTGATGTTCCCCATGGTGGCCACCATCGAGGAGCTGCGCGACGCCAGGGCCGCTCTGGAGCGCGTCCGCGCCGAGCTGCACGGCCCGCCCATCGACTGCGGCATCATGATCGAGGTGCCCTCGGCCGCGGTGATGGCCGACGTCTTCGCCCGCGAGGCCGCGTTCCTGTCCATCGGCACCAACGACCTGACCCAGTACGTGCTGGCCATGGACCGGCTGCACCCGGCGCTGACCCGCCACGCCGACGGCCTCCACCCCGCCGTCCTCCGCCTCATCGACCAGATCGTCCAGGCAGCGCACGCCCACGGCCGCTGGGTCGGGGTCTGCGGCAACCTCGCCGCCGAGCGCGCCGCGGCGCCCATCCTGGTGGGCCTCGGCGTCGACGAGCTGAGCGTGAGCCCACCCGCCGTCCCCGAGCTGAAGGCCCAGGTGCGCGACATGTCCCTCGAAAGCGCCCGCGCCCTCGCCCGCCGCGCCCTCGCCTGCGCCACCGCCGCCGAGGTCCGGGCGCTCTCCTGAGCACCGGGGGTTTCGCATGCCGCAGACCCCGCACCCCCCGCCTCTGCCGCCCACGAGTGCTCAGCCGCCGCAGGCAACGCCGCCCGCGGCCCCTCGCCTCTGCACCGTCACCCCGAACCCTGCCATCGACCGCACGGCCGCGGTGCACGGCCTCACCCCAGGAGCTGTCCACCGCGTCCTCTGGGAGCAGGACGACGCCGGGGGCAAGGGCGTCAACGTCGCCTCCTTCCTCGCCACGTGGGGACTCACCGTCACCGCGACGGGCCTCATGGGCCGCGACAACGCCGACGTCCTCCGCGCCCTCTTCGCCGAGCGCGGCATCGACGATCGCTTCGTCCTCGTCCCCGGCCGCACGCGCACCAACATCAAGCTCGTCGACGAGACCCGCGGCGACGCCAGCGTGACCGACCTCAACTTCCCGGGCTTCTCGGTGAGCGATCCCGATCTCGAACGCCTCGCCTCCACCCTGACCGCCCTCTCGGCCGAGCACACCTGGTTCGTGCTCGCCGGCAGCCTCCCGCCCGGCGCACCGGCCGACACCTACCGCCGCCTCGTGGCCCTGCTCCGCGCGGCGGGTCGGCGCACAGTGCTCGACACCAGCGGCGCGCCCCTCGCGGCCGCACTCGCGCCGGATGCGGGAGCGCTCCCCGACGTCATCAAGCCCAACGAGCACGAGCTTTCCGAGCTCCTCGGCCACCCCATCGCGGGCCCTGACGCCGCCCTCGCCGCGGCCCGCACGCTGCACCGCCGCGGCGTCGGCACGGTGATCGTCTCCATGGGCGCCCGGGGCGCGGTGTTCTCCGAGGGGAGCGCGGCCTGCCTCGCCGTCCCCCCGCAGGTCGCCGTGCGCTCCACCGTCGGCGCGGGCGACGCCATGGTGGCCGGCTACCTCGTGGCGACGCTGCGCGGCCTCCCTCTCGCAGACCGCGCCCGCCTCGCCACGGCGTTCTCTCTCGGCACGCTCACCACCCTCGGCCCGCGCCTCCCTCCCACCGCCGAGGTGGAGGCGCGCGCGGCCGAGGTCCATGTCTCACCGCTGACCAGCGAGGAGCATGGAGGCTCCGCGCAAAGCGGCAGCGCCGACAGAACCGGCAGCGCTGACATGACCGGCAGCGCCGGCAGAGAGGAGCCCTGATGCGCACCATCCTGGTCGTCACCGCGAGCCCCGCGAGCCTCGCCCACGCCCTGATGGCGGCGGAGGCGCTCCGCGAGCAGGGCAGCCGCGACGGTCACCGGGTGCTCGTCGACATCCGCGGCGCCCCCGACGCGACGCCGCTCACCGAGGCCGACATCGCCGCCGCGGACGCCGTCCTCGTCGCCGCCGACACGGAGGTCGAGGCCTCCCCCTTCGCCGGCAAGCCCGTGCACAGGACCACCACGGCGAAGGCCATCCGCGATCCCGAGGCCGCCCTCCGGGCAGCGTTCGGCGACGCACCGCGCGTCAGCGCTGCACCCGCCTCGTCGGCCCCGGCGACGGTCTACTCCGCGACCCGTGCCGAGAACTCGGCGCCTCCCGCCGGCAAGAAGCTCGTCGCCGTCACCGCGTGCCCGACAGGCATCGCCCACACCTTCATGGCGGCCGAGGCACTGCGCAAACAAGCGGCCGCCATGGGTCATACCCTCGCCGTGGAGACCCAGGGCTCCGTGGGCGCGAAGAACGTCCTGACCCCCACGCAGATCCGCGAGGCCGACGCGGTCATCATCGCTGCCGACACGGCCGTCGATCCGGCACGCTTCACCGGCAAAGCCATCCACACCACCACGACCGGCACGGCCCTGAAGAAGCCCGCCGCCGTCATCGAGGCAGCCCTCGCCGCACACACCGCACACACCGCGCACACCGCGCAGGCCGCGCAGGCCGCCCACGCCGCGCACGCCTTCACAGCCAGGGGCACCTCGGGAGGCAGCGCCACGGCCACGCCTCTCGTGGCCTTCGCCCCCGGCGCCCCGGAGGATGCCGCACCCCTCCCCAGCGCAACCTCCCCCCTCCCCAGCGCAACCTCACCTCTCCCCTCCCCTCTCCTCCCGTCCCCGCCGCGCCCGGGCCCCTACAAGCACCTGCTCACCGGCGTCTCCTACATGCTTCCCCTCGTGGTCGCGGGTGGCTTGCTCGTGGCGCTCTCATTCCTCTGGGGCGTCGACGGCGCCGCGCAGCCCGGCACCCTGCCCGCGGCCCTGATGCAGGTGGGCAGCGGCGCCGCCCTCGCCCTCATGGTGCCGGTGCTCTCGGGCTTCATCGCCTATTCCATCGCCGACCGCCCCGGGCTCGCGCCAGGCCTCGTCGGAGGCATGCTCGCCGCGCAGCAGGGCGCCGGCTTCCTCGGCGGCATCGCCTCCGGCTTCATCGCCGGCTACGCGGCCCGCTGGCTCCGCGACGCGATCCGGCTGCCCCAGAGCTTCGAGGGCCTGAAGCCCGTGCTCCTCATCCCCCTGCTCGGCACCCTGATCACCGGCCTGATCATGGTGTACGTGGTCGGTGCGCCAGCGAGGGCGGTCATGGACCACCTGACCGGATGGCTGGAGGCCCTGTCCGGCACCAACGCCGTGCTCCTCGGCCTCCTCCTCGGCGGAATGATGGCCATCGACATGGGCGGCCCGATCAACAAGGCGGCCTACGCCTTCGGTGTCGGCCTCATCGGCGCGGGCACCCTCATGCCCATGGCCGCGGTGATGGCTGCGGGCATGGTGCCACCACTCGCCATCGCCGCCGCTTCCAGGCTCGCCCCGCGCAAGTTCATCGCCGATGAGCGTCAGGCCGCGAGCGCCGCCTTCGTGCTCGGCATCTGCTTCATCACCGAGGGCGCCATCCCTTTCGCCGCGAAGGCCCCCCTCCGCATCATCCCCGCCGTGACCGCCGGCGCCGCGTTGACCGGAGCGCTCTCCATGCTCTTCGGCTGCACCCTCAGGGCGCCGCATGGCGGCCTCTTCGTGCTCGGAATCCCCAACGCGGTGGGGAACGTGGGCGCTTACCTCGGCGCCATCCTGGCAGGGACCGTGCTCTCGGCGCTGCTCGTCGCGCTGGTGAAACGGCCAGCGGAGACCGAAGCCCCTGAAGCCGCACCCGGGGCCGACGCCTCATGAGATGTGGGCATCGCCTCACGCGCCTGCGCGCGCGACCTCCGGTAGCTCCTGAACCCGCGACAAGGATGTTGCGCACTCATCCCCGATCCAGCCCGATGGTAGGCTCCCCCTCCGTTCCCCAAGATCGTCCCTGGTCCCTCGCTCGGCCACCTGCGCAGGCATCAGGGAGCGCGATCGACGGGAGCATCGGGGCCCCTGGGCCTCTGGTTCAGGGTGCGCAGCACCAGCCGCTTCTCAGAGGGCTTTCGCGTGAACGATGAGCGATCCGGGGCCGACCGGCTCCACTTTCTGCAGGGCGGCGAGATGGGGGCGCGGATGCGCCAGAGGGACTGGTCGCGCACGCCCCTGGGTCCGGCGGACACCTGGGAACAGAGCCTCCGGGCCGCGGTGAGCATCTGCCTCGCCTCCCCCTCCCCGATCGCGGTCCTCTGGGGGCCCGAGCTGACCCTGCTCTACAACGACGCCTTCCAGGCGATCCTCGGCCCGGCGAGGCACCCTCGGGCCCTCGGGCGCTCGGCCCTCGCCGATCCCCCGGAGGTTGCGCCGCTCCTCGGGCCCGCCCTCCGGTCCGTGCTCACCACCGGTGAGCCGGCGCTGGCGACCGACGAGCGCTGCATGCTGGAGCGCTACGGCCACCTCGAAGAGACCTTCTTCACCCACGCCTACAGCGCGATCCGGCTCTCCTCCGGGGCGATCGGCGGGGTCTTCGCCCTCGTCTCGGAGACCACCGGGCACGTGCTCTCCGAGCGGCACCTGCGGCAGCAGACGGAGACGCTCACCGCCATCGACCACGTGAAGACGGAGTTCTTCAGCGGCATCAGCCACGAGCTCCGCACCCCGCTCACCCTGCTCCTCGAACCCGTGACCGACGGCCTCGCCGACGCCGAGGAGCCGCTGCCGCCGCGCCAGCGCGAGCGCCAGGAGATGGTGCACAGGAACGCCCTCCGGCTGCTCCGGCTCGTCAACACGCTCCTCGACTTCGCGCGCGTCGAGGCGGGCCGTGCCCAGGCGACGTTCACGCTCACGGACCTCGCCACCCTCACCACCGAACTCACCAGCACCTTCCGCTCGGCCATCGAGCGCGCGGGGCTCCGCCTCGTGGTGGACGCGCCCCCCTCACCGATCCCGATCCACGTGGACCGGGACATGTGGGAGACCATCATCCTTAACCTCCTCTCGAACGCCCTCAAGTTCACCTTCGAGGGCGAGATCACCGTCTCGCTCCGGGAGCAGGAGGACCGGGTGGTCGTGGAGGTGCGGGACACGGGCTGCGGCATCGCCCCCGAGACGCTGCCCCACGTGTTCGAGCGGTTCCACCGCCTGAAGGTCCCCCGCGCCCGCTCCCGGGAGGGCAGCGGGCTCGGCCTCGCCCTCGTCCAGGAGCTGGTTCGCCTCCAGGGGGGCGAGATCGAGGTCGAGAGCGACGTCCTCCGCGGGACCACCTTCCGGATCACCCTTCCCCGGGGCGCCATGCAGGAACCTGCCCTGCGCAAGCCCGCCACGCCGGAGAGGCCGACCGAGGACCAGGCCTCCACCCGCGCGGGCGCCGCGCCCTTCGTCGGGGAGGCGCTGCAGTGGACCACCGAGCCCGGAGCCCCGGCGGCGCACCTCCCGGCGCTCGCCTTCGACCCTGCCCCCGACGCGGGGTCTGCGCGCGCCCGCATCCTCGTCGCCGATCACAACGCCGACATGCGCGCGTACGTGGCCGGGCTGCTCGGCAGGCACTGGGACATCACCACCGTGCCCGACGGCGCCTCCGCACTCCGCGCCGCGCAGGACGACCCGCCCGACCTCCTGCTGAGCGACGTGATGATGCCGGGCATGGACGGGTTCCAGCTCGTCCGCGCCCTGCGCAGCGACGAGCGCACCCGCCGCATCCCCATCCTCCTGTGCTCCGCGCGCGCCGGCGAGGAGGCGACGCTCGAAGGGCTCGACTCCGGCGCCGACGACTACCTCGTCAAACCCTTCTCGGCGCGCGAGCTGATGACCCGGGTCAGGGCGCAGCTCTCCCTGTCGCGCCTGCGCCGGGAACTCGACCAGAAGCAGGCCGAGCTGCTCGCGCTGAGCCAGGACCGCCTGCGCCTCGCCGTGGAGTCGACCGGCATCGGGATCTGGGAGATCGAACTCTCCACCGGCAACCTCCGCTGGAACGAGCAGTGCAACGCCATGTTCGGGCTCCCTCCCAACATCGACGCCGATCTCGACGTGTTCATCCACCGGGTTCACCCCGGTGACCGGGAGCGCGTCATCGCCGCACTGCAGGACGCGCTCGATCCGTCGGGCCCCGGCCGCTACGAGATCGAGTACCGGACCCTGGGCTTCGGAGAGGGCCAGGAGCGCTGGATCTCCGCGCGCGGCCACGTCCTGTTCGAGGACGGCATGGCGGTGCGCTACCTCGGGACGCTCCTCGACATCACCGAGCGCGCCCAGCTCGCCGAGCGCGAGCGCCAGGCGCGCGCCGCCGCCGAGGACGCCAACCGCCTCAAGGACGAGTTCCTCGCCACCGTCTCGCACGAGATCCGCACCCCGCTCACCTCCATCCTCGGCTGGTCCTCGATCCTCGGGATGACCCCGCCGAGCCCCGCGACCCTCGCCAGGGGGCTCGCGGTGATCGAGCGCAACGCCCGCGCCCAGCAGGCGCTCATCGACGACATCCTCGACGTGTCGCGGATCGTCAGCGGCAAGCTCCGCATCGAGATCGCCCCCCTCGACCTCGTCCCGGTGATCCGTGAGACCGTGGAGGGCGTGACCACCACCGCCGAGGCGCGGCAGATCACCCTCACCTGCGCCGGGCTCGACATCCCCGCCCCGCTCACCGGCGACGCCGACAGGCTCCGCCAGGTGGTCTCGAACCTCCTCTCGAACGCGGTGAAGTTCACGCCTGCGGGCGGCGCCGTGTCCCTCTCGCTCGCGCACGACGACGGGGCGCTCACCCTGCGCGTCTCCGACACGGGCGAGGGCATCGACCCCGCCCTCATCCCCCACATCTTCGACCGCTTCCGCCAGGCCGATGGATCGAGCACCCGGCGGCACGGTGGCCTCGGGCTGGGCCTGGCCATCGTGCGCCACCTCCTCGAACTGCACGGCGGGACGGTCACCGCGGAGAGCGCCGGCAAGGGCGAGGGCGCGACCTTCACGGTGCGCCTCCCGACCCGGACTGCCCTGGAGGAGTCCGCGCCGGAGCCGACGCCGGAGCCCGGTGACCGCGTGAGCATCGCGCCTCTCTCGGAAGGCGAGCAGCGCCCCTCGGGAATTGTAGAGACGAGCGGCAAGGACAAGGGCTGGAGCGCCGCCTGAGCGCCCTACCGCGGGCGCCGCCTCTCAGGGGGCCGACCGAGGCGCCGTCTTCGCGAAGATGAGGATGTGCTGCCAGGGGAGGAACTCGTGCCTCTCCACCAGGCGAAACCCCGCCGCGTCCAGCTCGCGGATCACCTGAGCCGCGGTCATCTTGTGCTCCTCGCGGATGGGGACGCTGGGGTCTTCGCCCCGGAACTCCACGAGCGCGAGCCGCCCCTCGCCCTTGAGGTTCTCCTTCAGGCCCGCGAGGAAACGCTCCGGCGCGCTCAGCTCGTGGAAGACGTCCACCATCAGCGCCAGGTCGATCGCGCCCCGCGGCAAGCCCGTCGCGGCGTCGGTGGACAGCACGGCCGTGACGTTGCCGAGCCCCTGCTCCCGCACCGACTTGCGCAGCATGTCGAGCATCTCCGGCTGGATGTCGGTCGCGTAGACGCGCCCCTCGGGCCCCACCCGGGTGGCGATGCGCAGCGCGTGGTAGCCGACCCCTGCCCCGATGTCCGCCACCACCATCCCGCGACGGATCCCGAGGGCATCGAGCATCTTCTCGGGCTGCTCCTCCTCGATGCGCTCCGGCCTCGTCAGCCAGTCCGCCCCGAGGTAGCTCATCGTCGGCGCGGGTGTCCGGCCACGATCACGCGGCGCCTCCTCGCGGGGATGCTCGTGGTGCCCCGGGGCATGCTCGCCCGCGCGCTCGCTCTCTCGCGCGGCTCCCCGCGCCTCGACGGCATCCGCGGGAGGAGGTGCCGGCGCGGGAGCGCTCTTCTGCGAGCAGCTCCCCGCCGCCACCGCGAAGGCGAGCGCGAGGGCACGCACGAGGGCGAAGGGGAACGAGGGGCCGCGTCGTTTCGTCATGGAGAGGTCAGCGCCTCCCTGTTCTGGCCCCCCCTCGTCTGTCTGTCGAGCCCACCGCGTCGAGCCCACCGCGTCGACCCCACCGCGTCGACCCCACCGCGTCGAGCCACCGGGTCGACCCCACCGCGTCGAGCCGCCACGGCGGATCTGCGCCCTCAGGCGTCACTGCGGGTTGACAGTCCCCCCTCCGGAAGGGACACCGTGGTTCATGATGACGATCGTCACCCCCGCATCCTGGCGAGGCGCCCGGAGGGCTCCGTAGATGGGACCGCGCGCCCCGGCCGAGCTCGTCGCCCGCATCCTGGTGGGCGCGGCGCTCGGCGGCATCATCGGCTACGAGCGCGACCGCCACGGCAGGCCCGTGGGCCTGCGCACCCACCTGATCGTGGCCATGACGGCGGCCACGTTCATGGTCGTCTCGGCGCACTTCGTCTACTTCCAGGGCTACGGCAAGGACGACCTCACCGCGGTCGACGCCTCGCGCATCGCGGCCTCGGTGGTCTCCGGCATCGGCTTCCTCGCGGGAGGCGCCATCCTCCGCACGGGCGCCACCGTCCAGGGGCTCACCACCGCCGCCGGCCTCTGGCTCGTCACCGCCATCGGCCTGGCCGCGGGCGCCGGCATGTACGTCGTCGCCATCGCCGTCACCCTGATGGGCGTCATCGCGCTGACCGTGCTGCGCCGCTTCGAGGACAAGAACGACAGCGTCACACGCCAGCGGGTCTCCATCGTGCTCGGCGCGGAGGGGCGCAACGTCGGTCAGGTCATGGAGGCCGTCGGCGCCCTCGGCATGCGCGTGAACAAGATGGAGTACGAGCGGCGCTTCGACGAGAAGCGGCGCCTCACCGTGACCTTCGAGGTCCTCCTGCCCGACACCATCGGCGTCGGCGGCTTGGTCGACCGCATCGAGCAGCTCCCCGACGTCCTCCGCGTCCAGGTGCAGCACCTGTAACGCCCGCCTCGCGCTCGCCTCGCGCCCGCCTTCAGCGCTCCACAGCGGCATCCGGCGCCGGGTCCTCGTCCGCGGAGCCCAGTCGAACGCCCTCGAACTGCACGCCCTCGCGCGCGAGCCTGTCCGTCGCGGTCGCGAAAGCCAGCGCGCTCCGGTCCCCGCCCACGAACCGCCTCCCGAGCCTCGCCGCGGCCACCAGCGTGGTCCCGCTCCCGCACATCAGGTCCGCCACCACCTGCCCGGGGTGGCTCGTCGCCCGCACGATCCGTTCGAGCAGCTTCTCGGGCTTCTGCGTCGGGTAACCCGTCGCTTCCTTGCGCAGCGGCGTGTTCGCCACCATGGCCGGCACGTCGGTCCACACGCTCCCGAGCCGCCGCCCCTCGTCCGCGTGGTAGCGGTACGCCTTGCCGTTGATCACCCGCTCCCGGTAGCGCCGCCCGTCCGCGTCCACGTGGGTGAAGTGCATGGCCAGGCTCGTCGCCGCGTACGGCTCGCGCAGCGCGGGGTCGTCGGCGTTGTAGACCACCTGCCCCCGCTCCTTCGCGCTCCGCGCGTAGAGGAGCAGCGTCTGGTGGGTGATCGCGAACCCCCGCGCTCCGCGCCCGCCGTTGCCGGGCGCCCAGATCACCTCGCCGAGGTACGCCCCGCGCCCGAAGAGCCGGTCACAGAGCACCTTGGCCTCGTGCACCGCCCGGTGGTCCAGGTGCAGCCACAGGGTCGCTCCCGGGGCCATGCGCTCCCGGATGGCGGCGAGCCGTGGCTCCAGCATCGCGAGCAGCGCCTCGGCCCCCGCCGGGTCGTCGTAGGCATCCGGCCCGCTGCGCGCCGTCTTCCGCCCGCGCGCCTGGCCGCTGCCCTTCCGCGCGCTCATGGTCGTCCCGAGGCCGTAAGGCGGATCGAGGTACACCAGATCGAAGCGCACCTCCGCGGGGAGCGCCGCGCACACCGCGAGCGCGTCCCCGAGCGCGAGCAGGTGGCTCACGGCGCCGCGCCCGGCGCAGTGCCCGTCAGGTCGGGCGTCGCGGCCGCCATGAAGGGCAAGAGCGACGACGCGGCAGACGTCGGCCCTGCCGCGTCGAGCGCTCCGGGCAGGATCCCCTCCAGGATGGCGCGGCCGAGGTCCTCGTCGGGCAGCCCTCTGAGCGCCGGCAGCTCCGGCAGCCAGGGCCACCGCGGACCGCCGCCCTCGCACCCCGCGATGGTGTCCTCGGGCGCGCAGGCGATGCGCAGGTGCAGGTGATCGTCGTGCGGGGCGCTGTCCCCCGGCTGGAGGAGCACCGACTCCGCGTGCCACACCACCTCGGGGTCCTCGCCCCGCGCCCGCGCGTACTCGGTGATCAGGGCCTCCAGCCAGCGCGCCACGAAGATCCACTGCACGTCGGCTTCCGGCGACATCACCAGCGCCCGCACGAGCAGCCAGGTGCGCTCCACGTCGAGGCGGTAGAACATCGACTTGCCCGCCTTGTCTTGCTCCTCCGCGAGCCCGTCCCGCCCGTAGCGCAGGAACCCTGGCGCGCGCACCGGCAGCCCCTCGGGCGTCAGCGCGTACAGCAAGAGGTCCACGTCGCGCCCCGTGCGGTGCGACCGGTGCCCGCGGATGAAGCCGCCGCGCTCCCCCGACAGATCTCCCACCACCAGCGGGGGCCCCGCGGGCCGCGCGCGCTCCACCTCCCCCGCCGCCTGCTGCACCGCGGCCACGAGGCGCGGGTGCCCCCACCGGGCGCCCTTGCTGCGCAGCAGCACGAACCCGTCCCCGCGCCGCGGCATCTCCACGCCGCCGGTGAGCACCCCGTGGTGGGGCACCCCGATCGAGCCGCGCAGCGAGGGCGCGAGCGGTGACGGCGTCGCGCAGCCGAGGACGGCGGACGCCACGAGCGCCGTCAGCGCCGAGGCCACGAGCGAGAGAGGACGCCGAGCAAACCGGAGACGACCACCCATGAGACCCTCCCTCACCACCCCAGATCGCCGCTGCGGCGCTGGAGATAACCGGCGATGCGACCCTCGATGGTCTGCACCGCTTCCTCGGACGCGAACGACTCGGCGAGCACCAGCTTGCCCTCCTCGCGCCGCAGGTACCCCTGATCCACGAACGCCGCGAGCGCGTTCTCGATCACCGGCCGGCTCACCGCCTCGCTCCGCTCGATCTCCGCCCCGAGGAACATCTGCTCCCCCACCTGGAGCGCCCTCCCCACCAGCTCCTTCTCGGTGAGCCCGCCCTTCACCAGCACCCGCGCGGCGCGCGCGGCGATCCGGTATCCCTCCAGGAAGTTCCGCAGCACCGAGGCGTAGAACCCCACCCACCCGCGCCCGTCGAGCCCCTCGCGCCCTGGCCCGAAGCGCACCACGTCGCCGTCGAACGCGATCTCCCCGTCCTCCGCCATGGCGCGGCTCGTCTCCTCGAAGATCTGCTCGAACGGCGCGTCGGCCCGGAACATGAACTCCAGCTTGAAGAGCCGCGAGAGCGACCTCACCCGCTCCTCCAGCTCCGCGCGCGTCGGCGGGCGGCGTACGTCCCGCGCCTCACGCACCTCCCCCGCGAGCCCCTGCCCTTCCGTGTGCGCGAGCAGCGCCGTGCTGATGAGCGCCCGGTCCACGAGGAGGTGCACGATCACGTTCTTGGCCAGGTCGAGCAGGATGCGGCTCTCCTGGGGCACGGTGTAGATCACGTCGTCGCCCGTGTAGATCCGCGCCCGCTTCCGCGCCTTCCCGGTCAGCGTGTCGCCGGGCACGTGCTGCCGCACCAGGCCCCCGCGCACGTAGAGCAGCGCCGCCTCCCGCACCGCCAGCTCCCGCATCTCGCCCGAGGGCCGGGTGAGCGACGGCGCCGTGCGCGCCCCGAGCCGCCGCAGCAGCGCCGTGAGCCGCTCGCACTGGGCCAGGAGCTCCACGTGCGGCAGCCCCCGCCGGCTGTGGCAGAGCAGCGCCGTCGCCACCAGCGACCCCGGCGTCACCAGCGTCGCCCGGTTCATCTCGCTCATCACCCGGTGCGCGAGCCGCGTCACCAGCGCCCGCCGCTTCGCGGGCGGTACCGGCTCGCCAGGCGCGATCCCCACCGCCTCGCGCATCTCGTCGAGGGTGAGGATCTGGCCGAACTCCATGTTCGCGCGCCCGTACTTCTCCTGGAGCACGCTGCCGATCTTGAGCAGCTCCCCCACGCTCTCCTTCTGCTTCACGCCGCCGGAGAGCTCCCGCGCGAACGACCCCTCCTCCATCATCCGCTCGTAGCCGATGCTGATCGGCACGAACGAGATGGTCCGGTTCTCCAGCGCGAGCCCCGCCTCGACCACCATGTTCAGGAGGCCGAGCTTCGGCGGCAGGAGCTTGCCCGTGCGGGACCTCCCTCCTTCGAGGAAGAACTCGATCGCGTACCCGTCCCGGAGGAGCCGCCGGATGTAGGCATCCACCACCGCCGCGTAGAGCCGGTCCCCCTTGAAGCTCCTGCGGATGAAGAACGCCCCGGCCCTGCGGAACAGCGGCCCCACGGGGAAGAACGAGAGGTTGTCCCCCGCCGCCACCACCGGGAGCTGCAGCGCGTGCTTGCGCAGCACCCACGACATGAGCAGGTAGTCCACGTGGCTCTTGTGGCTGGGCAAAAGCACGATCGATCCCCGCCGCGCCGCCTCCCGCACCCGCTCGATGCCCTCCTTGTCGACGTCGATGCCGGCGTACACCCGGCTCGCCAGCGTGTCGGCCAGCATCTCCAGCCCCCGCAGCGTCGCCGGGTCCGGGTCGGCCTGCAGGCTGCGCAGCGTGCGCCGGGCCTTCTGTTCGAGCAGGAGGCGCCCTTCGTCCCCGGACCCCGCCAGCTCCCGGATCACCGCCTGGAGCTTGGGGCTGCGCAGCACCTCCTCGCGCACCCGGTCCGCAGGCTTCTGCGCCGGCCCCACCATCGCCCGCCGCTCGCGTTCGAGCCTCCGCAGCAGCGCATAGGTGAGGCGGCGCGCGAGTACCGCATCGTCGGTCGACGCCTCGGCGAACCGGAGCGCGCGCTCCGCACCCGCCGCCTCCTCCGAGGTCCCTGCGGCCTTCGCGGCTTCCCGTGCCTCCTCCTGCTCCGCCAGAAACGCGCCGAGGCGCACCGGCTCTCCGGCCCGGATGGCGCAGTGCTTGTAGTTGAGCAGCACCTGCGCCGCGGCGCGCAGCTCGCCGGGAAACTCCGCCGGCCCGAACAGCGTGTCGGTGAACGAGACCCGCAGGTTCCCCGGGCGCTGCGTCCAGAGGAAGGTCTGGGGGACGAGCATGATGTCCTTCCCCCGACCTGCCGCCGTGGCCTCGCGCTGCATCGCGAGCAGCGCGCGCAGCGGCTCGTCCCCTCCGCTGCGGCCGCGCTGCACGTTCCCCGGGCGGGGCAGGATCCGCTCCGGGGGCCGCTTCAGAAAGAGCACCGCCGACTGCCCTCCCTCCAGCGCGTGTCGGATGCGCTCCTCCGCCGACGGCTTCTTCAGGCTCCACGCCGGCGCCTCGACCCAGGCCCCCAGCTCGTTGGCGAAGCCGAGCGGCGGCAGCCCGAAGCGACGGGTCAGCGCGTCGAGCGCGAGCAGGTCCACGAGCGAGACGTTGCGCAGCACGTAGACCACCGGCCCCCGCGCCACGAGCGCGCGGATCGCCTCGACCCAGGCCTCGTCGACCGGGATCTGGCGCAAGACCGTGTCGTAGGCGCGGACGGCGAGCGACGCGGGTCGGAGCGGCATGCCCGAGGGAGTACCGCCGGGAGCCGCGCAGGGGAAGGGCATTGCGCTGTACCGGCCGCCCGTCCCGGCCCGCGATCCTGCAGTGCGCCCGCGGCGTGGCACGCACCGTCGGGCCCCGGGACCGAGGGGCTACCCCACGCCCTCGAAGCCTGACAGCGGATCGTAGTCCTGCTCGGGATCGTCCTCCTCTCCGGGCTCCGGCAACGCCTCCGGCTCGTCGTCGCCGTCGAGCATCTCCAGCAGGCCGTCGAAGGGGCCTGGCCGCGGCGCCTCGTCGAGGCTGCGCAGCGCGTCCATCCCCTCCACCTCTCCCGTCGCCAGGTACTGCCGGTAGGCGTCCGGATGATCCCGCGCGCAGAGCGCCTCCACCGCGCCGATGGACAGCCGCTCGATGGGCTTGCCGTCCGTGCTGCTCCGCGGCCGCGCGCGCAGCTCCCGGGGTTCGTAGACGGTCAGCTCGACGGGGGCGACGTCGGTCACGTGGTAGTGCACGTAGTCGCGGATCGCGCCGCCCTTCTGGATGGACACCTTCTCGCGCTCGTAGACCCAGCCGAGCCCGCGCAGGTGCCGGTCGAGCGCCTCCTCCGCGGCCGGGAACACGTGCAGGTCGACGTCGCTGCCCCGCCGGATGTGCCCGGTGGAGACCGAGCCGATCAGCCGCGGCGAGAACGGCGCGAGCGCCCGCATCGCCTCCAGCGCCACGATGCGCAGCGCGAACAGGCGGCGCGTCCGCTGGCTCCCCTCCGCGTGCTCGGAGAGCACCAGCACCGCGTCGCGGATCTCCCCGTTCGAGGGCAAGTCGGCGGGCCTGAAGCGGGTCCGCTTGCCCTCCACCCGCCCGAGCACGCGCTTCGCGGCGATGCGCTTCGCGGTGAAGTACTGGTCGACGCCCTCGTCCACCATGAGGCGCGCCGCCTCCACGGTGATGCGCCCGCGGACGCCGCCGTAGCGCTCCGCGCTCATCGGGCACCCTGCGCTGCGGCGCCGCCGAGGGCCTGCCGCAGCCGCTGCATGGCGCCTCCGATCAGCCGGCCCCCGCGGGGCGCGCCGAAGAGCCGCTTCTGCACCACCTGCTGCGAGATGCCCAGCCGCCGCGCGATGTCGCCCTGCGACAGGCCCTCGAAGAAGTAGGCCTCCACGACCTCGCGCTGCTTGTCGGTCAGCGCCGAGGCGACCGCATCTCGCACCGCGTCGCAGAGCGCGGCGTGGCCCGGGGGCTCGGGCTCGTCGGCCCAGAGGCGACGCTCGTCGCTCCAGCGGTCCGCGTCGGCGCGGAGCACCTCCCTGCGTGCCTTGCGCTCAGGTGAGCGGCTCCTTTCGCAGGTCATCGCAGGGGGCGGGGTCGCCGGAGGGGCCGAGGAGGTCGAGGTCTGCGCCGTCGAGCAGGAGCGCCACGGCGGCTTCGGGGCTCAGCACGGTCGCCGCGGGCGAGCGGCCACCGACGTCCCAGCGCCGGAGCCGCCCGAGGTCGGCGAGCGCGCGGGTGTTCCTGAGGCGCCGCTTGGTCACGCCCGGCGCGCGCAGGAGGTGGAGGTGGTGGCGCACCAGCCACACCCCGCGCGGGCAGCAGAGGTCGGAGAGCAGGTCCGCGCCTTCCTCGGCGTGGTCTCTGGTCGCGAAGGCCTTGCCGACGTCGTGGAGCAGCGCGGCTGCCCAGAGCACGCGGTCGTCGGTGTCGCGGCGGGCCAGGTCGAAGACCTGGAGGGAGTGGTAGAGCGCGTCCCCTTCGGGGTGCCAGCGCGGGTCCTGCGGTACGTGGTCGAGGGCGAGGAGAAGGTCGAGAAATTCCTGGTGCATCGGGCTGGGGGCGGCTGGGCCACCCGCGAGGCGCGGGCGCGTGGTGCCCCTTCACCCAGGCGCGCGGTCACACCCACCGGCAAGACCGCCACCCCGGGCGCGGCTCAGGATAGCGCCCGGACCCGATAGCCGCGACCCCTCCCCTCGTCGGGTTGGTGTGCCTGCATACCGTGACAGCGAGCCACCTGGCCGTATTTCCGTACCACCTGGCCGTATCGCCGTACCACCTGGCCGTATCGCCGTACCACCTGGCCGTATCACCCGTGCCACCTGGCCGTATCGCCGTACCACCTGGCCGTGTGGCTCGCCCTGCTGGTCGTGGCACCGGCCCTGCTGGCCGTGTTGGTCGTCCTGCTGGTTGTGGTGCTGTCCCTGCCGGCCGTGGTGCTGTCCCTGCTGGTCGTGGTGCCGTTCCAAGAACGCTGGCACGACCGACACGGCCAGCAGGACGACCGACACGGCTGGCAGGACGACCAACACGGCTGGCAGGACGACCGACACGGCTGGCAGGACGACCGACACGGCCGGCAGGACGACCAACACGGCTGGCAGGGCGAGCCATACGGCCAGCGGGTGCGGAAACCCGGGGCTGCAGGATGCATCGATCCGGGCGCCGATTCGAGCTAACACCACGCGCCATGAAGCCGGCAGCGCCGCGGCCCGGGACGAACGAGGCAAACCGTCAGCAGAAGCTCCGGATGCCGGGCTCGCGCAATGACGAGGACCCGTCGGAGGAGGGTTCGGACCGCTTCGCCTGGAAGGGGGCAGCCCTCGTGGCGGTGGCGGTGGCAGGGCTCGTGGTGTGGCGTATGTGCTCGCCAGGGAGCGAGGAGAAGGCGCCGGACGGCTCGATCCGGGCAGCAGGGACCACGAGCGCCACCGCGAAGGCAGCAGCGCCGCCGCGGTGTGCGGCCGCAGCTCCGCCCTTCGTGGTCGACGCCGAGAAGAGGCCGCGCAAGGCCACAGGCGACAAAGTGACGCCCGAGGAGGAGCCGGAGCCCGAGCAGCTCGCGCCGTTCGCGGTGGAGGTGGGGCGCGGGGCGGCGTTCGAGGGTGGGTTCGCGGTGGGGGCGCTGCGCGAGGGCGAGGGGGGCGCGATGGGGATGGTCGCGTTCGTGGGGGCAGACGGCGCCGGGGGGAGGCTGGTGCGGCTGACACGGTCGCGCGGGGATCTGGAGCCTCCGGCCGTGGCAAGCGCGGGCAAGGCGGTGATCACGGCGATGCTCGAACCGAACGCGGGGGGCCGGGCGATCCGGGTGGCCAAGGTGGAAGGGGACCAGGTGACCTGGGGGGCGGAGCTGGCCGAAGGGCGGGACGAGTCGCTGGCGCTCGACGTGGCGACGTCGGGGGCGCGTGCCGTGGTGGTGTGGGACGACGTGACGCGGGACGGGAAGCGGTCGCAGATCATGATGGCGTCGCTCGACACGGCGACGCTGCGGTCGGTGACGAGCCCGAGGCCGATCTCGGTGCCCACGGTGGACGCGGAGGTGCCGCGGCTCCTGTCGCGCGCGGGCGGGTACTGGCTGGTCTACATCGCGCGGTCGGACGAGCGCGCGGGAGGCGCTGCCGAGGGCGGCGCACGCAAGGGCGCGAAGGGGAGCGATGGGGCCGGCGCTGCCAAGGGGGGGACGAAGGCAGGAGCGACGGCGAAGGCAGGGGCGAAGGCGGGGACGAAGAAGAACGCAGAGCGCTTCGAGGAGGTGCTCGACGAGGATACGGAGGCGCCCGGGGAGATGATCGCTTCGCAGTGGCTGGAGGTGGTGCCGCTCGACGAGACGGGGTCGCCGGCGGGCAGCGCGCGGTCGGTGACGCCGCGGGACGGGCACGTGCTGGCGTTCGATCTGGCCGCAGGAGACGAGGGCTCGGTGCTGATCGCCTACCGGGACAACGACACGCCGAGCGGGTCGAGCGGCGGGCGGGTGAGCATGCTCTCGGTGGGGCTCGGGCGGGTGGGCGAGGCGCAGGTGGTCGCCGGCGAGGAGAAGACGACGCCGGGGAGCGGTCAGGAAGGCGTGGTGAGCGGGGTGCCGTCGGTGCTGCCCGGGTGGCTGTCGGTGGCGAGCGCGACGGGGGCGACGCTGCTCGCGGCGCTCGGGGGGCAAGGGGAGATCCTGGACGGGCTCGCCACGGAGGCGGTGATCGGCGGAGGAGAGCCCATCGCCGCTGCTGGAGGGTCACTGCTCGTGGCGCGGCCCGCAGGGACGGCGGTGAAGCTCGAAGTCCTGAAGTGCATGCGGGGCGCGAAGGCGGAGCCGCCGCCGCAGCCCTCGTTGCCGTCGGTACCCGAGGTGGGGGATCCGCGTGGGCCTGCTCCCGGCGAGCCGAGCGAGGAGCGGGCACCGCCTGCACCGGCAGAGGAGTGACGCGCGGCGCGCCGGCGTGTGGGCAGGCGCGCATGCGGGCATGCGGGCGCGCGGGCATGCGATGAGGAGGGTCTTTGAGGTCCTCAAATCGCGCGGCTCGGATGACGGCAACGTGGCGTGACAGGCTCAAATTTGCGGGGTTTTCGTCGACTGCTGCGGCGCTCGCACCTGCTCGTGTGCGATCAATGGGCTCAGGCGCGGCCGACCCGCGCAACCACCAGGGAGCCTTCATGAGCCTTCGTTCTTCCAAGCCTGCTTCGTTCGTCTCCTGCCTCCGCTACGGAGCGCCCGCGCTGCTCGCCGCCGGCGCGCTCGCGGTGGCGACCTACACCGCGGCCCCGCCCGCACATGCCAGCGAGACCTGCAAGAGCGTGAAGATCAAGGTGATCAACCACGTCAAGAACGCCTCGGGGAATTACCGCGACATCAAGGTCCTCAGGGCCATCTACCTCGATGGCGGCACCTGGCGGACGGAGCAGCTCGCGAACAAGATCCTCACCGCGAACGGCGGCACCTGGACCTGGGTGGAGAATCTCGGCAACGTCCGGGATGAGAACACCCAGATCAAGATCGTCTTCCAGGTGGACACCGGCGGCAGCACCTGGTCGTCCGAGGAGACCTCCAACACGGGGACGGCGAGCGCGGTGTGCTCCGACGGCTCGACGTACACCAAGGATCTGGTCGGGACCTACTGACGCGCCGCGGCGGCGCGTCAGGCATCGCCGAGCTGGACGTCGGCGTCGAGCCGGTAGCCATCGCTCTGCTTGACGAGGCGATCGCCGAGGCCCAGGCGCCGCAGGGTGGCGATGGCCACGTGGACGCGGTGCATGCCGGCGTCGTGGGAGATGCGCTCGGAGGGCCACCCGGCTTCGAGGAGCGATGCCGTGGAGACGCCCAGCCGAGGGTCGCGGGCGTGGTGCGCGATGAGGTGCGTGAGCACCTGCCGCAGCGGGGCGCGCCGGGAGAGATCGCACCTGCCGGCGCCGTCGACCTCGAACCAGGAGCCGTCCCGCGCGGCGACGAGGAGGTGACGGCCCTCGGGCCGCGGGGGGCGCCGGGGGTCGACGTCGACAAGCGGATCGGCGTCGACGAGCGGGAGGACGAGCCGGATGGCGTGGCGCACGTCGGAGGAGCGGCGCGCGATGGGCTCGGCGCGGGCGAGGCGGGCCGCGGCGCTGGAGGGGTCGAGGAAAGATTCGAGGACGTCCGCGAGGGGGAGCAGGTTCGGCGAGTCCGAGTGCGCGGCGTGCGCCCGGGCCTCGGCGAAGGCGTCGCGGGCGGCGGCGCTCTCGCCGAGGCGCGCGAGCACGGCGCCCAGGTTCGCGAGGAAGACGCCGAAGCGGTAGTGGTCACCCTCCCGCCGCGCGCGGGCCACGGCGCTGGTCAACAGCGCGCGCGCGGCTTGCCAGCCCCCGGCGTGGGCTTCGAGCACGCCGGTGTAGCCCACGACGGAGCGGTGGAACCAGTCGTCGCCCATCGTTTCGAGGAGCGCTCTGGAGGCCTCCAGGCAGGGGCGCGCGGAGACGGTGTCGCCCTCGTCGAGGCAGAGCAGGCCGTACCAGTGGCGGGCGACGCCCTCGACGAAGGTGTCGCCGATCTTGCGCGCGAGGGCGAGGGCGCGCTGCAGGCCCTCGCGGGCCTCGTCGAGGCGGCCCAGCTCGTGGCAGGTCACGGCAGAGAGCGCGGTGAGGGCGGCCTCGTGGTTCTCGTCGCTGTGGGCACGGGCGAGGGCGAGCCCGCGGGAGAAGCTGTCGAGCGCCTGCTCCATGGAGCCGCGGGCGAGGTGCATGATGCCGATGGAGCGGAAGAGGAGGTCGGCGTCCGGGTCGATGTCCCGGACCAGCGGGGGGAGGCGCTGGAGGCCCTCGTCGAACTGGCCGCGGCTGATCATCACCACGCTGAGGACCGCGAGGAGCTGGCGCTCGATGTCGCCGTGGCCGAAGACGTCGACGATGCGCTGCGCCTCGGCGACGTCGGCGAGCGCGCGGTTGACGTCACCGAGGCTGGAGTGGGCGTGGGCGCGCGCGACGAGGAGGAGGCCGCGGAGGCGGAAATCGTCGAGCGAGCCCGGGGCGGCGAGCACCCGAGTGATGCGCTCGGCGTGGCTGCGGAGGGGGCCCCGCGCGCGCACGAGGGGGTCGAGGCTCAGCGCGAGGCGCGCGGCCTCCGCAGCGTCGCCGGGGAGGCTCTGCTCGCAGGCGGCGGCGATGTTGCGGGCGTCGAGCGCGAGCAGGGCGAGGACCTCGGCGCGAGGGCGGCCGTGGGCCTCGGAGATGTCGGCGGCGTGCCGGGCGAAGTAGCCGGTGTGGAGGGCGAGCGCCGCCTGGGTGTCGCCAAGCTCGTCGAGCTTCTCGGCGGCGTAGGCGCGGATGTTCTCGTAGAGGTAGAAGCGGGGGTGGTCCTGGGCCGCGGGCGTGCGGCCGAAGACCACGAGGGAGGCCTCGCAGAGGGCTTCGAGGACGTCGACCGCGGTCGTGCCGCGAGGTCCGGGTCCGACAACGTGCTCGAACGCCGGCAGGGAAAAGGATGCCTGGAAGACGCTGGCCCTGGCGAGGCCGCGCCGCTCCGCGTCGCCGAGCGCTTCCCACGAGGTGTCGATGGCGTCCCGCAGGGCGCGGTGACGCGAGCCGAAGGCTTCACGCTTCGCCCGCAGGAGATCGAGGCGGGACTCGATGCGCGCGAGGAAGTCGCCTGCCCCGAGCACGCGGGCGCGGCTCGCGGCGAGCTCGATGGCGAGCGGGAGGCGGTCGAGGCGCTCGGTGAGCGCGGTGATGACCTCGGTGGAGTCGGCGACGGGGCCACCGCGGACCGCGAGGGCGCGTTCCCGGTAGAGGGTGATGGCGCAGGCGCTCGTGAGCGGGCCGATCTCGATGCAGGTCTCGGCAGGAAGGTGGAGCGGCGAGCGCGAGGTGGCGAGGAACCTCGCGCGGGGGGCGAGGGTGAGCCATCGTTCGAGCAGCTCGGCGGCGGGCGAGAGCGCCTCTTCGAGCTCGTCGAGGACGACGAGGAGCGCCTCCTGCTGCGCGAGCCAGGTGTCGATCGCGTCGCCAGGCATGGCCAGCACGTGGCCGACGGCGCTCGCGATCTCCTCCACGGTCCGCGCTCCGGCGACGGCGCAGAAGACAGCGCTCGGGAGGGCCTGCGTCGCGAGCCGGATGGCGAGCCGCGTCTTGCCGGCGCCCGGCGCGCCGAGCAGGGTGACGAGCCTGCCTCCGCGCGCAAAACGGTCCACGATCTCCGCGATCTCGGTCTCCCGGCCCACGAAGCTCGTCACCTCGCGCGGGACCCGCGCGGGGACCGGGTCAGCCACCGCGCACCGCTGGGCTCAGCATCGCGCCGGGGGGGCTGCACAGCCACGAGGCCGCGGGGGAGAGGGCTCCGTGAGGAGCAAGAGGGCTCCCTCCCCCAGGGGGCCAGGTCGAGGCGGCATGCACGGGAGCATAGTAACGCACATGCCCCCCTGCCTCCCCTCGATGTGCATCACGGCCATGAGGACGCTGGGCGATCAGGGGCACCACGGGGCAGCGCTGGTGCGGGGATGACGCACGCCTCACGAACCGGAATCAAGGGGAGAATGGCGTGATGAGGAGGAACCCTCGGGTGCGGTGGCAAGGAAGCATGGGGACGGGAGAGAGAACGAGGGAGAGAACAGAAAGGGTGCGGCGCGGGGAAGTACGGGGCGAGATGCCGCCTTCCCTGGATCCTCCAGGGGGGCGTTGTGTAGCATCCGCGCCGTGGGCCAGGGCAACGACCAGCACGACGATATCGAGCGTTTGAGCTTGTCCGACCTGGTCTCGGAGGTGGGCTGGGAAGAGGGCAAGTCGGGGAAACCGCCAGGCATGACGGCGGGTGCGGTAGGTGCGACGGGTGCAGCAGGCGGGCCCGGAGCGCGGCCGCTGGGACCGCCGCCGATGCCGCCAGCGCCACCGCGGCGCGAGGGCGTCGCCGGTCCGCCAGCGCTGCCGCCGCCTCTGCCTCCGCCGAAGATGCCGCCGAAGCTCGCGCCCAGCGCGGCGCCGCCGGGGCTCGATGGCACGATGGCGACGCGCACGCTCTCGGCGCCGAAGCCGCCGGGGACGCGTGACGAGGGGACGCCGGCTCCGTCGCCGCCGAAGCCGTCGCTCGGGGCGACAATGTCGACCCGGATCTCGCGCGGTGCCGGGACGTTCGGGACCTCGACCACGGCAGGAACGACGGGTGCGTCAGGTGCGTCAGGTGCGTCGGGCGCGTCAGGCGCGTCGGGCGCGTCAGGTGCGTCAGGTGCGTCGGCGAGACCTGCGCCGGGTGGGCGGCTCGGACCGCAGACCCTGGGCACGCAGGCGACGGTGATGCAGACGGCGGTCGCGCCGATGCCGCCTCACGACACGGCGACGCGGGGGATGGAGCCGCAGCGATCGCCCGTGTCTTCGCGGACCGGGGGAGAAGAGCTGGGTCAGCGCCACCCGGCGTCCTCCGACGTGCCGGTCGCCGACGAGCTGCGGGGACGCGCGGAGCGGCTGCGGGAGTCGGACCCGGTGGCCGCAGCGCGCGCGCTGGTGGAGCTCGGCATCCTCGAAGAGCGGGTGCTGTACGACAGGCCGGGGGCGCGCCGCTCGTACGAGCGGGCACGGAAGCTTTGTCGGACGATGGAGCCCGCGGTGAGCCGGCTCCGGCGGCAGGTGGAGAGCCGCGCGGAGCTGCCGCTCGCGCTGGAGCTGGTGGAGGATCAGCTCCGGACCGTGGACGGCGAGGCGGCGCGGAGCGATCTGCTCGCGGAGCGGGCGCGGCTCTGCGACGCGCTGGGGCGGCCCGAGGAGGCGCGGGAGGCGTACGGGGAGGCGCTGAGGCTGTCGCCGCTCCACGCGGCGTCGCTGCGCGGGCTGGAGGTGGTGCTGCGGCGCGAGGTGGCGCGGGGGCGGGACCAGACGCTGGCGGGAGAGCTGGCGGCGCACCTGGAGCGGCTCGCGGACGCCTACGCGCCGGGGCGCGAGAGGCCCGATGGGGACACGCGGCTCGCGGCGTGGCTGCACGTGGAGCGGGCGCTCACACTGGATCGCAAGCTCAGCAAGCCGGACCTGGCGCTCGCGTCGCTGGAGGCGGCGGTGGCGTTCGATCCGGCGCCAGGGCCGGTGCGCGATGCGCTGCGGCGCCACCTGATCCGGCACAACGGGATGGTGGGCCTCGTGAGCGCGCTGAGCGTGGAGGCGGAGCAGGAGCGCGACGATGCGCGCGCCTCGCGGCTGCTCTACACGGCAGGGAGGCTCCTCGTCGACAAGCTGCGCGCGCCGGCCGATGCGGTGGCGCTGCTGTCGCGGGCAGCAGGGAGGGCGCCCTCGTCGTCGCCGACGGCGCGGCGGGCGCTCGCGGAGCTCCTGCGCTTGCTGGATGCGAGCGGGGCGGTGGAGGCGGCAGCGGCGGTGCGGCTGCAGCAGCTCGCGCTGCTCACCGACGAGGAGGCGATCGTCCACGAGCAGGTGCGGCTCTCCGAGATCTACGAGGGGCTCGGCGAGCCGGAGCGGGCAGCAGGGCACGCGGGGCAGGCGCTGGGGCGGGACCCGCACGACATGGCGACGCGGGAGCGGCTCGACCGGGCGCTCGCGCGGCTCGGGCGGGACGACCAGCGGGTGCAGACATGGATGGAGGTGGCGAGCTCCGACAGGTCCGCGTCCGTGCGCGTGAACGCGCTGATCCGGGCGGCGGAGATCTGCGAGCGGCAGCTCCGGAGGCCGGACGAGGCGGTGGCGTACCTGCGCGCGGCATGGGTCGTCGACCCCGGCAACGGGCCGGTGTTCGATGCGCTGTCGGCGCTGCTGTCGCCGCGGCCGGTACCGATGCCCGAGGACGAGAACCCGTCGCGCTCCCGGTCGGGGGCGTGGCGGAACGAGGAGGATCCGCGGGGGGTGCGCGCGCGGCTCGACCTGTACACGCAGGCGGCGGCGACGACGCAGGACGCGGCGCGCAAGGTGGGGCTGCTCGAGAAGCTGGTCGCCATCTGGGAAGACGAGCTGGGGCAGCCGGCGCGGGCCATCGAGGACATCGACCGGATCCTGGAGATCGATCCCCAGCGGCGCACGGCGATCCTGGCGCTGCAGCGCAACGCGGCGCGCGCGGGGGACGCACAGCGGCTGGCGCGGGCGCTGTGCGCAGAGGCCGACCTCACCGGCGACCGGGAGCTGGAGCGGCGCCTGCTCCTGCGCGCCGCCGACATCACCGAGGGTCGGCTCGGAGACCGGGACCGGGCGTCGGCACTCGTCGATCGGGCGCTGGCGATCAACCCCGACGACGTGGATGCGCTGCGGGCGCGGGCGCGGATGAACGAGCGCGCGGGCCGCTACGAGGAGGCGCGGGCGGCGCTCCTGCGGTTGATCATGCGGGGGGCGCGGGACGGGGCACCCCCGGGCGAGTCGGAGAACGCGTTCGCGCTGTGGATCGAGATCGCCGGCCTCGACGAGCGGCGGTTGATGCGGCCGAAGTCCGCGGTGGCGGCGTACCGCGAGGCGGCGCGGCTGAAGCCCCGTCACCCGCTGCCGCGGCTGGAGATCGCGCGGCTCCTCCGGGAGACCGGGGATCACGAGCAGCTCGTGGCGGTGCTCGGGGGGCTCGCGGGGGAGGCGCAGGATCCGGAGGACGCAGGGCGCCTCTGGGTGCAGGCCGCCGAGGTGCAGGAGCTGGTGCTGGGACGCGACGACGAGGCGCTGAAGAGCCTGACGCGGGCCGACAGCGCGCTCGCTGAGCGGGGGGGAGACCCGGCCATCCTGGAGCAGATGGAGCGCATTTACCTGCGCGCCGACGGGCACGGGCCGGGGGTGTGGGGGCGCCCGGCATCGCAGGCGGCGCCGCGCGCGGAGGCGGAACTCGCGGCGCTCTACGGGCGGTGGCTCGAACGCAAGCCGCCGGCAGCGGTGGACCACGGGATCCGGGTGTCACTGGCGCACGTGCTCGCCGCGGCCGACCCGCGGGAGGCGGTGGAGATCCTGCAAGGGCTCATCGCCGTGGTGCCGTCGCACGTGCCGGCGCTGCGGCTGCTGGAGCAGCTCCACCGGCTCGTCGACGCGCCGACGTCCCTGGCGGCGGTGCTGCAGGCCGAGGCCGACGTGCTGATGTCGAGCGCGGCGCGGGCCGGGGCGCTCTGGGAGGTGGTGAGCCTGGAGGAGCAGGTCGGGCCGGGCGCGACGCTGGAGGCGCTGGAGCGCATCCTCCGTGACGCGCCGAAGGACACGGCCGCGCTCTCCGCGATGATCCGGGTGGCGGGCAAGGTGGGCGGAGGGTCGGTGGCCCACCCGGCGGCGCTCACGGCGCGGGGGCTGCTCCTCGATGCGCTGCGGGCGCGCAAGGAGCTCACCCCCGATCCGGTGGGGCGGGCGCTCTACCACATCGAGGAGGCGGTGCTGGCCGAGGCACACGCGGAGACCGACGTGTCCTCGGCGCGGGCGGCGCTCGCGGGCTACCGGAGCGCGCTGTCGCTGTGGCCGGAGAGCTTGCTGGCCGCGCGCGGCCTCGACCGGCTGGCGCAGCTCCTCGGGGACCGGGGGAGCATGATCCTGGCGCAGACGGCGCTCTCGCGGCTGCTCTCGGGAGCCGCGGCGCAGGCGGCGCACCTGGTGCGCGCGGCCGAGCTGACCGCGGAGGAGCAGGGCGGAGAGCCGCAGGCGCGCGCGCTCGATCTGTACGAGGAGGCGCTGCGCATCCACCCGGACAGCACGGCGGCGGCGCGGGCGGTGGCGCACATGCTGGTGGCGGAGCCGGCGCGGCTCGCCGACCGGCTGGGCGGCGCGCTGGAGAAGGCGACACACCCGGACGCGGTGGTGCTGCTCGGCACCGAGATCGGGCGGGCCATCCTGCGGCACCAGGGGCGCGGTGGCGCGCCCGAGCCCGGGGTGGGGATCGCGGCGATGCGCCGGGTGGTGGAGGTGACGCCGGACGATCCGGAAGCGCTGCTGCTCCTCGCGCGGCTGCTCACCACACAGCGGGTGTGGGCGGAGGCGCGCGACACCCTGAAGCGCTCGGTCATCGCGGCGCCCGACGCGGAGACCAAGGTCACCGCCTACTTCCTGCTCAGCGATCTCTACGAGGGGCCGCTCGCGGACCTGCCGCTCGCGCTGGAGGCGCTCCAGGCGGTGCTGCTGCTCGAGCCGAACAACCGGCTGGCGCTGGAGCGGCAGCACAAGATCGGCGTCACCCGCGGCGACCACGGGGTCATCCTCCACGCGCTCGGGCGGCTCGTGGACATCGCGCCCGACGCGCCGAGCCGCGCGGAGGCTGCGCTGCGCCTCTCGGACGCGTGCCGCGAGGCGGGCGACACGGCGGGGATGGTGCGGTCGATGTGCGACGCCGTGGTGAGCGCCCCCGCCGATCAGCGGGCGTGGACGGCGCTCTCGCGGCTGTACCGCACTGACACCACGGACGGGGCGATGGCCTACGGCAAGGCGCTGCAGCAGCTCCTCGACGTGGCGTCCTCGCGGCGGCAACCGCTGGAGCCGCGCTGGTTGACCACGCTGGGCCTGCTCGAGGTGAGCAGCCTGGGGAGGGCGCGCGAGGGCATCGCGCACCTGCAGCAGGCGACGGTGATCCCGGGGGCGCCGCCGGAGACGCGGACGGCGCTCGGGCGCGGGCTGGAGGTGGCAGGGAGGAACGGGGAGGCCGTGCAGGTGCTGCGCGAGGCGCTCTCGTCCGATCCGGAGGTCTTCGCGCGCGCGGCGGACCTGAGCCTCGCCCTCTCGGCGATGGAGTCGTCGCTCGCGAAGGAGGGGCGCACCGAGGAGCGCCTCGCCGTGGAGGAGGTGCGGGCTTGCCTCGGGGAGATCACGCCGGACCGGGTGATGCGCCTCCGGTCGCGGCGCCTGCCCGCCGAGGCGCTCCCTCCCGGCGTCCTGGCCGGCAAGGAGGTGAACGACCTGCTCGTGCCCGAGGCGCAGAACGCGATGGTCGACGTGGCCGTCGCGCTCGCGCCGGTCGCCGCCAAGGCGATCCGCTTCGAGCTGAGCAACCTGGGCATCGGGTCGCGAGAGCGGGTGAGCCCGCGCGACGGACACCCGACCCGGATCCTCGCCGAGCGCATGGCGCGCGCGCTGGGCGTCGAGGCGTTCGAGCTTTACCTGTCGCCGGCCTGGCAGGGCGCGGCGCGGGTGTACCCGGGAGATCCGCCGGCGCTGGTGGCGGCGACCTCCTTCGTCGAGCTGCCGGAGCTGGAGCAGGCCTTCGCGCTGGGCAGGCTGCTCTCGCGCGTGGCGCTCGGGTTCACGTTCCTCGACGAGATCTCCATCGAGGCGGCCGACGGGATGCTCCTCGCGGCGATGCGCACCCTGGAGCCGGCGTTCTTCTCGGGGGAGCTGACCCACGCCCGCGAGCACGCGGCGCAGCAGATGCTGCCCTCGGTGCAGCGCGCGATCGGGAGGCGGCAGCGCAAGCAGCTCGAAGAGCTGGTCGGGAAGGTCAGCTCCGCATACGACCCGCGCACGTTCACCATCGGCGTGCGGCGAAGCGAGTATCGGATCGCCTACATCCTCTCGGGGGATCTGCTCGCCGCCATCGACTACCTGCGGCGGTTCGACAGGGAGATCGGCCGCTCCACCGAGGAGCCCCGGGTGCTGCTCCAGCACCCGGTTACCAACGAGCTGATGCGCTACGCGCTCACGGGTGACGCCTACACCGAGCGCCGGCGCACGGGGACGGTATGGGCGAGCGTGTGACGAGAGCAAGAAACGCCGTGCGCGCGGGGAGCTACCCCCGCCAGACAGGAATGTGACACGTGGGGCTTGAGCTCACCGACGGCACCATCATCGAAGGACGATACCGGCTCGCCCGCGTCCTCTCCGCAGGCGAGATGGGCGTGGTGTGGTCGGCGGTTCGCCTCGACGGCGGTCCTCCGGTCGCGCTCAAGCTCCTGAGCCCCCCGGCGAGCCTGGGACCCGACAGCGCCCAGCGCCTGGTCCGGGAAGCGCGGGCCGCGGCCTCGGTGAGGCACCCGAGCGCGAGCACCATCCACGAGGTGCTGACCCTCAACGACGGCACGCCCGTGGTGGTGACGGAGCTGCTCAACGGCGAGTCGCTGCGCGCGCGGCTCCAGCGCGAGAAGCGGCTCGACCTGCCGGAGCTGGCGCGCATCCTCCTGCCCGCGATGTCCGCGGTGGGCAGCGCCCACGCGCAGGGGATCGTGCACCGCGACCTGCGCCCCGAGAACATCTTCCTCGTGGAGCCGGGGCGCGGTCAGGTGGGCAGCGCCCGCATCAAGGTGCTCGACTTCGGGATCACGCCGCTCACCACGGTGGATGGCGCTGCGGCGCGCGCGGCAGGCCTCGACGGGCCGGGGACGCTGCTCGGCACGCCCCACTACATGGCCCCCGAGCAGGTGCTCGGCGCACCCGACGTGGACCACCGCGCCGACGTGTGGTCGCTCGGGGTCATCCTCTACGAGGCGCTCACCGGGATCCGGCCGCTGGAGGGCTCGACCACGGAGAAGATCCTGAAGCGCATCCTCGCCGGGACGGTGACGAAGGTGCGCCTCGTGGCGCCTCAAACGCCGACCATCGTGGCGATGATGGTCGAGAAGATGCTCACGGTCGATCGCGAGCAGCGCCCCACCTTGCAGGAGGTGGGCAAGGTGCTGAACCGCTTCGGCAACATCACCTTCCGCCCGTTTGGACCGCCGGCGCCAGCGCGCTCGCCCTCGGGGGAGTTCCCGGCGGTGGAAGGTCCGCGGCTCGTCGCGCCCTCGCCAGCCGCGGGCGACCTGACCAGCCAGGCCGTGGCGCACCTCGACAGCCTCACGAGCGCGGTGCGCGAGGAGAACGCCAGACGCGAGGCTGCGGCGGCAGAGCAGGCGTCGGACACGGCCGGTGCCCCCGCGGAGGCCAGGGAAGCCGGCTCCGGAGGCGAGGTGTCCTCCGCGAGCCAGGCGTCGGGGGCAGCCGGTGGAGAGGCCGCGCCCGAGGTGACCGCCGGGCATGCAGCAGGAGCCTCGCCCGCGCACGCAGGACCGGCACGCGCGCCTGCGCCGACACTTCCCAGCGGCACCGCGCTCTCGGGCGCTGCGCTCTCGGGTGCCGTGAAGGCCGACCCGGTGACGGGCGATGTCGCGACAGGGACGGCTGAAGGAGCGACGGCTGCAGGACCGACGGCTGCAGGACCGACGGCTGCAGGACCAACGGCTCCAGCGGCCGGCGCACGCACCGGAGACGCGGAGGCGGCGGGCACAGCGGCCGAGAAGCGCACGGGTGTCGCGAATGCCGAGGCCGAGATGGCGACGGCGGTTGCTGCGACCGCGGTCGCCCACGAAGCCGATCTGCCAGCGTCGCCCGAGACCGGCGCGGCGGCGGAGATGCCGGCACCTCCATCCCGAGCGCATCGCTCGACCCCTCCTCCGGCGCCGCCGATGCGCTGGCCCACCCTCGTCGTGGGTGGGCTGGTGCTCGTTGCGGGCGCGGCGCTCATCCTGTGGTGGCAACGCCCCGCTCCAGCCCCGTCCGGCCCGTGCCCGGCGGGGATGACGCAGGTCTCGCCAGGGCTGTGCCTCGACGAGGCGGAGGTCACCACCACACGCTACGAGGCGTGCGCTTCCCGCGGGAGCTGCCCCGCCCTGGCCCCTCCACCCTCCGGGGCTCCCTGTGCAGGGAAGGCGTCCGCGGACCAGGGGCCCTCCGTGGTGGCCCACTGCGTGCGCCGCGATGAGGCGGCAGCCCTGTGCCGCTCGGAAGGCAAGCGGCTGCCTTCACAGGACGAGTGGAGCCGGGCCGAGTCCCTGGTGGGCAAGATCCCCTACCCGTTTGCGCGCCAGGATCCGGCCGGGTCTTTCCGCTGCGCGGCGGCGCCGGCAGCGCGCTGAGCGAGAGGGCAGCGCGCCCGTGTCGACCCCCGCCGCACCCGACGCTCCAGCATCGAGCGCGGCTTTACCGGAGGAGAGAACGCCGGCGCCGGGTGCGCTCGATCTCACCCTTGGCCGCGAGAGCGCGGCGCCGCTCTGGCTCCTGCCCTCGGGAGAGCTGAGCCACACCCCCGCGGCAGCGCCGCAAGGCATGGCGGCGAGGGAGGTGCTGGTGACGGCGGCGCGCTGGATCTCCGGGCGGCGAGGCACGGGGTTCGACCGGCTCTTCTCCGCGGGCGGGTCACTCTCTGCCACGGCATCCAGGCGCGAGCGCCTCTCCGCGCAGCAGGGGACGTGCCTGCTCGCACAGGTGCGCGGGGCACTCGGCGCGGCGGCCGTCGGCGAGCGCGCGGCGCGGGAGGATCCTCTCGGGGCGGCGCAGACCCGATCGGCAGGGCTGACGGTGCTCGCACACCTCACGGCCACGGCGCTGCGTGATCCGGCCTTCGGCGCCGTGGCCGAGGAGGCTGCGCAGGAGATGCTGCGGCTCGCGCACGCCGAGCAGGACCACGAGACGGCGCGCCCTGCGCTGCGCGCGCACGCCGTGCACCTCCTCCAGCTCCGGGCGCCGGCGCTCACCCGGGCGCATCGCGAGGAGGTGCAGGCCCTGGTGCGCGGGCTCCTCCGGGAAGCGCCGCCTTACGCGGAACTCACCGGTCCCTGGAACGTGGCCATGTGCTCGGCGGGAGAGTTCATCGTCGGGGAGCAACGCCTCCTCGTGCGCTCCGCGGGGTTCCGCGAGATCCCGCTGCCCGACGGCACCCCTGCGCCGCCGACGCACCGCGCGCAGTACCGGGCCTACGAGGCGCCGTTCCGCACCCCGAGCGGGGCGCCCGTGCGCATCTTTGCGCGCGCCGCGCTTCCGCGGGACGAGCACCTGGAGATGGGGAGCAGGTTCTTCATGGGCTTGCTGATCAACCGACACGCCCAGCTCGGCGCCTTCGACCTGCGCGCGGCCACCGTCAGGGTGCGCCAGGAGGGCTACAAGCTGATGATGAACTCCCAGTGCGCGGGGCTCACCACGCGCTTCGCGATCTCCCGCATGTTCCCGGACGCGGACATCTACTCGTCGTGGGACTCCACCTACTTCCGCAAGGACGCGGAGGGCGAGGTGAGCGCCTCCGAGGGGCTCGATTGCTTCCTGGCGGTGCTGGAGGGGATGCGCCACGGCGAGACCCACGCGCAGATCACCGAGCGCATCCGGCGGGCGCAGTGGCGCCATCCGCATGACGGCTCCCCGGGCTTCGTGCAGTTCGTGGGGCCGTCGCACCCGCGCGTGGTGGCCCGCTACGACGACGTGAACCAGGACGGCCGCGCCGACTGCTACGATGGCTTCCTCGACTTCGACCTGATCGAGATCGCGGAAGACGTGCACGCCTCGCTGGAGCCGCGCGACCCCGGGGTGCGGGCCTCGCAGGTCGGCGGCGCTGCGGCGCTGGGCCTGAGCTGGGCCTCGGGGTGCCTGAACCGCGCCGCGCAGTACGGCGCGCTCTGGGAGGGCCTGCCCGGCAAGAGTGAGCTGTTCTATCCATTCCAGTCGGGGGGCTTCTACAGCCAGCGCGAGCCGCCCGAGGACGTGCCCGCAGGCACGGGGCCCGCTCACGACCTCGGGCGCATGCCGGCCGTGGTGCGCTACCTGCCGGCGCCGGACGCCGAGGGCGGGTTCGTCGCGGAGGTGCTGTTCCACAGTTTCCTGAGCCATGCCTCGAAGGAGGTGAAGGCGCTGCTCTGCGCGGCGGACGCGCTGCGGCGCGCGCTGGACGTAGGGTACCTGCCGGCGGAGGGGCCGCTCGCAGGCGTGGCAGGGCAGCGCGGTGCCATCTTGCTCCTGCTCTCGGGGATGCTGGAGGTGCCCGCGCCACAGAACCTGCTCGATGCGCTGTGGGCCACGGCGCTCTCGGCGCTCAAGCTGCCAGAGGTGTCGCGCAACGTGGTGCGATCGTGCGTCAGCGAGTCGGAGCTGGAGCGGTCGAACATCTTCGGCTCCGCGCGGGGGCTCCAGCAGCTCCTCGCCACCCTCGAAGCGCGCGACCCGGTGGCCTACGCGCAGCTCGCGGGAGAGGATCCGGCGGTGGGCCGGCTCCAGCCGCTGGTGCTCGGCGGGAGCGCCGAGGGGACCGCGGGCTCGTGAGCGCGAGGGGCTCGCGTCACCGCACCGTGCGGGCGTGGGCAGCGCGTTCGACCTCCTCGATGAGGTGGCAGCTCGCGGTGTCGCCGTAGCCGCAGCCGAGGCGGAAGAAGGAGAGCGCGCGCTCGGGGGTCTTGTTGCGAAGGGCGGAGGCGACGGTGCGGCAACGCTCACTCACGCCCATCAGGCACGCCGTCGTCGCTGCCCACTCGAAGTCCTCGGTCTCCAGAGAGGACGATTCGAGCAACCGGGATAGCTCCGCGCACCCCGCGGCATCTGCGCGCGCGCACGCACGGCGGAGCAGCTCCCGGGCGTGGGCGACGTCGGCGTCCGAGACCGGGGCGCTGGCCAGGTAGCCGCGCGCGGCGTGCACGCACCCCGACGCACTGTCCTGTGCGCACCGCGCCTCCGCATAGGTCTGCGATCCACCTCCCACGGCAGCCCACGCGTGGGTCCCGAGCACCAGGCCTCCAGCCACGAGCCCCGCGGCTCCCCGCGCGATCGCACGCCGCAGCGCCTCGCGGGCCTGGTCAGCGCTCCCCACGAGCAACGCCACCGCGCGCGGCTGGCTGCGGTACGCCGAACCTCCGCGCGCGAGCTGCGCCTGCGTCTCCTCACCCAGGCCGAGGTCCAGGGCAGGCACCTCCCCGCCGCTCTCGCCAGGGCGAGGCTCGTGCGGCTCCAGGTGGGTCTGCATCACCCGCCTCACCCCCCTGAGGGCCACCAGGTCCGCCACGAGGATGGTGGCGATCAGCAGCACCGCGCCGAGGGCAACGCTCGCAGCCACGTAGGGCCGTTCCGCTTCCCACACCCGGTCGAGGATGTGCCGCGGCGCCTTCGCCAGCAGCGCGCCCGCCCACTCCGGCAGGGCGACGAGGGTGGCGAGCGACAGCGCGGTCGCCAGGATGGACCACACCGCACGCGCATCCGATCCGGCCACGATCGATCCGAGCCGCGCCCGCACGGCGCGCCGCGCGGCGCCGACCACCACCGAGCAGACCGGGAAGAACGCGAGGCCCGTGAGCACCCCGGCCACGACGCCGGCCGGCATGCCTCGCGCGAGGCCCGCCTCCGCGCTACCCACCACGCCGCCGGTCAGGGCCCCTCCCACCAGCACCGACGCGAGGAGCTGTCCGCCCACGCGCTCCTCGGGGGAGCGCACGCAGCGCCAGGTGAGCGCCGCGCCCACGCCAGCGCCCACCGCCATGGCCAGGAGCGCGGCCATCCCGCGCCTTGGATGGTTTGAGTAGCCGATGAGCGGCACCGCGAGCGCCCCCGACGACAGCCACCCGGCGGCCAGGCCGACCAGGGCGAAGGGGAAGGCGAGTGCGGGAATCGCGCGGTGAGGTCTCAGCATCGGGTCCTCCGGCCAGCCGTGTCAGAGTCATGATGAGGTCTCGTTGTTCCCGCGGCCACACCGGCCCGCGATCCGTTGGACCTCAAGTCTTGCAAAACGGGCAGGAGGCTGGTGGGGTGACCTGCCGAGATGGTGGGGCGCTCACTGGTGCAGAGAGGGATCGGAGCCGCGGGAGCGGTCTTGCTGGCAGGCACCCTTGCCACGATCGGCGGGGTCGTAGAGCCTGCGGGAGCCGCCGCCGCACCCCGACGCGCGGATGCGGGCCTACCGGTAGACGGGGGCGCGGCAGGAGAGGCAGGGGCGCTGGGAGAGGGGCCGGGCCAGGGCGCGGAGGCGAGCCGCGGGGTCGCGGGAGGCACGGAAGGCGCGGAGGACGCAGGAGACGCGGGGGAGGCGGGGGAGGGCGAGGCGCTCGCGACGCTCGAAGCGCGGGTGAAGCAGCTCGAAGGGCAGCGCGACGCACTGGGGGCGCTCCTCCGGGGAGTCCTGCCAGACAGCGGACTCACGTCGGGAGCGCTGCTCGGTGTCGATCTGCTGGATGACGCGGCTGTCGCCCTGCGTCGAGGAGAGATCGCCCGCGATTTGGAGGAGATGCGCAAGGCGGACCAGGCGCGCGACCGCACCGCCGAGAGCCCCGACGCTGGCCCTCTGGACGCTGGCGTTGCCGATACCTCCGACGCTGCAGCTCCGGATGCCACAGCAGATGGCGCTCTTGCAGACGAACCCCAGGGCCAGGCACGGGAGCGGCTGGAGCACGAGATCCGGCGCTCCCAGCAGGCCCTGGCGGAGGCCCAGCTCGCGCTGCTCGACAAGCCAGCGTGGGAGCGGCGGCGCATCGCGGAGGCAGAAGCGGACCGCGCGCGGAGCGTCGCGCAGCAGGCCCTTGCGGAGGCGGAAAGGAAGGGCGCCGCCGACGAGGCACGCGCCGCAGAGGAGGCCCGGAAGCGCGCTCTTGCCGAGGCCGAGCAAGCGCGCAGCGCGGCGCAACGCACCCTCGCCAGCGAGCGCGCCCGCGCCGAGCAGGTGCGCCGTGATCAAGCGCAGCTCCGGGAGGAGCTGTCACGCCGCCGGGGTGAGGACGCGGCCACGTCGACAGCGCGGCAGGCACGCCTATTCGAGCTGCTGGAGGCCGCAGGGACTGCGCAGCCTGGGACCGCGGCCACCGACGCGCTGTACGGCCGGATCATGGCGCAGCTCGTGGCGCTCCGTCCCGACACCGAAGCCGCCCTCGGGGTGGCCACGGCGCTCCGCGACGGTCAGCCTGTGCCGCGCTACAGCCTCCCCCGGGAGGCGCTCCCGAGTGGCGCCGGAGAGCTCGAACGCGAGCGCCAGGAGATCCTCACGCTGGCCGAGACGCTCGCCGACGGAGAGCGGGCGCTCATCGAGGAGTCGCGCCGGCTGACGTCGGCGCGCCTCGACGAGCTGCTCACCGGCGAGCAGGAGCTGAACGAGGCGCGGGTACTTCTCCTCGACAAGCTCAGCCCCGCGCGCCGCGACGAGGTACTGGGCCTCGGCCCCGAGGGGGGCACCCAGCTCGGCTGGGAGATCTGGCATGTGGGCGCCCGCGGCCGCTGGTACACGCTCAGCCGCGACGACCTGGCGGTCCGCACGCGCGCTGCCATGCGCGACCCCTACGTGATCGGCGCGGTCATCACCCGCGGCGTCCCCGTCCTCCTCGTGCTGGCCACGGCGCTCACCCTCTTCCGGAGGCGCCGCCGCCTGCGCGACGCTGCCTGGAAGGCCATCTCCAGCGTCATTCGTCGGCCTCCTCTCCTCCGCGCGCTCCAGCGCGCGCTCGATGCCCTCGAAGCGCTCTCGCCGGAGCTCGTCTTCCTCGCCGCTCTCTGGGGCGTGCACGCCGTGCTCGGGCCGCTCTCCACCATCGACGAGGCGCGCATCGCTCACGCGCTGCTCGTCTGGTACGGCCTCTACCGCCTCGCCCTCAAGGCCGCGCACCGGGCCATCACCTGGCTCTCCAGCACCCCGAACGCCCCCATCGGCGAGGCGACGAGCGCCAAGATCCTCCGCTCTCTACGCCTCGTCGGCCGCTATGCCCTCGGGGTCCAGGTGGTCCTGTCGCTCACCGCCGCCATCGTGGGCGAGGCGTTCATCCACCACCAGGTCCGCAGGTTCGCGTGGCTCGGGGCCATCCCCATCTTCTTCACCTTGATCCGCAGGTGGCGCGGGCACATCGCCGACGCTTACCTCCAGCTCACCGCCACCGGCAGCCTGGCCGACGCGGTGCGCTCGACCCGCGATCGCTGGTACGGCTTCTTCGTCGCCGTCGCGGCGTTCGGGGTTATCCTCCTCGCCGGCGCCAGCGGGGCGGCCCGCCGCTTCGTGCTCGGCTTCGAGCAGTCGCGCAAGGTCCTCGCCTACCTGTTCCGCAAGCGCCTGGAGCGTCGCGCCGAGGACGGCGACGAGGGGCGCGTCACCGCCGTGGGGCTGCCACCCGACCTGGTGGCCTGCTTCTCCGAGGCGCCGCTCGACGACCCCGCCGAGGGTATCGATCGCTTTCCCGGGATCGACAGGTTCGCTCAGGATCTCTCGGCATGGCGCGCCGGAGAGCGCCTCGGCGCGGTGCTCCTCGTCGGCAGCGCCGGCTCGGGCAAGACGAGCTGGCTCGCGGCCGCCGAGCAGCGCGCGGGCGCCCTGGCCGCGGTGCGGGTCCTCCTTCCACGCCGCATCACCAGCGCAGGCGAGCTGTACGCGCAGATCGGCGCCGCGCTGGGTGCTCCCCAGGAAGCCCGCGCCAGCGTCGAGGCTCTCGCGGCCTGGATGCGGACCGGAGAGGCGCGCCTCGTCGTCGTCGATCACACCGAGCGCCTCCTCCTCCGCGGGGCCGGCGCCTGGGGCGCCTGGGACGCCCTCCAGCGCCTCATCGAGCAGGCCAGTGACAGCGCCTTCTGGCTGTGCACGATGGATCTCTACGCCTTTCACTACCTCCGCTTCGCCCGCCAGAACGTCGGCGCGTTCCGCACCACCCTCACCCTTCCTCGCTGGTCCGAGCAGGAGATCGCCTCGCTCATCCACGCCCGCAACGAGCAGAGCGGCTACGCCATCTCCTTCGACGATCTGCTGCTCGAAGAGGTCGGTGGTCACGAGCGCGAAGCGCGCCTGGTCAGCACCGAGCACGACTACATGCGCCTCCTCTGGGACCACGCCGACGGGTCGCCTCGGGTGGCGCTCCACTTCTGGCTCCGCTCCCTCGTGCCCGATGGAGACCGGAAGGTGCGGGTGCGCCTGTTCCGGAGCCCTTACGAGGACGAGCTGGAGATCCTCGACGAGCCGGCGCGCTTCGTGCTTGCCAGCGTGATGTGGCACGGCGACGTCACGCCGGAGGAGGCGGAGCGCTCCCTGCGCTACCCGGCGTCCACCTGCGAGGCGGTCCTCGTCCGCCTCGCGGAGAGGGGCGTCCTCGCCGCCGCGGAGCGCCGCTACCGCGTGACCACCCGCTGGCAGGGAGCGGTGAGCGGCTTCCTGCTCCGCAAGCACCTCATCGAGCCGTGAGGGAGACGATGGCCCCGACGATCGACGTGGATCCTGGCGACCCCAACCTCATCGAGATCATCCGCCTCGGCGGGGTGCTCACCGGCCTCGGCGTCCTGTTCCTCACCTGGTTCGCGGTGCGCCTCGTGCGCGCCACGCTCACGCGCGTCGGCGATCGCTTCACCCACCGCCGCCTGCTGGTGAACCAGATCTCCACGCTGACCGGGTTCGCGCTCTACCTCGCCGGCATCGTCCTCGCGGTGAGCGCCTCGGTCAGCCTCTCGCGCGAGGTGGTCCTGGCCCTCACCGGCACCGCCGCGGTGACCGTCGGCTTCGCGCTCAAGGACCTCGCGGCCTCGATCCTCGCGGGCGTCACCATCATCCTCGACCGCCCCTTCCAGGTGGGCGACCGGGTGACGTTCGCCGGCACGTACGGCGAGGTGATCTCCATCGGCCTGCGCTCGGTCCGTCTCATCACCCTCGACGACAACATCGTCACCATCCCCAACAACAAGTTCCTCACGGAGGCGGTGTCCTCCGGCAACTACGGGGCGCTCGACATGCTGATCCAGCTCGATTTCTTCGTGGGCGTGGATCAGGACGTCGCCCTGGCCAAGCAGCTCGTGGAGGAGTCGCTGACGACGAGCCGGTACGTCTACCAGAAGCGGCCCTGGCTCATCGTCGTGAACCAGGTGGTGCACGAGAGCTACTTCGCCGTGCGCCTCCGCGCCAAGGCCCACGTGCTCGACGTGAAGTACGAGCAGGAGTTCCACACCGACGTCACCGAGCGCGTACTGGAGGCGTTTCGCGAGCACGGCGTGCTCCCGCCTGCCCTGCTCCACCGCGAGCTTCCCGAGGTCACCCCGCGGCGCAAGCGCGCCCCCGCCAAGGAAATCCCCCAGCCGCCGACGGCCTGAGAGCACCGGCGCGCCCGGCGGGGAACCGGACGATACGTTTCACCCGCAGGACGCCTCAGCGGAGGCCAGCCGCGGCCAGGGCGGCCGCGTAATCGTCGGGGGTGTTCAGATTCCGGAGCGACCACAGCTCGGGGTCTGCCGCCGCGAGCGCCTCGTCTTCGAGCAAGAGCTCGGGCGACACCACCCGGGTCGGCACCTGCTCGAACAGGAAGAAGGGGCGCCTCCTGTCCGCCGCGAGCAGCGCCAGTGCCTCCGCCCTCACCGCGCACCCGTATACCGACGCCAGCGGGTGGTGGTGTCCCTCCGCATGGGGCACGGCCACGGCGAACCCCTGCTGCAGCGCCGCCATCCGGCGCACGAACGCAGGGGTGAGGAAGGGCGCGTCCGTGGCCGACACGTAGGCGCGCTCCGCGTGGGGCGCGACGGCCTCCAGGCCCGCGGCGATCCCCCGCAGCGGCCCCTGCCCTTCCACGGCGTCCCGCACCACCGTGACTCCCGCGGGCAACGCCGGCACGTCCTGCCCTGGCGCGGCGACCACCACCACGGGCCAGGCAGCCTCCGCGACGCGACGCACCACCCTCGCGAGGAGCGGCTCCCCGCCGAAGTCCAGCCACGCCTTCGCCCGACCCATCCGCCGGCTCTGCCCTCCGCACAGCACCACGCCCGCGAGCCCCGCGACCCGCCCAGCAGGTACGCGCGCGCCTTCTTCGCTCGGGACGCCGCTCATGCTCTCAGCCCCCGCGCCCGCAGCGCTCTCCGCACCTCCTCCGAGCCCAGCTCTTCGAGGAGCGCCCGCACCCCTGGCCGGCCAGCCCGCGCCTCGGCGATCACCATGTCGAACCTCTCCTCGCGCAGCGGCAAGAACCCGAGTCCACGCTCCCGCGCCACCAGTTCGATGGCGATCCCGAAGTCGGCCCGCCCCTGCGCCACCGCAGCGCCGATCGCGTGGTGGGACGAGGCTTCCACAGCGTACCCCGCGGGGCGCGCGTCCCCGAGGAGTTCGTCGTACAGGGCCCTCGTCCCGCTTCCCCGGTTCCGGTTGATCATCATCACGGAAGGCGTCTGCGCGGCTTCCCGCACGGCCTCCGCCGCCTCCCGTCCTTCGAAGCGCGCGTCTCCGGCGCGGTACACCACGCCCTGGAGCCGGCCGTAGCCCCGCGCGAGCACGAGCCCTGGACCCATGAACGGCGCGTTGTAGCTGCCTGTCACGGCATCGTAGAGGTGCACGCCGGCGGCGTCGCACTCCCCGCGGCGCACGGCGGCGAGGCCGCCTTCGCTCCCCACCGCGATCAGCTTGCTGGTGATGCCGCGCCGCGAGAGGCGCCCCAGCAGCACGTCGAGGCCCATGCAGTGGCTCCCGATCACCACGAGGTCCACCCGACGCGGGCTCGCCCCCGCGACGGGCAGGATGTCCACCTCATCGCCAGCCTCAAGGCGCTCCACGCCGCGCGGGATCACGAAGTAGCCGTCTGCCTGGCTCCAGGCCGTGACCGATCCGGAGCCCTTGCCGATGGGGTAGGCCACGGCCCTGCCGGCGTCGTCCTCGGTGAGCCGCACCAGGACGTACTCCGTGCGCCCTCCCTCGGAGATCATCGCCACGGGCAGCCGCGCCCGTGACCATCCCCTCTCCCGCGCTCCCCTGGCAGGACTTGTGGCAGGGCTGGCGCCACTGCCTCCGCCAGCGCCGGGCTCCGCGCGACCGGCGAGGGCGCGGATCACGGGGGCGACGAACTCGTGGAACGTGAAGATGGCCGAGGTGGGGAACCCTGGCAGCACCACCACGGCCTTGCGGTCCGAGGCTGCGAGGCATAGCGGCTTGCCTGGCTTGAGCGCCACGCCGTGGGCGAGGATGCCGGGAGCCTCCAGCGTCTCCTCCAGCACCCGCACGTTCAGGTCTCCGGGGCCCTTCGAGGTCCCTCCGGAGAGCAGCACCATGTCTGCCGCCGCGAGCGCATCGAGGAGCGCGGCGCGCACTGCCGCCGGATCATCGCGGGTGATCCCGCAGGGCACGGGCTCGCCTCCCGCTTCCCGCACGGCGTCAGCCAGGATCACCTGGTTCGAGTCGTAGATCTTGCCCGCGCCGAGGGGCGCCCCGGGGGGCACGATCTCGTCGCCGGTTGAGAGGATGGCCACCCGTGGCCGCAGGAAGACCCGCACCCGATCGCGACCCATGGCCGCGAGCACGCCGGTCTCGCGCGAAGTCAGCACCTCGAAGGCCCGCAGCACCACCTCGCCCTGGGCGATGTCGGTCCCCGCCCAGGTGATCGCCCTCCCCGGCGCGACAGGCTTCTCCACGAGCACGTCTCCGCCCTCAAGGCGGGTGTGCTCGACCATCACCACCGCGTCGGCGCCTCGGGGGACCACGCCGCCAGTCGGGATGGCCATCGCACAGCCTGGCTCCACCACGCCGCGCGGCAGGTCCCCCATCTGGACGGCCTCGGCGAGGCAGCGCAGGCGCCGTGGTTCTTGCTCGCTGGCGCCGAAGGTGTCCTCGGCGCGGACCGCGAAGCCGTCCATGTTCGACCTGTCGAAGCCCGGCACATCCACCGGGCTCGCCACGTCCTCCGCGAGCACACGCCCGAGCGTCGCGCCGAGCATCACCTCTTCCACGCCCACCGGAGCGAGCGGCGCGAGCGCCGCCCGGAAGCGTCGCTCCGCTTCGTCCCGGTCCACCACGCTCAGGAACTGCTCCTGCTTCATCACCGCCCCGCCGCCCGCCGCCCGCCGCCCTGGATCGCCTGCGCTCAGTCGTAGAGGAGCACCTCGACCTCGGCGCCCTCGCCGTAGCCTTCCTCGTCGGCGGGCACCAGCACCACGCCGTCGGCCCGCGTCGTCGACGTGAGGATGGACGCGCCGCTCGTCATGAGAGGGATCACCCGCTCCTCCTCGATCCGCACCCGCACGTAGTCCATCCGCCCGATCTCGGAGACGATGCGCCGCCCCACCGTGCAACGCCGCCGTCGGTGAGGCCACGCCCGCGGCAGGCCTCCGAGCCCGCGGATGGAGGGGCCGGCGAACAGCTCGTACGCACACAGGCACGACACCGGGTTCCCGGGCAGCAGGAACACCGCCCGGCCATCGGGCAGGAAGCCGAAACCCGCGGGGCTCGACGGCCTCACCGCCACGCCGTGCACCGCCACTTCCCCGATCTCCGCCAGCACCAGCGGCGCGTGATCTTCGGGCCCCACCGAGGATCCGCCGGACACCAGCACCACGTCCTCGGGCGCGCCGCCCATCGCTGCGCGCACGGCTTCCCGACGGTCCGCGACATAGGTCACCGTCACCTCCGCGGCGCCATCACGGCGCGCGAGGGCGCCGAGCACCAGGCTGTTCGCGTCCACGATGCGCGCTCCCTCGGGGATGCTCCCTGGCGGCAGCAGCTCGTCGCCCGTCACCAGGATGTGCACCGAGGGGCGCCGGATCACCCGCACGGAACCGACGCCCGTCGACGCCAGCACCCCGAGGTCCTGGGGCCGGAGCTTCCGCCCCGCTGCCACCACCGCCGCGCCCGCGAGGAGATCCTCGCCCACCTGGGCCACGTGCTTGCCGGGTGGGACCGCCTCGCGGGCCCACACCCTGGGCCGCGCTGCGTTGGACGGTTCCTCGTCCGCGTACTCCGCCATCAGCACCGCGTCCGCCCCCTCCGGCACCGGCGCTCCCGTGGTGATCCGCACCGCTTCGCGCGCCCCTACAGCGCCTCCGAACGGGCGTCCCGGCCACGATGCTCCCACGAGCTGCAGCGCCACGGGGGCGAAGGCCGTCGCTCCGAAGGTCGCCTCTCCCCGCAGGGCGTAGCCGTCCATCGCGGCGCGCGCGAAATGCGGAACGCTGACGGAGGCCGTCACCTCCTCCGAGGCGACGCGCCCGCAGGCCTCGACGAGGGGCACGCGCTCGTCGCCGAGCCGGCCCACCCGCGCTTCCAGGATCGCGAGCGCGGCCTCCACCGAGGTCCGCTCCCGGAAGCCACGCATGCGGACATCGCGGCGCACCCGACCTTCCACGCCGCGAGGCTACCGCGGAAGTCCGGGCGCGGGTCGGGCGATCACCAGAAGCGACCGGGGCGCGCGCTGCGCTCGTCTGCGTCTGCGCCTTTCCGGCGGCGCGGGCGCAGCAGCCGCCGCATCGGCGCCACCACGGCCATCATTCCCAGGCCCATCGGCGAGAGGCGCGGGCCCTTGCGCTTCTTCTGCTTCGTCATCGAGGCCTCGGCCTCGCCGGTCTCCTCGCTCGGCCCGGAGTCGCAGTCCACCTCGCTCCCGCCGCTGTCGCCGCTGCAGCTATCCGAACTCGACGACGAGTCGCTCGAACAGCTATCTGAGGAGTCGTCGTAGTAGCTGTCCGAGGTGTCGCCGCTACAGGCGTCGGAGGAGCCGTCGTCGTAGCTGTCCGAGGTGTCACCGCTGCAGCCATCGTCTCCGCTGCCGTCGTCGTAGCTGTCCGAGGTGTCGCCGCTGCACCCGCTCCCGTACGAGGAGTCGGCCGTGTCTGCGGTCCCCACACACCCGCAGCCCCCGGGGGAGATGTACCCTTCGTCGTAGTACGTGATGCCGCCAGTGGTGCCCGACGATCCTCCGCTCGGGCTGCCGGGGCCCGAGCTTGGACCGGCGCCCACGCCCGTCCCGGGGCCCAGGCCACCGCCTCCGTTGCCGCCGTTCCCCCCCGTGCCCGGACCGCCGCCTCCGGTGCCCTCCTCGCAGCCTTCGAGGCTCACGTTCTCCGCCACCAGCTCCGGGCTCAGCTCGGAGCCGTCCGAGAAGGACACGGCTCGGTCGGTGCCCATCAGGGTGGAGGGGACGCGGAGGGTGTAGCGGGTCAGCCACGCATCCTGCACGGGGAGGCCCGACAGGGCGATGGCCAGGTCGTCGGCGCCCTCGCCGCAGCGCAGCACGCCCGGGTTCACCTCGCCGACGGCCGGGTTCTCCACGCAGGCGTCGGTCCCGTCGACCACGCCCTGATCGGCGCGCGGGCAGCTCGCCGACACCGTGCCGTTCGAGGACAGCGCCGACGCGGCGAAGGCGGCGCACGTGCTGGCCTGGCCCTCGCCGTCGCCGTAGGCCACCGCCCGGGAGAAGTAGGTGGAGGTGACGCCGCCGATGGACACGCTCCCGCCGAGCGAGACGTCCTTGCGGATCACCTCGTGGCTCGAACACTCCAGGACGGCCCCCGAGGCACCAGCAGCGACGAGCGCGGCCATCCGCTCGTCCTCGTAGTTCGAGTCGCCCGTGTCGGCGTTCCAGATCAGCGCCTCTTCCTCGACGGTGACCGGCGTGGAGCTGCCCAGCTCCGCGCGCCCCGCCCCGATGAACCACGCCGTCACCCGCACATCGTCGCCGCTCGCCTGCGTGAGCGACAGCGGCAGCACCGGCTCCACGCCGGGGAGCACCACGCGCAGCGTACGCGTCAGCGCGGGACCTCCCGGCGAGAAGAACCGCGCCACGAGGAACCGCTTGCCCTGCATCGCGCCGAGCTTCGAGGCCATCGCCGGAGAGAGATCGAGCCCCGCCTGCACCGCCCAGAGGGCCACGTCGCCCGCGCTCTCCAGCACCAGAAGCTCCGCGGGTGGAAGCGTCTGCTGGTGGTTCAGATCCCCCGCGACGTGCACCGCATCCGGGTCGTCTCCCTCTCCCGGGCACGTCGCGCTCGCACCGAAGGGAGGGAAGATCCGCGGCGCGGTGGCCATCTCCAGCGCTTCGAGCCACGCGTCGGAGGTCAGATCGAGCGCCGCGAGCGGCGGCACCGGCACCACCACCCCCACGGAGCCGGCGCTGCCGTCGAAGCGCAGGCTGGTCCACACCGTGGTCCGCTCCGGGCCCATCGCCACGGCCACCCGCTGCTCCACAGGGGTCTGGTCGTCGCTGGGCAGGAGCGCCCCGCCGGCGCGGGCAGCTCCGGGGAGCGCCACGAAGGGGAGGGAGGAGAGTGCGAGGAGCGCGAGGCGACGTCGAAGCACGTTGCCCTGATTCGCAAGGGCCATGCCTCGCATGCTACGCGGCTTTCAGGCGCGCAGGGGCCCGCATCCACGCCCGCGCGAACCCGCGTTCATGACGCGCCGTAGCCACACCCCACGGCGCCTGGTGTCGATGCCTTCGCAGCCCTGAGGTGCCGGCACCACACCACGTGCCGCCTGGCGTCGGCGCCTTCGCATCCCTGAGACGCTGCCACCACACCCCGTCGGCATGCACCGCGTCGGCGCTTCGCCCCCTCTGCCCCCTCCGATCCCCGGGGCGAGGCGTCGGGGTGGTTCAGTCCTCGTGTACGAAGACGATGTCGTCGTGGTGAAGGTGGCACCACACCCGATCCCCGGCGTGGACGGGGGTCCGGCGGGAACTCTCGTTCGCCACCAGCGCCGACAGCGTAAGGCCGCCATCGGTCTTGAGGCGGAGCTGGTCGGTCGGGCCCTGGAACAGCTCGTCCTCGATGGTCGCCTCGAACCAGTTGTCTCCCTCGCCGCGCTCCTTCTCGATCCAGACCTTCTCGGGGCGGATGGAGACCAGCACCCGCTCCGCCCCCTCCGGCAGCTCCTCGCTGGTGGTGAGGGTGAGTCCCCCTTCCAGCTCGACCCGGGCCTGCCGTGCCTCGCGCGCCACGACGGAGGCGTGGAGGATGTTGGCCTGGCCGATGAAGTTGGCGACGAAGGTAGTCTTCGGGCGGTGGTAGATGGCGTCGGCGTCGCCGAGCTGCTCGATCTTGCCCTTGTTGATGACGGCGATGCGGTCGCTCATGGTGAGCGCCTCTTCCTGGTCGTGGGTCACGAACACGAAGGTGATGCCGAGCTTCTTCTGGAGCTGCTTCAGCTCCACCTGCATGGAGTGGCGGAGCTTGGCGTCGAGGGCGGAGAGGGGCTCGTCGAGGAGGAGCACCTTCGGCCTGCACACGATGGCGCGGGCCAGGGCCACGCGCTGCCGCTGCCCGCCGGAGAGCTGCGTGGGCTTGCGGGCCTCCATGCCAGCGAGGGAGACCATGGCGATGGCGGAGCGCACCCGCTCGTCCATCTCGGCGCGGCCGACCTTCTTCATCTTCAGGCCGAACGCGATGTTCTCCTGCACCGTCATGTGCGGGAAGAGGGCGTAGCTCTGGAAGACCTGGTTGACGTCGCGGCGGTAGGGTGGCTCGTAGGTGACGTCCTTCCCTTCGAGGAGCACCGTGCCCTCGCTCGGCGTCTCGAAGCCGGAGATCATCCGGAGCAGCGTGGTCTTGCCGCACCCGGAGGGGCCGAGGAGGGTGATGAACTCCCCGGCGCGGATCGTCAGGTCCACCTCGTTCACGGCGGTGGTGCCCGAAAAGCGCTTGGTCACCCGCTTGAGCTCGACCATCACATCCATCCGACCCGACTCCTCGACGCGCGCCGCGCTCACGCGGCGTCGCTCTTGCGCATGCTGAGCGCGAAGCAGGCTGCGAACAGGAGCAGCATGGTCATGCCCAGCGCCGCTCCGAAGGGCCAGTCGCGGGCTTGCCCGAACTGGTTCTGGATCACGTTGCCGATCATGGGGACCCGCCCGCCGCCCATGAGATCGGTGATGGCGAACATGCCGATCGCCGGGATGAACACGAGGAGGACGCCCGCGAAGATCCCCGGCCGGGTGAGGGGCACGATCACGTGGGAGAACGCGGACACGGGGCCGGCGCCGAGGTCGAAGGCGGCCTCGATGAGGGCGTTGTCGAGCTTCTCCACGCTGCCGTAGATGGGCAGGATCATGAAGGGCAGGTAGGAATACACGAGGCCGATCACCACGGCCGCCGGGGTGTACAGGATGTCGAGGGGGGCCGCGATGAGCTGCATGTAGAGCAGCATGCCATTGAGGGGCCCCTCGGCCTTAAGGATGGACATCCAGGCGTAGGTCCGGATGAGGAAGCTCGTCCAGAAGGGGATCATCACCAGCATCAGCAGCTTGTTGCGGATCTGCTCGCTGGCGCGGCCGATGAAGTAGGCCACCGGGTAGCCCACCAGCAGGCAGATCACCGTGGTGATCGCGGCGTACTGGATCGAGTTGGTGAAGATCTTGAGGTACGTCTTGTCGAAGACGCGGGTGTAGTTCGAGAGCGAGAACTCGAACACCACCTGCCCCAGCTCGTCGCGCTGGCAGAAGCTGTAGACGAACATGATCGCGGTCGGGGCGATCACGAAGGCGAAGAGCCAGAGCATGAGCGGCGCGAAGAGCAGCCACCCGCGCAGCCCTGGCCTGCGCTGCGCACCCTGGATCTCGGGGAGCTGCCCGGTACCCGGCGTCATCGGCGTCTCAGTTCGCCGCAGCCTTCAGATCGGTGACCATCTTGTCGAGATCCGAGGCGGCCTTGCCGATGTCGCGGAAGGTCTGCTTGCTCTTGATCTCGGGGTAGCTCGCGGGGTTCTTGAGCTGCTCCGGGGTGAGCAGCTTGCGGGCCTCGCTGTTGGGGTTCGTGTAGGGGAACTTGTCGCTCACCAGCTTGCTCACCTCGGGGCGGAGGATGTAGTTGATGAACAGGTGCGCGCCCTCGGCGTTCGGCGCGCCCTTGGGGATGGCGAGGTTGTCGATGTACTGACGCGCGCCCTCCTCGGGGATCACGAAGGCGTACTTCTTGTCGGTGTTGGCGAGGATGGCGCCCTCGCCGCTCCACACCACGCCGATATCGACGTCGCCGTTCATCATCGCGGTCTTCGGGCTGTCGGAGTCGAAGACCTTCACGAGCTTGATCCACTTCTCGACGGTGGGCTTCACCTTCTCGAGGTTCTCGGGCGTCATCTGGTTGACGTCGATGCCGTGGGTCATCATCGCCCAGGCGACGATCTCGCGGTTGTCGTTCAGGGCCACGATGCGGCCCTTGTACTTGTCCTGGAAGACGTCCTTGAAGCCCTTCACCGGGTCCTTCACCTTGTCGGTGTTCACCACGATCCCGACGAAGCCGACCATCCAGGGCACGCTGTACTTGAGGCCGGGGTCGTGCGGCATGTCGCGCAGGTCCGCGACGATGTTCTTCAGGTTCGTGAGCTTCGCGTGGTCCAGGGCTTCGAGCTTGTTCTGCTTGACCAGCGCCTCGATCACGTACTCCGAGGGCTGGATGAGGTCGTACTTGGTGCCGCCGGCGAGGAGCTTGGAGAGCATCTCCTCGTTCGAGGCGTAGGTCTCGTAGTTGACCTTGACCCCGGTCTCCTTGGTGAAGCCGGTGATGACGTCCTCGGGGATGTACTCGGACCACGCGAACAGGTTCAGCTCCTTGCCGACTGCCGCTGCCGCGGGCGCCTTCGCCGACCCGGCGCCTGGCGCCGGAGCCGCTGGCTCGTCCTTCTTACAGCCCACGAGGAACGCGACGATCGCGATCGCCAGGAGATAGATCAAACCTCCAATACGCTTCATCTCTCGAACCCTCTCCTTCCGCGCGAATCGCGCCTCAACCAGGCTCCCGGGAGCGCCGCGCCGTTCCCTTGAGCAACTCCGCGCAGATCACCAGCATCGCGGTTCCCACGATGAACACCGTGGAGATCGTGTTGAGCAGCGGGTTCAGGCCCACCTTGGCCATCCCGTACACCTTGATCGGCAACGTCTCGGATTTCGGCCCCCGGGTGAAGTAGGTGACGATCAGCTCGTCCATCGACAGGGTGAACGACATCAGCGCCCCGGAGATGATGGCCGGCAGGAGGTAGGGCACCATCACGTGCCAGAACGCCTTGAGCGGCGTCGCGCCGAGGTCCATCGCCGCCTCTTCCAGGGACGGGTCGAGCCCCGCGAGCCGCGCCTGCACCGCCACCAGCACGAAGGGGAAGCAGAAGGTCACGTGGGAGATGATCACCGTGGCGAAGCCGAGCTCCATCTCCACCGTCTTGAAGAAGATGAGCAGGCTGATGCCCATGATGATCTCGGGGATGATCATGGGGATGAAGATCAGCGTGGAGATGGTGCGCAGGGCCGGGAAGCGGTAGCGGTGGAGCAGCCAGCCGCCAGCGGTCCCGAGGAGCACGGAGAGGCCGGTGGTGGCGGCGGCGATGATCACGCTGTTGCCCATCGACTCGATGAGCGCCGAGCGCCGCTCGTCCGCGAGGTGGGCCGTGAACTCGTGCCAGAGCTGTTCGTACCAGCGGAAGGTGAAGCCCTCCCAGACGATGGCGAGCCGGGAGGCGTTGAACGAGTAGACGACGAGCAGGACGATGGGCAGGTAGAGGAACAGGAACACCAGGCCGGTCCAGCCGCTGAGCAGCAGGTTCACCAGCCTCATGCCCGAGGGCGTCCGGGATCTCATCGTCGATTGTCCTGCCTTTGCTGCAGGGGCGCCGAGCTTAGCCCTCACGCAACGGCCATGGCAACCTCGCAACGGCCTGGTCGCGCCGTGTTTCCCGGCTCCCGCCGCATCGCGGCAGCGCCTCCGCCGCGCCACCGCGCTTGACGCCCCCCTCCCCTCCGCCTACCGCGGGACCTGCAGCGCCGCCCCGAGGGCAGCCGCGCTGCCGCGATCCGTGCCTGATCCCGTACCTTTCCTCGTGGCCGTTCCCGTGACAGAGACCCACCGCCGGACCTACCAGCCATGCGCAGGGTGATCGACCGCAAGGCAGCCGCGCGCGCCGTGGAGGATTTCCTCCGGGCGCTCGGCCATGACATCGAGGGGGAGCTGGTCGGCACCGGCGAGCGCGTCGCCGACGCTTTCGCCGACGACCTGCTCAAGGGCCATGGCGTCGACCCGGGCGCCCTCCTGCGCGACGGGGCCATGGCGGCCAGCGCCCACGAGCGCGGGCTCGTCATCCTGCGTGACCTGTGGGTCGACACCATGTGCCCCCACCACCTGCTGCCCGGCCACGGCACGGCCACCATCGCGTACTTGCCCGGGGACCGCGTGGCCGGCATCGGCACCATCGCCCGTGTCGTGGACGCCCTGTCCCAGCGCCTCACGCTGCAGGAGCGCATCGGCGGGCAGCTCGTCGACCTGCTCGTCGAGGATCTCGGCGCCCGTGGGGCGCTCTGCAAGATCTCGCTCACCCACACGTGCCTGGTGGCGCGCGGCGAGCGCAAGACCGGCACCGTCGTCGACACCCTCGCAGCGTCCGGGGTCCTCGCCCGTCCTTCTCCAGAGCGTGACCTGGCCATTGCTGCCCTCCTCCGCTAGCCTCCGGGCGTGACCTCCTCGGCGCCGCCACCTGCGGATCTCGGGGCCGCCTTGAAGCGGCTCCCCCTCTTCCCCCTGCCCCAGGCCGTGCTGTTCCCCGGCGGCCTCCTGCCGCTGCACGTCTTCGAGCCGCGCTACCGCGCCCTGGTCCGCGACGCCCTGGCCACGCACCGGTGCCTGTCCGTGGTCCTCGTGGCCAACCCGGCCAAGGTGGACGCCAACGGGCAGCCCGCCATCTGCGAGGTGGCCGGGGTCGGGGAGATCATCGAGCACGTCGATCTGCCCGGGGGTCGCTACAACATCCTCCTGCGGGGGCGGGCCCGGGTCAGGCTCATGGAGCAGCCGTTCGTGCCGCCCTACCGCACCGCCGAGGCCACCCTGCTCGAGGACACTGGCGGGCCTGTGGACGCCGTGGCGCAGTCGGCCCTCCTCGCCACGGCCAACGCCTTCGCGGCCATGGTGCGCGACCGGGAGCAGGCCATCGAGATGCGGGTCCCCACCGACGCGAGCGCCGGAGTCTCGGCGGATCTCTGCGCCCACTACCTGCTCCTCGACCCGCGCGAGCGCCAGACGGTCCTGGAGACGTTCGACGTCACCACCCGGGTCCAGCTCGTGACCGACGCCCTCTCCCTGCAGCGCCTGTCGTTCGCCCAGGGCAGCAGGTCGCTCAACTGACGCCGCTCGGCCCACAGCCTCCTCTCGCTCGGTGGAGCCACCTCCATCGACGGAACCATCTCCATCGGCGGAATCGTCAGCGTTCCACGTTGACGCGCTCCTCACCACGACCCATGTCCGGGGGATCTCATGGACCGTGAACGCTGGCTCGCGATCGTCGTCAGGACGGGGCTCATCGTCTTCTTCGTCTGGATGACCCAGGCGATCCTCGTCCCGGTCATGCTGGGGGCGCTCTTCGCGCTGCTCCTCGCGCCGCTCTCCACGCGCCTCGCGGGGCGCCTGGGCAAGGCGCAGCAGTTCGCGCCGCTCATCGTCACCATCTCCGCGTTCGTGATCTTCGTCGTCCCGTTCGTCTTCGTCACCATCGAGGTGGTGCGGTCGGTGAACGAGTTCCTCGCCAGGGACTGGACCGCCACCTTCAACCGCCTGCAGGGCTTCCTCACGGGCGGGTTCGACGTCTTCGGGCGGCGCATCCACATCGGCGGTCCGCAGATCCAGTCGGTGCTCTCCAACGTGGGGCAGCGCGCGGCGTCGTTCCTCGCCGGGTTCGTGGCGGGCCTGGCGACGACGGTGCCGAACTTCATCGTCGCGCTCTTCCTGTTCGTGGTCTCGCTCTACTACTTCCTGCGGGACGGGGACCGGCTCCGGCGCTGGCTCTTCCGGGCGTCGCCCTTCTCCGAGAACCAGACCCGGGAGCTGTTCAGTTCCGTGCGCGAGACCGTGAACGGGGCCATCCTCGGGCTCATCGCCACCTCGCTCGTGCAGGGCGGCCTCACCCTGGCAGCGCTCTACATCTTCGGCATCCCCCAGGCGTTCCTGCTCGGCATCGCGGCCACGCTGATGTCGTTCCTGCCGCTCATCGGGACCACGCCCGTCACCTTCGGCGCAGCCATCTACCTCTTCGTCAGCGGCCGCTACGGGGCGGGGGTGGGGATGATCGTGAGCGCATTCATCGTAGGCATCTCCGACAACGTGGTGCGGCCCTGGGCGCAGAGCAGCCGCGGGGACATGCACCCGCTGCTCGCGCTGCTCGGCATCTTCGGGGGCATCGAGCTGTTCGGGGCCTCGGGCGTGTTCATCGGGCCCATCGTGGCGGCGATGGCGGTGTGGGCGCTCGACACGTACATCCGTCTCTATCCCCGGCGCGATCCGCCGAGGCCGCGGCCACCAGGCGTGCCTTCCGAGACCGCGCCGGACGCCGGAGAGCGCTTGGAAGATCCGCCTTCGGACACGCCGTCCACCCACGCCACCCGGGACGACATCACCCCGTCCACCGACGTTGCCAGGGCCGACGTCCGACCCGCCGACGTCCAACCCGCCGACGCTCCCCCGCCGCCCTCGTCGCGCCGCTCGCCCTGAGGGCAGCCGCGCCGCAGCGTCATCCCCGCAGCGTCATCCCCGCAGCGTCATCCCCGCAGCGTCATCCCCGCAGCGTCACACCCGCAGCGTCACACCCGCGCGGTCACGGCGCGGAGGATGTGGCGCTGGGCCACCGCGAAGAGGGCGAGCACCGGCAGGCTCAGGATCACGTTGCCGGCCATGACCACGTGCCAGCGGACGCCGGTGCCTTGCTCGCGGAGGAGGGCCACGGCGAGGGGGAGGGTCCGGACCTCGTCGTCGGTGGTCATGACGAGGGGCCAGAAGTAGTCGTTGTAGTGGAAGACGAAGCTGAAGAGGAACAGCGCGGCGAGGGTGGGGCGGAGCATGGGGGCGAGGATGCCGTAGATGATCCGCAGCTCGCTCGCGCCGTCCATGCGGGCGGCCTCGATGATCTCATCGGGGACCGAGAGGAGGGCTTGCCGCACCAGGAACGTGCCGAGGGCGCTGACGCCGAAGGGAAGGACCAGGGCGGCGAAGGTGTTCACCAGGCCCGCGGCGCCGAGGAGGGTGAAGACGGGGACGAAGGTGACCTGGGCCGGGATGAGCAGGCACGCGAGGACCAGGCCGAAGGCGGCGCCGCGGCCGGCGAAGCGGAGCTTGGCGAGGGCGTAGCCGGCGGGGAGGGCGAGCGCGATCTGGAGCAGGGCGATGGCGATGGCGGCCGCGAGGGAGGTGAGGAGGTAGCGGCCCACGGGCACGGTGGTGAGCACCTCGCGGTAGGCGCCGAGCTGCACGGCCTGGGGGAGCGGGTAGGCGGGGGCGCGGAGGATCTCGGGGAGGGTCTTGAGCGAGGTGACGGTCATCCAGGCGTAAGGCCCGAGCCAGAGGGCGGCGACGATCACCAGCACGGCGGTGCGGGCGAGGTGCGCGGCGCCCTGGCCTCGTTCGCCGATCATCGGGCCCTCGATCGCGCGTGCTCGCGGGGGGCGGCGCCACGCATGACCCGGAGCTGGATGGCGGTGAGGGCAAGCAGGAGGAAGAAGAAGACGATGCACAGCGCGCTGGCACGGCCCACGCGCAGGTTCATGAAGATGTGCTCGTAGATGGCGTAGACGAAGATGGTCGTGGAGCGCACGGGGCCTCCCTGGGTCATGACCCGCACCACGTCGAAGGCCTGGAAGGAGAGGATGAGGCTCGTGGTGGTGACGAAGGCGACGGTGGGGCGGAGCAGGGGCCAGGTGACGTGGCGGAAGCGGCGGAGGGGGCCGGCGCCGTCGAGCGCCGCAGCTTCGTAGAGGGAGCGGGGGATGTCCTGGAGGCCAGCCAGGAAGATGACCATGGCGTAGCCGGTGATCTTCCAGACGCTGACGCCGGCGAGGGCCCAGAGGGCGGTCGCGGGGTCGGCGAGCCAGGCGCGGCCGGGGAGACCGATCGCGCGGAGGGCAGCGGAGAGGATGCCGTCGGGGTCGAGGATGAGCATCCAGAGCAGGGCCACGGCGACCCAGGAGACGACGTAGGCGCTGAACACCGCGCCGCGCACGAAGGCGAAGACCTTGCCGGGGCGGTCGAGGGTGACGGCGAGGAGGAGGCCGAGGGCGCCGGAGAGGAGGACCACGACGGCGCTGTAGCCGAGGGTGCGGGCGAGGGTGCCGACAAGCTCGCCGCTGCGGAAGAGGGCGCGGTAGTTGTCGAGGCCGACCCAGACCGGAGGGGTGAGCAGGTCCCAGGCGTAGAGGCTGTCCTTGGCGGCGATGGCGAGCGGGAGCAGGAAGAAGACGCCGAGGAAGATCGCGGTGGGGAGGAGCAGGGCGTAGGGGTGCCAGGCGTGGCGCGGGTTCATGGTTCCCTCGCGGCGCGGCGGGCTTCGTCGAGGGCGGCCTCGGCGTCGCGGGGGACGAGGACGGCCTCCTCCAGGCGGGGCTGGACGGCTTCGCGCTGGACGCGGAAGAGCGCGGGGGACCAGGGCCACGCGGCGGCGACGGCGAGCTGGTCGACGGCGACGCGATCGTTGGGGTGGGCGGCGTAGAAGCCCTGGCGCTCCAGCAGGTCGAGACCGCCCCGGGAGACGGGGAGGTAGCCGGTCTGGGTGGCCCAGTGGTTCGCTTGCTCGGGTTCCATCATCCAGCGGAGGAAGGCGGCGGCGGCTTCCTGGGCGTCGGGCGCGGCACCGCGGGGCATGACGAAGAGGGTGCCGCCGGTGGGCACGGAGGCGCGAACGCCGCGGGGGAGCGGGGCGGCACCGACCTCGAAGGCGCCGCTGCCCTTGGCGGCGTTGTCTTCGAGGTAGCGGAGGAAGGCGGTGGAGGTCCAGATGAGGGCGACCTTGCCAGCGAGGAAGTCGGTGTTGACGGCTTGCCAGGCGTTGTAGTCGCGGCCCGGGGGAGGCTTCATGGTGCGGTCTTCGTGGACGAGGGTCTGCCAGAAGCGGAGGGCGCGGACGCCGGCCTCGCCGCCAAGGGTGACCTCGCCGTTCGGCTCGACGACGTTGCCGCCGGCCTGGCCGACGAGGGCCGCCCAGAACCACCAGTCGACGGGGCAGCCAAAGCCCCAGCGCACAGTGTCCGCGCCGCGGCGGACGAGAAGCGCCTGGGCGGTGGTGCGGAGCGCGTCCCAGGTGGTGGGCGGGGCGAGGCCCATCTGCTGGAAGAGGGTGCGGTTGTAGTAGGCGATGGGGGTGGAGCGGTTGAAGGGGAGGCAGACCAGGGGTCTGTCGGCGCCGTGGAGGAAGGTGCCTTGCTGGCCGAGGGCGGGGACGATGTCGAGGTCTTCAGCGCCGCCGGGGAGGATGCGGGAGAGGGGTTCGAGGACGCCGGCCTCGGCGAGGTAAGGGACGACCTCGCCGACGACGTGGGTGAGCGCCGGGGCGGAGCGGGCAGCGATGGCGGTGCGAAGCTTGGCGAGGCACTCGAAGTACTCGCCCTGGTAGGTGGGCTCGATGCGGTAGCGGCTCTGGGCGGCGTGGAACCTGTCGACGAGACCGAGGAGGACCTCGCGGTTCTTGCCACCGTACGCGAACCAGAGGGAGCCGACGCGGCGTCCGTCGGCGGCGCGGCGCGCACAGCCGGTGCCGGTCGCGGCGAGGGCCGTGGCGATGCCGGCGGCGAGGGCACGGAGGGCGTCGCGCCGGGACGTGGAGGGAGCGCGGCGCGCGGGGCGGACCGCAGAGATGGGGCGGGGTTGCGCGAGGTCCGCGGGGGTGGGTCGGGGACGCGGGAGGGTCATCCCGGGGCTCGGAGGCGCTTGCCGGTGGTGGCGTCGAACCAGAGGGCGCGGGAGGAGGCGATGCCGAGGCGCACGGTGTCGCCAGGGGCGAGGCGGGCGAAGCCGGGGACGCGGGCGCGGAGCTGGAGCGCGCCGCTCTCCAGGTAGACGAAGGTCTCGGCGCCGAGGGGCTCGACGACCTTGATGCGCGCGTCGACGGTGGCGGCGAGGGGACCGGGGTCAGTGGTGCTGGTGCTGGCGCTGGCGCCGGTGCTGGTGCTGGCGGAGTGCGGGTGCGGGGTGTCCGTGGCCTCGCCGGGCGTGGACGCGCCGGGCGTGGATTCGCCGGGCGTGGAGAGAAGGCGCACGTGCTCCGGGCGCACGGCGATGACGGCGCGCTCCGGGAGGTCGAGACCGGGGGGGACGTCGAAGGAGATGGGGGCGCCGTCGGCGCGGTAGCGGCCGTCGTCGCGGCGGACCTCCACCTGGTTGATGGCGGGGGCGCCGAGGAAACCGGCGACGAAGAGGGTCTCGGGGTCCTCGTAGATGGCGCGGGGGGCGCCGACCTGGAGAAGCTCTCCGGTGCGGAGGACGGCGACGCGATCGCCGAGGGTCATGGCCTCGACCTGGTCGTGGGTAACGTAGATGGCGGTGGTGCCGAGGCGGCGGACGAGGGCGGAGAGCTCGACGCGAAGCTCGGCGCGGAGGGCGGCGTCGAGGTTGGAGAGGGGCTCGTCGAAGAGGAAGACCTTGGGGGCGCGGACGATGGCGCGGCCCATGGCGACGCGCTGACGCTCGCCGCCCGACAGCTCGCCGGGACGCCTGGCGAGGAACCTGCTGAGGCCGAGGGTGGCCGCGACTTCGACGACGCGCGCGTCGCGGGCAGCGCGGGCGACGCCGCGCATCTTGAGGGGGAAAGCCATGATCTCGGCGACGGTCATGTGCGGGTAGAGGGCGTACCCCTGGAAGACCATGGCGACGTCGCGCTCCTGGGGAGGGACGCGGCTGACATCGCGGCCGCCGAGGTGGATGGAGCCGGCGTCGGGCGCGTCGAGGCCGGCGATGAGGCGGAGGGCGGTGGATTTGCCGCAGCCGGAGGGGCCGACGAAGACCATCAGCTCGCCAGGGGCGATGGAGAGGTCGAGGCCCTGGAGGGCGGGGCGATCCGCGCCGGGGAAGTGGCGGCGGAGGCCGCGCAGGTCGATGCCTCCCGCGCTGCTCGTCATGCGCCTCGGGGGGAGATGGGCGCGATGGGCAGGGAGGCCGGAGCGGAGGGATCCTCCAGCTCGACGGCGCCAGGGAGGGTGCGGCAGAGGTCGAGCAGCTTGGGGGAGGGCGTGACCGCGACGGGATGCATGGCGAGGGCGAGCATGGCGGCGTCGTACGCGCTGTCGCCGAAAGCAGCGAGGAGGGTGAGCTGGCGGCGGGCAGAGGGGTCCGCGGGAGAGGGGATGTTCAAGGCGCGCTCGACGGCGAGGACCTTGCCGTGGCCGTACGTGGCGGGGGCGCCCATCTCGGGCTGGATGACGCCGGCGGTGACGCGGGGGCGCATGGCCATGACGTCCACGGGGGGGATGGCGAAGGCCCGCACGGCGCGCTCGACGACCACCTGCGGCGAGGCAGAGACGACGATGACGCGCAGGCCGCGCGCATGAGCCCAGGCGACGAGGGCCTTCATCCCGGCGCGGATGCGGGCGGGGAGGCCAGTGGCGTTGAAGGTCTGCTCGGCGAAGGCGCCGACCTCGTCCTCGGTCCAGCCGGCGAAGACCCAGGCCATCATCGCGAAGGCGCGCTCTTCGTCGTACTTGCCCGCCTTGAACTGGTCGTAGAGGCGCGCGGCGAGGTCGTTGGGGTCGGCGTCCGGGGGGACGTCGAGACCACACGCCGTGGCCTCGCGGGCAAGGGCATCGCGGGCTTCGGTGCGGACGCCGCGCGCGGCAAGGAGGGCTTCGTAGATGTCGAAGCCGACATCGCCGTCCCACAGGGTCTGGTCGGCGTCGGTGCCCATCGCCAGGGGTTTCTCCCAGTTGCGCCACGCCGAGAGGGCGGAGCCCAGCGTCTCCAGCACGTCATCGGTCGTCTGCCGTGGGATCACGGCGCTCAAGCTCCGGTCTTGGTCCATCGCAACGCTCCCTGGGCTCCACCTACCAGCATCACCACGTGGTCCGCACGCCATCATCGCCCGGGTGGCCTCATAACGCGATGCGCCTCGTCGGGCGGTGCTTCTGTCATGCTCCCGTCATCGGGTAGGCGCGATCGGGCTCCCGCTTTCCCCTGCCCGGGGGGCCGTGGTAGTCCGGCGCTGACCGTGGTTCTGCGCGCAGGCACGCGCGCCCTACCCCCCCGATCTGGCGATGCTTTACATTCACGGAACCGGCCATTTCCACCCCGAGAACGAGCTGAGCAACGCCTTCCTGGAAGGGCTCGACATCGGCACCAACGCGCAGTGGATCCTGGAGCGGGTGGGGATCCAGAACCGGCGGACGGTGCTGCCGCTCGACTACATCCGGCACACGCGCAACAAGGATCTGCGCGCGGCGCAGGAGGCCGCGCTCTACACGAACGCGGAGACGGGGCGGCGGGCCGCAGAGATGGCCATGGCCCGCGCCGGGGTCAAGCCGGAGCAGATCGGGATGGTGATCTGCGGGGGCTGCACTCCGGATACGTGCATCCCGGCGGAGGCGTCGCGGGTGGCCTGCGCGCTGGGGCTGGAGGTGCCGGCGTTCGATCTGCACACGGCATGCAGTAGCTTCGGAACGCAGCTCCACTTCCTGAACCAGCTCGGGGCCGCGGCGCCGGAGTTCGTGCTGGTGGTGTCGCCGGAGAACATGACGCGGGCGGTCGACTACAGCGATCGGAACACGGCGGTGCTGTTCGGAGACGGGACCAGCGCGGCGGTGGTGTCGACGCGGGTGCCAGCACGCGTGTGTGTGACGCGCACGAGCTTCGGGGGGAGTCCGAAGGGCGCCGACGAGGTGCGGGTGCCGCGGACGGGGTACTTCTGGCAGAACGGGCCGGCGGTTCACAAGTTCGCGATCAAGAAGATGGCGTCGCTGCTGGAGGAGCTGCAGCAGGGCCTCACGCCCGAGGCCGCGGAGCGGCTGGTGTACATCGGACACCAGGCGAACCTGCCGATGCTGGAGAGCGTGGCGCGGCGGTGCAACATCCCGGCAGAGCGTCACTTCATGAACATCGTGGGCTACGGAAATCAGTGCGCCGCGGGGGCGCCGATCGTGCTGTCGCAGCACTGGGAGACGCTGAAGGAGGGGGATGTGCTCGGGCTGATCGTGGTGGGCTCGGGGCTGGCCTGGTCGTCCCTGCAAATCGAGGTGCGCTGAGGAAAGGGGGGGGCGGGCAGAGGGCGCTGGAGGGGGGCGCTGGAAGGGCGCTGGAGCCGCGGGGACACCCGCAGGAGTTGAGGGAACGCTCGTGGCGGCAGCGGGGACGCCCGTTGCTGCTGGCGGGACGCGCATAGCAACTGCGGAGACGCTCAGGGCGCCCGCGGGGACACCCGTTGCTGTTGGCGGGAGGCTCGTAGCAACTGCGGGGAGACTCGTAGCAACTGCGGGGAGGCTCGTAGCAACTGCGGGGAGGCTCGTAGCAACTGCGGGGAGGCTCGTAGCAACTGTGGGGGACGCCTGTTGCTCCGGCGGGTAGTGGCCGGTACCGGCCAGTCTTGAAAAAGTGGCTGGGTTCAAAACCAGCCACTCTTGAAACTGGCTGGGTTCAAAACCAGCCACTCTTGAAAACTGGCTGGTTTTGAACCCAGCCACTATTCGTGATGTGGACTACGTGTGGTGACCGACGGCTCCCCGGCCTGCGCCTGCCCGGCAAGGGCGTCGACTAGGGCGATGACTCAGCGGAGGGGACGCGAGGGCGGGCGGCTGAGGATATCCTGGGCGTCCCCCGCTGGAGGGCCGGGGGGCTGGAGGCGCGTCTCCCGCCGTCTACCGACCTTCCCGAGGGGTCCAGGGCCGCTTCGAGGCGCTCCGCATCCGGTGCCGCTACGTCGACTGCTCCTGTTGAGAGGGCAGAGGGACGAGTCTCACTGCGTCGGCGGCTCGCTCTCGTTCCTGAACAGGGAAAGTTGCTGGGGTTCGGGTCGCTTCGACGCAGCGGGCGAAGGCGCCCTCGGCTCGAAGAGGTCGAGTTGCGGCGAGGTGCCCTTGCCAGGCGTCTGCTTCTCGGAGCCTGCGGGAGCCCGCGACGGTGCTCCATCGGGCGGCGGCGTGACAGGTCTTGGAGGGGGCGCCTTGGGCTCGCCAGCACTAGGCACCGAACGAAGGTGGTGCCCATTGGCTAGGAGACGCGAAGGCGTCGCGGGCTGACGAAGGCTGAGGGGGCCCTTCTCAGGCAGCCCAGTCTCCAGCACGCTCAGCAGCGCGTTGAGAAACTCCTCCTCATCCCAGGGGTGTGCTGTGACCCCGATCGACATCGCAGGAGTGACGCGCAACCCTTTCGGTATCCAGCAGAGGTTGTAGTAGCAGTAGCTCAATGCGACGGCTGCGCGATGGTGTTTGGGACACTTGCTGAACGCGAGCACAAGGCGACGCATGCGGCCGATGAAGTGCCTCATGGTGCTGTTGTTCCTCTCCACGTGCGCCGTCGTTGCTGTCTCTAGGTTCGGCGCCCCGAAGATCGCATGCTTAACAAGGAAGGGGTCACGTGGAGGCTCGTACCGATGATCGTCATCCTTCCGCCCACCCTTCCGAAAGCGTTTGATTCCCTGTGAGTAGTCGACACCTGGGCCGAAGTGCTCACCGATGGCGAGCGGGTATGGATTGAAGCCGTCGGTCGTGATCTCCGGCATGATCGAGAGGCGCGCCCGCGTATCCGCCTCGAAGATGGAAGCCGTCTCTGCATCACGTTTGCCGACGGTCCAGGTGACCACGTAGCGGCTGGGCATCGCGAGGGAGACGAAGGTGTAAGCCTCGCCTTGGCCAGCCGCGTTCTCGGCGGGGCTGACTCGCGACTGCTTCTTCTTCACGAAGCTCCAGAGTTCATCTTGCTCGATCAGCGGCGTTGTAAGCCCTCGGGCCATCTGGTTGTGGAGGTACTGTGCCTTGGTGCCGAGGATCATCGCGTAGCGTGCCACCGTCTCGCGATCGACATTGGCAATGTTCGACGTGGCGCGCTCACTGTTGCCGTTCACGAGCGCCTTGAGGAGGAGCAAGAGCCTCTCATTGTTGATGTAGTTGCCCATCGTCGTCGCCGCCAAAGCCGATGCGTCCTCGGGCGCCCTAATGGCCCGCGAGAAAGACAAAGCACTCCCTATCGTTCACGGCCCAAGAGGGTCGCAACGGGAACACCGCGGCACCGAAGCGCCGCGACGGTGCAGCGAAGCAGCCCGAGGGCGCACCGCTCCACCTGCAAAACGTCGAACTCACGCACGAGAGAGCGCCAAAGGCCGCGTTCTGTCAGCGAAGAGCTTCGACCTCAGCGTGCGTTCAGCTCGCTGGCGCGTCGATATAACTGGGTAGGGGACGAACGACGCTTGCTCATATCAGCCTCACTTCTCGCGGAAGTGATGAGCAAAGATTGTCATTCAAGCGGCACGGCGTGTGCAGAGCACACGTCTACCGCCCGGTGAGGTTCTCGCTCATCGGTCGGCCCCCTGGAAAGCCAGTGGGGGAGGGCTCGCAGTTGCCAGACTGCGGGCCTTCTTTTTTCCTCCTGGAGGAGGGCGGCGAAGGCCAAAGCCACCGCAGCTCGATCGTTCGAGCTGTGTGGAGCATGGAGCACGGTCAGTGCCAACCCGTTCAGGGCTCCTGAACAGCTTTCTGTTCAAGCGCCAGCGGGTAGCAAGCGAGGGTGCGAGTAGTGAGTAACCCAGCAGAACTACAGCTTAAAGCAGCTCCATCTGAGCGTCTTACGTAATGACGAATCGGTTTTCTTGATGCATGTTGCAGGCCAGAAATTGGCCGACACGGGGGTCACATTCGACTTCACTTCAGGCGGAGTGAGCGCGGTTTTCTTGCTTATGGGATGTATGACATTCTGATCATAGGCGCTGCTATTATTTGCATAATTCTTGCGGTATGACATTCGTGTCATAACGGGTACTAGAACCTATGATCAAAGCGCCGCGCACTACTCCTGACAGGAGGCTGTGTGCCGACAGCTAGACCCCCTCGAACAGCTCTGCGAGGCGCACACCGAGGGCTCGCGCGCGATTCCAATAGGTGACGCCCATCGCGAGCGGGCTTGCCGCGGTACGGCATACGCCACGGGTCTTGGGGAGACGTTCCCGAATCCTCTGCTCGCAGCTACGTGCCCTTGGCGGGGCGCCTCGTGGGGAGCTGGTAACCCTGACCGGGGGCGTCGGCGTCGACTTGGCCGGGGACTTCACCTTCGGTGCTCGCCCTCGCCGCACCTCCAGGGACTTCGGCGCCCGCAACAGGGCGGTCAGCTCGACCTGATCACGCTGCGCTGCCGGAGGCGCTAACGCAGCAGGTCCGCCGGGTCGGCGTCGAGGGCGACCGCGAGACGCGCGATCGTGTGCAGCGTCACATTCACCTCGCCGGCCTCGACCTTCTGGATGTGCCGCCAGTTCATCCCGGCGCGCTCCGCGGCCTTCTCCAGCGTGAGACCTGCTGCCTCACGGTGCTTACGCACGTTTCGCGCAAGGTGGCGGCGCAGCTCCTTCTCTACATCGTCCACCTGCGCCACACGGCGACCGTACGGAGCCGTCCAGGTTGACCACCACGCCACATGTGGCGTAGTCCGATCCGAGCCGAAGCCGCGCCACAGGGGTGCGCTTCGAGGGCGAGGTGAAGCGTGAGCTACCAGCAACCGCACGGGTACGGACCCCATTGGCAGGCGCCGGGCTACGGTCAGCCACCACATCCACCTCCACCGCCACCCAAGAAGACCAACACCCGTACGATCCTCGCCATCGGCTGCGGTGGCTTCTGGGTCCTCGTCACGCTCATCGGCGTGCTGGGGAAGCGGGGGGCTGACTCCACATCGGCATCGGGGACGACGACGGTCGCGCCGTCTTCAAGCGCCACACCCTCAACGCCGCCTCGCCGAGCTGCACCTGCTCCTGGCCCGAGCGAGCTGCCATGGCTCGCCACCGTGAAGGAGAACTGCGCGGAGTACCGCGACGCTCCGAATGACATCAAGAGGAGCGCGATCTTCAACGCCCACAAGAGCTTCGTGCGCGCGATGAAGCTCACCGACGTGCGCGGCACGCTCACGACGATCTCGACGAATCAAGGCGGAAGCGATCTGACGCTCAAGATCGAGGTGGGGGATGACGTGGAGTTCACCACTGAGGCGCTCTTCGCCCCAGTGAAGAAGGGCTCCCAGGTCTATCGAGCGGCTGCCGAGATGCGCGAAGGACAGTGTGTCGTGTTCTCGGCCGACAAGCTGGAGCCGTCTTCGATGATGGAGATGTCCAAGGTCTGCGACACCGAGTACTTCGCCAACTTCACGTCGCTGAAGCCCTGCCCGTGACCACGCGGAAGGTTGACGATTTGGTGAGGCCTGCTCAGCGGGCCTTAGAGCGCCGTCCCCTCGGCCCCGAGACCCTTCGGTCGCATGAGCCGCCAGAAGGGTACGGTGCCAACTGGCAGGAGGGGTGCGCACGCTCACTCCTGTTGACCTCGCCGCCGCTCCTCCAGTAGAAAGCCTGAATTGGGGTCTCCCCGGGGGTTCATGTCGAGATCGCCAGCAGCGTTACGTGTCTTGAGGCGGGGGATACAATGAGCCTCGCCAACGCGACGCCCTATGCTGCCCTCGCGGCGCCGTTCCTCGCCCCAGACGGCCGCGAGGTGGTGGTCACCCTGGTGAAGGGCACCTTCGTGATGCGCGAGCCTGGTCGCGTCGTCCTCGCGGACGAGCAGGCCCCCATTCGGGTCGCCGATGTTCCGCACGAGCCGGTCCCCGAAGCGGATCCACGGTCGCCAGGCGCTCCTGCCGAGAGCAGCATCCGCTATCCGTCGGAACTCTCACCCGGAAAGCGGGGCGGCGATCTCGCGATCGTGGGGGAGGCCATCTCCAGCAAGCCCGCACCATTCGTCGATATGATGGTCCAGGTGCGCGAGCAGCGCGCGCCCCTGCGCGTCTATGGAGAGCGCATCTATTACCGCTCCCTGGGCAGCATCGCTGTAAGCCCTGCGGCGCCCTTCGAGCGGCGGCCCATCCTCTACGAGTACGCATACGGAGGCACCGCCACGGACGCCTCGGTCGTGGAGCGGCGGAACCCTGTGGGCCGCGGCGTCGCCAGGAGCCCAGCCGACCTCGAGGGGCAGCCCGCGCCCACCATCGAGCACCCTGCGCATCCCATCACCTCCGCGTCCGACCGGCCGGAGCCCGCCGGCTACGGCGCCATCTCCACGAGCTGGCTCCCACGCGCCGATTTCGCCGGCACCTTCGACGAGGCGTGGCAGCGGACCCGGTTGCCCCTCCTGCCGGCCGATGTCGACCTCCGCCATTACAACGTCGCCCACCCCTCGCTCCAGGTTCCCACGCCCTTCCAGCCGGGCGACAGAATAAGCCTCTTTGGCATGTCCGAGAGAGGCCTGCTCGTCTTCGAGCTCCCTCCCCTCGACGTCACCGTCAGGGCGCGGCGGGACGACGGACGATGGCAGGAGGGCCGACCCGTCATCGATCTCGTGCTCGTCGAGCCGGGCAGAGCGCGTTTCGAGGTAACGGCGCGGCTCGTGCTCCCCAAAGGCCGCGGCAAGACGCTCCTGCGCGAGGTGAGGATCGATGGTTGACCCTGGCGTCCCTTCGGGCGGCTTGCACCTCCCGGCACGGCGAGCTGCCCGATGATCGAGCAGGCGATGCTGCTCTGCGACGCGATCGGCCCCGCGACCGTCGTGCGCATCGACGGCGACGAGGCCATGTCCGAGATCCCTTCCTGGCGGGTCAGCGTCCTGTCCGAGGAAGGGGACCTCGATCTTGCGGCCGCCCTCGGCGCCCCCGCCACCCTGGCGATCGGTGACGGCGAAGGGGGGGCGCGGTCGATCCCGCTCGTCGTCGCGGAGATCGCCCATGCCGGCGCGCACCGGGACGGGCATCGCTACCATCTCACCCTCTCGCCGTGGCTCCACCGCCTCACCTTGCGCGCGGGGTACCGCGTCTTCCGGGACAAGACGGCGCAGGAGATCCTCGCCGAGGTCCTGACCGACGCCGGCTACCCATCCTCCTCCGTCTCGTTCCGCCTCTCCGGGCGCTATGCGCGGCGTCCCTACACCGTCGCGTACGGCGAATCCGACTGGGGCTTCATGGCGCGCCTCCTCGCCGAGGAGGGCGTCAACGTCTGGTTCGACCAGCGTGAGGGCGGCGAGCCGCTCGTCGTCTTCGGCGATGGCCCGAGCGCCCACGCCTCCATCGAGGGCGGCCCGACGGTCCGCTTCGAGGATCCCGCGGGCATGGCCCACACGTCGAGCGCCTTCTTCGAGCTGTCGCGCACCGTGACGCTCGCCCCTGAGCGCGTCCACCTCCAGGATGTCGACCTCCGTCAGCCCGAGGTGCCCATCGAGGGCTCCGCCGGCAAGGGGGCGCTTGAGGTCTTCGAATTCCCTGCGCGCATCCCCCATGCCGAGGCGGCCGCGGCCCGTGCTGTCGTCCGCCTCGAGCAGCTCCGGCGCTTCGCCATCCGCCTTGAGGGCAGGAGTAGCTGCGCGCGGCTTCAGCCCGGCCGTGTCGTCCGCGTCGAAGGCGCCACCGATGAGACGTTCAACGGCGAGCTCCTCATCGTCCGCGTCCGCCACGAGCTGCGCCAGGCCAGCCAGAACGCCTCGGAGCACGGGAGCCCTTACCTCAACGCGGTGGAGCTCGTCCCGTTCTCGCGCCCGAGCGCGTTCCGCCCTGCGCCCCCTGTCACCGCCCATCGCGCCGCTGGAGCGCTGCGCTCCTCGCTCTCCCTCGGAGCCTCGCCGCGCGTCGACGGCCTGGAGACGGCGATCGTCACCGGCCCTCCGGGCGAGGAGATCCACGTCGACGATCTCGGCCGCATCAAGGTCCGCTTCCCGTGGGATCGCTCGGGCGTGGGCGACGATCGCGCCTCCCACTGGGTACGCTCCCTCCAGATGAACCTCGGGGGATCCATGATCCTACCCCGCGTCGGCATGGAGGTCCCCATCGCTTACGTCGACGGCCACCCGGATCACCCCTTCGCGCTCGGCCGTGTCTACAACGGCGCCGCCGCCACGCCGTACGGCATGCCGGGGAAGAAGGCCACCACCACCCTCCAGTCCGCCACCTCCCCGGGGGACGGCACGACCCAGGAGATCCGCTTCTCGGACGACGGGGGCCAGATGGAGGCGTTCATCCACGCGACCAAGGACCAGACCGTGAACGTCGGGGGAACCCACACGATCGAGATCCGCGCCCGCGAATCCCACGACGTCCAGAAGTCGTCGAGCCTCGGCATCACCGGCACCCAGACGACCACGGTCGGAGCGAACCAATCGATCTCCATCGGCGGCGACGCCTCGCTCACCGTGCGCGGGGCGCGGGAAGAGAGCATCGGCGCCATCGAGACCATCCGCGTCACGGGCAACCAGCTCCTCGTCGCCGAGGGCAGCTACAGCGAGCTGATCGGCGGGGCATATGCCCTGCAGTGCAACCAGTCGAACACCGTGGTCCAGGGGGCGTTCACCCAGCTGGTCGGTGGCGGCCTGATCACCGCGGCCGGTCTCGGCACGAACCTCACCGCCGCCATCACGCACCTGGAAGAGGTGGGGGGCTCGCGCAGCTTCAAGGCCGCGGCGTCGTATGCGGACACGGTGAAGGGCACGAAGAAGATCACCGCGGGCAGCGCCAAGGACAAGGCCGGCACGGACGTGGTCACCCACGTGACCGGCGCCGGAAGTATCGAAGTCGGGGGCAGCGCGACGATCAAGGCGGGAGGCCAGCTCCTCGTGGAGGCCGCGAGCATCACGCTCCAGGCGGGCGGATCCCTGACGGCCAAGGGAGGCGCGACCATGAAGCTCGGCGGCAAGCTCAAGGTCTCGCGCGGCAAGCTCAAGTTCGACGCCGCCAAGACGCAAAAGAAAGTGTCCTCGAAGGTGGGTCGATGAGCCTCGACGCGAGCTACACCCTGACCATCGACGGCACCGACGCCACGCTCCGGGTCCGGTCCTTCTCCGCCGAGGAGCGGGTATTCGCGCCCTATCGCCTCGACATCGAGGTCGAAGCAGCAGATCAAGCCCCCCTCGCGGCGGAGGCGCTCCTCGGGCAAACGGCTTCCTTCACGATCCGTGACCCGCTCGAACCTCGGGTCTTCTGCGCCATGGTCGACGCCGTCGAGGCGCGCGGCCGAGGCTACCGCCTCACCCTCGTCCCCCGCCTCGCGCTCCTCGCCGACGCGGTGGACCACCGCGTCTGGGTCGGCGAGGATCCCGTCGCGCTGGCCGAGGAGGTACTGCGCGACCATGGTCTCGAGATCGAGCGCCGCCTCTCGCGCTCCGCAGAGCCGCGCGCCCAGTGCGTCCAGGCCTTCGAGACCGATCTGGATTTCGTGCGCCGCATCCTCGCCGAAGAGGGCGTGCTCTTTCACCTCGAGCAGGGCGAGGGCCGCGACGTCGTCGTCCTCTCCGACCAGCCCGGCGCTTATCCCCCCGTTCCTGGCGGCGATGCCCTCGCGCTCGCGGAGGGCGAGCAGGCAGCCCTTCTGGGTCCCGAGTCTGTCTATGCCGTCGAGAGCACCCGGGCCGCGGCCGCCGACAGGGTAGCGCTCCGCGACGTCGATCCCGAGCACCCGCTCGCCGATCTGAGCGTCGAGAGCGGGAGTGGCCCGATCGAGCGCTACGAGCACCTCGCTGGGTACGTGAATCCCGACAAGGGCCGCGAGCTCGCCGCCATCCGCCTCGAGGAGGCCCGCGCCCGGGCCTTCGTCCTGCGAGGCAGGAGCACCTGCCGCCGCCTCTTTCCCGGCTCCACCTTCGAGCTCACCGGAGACGCCTCGGGCACCCTCGGCCGGCGCTGGCTCGTGCTCGAGGTCTCCCACCGTGGCATCGAGTTCGACGCCGACCCCGGAGAGAGCGGCGGCCAGCGCTATGAAGTCGAATTCGTCGCCGTCCCGGCCGCGACGGCGCACCGTCCCACGAGGCTCGTCCGCCCCACACTCGGCGGTCTGCAGACCGGCGTGGTCACCGGCGCTGCCGGTGGCGAGATCCACCCCGACGCCATGGGGCGCATCAAGGTCCACCTCCGCTGGGATCGCGAGCGGCCTGCGGACGACCAGAGCTCGGCGTGGGTCCGCCCCGTCCAGCCGCCGACCACCGGCGGCCTCCTCCTCCCGCGGGTCGGCTGGGAGGTCTTGCTCGGCTTCGAGGGCGCCTCCGGCGATAAGCCCTACGCCCTCGGCCGCCTCTACAACGCCGAGGGCGCGCCTCCTGAGGGCCTGCCCGGCAAGAAGGTGCGCAGCGCTTTCGGGACGCGCACCAGCCCGGGGGGCGGCGGCGCCAACGTGCTCACCTTCGACGACGCAGCCGGGGCCGAGGGCATGTACCTCGATGCCTCCCGCGATTACAAGGAGCGGACCGAGAACGACAAGGTCACCACCGTCACGGCCGATCACGTGCAGACGGTGGGCTCGACCCGGACCGAGACCGTCGGGGTCGTGAAGACGGTCCAGGTGCAGGGCTCTGACACCTACACCATCGCGGCCGACCGCACCCTCTCGATCGAGGGCAACCACATCATCCGCGCCGCCACCGAGTCGGTGCAGGTCGGGGGCGTGCGCCTCTTCATGATCGGCGGAGATCACGAGACGCAGGCCGCGACGCTCTCGCGCACGGTGGTCGCCGCCAAGGCGGAGGCCGCGATCCATGAGATCAACCGTCACGTCACCGGGGTCTCGACCGTTGCGGTGGGCGGATCCTGGCAGGAGATCGGGGGGCTCTCCGCGGCGACGAGCGTCCTCGGTGCGAGCACCCTGGTCGCTGGCGGTCCCATGTCCATCGGCGCCCGCGAGATCTCGCTCAAGGCGAGCAGCCTGAAAGAGACCTACGGCTCGCAGAAGGTGAAGGCTGGCGCCCGCCACGTCGAGAGCTTCGGCGGCGCGGCGAAGTACAAGGTGGGCGGCTCTCTGAGCGCGAAGGGGAGCTCCATCTCCTTCGTCGCGAAGAACAAGATCACCCTGCTGGCGAGCGGCGTGAAGATCGTGATCCAGCACGGCAAGATCACGATCCAGGGCGCCCTCAAGAGCTCGATGGCGAGCGTGGTCACCGGAGATTTGACGAACGGCTGAGCGTGACGAACGGCTGAGCGAGACGACGCGGAGCAGAGCCATGGCGAAGGCGGCAGCGGCATCGAGGACGAGGGTCAGGGCGGCGGCGAAGGTATCCGAACCGCCGGTTGCGGCGGCGCTCGCCCCCGGGGTGCACCCCGGGCGCATCGAGGTGCGTTCGCGCGATGCGTGGCGTGTGCGCTTGCTCGACGGCACGCTCGTGCGCGCCCGCCCCGCGGACGAAGTCGAGCCTGGCCTGCTCGACGAGTGCTTCCGCGCCCGCCGCACGGTGCTCGTCGCAGCGGGCCCTGTGGGCGCGGTGATCCTGGGCGCCTTGCAGACCGCCTGCGCCCCGGTGCGCGAAGCTGACGGCACCCTCCGCGTGCGCGGGCGCCGGGTGGAGGTGCAGGCCGACGAGGGGATCGAGCTGCGCGTCGGCGCCTCCGCGATCCGGCTCGATCAACGGGGCGTCATCAAGATGGTCGGCAACCGGATGACGCTCGACGTCGCGGCCGTGGTGCGCGTCCTCTCGGCCTTGGTCGAGCTCCCGTAGGCGGAGGACGGAGATGGGCACGACCGTCGGCAACAAGGACATCGCCACCAAGGGCAGCGGCCACACCGCGGTCTCGACGCCAGCGGTGAGCCTGAACCCGCCCACGCCACCGACCGGCCCAGTGCCGGTTCCCTACATCTACACCGCGCGCACCGCCACGGCGAAGAAGACCCGGAAGCAGCTCAAGGCGGGCGGCAAGAAGGTCGTCGTCAAGGGCAGCGTCCTGAAGGTCGACCCGCCGGCGAACCAGCCCTCCCAGCCCACAGGTGGCGATGTCGTCACCCGCGCCGTGCGCAAGAAGGCGGCGGTCATCCAGGGGTCCAGCCGCACCAAGGCCGGAGGCAAGCCGGTCTCCGCGACCGGCGACATGGTCCGGATGAACGTCCTCACCGACGCGGCGCCGGTCGCCCAGGTGACGATGCCGCTGATCAAGGCCGTCGGCGGGGACAGCGCTGGCAGCGCGAAGGGCAAGGGCGCGAAGGGAAAGAAGAAGGGCAAGATCGCGGTGCCCGCGCAGAGCGCGAAGACGTGCACCAAGGCGGGTCACCCGGTCGACGTGGCGACGGGCTACGTCGTCGACGAGGCCGTGGATCTCGCGCTGCCAGGTCTGATTCCGATCACCTGGCGCCGCAGTTACTCGTCGGCGCGCGCCGGGGAGCGTGGCGCGTTCGGGCGCGGAGGGTGGGTCCATGCGTACGAGCAGTGGATCGAACTCCGTGAAGGCGCTGCCGTGCTGCGGATGGGAGACGGCCGCGTGGCGCGCTTCGAGGGCGCAGGGCAGGAGGGGCCGAGTCTCCACCGGGGAGAGCGGCTCTCTCTGCGCATGGATCGCCACGGCGGCTTCTCCGTGTACGACCACGAGACGCGCCGCACGAGCGAGTTCCTGCCCGCGGTCCGCGATGGTCGCGCGCTCCTCCGCGCCATCCGCGATCCCTACGGGCACGCCCTGCTGTTTCAATACGAGGGCGATAGCCTCGTCCGGATCTCCGACACTGCCGGCCGGGAAATTCGCCTCCTCAGCGACGACGAGGGCCGCCTCTCGCGCCTCGAGGTCTGGGCCGCGCCCCCCAGGGCTCCCGAGCAGCCGGCACCGCCCGCGCCCGCGCTCGAGTTCTGGTTCGACTATGCGTACCACCCCACGGGCGAGCTCGCGGTCGCCACCAACGCCCTCGGGTACACTGACCGGTACGAGTACGACAGCCTTCACCGGATGGTGAAGACCACCCTGAAGAACGGGGTGTCCTTCCATTACGAGTACGATGGTGACACCGGCGCCTGCGTCCGCACCTGGGGCGACGGCGGCCTGCACGAGGTCGAGCTCTCCTTCGACCTCGAGAACGGCGTCACCACCACGAGCGGCACCCACGAATCCCGCCGCTACACCTGGAATGCCGACGGCCTGGTCACCCGCGAGGAGACGCTCGACGGGCAGTTCGTCCGCGTGGGGGAGTACGACGCCGACCAGTACCTGCTCTCCGAAGCGAACGCCGCCGGCCAGACCACGCGCTACGCGTACGACGCGCGGGGCAATCGCACGAAGGTCACCGATCCGGCAGGGAACGTGACCACCTGGGAGTACCAGGACGACCTCCCCACGCGGCGCGACGGCCCCGACGGGCTGGTGACGACGTACGCGCACGACGGGCACGGCGCGCTGAGCAGCGTCACCTACCCGACCGGGCTCGCATACGCGCTCTCCCACGACGGCGAGGGGCGGCTCACGGGCCTCTTTGGCGCCGACGGCCTGCTCCTCGATTACGGCTACGACGCGCACCACAACGTCGCCTGGCAGCGCACCGCGCGCGGGGCCGTCACGCGCACCACCCACGACGCCCTGGGCCGCCCGGTCCGCCGCGTCGACGCGCTCGGCCGCACCACGGGGGTCGACTACGACCGCGTGGGCCAGCCCGTCGCCGTGCGCTACCCCGACGGCACCGGCACCCGCTCCGCCTACGATCCCCTCGGCAACATCACGCGCTTCACGGACGCCCTGGGGCAGACCACGGCGATGGAGCATGGCGGCACGGGCGTGCTCGTCGGGCTCGTGCAGCCCGATGGACTGGCGTGGCGGTTCCGCTATGACCGCGACGAGCGCCTCGTCGAGATCGAGAACCCTCACGCAGAGCTGTACCGCTTCGTCTATGACCGCGCCGGCCGCGTCCTCGAGGAGCACTCCTTCGACGGCCGGCGGCTCGAGTACCGCTACAGCAAGGCGGGGAACCTCTCCCGCATCGACTACCCCGATGGAACCTTCCGGGAGTTCGTTCACGACCCGCTCGGCAACCTCCTCGAAGACCGCTCGCCGGACGGCGACATCGTCTTCGAGCGCGATCGCCTGGGCCGGCTCCTCCAGGCCGTCCTCACCGAGGCCCCCGGCAAGGTCGTCAACGTCTTCGCGCGCGACCGCTTCGGCCGGCTCGTGGCCGAGCGCCAGAACGGCCGCGAGATCCGCTTCGAGATCGACAACCGCGGCCGCCGCGCCGCGCGCGTCCTGCCGGGCGGCGAGACCACCCGTTACCGCTACGACCTCCTCGGCGCCCTGGCCGCAGTCGAGCACGACGGCCATCGCGTCACCCTTGAGCGGGACCCGCTCGGCCGCGAGATCCGCAAGCACCTCCACTCGAGCGGCGTCGACATCCAGAGCGCGTACGACGCGATGGACCACCTGGTCGACCAGCGCGTCAGCGCCCCCGAGCCCGGCGGCGGCGCCCCCAGGGTGCTCGCGGAGCGCCGCTGGCACCACGACCCGCTCGGGCGGGTCTCGCAGATCGACGACGCCCGCTGGGGCAGCACCCATTACCGCTACGACGCCGTCGGCCAGCTCGCCCAGGCCGTACGTGGCCGGCACAGCGAGGTCTTCGAGTACGACGTCACCGGTTCTCTCCAGAACATCCTGAGCGACCTCGGGCAAGCAGGCCGGGTCGCCCCCTGGGAGCTGCGCGCAGGCAACGTCCTCACCCGCACGCGCGACGCGCGGTTCGAGAACGACGCATGTGGACGTCGCACCCGGAAGATCCCGCAGGTGCGCGAGGCGGATGGGCTCCTGGTCGATGGCCTGGAGGCGACGGCGTACGTCTGGGATTGCCGTGATCGTTTGCGCGAGGTGAGGCTCCCCGACGGTCAGCGGGTGCTCTTCACCTACGATGCCTTCGGGCGTCGGGTGCGCAAGGAGGTCTTGTCGGCAGAGCGTGGCGATTACCCGCGCATGGTCCGGCTCGCGCTAGAGGGTGGGAAGGAGGCGCTGCCGAAGACGGAGGTGACGGAGTTCCTGTGGGACGGCGACGTGCTCGCAGCCGAGATCCAGCCGGATCGTCGCGTCGAGGCGCCGCCGGATCATCGCACGGCGGCGCAGCAGGCAGCCGACGAGCTCGCGGGCCGCCGCGCGCCCCGACCCGACCAGCCGTGGACGCGGGTATTCGTGCACATCCCCGGGACCTTCGTGCCGCTCCTGCAGGCGGAGCAGGGCGCGGTGTTCACGTACGTGAACGACCACCTGGGGACGCCCAAGGAACTCATCGATCCCGAGGGCCGGGTCGCTTGGTCCGCGGCGCACTCCGCGTGGGGTCGGGTCGTGGAGGTGTGGCGCGACCCGAAGTCGGCGTTGCGCCATGGCGAGGTGGAGAGCCCGTTCCGGCTGCTCGGGCAGTATGAGGATCGGGAGACGGGGCTGTGCTACACGCGGTTCCGGTATTTCGACGCCGCGCTGGGGAGGTGGCTGAGCCCGGATCCTCTCAACGTCCTAGGGGGGATGAATGCATGCGCATGGGATGGCGCTCCCACCTGTAGGACCGATCCGTTCGGGCTCAGCACCTTCACGCCGAACGATGTCAGCATACTAATCTCCGACTCGAACCCGCAGTTCCCGCTGACACAAACGAATGCCGAGACGGTCCTCGGTTCGGGACCTGCCGGCAGCACGGCGCAAGTCGGTGGACCTGGCACAGCAGGGGGCGACGTCACGTTCATAGATACAATGGGACAGGTCGTCGGGAAGTGCGAGGTGAAATGCATTGCGGGCGGCGCCCAGGGCTCGTTCAATAAGGAGGTCGGACATGCCGCGAAGAAGCAGGCGTCGAACGTGTTCGTCCAGGTGCCCTCGGGCTCTGATGCTGAGAGAATGGTCAGGCGGTTCAGGGGGTCGCGTCCCGATGGCGGAGCGCAATATAAGAACGTGACGATTGTGATCGTGGATCCCAACGGAAACGAGCTGTACAACGGGCCGCTCGGTTGCCCGTGATGGTGGGAAGATGAGCCTCTCTGGATGGATGGCGTGCCATACGTGCAGGACGACACTGTGGCTCGGGAAAGCTGTACATAAAAACTATCAGGTCATCCGGTTCCACGCTGCAGTGCAGGATGTGCCACTCAACTCCGACAACACCGAGCTGAACAGGGCCCTGTGGAAGTTTCTGGCTGACCACGCGCGACACAATATCCAGGTCATCGTGGAGGGGGACCAAGTTTACCTCGAGATCGGCGAATACGTCGAAGTCGGCGGAGAGCAGTATGGAGACATCCCGTTCGACGAGTACCTCAAGGGTTGGGGTGGATGAACACCCCCCTCTTCCTCTGCGCTGACGCCCCCCTCTCCGTCACTGCCCTCTCCGGCGTGGAGCGCCTCGGCCACCCCTCCCGCTTCGAGCTCGACCTCCTCGCCCCCGAGCCCCTAGACCCGGACGCGCTCCTCGGCCAGCCCGCCGCCGTCGTCCTCGTCGGCGCCTTTGGCCAGCGCCCCGTACACGGCATCGTCACCTCGTTTACTGCCCTCGCCACCACCCAGGCCGCGAACAGCCGTCGCTACCGTGCCGTCGTCGAGTCGGCGTTTGCCGTCCTCCGCTACCGCCGGCAGAGCCGCATCTTTCGCAAGAAGACGGCGCCTGACATCCTCGCCGAGGTCCTCCAGGGGTCCGGTCTCCAGGGAGACGCGTTCGTCAGGCAGCTCCTCGACCAGCACGCAGAGCGCGACCACACCACCCAGTACGCCGAGGAAGACACCGCCTTCGTCCGCCGCCTCTGCGAGGAGGAGGGGCTCTATTTCCGGTTCGAGGCGCGAGAAGGGCAGGATGCTTTCGTCCTGGAGGACGACTCCACCTCCGCCCCGTCTGCTGAGCATGCGGTCCTCGCGCTCGCGGATGGGACCCAGCTCCTCGAGGATCGTCCCGCCGCGTACGAATGCGTCGCCCTTCGCAAGCGGAGCCCGGGCAAGGTCACCCTGCGTGACTACGACCCTGCGAAGCCCTCCCTCCTCCTCGAAGGCGTGGCCACGGCCGGGCTCGCAGGCGAGCAGGGCGTCGAGGTCTATCGCGCCCCGGGGCGGTTCGCGACTCCGGCGGAGGGGAGTGCACGGGCCCGCGTGCTGCTCGAGAGCCTCCGGGCCGAGGCGCTGACCTATCGCTTCCAGACCAGCTCCACCGCGCTCGCGCCTGGCCTCACGACCCGCCTGGAGGCGACGGAGGCCTATGCCGGCACGGCGCGGCCCGAGGAGGACCTCCTCGTCGTCGAGGTCCGGTCCGCGTGGCGACAGGACGCGGGTGAGGCCCGCCCTGCCTCCCTCAGCGTCACCGCCATCCCGCGCACCACCCGCTACCGCCTCCCGGTGGTCACCCCGCGGCCGAAGATCTCCGGCGTCCATCCGGCGATCATCACCGGCGCGCCGGGGGAGGAGATTCACACCGATGCTGCCGGCCATGTTCACGTCCGCTTCCCCTGGGACCGCGCGGGACCCAGCGACCACCGGAGCAGCAGGCCGGTGCGCGTGCTTCAGCCGAGCCTCCCGGGGCCGATGCTCCTCCCGCGCATGGGGTGGGAGGTCGCGGTCGGGTTCGAGGACGGCGACCCGGACCGGCCCTTCGTGCTCGGGCGGGCGTACAATGCCAGGCAGCCGCCGCCCTTCCCGCTGCCGGCGAACAAGGCCATCACCGCGCTCTCGACCCAGAGCTCACCGGGGGGCGGGCGCAGGAATGCCGTCCATGTCGATGACGCGGCGGGCAGGCAGCACATGGTCTGGGATGCCGGCTTCGCGAAGAGGATCACCGTCGGCAATGACATGACGACCCAGACCGTCGGCTTCGAGGTCACCACCGTGAAAGGGAGCCAGACGCGGACCGTTGGCGCGGACGAGACGGTATCGGTCAAGGATGCGCTGATCGTCGAGGTTGGCTCGCAGTCGGCCACCGTGGGGGGGAACCAGTCGATCACGGTCAAGGCCTCGGGCTCGACCCTCGTGGGGAGCGAGTCGGTGCTCATCGGCGGCGCGCTCATCGAGCAGGTGGGCAACCCGGTCACCGGCACAGAGGAGTGGGTCAAGGCGGCAGGGATCCAGGTCGCCGCGGGGATTCCGCTGGTGGGGCCCTTCCTGTCGGCCGCGGCCGAAATCGGCAAGTCCGTCTATGAAGGCTACCAAGATAGGGGGGAGAAGGGCGCGCTCCTGGCGCTCGCGCAATCGGGGGTGAAGCTCTGCGTAGGTCAGCTTCCGGGCGGCGATGCCATCGTCGCGGCCGTAGATGCGACAGGGCTCCCCCCTTGGTCCGACCGCGCCCGGCAGCCCGAGGGGGCCGCTGCGGCGGGAGGGGGCGGCGGTAGCGCCGCGGCGCAGGGGGCGAGTGGCGTCGCGGTAGGGCCGGGGCACCGCAAGACGATCGTCGACGGGATGATGTTCGAGGGCATCGGCGCCCTGTGTGCCATGGCCACCCCGGGCTCGATCAAGTGGACCTCCCTGGGCGCCTCAAGCATCGCGGTGGGCGGGAGCCACAGCACCAAGGCGATCAAGATCAGCCGCACGACAGGGGGGATCTCCTCGGATACGGCGGCGGCGATCAGCCTCAAGGCGGCTCAGGTGATCGGCCGCACGATCGGCAGCGCCGCGAACCTCAGCGTGGCCGGGGCGCTTAAGAGCAAGGCGGGCGGCGAGCACCACATCAAGGTGGGCGGGGCCCTCACGATCCAGGTCGGCGGATCCATCACACTGAAAGGGAGCAACGTGACCTTCCAGGTCGGCAGCAGCATCGTCGCGGTGCACGGCGGGGGGGTCACGATGAAGGCGAGCAAGGTGGTCGTGAACGGCAAGGCGGTTCAGTCGAAGAAGGCCTCCACCCGGTGATCGCCCTCCCGATCGTCGGCTTCGGCCTCGTCTCGCCCCTCGGCCTTCGCCCCTCCGAGCACGCCCTGTTCGCGCGCGCCGAGGTCGGCGCAGCCGCTCCCGGCGGGTTCGCCGATGCCGCTGGTGAGCGCATCGATGCAGCGTGCTGCCCCTGGATCCCTGCCGGCGCGCCTCTCGCAGAGCGTCTCCTCGACCTCGCGGGCCGCGCGCTCGACGACGCCCTCGCCCCGTGGCGGGCCGCGGGCAAAGGTGCGCCACCCCAGCTCGTGGTCTGCACGGCTGCGCCTCGCGAGGGCCTCGCGGAGGAGGATCGCCTCGCCGTGGAGCGTGCCCTCGCCGCCCGCGCCGCTTCCGACAAGGCCCTGCGCAGGACCGGCACCGCGAGCTTCTTCCTCGCGCTCGCCGAGGCCGAGGCCCTCCTCGCGCGCGAGCCGGACCGGCCTGTCGCCGTCGTTGCTGTGGACTCCCTGGCCTCCTCCGAGGCGCTCGCCGCCTACCTTGCCATCGCCGAGTCCCCCTGGGATGCTAACCTCCCCCGTCCCTCCGAGGCGGCCGCGGCGATCGTCCTCGCCTCGCCCGAGGAGGCGGCGCGCCGCGGGGTCCGTCCCATCGCCGAGCTGCGCTTCGCCGCGGTCGCGGCGGGCGCGGCGAACGACGACAACGACGCCATCATCGACGGCGTCGCCATGACCTCCCTCCTCACGGCAGCGGCCCCGCTCGGACCTCTCGCCGCGGTCTTCGGACCTCACGAGATCGCCGGGGTCCGCCAGCGCGAATGGGATCTCGCGACCGCCCGTGTCGCGCGCGTCCTTGAGCCGGAGGCCGTGCTCCTCTGTCTGGAGAGCGATGCCGGCTGGATCGGCGCTGCTGGCGGCGCCGCGCACCTGGCCTTCGGCCTCGCCGTGGCCCGCAGCGACACCTTCCCCGAGGAGTTCCGCCCATCCGTTGCATCGCCCCTCGGGGCCTGGGCCATCTCCGCGGACGGCACCCGCGGCCTCTGCGTCGCCGCCCTGCTGGCGTCACCGCCCGGCGAGGTGGCCCGCTTCGGGCCCGAGCACGACCCGCGCCGGGCCACCCATGGCCGACCTGCCCCGCTCCGCCCCGTGGACCGGGGCGACCCTGCGGCGCCGATCGAGGCCTTCTACAGCGACATCCTCGCCGGCTGCCTGGAGCGTCTCGGTATGTTCCTCCGCCACCGCCGCGAGTTCCCCTTGGCCGAGCGCCCCGAGATCGAGGCGCGGCTCCTCGCCCAGCTCGACGCGATCGCCGAGGCCGGCGCACGTCCAGGCGCGCTCGCGCTCCAGGCCGAGGAGGACGGCGAGGACGACCCCTGGATGGTGGCCGCGGGAGCGCTGGCGCTCGCCGCCTGCGAGGGCCCGGCCTTCGCGGACGAGCTCCTCGATCTCCTCGCCGCGCATGAGGGCGGCGAGGACACGCTCGCCACCGTGGCGGAGGCGCTGGTCATCGCGCCGCACCGCGCTCCGGTGGCGGTCTTCTCGCGCCTGACCGGCCATGCCTCGCCGTTCGCGCGCGCGGCCGGCGTAGAGGCGGCCTCCCGCCTTGGTCTGCTCGCCCCGGAGGTCCTCTCGCGCGCCCTCGGCGATACGGAGCCGCGGGTCCTCGCCGCGGCGCTGCGCGCCCTTGCCCGCGGTCCGCGTGACGACGCGGCCATCCCCCGCGCGCGGGCGCTGCTCCGCGCTTCCGACCCGGCGCCTGCGTGGGAAGCGGCGCGCCTGCTCTCGCTGTGGGGCTTGCCGGACGCCTACGACGATGTCCGGCAGGGTGGCCCCCTCGCCCGTGCGTTCGGCCCCCGCGCGCTTGAGATCCTCGTCCTCCGCGGCTCCCCCGCCGATCTCGCGGCTGCCCAGGCCATCGTTCGGCGCGCTCCCCCCACCGAGGACCTGCTCGATGCCGTCGCTCGCCTCGGGAGCCCTGGTTCCTGGGCCTGGCTCGTCCATCATCTCGACGACCCGGAGCTCGACGACGCTGCGGCGGCGGCGCTCGTCACCCTCTTCGGCCCTGCCGTCCCGGAGGACGATCTCCTCAAGGCTTCGGCCTGGCGCGACGCCCTCCCCCGCCTCGGCGTGGACCTCGGCGGGCGTTACCGCAGCGGGCAGCCCTGGTCCCTGCACGCCGTCGCTGCGGAGTGCGCCTCGGAGGACCTCTCTGCCGCTGCCGTCGTGTTGCGCCTCGACGAGTTCACGGCCCACACCGGGAGGCCGCACACGGTGGAGCTCGCCGCGTTCGGTGCCGAACCCCGCGCGGCGCTCGCCGCGCTGACGGCCGCGGTGCGCTGACGCGCTCGGTCAGCCCAGCACGCGACGCTTTGCCACGAAGAGCGCGAGGTGTCTCCGGTAGAGGTCCTGCCACGCCGCATACAGCTCCGGCTGCTGCGCGAGCCGCGCCTTCCAGGCCATGTCGACCGCACGGCGCGTCTCTAGATCGCCGAGCCCGTACAGCCTGAAGAGCTGCTCCGACTCCTTGGGATGGACGGCGAGCTCCGCGCAGAGTGACGCATAGAGGCCCAGCGACAGGTCAGGCTGCGAGACCGGTGCGGCGGGTCGAAAGGGCAGCGCCGGGCCCGACTGCACGAGGGGGGCCAGCGCGGTCTGCACCGTGGGATCGCTTTCGGGCTCCGAAGCCTCCCACCAGGCCTCTGCCGCAGTCTTGGGCCGCTCGAACGGGAGCGCCGGGCCCGCCGGGACCAGCGCCGGTGCGGCTGTACCCTCGCCCCATGCCGGTTCGGACGTTCGATCTCGCAGCGGCGCCAGATCGGGTGGCGGCGCGGCCGCCAGGAACTGCACCAGCGCAGCCGGATCTTCGCGGAACGGCAAGAGGAGTTTGGGCGTGAGGAGCGGCGCCGCCTGCGTCTCCGTCACCGCCACCGCAGCCTTCCGCCGGGCTGCGGTCGAGGTCAGGGGGTGCAGCGTCTCGCGCTCGCGCTCATCCTCATCCTCGTCCTCTGACGTTTCCTTTGCAGGCGCCGCTGCCGCTACCGCCAGCGCTGCCGCTGCGGGTGCCGTCGCGCGGTCCCGGGGCGCGGATTCCATGGCTTCGAACGGCACGAACAGCGGCGGCGCCACCGACGTCGCGTCGTCGTCGCCTTCGTCTTCGTCGCCTTCGTCGATGTCGTCCTCGTCGTCATCCTCGTCGCCGTGGGGCGCGAGGTCCCGGAGCGCGGCTTCGTCCAGCGGCTCGGGCAGCGCAGGCCACGGCGCTTCCAGGACGATCTCCGGCAGGGGCCTCGGGCACCCCCCCCCGGCGCAGGCCGCTTCGCGCAGCAGCTCCGGCTGCGTGGCCAGCCGACGTCCCCAGTCCCGTTGCAGCCGCGCCACCTCCTGCAGCCGCAGCCCGAGCTGCGCGAGCAGCGCCGGTGGATCCGGAGCGCTCGAGAAGCACTGCAGGAACGCGAGCCAGGCGCGCAGGTCCTCGGCGAGGGGCAGGACGCGCCGCGCGTACCGCTCCTGGGCACGTGCGAGGTGCTCCTCGTAGGCCGTCTCCAGCGGCCCCTCGTCGCCTTCGTCCGCCTCGGCGAGTCGCTCGGCCCAAGCGGGGGCCGCCTCCGCGTAGGTGCGAGCGTCCACACCTTCGTGAGCCAACACCTGCTCCAAGGAGACACCTTGGGCGAGGCCAGCCTGCACACCTGCATACTGGGAGAGCGGAAGTCCGAGCAGGCGTGGCTCGGGGGATCGGGGCGGCGTCAGTGGTTGGGACGATACCGGGGAGGAGAGCGCGAAAGCGATCGGGCGGGGGGTCATGGGACTGCGCTCCTGGGCTCTTGGATCAAGGCGCTGGCGAGCTTGAAACAAAGAGGCGCGGACAGGCAAGCGTCCAAGCGCGGCTTGAACAGCTCTGGCTGATGCCGTCGTGCGGCGCGTACCCATCGAGAAGCTGCTCGGGGAGTACAAGGACAACGAGGTGCGCGCCGACGGGGAGTTCAAGGGGCAGCTCGTCCAGGTCACCGGGGTCGTCGGCGACGTGAAGAAGGACATCACCGACTCCATCTACGTCATCGTCGGCACTGGTCAGCCCTTCGAGATCCCCGAGGTGCAGTGCTGCGTCGCTGACGGGCAGGAGAAGCGCGCCGCCGCCCTGTCCAAGGGTAGCAAGGTGACTGTGCGCGGTCGTGTCGACGGCTTGATGATGAACGTCCTCTTTCGCGACTGCGAGATCTCGCCGTAATCAGGACAAGCATCCGGCCTATGCCGCCGCGCTTTCCGGTACAGCGTAGGCGCTGAAGGCTTCGATTCCAGAATGTCGCACCATGTGGGAGACGTGTACGAGGCCCGCGGGCGTGAACGCTGGCCGATGCGGAGGAGGGGAGACGTGTTGCTCACTCGGCTATATCCGCCCCTCTGTGCTGCAGCTTCTTGAGGTTCTTGGGCAGTTCTTGCTCGTACGCCGCGAGCTCGAGCAGGCCGACGCCGCGCTTCTCGAAGTACAAGGCGGTCTTCGCCTGGCGAAACGCGAGGTACAGGTCGGCGATGGTGAATGTGGGCGATCGTCTCGTCACCGCCGATCGCCCTTGTCACGGCCGCGCCTCAAGTGCGCGAACGCCACGTTGGCGTCGAGGCTCGTCGACTTGCAGGAGTCGCCCGGTCCCACAAGTGCAGCGGTCTCGGCGATGTGCCGCCATTCCAGCGACATCTCAAGCCGACGGAGTCTCATGACTGCACCGCCAGAGGGGCGTTGAACACACGCTCGCGGTGCCACGGCAGGTAGCTGCGGTGACCGTCCCCAAGGCCGCGTACTCGCAGCGCTTGGTCGAGTCCGAGGACCGCGCGGGCGTTGGCGTCGAGCGTATCACTCACGACGATCGCTCCGTCGTCTTGCACCGTGATGAAGCCCCGGTCGAAGGCGGCATCAAGGTGCGGCGCGAGCAGGATGCCGTTGAACACGTCGAGCCGCTCGGCATCGGTCTCACAGTCGGCCCAGGGCTTGATGTGGCTGGCGCGCAGGAGCGCCGGTATGGCGAGACCGGTCACGGCGCATCGCCCCTCCCACAGGTCCAGGAGCCCCTGGCGGAAGAGGTTCTGTCCGACTCGCTGGACGACGAACCGCTCGGCCTCCGTCGTCTTTGGCAGCGCTGCGACCTGCTTATCGAACGTGTGAAGGAGCTCGTTCGGGAGCGCCTTCGAGAGCTGGAACGCGCGCCGCAGGAGCCGATGCAGCGCAGGCACGTCGAGCACGGTGCGTCCGGCGACAGCGCCCTTCGGCATCGGCGCGGCCACAGGCGTGCCGTACTCGCCAAGCGCACGGGCAACGTTCTGCTGCGAGAACGCCGCGAGGAAAACGACGTCGTCGAACGCCCCAAGCCACACGCGGAGCCGGCTCTGCGTGCTCGCGAAGACGAGCCAGTCGCCCTCAGGCTCGAGCTCTTGGTCGAACCCATTGTCCGTGGCCGCCTTCTCTAGGCGCGAAACGATGATGGACGATAGCGAAGTCGTCACCGTTCCTCCTCGTCGGAGGTGTCGCGCGAGAGTGGCGTCGCCCGCGCGAGCAGGTTCTCGATGCGGCGCTTGAGAAGCATGTTCTCGTCGCTCGCGCGCGACAGCTTGAGGATGCACTTGGGAGGCTCGCGAAGTAACCCCGGAGGCGCCGTGGTCGTCGTGAGGATCACCTGAAGGCCAGGCGCCGCCTTGCAGACTTCGTCCACAAGGGTCAGGAACCGGTCATAGAGGTGCGGGCTCATCTCGCGCTCGCGGGGACAGTCGAAGATCAGGAGCCCGGGATGCGCTCCTCCGCCGCTGGCGCCGTCCACCGCGCACGCGAGGTCGCAGAGCAGGATCTCCAGCACCGTGTACGCATCGCCGTCGGCGCCGAGCATCTGGAACGGACGTTTCTCATCCGAAGGTACGTAGTGCCCGTTCACGCCGAACGCCTTGGCGAGCTTGGAGGCTCGTGCAGCTATCTGCCGCTCACGCTCGGACATCTGCTGCTGCGTCGCGAGCTTGGCACCCTTGGCCGCCTCGAGCTTCTTCTCGAGATTCACGACCGCAGCACGTGCGTCCCGTAACTTTTCCGTCTCGGGGGCTTGGTGGCTCTCCTGCCATTGCGTGAGCGACCGGCGAACCGCATCGCCCTCACCGAGCTGTCGCAATCGGCGTTCGATAGCCAAGCTCAGGTTCGCCCTGTGCTTGGTCTTATTTTCCCGCGCGTCCATGAACTCGCTGAGCGCCTTCACCTCCCGCTCGTAGTCGGCCTTCTCGGCCGCCTCACGGTCGGCATGCTCCTCGAGCATCTTCGTGAGCACGTTGATGTCACGCTTCGCGGTGAGTTTGACCGCGTCGCGTTGCGCCTGGACGTAACTGCATTCGCTGAAGGAGACTCCACCGTACTGGCAGGTGCCCGACAGCGTGAGGAGTTTGTCCCGTCGCTCGCGGATTTCCTTCAGTGACTTGTCGTCTTTGTTCCGAAGTGCCACGGTCTCCTCCCACCGTGCCTTCGCCAACTCGACGATTCGTTCTTGCGTCTTGATGTCAGCCGCTAGCTCTACGAGTTCTCGGTCCAAGGCGGCGACCAGTGTCCGGTCCTCATCGTTCCTGGTTTCGAGTTGCCTCGCCTTCCGCTGGGTCTCCTTCTCGACAGACTCCGCGAAGAGATCATCGGCGACCATCTGCAGCGAGTTGCTCACGCCTGCCCATGCGCGGAGCTGCGTCTCGACGATGCTACGAGTGTTCGTACCCCGTTGCTCGTCGCTCCTGAGCGTGTCGCGGGCCGTCGAGAGCTCATTATTGATGCTGGCGACCCTTTCCTCGGCCTTGGCCTCTGAGTTCGAAAGGAGTCCGAGGACAAGCCTCACGAGAGCCGGAGGGTCCTTCACCTTCCGGCGCAAGCCGGTCCTTTCGTCGTTGCGCCACTCGAAGTACTGGCGCAAGCCCAACGCTTGGTCTCGAGCGACCCAGCACAGCACGTGTTCCCACTCGACGGTCTGGCCGGTGACTGGCAACGCGCGCGTTGGCATATGCTGCAAGCATGCCTGTTCGCCAAGGGCCGTCACGTAGGTCGAGAAGTCGATGGCGTCAGCCTTCGCGTTTGGTTCGAAGAGGCTCTCCACGGTGCCGTTCCTGAGCGCAAGGCTCTGCGCGCCGAACGAGCGGAACACCGCGAACCGTTCCTCACCAGCGACCACTTCGGCGGCGATTCCTCCGCTGCCGTAGCAATCTGCAAGGTGGTTGCGCATTGTCTTCACTGCCGCACCATCGTCGCCCAGCACCGCGCGGAGCATGAGCGAGAACGTGCTCTTGCCGACGCCGTGGCCGGCACGCTCGACCTCCGTCGTCCCCTCGGTGGATGTCAGCTCTTCAGCCCAGATGATGTTGAGCCCCGCGCATAGACGAACGTCCCGAATGAAGCTGGTCGGCAAGCGGGACTCGACGATCACCAAGCGGTCGATGCGAAGGCGCGGAGCATGGTCTGTCATGCGCGTTTCGCCCTTCCGGTCGTCACCTTCTCAACGGCCGGCGTCGTCGCGGCGCCTTGCTCAGCGCGTTCCAACGCCCCGAGCATTACGCTCGCCAGCCTGGCCAGCGTCGGGGTCTGCGGGAGCCAGTTGGGAATCGAACCTCTTGCGCGCAGCCGCACGATGCCTTTCCCGTCTTGCGTGATTGCCTTCTCGTTCTCAAGCGCTTCGAGCAGCTTCGTCGATTGGCTATCGGCTGTACCGTCGGCGATGAGGGGGTCTGATTCTCGGATGCGCTCGAAGTCGGCAAGCAACGTTCCGTCGAGCCACGAGGTCGCGTGTTTCGAATCCCGGAGCCACAGCAGCGCACGAGAGAGCGCGCCCGACGAGATGCCCCCCTCTCCACTGCAGCGGATGAGCGTGAAAAGCAGACCCATGCGGAGCGCCTCTGCATAATCCCTCGGTGTACCGTCAGGAGAGAACGTGCCGTAGCCCGCGCCCGACGTACCCGGCAGTGGGTCCAAGGACGTGCGGTAGGGCTTTCCGATCTGCGCGGCCTTGGTCAGCTCATCGAAAACGTCGAGGATGACTCGTTTGGTACGGTACTCGCCGTGTGCCTTCTCGTCGTTCCTCCGGACGACCGGGAACGTCTCCATCACGTAGTCGACCTCGTCGCGTGAGAACGCGTACAGATGGAAGAACGCTGCATCGAGTTCGCAGCGAAGCCGGAAGCGTCGCTCTGCATCCCAGCGGAACGGCGTTCCGGCGTAGTCGACATCGCGCGCGAACGGCTCAAGATCCCACGCTGTGTAGACGAGCTCGCGGACGCGCGGCAGAAGCCAATCAACATACGAGCCATCGGCCCACTGACACCGCTCGCTAAACCGTGCCGTAGAGAGCACGGGGAACTGCTTCACATAGTTGAAAGTGACGTTGGTGCCTCCAACCTTCTGCCGGGCGCAGTAGTCGAGGGCGAAGGTGCACAGATTGGCGTAGAGCGCCGCAACCAAGGAAGGAGACGCGCCCGGAAACGCGAGCGGAATGGCGTCACCCGCAGCGGTCTTGGGAAAAAGAACGGCAATCATCGTCCTTTGGTCCGTGGACCGCGCTATCTTCCGCCACCCAAGGAGCCATCCCCGCGTCCAGAACTCCGCCAACCGCCGCTCCGCCTCTCGCTCATCTACCCAGTAATGCGGCAGCGTCAGTAGGTGTGGATCTGCGTGCTGTGCGTCATCGAGTTCAGGAAGTTTTCCCTGATTCGCTTGGGCATCACTCTGTCCAGCATAGGTGCCGAAACGATGGTCGAAGTGATGCAGCATCTTCGCCTCCACAAGTGGGACCATGGTCTCGTCCTGGCGAACAAAGCGAGGACCCTGGCCCTGCCATCCCAGTCCACGGAGTGAGTCGGCGGTGTGGAAAGCGTCAGCGTCCTCCGCCATGTGCCAGAGACGACTGTGGATTCGGAACTTCCACGGATTGCCATCTGCGTCATCATCTCGAAGCAGAATGCCGGCGGCGCGGTAGATTCGTAGATTAATCTCCGCATCACGTCGGGACCGGAACGTCGGACAGGTTCGGGTGTTCGGGTTCAGCGTCTCGAAGTCGTCCGGCGCCAGCGAGAAGTGACGCTCAAGATCGGCCAACGCGCTGGTCGTCCGCGCAAAGAACGTGAGGTCCGCAGCCTTCTCACCACCGGAACGCGAGATGGCGAGGAGCGCGAACTTGAAGGCGTGGTGGACACCGGGGAAGATGAACTCCTCGTTCTCGAAGCTGTAGAAGCGAAACAACTCATGCTTGGACACAAGCTCGCTGAAGTACTCCTTCGTGGTGTCGTCGGTCGCAAGGCCCGTCGGCACGACGAAGCCCGCTCGCCCGCGCGGCCCGAGCGACGAACGATTGTGCTCGGCGAAGATTGCGTACGTGTTTACATCGCCTTTACCGCACATCGGATAGCGGCCTGATTGACGGATAGAGTGACTCTCCCCTTCGGCTCGTCGACTCGCGGCACACCAATCTGCCCAGAGTTGCGGATTCGCTTTGGGCAACTTCGCAATGAGCATCTTGCGCGTCGCCGCGTTCGCGGCCGTGGCGATCTCCTCGCTACGCGTTGCGAAGAACTCCTGCTCCTGCAGCTTCACTTTCTCCCACGGCGGGTTGCCAAGCACCACGTCGAACCCGCCCCTCGCGAACACCTGCGGGAACTGCAAGTGCCAGTGGAAGAACCGGTACTGCTCCGCCAGCTCCCCGACGGTCTTCGCCGTCAGCGCCGGCGCGCTCCCCTGCCCATCCCGGATCTGCCGCCACAGCTCATTCGTAGGCGCAGCGTCCGTCAGCTCCCCAGGTTGCTTCGGCCACACGAACGCCGCGCACCAGGCGTCGGCCACGAACTTCTGGTGGCGATACTCCGGCGAGCCGAGGATACCGTCCCAGCGCTCCTCCTTCTTCGTCAGCTCTTCGAGCTTGACGTCGCTCGCCGCGTCGAGTTCGGCAACCGCGCGCGTGACGGTCTGCGCCTCGGTCTGCGAGATAGGCACGAGGAACGACATGGCCATCTGTTCCGCGACGGCGTGCTTCTTATTGCGTTTCTTGAGCGAGCTCGCGGTCTTCTTGTCGTCGCCCTCGATGGGGTCCCACGCCGCATCGGGGATGCCCTTCGCCATGAGTTCCGGCGTCGTCCCGAGGAGCGCGTTGCCGTGCTGGATGTGCGAGTTGAGGAACGTGAGCGGGAGCCCCGGCTCGACGGCCTCCATCCAGAGGCCGACCTTGCACAGCTCGACGGCCATCGGGTTCAGGTCGACGCCAAAGATGCAGCGGCCGACGACCTGACGAAGTGCATGCCGGTACTCGGCGGCCGAAGGCGTGCCGTTCACGTGAAAGCGCGCAACGTGTGCCGCAAGCCTTCGTGCGGCCGCGAGGATGAAATGGCCCGAGCCACACGCAGGATCGACGATCGAGAGGCCGAGCAACGCCTCGATGGGGTTGCCGGGGTTCTTCGCGATGGTGTCGGCGATGACGGGCTCTAGCGCACTGTCGAGCAGCACCTGCACGAGGCTGTCGGGCGTGTAGTAGCTGCCCGTCGTCTTGCGCGCGTTGCCCTTCGTCTCGCCGCCGGTGGCGAAGGCGAACTGGCGCTCGTCCTTGGCGATCCGTGGGACGAGTTCGAGGAGGCTCTCGTAGACGCTGCCCAGCTCCTCGGGGCCCATGTCACGCCAGTTCACACGCGAGAGGCTGCCGTCCTCGCGAAGCCACGCGAGCTTGAAGACGGCGAGGAGAAGCGCACGGTTCTCGAGCTTGCTCGCATCGAGCGTCGGGCATTGGTTCGTCGCGAAGATGCCTGCGAGCGCAGGCAGGCCGAGACGCGGCTCGCCGGCGCCGAGGCACCGACACACCATCTTGGTCGCCTCCCACAAATCCGAGAAGCGATCGCGGGCGCTGCGCTTCACCGAGCGCTCGCGCAGGCGCCGCATCCCGTACCCGTTTGTGTAGAGCGCCTTGGCCGCGTCGCTCGTGCCGTCGGGATGGAGCAATCCGCGCTCTTCCGCCGTGAGGAGGAAGATAAGCCGGTAGACCAGCCGCAAGAGCTGGTTGAAGTAGTCCTTCACCGGCAGCGTGCCGTTCTGCAGGTCAGCACGCAGGGCCTGGTTCTCGGCGTGCGAGAGGAAGCCCTGGCCGAGCGTGATGAGCGCTTCCTCGACGCCGCGCCGCAAGTGCTCTCTAGCGCGCGTGCCCTCTTCTCGGCCCGCGTTGCGCCAGGCCTCGAGCGTGCACTCGGTGACCGCCTGGCCCTCTCGACCGAAGCGCGTCTCGTGGCAGAGTAGCCAGAGGGCAGCAAAGTCAGCGTAGCGCTCCTCCGTGAAGATGCGCTGGAGGTCGGCCTCGATCCATGCGGGCCGCGTGAGGCTCGCGTTGTCGCGCACGACGCGCAATGACGTACCGTCGCTGACGATGCCCCAGAGCGCGCCTTCCTGCGCGTTCAGGTATTCTTGCGCGAGGCCGAAGACGCTCCGCTTGCGGCTTCCCTCGCCGAACGCCGACGCGAGCGCATCGAGCCCGCTGTCGGCCGGAGCGATGACGACGGGCACACGACCGCCGAGAGCCGTGTAGCCGATGGGGTACGAGCGCTCCGCAAGGATGGCAGGCTCCACCGCCGTGAGCGACATGAAACCGAACGCGTCGCGGAGGAGCGCTAGGACGAAGCGTTCGGAGATCGCCTTCGTGTCGGCCTTGGCCTCGCGGCCCGACTTGAAGTCGGCCCAGTGCGCCTGCGCGATGCGCCAGTAGCGGCCGATCTCGTCGCGTAGGTTCAGCCCCTTGGGGATGCGGTAGTCGGCCTCGGCCTGGGTGCCAGCCTGAAGCTGGGCAACCTTCGAGAGCCACTCGGGCGAGAGCAGTCCGCCTTCGATCGAGAGGGCTTCGAAGGCGAGCTGCGCCTCGCGGGCTTTCGTCTTTCGCTTGGCTGCCATGTTCAGTCCACCTTGGGCAGCAGAACAAAGAGTCCGATGACGTCCGCTGGAACAAGCGCCTTTACGCTGTAGCGGCCGAGGGCTTCGGCGGCCGCACGTACGCGACGATGATCGGCGAGGAGCGCCTGCGCGCGTCGCTCGGCGAATGCGTCGAGTTCTGACAGGCGCGTCTCGAGCTGGCCGAGTGCCTGCGTAACAGTGCGCTCGCGCACGTGCGGAGGCGGATCGGCGACGGGCAGCGGCGACAGCAGCGCGAGTGCGTCGGGGCCTTCGAGCTGCGTAGGCGCGCCCGTCCACGCGATGGCGGTCGCCTCCTCGACGAGGAGCGTCGTCACCTGGTGTCCTCGCTGCGACGTGAGTTGGTGTCGCAGACGGACGAGCGCGACCAGGCTGCGCGATGTGATGCCGTCCGCAATCCAGCAACCAACACGCCCAAGCACGCCGGGGTCGCTCACGTCGGCGCTGGCGACGTTGCCGAGCGTGCGCTCAAGCATCGTCTCGGCGAGCACCGAAACGAGCGGGTGGCTTCGCTGCACCGGGCGGCAGCGCGGGGCGGGTGGGTAATCGAAGTCGATGAGGATGGATCCCGCGAGACCTTCCACATCCAGGCGCTCGCGCACGTCCTCAGGAAGCGCATCGAGTGGGGCCTTGAACCCTCTGCGGCCAGAGTTGCTCATGGGCTCAAGCGCACCACCCAGGCGGGCGAGGGCGCGGCTTGTGAAATGCTGCACATCCTCTTTGCCACCAAGAGCGGCGAGGGACTTCTTCCACTCCGGCAGCACGTCCTCGGGCTTGAGGCGGCGCTGCGCGAAGACGGTGCGGTTCTTCTTCGCCTTCTCGGCGGCGTCGAGCCATCGCGTCTCGATGGTCTTAGCCTCCTCCATCTCGACGAAGGCGAACGTTTGCTGACGCTTGCCTTCGGGTTCGCGATTGCGCAACAAGACCGCCTTCATCAGCGCCTGGCTGAGTGTGTGCCCGTCGTCGGGTAGGGGCACAGGTACGCCGAGCTCCTCGCGGATTTTGTCGGCCTTCCTGAGGATGACCTCGATCACCGCGCCATCGACGGGGTTGTTCGCGCCGTAAAGCAGGGTGGTGCGCACGACCTCGCTCTTCTGACCGAAGCGATCAACGCGGCCTTCCCGCTGTTCGTGGCGCGTCGGGTTCCATGACAAGTCGTAATGAACGACCGCGTCGAAGTGGTCCTGGAGGTTCACGCCCTCAGAAAGGCAATCGGTGGCTACGAGGATGCGGCGTTCGGCGTCTCCCAGGAGCTCGACCTTCTCCTTGCGCGCGCCCGAGATGAGCTCGCCCGTGACAACACCGACCGCGACGTCCTTCACCTTGGCCGAGATGTGCTGCCCGAGATAGTGGGCCGTCGCGATGTAGCGGCAGAAAACGACGGGATTGAAGCCCTCTTTCACCAGCTCCACGACGTGGTCGGTGAGCACCTTGAGCTTAGGATCTCCCGCTTGCCCCGCAAGCTCCTCGGCCTGCGTGATGAGCGCCGTGAGTGCCTCGGCTTCCGAGCCCGCAGGGGGCTCCACGTCGTCATGGGGGAGCGCGTCGGCGGCGCCATCGAAGACGCGTGCCTCGACGTCGTCCTCGGCGACCTCCTCTTCGAGTCCCGCGCGCGTGCGCAGCGCCTGGACGGCAGCCGCAGGGCTCGACGCCACGCAGCGCATGAGCGCCAGCGTGCCCCAGAAGTTCAGCCGCTGCTTCTTCGTGTCATCGCCGGCCTGAGCGACGACGGAAGCGCAATAAGCGAGCACGGCGTTGAAAAAGCGCTCCCACGCTCCCGTGAGCTTGTAGGTCAGCTCCGTGGTCTCGCGGTGCGGGAAGAGGCTCCCCTCCCTCCACTCGGCGATGTCGGGACGACGGCGCTGGACGAAGTGCACCGCGAGACGGTCACGGAGTTTCTTGTGCTCGTCGCCCGTCGCGCTCGAGAGTGCCGCGAAGTCGGGGTGTAGCAGTCCGAGCAGCCGAAAGTACGCCTCCTCGTCTCCGCTATGCGGCGTCGCCGTGAGCATCACGAGGTGGCGAGCACGCGCGCGCGGGTCACCGTGCGCGCCATGAGTAGAGTCGCCGACGAGGCCCTTCAAGAGCTCGTAGCGCTGGTGCCGACTCTGGCCAGTCGACGCGCAGGTGTGCGCTTCGTCGACGATGACGAGTTCCGGGCACGCGCGCAGGAACTCCGCGCGGCGTCGCTCGCTCTTGATGTAGTCGAGACTGACGACCGTATGCGCGTGCGTTGTGAAGATGCTTTCGCTCGGCGGCAAGTTGCGTTCAAGACGCGCGGCGCTCGCGGCCGTCACCGCGACGGGGCGCAGGTGGAACCGGCCTTCGAGTTCGCTGACCCACTGCTCGACGAGGTGCGGCGGGCAGAGCACGGCGAAGCGCTCGACGTCGCCACGGTCGAGCAGCTCACGCGCGATAAGCGCCGCCTCGATCGTCTTGCCGATGCCGACGTCGTCCGCGATAAGCAAGCGGACTGGGTCGAGCTTGAGCGCCATGAGCAGCGGCACGAGCTGGTAGGCGCGCGGCTCGATGGCGATCTGCCCAAAGCTACGGAAGGGACCGGCGCCCCGACGGAGCGACAGCACGAGCGCATCGCGCAGGAGCAGTGCTGCATCGTGGCCAGCCTTCTGCGAGAGGTCGGGCTTCGGGAACGACGCATCGGCGACCGGCACAGCTTCAAGCGCGAGGTGGATGTACGTGTGGTCCTCTTCGGAGCCCGAGACCGGACGAACCCGTAGCACCTCGGCGTCGCTGCCGGAGAGCACGATCCACTCGCGGCCGCGCGCACGCACGAGACTCCCAGGGCTCCAGCGCGCTCCCGAAGGCGGCGTCGACGTCGTTGCCGTCGTGCTCACGGAACTCTCCCGAGGAGCTTCGCGAGCGCGGTCGCGGGCTCGCCCCAGCCTGCTTCGCTCTCACCGAGCACGACGGCCTCGAAACCCTTGTCTTCGAGCTTCGCAGCCAGCGCGCTGTTGTTGGCGAAGAGCGCGGCGACGTAGTGGTTGCGCCACACCAGCGCGACGGGTTGTTCGTCGATCACGAGAGGCTCCGAGTCAGGGGAAGGAAGCTCACGGCCACGCGCGTAGGCGAACCATGCGGCCGTGAGATCGCCACCCACAGCGGCGCCGGTGGGAGGAGGCTCGGTAGAGCGGCGCTGCACGGGCGCGGCAAGCCCGGTGAGCGTTCCCCGGGCAAGCCGAAGCAGGAACGCGCGCGCGCCCTCGTCTCGACGGTCGAGCTGCTCGTGATCCGGCTGGTTGAAATACGACATCACGCAGCGGTAGCAGGCGGCGACGCACGCAGTGCCCGGAGCGTCGATGAAGGTCGTCGCTGTCGTCGGGAGCGCATTCGACAAGTCGAAGTGCATGATGGCCAGCGCCTCGCGGGCCACCTCGGCGAGGCGCTCGGGCTCGGCAACGAGGCGGGTGAGAACACCGGCGCCGCCCTCGGTCGCCTCGTAGAAGAGGAAGCCCGTGCGCGCGTCGCGCTGGGGCATAGGCTCGGCGAGGATCTCGCCTTCTTCGAGCTGGAACACGGCCTCGATGCCCCGGAGTAGCGCATGCTGCACCGTCGTCAGCGTGACCTGTGAGAGGTCGGTGCCTTGGGGCTGGAGGAGAAGCGCATTCTTGCGGTCCTGCACACTAGGCACGATCCACTGGCGAGGTGACGCGGTCGGGTCGGTACCGTCGTCCCCTTCATCTTCGTTCTTCGCCCAGTAGCCCGAGACCGGGTCCATCATGAAGCCGAGCTTCGTGCGGTCCTTCCTGCGACGAAGACCCTTGTTTAGGCGGGTGATCGTTGCTCCCGGGCCGTAGGCGAGCCGCCCGATCTCGCCGTCGGAGTCGAGCGCCACACCCTTGCGCACGTCGAGCGCGTGGTCGCGCGTGGCCCATTCGAACGTCGTCTGCAGCTCGAAGCCTTGGCGCTGGCGCTCCTCGTCGTTTGCGGTGATGCGCTCGGCAGGCTGCGTCGAGACGTTCTCGATACGGTACGTATGGTTGACGATCTCCGCATCCCCGAGCGACGCGCTGCACGCGTGGCACATCGACGCTTCATCGGTCCAGTGCCCCGCCCCACACGCCTTACAGATGCGAACCGTCTTCGTCGGGAGGCGCACGTCCGCCGTCACGTTCGCTTGACGGTTCAGCGAGAGCATCGCGCGCACGACGCGGTAGGCGCGACCCTCGTGGTAGACGAGGCTGCGCGGACCGAACTCAGAGAGTGCGAGGAAGCGAGGCCGCTGGAGGTAGGTCTGTCGGCCGCGCCCGTCGTTCGTGGCCGGGATGTAGGCCATCAGCGGGAGACGCGGGAAGTTGTACCCGGGCAAGAAGCCTTCGGTCGCGAGGTAGCGGTACGTGTTGAAGTCGCTCGAGGGACTGTTCGAGTTCCGCGTGTCCGACTGCAGCAGGTTGAGTTGATCGATGGCCTGCGCGTGGCGGCTCTGCGCGGCGCGCTTCTCGTTCTGGGGTGCGGAGTAGTCGTCCATCGTGCGGCGAGCGGCGTCGCGCTGCTGCTCGGCGGCGGCGAAGAGGTCGCGCCATCGGTTGAAGGCCTGCTCAAAGCGCGTCAGCACACGCTCGACAACTTCGTCCGCGAACACCTCGCGACCCGGGTACCAGGGGGCGAGCGCGGGCGACAGGTCTTCTTCGAGGAGGCTCAGCACGCGCCGAATGCGACGGCGGGCTTCCTCGGCAACCTTCGGGAGCGCCATCGGCGCCTTCACTTCCTTCTTCAGCGGACGCCCCGTCTCGGAGAGGACGAGCAGCTCGGCGATCGAGGGATCGAGCGGCAGCTCGGTACACGCAAGCCAGACGGCGCAGAGGTGGCTCTCGACGAGGTCTCGGTTCGCGAGGTCGAGGAGCGGCGGGCGGACCTCGCCGTGCACCATCGCCTTCGGGTCGCGGAAGAAGTACTGGTCGTGTGGGCTTTGCGAGGAGCTGTACGTTAGCACCAGCGCGGCCTGTCCGCTGCGACCCGCCCGACCGCTGCGCTGCGCATAGTTTGCGGGCGTGGGCGGAACGTTGCGGAGGTAGACGGCGTTGAGCGCGGAGATGTCGACGCCGAGCTCCATCGTCGGCGAGCAGAAGAGGACCGGCAGGAAGCGGCTCTGCTCGCCGATCTCGCGCAGGTGCTTCTCATCTGAGCGGAGCTCTTCACGCTCCTTCGCGCCGAAGCGGAAGCGCTTCTCACGCACGGCTCGCTTCTGACCATCGACCTGCGCGGTGTGCTCACGCGCCTCGAACCCGAAGAGCGGATGAACCGGCTCGCGCAGCGTCACTGCGAGGTTCGCGTAGAAGTCACGGAAGAAAGCATTCTCGTTCGAGTGATTCGGATCGATCGCCGGCGTCCCCCGCTTGAAGAGCACGCACGCATCGTTCAGGCGGAAGCCGGTCTGGTCGCCGAAGGGCGTGACCTCTTCGGACACGAGCCCGTGCGTGACGGCCGCCTTAAGCAAGACCTCGATGAGCGCGTCGAAGTCCTTGGACTTGAGCGCGCGCACCGCCGAGGGGTTCTCCCAGAGCCTGCGTCCATCGGGCTCCTGTGACGTGCGCGTTCCACGCGACGACTTCAGGAGCTTGCCAAGCGCGCTGCGTGAGCCGCCGCGCACGATGAGGTCCTCGTCGCGCAAGCTGGTGTCCTTGCGCGGCGGGGGTGCGACGAGCAGCCAGCGTGCCTTGCGCGGTTTCTCGTCGTTGCCGAACCCCCACAGTGCGCGCAGGCGACTGTGGGATTTCTGCAGCATCTGCTCGATGACCGTGGGATCGAGCACCTGGCTGCGGATCGCCATCCACTTCCGCAGGTGGTCGAACACCTCGGTGTAGACGGCCTTGCGCACCGCGGGCGACGCGAGCCGCAGGACGTCCGGCGCCGTCGCGAACAATTCCTCGTCGGAAGCCAGAGCATCGATGCCGAGGTACTCGACCGCGACGAGTTCAAGCTGTTCGAGGTTCGGGTTCGTGTATCGCCAACCTCGCCGCTGGTCGAACCACACGCGGTACGAGAGCACCTGCCGGAGCGCGCTTTCAGCCTCCTGCAGGTTGAAGCCCTTGAGCGTCGGCTCAAGGAGCCACTCGCTGCGTAGCTCTGGCACCGGGCGGTCGAAACCAAGCGCGCGCTGCTGAGCGGCGCCGAGCTGATCGCTGCGGAGCCCCTTGTCGCCCGCCACGTCGAGCGCGCCGAGGAACGCAGCGCGGATGAGGCTCACGAACAGGAAGTCGTTGAAGTGCCCCGACTGGAGCGCCGCGTCCTGGCGGTTGTCGGTGAAGCCGAGGAGCTTTCTCGTGTGCGTCGGGAGGCCCGAGTCCTTCCCATGCATCCAGCGGAGCGCGCTCGACACGAGCACCGTGGTGGCCGAGCTCCGGCCTTCAGCCGAGAGAGACGCGAGGCGCGTGCGGTCGCGCGCCGAAGTGCTGTGCGTCGCCCCGCAGCGAAGGCAGAACCGGAACCGGCCGGGTATGAACCAAGCCTTCGCGCCGGAGCCCACCTTGCCATTGGGCGCGACGAGGACTTCGCGAGCACGAGCGCTGCGGTAGTGGCTCTTAATGCGCGGGTTTCCGGCTGCGTCGAAGTCGAGCCACGTCTCCGGGTAGTCGTCGTCGCGGTCGGCAAAGGTGAACTCCGAGTCGCGTGCGTGGAGCGTGAGGAAGCCGAAGACCTCGCGGTCGGAGGACGATTCATCCTCGCCCTCCGGCTCGTTGTCGTCGGCTTTCGCCGGCGCCGCGTCGTCGATGTCACGGGCCAGGAACTTCCGCTCGCCGTCTTCCGAGACGAAGCGGATTGGGTGGTACTCGTGCCCGCATTCGCGGCAGAAGTGGACCGGGTAGAGACGCTTGTCGGGATCGCCGGGCAGGTACTGCTGCCCCTCGACCGTGACCGAGCGCTTGCCCGGCGGTTCGAGCGTCGCGAAGGCGTGGCCGGCGCCCGAGATGAACTGGTGCAGCTTGAATGCGAAGAAGCTCCGGTGGGAGCCGGACTCGTTGCCGGTCCGATCGCGCTCCGGGAGGCTCGATACGAGGAGCAGCGTCCGCAGCGCTTCTCGGCATGGCTTTTCGTCGCGGCCCGCCTCCTCGGCGAGCTCGCGAGCGGCCTCGTCGAGCGTGCGAGGGCGAGCGCGATGCCACGCCGGATTCGCGTCGGTCGTGGTGATGCCGAGACGCGTCTCGGTCCAGATGGCGAGCGGATGCTTGCGGAGCTCGTCGTCGGTGATGTTCGACGGGAGCCTCGCGTCGATCGCGGGGCCGAGCGCGCTCTTCACCGATTCGGCGCGCTTCGACTTGTCCGTGACGCGCTCGAGTTCCTCGATGATGACGTGGCTCGGGTCCACTGTCGTCGAGAACAGCTTCGAGGCGACGTCCGCGACGACCTCCTGCTTGTTCCGCGCCGTGCCCTCGCTGGCCATCGTGGCCGACGTGCCGATGCACTGGAGCCTCGCGGGCGACAGGCGCTCGCGAACGCGGCGCACCAGCAGCGCGACGTCGGCGCCCTGGCGCCCCCGGTACGTGTGCAGCTCGTCAAGCACCAGGAACCTGAGCCCGGCGCAGTTGCCGATGACCTTCAGGTCCAGCTCGTCCTGACGGGTCATCAGAAGCTCGAGCATCATGAAGTTCGTGAGGAGGATGTCGGGCGGGTTCTCGGCGATGCGCCGCCGCTCCTCGCTGTCCTCCTGCCCGGTATAGCGGGCGAAGGTGACGAGCCGATCGCCCTGGACGTTCGCGACGAACTTGTCGAGTTCTTCGAGCTGGCTGTTAGCCAGCGCGTTCATTGGGTAGATGATGATGGCCCGCGTGCGGCGAGCGGCGCTGCCCCGCTTCTCGGCGAACACCGCGCTCACGATCGGGATGAAGAAGCAGAGCGACTTGCCCGAGCCGGTGCCCGTCGTGACGACGTAGCTCTCGCCCTGGGAGGCGAGCGCGATGGCCTGCTCCTGGTGCTTGTAGAGGGAGAGCGGCGCCCCGTCGGCGCGGAAGATCTCGACGGTCCTAGGGTCGAGCGCGCCGCCTGCGATGAGCGTCTCGATGTTCGCCCCGCGCTTGTAGTTCGGGTTGATTTGGAGAAGCGGGTCGGGCCAGAAGCGCCCATCCGCGTAGATCTTCTCGACCTGCGCACGGATGTCTACTGCGTGGATGGTCGTGAACGAGGTGGCGAACTTGCGGTACTCGCCGACCATCGAGTCGCGCAGCGAGAAGACGTCCATGCTCTTGCCGCTCACGAACACCCCCTCTTGGCCTTGGTGGTCTTGGTCTTCAAGGCCGGCTTCTCGCCGCCCTCCGCGACCCCGGCACAGACCCACGCATCAACCTCGGACAGCTTGAACTTCCAGAGGCGGCCGATTTTGTGGGTTGGGGTACCTCGCCCTCGATCCACCGTAGTATTGAGTCCTGCGCCACGCCCAAGTGTTTCGCAACCTCGTCGACCGAGGACCAAGGCTCCGTCATCTACAACTGCTCCATGGGCGCACGTCTACCCATGGGACCGTACCCCAATGCGGGGGCATCGGGAAGACCGGGAGAGCGTCGGCTACAGCCGGTCTAGGGCGTGTCCCTAAATTCGCAGCCAGGAGAGAGCGCAGGTCAGAGCGACCATGGCTGCGTAGTTACGCGCCGCCTTCTCGTAGCGCGTGGCGAAGCGACGGAAGCGCTTGAGCAGGTTGAACGTGCACTCGATGGCTGCACGCTCCTTGTAGAGGTGCTTGTCATGAGGGATCGAAGGGATGCGGCTGGCCGTTGAGGGGATGACGGCCACGGCTCCGGACGCCTCAAGCTGGGCTCGGAGTGCGTTCGAATCATAGGCTCTGTCAGCGAGCAGGCATGGCGGTTCACAGCGCGCGATGAGTTCAGCGGCCGCTGTAAGATCGTGGCGCTGCCCCTCGGTGATCTCAAAGTCGAGGTGCAGTCCCAGAGCATCCACGATCAGATGAACCTTGGTTGAGAGGCCTCCGCGAGATCGACCAATGCTCTGCCCCTGGCGCCCCCTTTAGCGCCCGCAGCATGCTGGTGGGCTCGAACAACCGTGGTGTCGATACTGACCCACTCCTTGTCCACGTCGGTCTGCATGGCCTTCAGCAACCGCAGCCACTTGCCGCTCTTCGACCAGCCGTTGAAGCGGTTGTAGGTGGTTTTCCAGGGGCCAAACTCACCAGGCAAGTCGCGCCAGGGTGCTCCCGTGCGATCAATCCAGAGGACGGCCTCCACGAAGCCTCGGTCATCGTCCCCACGATGCCCTCGTCCACGATAGCTCTCTAGGTCGCGCGGATCGGCATCGACTACGCTGGCGTCCCCAGCCTCCTCATCGAGAACGGCTGCGGGTGCCTGATCCGGCGCTGGGACGGCATAAACAACGCCGCCCCGAGTTACCGCGAGGCGAAGCTCAAGGTCATCCTGGAAAACCTAGCGGCGCAGGTGTGGAAGAGTACGCACTGCTCGGCCCCGAGTTCCGGGCCTTGGTCGGCGCCAAGAGCGACGCGGCGGTGTACCGGGCCGCCGTCGAGGCGCTGGGGTGCGAGTTTGGCGTTACCGTCCCCGAGTATGAGCCGACCAGCGCGCACCGCTTCCCAGATCCTGACGACCGGCCGGCGAGCAGCGACTGTGCGCCACCTCCCCCACCGAGGAAGGCGCGCAGTGGGGACCAAGGGGGCAGCTACTAAAGAGGGAGGCACGCGATGAACAATGAACGCGAGCGGACAGCCTTTCACAAGGCGGGCCATGCGGTGCTGTACTGCCTGCTGCACGCGTCGTTCTGCAGGGTGACCACCGAGACGCGCAGGGACGCTCTCGGGCGCGTGGTGGCCCCGTGGCGGTCCTCCTTCACGCCTGACGCGACCGGCGGGTTGCATGCTGCCCGCCGGCTGGAGACCGTTACAATGGTCTTCGGCGGTAGACCGGCGAAGTCTGACGCTCATGGCGGGGGGGGGCCCGGGACGAACTCTACTGCTTGTGGCCCACCTATATAACTTGGCCAACGACTGGTTTACGGGTACGAACCTAGGCGACTATGGAAGCAAGTGTGACACTGCACATCCGTGCCCTTGATCCAGAGATCGTGGCAATGCTCGATGGGCTTCTGTCTACTGTGGAAGATGTGCGTCCGTTGGAATTTACCAGCGAGGGCAAACTGACCATAGAGAACCTCAAGGAGTTGCGCGATCGATTCGCAGAAGAGATTTGGAGCAACAAGGTTGAGCCAGGCCAGTTGGCGTTGCGATGGCTACACCGCGAATCTAGGTGGCAGACGCCCGCAGAGCGTGCTGCGGATGAGTATGTCCAGGTCCACCAAGGTGTGGCTCTGCTCGGCATGCTCGACTTCCTCATCGCCAAGCTTCGAACCCACGAGCGCATTGAGATCAGACGCAAAGTGGGTGGCGCCCGATGATTGAATTGTCACGCCGCCAGAGATTGACCCTTCCCGATGATGCAGAAGAATGGTGGAGCAATATTCCGTATGGCTCTTACTACCTGATTCTCAAGTGGGGTGGTGGTGTGCAGCTACGGCTTGGCGAACTTCGCACAAACCCGCCGATGTTCCGCTATGATCCAAAAACTGACGCAGCAAGCGAGGAGTTCAAAGAGGAAGATATTGCTAGCGGCGCTGAGCGCTACGATCGACTTTTCGGTAAAGCACTGACTCGGGCGGGTTGGCAACTCCCAGAGATAGATCCCGCAGCATTTGCGGTAATCATGCGCCTGCGATGTCAATCAGATGTGCGACTCGAGTTTATTTTTGACACCAATGCTATGGTCGAGGGTATTGGACACTGGCTAGCAGCGCTCTTCGCCGAGCGTTGTGATCTGGTAGTCACGGCCGTTAGCCTCCGTGAACTTCAGGACCAGCACGGAGGAGCTAAGTTTGGCCTTCCTATTCGCAAGTCAGTGCCGATTGAAAAACAAAAGAAGGAGGTGTCGGTTTTCGAGAAGGACGTTCTTGGTCGCCGCCAAGCCTATCTCGCTGCAATGAGATTTCGGGAATTTAGCGGCTTTGAGAGAATTGTCTGGCGCGAACTGGAACTTGAAGATGCTTCGCTGATGCTATCGCGGAGTGGGCTGGACAAAACCGACAAGAAAACCTCAGAGGCCGATACTGCTGTACTTCGTGAGGTCCGACGGTGCATTCGTGATCGAGTCCGCGGCCTTGAGCGGTTCTTTGTGACGGGCGATGTCGCAATTTCCCGCCGTGCAGCAACCGAACTGCCAGATGAAAGTCTCATCGCGGCACGCGTTCGCCAGCTTGTCCGAAAGCGTATCTACACACCCAGCGTATGGTGGCCTGCCGGAGCAGACCAAGGATCAGTCCTCGTAGGCCACACGCCGATGCGCCTTATTTGGGAGTTGCTCGCTGTGGGGGACAGTATCGAGTTGCGTTCGGTCGATAACCCCGACCACTCCTGGACTTTTAGCGCGTTCGACGCTCAGATGTGGCCGTCAGATTACCTATCTCCTTGGATGGACTGCATTGAGGCAACCACTGGCCAGCCCATCGTCGAGAAGGGTGACGTAGTTTTTGACGAAGACGCCGGCGCGTCGGCTCCGCGCGTGGTACCTACCGCGGTGATAGCAGGCGATGAACGCATTTTCAGCAGAGTCACCATACCTGATATTGAGCCGATTGACGCAAACTTCCGCGTAGGTACCGACACGCTACTAAACGTCCTCGCGTCGCTCGTACAAGGCCGAACTGAACTCGCGGTCGAACTCGACGAGTTGTCAGCCGAAGCAGAGCGGCATCTGGCACAACTCTTGGAAGGCCTTAAACTTGCAAAACTTTCTGAACGTAAAGTCGAACCGCTAGCCCGTCTCGCTACTATGGCAGCCGCTTGGCGGTCCGGAGATCGCGAGACTGTGTCGTGGCTGATTACGCCGTATCTTGCATACGCTGAGCAAATCGTTCCAGCAAACGCAGCACACGCGGAGCGCCCCGAGAAGACGGTTCGGTTGGCGCGTGGGCTTGCGGCCCGGCTAGGGCAGGGCATGTCGCTGGATGGTGCTTGGATTCCGGGTGGAGCGAATCCAACGCATGATGAAGTGCGCCGCACTATAACTGCTCAGCTCGAAACACAGAAGACAGTCACAATTTACGACCTCTTTACGAAAGTGTTTCTTCGACAGCTCGCTGTAAGCCCAATTCGAGCAATGGACTCCTGGGAACGCATAGAGGCGGCTGGAACGTTCGACAACATTGAGTTCCGTCGAGGTGGAGATGCGCCGAGCGACGAAAGGCGCCAGAGGGTTGTTAAGTTCTCCGCGGATCGATGGACTGACACGAACGTCCCCCTAGACAAGTTCCTCGGCTATCGCGACCTCGTTCAGGTGCGGAGATCCCATGCCGGCTAGACCTTTTCGCTTTGGCGCCCGGACTGTATCCGATGCTAGTGACTCTGAACTTTTTGCTGTCACAGGGTTTGCTAGCAATCCCTTCCCTGAGCCAGGGCTCGATACCGGCGCGCTATACGTCGCGCACATGTCGAAGCAAGTAGATAGACTCAATAGGTGGGTCAACAATATCACGAACACTACTGACCTCGCTCAACAACCGGGTGGTCCCGTATGCCCTATTGCCGTCCGTGGATCTATCGGTGTAGGCAAGACGCATCTGCTCAAAAGGCTGGAACGCGACTTGTCGACCGTTCGAATGATATCGATCATACGCAGAAACCTGCCAGACGAGGGAATGGATCGGCTGCTTCTAGCAACGTTGCTCTTGGGTAGCTTGCCGAGCGGTAACGAGGAGACGGATCTCCCGCGCTTCCCAAGTGCACTCCCGCTTCTTGACCGCATCGTCATGGCTGCACGTTCCGTTACGCTCGCCCGTAAAGTGCGCGATGCGATCAATAGCTTTACAGGGAGCCCTATCGCCTCACCGCTTCTGCGACTACTGAATGAATCAGATCCTGCTCGCGAGGCGGAACTCCGTGCATGGTTCGCACGGTGGCTGCTGCGTGGACATACTACACCTATACAACGGAGCAGACTCGGCCTCACACGACCTCTCGAAGGTGAAGGGCAAGCTATCCGGGCCGTTGTAGACCTCATGCGGGCGGCGCGTGCCGCGTGTCAGGTACAGGTATGGTTTATACTGTTGGACCAGTTGGAGGATCTTTGGCGCGTCGGTGTGATCAGCCCGGGGCGGCGTGCTCGCTTTCTCACAGACCTGCGCTCGCTTATAGATCTAGGGCTGGAAGGCGCTCCTATCGCCGTTCTTCTGGCGTGGAATACTGAGGTGACGATGGGGGAGGATAAACTTGAGTCAGAATACCAGGCACTTTGGCGACGCCTTGGAGATCCGATCGATCTACCTGGGCTCGAAGCGAAGGATGTATGGCCGTTTGCGACCGAGTACTTGGAGCACGCTCAAACCGTTTCTGAAAAGGGCGTGAAGTCTACCAATAAACGATTCCGCCAGCTGCTTGAGAATAGCACAGAAGGTCTTGTGAAGGACCTACGCCAAGACCCCAAAGCACGCCTAGGCCCGCATCGATTTGCCCCCTACCAAGTGCTCCACCACTGGCGCAAAGCGGCCGTGCGTATCGCTCACACTTTTGGTTCGGAACCAATACGAGAAGGATAGGGTTCAACGTATCCGCCCGGCCTTCGCCATCGTGAGTGACCGCTGCTTGGTATCCGCCCCGTATCCGCCCGATCTCCGTCATCGTGACGGACCGCTGTCCGAGAACGTAGCGGGTCTGCTTGCACGCACTCGGAGGTAGAGATGGCGACGCGAGCGGTGTGGGCGGAGAGGGTCGAGCGCTGGAAGCGGAGCGGCTTGAGCGCGCAGCAATTCGGCCAAGCGGAGGGGTGGAGGCCACAGCAGCGTAAGCGCCCGACCAAGGGCATAGACCAAAGGCGGTTGAGGCCCCGAGGCCGCCGGACGAAACTCACCCCGGGCAGGGCTCAACGGCGCAAGCCGCCGTGGAACGCCGTCATGCAGCACGGCGCGACGAGCAGGCCAGACTTGGGGAGTTGCTCTGATTCAGGGAGCTGACGAGCTGGGAGTGGCGGACGCCTCCGCGTGAGTGCTCGCCCAAGCGTCAGGGAGCAACTCGTCGAGGCGGGAGCGAGGCCAGCCGTCCTGCAGCTTGGTGAGGACGTCGGTGGCCCAGGTGAGCGGATTGACGTGGTGCATGCTGCACGAGCGGAAGAGGGTAAAGGCGACGGCGAGGCGTTCGGCGCCCTTGTCGGAGCCAGCGAACAGGAAGTTTTTCCTGCCGAGAGCGACCTTTCGGAGCTGTCGCTCGACCTCGCCATTGTCGATCTCGAAGCGACCATCGATGAAGCACCGCCGAAACGACGGCTCCCTGTGAATGGCGTAGTAGGTGGCCTTGTAGAGCGGAGTCTTGGGGACGAGGTGGGGATGTACCGTAACCGCTGCGTGGACCCCACGTTGAGGGCCCGGCCAGTGAGTCAGAGCCTGGGGGCATGGCCAAACGAAGGACAGAGGAAGAGCGACGAGCCGAGGTGCAGGGCTGGCGTGCGAGCGGGGAAAGCATGGCGCGCTACGCCGCGAGGCGAGGGTACGCCGAGACGTCGCTGATGAACGGGGGCGGCCTTTCAAGTCGTCTTACCGCCCCAAGTCTTGGTCCACCAACCCCGCCTCGACGTCTGGCGGGCTGCACTGGCCTCATGTACCAGCTCGGCCGCACCGCCTGTGATGAGGAACCTGTCGCGATCGATCAGTGGCAGAAGGGGAGCTAGCCGTGGTTCACGCTCGACGGTCGCGAGCAGGTGTTCCGCCGCGATGGCGTAGCCCGCGGGTGAGAGCGCGCCGCGTAGGAGCTGCACTCTGAGGAACAACGCCGCAGTCTGAATGACATCCTGCACGCAGTAGGCTCTGACCTGCTCGTGCTCGCCTGCGTCCATCATCGCCTGGACGTTGCCCCCATTGACATCGAGCTTCCCTGGCATGCCGATGAGCTTCGCTGCGAGGCTGAGGCCGTATGGTCGGGCTGCACCGTGATCGACCAGCAGATCCATCATGTCGATGTGATTATGGGCAGAGTACCTTCGCCGAGCCTCGGTCTCGTAGTACCAAGGCCAGGCAAGACCGTGATGGAGGCACCGTGCGACGAGCACTGGCAGGTCGAAGCCGCGTCCGTTCCACGTGACGATCGTCACGACGATCCCCTCAGCAAGCTTCGCGTTCAGGAAGGCGATGAGCGCCGCGAGCATGGTGAACTCGTCGCGGCCTTCGCTGACGATCCAGGCGCTACGCAGCCGGCAGGAGGCATCGAGCAGCGCGGCGCCCATCGCGACGATCGTATGATATGGCGGCGGGGGGAACACGTCCCCTCCGCTCTTCTTCTTGGGCGGAGGCGGGAGTGAAGTGTCGAGCACCGTCTCCAGATCGAGAACAAGAAAGGAATTCATGAGTACCTCCAACGACGAAGAACCAGGTTGAACTCACGACGTGCCGAGCGGAGGCGCATCGTGGCGATGTAGAGCGAGACGCCGAGGGTCTCAGCGATCTCTTTGAGTTCGCATTGCGCCGCGTACCGAAGCATGAGCACCTCCACGGAGTGCGGAGGCATCAGATCAAAGGCACGGAGGATGTCCCTCGCCTCCACCGTGGCCTGCAATGCCGGCAGATGAGGCAGCCACGGGTCAGCGCCGGAGACAGCCCACGGCGCTGCGTCCGGGACCTCACGACGCCGATATGCCTTCTCCCGGTAGTGCGAGACCTGCCGCCACGTGATGCCCGTCAGCCAGAGCTTGAGGGCATCGCCAAGCGGCTGCCCGGGCAAGGGCCGGAAGCGGCCCTCCGTCATCGCGACCCACGCCGCAGCCGTGACTTCCTGGACGAGATCTTCCACGTCCTGCGGAGGCACCCTCATGGCGCGCAGAAGCGCGCGCACGTAGGGCGCCATCCGGACGATGGGCATCTCGTCCATGAAGAAGCTGGCTGGAGCGTGGGCGGCACCATCGCGGCGCCGCCGGGGCGTCACGCCTTCGCCTCCGGTGGCGCGTCGGGCGAAGGTGGTGTGACCGGATCGGGCTGCGGACGATTGCAGTGAACGCAGCGCCCGTTACGATCGCCAATGATCACGTCATCGACCGAAAGGTTGGTGCACTTGGAGATGCGGTAGGCGATCTCGCAGGTGACGTCGTAGGTGCCGTTCCACATCTTCTCGGCGTCGCCCTTGCCGAGCACGAGCAGCGTATCGACGGCGGACCAAGAGCCGGTGAGGTGCTTCATGGTGTAGAGGCACTGGCGGACGCTGGCGCTCTCCTTCTCGTCCAGCGACAGCTCCATTGAGGACTCCAGGAAGGGGCCGCGGGTGATCACGACACCTCCCAAGCCGCCCCGCAGTGCGGACAGGAAGCGGCGACCTTCAGGTCACCGAGGAGCGCCTCCACGGTGGTGCCTGCGGCTCGCGCGGCGCGGACAGCCATCCCGGGCGACGCAGGGCGACCACTGACGATGTTGGCGAGGCTGCTCGGGCTCACGCCCATCACCTCGGCCAAGGCGCCGTAGCTGCCGTAGAGCGCACGCAGGTTCCGCAGAGCAGCGCGGAGCCGCATCTGCTCGGTCTGAGTGAGCTGGATAGAGGAGCGGCGGGGACCAGGCAGACCAGTCCCCTGGCGCCCAGGAGGGCGAATAGATATGACAGACATGTCGGACTCCGGATGACGGGGTTCGGCCACGCGGGGTGGACGCTTGCCGGCGTCGCACCCCGCACTTCGTTCGCCGAACCTAGCTCAACACCCGGCCTTTTGAGGCAAACCCGGCCACTCTTACTCAAACCCGGCCACTACCCTCCGGCGGGAACCCGTGTAGCTCCGGCGGGAACCCGTGTAGCTCCGGCGGGAACCCGTGTGGCTCCGGCGGGAACCCATGTGGCTCTGGTGCGCCGCTCCCTGGAACTGCGAGGATGCTCACTGGCCCGGTACGATTGTACGAAAGATCACAGTACAGCGGACGCGAGCGCTGCGGGGCCCGGTGAGGAACCGCGGCGGCAGGGAAAGGGTTAGCAGTCCCGAAAGGAACCGCGCGTGCCGACGAACGCAGGGTCAGGCGGAGGCGGGGGACGACGGAGAGAGTTCGAAGGCTTGCGCGAGCAGTTCGTAGGAGCGGAGGCGGGCTTCGTGCGAGAGGATGATGTCCTGGATGACGATCTCCTCGGCGCCCGTGTCACGCGCCATGCGCTCCAGCCGGGTACGCACCTGGGCGGGGTCGCCGATGACGAAGCGGGGCCACGCTTCCTCTCCCGCCGGGATGACGCCACCAAGCTCGCGGATGGCTTCGTCGGGGGTGGCGAGGCGGCGGCTCAACTCACCGCGGGTGAGGCGGGCGTACATGCTGCGGACCGTCATGGCGAGACGCTCGGCTTCGGCCTGCGTCTCGGCGCAGACGACGTGCACGGCGAGGATGGCGCGGGGCTTGGCGCTGCCCACGATCTCGGACTCGGAGGGCTGGAACTCGTTGCGGTAGGTGGTGAGGGCCGAGAGGGCACCTTCCGGGGAGATGAAGCCGGCAAAGGCATAAGGCAGGCCGAGCTGGGCAGCGACGTGCGGGCTGGAGGGGCTGGAGCCGAGGATCCACATCTCCGGAGCGCCAGGAACGTCGGGGAGGATGGGAGCCTCGGAGAAGGCGTGCTCGGGGGGTAGCTCCTGGCCGACCCAGGCGATCAGCTCGACGACCTGTTCACCGTAGTCGTCGACGGGACGGCGCTGGGTGCGGTGGCGCTGGAGCACGATCTCGGGGACGCGGCCCGCGAACGCGCGGCCGATGCCCATGTCGATGCGGCCCGGGAAGAGGGCATGAAGGGTGCGGAACTGCTCGGCGACCTTGAAGGGGCTGTAGTGGTTGAGGAGGACGGCACCCGAGCCGACGCGGATGCGGGAGGTGGCCGCGGCGATGGCCGGGATGAGGACCTCGGGGGCATGAGAGGCGATGGCCGCCGTGCCGTGGTGCTCGGCGACCCAGTACCGGGTGTAGCCGAGGCGTTCGACGCGACGAGCAAGGTCGATGGTGTTGGCGAGGGCGTCAGCCTGGGTGCCGCCCGGGGGGACGGGGGCGATGTCGACGATGGAGAGCTTCATGGAGGGGTGCCTGACGATGGCCCCCCCGCGGGGGTAGTGATGAGGCCGGGGCGAGGCGTGCGCAACCGAATGCGCGCCACGAGGCGAGGGGTGCTGAGAACGCTTGACGACGCGTCGCGCACTTCGCAGGCGCCGGGGCGCAATGGGAGTGGGGGCGGAGGGCGCTCTGGAAGGCGGTGGAGGGCTGTCAGGGCGATCGCTATCCGGAGCGATTCCGGCAGATGGACGGTGACTGGCCGAGGCGCAGAGACCTATGCTGCGAGGCTAGGCTCGTCTCGAAGTGGCTTCAGAGCTTGCTTCGCATGGACGCGCCCAGGGAGGCGTCTTGAATTACCGGGCACGTTTCCCAGCGAAGCTGGGAGCTTTCCTCCTCGTCGCCATGGTCTGGCCGGGCTGCGACTGTGGGGGAGATGAGACGACCACATCGTCCACGGGGACGACCACGTCGACGAATGAAGGCGGTGGAGGAGAAGGGGGCGCTTCGACCGGCGGAGGCGGCGGCGCTGGAGGTGGCGGTGGGCAAGGGGGCGGCGTCGTGGCGGTCCAGGGTGCCCCCGCGACGGAGACGGTGAGCGCCGGGCGGTTCGTCAAGAGCCCCAACTACAGCATGGTCTTCACGCTGGGGCAGCCGACTCAGAATCAGGGGAAATCAACGTCACCGAGCTACCGCATGCAAGGTGGCGTGGTGGGAGCAAGCGGGAACTAGCCATGATCAAGAACTTGAAGAAGGCACTTGCGGCTTCGGTCATCGTCGCGTCGGGGCTGTGTTTCGCGGCCGAGGCGCGCGCAGAGGTGCCCGGGACCATCACCCACCAGGGGCGGCTCTTCAACGCCGAGGGGCTCCCGGTCAACGAGACGATCGCGGTGACGTTCGCGCTCTACGACGCGGACGATGCGACGACGCCGATCTGGAGCGAAGTGCACGACGTCGTCTTCGAGGAGGGGTACTTCGCGGTCGATCTCGGGTCGGTCGTTCCGTTCGGGGACACGGCGTTCGATGGGTCGGTGCGGTACATGGGGATCACCGTGGGCAACGACGCGGAGATGTCGCCGCGCGCTCCGGTGCAGAGCGTTCCGTATGCGCTGCTCGCGAACAACGTGAACGGGGACATCACGCCGCACTCGGTCACGGTGAACGGGATCGAGGTGATCAACAGCAGCGGTGAGTGGGTCGGTGAGCCGACGGGGCTGAGTGGGCCCGCGGGCCCCATCGGCCCCGCGGGGCCGGCGGGCGCACAGGGTGTCCCCGGCGCGGCAGGCGCGGTGGGTCCGGCAGGTGCCACGGGCGCCACGGGCGCGACAGGCGCGGTGGGTCCGGCAGGCGCGGTGGGTCCGGCAGGTGCGGTGGGTCCGGCGGGTGCTACGGGGCCGCAGGGCGCGGTGGGTCCGGCGGGTGCTACGGGGCCGCAGGGCGCGGCAGGTCCGGAAGGGCCAGCGGGCGCGATGGGTCCCGCAGGTCCGGAAGGGCCGGCGGGCGCGATGGGTCCGGCAGGGCCGGAAGGGCCAGCGGGCGCGATGGGTCCCGCAGGTCCGGAAGGGCCGGCGGGCGCGATGGGGCCCGAGGGTCCGATGGGTGCGGAGGGTCCGGAAGGGCCGGCAGGCGCGATGGGTCCGGCGGGTCCGGCGGGTGCCGCGGGTCCGCAGGGTCCGGCGGGTGCCGTAGGTGCGCAGGGTCCGGCAGGTCCGACGGGTGCCGTGGGTCCGGCGGGCGCGATGGGGCCGGCTGGGGCCATGGGTCCGATGGGGCCGCAAGGAGCGCAAGGTCCGCAGGGTCCGGCAGGCGCCGTGGGCGCGACGGGAGCGCAAGGACCGCAGGGTCCGGCAGGCGCCGTGGGCGCGGCGGGGCCCGCAGGTCCGCAGGGGCCGCAGGGGATCTCGGGCGTGATCTCGAGCGCGTACACGGCGGGGGGCACCCCTGGGCTCACCACGACGACGGCGTTCATCGGACCGACGGTGACGGTGAGCACGACGAACGTGAACCAGCGGATCCACGTGGTGGCGCACCATGCGCTCGGCGCGACCACCGGCGGCGCGGCGACGGGTCTGAACCTCTACATCTGCTACCAGCCGTCCAGCGGAGGTGCCCTGGTGAACCTGGGCGCCGGCGCCTTCGGGCTCGGCGCACCCGCGAATACACGGCTGATGTACGGGCTCAGCGCGGTCGCGTCGGGGCTGCCGGTGGGCTCGTACCTGGTGGGGTTGTGCGGCCGGGTGACGAGCACCACGAACTGGGGCAACCACGAGTGGGGCTACGTCTCCGCGATCGTGTCGACCTCGAACTGAACTGAAGGGCTGATCGGGAGAGCGTCGCGGGCGCGCCGCGTCGAGGGAGGCCAACCCAGGAGTCCTCGGGGACTCCGAGAGGGACCGCCCGACGACGCGGGGCACGCAGCGGCTCTGCCGGTCAGCCCTTGACCCTCCGGGATGGGCGCGCGATGCCGCGTGCCTCCGTCACCCCTTGCGCCTCAGGGGACGCTTTCGACCATGCAGAAGGAGTACCTCACCCCTGCTGCCGTGCTCCTCGGCAGCGTGATCATCGGCGGCGGCCTCTACTTCGGGCTGCAGTCCCGGGATGCATCCGGAGGGTCAGGGGCGTCGGCCCGCGTTGCGGGCACCGAGATGGCGATGGAGGCGTCGGAGTCTCCTCCGGGTGCGGTGACGCAGCGGGGCGCGGCGACGCAGCGGAGAGCGGGAATGCAGCACGAGAGACCTGCGGGGAATCCGGAAGGGATGCAGCAGGCTGCGCCTCCGGTGACGCAGGGAGCGCCAGGGATGGGACTGTCGCCACCTGCTGCACCCCGGGACGTGCAGATGAAGGTCGTGGAAGAGGTCACGGCGGCCCTGGAGGCGCAGCGGGCGACGCTGGTGAAAGAGTGCTGGGAACCCTCGTTCAAGAAGAGCACGGAGCCGGCCAAGGCGAAGTACCTCTACAACATGTCGTTCAATCCTGCGGGCACCGAGATCGCGCGGGGGATCAGCGAGGTCCGCGGGATGGAGCGCGCCGATACGGCGCAGTGCCTCCGCGCCAGGCCGATAGGGATCCAGGTGTCACCGCCAGGGCAGCACATGGGGGTGGAGGTGGAGCTCACGCTGCCCTGAAGGAAGCGCGAGCGCGGCTGGCGGGTGACGCGGGGAGCAGCGAGCGCGGCTGGCGGGTGACGCGGGAGCCGGGCCGAGTTGCCGCCGGGGCTGTCAGTGGCAGCGGAGGATCTTGGCGGCCTCCGTGACGGACTCCGAGCAGCCGAGGAACACGCTGCAGCTCCCGAAGCGGCCTGAATGGCCGCAGACGACGGCCCCCAGGAAGGTGTTGTTCCTGGTCGAGCCGGGACAGTTCGGCGAGGCACACGAAGTCTGCGGGTACTCGGGCTCGGTGGCGCCGCTGCAGTTGTAGTCGAACTTGTTGCCGCCGTACGGCGCGTCGAACCACGCGGTCTGGTTGGGGCGGACCTGGGGGCGCGTGTCGTCGCAGTCGGTGTTGTCAGGAACTGCCTCGATGCACTCCGTGGACAGGAAACCGTCGTTGTCGGCGTCGCAGCACGCTGAGGAACCGATGCCGTCGCCGTTGGGATCGCAGCAGCCGGGTCCAGGTGGGGAGCACTCGGGTCCGGTGCCTCCTCCTCCTGCAGCACCTCCAGCACCGCCGAAGCCGCCAGCGCCACCCGCGCCGCCTTGACCAGGAGCGCCGCCAGCGCCACCCGCACCGCTTCCAGGCGCGGTGGTCGCGGTCTCGCCACCGTGACCGCCGTGGCCTCCCGCGGCAGTGGGGCCATCGTCGGGCCGCGGGCCCGGGACCAGTTCGAGGTCGTCGAGGCCGATGATCGAGCTGCACGCTCCCAGGGCTGCGGCGCCGAGGAGAAGGCCGAGGGCGACGAGCCGGGGGGAGCGGGGGCGGGGGGAGCGGGTCATGGGCGGGGCTCCTGCGGAGCGAGATCGGGTACCGAGGGAAGGGCAGACGGGGACTGAGGTCACGGTCGGTGCGCGCGCGGGAGTCCGGAGAAGGTCGGCGTGGTGAGGTGTCATCAGAACTTCCCGCGCACGCCGAGCCAGGCAGGTCCCACCAGCACGGCGGTGTCTTTCGGGGTGGAGGATGTGGACGCGCGGCGCAGGTCCCAGACGAGCAAGCCTGCACCCGCGGCCGCGAGGGCCCCGCCCGCGATGAAGGTCACCGTGGATGCGGTGGCGAGCATCTGGGTGGTGTTGAAGCGGGTAGCGGTGTCGTCGTAGCACTTGCCGCCCGGGCAACTGTCCTGGAGGGCATCGGCGTTGGTCACGGCGAGGATGCCGGTGACGAGGCCGGCGCCGAGGCTGAGGCCTCCGGCGGTGAGGAGGAGGGTGGTGGGGACCAGGAAGCGGCGGGGGGCGGGCGCCGAGGCGGTGTCCTCCGGTGAGGAGGCGCCACGGTCACGGGCGAGGGGAGAGGTCGAAGGGGGGAGGTCGAGCTCAATCTTCGACGATTTGCCCTCTTCGAGGGTGATGACGAGGTTCGCAGCGTCGTGGCCTTTGGCGGTGGCGATGACGGTGTGGTGGCCAGGATCGCGGAGGAGGGGGACGTCGAGGGAGGCGGGCTCGCCGTCGATGAAGAGCTGGACCTGGCTGGCAGGAACGCCAGGCGCCGAGAACTGCACGGTGGGGATGCTCGGGAGGAGGGCGTCGAGCTCGCGGTCGGCGGCGGCGCGGGCGTCGAGGAACTCCCTGGGGGCGTACTCTTCGAGCTGCTCGGCGAGGATGCGCTGGTACTGGGCGCGGGCTTCGCAGAGGCGGCCAAGCTTGGCGTAGGAGCGGGCCACCATGAGCACCAGGGTCGGTGCGTGGAAGCTACGGTCGGCGCGGAGGAAGGCCGCAGCAGCCTCTTCGTAGCTGCCGGCGTCGAAGTGGGCCTGTCCGCGGTCGGCGGCCGTGCGGGCATCGGCCTTGGCATCGTTGAGGGAGCGCTGCTGGCGCGCTGGCTGCGCTTCGGCGGTGGAAGGGACAGCGGCAACGCCGAGGAGCGTGGCGCAGAGCAGGAACGTGCGGGCTGGGGCGGTGCGTCGCATGGCCAGCGTCTTCGTGGGGATGCAGGGAGCGGGAGGGAGGGGCGGCGTCGAAACGGCCGTGAAGTGACGGGAGGGTACCGGAGCGCGGTGAGGGGATCCAGCGGCTGGGGCGGAAGCGAGAGGAGCGAGCGTGATGGGGCTCGAACGGATGGAGTCCCGGGAGAGCGGGAGAGCGAGGCGGCAGGCGGCGGGGCGCGGAGCGCGCGGGAATCCGCGGAGGGATCAGGAGGCGTCGGGCTTCGTGGCAGGGACGCCAGCGATGGGGGTCTTCGGCTGGAAGAGGGGCATGAAGGCGGCGCGGTAGGCGTAGAGCAGGAAGAGTTCGAGGGCGACGATGACGGCGGACATGGGGAAGCCGCTCTTGTCGAGGAAGATGTGGAAGAAGGCGATGTTGAGGATGACCGGCCCGAGGAAGACGAGGCCGAGCGGGACGTAGTAGCCGGAGAGGAGGAGGAGGCCGCCGGTGACCTCGAAGACCTTGACGGCGTGCATGTAGCCGCTGCCGCCGAGCGCCATGCCGAAGCGGGTGGCAGGGGTCTCCACCTCGGGCGGGGGAGGCATGGGCATGAAGTTGAAGAAGAAGTTGAGGCCGAAGACGACGAACATGAGCCCGAGCAGGACGCGGGCGATCGTGGCAGCTATTTTCATGGGTTCCGGTGAGGGTGAGGGTGGAGGTCAGGTCATGGCGGCGGCGTGACGCTCAAGAGCGTCGAGGACGCGGTCGTAGTCAGGGGGGAGGGTGATGGGCGGGTTGGCCCAGGTGCTCTCGATCTCGGGCAGGGTGCGCTCGTGGTACTGCACCTTGAACTCGGTGAACTTGAGGGCACTCGCGGTGGAGATGACGACGACGCGGTCGCCGCGACGGACGACGCCGCGGCGCTCAAGCTTTTCGAGGGCGGCGAGGGCGACTGCGGTGTGGGGGCAGGTGTAGAGGCCGGTGCGGTCGGCGCGCGCGGCAGCGTCGCAGAGCTCGGCTTCGGTGGCCTCTTCGACGACGCCGTCCATCTCGTCGAGGGCCTTGATGGCGCGGGGGGCGCTGACGGGGTTGCCGATGCGGATGGCAGAGGCGAGGGTGTCGCCGGCAGTGATGGGGCGGACCTCGCGCTGGCCGGTGGTCCAGGCGCGGTAGAGGGGGGCGGCGCGCTCGGCCTGGGCGACGGCGAGGCGGGGGATGCGGGTGGTGAGGCCGAGGTCCTTGAGCATGCGGAAGCCGGCGTAGAGGGCGTAGGCGTTGCCGAGGTTGCCGCTCGGGAGGACGACCCAGTCGGGGACGGTCCAGCCGAGCTGCTGGGCGATCTCGATGGCGACGGTCTTCTGGCCCTCGATGCGGAGGGCATTCATGGAGTTGGCGAGGTAGACGACGCCGTCGGCGGCGAGGCGCTGGACGATGGCCATGCAGCCGTCGAAGTCGGTGTCGAGGGCGAGGACGATGGCGCCAGAGGCGATGGGCTGGACGAGCTGGGCGGTGGAGACCTTGCCGCGCGGGAGGAGGACGGCGACGGGGAGACCGGCGGCGGCGCCATACGCGGCGAGGGCGGCAGAGGTGTCGCCGGTGGAGGCGCAGGCGACGGCACGGACACGGAGGCCCTGGCGGACGGCGTGGTGGACGACGGAGACCAGGACGGTCATGCCGAGGTCTTTGAAGGAGCCGGTGTGGCTTGCGCCGCACTGCTTGATCCAGAGCTCGTCGAGGCCGATGGAGCGGGCGTAGCGGTCGGCGCGGAGGAGGCTGGTGCCGCCTTCGTCGGTGGAGACGATGGCGTCGTCAGGGATGCCAGGGGCGACCCACTCGCGCTTGCCCCAGACGCCAGAGCCGAGAGGCCAGGGGCCGCGGCGGTAGCGGTCTTCGAAGAGGCGCTTCCAGGCGTCGGGGGTGCGGGTGCGGAGTGCGTCGAGGTCGTGGGCGACGTCGAGGAGGCCACCGCAGGTGGGGCAGCGGTAGATGGGCTGCGTGAGGAGGTAGCGGCCGGGGCAGCCGGCGAAGCACCGGAAGGCGGCGTTGTGATGCATGGGGGGACCTGAGGGGAAAGACCCGGCGCGGCAGGGCCCGGGTCAGCCCTGGAGTGGACGGGGTAGCACCCCGAGGCGCCTGTAGAAATAGGCGGTCGCTCGGCGGGCAAAGACGCCCTGGGGAGTGTAGACGTCGTCGGGGGTGGCGAGGGGGGTCTCGGCGAGGAGGGGGCGATCGGTGGCGAGGCGATCGAGGTCGTCGATGAGGTGGTCCATCGAGGGGTAGCGGTTGTCAGGGTGCTTGCGCGCGGCCTTGAGGATGATGGCCTCGATGCGGGGGTCGAGGTCGGGGCGGTAGAGGGAGGGGCGCGGGAGGGCGACGAGGAGGTGCTGGACGAGGATGTCGGTGTCGTCCTCGATGCGGGCGAAAGGGAGGGCGCCGGTGAAGGTGCGGAACATGACGATGCCGAGGGCGTAGACGTCGGTGCGGGGGTCGGGGTCGTCGCTGACGACCTGCTCCGGAGACATGTACTCGACGGTGCCGACGGCGAAGCCGGTGACGGTGAGGCCCGACTGGGCAGCGTTCTTGGCGAGGCCGAAGTCGAGGACCTTGACGGCGTAGGGGTCGCCAGGTTCGCCGACGAGGAAGATGTTGTCGGGCTTGATGTCGCGGTGAATGATGCCGGTGCGGTGGGCGGCGCCGAGGGCGGAGGCGGCGTTGCGGAGGACAGGGACGGCGAGGTCGGCGTCCATGGTGGTGTCGCGGCGGAGCCAGTCGCCGAGGGGCTCGCCGAAGAGGTACTCCATGACGAGGTAGGGGCTGCGGTCGTCACGCTGGCCGACGTCGAAGACGCGGACGATGTTGGGGTGGCCGATCATGGCGGCAGCCTGGGCTTCGCGGAGGAAGCGCTCGCGGGTGCGCTGGGCGCCGGCGTGGGTGGGTTCGAGGACCTTGATGGCGACGGGGCGGTGGGTGTGGTCGTCCTCGGCGAGGTAGACCTTGGCCATGGCGCCGCGGCCGAGGTAGCCGCGGATGGTGTAGCGGTCGCCGAGGACCTCGCCGCGCCTGCGGGTGGGGCGGGAGGTGAAGAGGGTGATGTCGGGGGCGTCGAGGAGCTTCGTGCCGTCGTAGGGGCAGAAGCGGCCCTCGTCGAACTCACGGTGGCAGCGTGCGCAGAACATCCCAGCCCCCGTTCCTATGTTCCGGAATACCGTTCTGGGGAAGGGCTGCGCAAGGGAGGGCGGCGCAGGTGAGAACGCGGAGGAATGCGGGGGGAACGAGGGGGGAACGCGGCGCCGAAGGTACGCGCAGGGGCGTCGGCGGTGGGGGGTCGGCGGTGGGGGTGGGTCCCGGGATCAGTCAGTCCGACGGGGGGATTTGCCGGTGAGGCGGGTGTAGAACTCGTAGCCGATCTTGCGGAAAGGCTCGGGGGGGACGCCGGTGAGGCGCTTCATGTAGAAGGGCTGGCCTCTCCAGCGGTCGCCCTCGCCAGCGTAGATGTCGGTGATGACGCGGCCCGCGAGGTTGGCCAGGGTGACGCCGTGGCCGCTGTATCCGAGGCCGTAGTAGACGTTCCGGTGATCGCCCATGACGCCCATGCTGCAGACGCGGCTCATGGTGATGCCGAGGGGGCCGCTCCAGCGGTGGACGATGGGGACGCCGGAGAGGGCCGGGAAGTACTTGTAGAGGAGGTTCTGCATGGCCTGGGTGGCGTGCTCGTCGGAGCCCTTGAAGCTGGGGCTGCCGCCGAGGTGGTAGTCATACGCGGCGTTGCCGCCGCCGCCGAAGACGATGGCGCCATCGTTGTTGAGGCAGCCGTAGGAGATGCGGTCCATGTCGTCGGTGAAACCGGTGACGGTGCCCCAGCCGATGGCGGCGCGCTGCTCGGGGGTGAGCGGGGCGGTGGCGAGGACGTGGGAGTGCATGGCGAAGAGGCCAGTGCGGAAGTAGCCGAGGGCCGGGGTGTAGGCGTTGGTGGCGAGGACGATGGCGTCGGCGCGGACGGTGCCTCGGGGGGTGAGGAGGGTGTGGGTGGGGCCCTCGTAAACGCGAAGGACCGGGGTCTGCTCGTAAACGGTGACGCCCTGGGACTGCACGACGGGCTTGAGGGCGCGGAGGAAGTCGACGCCGTGGAGGTGGCCCTCGGTGGGGTCGTAGACGGCGCCCTCGGCGGCGTGAATGCCGAGGCGTGAGGCGAGGGCGGTGCGGTCGAGGAAGACCACGGGGATGCCCATGGCGTTGAGGCGCTCGACGCGGGCGTGGGCGGCCTCGGCGCGGCGGGCGTCGGTGAGGACCTCCATGCAGCCGTCGCGGCGGTGGCGGACCTTGAGGTCGTGCCGCGCGATGAGGGCGACGATGTCGTCGATGCCGCCGCGCGTCGTGTCGTAGACGAGCTTGGTGAGGGCAGGGTCGTCGGTGCCGATGCCGTTGACCCAGTTGAGCATCATGCCGCCGTTGCGGCCGCTGGCGCCGTTGGCGAGGTGCTTGGCCTCGAGGACGACGATGCGGCGCTCGGGGAACCTGCGGCTCAGGTGGTAGGCGGTGGAGATGCCGGTGAAGCCGCCCCCGATGATGGCGACGTCGGCGCTGATGTCGCCGTGGAGCGGTGGTGAAGGGTCGTAGGGTCCACCCTCGGCTGTCCAGATGCTGCGCGCGGGATCGATCTGCTGGATCTGCTTCGGGGCACCGCTCACAGGGGGCGAGGCTAGCACAGGGCCTGTCGGTTCCCGGCGGCGTTTGGCATACTCACGCGAGACGATCTGTCGCTGCCGAGGCGATGCCGGGGCGAATGATGCTCACGGCAGGGCGACGTCATGCGTCCGCCCTCGCGACCGGTGGCCCAGGGAGCACCTGTGAAAAAGCGCGTCCGGTTGTGCATGAAGGATCTGTTCCACCAGGACGTGGTGGAGATGATCGAGCGGGAGACGCGCAAGTACGAGCTGTGGTCGGTGGACAACCCGGACGCGCCGGAGTTCGACGAGGGCTACCAGCTCCTGTGGGACACATTCGGACCGACGGCGGAGATGGAGCGGAAGGACGTGCTGCGGAAGTTCCTGCGGGACGATCCGTTCGAGCCCGAGCCTTCGGGGACGTACATGCGGTACTTCTTCCTGGTCGCGCGGGGAGAGGACGGGAAGATCCGCGGGGTGCGCGACGGGACGGTGCTGGTGAACCCGGCCTACGCGCCGGACCTGTGCGTGGTGTACCTGGCGCACATCTACATGAAGCCGGAGGCGCGGGGGACCGTGCTGTCGTACTGGCTGCGGATCTCGCCGGTGGAGATCGCGATGCAGTTCCTGCTGGACCTGCACACGATGGGGAAGATCGCGCTGCCAGCGCCGAACGCGCCGGGGAAGTACTTCGGGATGCGGATGAACCTGACGGCAGAGTCGGAGTACTTCTCGCCGGAGGAGCCGGTGTCGTGGCAGCGCATGCTGTTCTACGGGCGCGGGGGATTCGACGCGATCAATCCACGGCATTTTCCGTACCGGCAGCCGGACTTCCGGGAGCCGGAGCAGATCCGGGAGACGGGGAACCGGCCGCTCCCGCTGGTGCTGCTGGTGCGGCGGATGGGGAGGGAGCGGCAGGCGCAGTTGCCGATCGACGAGGCGCGCGCGCTGATGCGGCTGCTCTACGATGACTTCGCAGATCACTGCGCGCCGGAGCTGCTGGAGAACAGCTTGCAGCTCGTGCTGGACAGGCTGGAGGAGCGGGCGCGGCGGAAGAAGTACGTGGAGCTTTTGCCGCTGCCCAGCGGGCCGGGCACGCTGCACAGGTTGAAGCCGCTGTTCAGGTACAGCGTGTTCAACCGGTACTATCCGAACGATCCCATCGTGGTGAGCTACCTGAACGGGCCGATGCGGGAGCAGGCGAAGAACCCGCGGTTCCTCGACGAACAGCTCACGCGCATCGGGCAGGAGCTGGAAGGGCGGCCGCGGGGGTTCGTGTACGGGAGCCGAGACAAGGATTTCACGTGGGAGGGGACGCCGCTGCCGCCGACATTGCCCGAGCGGGACCAGGATGCGTACGGGCCCGACACAGACAGGCCCGCGGCGATGATGATCGAGGAGGAGGAGACGGTGGACGGGGAGGCGGCAGAGCCGGGCAGGTCCGAGCAGGAACGGGAGGCGCTGGCGGCGCCGCGGCTGCCCGAGGTGTGAGGGGAAAGGGAGGCGCTGGAGAGCGCTTTTCCCAGGGGGTGCGTCGAGCGCTACTCACTTGCGCGGCGGGGGGTGCGTGATCCGGCCTGCTTTCGGGGAATCGGGGCGTCGAAAATACGACGTTTGGGTGGCCCCGCGGTTGCTCTCTTGTGGCAGAGAGGCGCAGCCACTGGAGACGCAGGTGGCCTCGCCGTGTCGAGGCCGGTGGTCTCGGTTCACGACGTAGGGTGAACGATCATGCTCGAGAGAGTTTCGACCGATATCAAAGCCACCGGCGACCGAGGTCCGCAGGTCGTGGAAGACGCAGCGCTGCCGAGCGCCCCTGTGCTGAAGGGGGTGCTCGCGCTGTTCACGCTGCAGGATGGGCTGCTGATCGGGTATCTGTTCGCGATTCTGGCGCTGCTGGCGCACGCCGAGGCGAGCGCGATGCAGGCGCAGTGTACGCAGCGCACGATGGCCAGCATCGTGGTGATGGTACTCGGGTGCGTGTTCGCGCGGGGGGCGACGAGCGTGTCGCCCGCGATCCGGAGCGTCGTCTACAAGACGGTGCTGCCGGGCATCGTGCTGATGAACTACCTGACACTGCGCGATGTGCTGCCGATCATCAGGACCGACAGCCTCGACATGCAGCTCCTGCAGTTCGACCTGGCGGTGTTCGGGGTAGAGCCGGCGCTGTGGCTGGAGCGGTTCAACCGCAGGCCCATCGTGGAGTGGTTTTCGTTTTTCTACTTCAGCTACTTCTTCATCTGCGGGTTCTACATGCTGCTCGCGGTCTGGCTACGCCCGCCGACCCGGCACACGACGGAGTTCGCGGTGGGCACGGCGCTGGTCTACTGCTTGGGGCAGCTCGGGTACATGGCGGTGCCCGGTTACGGGCCGATCGGCGCCCTGAAGCACCTATACCAGGGCCCCGTGGATGGGGGATTCTTCTGGGGGTGCGTGATGGGGACGGTGCAGGCTGGCGGCGCGATGAAGGACATCTTCCCGTCGTTGCACACGGCGGCGCCGCTCTGGTTCGCGCTCTGGGCCTTCAACGGCGTCCGCTATGACAAGCGGTTCCTCCCGCTGGCGGTGGTGACGGCGTTCTTCTCGTTCAACATCATCATCTCCACCATGCTGCTCCGCTGGCACTACGTGATCGATGTGCTCGCAGGGCTGACGCTGGCGGTGAGCGCGTCGGTCCTGTCGGTGAAGCTGGCGCGCTGGGAGGAGACGTTCCGGAAGCGCCTCGGCGAGACGCAGTCGTGGTTCTTCACCTGAGGTTGGGCCAGGCGGCGGCGATGGCGGCGCGTTCGTCGGCGGGGTCTTCCAGGGGGTTCTGACGCCAGCGCTCGGGGAAGTGGGCAAGGACCTCGCTGCGCACGAGGGGGGCGATGGCCGCGAGGGCGCCTGCCCCGGTGGGGAGGGGTAGAAGGGGGAGGTCCTTGCCAGTCCACGCAGAGAGGGCGCGCATGGTGTGGGCCTGGAGCGCGTGGATGTCCTCCAGGCGGTTGTCACAGGCGTGGATGGCGTGGATCTGCTCGAGGCAGCCCTGGGCACGCGCGCGCGGCATGGTGGTGCGGCTCTCCTCGCCGACCTGGCGGACCACGGCGAGGAGGGGGATCGGTGAGGCGTCGAGGCTGAGGGCCGCGAGGTTGCGGAAGTCAGGCTGTACGTAGGGGAAAGTGGCCGGGGGGATGACGCGGAAGCCGGCGCGGCCGTAGGCGAGGAGACGGATCACGGTGTCGGGCTCCTCGGCGACGACGGGCTCCATCTCGGCGAAGAGGATGATCTCGGCGGAGGTCGGGTCGAGCCCCGCGGCGGCGAGCGCGCGGCGGCACAAGCCGATGGGGGCTGCACGGAGAAGCGCGGCGAGGCCCGTGCGGCGGTAGGGGGGAAGCACGAGGGTGTGGGAGAGCAGGACGACGCAGCGGCGCGCGCGCACGTCGAGGGTGACGAAGCAATCGCGGATGCCGGCGAGGTCTCCGCTTCGTTCGTGATCGCGGGCGAGGATCAGGTGGTAGGCGCTCTGGACCTGAGTCGGCCAGGCCGCGGGCGGGTGGCGCGGTCCCGAGGACCACCTGAGAAGCACCTCGGGCCGCTCGATCTCGCCTCTGGGGCCGAACATGGCGTCGAGGGCTCGGTAGCCGGTGTCGAAGTCTGCCTGGTTCACCGCCACATCCAGGGTGAATCGCTGGAGCGCCGCAGAGACCTTGTCGCCCCCTTCACTCGCCGGAACGTCGTCGGGCTGAATCATGAGTCCACCTTGAGCCGCTCAGCGGAGAACACGATCGCGCCATCGACCCCGACACGCTGCAGTGAGTCGTCGCTCGAGGGAGCGCGTTGCATGCATCGGCAGTATCTCGCACGGCCGGTCGCTTGTCAGCGATAGGATGGGCGGCATGACAGACCGCTCTACTTCCTCTGTCCCGCTGCAGGACCGGAAGCACTGGATCAACAACCGGGAGGTGGACGCACACTCGGGTGAGGTCTTCGAGAAGAAGAACCCTGCGACAGGCGAACGTCTCGTGACGCACGCACGCGGGAAGCGCGAAGACGTCGAGACTGCCGTCGCTGCGGGGATCGAGGCGTTCAAGAGCTGGGCGCGCACGGATCCGAACGAACGCGCACGGATCCTGTGGAAAGCTGGCGAGCTGCTCATGGCGCGACTCGAAGATCTCGCGCGCCTGGAGGTGCTCGACACGGGCAAGCCGATCGCCAATGCCCGCACGATCGACGTCCCGCGTACAGCGGACACCTTCTTCTACTACGCGGGCTGGGCAACCAAGATCCACGGCGAAACGATCCCTGTCCGAGGGCCGTTCCTCAACTACACGCTGCGCGAGCCACTCGGCGTGATCGGCGCGATCATTCCCTGGAACTTCCCTCTCCTCATCGCTGCTCGGAAAGTGGCACCTGCGCTCGCCGCAGGGAACGTGGTGGTCCTCAAGCCACCGGAGGAGTCGAGCCTGACCTCACTGGAGCTCGCGCGCATTCTCGCCGACGCGGGACTGCCGGCGGGTGTGCTCAACGTCATCACCGGCTTCGGCGAAGAGGCGGGAGCTGCGCTCGTCGAGCATCCCAACGTGGCGAAGATTTCCTTCACCGGCGGCACCGAGACGGGTCGCCTCATCATGCGGGCAGCCGCCGGAACGCTGAAAAAGGTCTCGCTTGAGCTGGGAGGCAAAAGCCCGAACATCATCTTCGCGGATGCAGACGTGGGAGCGGCGTCGCGTGCAGCAGTCCTGGCTGCCTTTTACAACCAGGGCGAGATCTGCACGGCCGGTAGCCGCCTGCTCGTCGAACGACGAGTCCACGATCAGGTGCTGGAGGTGGTCGCCGAGGGGGCGAAGAAAATGCAGCCGGGAGATCCCCTCGATCCTGCCACCCAGCTGGGACCGCTGGTCTCCGAGGGGCACCTCGCCCGGGTCCTGAGCTACATCGAGCGTGGCCAGGAGGAGGGAGCCCGCCGGGAGGTGGG
>NZ_ASRX01000020.1 GCF_000601485.1 Chondromyces apiculatus DSM 436
GGGGCGGGGGCGGGGGTGGGGGCGGGGGCAGGTGGAGGAGGCTCGGCCGGAGAGGCAGGCACGCCAGCGGAAAGAACAGGCGACGCCTCGGGCTGGTTCGGCGCGGCAGCAGCAGGGTCGTCAGGCGCACCTCGGTGGAGGTCGACGATGACGAGCGCGGTGAGCGCCGTGGTCGCGAAGAGCACTCCGCCGACGGCGCCGACGAGCACGCTGCGCTTGCCCTTGGAGGCGCGCACGATGGGGTTCGCCGCGCCGGTGATGGCGGCCCATGCCTCGGAGGTAGGGTTGGCGCTGGCCTTCAGCGCGACGGCGAAGGCGTCGGCCAGGTCGGCGGCGGACCCGAAGCGAGCCTCGCGGTTCTTGGCGACGGCGCGGGCGAACCAGGCGTCGAACGTCGGCGACACGCCGGCCACGCGGGACGGCTGCGGCGCGTCTCCGCCGCAGACCTGCATGAACAGGTCGCCGAGGGTGTTGCCGTGGAAGGGGAGCGAACCGGTGAGGCACTCGAACCCGAGCACCCCGAGCTGCCAGAGATCGGAGCGGTGATCGACCGGGCGGCCGAGGACCTGCTCCGGGCTCATGTACGCCGGGGTTCCCAGCACCAGCCCCGCCTGGGTCTGGACGAAGGCGTCGCTCGGGGCGCCGACGATCTTGGCGATGCCGAAGTCGAGGAGCTTGGCGATCTCCTGCTCGCGGGTGCGCGCGAAGAAGATGTTGGCGGGCTTGATGTCGCGGTGGACGGTGCCGCTCTGGTGGGCCTCACCGAGGCCGTGGGCCAGGTCGCGGAGGAGCGCGGCGATCTCGGCGGGTGGCAGGCGGCGGCAGCGCGCGAGCCGGTGGGCCAGGTTCTCGCCGTCGAGCAGCTCCATGGCGAGGTAGGCGACCTGGCCTTCGACGCCCTGGTCGAGGATGCGCACCACGTGAGGGCTCTGCAGGCGGGCAGCGGCCTGGGCCTCCTGGAGGAAGCGGCTCTGAGCTTCCTCGCGGTTGGCCTGGGCGGCGAGGTCGACGAGCTTGACGGCGACGGGGGTGGCCAGGGTGAGGTGCTGCGCGCGCCACACCTCGCCCATCGCGCCGGCGCCGAGGGGCGAGAGGAGCCGGAAGCGGCCGCCCACCACGGAGCCCGTGCCCCAGAGGTGCATCCGCTCGCGGCGGGTGATCTGGTGATCGTCGTTCACCGGGAAGCCATTAGACCATGGCCTGGCGCGGGCGGGCTACGCTTCCGCTGGTTCGTGCGCAGGCTCGACCAGCTCGACCAGCACACCACCGGTCGCCTTGGGGTGCACGAAGGCGACCTTGTGACCCCTGGCACCCACGCGCGGCGTCTCGTCGATGAGCGGCAGGCCCAGCGCTTTGAGCGTGAGGAGGGCTTGCTCGATGCCCTCGACCTCGACCGCGATGTGGTGGAGACCCGGCCCCCGTTTCTCCAGGAACTTCTGGAGGCCCTCGTTGCCGCGCGGGGAGATGAGTTCGATGCTCGTCTCGCCGATGGGGAGCAGCGCGGCCTCCGTGCGCTGGGAAGCGACGACCTCGCGATCGGTGACCTCGACGCCGAGGAGCTTCCGGTAGCGCGCGAGCGCTTCGTCGACGTCCGTCACGGCCACGGCCACATGGTCGATCTTCTTGATCTTCAGCATCGCTCGGCCCTCACGGGGTGGATGTGGCGGGCACGCGGCGGCGTACCAGCAGCGTTCGCGAGATCTCTACCACCTTCTCCTTGACCTTGCCCTCCGTCTTCCCGAGCTCGGGCGTGAACAGATCGGCTCCCTGCTCGATCAGCGCGCGCGGGTGGGTGTTCTTCACGCCGACCACGCGCAACGTCACGCTCCCGAGGAGAGGCCCCACCTCCTCGCGGGCGAGGACCTTGGTGGCCGCGAACAAGGTGTCGCCGGCGAGCACGCCGCTCGAATGGACGCCGTCATCGAGGCCGAGGTCCCACACGCCGTTGCCCGCGGTGTCGCGGCTGGAGAGGGCCAGCACCCAGGAGAGCACGAGCCCTCCGTGCACGACGCGGGTGCGCGCGAAGGAGCTCTGCTGGCAGTAGCGCTCGTCGAAGTGCAAGGGGTGCGAGTTGCGGGTCAGGGTGGAGAGCGTCATGTGCTCGGCTTCGCTGACGGTGCGCCCCGTATCGTGGGCGTAGACGTCGTCCACCGCGAGGTCTTCCCAGAAGGTGGCGAAGCCGCCTCGCCGCGTGGGAGGCCGCGTGGGAGAGGGAGCCGCGAGCGCGATCTCCGGAGGTCTCCGGCCGGGGTCGTCGTCGCGCTGGGTGACGTCGTGCGGGGGATCCGGGGGGCGCTCTTCGACGCGGCCGGTGCGCACCAGCGCCTTGCGCTCGAAGGAGCACACCAGCACGTCGTCCTGGTTGACCACGTGGGTGCGGACGTGGACCACGCCCTTGTCGCCCTGGGACACCGGCTTCTTGCCGATGACCCGCGAGCTGGCGCGCAGGGTGTCGCCCGGATAGCAGGCGTTGGGGAAGCGGACGTCGATGTACGCGAGGTGGGCGATGGCTTGCTCGCTGACGTCGTGCACGCTGAAGGAGAGGCCGAGGTTGAGGAGCAAGAGGGGGTGGACGGGGCGATCCCGGAGACCGACGGCCCGGGCCGCCTCGCGGCTGGCGTACACGGGGAGCGCGTCCTGGAACGAGGCGGAGAAGAGGGCGAGGGTCCCCTCGTCGACGGTGACGTCCCAGGGGTGCGCGTAGATGGCGTCGACGTCGAAGTCGTCGAGCCGGCGGCCGTAGCGGTAGGAGCGGAGCATCGTCGGGCCCGGATGGTAGCGCAGCGACTCGGGCGAGAGCGACTTACCCGAGGTGGAGGGCTGTGCTAGGTGCGGGGACATCGATGGGGGCGCGCGCGCGACAGGCGGAGCAGGAGGAGCGCGAGGAATCAGCGCGGCAAGAGCGCCTGCGCGAGGCGCTCGACGCGGTGCGGGCGCGCTGCGCCGTGGAGGAGCGGCGGGCCTCGGATCCCGTGGAGTTCGTCCACCGCGTCGAGGACCCCGAAGACCGCGAGCTGGTGGCGCTGATCGCCTCGTCGATGGCGTTCGGGAACGTGAAGGCGCTGCGGGCGAAGATCGCCGACGCGCTGGAGCGGCTCGGCCCGGATCTCTCCCGCGTGGCGGACGATCCGGAGGCAGTCCGCGCGCGGCTGGAGGGGTGGAAGCACCGGGTCTACACGGCGGGGGACCTGGCCTGCCTGCTCGTCGGGGCGCGCCGCGTGCAGCGCGAGGCGGGCTCCCTGGGGGCGGCGCTCGCGGCGGAGATGCAGCGGACCGGCACCCTGCGCGAGGCGCTCACCGCGTGGACCCACGCCATCCGCAACGCAGGGGGGCTCGACCAGCGCCTCACCCGCGGCGCGGCGCACATCCTCGCGGATCCCGGCAAGGGCAGCGCCGCCAAGCGGCTGCTCCTCATGCTGCGCTGGATGGTGCGACCCGCGGACGGGGTGGACCTGGGCCTGTGGCCGATCCCGCCCCGAGCGCTGGTCATCCCGGTGGACGTCCACATCCAGAAGCTCGGCTACAACATCGGGCTCACCGATCGGCAGACCACGAGCTGGAAGACCGCCGAGGAGATCACCGCCGCGCTGCGCCGCTTCGATCCCGAGGACCCGGTGAAGTACGACTTCGCGCTCTGCCACCTGGGCATGCTCCAGCGCTGTCCCTCGCGCCGCGATCCAGTGCGCTGCGAGGGGTGCGGGGTCATGCCAGTGTGTCGGCACTGGGATCGACGCGCCCCTCGGGGGGATCGCTCGGCACGCGGCGGCGGCTGAGGGGGCCGTCGGCCGGCGGGAACGACGGAGACGGCGGGTACGTCGGGGATGCCGGGGATGCCGAGGATGCCGAGGATGCCGGGGATGCCGAGGATGCCGGGGATGCCGGGGATGCCGGGGATGCCGGGGATGCCGGGGACGCCGGGGACGCCGGGGACGCCGGAGGCGGCGAAGGCGGCGGGGTCGTCAGCGGCGGCGGGGGAGGTGCCGGACGCTTCTTGGGGAGGCGCAGGCACAGTTCGGTGAACTCTCCCTCCTGGCTGTCCACGGTCATCGTCCCGCCGTGCCCCTGCACCACGATGTCGTAGCTGATGGAGAGGCCGAGCCCCGTGCCGATCCCGGTGGGCTTGGTGGTGAAGAAGGGGTTGAACACCTTGTCACGGATGGCAGGGGGGATGCCGGAGCCGTTGTCGCGGACCCGGATCTCCACCTGGTCCCCGCGATCGCGCGTCGTCACCTGGAGCGAGGGGACGTAGTCGGCGCCCGAGGCGCGCCGCTTCGCCTCCATGGCGTAGATGGCGTTGCTGACCAGGTTGAGCACCACCCGCCCCACCTCCTCGGGCACGAGGCGCACCGCGCGGAGGCTCCCGTCCAGATCCCAGCGCACCGGGATGGGCGGGGATGAAGGATGCGCTTGCAGCGCGGAGGCGGCGTACTCACGCACGAGCTTGCCGAGGTCCACCTCGCGCACCTCCCCGACGCGCGCGCGCGAGTGCTCCAGCATGGCGCGCACGATGCGGTCCGCGCGGCGCCCGTGCTCGTGGATCTTGGCGACGTTCTGCTGCAGGTCGCTCGCGATCTCGGACAGCCCCGCGGCGTCCTCGCGGGAGAGGCGGCAACCGAGCGTCGCCACCTGATCGGACAGCTCGGAGGTGAGCTCGACGGACAGCTCGGCGAAGTTCACCACGAAGTTGAGGGGGTTCTTGATCTCGTGGGCGATGCCCGAGGTCAGCATGCCGAGGGAGGCGAGCTTCTCCTGCAGGACGAGCTGCCGCTGGGCCTCGCGCAGCTCCACCACGGCCTCGCTCAGCGCCCGGGTGCGCTCCTTGACGCGGTTGTCGAGCGTCTCGTAAAGGCGCGCGTTCTCCAGGGAGATGGCCGCCTGCGCCGAGAGCATCTCCAGGACCTTGCAGCGCGCCGGCGTGAACGCGGAGGGGGTGAGATCGTTCTCCAGGTAGAGGAGCGCCACCCGCCGCTGCTGGCGCAGGATGGGCATGCACAGCACGGAGCGCAGCCGGCGCGCCGCGACCGCGGGATCTGCCTGGAAGGGCCCGGAGGCCGAGGCGTCGGCGAGGACCACCGTCTCCGAGGTCCGGTCCACGTAGCGGACGATGCCGAGGGCCACACCCTCGCGCGCGTCGAGCGTCCCCCCGTGCACCACCTGCGCCCCCTCGGAGGTGGTGTCGGCCTCGACGACCACCGCGCTGTCGCCGTCGACCTGGAGGATGCCCCGCCGGGCCCCGGCCGCCTCGACGAGGGTCCGCATCAGGCGCCGGAGCAGGTCGTCGAGCACGATCTCCCCGGAGATGGCCTGCGAGGCCTTGAGCAGGCTCATGAAGTCGAGCGCCTCCTCGCGCGTGCTCCCGGTGGTGGTGGAGATGGAGATGCTGCTGCTCACCGCGAACGCGGTGTCGCCGGCCGGGGCGTGGCGCTCGACGAGGCGGGGGTAGCGCGCCTCCAGGTCGCGGACCTTCGCCTCGGCGCCCCAGCGCTGGTAGGCGTGGTGCGCGCGGCGGGCAACCACCTCGGCGAGCTGCGGGTTGTCGGCGTTCGCGTAGAAGCGGGCGGCGAGCTCACCGGCGAGCCCCTCGATCTGCGGGGCGAGGTGCTCCCGGGCGAGGTCGAGGGCGCGATCGTAGTGCTCCCTGGCAGCGCCTGCGTCGCCCGTCACCCGCGCAAGCTCCGCCTCGATCAGCGCCACCGGGGCCGCGTAGTTCGCGGGCGCATGGCGGGCCCAGCCGCGCAGCCGCCGAAGCGACGCGGTGACCCGCAAGAGGGCGCCGGGTGTCCCGCGGGCCGCGAGGTGCCTCACGCGGGTCATGCGGGTCACGCGCGTCACGCGCGTCATGGGGGACAGGCGCTCCCCGCTCGCCTCGCCGAGGGCGCCCAGCTCGGCGAGCGCCCGGTAGACGTGGAGGAGCGCCACGTTGGCGGTGGCCAGCATGTGCGCCTCCCCCTCGATCGCCAGCGCCGCGTGCTCGAGCGCCCTGCCATGGTCGCCGAAGAAGGTGCACAGCATGAGCTTCACGACGTGGAAGCTCGCCACGCTGTAGTGGTCTCCCCGCGCGCGCGCAGCGACGAGGAGCGCCTCCTCGCCCTCGGTGGAGAGGCTGCCCCGGCCGGCGCGGGGGGCCTCCACCTTGCCGAGCAGGACCTGGATGGGGTGATGCACCGCCTGGAGGCGCCTCATCGCGTGCGGATCGCCGACCCGGCGCATGGGCCCCGAGAAGGCGGTCACCAGCCTGTCCAGCTCCGCGAGCGGGACCCCGGCGTGGAGGCCGTGGCTCACGTGCAGCACGGCGCAGTAGTGCGCGTACTCGAGATCTCCGGAGGCGAGCCCGCCCCGGTACCCCTCCAGCACCGGCTCCAGGGTCGCGCGCATCGGGCGACACCAGGGGCTGACGAAGCAGTGGCTCATGAACATGCTCCGGGCGCGCAGGAAACGGAGCTCCGGCTTCTGGGTCAGGGACAGCGCGAGATCGGAGAAGCGGACCGCCGTGGCGACGTCTCCGAGCAGCCCGCTGCAGATCACCGCCACCGCGAGGTACACTGTCACCGACTCGGGCGCGGCGCCGTGCGCGAGCGTGAGCCGTAGCTGTTCGAGGGCGAGCGATGGCGCCAGCATCACCGCGGTGTTGTAGAGGGGCCCCGAGATCAGCGAGAGGAGGCGCATCGCGGCCCTCCGCTCGGGATCGCGCATGCGGGGCAGCTCGGCGAACGCCTCCACGCTCCGACCCGCGAGGAGCACCTTGAGCTGCAGGAGCGCTGCCCCGGCCGTGAGCTTGTTCCCGTGCGGCGGGAGGCGCACCCCGAGGTCGGCGAGCGCCGCCATGCCCACCCGCAGGCTGTCCCGATCGCGACCCTGGTGCACGTAGGCCTGGATCCGCACCTCGTCGGCGCGGATGCGATCGAGCAGCGCCTCTCCCCGCATCCGCACCTCGGCGGCGAGGCGCTCCATGCCGTCGGGGTCACCGGTGAGGTACGCGGCGGATGCCGCCGCGAGGGTCAGCTCGAGCCAGAGGGCGTAGCGGCGCGCCCAGGGAGCGGGGCCGAGCAGATCGAGGCCCATGTCGAGGAAGCGCCGCGCCGGCTCGTGGGCGCCCGCAGCCGTGGCCCGGAGGGCTGCCTCCAGGTCGAGCACGGCCAGCGCGTCCCGCTCCTCCTGGGTGTGAACCTGCGCCGTGATCAGCGCGCGGCCGAGATCCAGGTGGCTCACCACCTCGAACAGGCGCTCGCCGCGCTCCTCGCGCCCCGCACCGTCCAGCGCCTCGCGGAGCAGGAGGCCGATGCGGAGGTGCGCCTCGGCCCGCGCTCCCGGCGCGGTGAGGGAATGCGCGGCCTGCTGCACCCTGTCGTGGGCGAAGCGGTAGCGGACCTCGCAGTCGTCGGCGTCGATCACGCAGGCGTAGTCCGCGTCGAGCGGGACGACGATCCCCGCTTCGAGCGCTGGCCAGAGGTCACGGGACACCTCGGTGCGGGTGCGCCTGGAGACGACGCTCAGCGTGGAGAGCGCGAAGGTCCCCCCCACGCAGGCGGCGAGGCGGAGCACCTCCTGGCACGCTTCGGGCAGCTTGCCGATCTGTGCGGCCATCAGCGTGACCACGTTGTCGGTGATGCTGACGCGGCGGATCTCGTCGAGGTCATAGCGCCACCCAGCGCCTTCCCGGTCGAACCGCAGTAACCCGTCGGCGTGCAAGGCTTCCAGGAAGCGGCCCAGGAAGAAGGGGTTGCCCGCCGTCTTCTCGGCGCACAGGCGCGCGAGAGGCGCGGAGACGGAGGGAGGGCAGCGCAGGGCCTCGGCGACGAACGCCTCCACGTGCTCTGGCGCGAGCGGACCGACCGCCAGGGTGGACACCGGGGCCCCGGACTCGGCGAGGGAGCGCGCCAGGGACACGAGCGGGTGCGCGTCATCGACCTCGCCATCGCGGTAAGCGCCCAGGATCAGGGTGTGGTGAAGCTCGCTGCAGGTGACGAGGTGCTCGAGCAGCTTCAGCGAGGCGCTGTCGGCCCACTGCAGGTCGTCGAGGACGAGCACCAGGGGGTGGCGCTCCGAGGCCAGCGCGCCGAGGAACGCCCCGAGGGCTTGGTGGAACCGGCGCTGGGCATCGCGGGGGGAAAGCTCCGGGATCTCGACCGGATCGCCGAGCAGCGCCCTCGCCTCGGGCAGCACCTCCAGGACGATCGACGCGGCATCGCCGACGGCTGCGCGGACGGCCTCGCGGCGCGCGGCGAGGTCCGCGTCGCCCTCGCTGAGGACCTGACGCAGGAGCTGCTTCAGCGCCTGGGTCAGGGCCACGTGGGGCGTGTCGCGCCGGAGCTGGTCGAACTTCCCGACCGCGTGGAAGCCGCGCCGCGCCGCCACCGGGCGCAGCAGCTCGCTGGCCAGCGCCGTCTTCCCTGCCCCGGCTGGCCCGGGCATGAGCCAAAGCTCCACCGCGCCCCCTCCCGCAGTGCGCTCCAGCGCGCCGAGCAGCGTGTCGAGCTCCTGCGCGCGGCCGTGGAGCCGCTCGGGGATCAGCAGGTGGTCCGCGACGTCACCACGGCCCAGCTCGAAGGGCCAGGAGCCGCCGCCTTCCACGAGTTCCAGGCAGCGGAGCAGGTCGACCCGCACGCCCGCCGCGCTCTGGTAGCGCTCCTCGACCGCCTTCGCGAGGAGCTTGCGCAGCACCCCCGACAGCGGCGCGGGGACCGTGGGGTTCACGGCCTCGGGCGCCTCGGGGACGCGGGCGATGTGGCAGTGAACGAGCTCCAGCGCGTCGTCCACCACGAACGGGGGACGCCCGACCGCGAGGTGGTACAGCGTCGCGCCGAGCGCATAGAGATCGGCGCGGCAGTCGATGCCGCGGTTCATGCGCCCGGTCTGCTCCGGCGCGATGTAGGCGAGGGTCCCTTCCAGCACCTGCGACAGCGCCGCCTCGGGCTCCTCGCGGCGGAGCGAGGTGGCGATGCCGAAGTCGATGAGCTTCACGGCGCCCGTCGCGGCGTTGTAGACGACGTTCCCTGGGCTGATGTCCTTGTGGATGATGCGGCGCGCGTGGACGCGCTCTAGGACCTCGGCGATCCGGGCCCCCACCCGGCACACCTCGGCGGGAGACATCGCGCGCCCCTGGAGGATCCGACCGAGCGACTCCCCGCCGAAGTCCTCGAACACGATCAGCGCCGTGCTGCGGTAGCGCTCGAGCGAGAAGGCCTCCACGACACCATCGCCCGCGAGCGCGCGGACCAGCTCGAACTCGCGGGTGAACCGGGCGAGGCGGGCAGGGCTCGGGTACTCCTCGTTGAGGATCTTGACCACGAGCCTCCGGCCATCGACGCCGCGCCTGGCGCGGAAAACCACAGACTGGCTGCTCTCGTGCAGCTTTTCGACGGCCGTGTACCCGGGGAGCGCAAGCATGATGGATGCGCATCAGCACGAGTCGCGCCCAGTGCATCTCCGCACCCGTCTGGCCTCTTCTCGCGGTTCCTGCTGCCCGCCCGTGAGCCTCCCTCACCGGCGCCGAGAAGCCGTGAAAGCGCCGCCTTACCGCGGAGAAACGCACCCGAGGGCCACCGTGCCCCTCGGCACAGCGCGGCACAACCCTCTGCGCGCTGGCCGGCCACTGGCCGGCCACAGGCCGGCCGCGGCCTACGACTTCCGCAGCTTCCCGCGGTCGATCTTCCCGAGGTGGGTCCGCGGCATGTCGTCCACGAAGATCACCTCGCGGGGTGCCTTGAAGGGCTCCAGCCGGTCTCTCACGAGCTGCTTCAGCGCCTCGTCGAGCCCCTCCCGCGGCCCCGAAGCCAGCACGTAAGCGTGCGGCTTGGTCAGGCCCCGCGCGTCGGGCACGCCGACCACCGCGCACTCCTTCACGGCAGGGTGCTGGAGCAGGCAGTTCTCCACCTCGGCGGGCGCCAGCCACTTGCCGGCCACCTTGAGCATGTCGTCGCCGCGGCCGCAGTACGTGAAGTAGCCCTCCGCGTCGCGGCTCAGCATGTCGCCCGACACGTACCACTCCCCCCGGAAGGCCCGCCCGGTCTTCTCCAGGTCCTGCCAGTACCCGAACGCCCGCGAGGCGCCCTTCACCCACAGCCACCCCACCTCGCCCGGAGGCAGCTCCCGCCCCCCGTCGTCGCACACCTTCACCTCGAACCCGGCGACGGCGCGCCCCAGCGTCCCCGGCTTCACGTCGCCGGGGCGGTTCGTCAGGAAGATGTGCCACATCTCCGCCGTGCCCAGCCCGTCGCACAGCTCCACGCCGAAGGCGCGCTTCCAGCGCTCGTAGAGCTCCACGGGCAGCGCCTCGCCGGCGGAGGTCGAGACCCTGAGGCTCGACAGGTCCTGCTGCGCCGCGCTCTCGTGCGAGACCATGGTGTTCACCATGGTCGGCACGTTGACCAGCACCGTGGGGCGGAAGCGGCGGATCTGGGCGAACAGCGCGTCCGCGGTGCACCGCTCCGGGAACAGGACGGAGGTGCCTCCCACCGAGAACGGGAAGAGCAGGTTGGCGCCCGTCGCGTAGCCGAAATAGAGCTTGGGGACCGAGAGGGTGATGTCGCTCGCCGTGTACCCCATCACCCCCTTGGCATAGAGCTCGGTGGTGTTCACGAACGCCCCGTGCGACTGCGCCACGGCCTTGGGCCGCCCCGTGGTCCCGCCGGAGAAGAGCCAGATCGCCGCGTCGTCACGGTGGCTGGGGAACACCCGCAGCTCCTCCGGTGCCCCCTCGGCGAGCGCCTCGAAGGATGCCTCGGACGATGGCTCGAACGATGGCTCGCGAGCCGCCTTGCCGCCCACCACCAGGATCCTCCGCAGGTGTTGTGCGCCCCGCGCCGCCTCGGCAAACGCCTCCAGGTGGTCGGCATGCACCACCGCGACCTTGGCCCGGGTGTACTCGTAGAAGTACGCGATCTCCTCCGGCTTGAGCTGGGAGTTCACCATCACCACCGCCGCCCCCGAGGCGAGGGTGCCGAACAGCGCCCCCACGAACTCGGGGATGTCCGGCAGGGCCACCATCACCCGCTGCTCCGGCTCCACCCCCAGCGCGCCCAGCGCGTGCGCGAAGCGCGCGGCGAGGCGGGCCACGTCGGCATACGTGAGGCGCTGATCGCCGCACAGGATGGCCGTCTTGTCGCCCAGCCCTTCCCGCAACCGGGCGAGGAGGAACCAGTCGGCCATGTTCACCTTTTCGGGGATGACGAACGACACGGCAGTCCTCCTGGCAGCATGCGGGGGGAGAGACCTAGGCTCCCTCCCGGCTCCCCTCTACCACGGCCGCCTTCTCCCCGACCAGCGGCGCCAGCGCGGCCAGCGCCGCCTGCCGCCTGGCCATGGCCAGGTTCAGCGCGAGCCACGCCGCGCACAGGGGCAGCATGCCGAGAGACAGCATCGTCGCGCCGATGATCGGGGCCAGCGCGTCACTCGCCCACACGCTCGCAGCGTCCCCGCCGCGGTACACCACCGTGTCGATGAAGCTCTTCGAGGTGTACTTCTCCTCGCGCGGCACCACCGTGAACAGCACCTCGCGCGCGGGTCGCTCGAACCCGTAGTGGACCGCGCGGCGGGCCACCTGGAACGCGACGAACACCGGGATCACCGGCGCCACCGCGAGCCCCAGGAACCCGACCGCGCTCACCACCGGCACCGCCGCGAGCGCCCATGCCAGCCCCGCGCGGCGCATGACGTGTCCGGTCACGAACCCCTGCACCACGAGCGAGAGCAGGTTCGTGTAGAGGTCCATGCTCGCGAACAGCGCCGTGCGCTCGGCACGATCGGCGATCTGCGCGCTGATCACGTGCATCTGCTGCCAGTACAGGACCGTGGCGGTCAGGGTGGTGAGCAGGGTCAACGCCGAGATCCCGAGCAGGTACGGCGAGCGGAACACCGGCCGGAGCCCGCTGAGGAACCCGCGACCGACCCGCTCATCGCCCTCCCGCGCCGGCGCGCCCCTCCCCTCCGCCGTACGCGCTCCCCTCTCTTCCTGCGCTCCCCTCTCTTCCTGCGCTCCTCTCTCCTTCTGCGCTCCCCTCTCCTTCTGCGCTCCCCTCTCCTTCTGCGCTCCCTTCTCCTCTCCTGGCCTCTCCGCAGCGGGCGCCGAGCGCGCCAGCCATCCCGCGCACTGCGAGGCCACCTCCAGCACCGCGGCCGCGAGGAGCAGCAGGTTCAGCACCCCGATCTTGCCCACGAGCAGCGACGCGAGGAGCGGCCCCACCAGGGCCCCCGCGCTGCCTCCCGCGGCGACGAACCCGAACAGGCGCTTGCCCTGCTCGCTCCGCCAGAGATCGGCCATGAAGCCCCAGAACACCGAGACCACGAACAGGTTGAAAACGCTCGTCCACACGTAGAACGCCTGCGCCGTCCCCGCGTGGGCCGGATCGCGGCGGAACAGCGCGAAGAACACGAGCACGTTCAGTGTGAAGAAGCGGTAGACGATGGGGATGAACCGGCGCCGCGGGAAGCGCGCCACCACCGCCGCATAGAGCGGCGCCGCCGCGAGCATCGCCACGAAGGTGGCGCTGAACAGCCACGGCAGGTTCTTCACCCCGCCCGTGATGCCCATCTCCTCGCGCACCGGCCGCAGCAGGTAGTAGCTGCAGAGCAGGCAGAAGAAATAGGCGAAGCTGCCGAGGAGGGCCCTCGTCTCCCCCGGCCGCACGTCGACGAGTCGCCGGAGCATCGCGCTCACCATGGCGAAGGCGAACCGGATCGATCGACCCGTGTCAACCCGGCGCTGCACGTGCGACCCTGGAACCGCTGAAAGGCGCCACGCTCCGCGGGTGCCGCGGGTGCTGGCGCATGAATCCGACGTCCGATGCTTGCGGCGCAGGAGGCGGAATGGATGCACGGTGCCGATCGCGGATGACGACGACCATGACCCCCCACCTCCCGGGCTCCACGGACACCGCGCCCGGACCCAGGCCCCCGCGCCGCACCAGGGGCACCCTCGCGCTGGGCCTCGGGTGCGTGCTCGCAGCGTCGCTCGGCCTCACCACGGGCGCCTGCGGCAGCGCCGCGGGGCGGGGGACGCCTGGAGCAAGCGCCGCTCCCCCCACCACGGCAGCGCCTCGCGCGCCCCTCGTGAACGCCGCGGCCACGCCTCCCTCCTTCGGCCCGAGCACCATCGACGCAGCGCTCCGTGCGGCGTGGCAGCAGCGCGGCATCACCCCTTCCGCGCGCGTCGACGACGCTGGCTTCCTCCGGCGCGTGTGGCTGGACCTCGCCGGCACCCTCCCGCCTCCCGACAAGGTCACCGCGTTCCTCGCCGACGCTTCCCCCGACAAGCGCGCCCGCGAGGTCGACGCGCTCCTCGCCGCGCCCACCTACGTGGAGCACCAGACCGACACCTGGGACGAGATCCTGATGGGTGGCGCCATGGTCTCCAACGTCATCGACCGCGGCGCGTTCCGGCGGTGGCTCAGGGCCCAGTTCGAGGAGAACGCGCCGTGGGACAGCCTCGTCCACGACATCCTCACCGCCTCCGGGCGCAGCAGCGTGGGAGGCCCGCGCAAGGGCCTGAGCGGCCCCGCCGCGGACCCCGAGCGCGAGAAGGCCGAGGGCGTCAACGGCGCCGTCAACTGGGTCCTCAAGTACGACAAGGTCCCGCTCGACCTGCCCGCCTCGGCGTCGCGCACCTTCCTCGGCGTGCAGATCCAGTGCGCCCAGTGCCACGACCACAAGACGGAGGCGTGGACCCAGACCGACTTCCGCAGCTTCGCCGCCTGCTTCAGCCAGGTCACCGCCCGCCCCCTGGCCTTGCCCGAGAAAGGCGAGATCCGCCCCATGGAGGTGGTCGACGTCGACCGCCCCCGCCGGGCCGGCAAGAACAACCCCGATCGCGAAGAGCTGCGCGCGGTGGCCACCGCGACGCCGAAGACCCTCGACGGCGCCGAGCTCGATGGCGGCGACAACCGGCGGCAGGCGCTCGCCAACTGGCTCGTGGCCCCCACCAATCCCTGGTTCGCGCGGGCCACCGTCAACCGGGTGTGGGCCTCGCTCATGGGCCACGGCTTCGTCGAGCCTATCGACGACCTCCGGCCCGGCAACACCGGCGTGCTGCCCGACCTCCACCGGCAGCTCGCCGACGACTTCGTGGCCCACGGCCACGACCTCAAGCACCTCGTCCGGACCATCGTCACCACCGAGGCGTACCAGCGCTCCTCGACGCCAGCCGCGACGGGAGCCCTCCGCGGCGGCAAGCCTCCCGAGCCCCCTCGCCCCACCGACGACGCGCTCTGGCCCCGCTACCGCATCCGGCCCCTCGCCCCGCCCGTGCTCCTCGGCGCGCTCACCGCCGCCACCGGCCTCGACGCCGTGCTCGACATGGCCGGAGGCGAGCGCCGCGAGCAGCTCGAAACCCAGATCCGGGCGGGCATCGGCTTCCTGTTCGACGTCGACGAGGAGGCCCCCTCGGACGGCAAGTACGAGGGCACCATCCCCCAGGCCTTGTTCCTCCTCAACGGCGCGCTGGGCGCCGCAGGCTCCTCCGCGGCCCTCCCCGAGACCGCGCTCGCGCAGATCCTCGCCCTGCCCGACGGCGCTGACGGCGGCGGCGACGCTGGCGCGGATGGCGCGGATGGCGCTGATGGCGCTGATGGCGCCGATGCCAGGAAGATCGAGGCCCTCTACCTGCGCATCCTCACCCGACGCCCCACCCCCGTGGAGCGCGACAGGTGGGTGCAGTTCGTGAACGCGCCCCGCGAGCCCACCCGCACCAGTCCGTCTCCAGGCGCAGGCGGCGCTGCCGGTGGCAAGGGCGGTGGCAAGGTCCCGGGCCGCGTCGACCTCCCCCCGAGGCTCACCCGGCGCCTCTACGCCAGGCCCGGCACCGCCAAGGCGCAGGCCTACGAGGACCTCGCCTGGGCCCTCCTCAACTCGAGCGAGTTCTTCTTCAACCACTGAGCTGCTCACGGTGCCGGCGCGGCAGGACCACCGCGCGAAGAGCCTCGCGACACACGGAGATGGCCATGAGTGACACGGAGCGACGGATGGGACGGCGGACGCTGCTCGGGCTCGGCGCCGGATGCGCAGTGAGCCTGCTCGGCGCGCGCCTCCAGGGCATCGGCGAGGCCCACGCGCAGAGCGCGCAAGGGCCCGGACGCGCTGCCGGCACCCCGGGCCGCGCGACCCCCACCTCCCCGCCCAGGGCCTGCATCGTGCTCTGGCTCAACGGCGGCCCGAGCCACGTCGACACCTTCGACCCCAAGCCTGGCGCCCCCGGCGGCGGCCCCTTCAAGGCCATCAAGACCAGCGCCCGTGGCGTGCGCATCTCCGAGCACCTCCCCCAGCTCGCCGCCCAGGCCCACCGGATGGCCATCGTCCGCGGCATGATCAGCAAGGAGGGCAGCCACCAGCGCGCCCAGTACCTGATGCACACCGGCTACGCCCCGAACCCCACCGTCGACCACCCCTGCCTGGGCGGCTACGTCAGCCACGCCGCGGGCCTCGCCGCTGGCGAGTTGCCGAGCTTCGTCAGCCTCGGCGGCCCCAGCGAGGGCGGCGGCTTCCTCGGCGTGCAGCACGGCCCCCTCCTCGTCCCCGAGCCCGGCGCCATGCCCCGCCACGTCAGCTTCCCGCCCAATGTCGACGACACCCGCTTCGACCGCCGCAAGGCAGCCCTCGCCGCCCTCGAGCTCGACTTCGTGGCCCGCACCGGCGACCCCAAGATCCACGACCGCGGCGCCGTGCACGAGCGCGCCGTCGCCATGCTCCGCTCCCCGCGCCTGCGCGCCTTCGACGCCAGCGAGGAGCCCGAGGCCGTGCGCAAGGCCTACGGCGACACCCCCTTCGGCCGCGGCTGCCTCACCGCGCGCCGCCTCCTCGAAGCCGGCGTCCGCTACGTCGAGGTGGTCCTCGACGGCTGGGACACCCACGACGACAACTTCGGGCGCGTGAAGAAGCTCATGGGCACCCTCGACCCTGCCATGGCCACCCTCCTCCGCGAGCTCGACGCCCGCCGCCTCCTCGACACCACCCTCGTGGTCTGCATGGGCGAGTTCGGCCGCACCCCCCGCGTCAGCGCGCGCGACGGGCGCGACCACCACCCGCAAGCCTGGTCCGCCGTGCTGGCAGGCGCCGGCATCCGCGGTGGCATCGCCCACGGCGAGACCGACGCCGACGGCGCGCGCGTGACGAAGGACCCCACCTCCGTCCCCGACCTCTTCGCCACCATCGCCACCCAGATCGGCCTCGACCCGGAGCGCACCTTCGGGACGCCCATCGGCCGCCCCATCTCCATCACCGACAGCGGCAAGCCTGTCGCCGCTCTCCTCCGCGCCTGACCGCCTTCCGCGCCTGACCGCCCTCCGCGCCTGACCGCCCTCCGCGCCTGACCGCCTTCCGCGCCTGACCGCCCTCCGCGCCTGACCGCCCTCCGCGCCTGACCGCCCTCCGCGCCTGACCGCCCTCCGCGCCCTCCGCGCCCTCCGCGCCCGCCGCGCCACGCCCTCCACGCCCCCTCAGCCCGTCGCGCCCGCCGCCTGCGCCGCCAGCTTCGCGCGCGCCTCCCGCACCCGCCCCACCACCGCCACCCGCACCTCGTCCGCCGAGGTGATCGCCGCCGGGAACGCGATCCGTGCCGTGCGCGGCCCCTCGGGCGTCGCGGCCCGCAGCTCGAACCCGTAGCGGTCGACGCCGATCATCGTCGCCGACGTCGCCTCTGGCAGCCCCCCGAGCGCCTGCGCGCAGATCAGCACCGCGTCCGCGTGATCCACGTTCATGTGCTCCAGGATCCCCGGCGCCGAGCCCACCAGCAGATCGATCTCCGCCCGCAGGTACTCCCCCGCATCCACCCACGACATCCGCCCGAACCCGCCCACGTAGCGGATGGACACCGGCTCCAGCCGGTACACCGTGAAGTCCGCGAACCCCGCGTACAGCGACGCCTCCGGGTGCACGTCGAGGAAGCGCGTGCGCGCCGCCTCGGCCTCGCCTGCGTCCTCGATGGGCCGGCACGTCCCGATCAACGTCATCCTCCCGGCCGCCAGCGGGTCCACCGCCGGAGCCCCCGCGTTCCCGTCGCCCGTGGGCTCGCCCAACAGCACCGAAGCCTCGGGCCGCGCCGCCAGGTTGATGGTGTGCTCCGCCAGGGTCGAGAGCAGCAGCAGCGGCCGCCCCGTATCGTCGAACGCCACGGCGACCAGCGAGGTGTACGGGTAACCTCCCGGGTCCTGCGCCAGCGTCCCCAGCGCCGCCACCCGCGCCCGCGCGGCGAGTGTCCGGCATAGCTCCGCGTGGCTCGGCGAGGCCGCCGCGCCCTCTGCTCTGTCGAGGCTCCGTCGTTCCTGGCTCATCCGGAAGGGCTAGCATGGGACAGCACGCCCGGCGCCTCCAACCCGACGATTTCAGACCGGGATTTGCGCTCTCCCACCCTCCCTCTGGCCTACCCTGGGACGGCACGGCTCGCCCGGCATGAGCCCCTGCGCAGCCGGTCCGCTACCCCGCGACGCGCAGGCAGGTTAGTACTGCGTACCCTGGACCGGGGGCGGGAAGCTCCCGTGCTCTCGATGGTTGCTCCCCCCATGACTTCGCAGAACGACGAGCCAGCGACGCGGGACGAGATGGGGAGCCACGCGCCTGTCCCTGCGCTCCCGGAACCAGGACCCGTGCAGCACTCAGCTCGGAGGAAGCCGTGACCACCTCATCCTATGCAGGCCACACCGCGTTCGGCGCCACCCTCGACGCACCGACCCTGAACGACGCGCAGAGCGGCGCGCTCGACACGGCGCCCACCCTGCTCGGCCACGGCAGACCCACCGGCGCTCCCCTGGAGACCCTCGCCTCCCCTGCCCACTCCCGCTCCAGCGCCCCTCCTCCGTCGAGCGCCTCCCGCGCCACCACCCTCCCCCGGGTCGAGGGCCAGGGCAGCGCCATGCGCCTCATCCCCGAGGTCCGCGCCCGCTACCAGACCTTGAAGGTGCTCGGCGCTGGCGGCATGGGCGAGGTCTTCCTGGTCCACGACAACGACATCGTCCGCAAGGTGGCCGTGAAGCGGCTCCTCTCGGACGACACCTCCCCCGCCACCCTCGCCCGCTTCGTCGACGAGATCCGCACCGTCGGCCGCCTTGAGCACCCCAGCATCGTCCCCATCCACGACGTCGGCATCGACGAGGAGGGCCGCTACTACTTCGTCATGAAGTACGTCGAGGGCGAGACGCTCGAATCCATCATCGAGCGCCTCGTGGCCCGCGACCCCGCGTACCACCGCAAGTACACCATCGAGCGCCGCTGCGAGATCTTCGTCGCCCTTCTCCACGCCCTCGCCTACGCCCACGCCCACGGCATCGTCCACCGCGACATCAAGCCCGCCAACATCATGGTGGGCCGCTTCGGCGAGGTGATGCTCATGGACTGGGGCATCGCCAAGCCCATCACCGCCGAGAACGACCACGCGGCCAGCGCGCAGGGCACCCTCGCCACCCTCGGCGACGCTGGCAAGGACGAGCGCGCGCGCCTCTACGCCACGCGCATCGGGACTCTCGTCGGCACCCCCGCGTACATGAGCCCCGAGCAGGCCCGCGGTGACAACGACCAGATCGACTCCCGCAGCGATCTGTACAGCGCCGCCGTGGTCTTCCACGAGCTGCTCACCCTGCACCACTACCTCAGCGACCGGAGGACCATCGACCAGATGCTCACCGGCGTCATGTCCGAGGAGTTCAGCAACGCCCGGCTCTACGGGAGCCCCGCCGCCGTCCAGGCGAGGATCCCCGGAGAGCTGATGTACTTCGTCGCCCGCGGCATCGAGAAGGCTCCCGCCGACCGCTTCCAGTCTGCGGACGAGATGATCGAGTCCCTCCAGATGTTCCTCTCCGGCCAGATGGAGGTGACCTGCCACGTCACGTTGCAGAAGCGCATCCTCAGCGACATGGGCCGCTTCATCGACAAGCACAGCCGCGCCGGCATGTTCATCCTCCTGTTCCTCACCGCCACCGTGCTCTTCTCCGCCATCCAGATCGTACGGATGATCGTGGCGTAGCCTCCACGTGCTCTCCTGACGGCCGGTGACCGTGACCCCTCCTGCCGACCCCTCGCCTCCCACCCCTCCCGCCGCGACGCCTCCGGATGCACGTCCGGAAGACGCGCGCGGCGCGCGTGACGCACATGACGCGCGTGACGCGCGTGACGCACATGGCGCACGTAACGCCCGTGGACGAAGCGTCTCCCGCGTCGATCGCGCGGCCCGCATCGGCAGCTTCCTCCTCCTCACCGGCGTCGCCGCCGTCGCCGTCCTCGCCTTCTCCTGGCGCTTCACCGAGGCGCCGCCCGTCGCCCGCCACGCCACCACCTCGTCCCTCGCCCGGATCGTCGGCGACCTCGCCGCCAGGGCCAGGCCTGCCCCGTCCGCCGCGCCCGCAGCCTCCGCAGAGCCTGCGCCCGCCGTCACGCCTGCCGACGCCACGCTCCGCCGCGAGGGCCACGTCTACGTCAGCGGCGGCGTCCTCCACGCCCCCCGCTCGTTCCACTCCGACGACGGCACCTTCGACCTGGTGCTCCACTTCCACGGCAACACCCAGCTCGTCGAGGAGAGCTACGGCGCCGCCGAGGTCAACGCCCTGGTCTACGTCGTCAACCTGGGCATCGGCTCCGGCGCTTACGAGAGCCGCTACGCGCGCCAGGGCATCCTCGACGAGACCCTCGCCCGCGTGCGCGACGCCGCCGAGAAGCGCGGCCTCAAGGACGCGAAGCTCCGCCGCGTCGCCCTCTCCTCGTGGAGCGCGGGCTACGGCGCCATCGCCAAGCTCCTCGACTCCGCCAAGAACCGCGAGCGCATCGACGCCCTCCTCATGCTCGACGGCCTCCACGTCTCCTACGCCAAGGCCCCCGGCCCCGACGGCCACCCCGGGCCCGATCCCCTCCGCCTCGACCCCTTCCTCCGCTTCGCCGAGGAGGCCGCCCTCGGCCACAAGCTCTTCACCATCACCCACTCCTTCGTCGAGCCCCGCGCCTACGCCAGCGTCGAGGAGACCGCCAACGCCCTGCTCGCCGCCGTCGGCGCGCACCGGCTCGGGCGTTACGGCGAGCCGCCGCACGTCGCCCTCCCCTCCCTGGCCAACGTCTGGGCCAAGGACGCCGAGCGCTGGCTGGAGCAGACCAACGAAGCTCACCGAGGCGGCTTCCACGTGCGCGGCTACATGGGCAACAGCCCCGAGCACCACATGGCGCACCTCATCCAGATGTCCGTCATCGCCCTGCCGGACCTCGTCGCGCACTGGAAGACCTGAACCTCCGCTGGACCGTGGCCGCCGGGATCCCATAGACCTCCCCTGCAGTGGCCGCTCTCCGCACTGGGTGAGCGGAGCTGGCGTTCTGAAGGGGCAAGGTCACGCTGGTGGCAAAGTTCTGACCCGCAACACCCTGCACACCGAAGGAGGCTGAATCATGGGCGTACTCGTGGATGGAGTCTGGAAGGACCAGTGGTACGACACGGAGAAGACGGGCGGCGCCTTCGTGCGCACCGAGAGCAAGTTCCGGAACTGGGTCACCGCCGACGGCGCGCCTGGCCCCACCGGTGAGGGCGGCTTCCGCGCCGAGCCGGGGCGCTACCACCTCTACATCGCCCGCGCCTGCCCCTGGGCGCACCGCACCGCCATCATGCGCGCGCTCAAGGGCCTCGACGAGAAGATCTCCCTCTCCGTCACCCACTGGCTGATGGGCTCCGAGGGCTGGACCTTCGAGCCTGCCGAGGGCGTCATCCCCGACGAGGTGAACGGCGCCAAGCGCCTCCACGAGGTCTACACCAGGGCCGAGCCCCGCGTCTCCGGCCGGGTCACCGTCCCCGTCCTCTGGGACAAGCAGCGCGGCACCATCGTCTCCAACGAGTCGGCGGACATCCTCCGCATGCTCAACAGCGCCTTCGACGGCTGCGGCGCCCGCCCCGGCGACTACTACCCGCCCGAGCACCGCGCGGAGATCGACGCCCTCAACACCCGCATCTACGACACCGTGAACAACGGCGTCTACAAGGCAGGCTTCGCCACCAAGCAGGAGGCCTACGAGGCCGCCGTGGGCCCGCTCTTCGAGACCCTCGACATGCTCGAAGCGCGCCTCCAGACCCGCCGCTTCCTCTGCGGCGACGCGCTCACCGAGGCCGACATCCGCCTCTTCACCACCCTGCTGCGCTTCGACGTCGTCTACCACGGCCACTTCAAGTGCAACGTCCGCCGCATCGCCGACTACCCGGCCCTCTGGGCCTTCACGCGCGACCTGTATCAATGGCCAGGGGTGAAGCCGACCGTGAACTTCACCCACATCAAGCGCCACTACTACATGAGCCACACCACGGTGAACCCCACCCAGATCGTCCCCGTCGGCCCCCACCTCGACTTCGACGCCCCTCCCGGCCGCGAGCACCTCCGCGCCGCGTCCACCTGATCGCAACGCCTGCTCAGGGCGCCGTCGAGTCGCCTGCGCTCTCCTCGTTGTCCCAGAGATCAGCCGTCCCGAAGATCGTCTTCGCGAGCCCCTGCGACCCCCCGAAGGAGATCGGCGACAGCGACCGCGTGCACGACGCATCCACGGGCGCCGTCGGGTCCTTCAGGAACCCCAGCCACATCGACATCGCGCACGCCTGCGCCTCCCCCCGCGCCGCCTGCGCGCCGCCCGTCCCGAACCCGAGCCCGCGTACGGCCGGGTCGAGCGTCACCAGCGTCTGGTGCGCGCCCTGGTAACGGCCCGCGATCGCCTGACCCACCTCCAGGGGCACCTGCGGGTCCAGCCCCCCTTGCAGCATCAGCATGGGCACCGCCGTCGTCGCCCCTCGCGTCAGCGCTGCCGGCGCCGACGCCCCCTCGTAGCGCGGCCACGCATCGTAGAGCGCCCGGTACAGGCTCCCCCGGTCTGGCGACACGTGCGCCTCGTCCTGGATCGCCTCCAGCGCCTCGGGCTCGGGCGGCGTGTCCAGGGCCAGCTCCGACAGCATCACGTGCATCCCCAGCGCCGCCGACACCGTACGCCGCTCCGGCCCCTCCGCCGTCATCAGCGCCACCTGATCCACCGCGTGGAAGATCGCCCGCACGTCCCCCGGCTCGCAGCGCACCCCCCGGTACGCGACCGCCGGGATCGCCGCCCGCAGCGCCTCGTCCTGCAGCATCGTCGCGAACACCTGCCGCATCCGTGCCCGGTTCACCCGTCCATCGTCGAGCGGGGCGCAGAGCGACTCGTCCAGCATCGCCAGGAACGTCTCCACCGTCTCCCGCGGATCGTCCCCCATCCGCGCCGCGCACGCCGCATCGTCCGCGCACCGCGAGAGCAGCGCGTTCCCTGCCGCGTCGTGCCAGGCGTCCACCCGGAAAGGCAGCCCTCCCCGCGCGTCGAGCATCCCGTCGAGCGTCACCCCGTCCACCTGATCGGGGAACAGCTCCAGGTAACGCTGCGCCCACACCGTCCCGTACGAGGACGCATAGACGTGCACGCTGCGCCCGGCCTCCTCCGTCGCCCCGAGGAGCGCGCCCAGATCGTGCGCCGCGGCCGTCGTGGTGAAGTGCTGCAGCCTCTCCCCCCACGTCTCCTCCAGCGCCACCACGCACGCCTGCCACGCCCCCATCGCCGCCCCCGTCTCGAACGGCTCCCCCGGACAGCCGATCGGCGTGGAATGACCCGTCCCCCGGTGGTCGACCAGGAAGATCTCCAGCTCCGGATCCAGCGCGAGCAGCTCGGGCACCACCGCCTCGAACGCGGCGCCTGACGACCCCGGCTCTCCCCCCAGCATCCACAGCGACCGGCGCGTCGCCTCGGCCCCCCGCACCCGCTTCACGAACACTGTGAGCGCCTCGCCGTCCGCCGCCTCCCAGTCGAGCGGCAGCGCCACGAGCGCGCACGAGGTCTCGGGCCCGCCGCCCCCCTGCGTCGCCGAGCAGGGCTCCCAGCGCACGTCGATCCCCGCCGCTGCGTCGCGATCTCCGCCCTGCGTCCCCTCGGCGCCACACCCCGCGATCAGGGCAGCGCCCAGCGTGATCGCCGCCGTTCTTCCGATGGCCCTGTGCATCTCCATCACACGCCTTCCTCGCGCCACGAGCGCAGGAGGACGCAATGCAAGCGGCTGGCCGCGCTGCGATCGTCTGGGTGCCGACGTCGCAGCGGCACGGACGGTGTCGGCCCGGGAGCCTGCGGAGATGTTCGGAGCAGGCGCGCCCCGACGCTTCCGGAGCAGGCGCGCCCCGACGACCGTTCAGGCCACGCGAGAAGGCGCGGGAGAGGGCGCGGGAGAGGGCGCGTCCAGGATCTCGACGTAGCCCCCGTCGCCATGCACCCGGATCTGCTGGCCGGTACGGATCTGCCGCGTCGCGCCGGGCACGCACACCACCGCGGGGATCCCGTACTCGCGCGCCACCACCGAGCCGTGCGTCATCATCCCGCCCACCTCCATCACCAGCCCCGCGGCGTTGACGAACAGCGGCGTCCAGCCCGGGTCGGTGAACGGTGCCACCAGGATCTCCCCGCGTTCGAGCACCTCCACCGCCGGGTCGAGCACCACCCGCGCGCGCCCTTCCACGACCCCTGCCGAGGCCGCCGTTCCGACGAGCGCGCCTGCCGGTGCCCCGTCGCTCGCGTGCGTCGCCGTCAGGATCTCCCCGTCTCCGGTCATCACCCGCGGCGGCGCCATCTCCTGGAACCGCGCGAGATCCTCCCGCCGCCCTGCCACCCGCGCGCGCAGCGCCTCCCGCGCGCCCAGCGCCTCCCGCGCGCCCAGCGCCTGCCCGCCACCTGCCTCAACCTCCCGCGCCCCACGCACCTCCACGAGCGCCGCCTCCACGAGCGCCGCCTCCAGCTCGTGCAGGTCGAGGAAGAACACGTCCTCCGCCCGCTCCAGCATGCCCGCCCCGGTCAGCACAGCCCCTGCCTCCAGGGCCAGCCCGCGCAGCGCGTCGAGGATCCAGATCAACAGCAGCTTCGGGTGCTCCCGCATCCCCACCAGATCGCGGTGCACCCCGATCAGCCGCCGCACCAGCGGCACGCGCACGCTCCCGAGCGGACCGCGCCCTGCCGCCTCCAGCAACCTCGCCGCGGCAGCCTCTCCCTCGCGGGCGAGCCGCGCGTGGTGCGCCCGGTGCGCCCCCGGAGCCCCGTAGGGCCCGTGCTCCCCGTCCACCTGCCCACCCGCGCGCAGGTTGCCGGCCACCACCGCCAGGATCGCCCCCGGCGCGTCCCGGTAGCGCGGACGGCTCACGTCGATCTCCGACGGCGCCCGCGCCCCGTAGCGCGCCAGGAACCCGTCCAGCGCCTCCTTGAACGCCCCGCCTCCGGGGAGCGCCGCCAGCGTCGCCAGCCCCTCCACCGTCGCGCCTTCGGAGACGTGCTGCACGAGCCGCGCCGCCACCTCCGGGTACGCGCGCGCGCAGTCCGCCAGATCCCCCACCGCCAGATCCATCTCCACCGTCACGTTGCCCGAGAGCCCGCGCCCGAGCGCCACGAAGTCCTCCTCCGGCGCGTCCACCAGCTTCCGCAGCACCGCCCCCGAGGACACCCCCGCGAGCACCTGCGTCGCGATGGCGTCGATGAGCGAGGGCACCCGCATCGCCAGAAGCTTCCGCATCCCCCCCACCCGCTCCGCGAGCGGCGCCCCCGACGACGCCGTCGCCCGCGCCACCTCCGCCTCCGCCTCGATGAACCCGTACATCCGTGCCGTCGCCCCCGCCGTCGGCCGGAAGAACTCCCACGCCATCACCTCGCGCGTGATCGGCAGCAGCGTCGCCAGCGTCTTCGCCCCGGAGACCCGCTCCCCCTCGCCCACCAGCAGCTCCGGCCTCCCCACCGCCTCCGCCAGCGCCCGCTGCGTCAGCCGGTCCGCGTTCCCCAGCGCCCCCAGCAGGAACTTCCTCCCGAGCGGCGACCGCAGCACCGGCATCACGTCGAGGTAGAGCCGCCCCCCCGCGCGGTACATCCACGGGCACTCCACCGCCTCGCCGGACGCCTTGCCGAGCGGCACCAGAAGCTCCCACACGTGCTGCGCCATGGGCGGCATCGCGTCGGTCATCACCTGGAAGTGGTTGAAGGACACGAAGATCCCCGCGCGCTTCTCCCCCGCGCCTCCTGCGCGCTTCTCCCCCGCTTCTCCCCCGCGCACCTCCGACGCCTTCTCGGGCAGCGGAAACAGCGAGGTGATCGGCCGCGCCTGCAGCAGGAACAGCGTCTTCCCTGCGATGGCCCACTCGATGTCCTGCGGCCCCCCGCGCAGCGCCTCCACCTTGCCCCCGAGCGCCACGAGCGCCGCGATCTCCTCCGCGTCGAGCACGTCTCCATGACGCGCCCCCTCCCCGAGCTGCTCGGTCACCGTCCCCCCGTCCGCCGCCGCCCGGATGGCCACCGCCTTGTCCCCGCGCGTCACCGACAGCGCCCGCCCACTCCGCCTGTCGATCGCATAGCGGTCCGGCGACACGATCCCCGACACCAGCGCCTCCCCGAGCCCCCACCCCGCCTCGATCGCCGCCACGCTCCGGCTCCCCGAGATGGGGTGCGCCGTGAACAGGATCCCCGCCTTCTCCGCGTTCACGAGCTGCTGCACGATCACGCAGAGCAGCACCTCCCGGTGCGGGATCCCCTGCTCGACCCGGTAGAGGATGGCCCGGTCCGTGTAGAGCGACGCCCAGCAGTCGCGCACCCGCGCGAGCAGCGCCTCCTCCCCCTTCACGTTCAGGTACGTGTCCTGCTGCCCCGCGAACGAAGCGTGCGGCAGATCCTCCGCCGTCGCGCTGGAGCGCACCGCCACCTCCACCCCCCCCGTACCCGCCGCCCTCGTCCCCGCTGCGCCTCCGCGCTCCCTGCCGAGCGCCGCGTACGCCTCCACGATCTCCGCGCGCATCTCCTCCGGCAGCGCCCGGCTCGCCACGTGCGCCCGCAGCGCCGCCCCCACCGTGCGCGCCGCTTCCACGTCACCGGCCTGCACCTGCTCCAGCCTGTCGAGCAGCGCGGCGAGCCCCGCGTCCCCGACGAGCGCCTCCCGGAACGCCTCGGTGGTCACGCAGAACCCATCCGGCACGGGCAGCCCGGCACGCCGCAGCGCGCCCAGGCTCGCCGCCTTCCCCCCCACGAGCGGCGTCTCCTCCATCCCGATGGACGTGAACGGAAGCACCCACGGCGTATCCATGTTCGTTCTCACGACTTCCTCCTTCTGAAACCGGCCTTCGCCGCCTGCCCACGAAGACCGGGGCCGGCCTTCACCGCCTGCCCACGAAGACCGGGGCCGGCCTTCACCGCCTGCCCATGAAGAAACGTCCCCACCAGGAGCCGCGCCGAAGCCTCGACGTCGGCCACACCCACACCCGGCACCCCGAGCCCGAGCGCCATCCCCAGGAGCATCTGCACGAGCTGCCCTGGATCCCCCTCGCGCAGCCGACCGCGCCGCATCTGCGTCGCCAGGTAGCCCGCGAGCACGTCGCGCGTCCGCGTCGTCCCCTCCTGCATCGACTGGATCAGCGCCGCCTCCTCGCTGTCGGGCGTGAACAGCATCCGCACCATGTGCGGATAGCGGTGCACGAAGGTCAGGAACGCCTGCGCGAACTGCACGAGCACGGCCTCCAGATCATCGTCCTCCCCCACCCGCCCCAGCAGCGCCCGGACCCCTCCGCGCGGCGAGCGCTCCTCCAGGAACGCGCGGCACAGCCCGTGGCGATCCCCGAAGTGCCGGTAGAGCGTCATCACCGACAGCCCCGCCGTCGTCGCCACCTCCTCCACCGTGATGTGCCCGAGCGTCTTCATCTTCAGCCGCTCCTCCAGCGCATCCAGGATGCGCCCCCTGGCCCCCGCGCGCGCCGCGTCGGCCTCCCCCACCTGCCCCGCCTTCTGCAGCGCCTCGAGCAGCGCCTCCCGCCCCCCCACCAGCCGGTACACCGCCGCGCGCGACAACCCCACCCGCGCTGCCACCTCCGCCACCGACAGCCCCCTGCCCTCCCGCAGCAGCGCCGCCGCCGCCGCGAGCACCCGGTCACGATCCTCGGGCTCGGAAGGTGAAGAAACCATGGTCCCTGCCGCTCCTGGACATGTTGTTACATACAACTAACATATTGTCCAGAGACACCCGCGACGCCGGCGCGATCTCCACCTTGCCGGCTTGCATCCTCCGGGAGAGGCCCTCAGGCTCGCGGCGTGATCTCGTACACGGCACAGGTGCTCGCTGCGCGGCGGGCGCTGGCGACGCAGCAAGGCTCGCCGCTCGTCGCGGACCCTCTCGCGCACCTCTTCACCACCGAGAAGCTCCTCCGGTTCGCGGAAGAGACGGACGCGCCGGTGCACGTGGTGCTGCTCCGGGCCAGGCTCCTCGAAGACCTCCTGCTGCGCCCCCCGTACCCCGTGGAGCAGATCGTGCTGCTCGGCGCGGGCTTCGACACCAAGCGCCAGCGGCTCACCTTCCTCCCCGAGACCCGCTACCTCGAAGTCGACGACCCGGACATGGTCGCCCGCAAGCAGCAGATCCTGACCGAGCAGCGCCTGCCCTTGCCGGAGGCGCTCCCGCTCCGCCTCACCTCGATCAAGGACGTGGAGACCGTCCTCCGCCAGACCTCGCCGGAGCTACCCACGCTGCTCCTCGCCGAGGGCTTCTTCATGTACCAGTCCGAGTCCTTCCTGCGCGACGCCCTGGCCGCGATGGTCGGCTACTACCGGAAGAAGCCGGTGCTCGGCTTCGACGTGCTGGCCCCCGACCAGAGCCCCGCGGAGATCACCGCGATGGGCGCGCGCATCCACAGCGCTGGCGAAGGCGCCTGGTCCTACGTCGCGCCCGCGCACCTGGAGGCCACCTTGCGCAGCCTCGGCATGCGCGCCGACCTCTGGTCCCCCGACCGGCTGGCCACCACCTACCTGGGGCGCGACTACCCGGGCACCACCCCCCTCTACGTCTGCTGCGCCTTCGCCAGAGGCCTCACCTGGGCGCCCTGATCCCCCGAGCGCCCTTCAGCGCGCCTTGTCGTTCTTCGGGCCCTCGTCGTCGTCCCCCGGGAACTCCGCGTCGTCCCCCTCGTCGTCTCCCTCGTCGTCGTCTCCCTCGTCGTCCGCGGCGGCCCCCTGCTCGCGCGCGAACTGCTCGAACTGCGCGCGCATCTTCGCCTGCATCGCGGTGAGCGCCTGCTGCGGATCCTCCGCGGCCATCAGCGCGCTGAAGTCGAGCCCCGAGAGGAGCTTCTGGGCCATCTCGGCGACATCCTTGAGATCCATGTCCGCCATGTTCCTCTGCATCCCCTGAGGGAACGCCGCCCCTGCCGCCCCGAAGACGCCCCCCGCCCCCTGGGCGAGCGCGTCGTCATCCTCGTCTTCGTACTCCTCGTCGTCCTCGTCCTCGCCCCGCGCCTCGTCCTCGCCGGCGAGCTCCGGCACCTGCACCCACGCCCCGTCGCCGATCACCTCCGCGACCACCGCGTCGTAGGTCTGCCCCTCAGGCTCGATCGAGTCCGGGAAGAACACCACCCCCCGCGGATCGTCGTGCACGTCGAGCAGGTCGTCCCCGAACTGCGCCATCCACTCCCGCCCCGCCTCCGGATCGTCCGCGAAGAGCGCGAACTCCTGGAAGGTGTGCACCAGCATGGTCCCGTCCGGGAGCGCCTCGGCGTAGAGCCCCTCGCTCTCCTCGCTCTCCTCGTCGAGGTCGAGGTACTGGCGCAGCACGTCGGGGTTCCTGGGATGCAGGACGGCGATGGCATCGGAGCTCATGCCCCCCGTGGTACCACGCGCGCCCGCGCGCCCGCACGCCCGTACCCAAGGCGGGCACATTCACGGGCTCCCTGGCTCAGGATGCGGGCGACGCAGGCGGTGCAGGCGGGAGCCGCCGGAGGATATCCGTGGTCTCCGCGCTCTTCTTGAGCCCCGCGAGCCGCTGCTCCATGTCCCGCCTCATCACCCACCGCGTCACCGGATCGAGGAGCGGCGCGAGGAACCCGGGCCTGACCGTGAAGTTGTACCGGAACGTGACCCGCGTCCTCTCCGGCGTGATCGCCTTGAGCCCCCACGCCCCCGAGAACTGCTTGAAGATCGCCGGTCCCTTGGTCATGCGCATCGCCACCTGCTCCGGCCGCTTCAGGGTGATGTACTCGACCTCCATGGTGAGCCCGTTGTGCGCGCGTACCCAGACCTGCACCCCCACCGCCGCCTCCGTCGCGCCATCCTGAAAGCGCATCTCACGCAGAAACGGATCCCAGTCGAGCCGCAGGCCGTAGTCCTGCATCAGCTCGAACAGCGGCGCGATGGGCGCATCGATCTCGGCCGACGTCTGGATGGTGCTCATCGCGTCCACTCCATGATGATGTCCATCCCCGGGAGACCGAGCGCGATGGCGATCTTGTAGAGCGTCGCGCGCCGCGGGATGGGCGAGATGGAAGGAGAGTTCAGCATCCGGCTGAGGGACGGCTGCGGGATGCCGCTCTTTGCGGCGACCGCCGACACGCCGCCGTGGCGATCGATGAGCCGGCGGAGCTTCGCCTTCTCGGCCATGACGCGCTGGGCGACGTCCTCCAGCTTGTCATACGGGAGGTACAGTTTCTGGAGCGGCACCTGCGGGGCATCGGCGTCATCGTCGATCGCGTCCTGAATGTCGTCGGTTCCCGCCTTCTTCATGTCGACCATGAGGGTGGCGAGGTGCAGGACCTGCTCGGGCGTGGTCTTGAAGACGTTCATCGCCTGCCCCGGGAAGCGTAGCGCCTCTGCACGAGAACGAGGCTGCCCTGCTTCGCCGGTCCCAGAAGGATGGCTTCGAGAACTTCGGCTCGGGTGAGCCAGCCTTCAAGGCCGGAGGGCTGGGTTCTGCCGTCGGGGAGAAATTTTGCCGCCGGGAATGGATGGGAGGCACCGGGACCTGACCGATCAGCACCGGGAGTTGCCTTGGAGGCGCCGGGACCTGACCGATCAGCGCCGGGACCTGAGTTTTGCCGCCGGGGAGAAACTTTGCCGCCGGGGATAGAACGAGGGCACCGGGAGTTGCCTTGGAGGCGCCGGGACCTGACCGATCAGCACCGGGACCGGTGGTGGCCTACTTCGGCCACCCTCTCATCTTGGCCGGTTTTGGTCGGGCCCCTCGGGGAAGAGGGAGAGCTGGACGGGACGGCCGGTCTTGAGGGTCACGGGCTTGGCCGGGGGTGGCGTCGTGACCGCGGGCGCGGGGGTCTGGGCGACGACGGGCGGAGCGGCTGGCGAGGCTGCGGGCGCGGGCATGGGCACGGGTGCAGGAGCAGGAGCCGGAGGCGGGTCATGACGAGGCGGGTTCTTCTCGACGGGTGCGGTGCCGCCGACGAGGCGCAGGAAGCCACGGCCACCGGGCAGGGCGCGCGCGGGTGCCTCGGGGGCACGGTGGGCAAGCGGCTTGGCCGTGGGCGCCTCCGCGGCAGGCTCGGCGAGGAGCGCGGCCAGCAGCTCCTCCACAGTCCACACATGGTCCGTGATGCCCGCTTGCATCGCGGGGGTGACCCGAAGCGTCTTCACCACGCGCGTCAGGTTGTACGCGACGTAGTTCAAGGCGACTGCGGCGCGGTGGTGGTTCGCCTTCTTCGAGAAGGCGAGGCACAGGCGCCGCAGTCTGCCGTTGGTGTGCCGCGTCGAGCAGTTCTGCCGCTCGATGTACGCGGTCGATGCGCGGGCCATGTCGGGCGCGCCGAACACGCTCCGCTTCGTGATGAACGGGTCGCGCGGCGGCTCGTAGCGGTGATCAGGGCCGCGGTAGCTCCCGACCCGGTAGTTCTTCACGGTCTGCGCGTAGTCGACGCTCGGGCCGAAGCTCGCGCCCACCGCAGTAATGTACGGCGCGTAGCCGTCGCTCGTGATCTGCGGCATCACCACCAGGCGCGCGCGGACGTCGCTCATGAAGGCGTCCGTGGTCTCTTGCGACCGCGTGCCGACGCGCCACGCGATGACGAGCCGCGAGAGCGTGTCCATCGCGACGAAGGTGTAGCTCTCGCCGATGCCCGCCTCGTCGGCCTCGGTCACGCGCGCCGCCTTCTTGCCGACGTAGCTCCAGATCTCGTCCATCTGGATGAGCGGCGTCGCAAGGTCGCGCACCATGCGATCATGGAGGCGCACCGCGCCTTCCCCGAGCGTCATCACGAGGCGCCCCACGGTGCCCCGGTTGACCTCCGTCATGCGTTCCACGGCCCTCTCGCTGTTGCCGTCCAGCAACGCAGCGAGGACGCGGACGCGCTGCTCCCACGGGAGAACGTTCGCCACAAGCCCCTGGCCTCTCTCGCCGGGAAGTGGCACGATCCGGTCTGCCAGGACCTCGGGCGGGCCACCGCTCGGCGTCTGCCGCCCCGCCCGTAGTTACCAGCTACAGGCGGGGCGCTTTGCTTTGTGGCTCAACCATAGCGCGAGCGCGCGAAAACTGCTTCGGCAGAGACGGGGCGGGTAGGACGTTGATTGACCGTAGTCCAGTGTAAGTTGGTCTTTGCGGGGTGTAGGATCCTCTCCCTATGGAAAAGGCTACTCCTCCCCTCATAACTCCAGGCGATCTTGTTCAGTACCCCAAGCGGAGACCACGCAAACGTCAGGTCCACCTAGTGTTTGCAGTCACCAACGGCTGGTACTGGCTTCTGGCGCCAAACAAGCGGCTGAGAAAGGTGAAACGCGAGCACTTGCGGCCGTATGTGATCGGATGTCAGTGCGCTTTGCGTCTGACGTCGTAACCGATTCGGCGTCTAACCACATCCGACGCCCGGCCGCGCCCGCCATGGAGGCCGACATCACCCGCTACGTGGAGCATTCAGGAGTCGGTCCAGGCGGCCCTCAGCGAGCCCGCAGCGCCGCCCCCTGACCCGAGGCCGCTCAAGCTGCCGGAGCCCCTGGAAGGGGCACAGGCGCCCGCGGCGAGGGCTCTGCCGAACGGTTGTGGTTGGCTGCGGGTAGTGGCGGAGGAGAAGGCGCCCGCGGCGCCCCAGGAGGCGGCCCCGCAGCCGCCGAGGGGGGAGGCGCGCAAGCCGGAACAGCTACGGCTGTTCGATGCAGATTGAGGCGGTTGGAGGGTCGCCAGCCTTGCTCGGGACAGACCGTCTGCACCATGCACCGATGAGGCTCAAAGCTCTATTTATTAGCTGGTACCGCTCGCGCGCGCGACGTACAACGCGTAGTGCAGTCGGGCACTACATCATGCCCGCAGCAAGGAGAAGTCGCGCCATGAGTAATGTGGACGATGACGCCGCCTGCGACGTCGAGATCTTCGATGCCGGGGGTTCGACGGAGGACAAGCGTGCAGCGCAAGCCTTCGAGAGAACCGTCAACAGAGCAATCCGAGCCTCACGCGCGCTTGATGAGCGCGGGCATCTCGTCGACCAGCGCGTCCTCCATCATCGAGAAGATGCTTAGCATCTCGGTCTCGCTCTCGACGAGAGTCCCCACCGTTCGGTTCGCCATCTCGACCTCTATCGACTCCACGGTTTTCGCTCTCAGCAAGATGTCGATGTGCAACGTGGTGCCGTCCACGTCAAGAGCGAGCACGACGCCCATCTCGTTGCGACGCCCATAGAAATACTTGAACCCAGCACGGGGCGTTTCAACGACGCTCCACCGATCGCGGGGCCATTCCACAAAACGCATGAAGCCAAACGCCAACGACAGCAACGTTCGCGCATAGGTATGGTCGGTCCTGTTCGCGGCGTTGAGGATTCGTTCAGAGCGCACAGCATCTTCAACACGATGGAACCTGAATGAGTGGGACATAGACTCTCCGCCCGCGAGGGGCCGTGCGGAAGCCGTCCCCTTGACGGAGTGCGAGCCGATGCACACGATGGTGGCGTGCGGAAGCACCCGTTGGTCGAGGGGCCAGCGGTAGCGAGGCCGGGGTCAGATCCCGGCCTTTCGCGTTCTTGGTGCAACGTCCGGACCCAGCCGGCGACGTTGTCGCCACACTGTAAATCCGTGATTGACCCCTGCAAGAGGTCGTTGTCGATTTCGTGGCGAGGCGATTCAGAGGCCAAAGATGGCCGCTTCAGCCAAGATTGACCAGTTCAGGCGCTAAGCATCTTCTTGCCAAGCTCCGCGACAAGGTCAGCGTCGGCCCCCGTGAGGATCTCCTTCAGCCCGGCTAGGAGCGACTTGAGAACAGCCTTCGCAGGTGCGGGCTTCGTGGCTTCATGTGCCAACGCGGCCGTGAGATGTTGCGCATCTTCGCGCTGCTCCGGCGGAAGATCATCAACCTGTTCTTGGAGTTGCTGAAGTAGCACCTGCACGTCGTCCGAGCCGGTTTGCTTGACCTTCGCCGCTCTCTTCAAACGTCGGTTCTGCTTCCACCGTTCAGCAAAATCGTCGACGCGTTTTTTGACAGCCGCTTCCGCGTGCTGGGCGGCTTTCATCAGCGTGTCCCGCAAGACCCCGTCGAGCCCGCGGACAAGGTCCTCAACAGCCATTCGATCCGCGCCGTTTGCACGCGCATCTTGGATCAATGTGCTGGCTTCCTCGACAGAGTTCAAAATTTCTGCGGCATCGCCATCGGGACCAAGAGAGGCGGCATCCATGAGTCGGTTTTTTGCGTCTTGAAGTTCGATCATCATCGTGTCGTGCGTCTCACGGCGCGAACGACGTAACAATCTGAACGGGGGTGTAGGTTCTGCGAGAATCTGAGGAGGTCCGACGTGGACGAAGCGCTCCAAGTCACGTCCGCCATGGGGGACCTGCTGTTCAGTTTCAGTGTTGGATCTCCGCCAGCGCTGCACGGCGGTGGTGAGGCGACGCAGCGCGTAGCGGATGCGGGCGCTGACGGTGCTGAACGGTGTCTACGACCTGACGCGCTGCCAGGTCTCGGCCGCCGCGAGGAAGCGCAGCCTGGCGGCGCGGAGGCGGGCGCGTGCGGTCTCGTACTTCACGTCGAGAGCCTCGGCGATCTCGGCGACGTCGAGGCCCTCGCCGTAGCGCATGAGCAGGATCTCGGCCTGAGCCTCGGTGATGCGCTCCAGCGCCCGCAGGATGTCCCGGGCCTCGACCACGCCAACGGTGGCTGGGAGGTGCGGGAGCCAGTCATCCGCGCCTGGCACGGTCCACGGCGCCTCGTCGGGGATCTCGCGTCGACGGTACGCCTTCTCGCGGAAGTGCGACGTCTGCCTCCACGTGATGCCCGTCAGCCAGAGCTTGAGGGCGTCGCCAAGCGGCTGCCTGGGCAAGGGCCGGAAGCGGCCCTCCATCATCGCAACCCACGCCGCAGCCGTGATCTCTTGGACGAGATCTTCCCAGTCCTGCGGAGGCACCTTCATGGCGCGCAGAAGCGCACGCACGTAGGGCGCCATCCGGACGATGGGCATCTCGTCGATGAAGACGCTGGCTGGAGCGTGGGCGGCACCATCGTGGCGCCGCCCGCGGGTCACGCTTTCGCCTCCGGCGGCGCGTCAGGCGCGGACGGGAGCGGGTCAGACTGCGGGCGCTTGCAGTGGACGCAGCGCCCGTTGCGGTTGCCGATCAGCACGTCATCGACGGTGTAGTTGGTGCGCTTCGAGATGCGGTAGGCGATCTCCGCGGTCGCATCGTAGGTGCCGTTCCAGATCTTCTCGGCGTCGCCCTTGCCGAGCACGAGGAGCGTGTCCACGGCAGCCCAGGAGCCGGTGAGTTGCCTCATGGTGTAGAGGCACTCGCGCAGGCTGGCGCTCTCCTTCTCGTTGAGCGACAACTCCATGGAGGACTCTAGGAGGGGACCGCGGGTGATCATGACCGCACCTCCCACGCCGTGCCGCAGTGGGGGCAGGAGGCAGCGACCTTCAGGTCTCCGAGGAGCGCCTCCACAGTGGTGCCAGCGGCCCGCGCTGCGCGCACGGCCATCCCCGGCGACGTTGGCTTGCCGCTGACGATGGTCGTGAGGCTCCTCGGGTTGACGCCCATGACCTCGGCGAGGCAGTTCCACGACCCGTACAGGGCGCGCAGGTTCCGCAGAGCGGCGCGGAGCCGCATCTGCTCGACATCGGTCAGGGTGACGGTGGCTCGCGGGCGAGGTTTGGGCGGATCTGTCCCTTGGCCCCGACGGGGGCGTAGCGGTATGACGGACATGTCGGACTCCGGGGATACGGGGTTCGGCCACGCACCCCGGACGCTGGCAGGCGTCGCGGGGTGCACTGTTTCGGAGCCTCGAACCTACCGCACCGTCACGCCCTCAGACCCAAACTAGGCCAGTCTCAGGCAAAACCGGCCACTACCCCGGGACCTGACCGAACAGCGCCGGGACCTCGCCGAACAGCGCCGGGACCTGACCGATCAGCGCCGGGACCTCGCCGAACAGCGCCGGGACCTGACCGATCAGCACCGGGACCTCGCCGAACAGCGCCGGGACCTCGCCGAACAGCGCCGGGACCTGACCGATCAGCGCCGGGACCTCGCCGAACAGCACCGGGACCTCGCCGAACAGCACCGGGACCTGACCGATCAGCGCCGGGAGTTGCGCTGGCAGCGCCGGGACCTGACGGTTCAGCACCGGGACCTCGCCGAACAGCGCCGGGAGTTGCGTTGGAGACGCCGGGAGCCGCGCGGTCACCCCCGAGAGGATGGCGCGCGGCGGCGGGGGGACCACCGGATGCGACGGTGTGGGATAACCTCCTCTGGCGGTGGGCGCTAACCTGCTGACCCTGCAGCTATTTGCTGTCCGCTTCACACTTTACTTCACAGGTCACTCGTTGAACCCTTCCTGTACCCACATGAGCGCCACCGCAGACCCGCTCATAGCTCCGCTTCCCGCGGAGGTACCCCTCAAGGACGCGCCTCTCGTCCGGGTCATCGCCCAGCTCCGCTTTCCGGAGGTTCTGTCCGTCGAGCAGCGGGACTTTGTCGCGCCGTTCCAGGAGGCGATTCGCTCCACGTACTCCGTGCTCAGGCAGGAGCAGACTCAGGGGCTTCTGCTTGGTCCCGGCGGCGCCTCGCCCGCGAAGCCGCACATCGCGTGGCGCTTCAGCGACGCGGCGGGGCACTGGCGTGTCTCGCTCACGCCCGAGTTCTTGGCGCTCGAAACCACGAAATATGTGAGTCGTGGTGACTTCTTCGGCCGGCTCAAGGTGCTCGCAGAGGCCCTGGATGAGCACATCGAACCGGGCCAGCTCGATCGCCTCGGAGTCCGCTACATCGACCGCATCACCGGCGAGGCGGTCGACGATATCGCCAGGCTGGTTCGACCTGAGGTCCGCGGCATCACTGGAACGATCGCCGCGAAGCACGCCATTCACGCCCTCTCGGAGTCGATGTTCGAGCTGCCGGATGCGCGGGTGCTTGCGCGCTGGGGTTTCCTTCCTCCGGGCGCGACCGTCGATCCCGCCGCGATCGAGCCCGCAGAAGAGAAGAGCTGGATCCTCGACCTCGACATGTTCAGCGCAGCTCCGGTGCCATTCGTCGTCGACCGGGTGGTCGCGGAGGCGCAGCGCTATGCCGAGCGCGTCTATACGATCTTCCGCTGGGCGGTGACCGACGAGTTCCTTCTACGCTACGGAGGCAAGCCATGAGCGGTCCTCAGGTGCGCCCGACCTTCGCTGCGACCTCGGCCGCAGGCGCGATGCTGATGCAGCAGGTTCGCGAGCCAGTTCTCGTCGGCTTCATGCTCGCGGGACTCGGGACCTCGACCGCGTACGCGCTCCCGCTCGAGGTGGTGCTGCGCGCGCATCGCACCGCAGAGCAAACGACGTCCGGGGCCTTGGTTCATGTGGCTGCGCCGGCTGGAGCCGCGATCGGCGAGCTGCGACGGCGCAGCGGTCTGACCTGGGATCAGCTAGCGCGCTTGTTCAATGTAAGCCGCCGATCAATGCACTTCTGGGCCAGTGGCAAGCCGATGGCGTCGAGCAACGAAGAGCACCTCCAGCGGCTCCTCGCTGTGGTGCGGAAGGTGGACCGCGGCTCTGCGAGTGCCAACCGGGCGGTGCTGCTCGGGGTGCGCGAGGACGGAAGCCTGCCGTTCGACTTGCTGGCAGCAGGGGACTACGACCGCGTGCTCGCGCTGCTCGGCCCCGGCGAGTCACCTCGGGTTTCGCCGCCGAAGATCTCGGCAGAGGCGCGCGTGGCCCGGGCTCCGCGGCCGCCGGAAGAACTCGTCGACGCGCTTCACGACCGCATTCATCGCGAGGGCGGGACGGCCCGCGCGGCGAAGAGTGTGAGGGTCCGGAGTGGCCGCTGAGGATCAGCCGGATCCGCGGATTGCGTTCATCGACAATGCTCTCGCAGCGTGGCGACAGGGGGACTGCGCCCTCGGCCAGCACTGGTTCGTGCACCGCCTCGACCCGGCCTTCGCTCTGACCGATGCTGGCCGCGTTGGAGATCTCCTCAAGGAGTGGCTCAAGCTCGTGCCAACCATGGGCCGGTTCGAGTCCGTCGAAGGCCAGGTCGTCACGCTGCAAGACATGAACGCCGGAGAGTACGTCGACAGCGACCCGCTCGATCTCGACCATCTCTCGGCGGGATCTGGTGGGTGAATTCACCGACCTTGAAGCTCGTGAGCGAGACGCGGGCCCGAGGGTGAAGGGCGGGCGGTGGCGAGAGGCGCGCGCTCGGCGGGCCAGGGTGTAGGGGCAGAATGGGACAGGTCGATACCCCGGGGCGAATGGGCTCAGCCGTGAGAGCGCGCGGCATGCTTTGACCCCCAGGAGGTTTCGCGCGCGGATCGGTGTGCGTAGCGAGGTTCCGTCTAGCGAGGCCGAGCCGCTGCCTCTATGAACCGTAGACGTGCAGTTCCCATCACGCGACAGGCGCTCGCTGGGAGCGGCCCTCGCCGTCCTCGCGGCGCTCGCAGCGACCCTCCCAGGCACGGCGGCGGCCGTCCCTCCCCAGGTTCCCGCCCCGGGAGCCTCCGTCGGCGCTCCCCCAGGCGACACGCCAGGATCGTCCGCAGAACCGTCATCCCCTGACGTCGCCGGGCCCGTACCACCTGCGCGCACGCCGCCCCTCGTGGTGGGCGCCCCCATGGCTCCGCCGCATCCCTCGCACCTCTCGGACACGCGCCGGGGGCTCGCGATCGGGACGTCGTTCGTGCCGGGGCTGCTGGTGCACGGGTCGGGGCACTTCGTGGCGGGGCACAGCGCGACGGGGTGGAAGCTCCTGGCGATGGAAGGGGTGGGCGCGACCGGGGTGGTCGGGGGGTTCGCGCTGCTCGCGGCGACAGGGGCGTCGCGGAGGCTCGTCGCGCCGATCACCTCGGTGATCGTGGCGGGGGCGGGGCTGTTCCTCGTCTCGGGGCTCGCCGACATCTACGGGGTGGTGGCGCCGGAGGGCGGCTGGGGGAGCGCGCCGACGACGGTGCCGTGGGTCGAGACGCAGCTCGGGCTCCGGTACGTGTACGACCCGGTGTTCTCGTACCGGGTGTTCACGACGGTGGGCGCGGACCTGAGGCTGGGGGGGTTCCGGCTCAATCCCTCGGGGTGGTTCGCGCTCGACGACGCGAACCGGCGGCTGCGGCTCGTGGGGGGCTACCGGTTCTTCGGGCCGCGCACGCGCGGGAACAAGGTGCGGATGATGAACGGGAAGCCCGACGGGTCGTTCGTGGAGGCCGAGGCGGCGCTCACGCACACCCGCTACGGGACGGAGCGGTTCGAGGTGCTGACCGGAGAGCTGACCGTGAACGGGCGGCTCGACCTGGGGCACGTGGCGCCGACGCTGCAAGGGTCGTTCGCGGAGCTGGGTGGGGGGCTGGCCGTGGAGAGCTACGCCTACGAGCGGAGCACGGAGGGGACCGATCTGCTGCTGATGCGCACCGGGTTCGGGGTGTACCTGGGGCACGAGGGCTACCCGCGCGGAGAGGCGCAGGTCTACTACGACCACCGGCACGATGGGTACGCGGGTGGGCTGAAGATGGTGGGGCTCGGGAGCGGCGTGCCCGGGCACTTCGGGGCAGAGGGGCGGATGTACCTGTCGCCTCAGTGGGGGCTGCTCTTCGACGCGCAGGTGGGGTCGGCGTTCCTTGGCGGGGTGTCGGTGCTGTTCCGGCACGGAGGCAATCCATGAAGAGCTTGCGGGTCGCGCGGATGGTGCCGGTTGTGGCAGCGCTCGTGGCAGGGGCATGCCTGCACGTGGCCGAGGAGCGGGCGGAGATCGATGCCGCGGTGGGGAGCGCGTCGTCCGGAGACGTGTCGGTGGCCGTGGCCGATGGGCAGGCGGCAGTGCGAGGGCTGTCGTCCGGATCGCTGTGGCTGTGGGCCAGCGCGCCCGAGCTGTCGGTGCGGCTGTCGACGGGAGCCGAAGGGGGGCGGCGGTGGTCGATCCGCATGGAGAACCAGCTCCCGGATGCGGTGCTGACCGCCGAGGTGGCCGGGGGTGAGGCGCCGGTGGCGACGGTGGTGACGGAGCCGGCGCCGACGGAGCGGGTGTGGGAGGTGGAGCTGCCCGCGAACGCGGAGGTGACGCTGCGGCTCCTCGCGGCAGACGCGCACTCGACAGAGCCGTGGCGGTTCGCGGCGCTCGCGGACGTGCAGGAAGCGATCGACGAGGTGCAGGACATCTACGCGAAGATGAACACGCGCGACGACGTGCGGTTCCTGGTGTTCAGCGGGGACCTGACGCGGCAAGGGACGGCAGCGCAGCTCGAGGAGTTCCAGCGGGAGCTGAAGTCGCTGAAGATCCCCTGCTACTCGACACTCGGGAACCACGAGCTGGGGACGTCCGACGGGATGTACCACCAGTACTTCGGGCGCGGGAACCGGAGCTTCGTGTTCCGGGGGGTGCAGTTCACGATGATCGACTCGGCGAGCGCGACGGTCGATCCGAGGGTGTACGGGTGGCTGGAAGGGTGGCTCGATCAGGGCCGCGATCGGCTGCACCTGGTGATGATGCACGTGCCGCCGTTCGATCCGGTGGGGACGCGGAACGGGGCGTTCGCGAACCGGGGTGAGGCAGGCAAGCTGGTGAACCTGCTGTCGTCGGGGAACGTGGACATGACGATCTACGGGCACCTGCACTCGTTCTACGCCTACGAGAATGCGGGGATCCCGGCCTACATCACGGGCGGGGGCGGGGCGATCGAGGAGCGGATGGACGGGGTGTCGCGGCACTTCCTGGTGGTGGACGCGAGGCCAGGGGAGGCGCTGGGTCCGGTGGAGCTCGTGCGGGTGGAGTGATGAAGATCGTCCACGCCGCCGACCTGCACCTCGACAGCCCGCTGCGGGGGCTGGAGCGCTACGAGGGGGCGCCCATCGGGCAGATCCGGGGGGCGACGCGGCGGGCGTTCGAGAACCTGATCGATCTGTGCCTGGCCGAGGAAGCCGACCTCCTGCTGCTGGCCGGGGACATCTACGACGGGGACTGGCGGGACTACAGCACGGGGCTGTTCTTCGCGGCGCAGCTCTCGCGGCTGCGCGCGGCGGGGGTGCAGGTGGTGATGGTGCGGGGGAACCACGACGCGCAGAGCCAGATCACGCGGCACCTGTCCCTGCCAGGGCACGTGACGGTGCTGGATCACCGGGCGCCGCAGCAGGTGATCGACGAGCGGCGGGGGTTCGCGGTGACGGGGCAGAGCTTCCCGACGCGGGCGGTGACGGACGATCTGGCGGCGGGATATCCGGACGCGGTGCCGGGGCTGTTCAACGTCGGGCTCTTGCACACGGCGCTCGGGGGGCGGGAGGGGCACGAGAACTACGCGCCGAGCAGCCTGACGACGCTCCTGAGCAAGGGCTACCAGTACTGGGCGCTGGGGCACGTGCACGCGCGGGAGGTGGTGCACGCCGATCCGCCGGTGGTGTTCCCGGGGAACCTGCAAGGGCGGCACGCGCGGGAGGCAGGGGCGAAGGGGGCGACGCTGGTGACGGTGGACGGGGGGCGGGTGGTGTCGCTCGTGCACAAGGCGCTCGACGTGGTGCGGTGGCACGTGTGCGAGGTCGACGTGAGCGAGGCGCAGAGCGGGCTCGACGCGGTGGACCTGGCGCGGGTGCGGCTGGAGGAGGCGCTGGCCGAGGCCGGGGGGCGCACGGTGGCGGCGCGGGTGGTGCTGCGGGGGATGACGCGGGCCCACGGGGCGCTGCACGGGGGGCTGGAGCAGTGGACGCAGCAGATCCGGGCCGCGGCGAACGATGTGGGCGGGGAAGGGCTGTGGGTGGAGCAGGTGCGGCTGCGGACGGGGGCGGCGGTGGACGCGGTGGCACTCGGGGAGCGGGAGGATGCGATCGGGCAGCTCGCGCGGGCGCTGCGGGCGCTGCGGGACGACGATCAGGAGATGGGGCGGCTGCTCGGGGAGTTCGCGGGGCTGCGGGGGAAGCTGCCGGCGGAGGCGCGGGAGCTGGATGAGGGGCTGCGGCTGGAAGATGCGGAGGTGCTGAAGGGGGCGCTGGAGGATGTGGAGCAGCTCTTGCTGTCGCGGTTGCTGAGCAAGTCGGGCGAGGGGTGAGAGCTGGCTCGAAGAGGGGGGCGACGACGGTCCGTGGCGCCATTCCTGGTGTCCTCAGCGCATTCCCGAAGGCGCCGCGATTTTCTTTCAGGTAGCGTGGCAATCGAGGCTCGCGCGAAGCAATCACGCGGGTACTGGCGGTACGCCAGCAGGTCCCCATGGGTGAACCGGCAGAAAAACGACCGACACCAGCCACCTACGCCGACCTTGAGGCTGTACCTGAGCACCTGGTCGCGGAGATCATCGCGGGCACCCTCTACATGTCGCCGCGACCTGCGATGAAGCATGCGCTCGCATCCTCGATGCTGGGGATGATCCTCGGGCCGCCGTTCCAGCTCGGGCTGGGAGGTCCGGGGGGCTGGTGGATCATCGACGAGCCCGAGCTGCACCTGGAGAGCGATGTGCTGGTACCGGACGTCGCGGGATGGCGCGTGGAGCGGATGCCCGAGTATCCCGAGACGGCGGCGACGTCGCTCCCGCCGGACTGGGTGTGCGAGGTGCTCTCTCCCTCGACGGCGACCGACGATCGCTTCGACAAGCTCCCGGTCTATGCGCGGGAGGGCGTGAGCTGGGTCTGGCTCATCGATCCCCTCAAGCGCGCGCTGGAGGTCCACCACCTCGGGCCGCGGAAGCGGTGGGAGACGGAGCTGCTCGTGAAAGGCGACGACGCCGTGCGTGCCGCGCCGTTCGAGGCGATCGAGCTGCCGCTCTCGAAGCTGTGGCAGCGCACGGCAGCGTCGACCAGCAAGGGCTGAAGAGCGGCGCCGTCGCGTTGGGTGGCGCGGGTCAGGGCTTTTTGATGTCCACGAGGAGGGTCACGCCGGTCGCGTCGCGCTCGATGTGGAGGGTGGTGGGCTCGATGGCGGCGCGCTTGCAGAGGTCGAGGAGGGAGGCTTCCGATCGGAGGATCAGGTTCCAGCGCGCGAGGTGCTTGATCATGCCGAGGTGCGGGTTGCCTGCGGCGATGTTGGTGAAGAACAGGCGGCCGCCGGGCTTCAGCAGTGCATGGGCGTGGGTGAGGAAGAAGTCGACGGCATCGTCCTTGAAGTAGTCGAACAGGCCGCCGGCGTAGATCAGGTCGAAGGTGTCGCCTTTGCGGGCGGCGCGCTTGAGGTGACGGAGGGCGTTGGCCTGGATGAAGTCGCACGAGTCTGCGAGCGCTCCGAGCTGGCTGCGAGAAAATGCGAGCGCGTCTGCGTCGCTGTCCACGAGGACAAACCTGCCGGGGAAGGTGCGTAGCGTGGGGAGGATCATCCGCAGGTCGGGGCAACCGCCACAGCCGGCCGAGAGGATGCGGGTGTCGGATGTCGCTCCAGCGGCGACTTCCAGGATGGTGAGCGCTTGCCTCACGATCTTGTTGCGGTGCTGCTGGACGCTGGCGTGGCCGAGCGTGAACTCCTGCATCCGGTCCGCCCAGGTGTGCTTCGGCGTGGCGAACTTCTGCGGGTAGCAGAGCATCTCGACGGTCTCGAAGTCTCCTGGGTAACCCCGCGGCCAGGTATGCGTCCTCCGGTAGAATTCGCATCCTCGGAGCGCCTCGTGCAGCGGGGTCAACGCCTCGTCGAGGGTCGGCGCTGGGACACCGGCGGCTTCGGCGGCGGCGAGAGAGGCGACCAGCTTGGCAGAGGCGGCGGCGATGCGGTTCGTCGATTCCTCTGCGCTTGCGGATGCGGGCAGGTCGAGCTGGAGGAGAGCGACCATGTCGCTCAGGACTTCATGCAACGCACTGGCTGTCGAAGAAGATGCGGTCGGCATGGAGTCTCCTGCGTCGTGAAGCGGCACGAGGATGGGAATGGCAGGGGAGCCGGCGTCAGGTGGGGCGGCGGCTGACGGCGAAGGGGCCGAAGGCCTGCATGGTGGGCATGACTTCGATGCGGTTGATGTTCACGTGGGCGGGACGGGTCACGGCCCAGTGGATGGCGTCGGCGACGTCGTCGGGGCTGAGGGCCTGGAGGCCGGTGTAGACGGCGCGGGCGCGGTCGCAGTCGCCTTCGAAGCGGACCTCGGAGAACTCGGTCTCGGCCATGCCGGGCTCGATGCTGGTGACGCGGATGTTCTTGCCGACGAGATCGGCGCGGAGGTTGAGGGAGAGCTGGTGGACGAAGGCCTTGGTGGCGCCGTAGACGTTGCCGCCCGGGTAAGGGTAGGTGCCGGCGACGGAGCCGAGCTGGACGATGTGGCCGCGGTCGCGGGCGGCCATGCCAGGAAGGACGGCGCGCATGACGTACATGAGGCCCTTGATGTTGGTGTCGACCATGGTCTCCCAGGCGTCGAGGGAGACGCGATCGGCAGGTTCGAGGCCGAGGGCGAGGCCGGCGTTGTTGACGAGGACGTCGATGGCGTCGAAGGGCGGGGGGAGCGTGGTGAGGGCGCGGGCGACGGCGTCGCGGTCGCGGACGTCGAGGGGGAGGAGGTGGACGGGGGTGGAGAGGTCGCGCTGGAGGGCCTGGAGGCGGTCTTCGCGGCGGCCGGCGAGGACGAGGGCGATGCCGTCGGCGGCGAAGCGGCGGGCGCAGGCGGCGCCGAAGCCCGAGGTGGCGCCGGTGATGAGGGCGACGGCGGGGCGGGTGAGATCCATGAGGGGCTGATAGCACGGCGGGTGCACGCACTGGACGATGCGCCGCGGCTCCCTGGCGCGGCCTCTCCGCAGGCAACGGGGGTAGCGACCATCGGGAGCGTAGGGACCGCAGGTCCCTGATCCAGGGTACGCAGTACTACTGGGTGGCGGAGAGGACGGCGCAGGCGATGACGGTGCGGACGCGGGGGTCGGGGTCGGCGAGGAGGGGGGCGGCGTGGGGCCAGTCGCCGAGGGTGACGAGGGCGAGGCCGGCGCGCTCGCGGAGGAGGGCGTCGCGGGAAGGGACGTCGCGGGTGAGGAGGGGGGTGATGGCGCGGACCTTGGCGCGGGCGAGGCCGGCGCGGGCCTGGGTGGCGAGGGGAGTGGAGGTGGCGGCGACCTTGGTGAGCTGGGCGAGGACCTGAGCGCGGGAGGCGTCGGGGGGCTGGAGGTCGAGGCTGCGGATCTGGGCGGCGACGGCGATGACCTCGTCCTTGTCGGTGCGGGCGCGGGCGAGGGCGGCGCGCACGTCGGAGGAGGCGAGGGGGGCGAGGCGCATCGCGTGGATGCGTTCGCTGGGGAGGCCGGCGCCGATGGCGCGGACGAGGTGCGCGAGGGCGGCGGCGGCGTCCTTGTCGTTGCGCGCTGTGGGGTCGGCGAGGGCGGCGGCGGCTTCGAGGGCAGGGGTGCCCGGCTGGGTGGACATGGCCCAGAGGAGGCGGTCGCGGCCACCGGCGCGGAACATCACGGGAGAGGCCCAGGCGGAGGCGATGGCTTCGCGGGTGGAGGCGTCGGCGCGCTCCCAGAGGTCACGGAGGGCGCGCACGGCGGGCTCCTTGCCGGTGCGGGAGACGGCGCGGATGGCGAGGACGCGCGCGGCGGGGTTGGGGTCGAGGCGGGCGACGTCCAGGAGGGGGAGGTTGTCGCGGGGGTCGGCGGTGAGGATGGCGGCACGCACGGCGGCGATGCGGACCTGCTCATCGCCGTCGAGGAAGAAGGCACGGCGCTGGGCGCCGTCGCCCTCGTGCATCAAGGTGCGGGCGTGCACGGCGCGGAAGGCGTCGGCGACCTCGGGGGGGCGGCGGGCGTCCTTGCGGGTGGCGTGCTCGCGCAGGTCGTCGAGGGAGGCGAGGTCGTTGTCGATGAGGATCATCGCCGCGTGCGGGGCGAGGAGGTCGTCGCGCTCGGCGCGGTCGAGGAGGGCGTCGCGCAGGCTGCGCGCGCAGGGGCGGACCTGACGGATGAGGTCCACGCCGGCAGGAGGCGTGGCGCGGGCGAGCGCGCCTTCGAGGAGGGCCTCGGCGACGTCGCGGGCATCGCCCTCGTCGAAGTCGCCCCGGCGGACGTCGTCGGCGAGGTGCTTCTGGAGCTGCGCGAGCTGGTTGTCTCTGGCGGCGTGGACCGAGGCGGAGGCAGCGCACCCTGCACCCGAAGCGAGGAGCAGGGAACCTACCAGACAGAGACGGGCGAAGATGCGCGGCACGTGTCTCTCATAACGCAGTGCCGTGCTTGCGCGAAGCAGGCTGGCTGCGAGGTCGAGCGGGGCCGAGCACGGAAGGGGCGGCGGGCTCTGGTGGGGGGGCAGGTTAGGATGAGTCCATGCGGCTCGTGGGCTCACGCTCGATCCTGCTGTTCGGTGCGCTGCTGGGGATGTCGACCCTGGGGGGCCTCTGCGGGCCCGTGCCAGACCCGCCGGATCCGGTGGTCTCCTGCGGGGACGAGGCGCCGCCCGAGGACGGGATGCCGGTGGTCACGTTCATCAACCCGGACACGGGGGAGGCGCTGCGGGAAGACACGCAGCTCGGCATCGACAGCGGGCCCCAGGGGGGGTCGCACATCTTCGTGACGCTCCGGCACTACGCGACGCAGGCCGGGACCTACACTTACAACCTGAGGGCGGTGCAGGATCCGTCGGCGGGGGACGCCCTGGTGGCGGAGAACGCGGTGGCCGTGAAGGCGTGCGCGCCGGGATGGACCGAGACGACGGCGCCGGTGTTCATCAACCTGTACCAGTCAACGCCAGCAATCCTGCAGGTACGGGTGGTCGGGGGCGGGGCGGAGATCACGGACGAGGTGAAGGTGTACGTGCGGTACCAGTGAGCGCGGTGGGGAGGGGCGGCGCCGGGGAGCAGCGGAGGAGGTGGCGCGTGGGGCATGAAGGTGCGGCTGGGGCATCGAGGGGGTGGGGGTCGCGGTGGCAGGCGTGGGGCGCGGCGCTGCTGGCGGTGGGGATGGCTGGATGCGGGTCGGGATCGACGTCGCCAGCGCCGACGCGCTCAGGGGCGGCCCCAGAGACAGCGGCAGGGTCCGCGACGGCTGCGGGGCGGGGTGGGGATCCGGACGATGCGGGGGACGTGATCGGCAAGCCGGCGCCCGGGTGGAGCGTCGACAGGTGGTTCAACACGGCGCCGATCACCCTGGAGTCCCTGCGGGGCAAGGTGGTGCTGGTGCGGTGGTTCATGTCGCCGGAGTGCCCCTACTGCAGCACGACGGCGCCGAGCCTGAACCTGCTGCACGAGACGTACGCGGCGCGGGGGCTGACGGTGGTGGGGATGTACCACCACAAGCGCGATGAGCCGCTCGATCCGGAGGACGTGAAGGGGTGGGTCGCGCAGTACGGGTTCCGCTTCCCGGTGGCGATCGACGAGGACTGGCGGACGCTGAAGCGGTGGTGGCTCGATGGGCACGAGCGCACGTGGACGAGCGTGAGCTTCCTGATCGATCGGCAAGGGGTGGTCCGCGCCATGCACAAGGGCGGGAAGTACGCGCCAGGGGATGCGGACTACCGGAAGCTCACGGCGGAGATCGAGGCCCTGCTCACCGGGCCGGGGTGAAGGCCACGGTCCGGGAGCGCCGACGCCAGGCGTCAACGCGTGCGCCCACGCGGAGCGCTTGAGCGAGGCGCGTCATGGTGCGATGGTGCGCGGAGGAGGCACAGATGCATTCCCGGCTCGTGAGGGATGGGGTGGAGCTGTCGTACCGGAGCCTTGGCGACGGGCCCGAGGCGGTGGTCCTGGTGCACGGCTGGATGGTGTCCGGTGCGGTGTACGACGATCTGGTGGAGGCCTTCGCCGAGGTGCCATCAGGTCGGTACAAGCTGGTGATCCCGGACCTGCGGGGTACGGGTCGATCCAGCAAGCCGGAGGGCGGGTACACGCTGGCAGCGTTCGTGGACGACGTGCTGGCGGTGGCGGACGCGGCAGGAGTGCACTCGTTCGCGGTGGTGGGGCACAGCATGGGTGGGCAGATCGCGCTGGGGCTCGCGGCGAAGGCGCCGGAGCGGGTGCGGGGGGCGCTGCTCCTCTGCCCGGTGCCGCCGTCGGGCATGGGGCTCCCGGACCAGGCGCGGGCGCTGTTCCGGGGGTCGGGGCAGAACCAGCACGCCCAGGGGACCATCCTGGACATGGCGTGCAAGGAGCTGTCGGAGCCGGCGCGGGCGCGGCTCCTGGAGGACGCGGGGACCATCCCGGCGTCCTGCATCGCAGAGGTGTTCGACGCCTGGACGGCGGGGGACTTCGTGGACCAGCTCGGGGGCATCCGGGCGCCGACGCTGGTCGTGGGGACCGAGGATCCATTCCTGCCTCCGGAGCTGCTGCGGCGGGAGATCGTGGCGCGCGTACCGAAGGCGGACCTGGCGTACCTGGAGGGAGCGGGGCACTACGTGCAGGTGGAGCGGCCGCGGGAGACGGCGGCGGTGCTGCGGGCGTTCCTCGCAGGGCTCGGCGGGTGAGCGGCTTCCGCGGGCTCTCGTGGCGCACGGGCGATCCATGACGCCGGAGGGCCGCGACCTGCTCGTCAGGCTCCTCGCGCGGCGAGGCGAGGAGATCGTCGAGGGGGCGACGGACTGGGTGATCGGGGAGGCCATCGACCTGCGCGGTCAGCGGCCGCGGGAAGAGACGCGGGAGCTCGTCGCGCGCGTGATCGAGGGGAACGAGGCGGCGCTGCTTCAGGAGGATGGGCAGCCGCTGGCGGCGTTCGTCGAGCACGTGGTGTCGCTGCGGGCGGCGCGCGAGTTCCACCCGTCGACGGTGCTGCGCGGGCTCCTGTCGTTCCGGCAGGTGCTGGAGGGGATGCTGCGCGCGGAGGGGGGCGACGGGTGGGCGGCGCTCGACGTGCTCGCAGCAGTGGACGCGGTGTACCACGGGGCCGCGCTGCAGGTGGCCGACCTGTACGCGGTGAAGCTGACGGAGGCGGTGCAGCGGCGGCGGCGGGAGCTGGAGGTGGAACTCGGGCGGGTGGCGGAGGAGGGGCAGCGGGCGCTCGCGGAGAAGCTCGCGACCATCGAGGCGCAGCGGCAGGAGCTGGCGACGCTGTCGTCACCGGTGCTGCGGGTGTGGTCAGGGGTCCTGGTGGCACCACTCGTGGGGGAGGTGGGCGCTGCGCGCGCGGAGCTGATCCGGGAGCGGGTGCTCGAGGCGATCGTGGAGGACGGGGCGCACACAGTGCTGCTCGACATCACGGGGCTCGTGCGGGTGGATGCGCAGGTGGCGCTGGACCTCTTGCGGCTCACGCAGGCGGCGCGGCTGCTCGGGGCGCGGGGGATGCTGGTGGGGGTGTCGGGGGCAGTGGCGCGCACGCTGGTGGCGCTCGACGTGGACCTCGGGGAGGTGCCGGCCTTCGCGTCGCTGGAGGACGGCCTGCGCGAGGCGCTGCAGCCCGCGAGCGGGAGGCGCTCCACCGGGCCGCGGGTAGGGTCCGCGGCGGGGTGAGCGCAGGGAGAGGCGCGGGGCGGGGACGCGGCAGCGGGGGCCGGCGGGCTACTTGATGATCGCGAAGGTCTGCTGGTTCAGCGCGAGGAGGTGGCCGTCCTCGCTCCAGAGCTCGCGCTGCTCGACGAACCAGCCTTCGCTCTGGACCCAGACGCGGGCGCGGTAGGCGAAGGGGGCGTCAGGGTCGAGCGGCTCGGCGGCGCCGACGATCTGCAGGGTGTAGGCGACGGTGCCGACGAGGAAGGGGGCGGAGGCGCGGGAGTAGGTCGCCGGCCACCAGGCGTCGGCGACGGCGGCGAGGTGGGCGCCGCAGCTCAAGGAGCCCACGTGGCGAGGTTTGATCCAGCCCTCGATGCGCGCCTCCTTGCCGGCGGTGAAGGGGAAGGGGCCGTCGGTGCGGTACTCGAAGTGCTGCGCGAACACGGGGAAGAACGGGCCGCCCGGGAGCGCGGGGATGTCGCGGTAGGGGCGCAGCACCGGGGGTTCGAGCTCGCAGAAGGTGGCGGCGGCAGGGGCGCGCGGCCTGGCGAGGACGGCGACGGCGAAGGCGCGGGTCTCGCCTCCCTGGACGAGCCGCGCCGAGAGGGTGGACTGGCCGGAGCCGGCGCGGATGGTCTCGACGCGGACCTCGGCGGGGCCGACGAGGGTGGGGCCAGGCAGCTCGGCGGAGAAGGAGCGGAGGGTGCGATCGGGGGTGTCGGAGAACTGCTCGATGGCGCGAACGAGGGAGGCGATGGGGAGGCCGCCGTAAGCGCCCCGGCCTTGCTGCCAGCCGTCGGGGATGTCGAGGTCGAAGGTGTCCGTGCCTCGGCGCTGCGGCCGGGTGGCCAGCTCCAGGTCGTGCATGCTCATGGCGGCGAGGGTAGTCGCGGTGCAGAGAGGGGGTGAAAATTCAGGGGGCTGCTGGAACGCGTAGGGGGGAGCGCGGGGGCCGCAAGGAAGCGGCGCCGAGACGAGGGCGGAGCGAGACGGGGGTCGAAGAGGAGGTTGCGCACGCCGGGCACGCCGGTCCCCTTTGACAGAGCGGCGCAGATGCCGGTAGGACGCGGCTCCTTCGAGGGAGGCCACCAGCACCATGCACGCCGCCATGACCAAGAAAGCGATCATCCTTCGTTCGAGCGCCGCTGTCCTCGTCGCCACGGGCCTCGGGCTCGGGTGCGCCGCCGCCGCCGGAGGCGGCGCCACGAGCGAGCAGCAGCGCATCGCGGCGCTGAGCGCCTCCGACGTAGGGCTGTGTTTCCCGTCGTCGATCACGCCGCCCAGCGCGGTGAACACCGAGGTCCTGACCGGGCTGCTGGTCGCGGTGCGGCCGGCAGTGATGGAGTGCCTCGTCAGTCCCCAGAGCCGCGGCGCGGCGCAGGAGACGACCGTCAACCTCAAGACCACCGCCGGGGGGGGCAAGCTCCAGCACAACATCAGCGGACCGAACCTGACCCCCGAGGGGGCGGTGTGCGTCAAGGAGGCGCTCGACCGTCACTTCGCGGCGGTGCAGGGGTTCGCTGCGCTGGCCGCAGCGGCGAATCCGCCGGTGAGCGGCGAGGCGCAGGTGACCCACAAGGCAGGGGTGTCGCCGACGGTGCGCCTCGGCGAGAACGAGTCGTCGGACGTCGCGGGGGCGGTGCGGCTCGCCCAGACGACGTGGTGCGAGTGCTACGAGCCGTGGAAGGCGGCGGCGCCGCACCCGCTGAACGCGACGCTCTCGTCGCAGGGGGGGATGGCGCTGACGGCGAAGTTCGAGCCGGCGGCAGATCCGGCGTCGCAGAAGGTGGCCGAGTGCCTCTCGGGCAAGATCTCGGACGTGAAGTTCACGGCGCGCTCCAGCCAGATCAACGTGCCGTACACGTTCATGTTCGTGCACTCGGGCAACGCGGCGCCCTTGACCGACGTGCCGCCAGAGGTGCAGATCCGTCAGCTCGACGGGGTCCGCACGCAGCGCGCGGCGCGGGCGGTCATCGCGCTCGGGGGGCGCATGGCGGCGGCGCAGGCCTACGATGCGCTGGGGAAGAAGTACAACGCCGCGCCGGACTCGGTGCCGGTGGAGGACCTGACCAAGGGGTGCGCGGCCCTGCTCGCGACGGACGATGCGTGGCTGGAGACCCTGAACCAGCAGCTCGAGATCGACGAGCAGACCCTGGCCCTGGTGCAGCAGCTCAAGGCAAAGGACGCCGAGTGGGGCCGGGCCGAGGAGGCGTCGAAGAACGCGGTGGACGTGACGAAGCAGGACATCGAGACCGCGAAGCAGATGAAGACGGGCGACGCTGGAGCGTGCCCGCGCGACGCCAAGTGAGGTGACGCGGGAGGGGGGGCGCGACGCTGGGGGGGGCGCGACGCTGGGGGGGGCGCGACGCTGGGGGGCGCCGCACGGGTGAGGGTCAGCGCAGAAGGCCTTTGACCCGATCCCCACCGCGGGGCGTGTCGACCTCTTCCACCACCACCTCGTCAGGATTCACGTCGATCACCTGACCGCGGGGGCCGCGGCCGCCATGACCACCACGTCCCATCGACGGATCTGACCAGAAGGCGCCCGGCATGGCGCTGCCGAACTGGATGACGCGCATGTGCACGCCGCCAGGGCTGGCTGCGACGCCGGCGAAGGGGTGGCCCTGGGAGGCGCGGCGTTCGAGCCAGGCACGCACGGCGGAGGCGATGCGGCGGCGGGTCGGGGGGATGAGCAGCAGGAGGCCCACGACGTCGGTGAGGACGCCGGGGATGAGGAGCAGCACGGCGCCGAGGAGCACCAGGAAACCGCTGGTGATGCCCTCGTCCGGGACCTGACCGGTGGCCAGAGCCGACTGCCAGGAGCCGAGCACGCGCCGGCCTTCGTGCTTGGCGAGCGCGGTGCCGAGCAGGGCCATGCCGACGACGAGGCCGAGGGTGGACCAGAAGCCGATGGCGCCGCCGATCACGAACAGCAACCACAGCTCGATGAGAGGGACTGCGAGGAGGAGCAGCACGAGCTTGGTCATGGATCTCGGTGTAGCGCTGGATCGTCGCGCCTGCACCTGTTGACGGAGCCGGCTGTCGTGGATACCCGCCGCGGTGGAGGGGCGCGGGAAACGGAGAAGAGGCGGGGAAGTGGCAGGGAAGCCGCGGGGAAGCCGCGGGAAAGCGGTGGCGCAACGGTGGGGCAGCGGTGACGAGGCGGCAGGTGACGGGACGGGTTGGTTGACACCCCTGCCTGCCTGTCTCACACCGGCAAGATGGACGCGCGCACGGAAGACCTGAAGGAGCACATCCGGAGCCTGGAAGAGGTGCTGGAGGGCGGGCAGAACGCCGAAGAGCTGCTCGGTCGCGCGCTCGCTGCCGATCTCACCCTGGAGATGCGGGGCACCGACGCGATGGTGGGGCTCGCGCCCGTGGACGCCGGGTTGATGGAGCACGCGGAGGCGCTGGTGGAGCGCGCGTTCCGGGTGGCCGCCGGCGCAGGGCTGATGGAGGCGGAGGCGCGGCTCGGGGCGCGCCTGCTCGAAGAGGGAGACCTGGACCAGGCGCTGGCGTACCTGGCGGCGGCGGCGGCGAAGGGGGACGTGGCGTCGGGTCGGCTCGCGGCGGCGACCATCTGGGAGGGGCGGCTCGCGGAGCGGGCGGCGCAGGGGGCGCAGCTCGCACAGGCCGCAGAGACCGCGGACGAGAGCGGGGCGTGCGCGTACCTGCTGGGGCTCTTCGCGTTCCACGGGTTCGGCGTGGCGCAGAGCTACCCGGAGAGCCTGGCGCACCACGAGGTGGCCGCGCGGAAGGGGCACGACGGGGCGATGTTCGAGCTGTTCGCGATGCACGCCCAGGGGCTCGGCTGCGCGGCGGACGAGGCGGTGGCGATGCGCTGGTGCGAGCGCGCCGCGGAGGCGGGGAGCGCGCGGGCGATGTACAACCTCGGGACGTTCCACGCGACCGGCAGGGGCATGCCGCGGGATGCAGTGCGCGCGGTCGGGTGGTACGAGCGCGCGGCACAGGCTGGCCACGGGCGCGCGGCGGCGACGCTGGGGGTGATGTACGCGCTCGGCGAAGGGGTGGAAGCGCGCGCGGACAAGGCGCTCGCGTGCTTCGCGATGGCGGAGGCAGCGGGGTTCGTGTGGCAGGACCTGGCCGGCGCCACGGGGGTGGAGGTGGAGAAGTACGAGGCGGCGCTGGAGCGCGCCGCGCGCGAGGGAGAGGGCGACGCGGGAAGGTGACGGCTCAGGCGGCGGCGGGGACGTCCGTGGTCGAGGCAGGGGGCGCGATGACGGTCAGCGCGCCGGGCATGGCCTCGAAGGAGATGGGCTCGTTGCCGATCAGCTCCCCGTCGATGTTGAACCACATGCCGGGCTCGGAGGTGATCCGCACCTTGCGCACGCGGCGGAGCGAGACGTCGTCGCTGCCGAGGTAGTCACCCGCGAGGAGGCGCGTGGCGACGCCGGCGAGGTCGAGGAGCGAGCCGTAGCGCACCACCACCACGTCGAGGAGGCCGTCGGCGGGATCAGCCTCCGGCGCGACCCGGACACCGCCAGCGCAGGTGCGGCCGTTCGCGACCACCACGTTCAGCGCGTCGATCTGCTCGAACTCGCCGTCGTCCCAGGCGAGGGAGGTGCGGTAGGCGGTGAGATCGGGGAGCACGGTCATGGCGCCGCGCACGTACGCGAGGGGCCCCCAGGTGGACTTCATGTCGCCGGTGAGCACCTCGTTGACCTGCCCGCTGAAGCCCCCGGCCGACACGTTGACGCCGTAGTAGGTCTTGCCGCCCATCTCGACCTTCATGAGGTCCAGCGGGCGCGGCACGCCATGGTCCAGAACGGCGAGGGCCTCCGCAGGGTCGGCGGAGATGCCGAGCGTGCGCGCGAGGTCGTTGCCCGTGCCGAGGGGCAAGATGCCGAGCATGGGCCGGTCCTGCACGACGGCGAGCCCCTGGACGACCTCATGGATCGTGCCGTCACCGCCTGCCGCCACGACGCGGTCGACGCCCTGCGCCGCAGCCTCCATCGCGAGGGCGCGGGCATGGCCAGGCTCGGTGGTGACCTTGACCTCGATGTCGGGACGGTTGGCCGTGAGTTCACGCACGCGATCGAGCTTGGCGGCGGCGGTGCCGGAGGAGGGATTGGCGATGATCCAGGTCTTCACACTCGCGCCCCCATGCCAGCGCCGTGCCGACGGCAGGGTGCGCACGCCCGACACAGCCATGCACCGTCGCTTGACGATCCAGGGTGTCGGACCCATCCCTCCATGTGATGGAACTCCAGCCTGGCGCGGTACTCGCCGGCAAGTACCAGGTCGAGCGTACGATCGGGTCTGGCGGCATGGGTGTGGTGGTCGCGGCGCGGCACATGGGCCTCGGGGCCCGGGTGGCGTTGAAACTGCTTCTGCCCGAGGTGGCGCGGCGCCCCACGTCGGTCGCGCGGTTCCTGCGGGAGGCGCGAAGCGCGGCGCAGCTCCAGAGCGAGCACGTGGTGCGGGTGCTGGATGTCGACGTGCTGCCGTCGGGCGCTCCCTTCATGGTCATGGAGTACCTGGAGGGGCAGGATCTCGGCCAGGCGCTGCTCGAACGAGGCGCGTTCCCGGTCGGCGAGGCGGCGCGGCTGATCCGCGATACCTGCGAGGCCATCGAGGAAGCGCACAGCCTGGGGATCGTGCACCGTGACCTGAAGCCGGCGAACCTGTTCCTCACGCTCCGGCCAGACGGCACGGAGCAGGTCAAGGTGCTGGACTTCGGGATCTCGAAGCTGATCGGAGGGAAGCTCTCGGAGCGGGAAGCGATCGCCCCGGCGAGCCTGACCCAGGCGCAGACGCTGCTGGGCTCACCGATGTACATGTCGCCGGAGCAGATCCGGTCGTCGCGCGACGTGGACGAGCGCACGGACCTCTGGTCACTCGGCGTGATCCTCTACGAGATGCTGGCAGGGGTGCCTCCCTTCCAGGGCGACACGTTGCAGGAGTCGTGCACCGCGACGCTCTTCGGAGAGCCGCGCGGGCTCACGGCATTCCGGCACGAGGTGCCGCCAGCGCTGGAGGCGGTGGTGTGGCGCTGCCTGGAAAAGGATCCCGCGGCGCGGTTCAGGACGGCGCAGGAGCTGGCGCAGGCGCTCTCGCCTTTCGCGACGCCGGCCGTGCCGCGGCCGGGGAAGCGCCTCTCCCGGGTGCGGCCGATGGCCGTCGCGGTGCCGGACAGGGCGGCAGCGATGCCGCAGCAGGAGGTCTTCGCAGCGGCGCCGATGGTCGCGACCGTGCCAGCGTCGCCGCTCGGGGCGAGGACGGCACCAGCGTCGCCGCTCGGGGCGAGGACGGCGCCAGCATCGCCGCTCGGGGCGAGGACGGCACCAGCATCGCCGCTCGGGGCGAGGACGGCACCAGCATCGCCGCTCGGGGCGAGGACGGCGGCTGGTCCCAGCGAGCCGCCACCCATGTCCGCCACCGTGCCCCTGCCCCTGCCAGAGGAGGTACGGCGCGGGACGCCGGGGGCCTCCGCTGGGCGCGCGAAAGGACGGCGCCGGTCTGCTGTGGGGCTCAGCCTCGCACTGCTCACGCTCACGGGGATCGGAGCAGCGGCGTTCCTGGTGAAGACCCGGTACATGGGCGTCGATCACCCCGAGGTGGCCAGCGGGCTCTCGGAGCCCCCCATGACGACGCTGCCCCCGGACGCGGTGCAGGGGACGATGCCGCCTCCAGCCCTGACGACGCCGGCCCCTGCGCTGTCCACGCCGGCGACACCGGCCGCGCCAGAACCGCCTCAGGCCACGAAGCCCGCGCCCGCGCCGCGACCCACGCAAGCGCCGCCGCCCACGCCGGCCCCTCCGGCTCCCACGGTGCCTGCCACCTCGGCCCCGACCCTCCCGACGACGCCGCCGGTGCTCACGCCGATCCCCGTGCCCACGACGCCCACGGGCCCCGCCGTGCCGCCCGCGACGCCAGCGCCCACCACACCCACGGTGCCGGCGACGCCAGCGCCCACGAGCACGCCAGCGCCCACCACGCCCACCACGCCCACCACGCCCACCACGCCCACCGCGCCGCCGCCCGTGGTGCGCGACACGGTGCCCCCGGTGCTGACATTGCCCTCACAGCCGGTGCGCGTCGCAGCCAGGCCAGGAGGAGGCGCGGTGGTGAGTTACAGCGCGCGTGCGCGCGACGCGGTGGACGGGGTGGTGCCGGTGCAGTGCTCGCCGGCCCCCGGATCGACCTTCCCGACGGGCACGACGCGCGTGGTGTGCCTGGCCCGTGACGCTGCAGGAAACGTGGCGCGGGGCGAGCTTCAGGTGGTGGTGACGAACTTCCGTGGGGGTGGCCTGAAGATTCCCTCGCCCGACCAGCCCACGCGCCCCACCCGGCCTCCTCAGGAGCAACCGCCGCCCAGCGGCGAACAGACGCCTTCTCCCCGCAAGCGCATCATCCTGCGCCCGCACTGAACGGCGCGCTCCCGGCGGCGCATCGTCAGCCCCCGAAGACGCGCGCGGCGACGGTGTCCACGGACAGCTCACACCGGAGCGAGGGGAGATGCACCTGTGTTCCCGCGCGATGCTCGCGGAAGGACCAGCGACCATCTTCCTCGCGCGTGTACTGCTCCACGAGGACCTGGTCTTGAGAGACGAGCAGGTACTCCCGCAGCGAAGGTAGCTTCCGGTACTGCTCGAACTTCTTCCCTCGGTCGTGGCGCTCCGTGGACTCCGAGAGCACCTCGATGATGAGCGCAGGGTTGAGCAGCGTGTCGCGCCGGTCGTCTTCGAGCTCCGGGGGACCACAGACGACCGTCAGGTCAGGGTAGGTTAGGTGTAGAGGCTCGTGGCCGGGACCTTCAGGCGCATGTCCGAGGGGAGCCCCCGACATGAGCCCTCACCGAGAGCGACCCAGAGCGCTCCCACCAGGTTCACGACCAGGAGGTTGTGTTCCAGGTGGCCCCCCGCCATCGCGAAGATGTCGCCCTGGTAGTACTCGTGCTTCTCCGACGAGCTGCGCTCCAGGGTGAGGTACTCCTCCGGAGTCCACGCCTTCTTGACCGCCCCCTGAGCGCTCATCGCCGCATCACGTCGCGGGCACGTGCCCAGGGACGCCCACCCTTCTCCGTGCTCAGCGCCGCTCTCCCGCACCCTCGTCGGTGGATGCCGCGGGCATCTCTGGCGTGAGCGTGCTGGGTGGCGCGCCCTGGGCTCCCAGGAGGTGCGCCCGGGCCTCGTCGCCGAGCTTCGTCAGCCGCACCGCGAACACGGCAGCGCCGACGAGACAGCAGCTCCCGCCGAGGGTCACGGTAGGCGCCGGGCCGATGCGGTCGGCGAGCCACCCGGCGAGGAGCGCGCCCATGGGCGACAGGCCCATGAACATCATCGAGTAGACCGCCATCACCCGGCCGCGCAGCGCGTCGGGCACGATGGACTGCACCAGCGTGTTGGTGCCGGCCATGTACACCATCATCCCGAAGCCGGCCGGCAGGAGCAGGAGCCAGGACAGCCAGAAGATCCGCGACAGGGAGAACAGCACGAGCGAGACGCCGAGGCACGCGCACGCGCACACCACCCAGCGCCCCAGCCCCTCCAGCTTCTGGCGCGCCGCGAGGGTGAGCGCCGCCGTCACGGCGCCGAGGCCCGCCGCGACCATCAGCAGGCCATACGCGCGCGGGCCCCCCTGGAGGACGCGGGCGGCGAAGGCGGGCAAGAGGACCAGGTAGGGCGCCGCGGTCAGGCTCACCAGGCCGAGCAGGAGCAAGAGCGCACGCACGGCCTGGGTCCGCGCCACGAAGCGGAACCCTTCGAGGGCCGCGGCGAAGGCGCTCGCGTGCTTCGGGGGCGCCGGGCGCGGGGGCAGCCGGAGCGCGAGGAGGCCCGTGATCACCGCGACGAAGCTCAGACCGTTGGCGAGGAAGCAGTAGCCCTCGCCGATGGCGTCCACGAGCACCGCGGCCACCGCGGGGCCCACGATGCGCGCGCCGTTGAACACCGACGAGTTCAGCGCGATGGCGTTCGGGAGATCGTCCCGGCCCACCATCTCCACCACGAAGGACTGGCGGGTGGGGATGTCGAAGGCGTTCACCACGCCGAGCAGCGACGCCATCACGAACACGTGCTCGATCCGGATCAGGTGGCTCAGCGTCAGCCCCGCGAGCACCAGCGCGAGCGACATCGAGGCCGCCTGCGTCACCACCAGCACCGCGCGCCGGCTCCAGCGGTCGGCCACGGCGCCGCCCACGGTGGCCAGCAGGAACACCGGGAACTGCCCCGCGAACCCGATGGCACCGAGGAGCAGCGCTGAGCCCGTGAGGCGGTAGACCAGCCAGGCCTGCGCCACCGACTGCATCCAGGTGCCGATCAGCGAGATGAGCTGCCCCGTGAAGAAGACCCGGTAGTTCCGGTGCCGGAACGCGCGCACCATGGTCGGAACCCTCCGTCCGCCCTTCGTGCTGCCTGTGCCGGCGCGCTCCACCGCGGCGAGTATGGAACCTCCGGCAGGCACCTCGCCACCTCCCGCGCGGCCTCTCACGCGCGCCGGTCGCTTGCCTGAACACCTCCGCGCCCGGGCATCGACGCCGGGGTCCATCTGTGGAACACCGGGCCGCGACACCGCGTCACCCTACGCCGCCCGTGCGGATCCTCGAGCTTCACCTCCTGGCCTTCGGGCCCTTCAGCGATCTCCGGCTGGATTTCTCTGCGCCGGCGCCGGCGCTGCACGTCATCTACGGGCCGAACGAGGCCGGCAAGAGCACGGCGCTGCGGGCCATCAGCGGGTTCCTCTACGGGATCCCGCACATCACCCCCGACGATCACCGGCACCGGGCGCCCGATCTGCGCGTCGGGGGAAGGCTCGAAAATGCCGCGGGCCAATCGCTCGCGGTGGTGCGCCGCAAGGGGCGCGTGAAGACCCTGTTCGACGAGAACGAGCAGGCATCGGACGACAGCCTCCTCCGGCCCTTCCTGGGCGGCGTGAGCGAGGACCTGTTCCGGACCATGTTCGGTCTCAACCACGAGACGTTGCGGCAAGGCGCCGAGGCGCTGCTCGCCGGGGGTGGCGACGTGGGCGAGAGCCTGTTCGGCGCGGGTCTCGGCGGCGCGGGGCTGCACCAGGTGCTCACGGAGCTGCGGGCGGAGGCCGAGAAGCTGTTCACCCCGCAGGCGCGCATCAAGCCCGTGAACGAGGCCATCCGTGCGGTGCTCGATGCCCAGAAGCGGGCGCGGGACGCGGCCATCCTGCCCACCACCTGGGAGGCACACGAGCGCGATCTCGCCGAGGTGGAGGCCGAGCGCGGGCAGGTGGACGCCGAGGCCCGCGAGGTGCGCGCCCGGGAGAAGAAGCTGCGGCGGGCCCAGCGGGTGCTGCCGCTGCTCGAAGCGCGGCGCACGCTGACGGCGGCGCGCGAGGCGCTCGGAGACGTCACGCTCCTGCCCGAGCAGGCGACGCGGGAGCGGGAGGAGGCCACCACGCGCGCGGCGGACGCCGAGGCCACAGCGGCGCGGCTCCGGCGCGAGATGGCGGCGCTCCACGCGCGGCGCGAGGCGCTCTCGGTTCCCCTGTCGCTGGTGGAGCTGTCGGGCGAAGCGGTGGACGACCTGCAGAACCGGCTGGGGAGCCACCGCAAGGCGACCGTGGATCTGCCGCGGGTGCGCGGGGAGCTGCGCGCGCTGGAGGACGAGGTGCGCGCCGCGCTCCGGCGGCTGGGGCGCGAGCCCTCGCTGGAGCAGGTGGACGCACCCCGGCTGGACGTGGCGACGGAGGCGCGCATCAAGAAGCTCGCGCGCCTGCAGGGCGAGGTGGAGACGGCGCCACGGGCCGCCGCGCGCCTGCTCGCCGACCGGCAGGAGCGGCGTGAGGCCCACCTGCACCGCCTGGGGGAGCTGCCGGAAGCCGTGGACGTGGCGCCACTCCGGCGCGTGCTCGGCAAGGTGCAGCGGCAAGGAGACCTGGAGCACCGCCTGCGCGAGGCCGAGGAGAGCGCGCGGCAGCTCGGGAGCCAGGCGGCGGCGCTGCGAAACCGCCTCGGGATTCTGCCAGCGCATGACGGTGTCGCGGGAACGCCGCACACGCCGCACGCGCCAGCGACGATCGCGGCGCTGCCTGTGCCCACACCGGAAGCGGTGGCCAGGTTCGAGGCCGAGCGCGCGGGGCTCGCCCAGAAGAGGGATCTGCTGGCGAAGCGCGCGGAGGAGCAACGCACGCGCATCGGGGAGATCGCGCGGGAGATCGAGGCGCTTCAGCGCGCGGGCGAGGTGCCGACCGAGGGGTACCTCGTGGAGATCAGGGGGCGCCGGGATCTCGCGTTCCAGGGGCTGATGCGGGCGCTCGGCACGCCTCGCAAGGCAGGGCGCGGGAACGCCGCGTCGTCGTCGGCCGCGCTGTTCGACGCGGCGGTGCGCTCTCCGACGGGGCGCGTGAAGGACCCCGCGGGTGCCAGCGTGGGCGCAGCCGCCGGCTCGGGGACCGGCGCGACCGGCGCGGCGCTCGCCACGGGCAGCGCAGCCACCGAGCGCGGGTTCAGCCTCTCGCCGACGGAGGAGGTGTCGCGGGCACAGCCCGAGGCCTACGCCGAGCTGGTGAAGCAAGCCGACACCGTGGCCGACCGGCTGCGCCGCGAGGCCGACCGGGTGGCGTGCCTGGCGAGGCTCCTCGCGGACCGCAAGGCCGCGGAGGGCGCTCAGGAGCAGCTCGACGCGGAGCAGAAAGCGCTCGCCGCCCGGGAGCAGGAGCTGGAGGCCGCCTGGGACGCGCTGTGGGCGCCCTCGGGCATCGCGCCACGCTCGCCGGCCGAGATGCGCGGGTGGCTGTCGCGGCACGCGGCGCTGTGCACCGGCGTGGACAGGCTGCGCGAGGCCGAGGACCGGGTGGACGCGATGACGCAGCAGCTCGCGGCCCTCGGCGAGGAGCTGCGGACCGCGCTCGAAGCCGCCCATGCCAGAGAGACGCGGGCGACGTCGCGCGGAGCAAGGGCGGCGAGCAGCGCGAGCACCCCCGGCGTCACGAACACCACGCCTCCGGCAGACCCGGGCGCCGCGGACGTCGCGGGCCTGCTGGAGGCGGCGACGCGTCGGCTCCGGGCGTGCGACGACGCCGACCGGGAGCGGCAGGACATCGCGCGCCAGCTCACGGCGCTCGACCGGGAGATCGCCTCGCTCGACAAGGAGCGCGCGGAGCACGAGGCAGCGCTCACGGACTTCCGCGCCACCTGGGCGGCGTCGGTGGCCCGGCTCGGGCTCGGCCCCCACGCCTCGCCCGAGGAGGCGATCGCCATCCTCGACGAACTCGCCGAGCTGCACCGCAAGATGGACGAAGCCGCGCACGCGCGACGCCGCGTCATCGGCATGGAGCGCGACGCCCAGCAGCTCGCGGGCGTCGTGACCGATCTCGTCGCAGCCCACGCGCCCGACCTCGCCGACCTCGCGGTGGACGTGGCTGCCGACACCCTCCTCAAGCGCTACCACAAGGGCCGCGCCGATCAGCGGGAGGGCGCCGAGCTCGGGCGGCAAATCGACGACAGGCAGCGCGCGCTCGCCGAGGAGGAGACGCGGCGCGCGGCTGCCGAGGCGCGGCTCGCCAGGCTCCGCGCAGCGGCCCACGCGGCAGACCTCGACGCCCTCGTGGAGGCCGAGGCGCGCGCCAGAGAGGCGCGGGACCTCGACCGCCGCATCCGCGACACCGAGGAGAAGCTGCTCGACGCGGGCGAAGGCAGCAGCACGGCGGCGCTCACCGAGGAGACCGCGGGCCTCGAACGCGACACGCTGGCCGTGGAGCTGGAGCGCGCCGAGGAGCGGGTGCGCGCGCTGGAGGAGCGGCGGCAGAAGCTCGACCGCCAGCTCGGCACCCTGGAAGCGAAGCGCGAGCAGCTCAGGAACCCCGTGGAGGACGCCGCCGAGGCCGCAGCCGAATCGTCGGCCTGCGTCGCCCGGCTCCGCACCCAGGTGGACCGCTACGTGCGCGCCCGGCTCGCGGCGCTGATCCTGGAGCGCGAGATCGAGCGTTACCGCGAGCAGAACCAGGGCCCCATCCTGGGTCGCGCGAGCGCGCTGTTCCGCAAGCTCACCCGCGAGGCCTACACGGGCCTCAAGGTCAGCTTCGACGATCAGGACAAGGCCGTGCTGCGCTGCGTGCGCACCACACTCCCCCGGAGCGAGGGCCCCTTGCCTGCGCCGGGCACTTCCCCCGCGGCGGCAGCGCAGATGGGACTGCCAGGGGAGACGGGCGTCACCGCGCTCGCGAAGGAGATCCCCGTCGAAGGGTTGAGCGACGGCACGCGCGACCAGCTCTACCTGGCCCTGCGCCTCGCGAGCCTGGAGCACCATGCGAGGCGGGCCGAGCCGATGCCCCTCGTGCTGGACGACATCCTCATCCACTTCGACGACGACCGCGCACGCGCCGCCCTGGAGGCCCTCGCGGAGATGGCGGCCTCGTCGCAGATCCTGTTCTTCACCCACCACGCGCGCCTCCTGGAGCTTTCGCGCGAGGCCGTACCCGCCGGCGTGCTGCACGAGCACCGCCTCCGCTGAGGTCCTGTCCCGGGAGGCTCTCGTATTGCCAGACACGCGCGCATTGCCAGATACGCGCGCATCGCCAGACGCGCGCATCGCCAGACGCGCGCATCGCCCTCGCGACGGCGTGCGCGCGAGCCCGGTGGAGGGGACCGAGGTTGTTGGCCGCCCTCGGCGTCCCGTAGCATGGCGGCGATGATCGGCGCGCGCGTGAGGTGGGTCCCGGCAGTGCTCTCTGCCGCAACGGTCGCGGCCGCGGTGGCGCCCGCCACGGCGCAGAAGGCGACCACCCTCGATCTCGGCGGGGTCCCCCTGGAGATGCGCCGGGTCTCCAAGGGCTCCTTCGCGCAGGGATCGCCGGAGCGCGAACCTGGCCGAGAGAGCGACGAGGCACCGCGGCAGGTCACCCTGAGCCTCGACCTCGACGTGGGCATCTACCCCGTCACCCGCGGGCAGTTCACGCGCTTCGTGCAGGACACCGCCTACCGCACCGAGGCCGAGCTGGGCACGAGCGGTGGCTTCGGATGGAACGGCTCGGCCCTCGTGCAGCGCACCGACTTCACCTGGAAGAACCCCGGCTTCCCCCAGACGGACCAGCACCCGGTCACCCTGGTGACGTTCAAGGACGCCCAGGCGTTCATCACCTGGGCAGCCCAGAAGACGGGCCGACGGCTCCGCCTGCCCACCGAGGCCGAGTTCGAGTACGCCGCGCGCGCCGGCACCACCACCCCCTGGTACGGCGCGAGCACCGCCGCCGCAGCCCAGGACCTCGGCTGGTTCAAACCCAACGCTCCGGGCGGCGGCACCCGCCCCGTCGGCCAGAAGAAGCCGAACGCCTTCGGCCTCTTCGACATGTCCGGCAACGTCTACCAGTGGTGCAGCGACTTCTACGCCCCCTATGCCCCTGGCCCCGCCACCGATCCCGCCGCCACGACGCCCCCCGGCGGCAGCGAGCCAGCGCGCCGCGTGCTGCGCGGCGGCTCCTGGCTGAAAGATCCCGCGCGCGGTCGGTCCGCAGCGCGCTACCGGAACACCCCCGGCAGCCGCAACGCAGACAACGGCTTCCGGGTGGTGGCCGACCTGGGCCTGCCGCTCCTCGAACAGCCTCGCGGCGCCAGGTCCACGTCGGACATCTCGACCCAGGGGCGCGGAGTTCAGGGGCGCGGAGGAGAGAGCAACGGCGATGTGCTCCACAAGCCCAAGACCGACACCGGGAGCAAGGTCCTGATCGGGATCTCGATCGCGCTGCTGGTCGGGGTACCGCTCTTCCTGGTGACCATCGTCCTGATCGGCATCAACCGGCGGAAGAAGTTCGCCGCGCAGCTCCCGGGCAACCTCCAGGTCACTGCCACGCCTGCTGCTGACGGCTTCTGGCTTCGCGCCAGCGGCCCCTCGGAAGGCGCCCGTGTCCACTACCAGTGCCGGGTGGGCAACAACCCGATCGCGAACGTGGTGACCCTCTCGGGCTCCCTGGACACCTTCGTGTACACCGGCGGCTTCCCCAGCCAGATCGTCATCCGCCAGGTGGTCCCTGCGGCGCGCCCCGCCTCCTCGTGGAGCGGTGGCGGAGGCTCGCCGGGAGGCAGCGGTTATCGCGGCTCCGGTCACGCCTCGTCGGGGAACGCCGATGCCTACGCCACGTCCGCGGCCTGGGGAGCGACGCAGCAGGACGCCTGGAACAGCTCCAGCAACACCTCCAGCTCCAGCAGCGAACCCTTCGCCGGTTACCCGAGCGCCTATTGAGCCGGTCCAGCGCACCGCGGGCCTTCATCCTCGCCGACGGAGCGCCCCTGCACCTCGCGCGCCCCTTGCGCACCCTGCGCGCGCTCGCGCAGCTCGGCGTGCACGCCGAGCCCTGCGCGGACCTCCCTTCCCTCGCGGACGCGCTCCGCACCTCTCCCGGCCCTGCCTGGATCCTGCGCGCTGGTGCCTGGCCCATCGCCTTCGTCCCTCCGCCCGCGAGCGCCACGGGCAAGCCCCTCCTCGGCCTCGGCGCGCTCTGGCGGCCCGACACCGACCTCCTCGCGGGTGGCTGGGACGCGCTCCTCGCCAGCACCGGAGGCGACCTCGCCCGCCGCCCCGAGCACCTCGCCCGCCTCGACGCCGCCCTCGACAGCGTGTGGACCGAGGCTCCCGCCGCCCTCGGCGCGCTCCTCGACGCGCTCCCCGGCGCGGACAAGCCGCCCCTCGGTGCGCCCCCGGGCACCGGAAACCCGCTCCTCGACGCCGTGCGCGCGCTCGCCAGATCCGGACACCGCGCCGTGCGCATCCCGGCCCTCGACGTGCGCAACGACCCGCGCCTGCGGGTGGTGCAAGCGATCACCGCGCTGCACCGCGGCGGCGCCGAGCAGATCGCGGTGGACCTCACCCTCGGCCTCACCGCCGCCGACGACGCCGTGCGCCTCCTCGTCATGGACCGCCCCGCCCGCGCCGCGCTCTCCCCTCCCCCGGGCACCCTTCTCCTCGGCGCTCACGCCCCCCAGCGCACCGCGCGCGCGTCCGCCCTCGCCCAGCTCGCCCTGCACCTCGGGGCCGACGTGGTGCACGCCCACCTCTTCGACGGCAGCACCCTCCAGCCGCTCCTCGCCACCAGCCTCCCCCTCGTGGTGACCCTCCACAACGAGCAGCCCGGGTGGCCCGCGGGTCTCACCGACCTCCCCGCAGATGCGCCCGTGACCTGGGCCGCATGCTCGCTCACCGTGCGCGACGATGCCGCCCGGGCGCGCCTCCCCGGATCTCTGCGCACCGTGTGGAACGGCATCACCGTCGCCTCGCCCGCATCGCCCGCATCGCCCGGCGACACCAGCGCTCCCCGCACCTCGGCGCACAGGCTCGCCACCCGCCAGGCACTCGGCATCTCTCCCTGCGCGCAGGTGCTGCTCTCCATCGCCAACTACCGCCCCCAGAAGCGTCTCCCCGAACTCCCCGCGGTCATCGCCGCCCTCGTCGCCCGCGGCATGGATGCCCACCTCCTCCTCGTGGGCGAGCACGAACGGGGCCCCGCCGCGGCCACCGCCCATGCCCTGCGCAGCGCAGCCGCAGCGCACGGCGTGGAAGCCCGCCTCCACGAGGTCGGCCCCCGGGACGACGTCACCCCCTACCGCGCCGCCGCCGACCTGCTGATCACCGCCAGCGCCCACGAGGGCCTCAGCCTTGCTCAGCTCGAAGCACTCGCCGCCGGCCTCCCCGTGCTCACCACCGCAGTCGGCGGCGCCCGCGAGATCGCGCACAAGCATCCCGCCATGCGCGTGCTCCCCCGCGGCGCCGACGCGAACGCGCTCGCCGAGGCAGCCCACGCTCTCCTCACCACGGGCGCCGCGCTCCCCGCGCCCTCCGCGTCCTCCGCGCCCTCCGCCTCCCCACCCCTCGCCGACGACTTCACGACCCGGCGCATGGTCGACCGCTACCGCGACCTCTACCGCCGCGCCCTCGCTCCGGCCGCGCACCCCGAAGGCAGCCTGGTGCTCGTCACCAACAACTTCTCGACCGGCGGCGCCCAGTCCAGCGCGCGGCGCCTCCTCCTCGGCCTCGCGGCGGCCGGCGTGCGCGTGCGCCCCGTGGTCATCGAGGAGCAGGCCGCCTACCCCACCCCGGGCCGCGCCGCCCTCGAACAGGCGGGCATCTCCGTGCTGGTCGCCCCCCGGGCCGGCGCCCACGACCCGCTGCACACCGCCCGCGCCGTCGCCGCCCACGTCGACGCCGAGCCCACCGCGGCGGTCGTCTTCTGGAACGTCATCCCCGAGCACAAGATCCTCATCGCCGACCTCCTCCACCGCACCCCCGTCTTCGACGTCAGCCCGGGCGAGATGTACTTCGCCTCCCTGGAGCGCTACTTCCGGCGCCCTCGCCCGGCCCTCCCCTACCTCGACGCCCGCGACTACGGCGCGCTGCTCGCGGGCGTGGTGGTGAAGTACGCCGGCGAGTCCCGGCGCGCCGAAGACGCCCTCGGCGCCCCCGTGCACGTCATCCCCAACGGCATCCCCGTCCCCCCGGCCCCACCCTCAAGAACCGCGCGCCCCGCGCCCCGCGACAGGCTCATCGTCGGCACGCTCGCGCGCATCGGCCCCGACAAGAAGCTCGAACAGCTCCTCGCCGCCGCCGCTCACGCCGCGCCCCGCATGCCCCCCTGGGAGCTGTGGATCGCTGGCGAGCCGGAGCGGGGCGCCGACGCCTGCGCGGCAGACCTCCGCGCCAGGTCGGAAGGCCTGCCGGTCCGCTGGCTGGGCGAGAAGCCCTCGGCCGCGTTCCTCGCCGACCTCGACCTGTTCGCCCTCGTGGCCGAGCCCGCGGGTTGCCCCAACGCCTCCCTCGAAGCCATGGCGAGCGGCCTCGCGGTGATCGCCACCGACGTGGGCGGTGTCTCCGAGCAGATCGTCCACGGAGAGACCGGCCTCCTCGTGCCGCGCGGCGATGCCCTCGCCCTCGGCGACGCGCTCGTCATGCTGGCGCGCGACGACACCACGCGAGCGCGCATGGGCGCCGCCGGGCACCAGCGCGCCGCGACGCAGTTCGACGTGAGCACCATGGTCGAGCGCTACGCGAGGCTCTGCCTCGGCCGCCCTCCCCAGACGCGATGATGTGCCCTCAAACCAGCTCGCCCCGCCGGCCGGTCAGCTCGATGGCCACCGCGTCGACGGAGGCCGACGTGGGCGGCCCGAACTTCTTCACCTGCACCGTCACCGCCACCGCGGGCGTGTCCTGGAGGATGCGCGCGATGATGCGCTCCCCGAGCGTCTCCAGGAGCTTGTACGAGGCGGTCGTCCCCGACTCGACCACCATGGTGGCGAGCTGGTCGTAGTCGAAGACCCTGGCGCGGCTGTCGGTCCGCGGGAGCGAGGTGACGGGTAGCTCGACCCGGAGGTGGACCACGAAGTCCTGGGGGAGGTCACGCTCCGCGCGCGAGACACCGTGCCGCGCACGGAAGCGGATGCCGTCGAGGAGGATGCGGTAAGTCTCGATGGACGTCACGGGCCGCGCGTACCACCAGAAGGCGCCGGGCGGCAAGCCACAGCGCTCTTCACCACGTTCTTCGCCGCGCTCTTCACCACGTTCTTCGCCGCGCTCGCCACCGCGCTCGCCACCGCGCTCGCCGCCGCGCTCGCCGCCGCGCTCATTGCCGCTGCGCGAGCGCCGCCCGGTCGCAGAGGATCAAGCGGCGGCCCGCCACGTCGAGGATGCCCTCGCGCCGCAGCGCGCCGAGGGTCAGCGTCACGGTCTCGCGCGTGGAGCCGATGACCTGTGCGATCTCGAAGTGGGTGAGCGGCGCCGAGATCAGCACCCCCCGCGGCGTGGGCACGCCCCACCGATCGGCGGCAGCGATCAGGAACTCTGCCAGGCGCCCCTCGACGTTGCGGAACAGCATGGACTCGATACGGTCCTCCACCTCGCGCTGGCGCGCCAGCAGGACGTTCACCACGGCGTGGCGGAGCCCCGGATCCGTGTCCAGCAGCTCCCGGGCGAGCGCGAGCGGCACCCGGACCACCTCGACCTCTTCCATGGCCACTGCCCGCTCGGTGCGGACCTGGTGCCCACCGAGGCACGACTCCCCGAGCAGATCGCCGGTCCCCCGGTATCCCAGCGGGATGACCCCACCCGCCATCACGCGCTCGAGACGCGCCCTCCCCCGGCTGCCGAGGGACACCAGCGCGTCCACGGGCACGTCTTGCTCGAAGATCGCCGTGCCTCCGGGCACGACCTCGCTCGTTGCTGCCGCCGCCACCGCCTCGCGGGTGGCCACGGCAGCCTGATCGAAGAAGGAGGACAGACGCACACCGCCGCGAGCCCCGACCGGGGCCGGTGCTTCGGACGGAGAGCGTCGCATGTCGATGTCGGCTGTGATGTTGGAGTCCATCTCGGTCACTGCAAAGACGGGACGGTAGCTCACTCCCGCGCCTCGGGCTCCAAAAAACCTCGCTTTGAAGGCCTGAAAACGCGTGCTCTCTCCCGACATTCCGCGCGCGGACGGAGCCCCGAGCAACGCGGACGGCGGCACCTGCTGCACACGTCCCGCGGCACCTGCCGAGCGCCCGCGCACCCGCGCACCCGCGCACCCGCGCACCCGCGCACGCACCGCCCTGCCCTACGCGCGCACGCGCGCACGCACCGCCTTGCCCTGCGCACGCACCGCCCTGCCCTACGCGCGCACCTCCAGGCCCGCCTTGCGCAAGAGCGCGACCGCTGGCCGCAGCGCGTGTCCGGGTCCCTTGCCCAGCCTGAGGCGCGCGCCGTCGCGCAGGTGAAGCTCCAGCCACCGCGACTCCATCCCGGGCTCGGCCTGGTCCGCGTCCGGCCCGGTCACGATGGGCAGCGTCGCGACCTCGATCGCCGAGGTGGGCCAGCGCCGCGCGAACCCGCGGCCCTCCTGGGTGATCTCGCCGCGCTCGAAGTCGACGCGGAACTTCCCGTGCAAGAACCGCCTCCTGCGCAGGAGCCACCGCGCCACCAGGGCCACCACCACCCACGTCGCGGGGATGAACCCCATCGGCCACGGCACGGCGCGCACGGCCACGAGGCCGGCCACGATGGTCGCGATCACCAGCACGAACGTGGTGACCGCGCGGACCCCGAGGTCCAGCGCCGCCCCCTGGCACTCGCAGCACAGCACGAGGGGCCCTTGCGCCTCGATGGTGCAGTCGTTGTTCGCGAGCAGCGTCTCTCCGGCGGTCACGGTGGCCCACGCTCTGCTTGGAAGATCCACGGCCCGCGCGCAAGCGGGTGCTCGCCCCCTGGGCACGGCCGCGCTAAGCACCGCCGCGATGCGCGCCCGCAACGCCCTCGCCCGCCGCGCCCGCCGCCTGGTCGCCGCCGTCACCCTCGCCCTCGCCGCGACGTCCTGCGGGAGCGCCGCGCCCGCCCCGAAGGATCCGCTCACGGCGCTGCGCGACGCGGGCGCGCGCTCGCGGGATGGCGAGGTCGTGGGGCGCTGGCTCCTCGTCGAGCTGCTCGCCCCAGGCGGCACCGCCGACGGCGCCCGCGACGCGCGCGCACGCCTCGACACCCTCGACGGCAAGTCCCTCCACGCGGCGCTCGGCCGCGCCATCGACGACGAGCTGCACGGCCACCTGGAGCGCGCCGCCCTGGCCAGCCTCGACGCCATCGCCGCAGCCCGCGTCAGCGACCACCCCGACGCGCCCCTCGTCGCCTGGTACGCCGCCCACCGCCTCCTCATCCTGCGCACCAGCGTCGCCGGGCTCTGGCAGCGCGGACGCGACGTGGTGCTGCGCGCCATCGAGGAGCCCCAGCGGCTCGGCTGGCGCGCGCGCAGCGAGCTGGTCGAATGGTGGAGCCTCGACGGCCTCTCGACCGAGCCCGCCGCCCCCAGCGCCCCCAGCGCCACCAGCGCCCCCAGCGCCACCAGCGCCACCAGCGCCACCAGCGCCACCAGCACCCCCTCCCGCGTCGACCTCACCGCGCGCGCGCTGGGTTGCGCCACCCGCGCGCGCATGGCGGGTCCCTTCGGCCACCTCGCGCGCAGCGATCACCGCGTGCACTTCCCGGCCGAGCGCCCCGGCCCCTGGCCCCCCACCTTCCCCGCCGACCCCCTCCGCAACACGCCACCACGCGTCCACGCGACCGAGCAGCATGGGTGCCTGATCATGCCCTCCGAGGGGACCGAGAGCGGCATCTTCTACGTCGAGACCTTCGTCGACCTCCCCGCCGAGCGCGAGGTGCTCATCGCCGTGCAGGGCGCCTTCGCGCTCTTCGTCGACGACGTGGAGGTGCTCGATCGCGACGCGCGGCAGTGGGGCGTGTGGCCGCGCTTCGGCGCCCACGTCCGCCTGCGCGAGGGGCGGCACCGCATCCTCGCCCGCGTCGGCGGCCGCGAGACCGCGATCCGCCTCATGGCTCCCGACGGCACCCCGCTCGGCCTCCCCACCTCCGACGATCCGACGCCGCCCTACGCCATCACCCCGCCGGTACAGCTCGCCGACCCGAACCCCCTCGATCCTTTCCTCGTCGCGGTCGGTGTCGCGCCCCAGCGCGGCACTCCCCGAAACCGCACCGCCCGTGACCTCGCCGATCCCACTTCCCGCTGGCTCGCCGCGCATGCCGCGCACATCGAGGGCCAGGACGACGTGAGTTCGGTCCTCCTCGAACCCCTCGTCGCGGACCTGTCGCGCGCCACCGGCGCCGCCCTCGCCTCGCAGGCCAGCTTCGTCGCGCGGGATCCCATCTTCCAGGAAGCCGACGCCGGAGACCTCGCCCGCGATCTGCGCACGCGCGCCCTCGAAAAAGACGAGGCCCTCTGGAGCCCGCGCCTCCTGCTCCTCCTCGAAGGCGCCGAGAAGCAGGCCCTCCCCGAGGTGCTGCGCAAGGTGGAGGCGCTCGCCGCGCGCTTCCCCGAGGTCCCCGATCTCGCCAAGGCGCGCATCGCCCTCTACACCAAGCTCGACATGGACGCGGAGCGGAAGCGCGCCATCCGCGAAGCCTCGCAGCGCTTCCCCGACGACCTCGACCTCCTCCGGCTGCGCCTCGATCTCCACGAAGCGGCCTCCGAGCGCGAGGAAGCGGCGGCCGCGCTCGCCGACATCCGCAAGCGCGATCCCGACGCGGAGGTCACCATCACCCAGGCCCTGGATCAGAAGGACTGGGACACCGCCATCACCGCGCTCGAACGGCTCGGCGTCCAGCGCAAGGACCGGAGAGACATCCCCCACCGCCTCGCCGAGCTGTACCTGCGCTCCGGGAGGAGCCCCGGCGACCTGGAGCCGCTCGAACGCGCCCTGAAGCTGAACCCCAGAGACGACGACGCGCGCCTGGTCCTCGCCGACGCGCGCGTCGCCCGCGGGGACAAGAACGCCCTCCACGAAGCGCTCATCGACGCCATCCTCACCGGCTCCGACACCGAGCAGCTCCGCGACGCCATCGCCTTCACCGAAGGCAAGAGCGAGCTCGGTCCTTACCGGCAAGACGGCAAAGCGATCCTCACCGCCTTCGACGCTGCCGGCGGCGCGCTCAAGCAGGACGAGCTGGGCCGCGTCCTCGGGGAGGTGCTCGGCCCGAACGGCAACGATGCGCCTCCCGGCAAAGGCGCGGAGGAGGGTGGCATGACGCGCGTGCTCGACTACGCCGCCGTCTGGGTGCACTCCGACGGCTCTGCGCGGATGCTGGAGCACCAGATCCTCCGCATCCAGTCGCGCGAGGCCGCCCAGCAGCTCACCGAGCAGCCCCTCCCGCAGGGCAAGCTCCTCACCCTGCGCGTCGTGAAGAAGGACGGCACCACCCTCGACGCCGAGGTCTCCGAGGACAGGCCCACGGTGACCCTGCCTCCGCTCGACGTGGGCGACAGCATCGAGACCGAGCGCATCTTCCCCGTGCGCGGCGATACCCGCGGCGGCCGGGTGTTCCAAGGCATCCACTGGTTCTTCCGCAAGGAGAAGGAGCGCTCGTGGCGCAGCGAGCTTGTGGTCATCTCTCCGAAGGACCGACCCCTCGACGTGGAGATCACCGGCGACGTCCCCTCCCCCAGCGTCACCGAGAATGGCGCCCTCGTGACGCGGCGCTGGCGCGTCGACGACAGCACCCCCGAGATCGGCGAGCCGGGCGGCCCACCCGCCGCCGAGCGCCTCCCCAGCGTGCGCTTCGGCTGGGGCATGAGCCTCGCCGACACCCTGGCCCGCATGGTCGACGCCGCCGCCGACGAGACCCCGCGCGACCCGCGGCTCGTGCGCGTCGCCGAGGCGATCGCCCGTGGCCCCGAGACCTCCGCAAGAGATGGCGCGAGAGACGGCGCGGGAGACGGCGCGGGAGACGGCGCGGGAGACGGCAAGAAGAGCGGCAAGAGCGACGGCAAGAACGACGGCAAGCAAAGCCCGACGCCAGGCCTTCCCAGCCGTGAGGAGCAGGCACGCCGCCTGTATCACTGGGTCCTCGCCAACGTGGAGAGCGGCCGCGAGTCCGACGGCCGCCGCGTCCTCACCGGCAAGAGCGGCAACCGCTCCGAGGCCTTCATCTACCTGTGCAGGCTGCTCGGGATCGACGCCGCCTACGGCCTCGTCCACGACCGCCTCACCCCTCCGGCGCGCGGCGCGATGAGCGAGGCCGAGGCCTTCAACACCCTCGCGGTGCGCCTCGACCTCCGCGCCCCCGGCAGCGCGGCGCCCCCGTCTCCCCACTGGATGGTGGTCCGCGACAAGAACGCGCCCTACGGCTACCTGCCAAGCTCGCTGCGGGGGCAGCCCGCGGTCCTCCTCCGCCCTGGCGCGCCCCGGGAGACCACGAACGCCGCGGCCGCCGCCGACGGCCTCACCAGCGAGGGCAAGGCCGTCCTCGCCGCCGACGGTTCGGCCGAGATCGAGCTGCGCCAAGCCTTCGGGGGCAGCCTGGGGATGGCGCTGCGCACCGCGCTGGAGACCATGCCCGACGTGCAGTTCCAGCGCATCGTCGAGGCCAAGCTCCTCCAGCAAGCGTTGCCCGGCGCGCGGCTCCTCAAGGTGGAGGTCCAGAACCAGGGGAACCTCGACGCGCCGCTCACCCTGGTGATGTCGATCCGCATGCGCAACTTCGCCCGCCAGCAGGGCAACGAGCTGCACATCGCGCCCCCCTGCCTCCTCCACCTCTCGCGCCTCGTGGTCATGAAGGAGCGCAAGTCACCGCTCTACATCTCGGACGAGGTGGCGACGCACGCCGAGGTCAGGTTCCAGGTGCACCTCCCCGCCGGCGCCTCCCTCGCGACGGAGCTACCGCCCTCCACCCTCGCCGCGGGGCGCCGCACCGTCGTGATGCGCGACCGCATGGAGGAGGGCACCTTCTGGTTCGACCGCCTCGTCGATCTCCCGGCAGGTCGCGTGGAGCCCGCGGACTACAACGCCTTCCAGAGGTTCGCCCGCCGCGCCGACACCATGCTCATCGACGACGTGGTGGTGCGCCTCCCCGACGCGCGGTGACCACCCGCTCCGCTCAGGCAGAGCCCCGCTCAGGCAGAGTCCCGCTCAGGGCGCGGCGCTGGCCACCTGGTGCAGCAGCACCGACTGCTCGATCACCGCCGGAGGAACCTCACCCACCGCGAAGGGAGCGGTCGTCGGAAGGGCCTCCGCCGACACCCGCGCCGCCCGGCGCAGCCCGTCGACCTCCGCCTGCGACGCGATCAGCGCCTGCTCCAGCGCCTCGTGGACGCCCTCGGGCCTCGCGGCATCGTCCCGCACGTCGTCGAGCTGACGCTCGAGCTGCGCGATCCGCCACTGCGACGCCTGCAGGTCGGCCTCGCAGCGCGCCGCGCCCTGCGCCAGCGTCGCGAGCTGCTGCTGGAGCGCCTGCACTTCGGGAACACCGCCCGCGTTGCTGACCGTCGCGCCCGTCGCGCCCGTCGCGCCCGTCGTCCCTGCGCCGCCCGTCGTCCCTGCGCCGCTCGTGGGCGCGCTGCCGTTCCCCTCGCTGCTCCCGCGGCTCGCACCGAGCTCCAAGGCGTTCCCCAGCTCGTCGAGAAGCTCGCGCCCCACCCGCTCGCTCTCGCGCAGCTCGGCCTGGAGCTGGGCGACCACCCGACCGCGCTCCTGCAGCGCCGCTTCCAGCGCCGCGATCTCTCCGCCCACGCCTTCGCTGGCCTTCGCCTCGCTGCTCGCCAGCGCATCGCGCTGCTCGACCAGGGTGTCGATCTGCTGCATCAGCTCCGACACGTGGGCCGCCAGCGCCTCTTCGCGCGCGCTCCCTTGCTGCTCGCGCGACGCCTGCTCTCGCTCGGCGCGCGCCAGCCGCTCTTCCATGTCCTTCATGTCCTTGCGGGCGCGCCCCAGCTCCGCGCGCTGCGCCTCGGCCGCGGCGAGCTGCTCGGCCGCCGTCCGCCGCCCGCGCCGCTCCTCGTCGAGCCCGCGCGTGATCTCCTCGACCTGCGTCCGCGCCGCGTCCCGCTCCGCGTTCACCCGCGAAAGCTCCCGCTTCGCCACGCCCACGGCCGACTCCAGCTCCTCCACCCGCAGCATCAGCCGCGGATCCGCCTTCGTCGACGCCGCGAGCTGGGCCGACAGGTCGCCGATCCGCGCCCGCGCCGCCGCCAGCTCCCCGGACACCCCTTCCTGCGACGCGAGCTTCGCCCTGGCCGCCGAGAGCTCCTTGTCCGTGCCCTCCAGCGCCGCGAGCCGCGCCCGCGCCGCCGCCAGATCCTTCTCGGCGCCCTCCAGCCTCGCGACCCGCGCCCGCGCCACGGTCAGCTCCTCGGCGGCCCCTTCCAGCGAGGCCAGCCGCGACTGCGCCGCCGCCAGATCCCCGGCCACCCCTTCGAGCTTCGCGAGCCGCGCCTGCGCCCTCGCCAGGTCCTCCGCCGCGCCCTCCAGCGTCGCGAGCCGCGAGCGCGCCTCTTCCAGCTCCGCGCTCAGCGCGTCGATGCGGTCCTTCCCGCCCGCGATCTCCGGCTTGTTGCGCACCATCCCCAGCTCCAGCTCGACCCGGGTGCGCGCCTTCTTCTCGTCGTCGAGCTGCTTCGACAGCCGCACGCCCCGGTCACGCTGGTTGCGCAGCTCCTCTTCCAGGTCGCGGATCTTGTGCGCGTTGCGCTCCGCCCGCACGTGCTCGTCGCCCGCGCGCGCCTCCACGTCCTTCAGCCGCGCCGTGCGCTCCGAAAGCTCCGCCGTCAGCTCCGCAATCCGCGCCGTCGCCGTGGACGCCGCCTCGGCCCGCGCCGCGGCCCGCACCTCTTCCGAGTCCCGCTCCCGCTCCAGCCGGCCGCGCAGCTCCGCGACCTCCACCTCGAGCTGCTCCGCGCGCGCCTCGGCCTTCGCCAGCTCCTCGGGCGCGATCCCGCCCGCAGCCGCACCTCCGCCCGCGGTTGCGCCTGCCGACGCCAGCCCACCCGGGATCTCCGCGAGCGGCAGCTCCACCACCGCATACGGATCGAGCCGGACCGGGCGCTCGCTCCCGATCGCGATGAACCACTCCGGCTCCTCCGATCCCGAGAGCAGCGACATGTCCACGCTGACCTCGGGGTCGCCCTCCTGCGCGAACGCCGCCACCGTGTACCCCACGAACGGCGCCTGCCCGACCATCTTGACCGTGCGGAACTGCAGCGAGACCAGGTCGTAGAGCGTGTAGTAGTCCGGCGCTGACCCCCGCTTCGCGCCCTGCGCCTGCGCCCCCGCTGCCCCTTGCACGGGCAGGAGCGCGCGCGGCGCCTCCGCGTTCGGTGTCACCACGATCGCCGCCCCGCCCTCCGAGACCAGCCGCCGCGCGCGCCGCAGCACCTCGGCCGCGTCCCCGAACAGGCTCAGATCCGGGATCACCACCGCATCGAAGGCCCCGTCGCGTACCCCGAGATCTCCCTCCAGCACCGCGAAGGTGGGGTGCGGCTGCTTTCCCGCGCTCCGCGCCAGCGCCTCGGCCACCCGGCCCGCGTCCGGATCGTACGCATGCACGAGCCGCGCGCCGCGCTCGACCAGCCTGTCAGCGAGCCCGATGGAAGCATCCCCCAGCACCGCCACCCGGCGGCCGCGCACCAGCGGCTCCAGGTACGCGCTCAGGATGATGGAAGGATGAAGGCCGAGGGGTTCGGCGGAGGCCCGCGAGGTGGTGGCCAAGGACATCCCGCCCCTCTTACGGCGCGCCCGGCCGGGTGTCCACCGGGGAGGGGCGAGGCCCTTCCGCCCCGGGCCCCCTTTGACGGTGGCGCCGCACCTTCGTAGGGTAGCCGCATGCTCGCCTGCCGCCCCGCCCTGCTCGCCGCGCTCCTCGCCGGAGCGCTGGCATCCGGCCCGGCAGCCCTCTTCGCCCAGCAGCCCCCCGCCGCAGCGCCCACCGAGCAGCCTCCCTCCGGCGCTGCACCGCCCGCCCAGCAGCCTCCTCCCGCCACCACGCCTGGCGCCCAGCAGCCTCCTCCTGCCACCGCGCCTGGCGCCCAGCAGCCTCCCTCCAGCGCTGCGCCCGCATCGCCTGCCCCGCCTGCACCCTCCTCGACCTCGGCGACCGCGCCAGCGTCAGCGCCGAGGCCCGCGCCTGCCCCGGCGGGTGGCGCTGCCTCGGCCTCGAAGCCGGCCACGTCGTCCGGACGCGGTGCCGTGGTGGTCGCCGTGGACGACGCGGCAGCTCGGGCAGCGCGCGCCCTCGCACGCGTCGTCTACGCGGACCCGGCGCTCCGCCCTGCCATCGACGAGCCCACGGCCAAGGCCCTCACCGAAGAAGCAGCCCACGTCGATCCCGGACCAGGCAGCGCGGGCAGCGCGGGCAGCACAGGCAGCGCGGGCAGCGCGGGCAGCACAGATCGCGCTACCGAGATCGCCCAGGTCCGCAAGGCTGCCGCGGAGGCGACCACGGAGTCTGCCGCGCGGCGCCTGCTCGCCTCGCTGGGCGCCGACACGGGCGCCGCCCTGGTGGTCGTGGTGCGCCTGGAAGGAAGCCGCCCCTCGGCCCGGATCATCCATGTCGCCACCGCGAGCTACGCCCCCGTGGAGCTGGGCGCCACGCTCAACCAGGCCGAGCCGAGCGCGAAACAGATCTCCTGGCCAGGCGCCACCGAGACGCTGCGCTCTCTCCTGCCTCCTCCGCCAAAGACACCCGTCAGGGGCGTGAGCCTCGTCGTCTCCAGGCCTGCCAGCGCCCCTCCACCCCAGCCTGACAAGGGCGGAGGCACCACCTTCTGGCGCTCCCCCTGGTTCTGGGGTGCCCTCGGTGCTGCAGCCGCCATCGGGGGTGCGGCGTTCGCGATCAGCAGGGCGACCGAGGACAGCGGCTCCACGCTGCACGTGGTCGGACGGGTCGCCCCGTGAGCACGAGACCGATGGACGGCGGCGCCCTGACGCTCCATCCTGATCCTGCCCTCCCCGGCACACCGCCTCACCGCATGGCGCACCCGTCGCTCCGCACGCCCCGCACTCCCCGGACTCCCCGGACTCCCCGGACTCCCCGGACTCCCCGGACTCCCCGGCTCTCTCGCCCTCCGGTCCTCGCCGCTGCCATCGCCTCGGCTGCCGTGTTCGCGATCCTGCTCGCCGCGCCGCGGGCGAGGGCCACTGCAGCACCGCGCGTGTACGACGCTCCCGGCGGCCTGTTCACGGGTCCCGAGGGCAAGCCGCCGTCCGTGAAGAGCGCGCCAGACGTCTACGCGCACGCGGAGCGCGACTGGATCACGCTCACCTACCAGCCCACCACGCGCGATCGCGTCCTGCCCCTCATCAACCGGGTCGACGCCATCCGCGAGGACATCCGGGCGCTGCTCGGACCGCACGCGCTCACCTTCCCCGGAGACACCCACGTCGACGTCCGCATCGCGCCTCCCGCGGAGCTCGATCAGGCCGCCCAGGGCTTCGATCCAGGCGGCAGCGCGGTCAGCACCCTCGGGGAGCTCAACGTCATCATCCTCAGCGCTGCCCCGCGTGGCAGCCTCGATCCCGACGACCTCGAAGGCATGCTCCGCCACGCCCTCGCCCACCTCGCCCTCGACCAGGCCACCGGTGGCGCCTCGCTCCCGCGCTGGTTCCACGAGGGCTTCGCCGCCCACGCCGCAGGCGATCACCGCGGCCTCCGCGCCCAGACCCTCTCGCTCGCGGCGCTCCGCAGCCAGCTCGTCCCCCTGTCACGCCTCGAGGATCTCCTCCCCGCCGAGGCGCCAGCGCCTTCGCTCGCCTACGCCGAGGCCGCCGATTTCGCGCGCTTCCTGCTCGAACCTCCGCGACGCGAGCGCTTCACCGCGCTCGTCGCGCGGGCGCGCGAAAAGCAGGACGTGAAGGCGCTGAAGGACCTGTCCGATGCCGTGGCGCACGCCTACGAAGGAGGCCTGCCCGACCTGGAGATCGCCTGGAGGGAGGACGTCGCCCGCCGCTACGGCTTCTTGCCGATGCTCCTCGGCGCCCTCGTGCTGCTCGTCGCGCTCTGCGCCGGCGCCCTCGTCCTCCGCCGCATGCGCGAGCGCGCCGCGGCCCGCGTCCCCCCTCCGCGCCGCCGCTTCCGCTCCGATCCCGAGGCGCCCGTGTCCCGCCCCTCCCGCACCCCGCTCCCCTCGGTGACGCCTGCCCTCGCCAGCAGCGCCCGCCGCCGCGCCGAGATCGATCCCGACGAGGGCGTGCCCAAGGTGGAGCACGGCGGCCGCTGGCACACCCTTCACTGACGCGGCCTCTCCCTGGTGAAGGCCGAGGTGCGCCTCCTCCCCACCCCGCCGCCAGCCTGCACGGGTCGCCAAGCTGGCGTGATTGCCGAGCAATCCTGAGCCTTTGGCGACTTTCCTTGAAGCGACCCGAGAGGAGAGCTTCACGTCGCCGCCACGGACCTGCGCCTTTTTGCGACGGATCCGCGCCACCGATCGGGCGACCTGGCGACCACGATCGGGTGACCTGGCGGCAGCCCAGGGCCCACCCGGCGACAGCCCAAAGCCGGCCTGATGACGCCCCGAAGCTGGCCTTGCGGCGCCCCGAAGTCGGCCTGGTGACACCCCACTGCGGACGTCTGAGCTAGGGTAGGCAGCGCTTGGAACGCTCATCCGTCCTCGAAGTCGCCCGTGGGGCTGCCTGGTTCGTCGCGCTCAATGCGGTGGTGCACTTCGTGTCCGCTGCGCTCGCGGAGAGTCCCCTGGCCACGGCGCTCGCAGGGGCGGTGATCGCGGACCTCGGCGGGAGTCATCTCGGGGTGAGGTGGCAGGAGTCAGCGGAGGTGGGGAAACCAGGGGCGCTCGGGCGGGCGGCGCGACGGGTGGGGTACGGGCTGGCGGTCGCGGCGATCGCGGTGACGATCACGCTGGCGGTGGCGCTCGCGCTGGGGTGGGCGTCGGTGGGGCTCGGGCGACCGTCGTGGACCCTGGGCCTCGTGGTGCTGCGCACCACGGCAGCGGCGGTGAGGGACGAGATCCTGCTCACGGGGATTCCGTTCGTGGTCGCGACGCGGGCGCGGGTGCCTGCGCCGTTCGCGCTCGCGTTCGCCGTGGTGGCGCACGGGGCCGGCTTCGCGCTGTTCCCGGGGGTGAGCGTGACGGCGGTGGCGCTCGCGGTGGCGCTCGGCGGGCTCGCAGCAACGCTGTGGTGGCGTCACGGGGGGCTCGCGACGGCGGTGGGCGCTGTCGCGGGCTTCGGCGTGCTCACGGGCGCTCTGCTGCGCGGCGCTGGGCTCTACGTCACCTGGCCAGGATCGGTGGTGCACCCTGGGCTCGGCGCTTCGGGGCGCGCGGCGTGGCTCGCGGCGGCTGTCCTGGCTGCTGTGACCGCCGTGGTGGTGACGCGGGAGAGCACGGGTGCCGCGGGCGCGTCGGGCGCGAGCAGGTGGTCCTCGCGGCGCATCTCGGGTTAAGCTCCGCCTTTGGGCGTGGGTTTTCCTGCTCATCGTGCCGGCAGCAGGGCCGGACGTGCAGGGGAGGTTCCGATGACATCCGTGGTCCGGTACAGCTTGGTCTTTGCGCTCGTTGCCTTCGGGGCTGCCTGCGGTGATGACAAACCCTTGTTCCCGATCAACGAGGGGGGCGGAGGCGCCGGCGGCGCGGGAGGCGCGGGAGGCGACGGCGGGAGCGGCGGCGAGGGAGGCAGCGGCGGCGAGGGAGGCAGCGGCGGCTGTGCCGTGGGCTTCGCGGACTGCGACGGCATGCCCGACAACGGGTGCGAGGTCGACATCTCGTCCGACGTGACGAACTGCGGGGGGTGCCTCGCGGTGTGCCTCGGAGACGACGTCACCTGCACGCAGGGGGAGTGCTCGGGGGTCACCGAGCTGGCCGGGATGGTGGGCGAGGCGAACCACATCATCGTCGACGATGAGAACCTCTACTGGACCACGATCACCCAGACGCCCCTCGGTGAGGTGCACCAGATCCCGAAGCACGGCGGGGCGGTGATCGTCCTCGGCGCGGAGCAGCCGCTGCCCGGCGCGATCGCCGTGAACGACACCACCGTGTTCTGGGCCAACCTGAACAGCCCGGTGATCAACCAGGCGACGATCGGGATGCCGCCGGCATCGCTCTTCGTGGAAGACAGCGGCGCGCTCTGGGGCGTCGCGGCCGACGCGCAGGCCGTCTACTGGACGCGCGACGACGGCGACCCGGCGATGAGCGGCATCGTGCGCGCGCCGCTCGACGGCAGCAACCCGACGCTCATCGCCATGGGCGGGCAGCAGCCGTACGCGATCACCATCGACGCCGAGTCCGTCTTCTGGACAGACCGCGACACAGGCGACGTGCTGACGGTGCCGCTCCAGGGCGGTACGCCGGTGGTGCTCGCCGACCTGCAAGCAGAGCCCTACCGGATCGCGCAGCACGGCGACTACGTCTACTGGACCAACAATAGCTGCAACCAGGGCACCGACTGCATCATGAGGGCCCGCAAGGACGGGACCGAGGCGCCCATGGCCGTGGCAGGAGGGCAGTCCGCGCCCTACGCGATCGCGGTGGACGCGGAGAACGTCTACTGGACCGACGAGGGCTACCAGCGGGTCATGCGGGCGCCGATCGGCGGGGGAACGCCGGAGATCCTGGCAGCAACCCAGCCTGGGCTGGTCCACATGACCATGGACGACCTGTACGTCTACTGGGCGAACGAGAGTGACGGCGGCAGTATTCGCAAGCTGCGGAAATGACGCCGGCCTTCGCGCCTCAATGAATTCGCGCAGTTGACGCATTCGCTACGCGCGGCTCCCCTCGATATTCCCGGATCCAGCCATGATACCGCCTCTCTGGTGGTAGGACATTGTTGCACGCAGCGCGTCACATAATCGTTGACGCGCGGCTGGGTGTGCGGCATCGATTGTATGATGCACCGCGCCACCTTTACCGGGACCACGCTCCTCGTGGCCTGCCTCGCCGCTCTGCCCGGCTGCGGGATGGCGACCATGATCGAGACGAACACCAGCACCATCAAGGGCACCACGGCCGCGATGCGTGAGACCGCAGCCACGCTCGACGCGTCGAACGCGATGCTCGCGCAGATGCAGGACGATCTCGCGCGCGTCGCGGCGCTCGGCGAGCCCATGGAGAAGGTCGCCGCCCTCGAAGCGCCGATGAAGCGCCTCGCGGAGCTGGAGAAGACCATGGAGTCGATGCGGCGCAGCATGGACCAGATGCAGCACAGCATGGACAGGGTCGCCGCGCTCGACGCGCCGATGGCCGAAGTCGCGGCGCTCGAAGGCTCGATGCAGCGCCTCTCCCGGCTGGAAGACGCGATGGCGGAGATGCGCCACAGCATGCAGTCCATGCAGGGCAGCATGAGCACCATCGCGGGCCTGGACAGGCCCATGGAGAAGGTCGCTGCGCTCGACACGCCGATGGGCGAAGTCGCCGCGCTGCGCGCGCCGATGTACGAGGTCGCGCAGCTCCGTCAGCCCATGGAGGACATCGGCAAGCTCGCGAAGCCCATGACGCAGCTCACCGAGATGGGTCCTGCTGCGAAGGCGGGCCTCGTCGCAGGCGGCGTGCTCGGCTGGGGCGTGGTGACGTTCCTCGGCGTGTACTTCGGCGTGCAGCTCGGGAGCCGGCGTCGCACCGCAGCGGCGCGTCGGCGCTTCGCCGAGCGCGACGACGTGGGTGCGCCCGCGCTGGAGCCGCGTCGCACGCCGCGGCGCGCGCTGGCAGCAGCCGCAGCGGCAGCCGGGCGCGTGAGCAGCCCTGGCCTGCGCCGCGCACAGACCTGAACGATCGGGCGCGTGAGCAGCCCTGGCCCGCGCCGCGCACAGACCTGCTCTGAACGATCTCCTCCCCACAGCACACACCACGAGCACCGGGCGGCTTGACGCTCGGGTGAGGCTCTCGTCTCCTTGAGGACGTGAGCTCCGCCGCCCCCGCACAGGTGACCGCGCCCAGGGCGCCGCGACCTGCAGCGTCGGCGGCGTCGTCGGCGGCGTCTTCCGCAGCGTCCGCGGCGCTGGAGGCACCGTTCGAGGTGCTGCTCGCTCCCGCCGATGCGCTGCGCCGTCGGATGTTCCTGCTGCTCGGCCCGTGGGCTGCGTCGTGGGCGCGTCGGCGCGAGGTGCGCGTCGCGGTGTTCGGGTCCATGGCCGTGATCACGAGCTTCCTCGGCGCCGCGCTCCTGCCGCTGTGGATGCTGGCCCTCGGGCCGATCGTGCTCGGTGTGCCGCACCTGCTCGGGGACGTGCGCTACCTGTGGGTGCGCCCGGGGCTGCACCGGCGCGCGCTGTGCTGGGCTGCGCTGGGCGTGCCGCTGCTCCTCGGGATGCTGACCACGCGGGTGTCGTGGGGGCTGCTCGGCGCAGCAGGTGCGCTCCTCGTGGCGCGGACGACGTGGCGGCGGCGGCTGCTGGGGCTCGCGGTGGTGGCGCCGCTCGGGATCCTCGCGGTGATGTACAAGGGCTGGGCGGAGATCCTGTTCGCGCACCTGCACAACGTGATCGGCGTCTCGCTCTGGTGGGCGTGGCGGCCGCGCGAGGGACGGGCGCACTGGCTGCCGGTGGCGCTGTTCGCAGGAGCCTCCGTGGCGCTGCTGCTCGGGGCCGCGTCACCGCTCCTCGCCTGGGGCGGCGGGCTCCACAGCCGCGGGACCGGTTCGTCGATGGCCTACCACCTGGGATCGCTGGCGCCGCACGTGCCGCGCGAGCTGGGGCTGCGGCTGGTGCTGCTGTTCGCGTTCGCGCAGTCGGTCCACTACGCGGTGTGGCTGCGCCTCATCCCCGAGGAAGACCGGCCGCGCCCCGCGCCACGCACCTTCCTCGGGACGTTCCGCGCGCTGCGCGACGACTTCGGGGTGGTGCCGCTCTACGTGGTGGCCGCGCTGGCGCTGGGCCTCGCGGTGTGGGCATGCATGGACCTGGCAGCGGCGCGGTACGGTTACCTGCGCTTCGCGGGGTTCCACGGTCAGCTCGAGCTGGCCGCCGGGGCGCTCCTCTGGGCCGAGGGGTATTTCAGCGCGGCGCGCGCGCGCGCGACACGCGGGGCGTGACGCGAACGGGGCCCACCGGGCGGCGAGCGAGGCCCAGCGGGCACGACGCTGGGCCGTTCCGGAGGGGTGAGCGCTCCATCCTGGAGCGGACGATCCAGAACGGAGCGCCCGCCACCGCCTACCTGCAGGGCGGAGCCGCAATGCTGCGGTGATCGCAGGAGAACGAGCGGTGGCCCTCCACGTGCAATGCGTTCCCCGCGGAGGTCAGGGCCATGCAGAGGATTCCGAACTGGGGGCGCGTCACGGCGCAGCCGAATGAATTCCTGATTCAGATCCGCGACGGGAAGGTGCGTCGCAGCGGGCAAGGCGTGAGCTGCTTCAAGCTGTCGGGCGATAGCGTGACGCTGATCCCGACCTCGATCAACAAGCTCTCGTTCAGGGCCGACCAGGTGACGCTGGAGAAGACGGGCGTGGAGGTGACCGGGCTCGCGGTGTACCGGATCGTGGAGCCGCTGCTCGCGTTCCGGATGATCGACGAGGACCGGGGCTCGCTCACCAGCATCCTGCAGGAGATGTTCGTGGGCGCGACGCGGCGGATCGTGGCCGGGTTGACGCTGGAGGAGTGCCTGACCCACCGCAAGGAGCGCGTGGCCGCGGCGCTGCTCGCGGAGATCGCGCCGGTGCTCGCGGGCGAAGGATCGCTGAGCGACACCTCGGCGACGGGCTGGGGGGTGGTGATCGACACCATCGAGATCCAGGACGTGCGGGTGCTCTCGCAGGAGGTGTTCTCGCGCCTGCAGGCGCCCTTCCGGGAGAAGCTGTCGCTGGAGGCCATGGAAGCGCACGCCACGGTGGCGCAGCGGGAAGCGGCGCTGGAGGCGGAGAAGCGGCGCGCGGCGGAGCTGGCGCGCAGGGAGCTGATGCAAGAGGAGGAGGCGCGGCTCCTCGCCGAGCGGCAGCGGGAGCTGGAGGCGCTGGAGCACAAGCAGGCGCTGGAGCGGCGGACGCTGGAGGCGCGCGCGAAGCTCGGGCAGCGGGAGGCAGAGCTGAACGTGGCGCGGCAGCGCAACGCGGAGCTGGCGCGCAGGGAGCTGATGCAAGAGGAAGAGCTGCGGCTCGCGGCGGAGCGGCAGCGGGAAGCGGCAGCGCTGGAGCACAAGCAGGCGCTGGAGCAGCGGGCGCTCGACGCGGCGCTGGCCCGGGTCCGGCAGCAAGCGGAGGCAGACCGGGAGCGGGCGCTGGCAGACATGGAGACGCGGCGGGCGCAGGGGGAGATCGAGGCGGCGCTCCTCAGGCTGCAGCGCGAGAGCGCCGGGGATCTGAGCGCGGCGCGGCTGGAGGAGGTGATGCTGACCGAGACGCTGCCGAAGGTGGCAGAGGCGTTCCGGGGATCGTTCGACAAGGTGAACGTGTCGTCCACCGACGGGGATCTGTTCGGGTTCCTGTCCGCAGGGCTGGAGCAGGTGATGCGCGTGGCCCAGTCGCGCGGGCGGCTGCCCCGCGAGGGCGCGGGCGGGCGATCATGAGGCGGGGAGTGGATGTCGGGGGAGGCCGATCGACGACGCGGGGCGCGCAGCAGCTTTGCCGGTCCGCTCTTCAGCGGAGCCAGGTCATGCTGAGCACGACGAGCACGCTCAGGCCGACGCCGAGGCCGATGCCGGCAGCGATGAGGATGAGCGCGGTCCGGGTGCGGCGGCGCTGACGGGAGGCGGAGCGCGCGGCGCGGGCCTCGCCCGGGGGAGCGATGGAGGTGGAGGCGCTGCGGTCGGAGGAGCGACGGCCTCCCTCGGCGCGGTAGCGCGCGTTGCGCAGCTCGCGCAGCACGGATTCGAGCTGGTTGGCGAGGACGCCTGCCGAGGCGATGCGGGCCTCGCGGTCGCGCTTCAGGCAGCCGTCGACGACGGCGCAGAGGTTCGGGGGGAGGTCGGGCTTGCGGGTCATCACCGGGTCGCAGTCCTGGGTGAGGATGCGGACCATCAGCGCGTTGTAGTTCGGCGCCTGGTGCGGGAGCGTGCCGGTGAGGGCTTCGTACATGACCACGCCGATCGACCAGATGTCGGCGCGGCCGTCGAGGTCTTCGCGCCCCGAGGCCTGCTCGGGCGACATGTACGCCGGCGAGCCGACGACGCAGCCCGTGCGGGTGAGCGTGAAGTTCTGGGAGGTGTCGAAGATCTTGCTGATGCCGAAGTCGAGGATCTTGCCGACCAGCTCCCCGTGGGCGGTGCGGTGGACGTAGAGGTTCGCCGGCTTGAGGTCGCGGTGGACGATGTTCTGCTGGTGGGCGAGGTCGAGGGCCCGGGTGATGCCGATGAAGATCTCGAGGAGGGTCTCGGGCGAGAGGATGCCCTCCTGCAGGAGCTTCTGGTCGAGGCCCTGGCCGCTGAGCAGCTCGAAGACGAGGAAGGGCGAGCCGTTCTCGGCCTGGCCGAGGTCGAGGATCTCGACGATGCTCGGGCTGCGCACCCTGCCGCTCGCCCTCGCCTCGTTGAAGAAGCGCTGGAGGGCGACGGCGTCCTCGGCCACCTCGGGTGACATCACCTTGAGGGCCACGTCGCGGTCGATGAGCTCGTTCTTTGCGGCCCACACCGAGCCGCTGGCCCCCGCGCCGAGGAGCCGGCCGAGCCGGTAACGAGACTGGATCAGATCGCCGGGGTTCAACAGACCGCGAGCATACCCCGACCCGCCGGAGAGCGGAATCGTTGCCCGTTTCGGGGTGGGCCGATCGCCCCCGCTGCCGTGCCCGCCAGCGTGGCGCTGGCAGGCTTCGGCGCGGCTTCGGCGCGGTGTCAGCGCGGCATCAGCGCGGCGTCAGCGGGGCAGACAGGGAAAACCGGGGTAGCAGGGTGGATGCGAGGGTGCGCACGGTCACTCAAACGTCGTAGTACAGGAAGAACTCGTGCGGCACGGGCCGGATGCGGACCGCGTCAACCTCGCGCTCGCGCTTGTACTCGACCCAGGTCTGGATGATGTCGCGCGTGAAGACGTCGCCGCGGAGCAGGAAGTCGTGGTCACGCTCCAGGGCGTCGAGCGCCTCGCTCAGCGAGCCGGGGACGTGCGGCACGCCCTTCAGCTCCTCGGGAGAGAGCGCGTAGATGTCCTTGTCGAGCGGGTCCCCGGGGTCGATGCGGTTCATGATGCCGTCGAGGCCCGCGAGCATCATCGCCGAGAAGGCGAGGTAGGGGTTGCAGGTCGCGTCGGGGAAGCGGACCTCGATGCGGCGGCCCTTGGGGCTGGAGCCGGGGGGCAGCGGGATGCGGATGGATGCCGAGCGGTTCCTGCTGGAGTAGGCGAGGTTGACGGGCGCCTCGTAGCCGGGGACGAGCCGGCGGTAGCTGTTCGTGGAGGGGTTGGTGATCGCGGCGAGCGCGCTCGCGTGCTTGAGGATGCCGCCGATGTACCAGAGGCCGATGTCGGAGAGGCCGGCGTAGCCGTCACCCGCGAAGAGGGGCTTGCCCTCCTTCCACAGCGACTGGTGACAGTGCATGCCGCTGCCGTTGTCGCCGAAGACAGGCTTCGGCATGAAGGTCGCCGTCTTGCCGTTCTTCCGGGCGACGTTCTTGACCACGTACTTGTACCAGAGGAGGTTGTCCGCGACCTTGGTGAGCGTCGAGAAGCGGATGCCGATCTCGCACTGCCCCGCGGAGGCCACCTCGTGGTGGCCGACCTCGACGTCGATGCCGCTCTCGATGAGCTGGGTCATCATCTCCTCGCGGAGGTCGTAGAGGGTGTCGGTCGGCGGGACCGGGAAGTACCCCTCCTTCTGGCGCGTCTTGTGGCCGAGGTTCTGGCCGGCCTTGCCGGTGTTCCACACGGCCTCGTCGCTGTCGATCTCGTAGAAGGAGCCCCGGGGGGAGACGTCGTAGCGGACCGAGTCGAAGACGAAGAACTCGGCCTCGGGTCCGAAGAACGCCGTGTCGGCGACGCCGCTCGCCTTGAGGTAGTTCTCCGCCTTCTGCGCGATGTAGCGAGGGTCGCGGCCGTAGGGCTGCCCGGTGACCGGATCGCTGATCTTGCAGATCATGCTGAGGGTCTTCTGGGCGTGGAAGGGGTCGAGCTTCGCCGTCGCCGGGTCGGGCGTCATCAGCATGTCGCTCGCGTTGATGGGCTGCCATCCGCGCACCGAGGAGCCGTCGAAGCCGATGCCCTCCTCGAAGATGTCCTCGTCGAGGCGGCTGACGGGGATGGTGGTGTGCTGCCAGATCCCGGGCAGGTCGATGAACTTGAAGTCCACGAACTTGCAGTCGTTCTCCCTGGCAAACGCGATGACATCTTTCGGCTTCATCTCTTCTTACCTCTCTCGGTCGTTACAAAAGCTGGCTTCCGGGTGAGGCTCCCGCTCCCCACCCTCGAAATCGGGTCAGATCGCGTCCTCGCCGCGCTCCCCGGTGCGGATCCGGACGGCTTCCTCCACCGGCATCACGAAGATCTTTCCATCGCCGATCCGGCTGGTCTTCGCGCTCTTCTCGATGGCGTCGATGACGTCGTTGACCATGCCGTCGGGGACGACGATCTCGATCTTCACCTTGGGGACGAAGTCGACGACGTAGGCAGAGCCCCGGTAGACCTCTTTTTTCCCGCCGGTGCGGCCGAAGCCCTTCACCTCGGTGACGGTCATGCCCTGGATGCCCACCTCGGCGAGGGCGTCCTTCACCTCGTCGAGCTTGAACGGCTTGATGATGGCCTCGACCTTCTTCATGTGCTCTCGCCAGGGCCTCGGGTACAGGTCGTCGCGGCAGGCTCCCCCCCGCCGACCCCCGTGGAGGGAGGGGAGGTGTCCCCGCCCGCGTGGCCCTCGGGGGCAGGGGGGCCGTTCCCACAGCGTCCGGGATTTACCCGGAACATCCGGGCAGATCCGGGCCCCGGACGCCAGCGTGGCGGCCAGGGCCAGGCGTGGTGTAGCCGGGGGCAGGTTTCCGGAGTGTTTCGGGCGTGGGTCGGAGCGAGTAAATGGATGCTGGGCCCTGAGTGTTGCCAGGAAGGTAGGGCGCTCCTTGTTCTCCTCGTGCGCCTCGCATAGGCTCGCCGACCAAACCCGCGGGACACCGCTGCCCTGATGGCTTTGCCGAACAAAGCGAAGATCCCGGTAGGTACGCTCCTCGCCGGAAAGCACCGCATCACACGCGAGATCGGCCGGGGCGGGATGGCCGCGGTCTACGAGGCCGAGAACGTCGACATCGGCAAGCGCGTGGCGATCAAGGTGCTCGCCCAGGAGCTGACCACGTCGGCCGTGGTGGTGGAGCGGTTTCTCCGGGAGGCACGGGCGGCGGCGGCCATCCGGAGCCCCTACATCTGTGACGTGTACGACTCGGGGCGCCTGGAGGACGGGCGTCCGTTCCTGGTGCTGGAGCTGCTGGAGGGCGAGTCCCTCTACGAGCGGATGACGGTGGTCAGGAACCTGGACCTGGAGACCACGGTCGCCGTGGTGATGCAGGTCTGCCGGGGCCTCTCCAAGGCGCACGCGGCGTCCATCGTCCACCGCGATCTGAAGCCGGAGAACATCTTCCTCACGCACGACGAGGAGAACCGGCTCCTCGCGAAGATCCTCGATTTCGGGCTGGCGAAGTTCTACGCGCCCATGGACGGGGGAGGCGACAACAAGCAGGCGAGGCTGACCCGCGAGGGCGCGGTCTTCGGAACGCCGGCGTACATGAGCCCCGAGCAGGTGCGGGGTCAGGGGGCGGTCGATCACCGCGCGGATCTCTGGGCGCTCGGGTGCATCACCTACGAGTGCCTGACCGGGCGCACGGTGTGGCAGACCGATCAGGGCGTGGCGATGACGTTCGCGCAGATCGCGAACGCGCCGCTGCCGAGGCCCGCAGAGTTCCGGCCCGATCTGCCGCAGTCGTTCACCCTCTGGTTCGACAGGGCGCTGAACCGCTCCATCGAGAAGCGCTACCAGACGGCGAAGGAGTTCGCCGACGAGCTCGCCATCGCGCTCGGGGTGAGCCCCTCGGGGCGAGGCGCAGAGGCCGCGGTGGGGACGCCCTCCCTCGACGACATCCCGGTCGAGCTGCATGCCCGGGAGGAGTCGCAGGACTCGGTGGTGACCATCTCGGCGCCGCTCTCGGCGCTCATCCAGCAGTCGCAAGCGTCGATGCCAGCGCTGGAGCGGCGGGTCCCTCCGGATGGCCCTTCATCGCCCGGCGCGCTCCCCTCGGGCAACCCGGGGCTCGCGTTCGTCGGTCCCCCGGCCGGCGCGGCGCCAGGTCAGCCCGGTGGTGCGATGCCGCTGCCGCGCTCCGAGATCGAGACCACGCTGTCACCGCGGCGGCGCGGCAGCAGCGTGGGGCGCGTCGTTCTCGCGCTCTTCGTGCTCGGCCTCCTCGGCGGCGCGGCGTACCTGGGCTACCAGGAGTTCGCACAGCCGCAGGCAGCCCTGCCTCCCTCGGCCTCCTCGAAGCCCAGCGCCGCGTCGATGGCGTCTGCGACGCCGACGGCAGAGCCGAGCGTCGTCCGCGACACGCCCTCCGCGCCGATGGGGGACGCGCCGTGGATCCCCCTGCTCTCCAGCGCCCAGGAGGAGATCGCGAAGGGGAACGTCAAGGAGGCGTTCCCCATGATGAAGGAGGCGTTCGACAAGGGCGCGCACGGGGTGCCGCGGACCATGCTGGAGCACCTCCAGGTGGCGATGCGGGACGCGGGCGGCAAGGCGCCTTGCGGGCTGACGGGGCTCGGTCGACCGCGCACGTACGATCTGGTGTCGCGCGGCGTGCGTGCGGTGCCGGGGAGCCGCCCGTCGATCGCGGTGGGTCCGCGCGGGGCGGTGATGGCGTGGACCGACGCGCACGAGGGGAGCGAGCACGCCTACGCGGTGTCGCTCGACAGCGCGCTGCGCCCGACGAGCGCCGCGGTGGACGTCACGCCGGAGGGCTACGCGGTGGGGCGCCCGGACCTGAAGCGCGTGGGCGACAGGTTCGTGCTGACCTACTGGGACGCGAAGGGGCCGGAGGCCGGCGTGCACGTGCGCTGGCTCGACGCCAACGGCCGGATCGCCGGGCCCGCCGTGGCGGCGGCGAGCATCCCGCGCGGGGGGAACTTCTGGCCGTCGCTCGCGGCGTCTCCGGAGGGGTTCTTCGTGGTGTGGTCCGACGAGGGGGACGCCAACTCGGACTCGGAAGATCTGTTCCTGCGCCGGCTGTCGCCCGCGCTGGAGCCCGTGGGCCAGCCGGTGCGGCTCACCGACGTCGCGCCCGCGGGACCTGTGAAGCCCCGCGCGCGGTTCCCCTCCATCGCAGTGCACGGCGACGCGATCCACATCGTCTTCAGGCTGGAGCGGGAGCCGCTGCACACGATCCATCACATGCGGCTGCCCATCGCCGACGCGGGGAAGTCGGTGGAGCCGGCGGCGCGCGGCGAGCGGGTGGACAGGATGGCGGGCGAGGTGGCCCTCGCGAACACCGAGAAGTCGCGGAGCGATGGGCCGGGGATCTCGTGCAGCGCGGACGCGTGCTACCTGGTGTGGCACGGCGATCCGCCCATCGGCGGCGCCTCCGCGGCGTACGTGGATCCGGCGGCCGCGCAGCCGCTCTGGCGGAAGAAGTTCGTGAAGGTGGGGATGCACCCGGCGGTCTCCGTCGACGCGGAGGGGCGCGCGCAGATCGTGTGGTTCGAGGGGAGCCGGGTGGCCACCGCGGCGCTGACCCGGGACGGGGTGGGGCCAGCGACACGCTTCGCGCGGGTGAGCGGGGACCAGCCGATGCCCTCCATCGCGCCAGGCACGAAGCCAGGCGAGTGGTACATCGCGTGGCTGGACTACGAGGCGGGGCACCTGGAGCCCTACGCCGCGCGGGTGCAGTGCCGGTAGTCCCGATGCTGATCTTGCCGTCCCGTCAGACGATGCGCGCACGGCCGATCGAGACGGAGCGCCTCCTTCTTCTGCCCATCGACGCGTCCGACGGTCCGGAGATCTGGAACGCGGTCAGCGGCTCACGGGTGACGCTCCAGCGCTGGCTCCCCTGGGTGCAGTTCCACACCGATCCCGCCGCGAGCACGCGCTTCGCCGAGGCGTGCGCGGCGGACTGGGACCAGGGGCGGGCGCTCCGGTTCGTGATCCGCGAGCGGAGCCACCGGGCCTTCGCGGGGGTCGTGGGGCTGGAGTCGTGCGTGCACATGCACCGCTCCTGCGAACTCGGCTACTGGCTGCGCAAGGAGGCGACGGGCCGCGGTCTCATGACGGAGGCGTCACGCGCGGTGCTGGATTTCGCCTTCCAGCAGATGGGCGCTCACCGGGTGCGCGTCGCCGCCGCGACGGACAACCCGGCCTCGCTGGCGGTGATCGGCAGGCTCGGCTTCCGCTTCGAGGGGATCGCGCGGCAGGCGGAGTGGTGCGACGGGCGCTGGCTCGACCACGGCGTCTTCGCGCTGATCGGCACTGACCCGAGGTAGAGTGGGTCGTGGCTTCTTTTCCGGGCCGCTGGCCTCGCGGTTCCCTGCCGCTCGTCTCGCTCGCGCCGGCGATCGTGCTGGTGGTGGGGATCGCCACGGCGGTGGTCATCGCGCTGCTCGGGAGCGGGCAGCTCAAGAAGACGAGTGACCAGGCCTCGGGGCTGAGGGCCGAGGTGCTCGCGGCGACGCTCGCGGCACGGCTGCGGTCGACGCCCATCGAGGAGCAGGCCGAGCTGCTCGGGAGGGCGGCGCGGCGCTCCGCGTCGGAGGTCATGGTCACGGACCAGAGCGGCGCCGTGTTGATCAACGAGACGTTCGGCTCCCCGCACCGCGAGGAGATCGTGCGGATGCTCGCGGCAGGGAAGGGCGAGACGACGACGGCGCTCGGTCGGGTGCGGTACGCGGCGCGGGCGCTCTCCCCGCCGATGGCGCACCTCTACGTGGTGGCGTTCGTCGCCGCGCCGAGCCCGCCGCAAGGCACCATCGTGCTGTGGAACGCGGTGGCAGCATTGACGGTGCTGCTCCTCGGCGCCGCGGTGGCGGTGGCGCTGGCGATCACCAGGTCGGCGCGGCAGGACGTCGACTACGTGCGCCAGCGGATCACGGAGATGGCGCGCGGCCAGGGGGTCTCGGGGTCGGGCACGGATGGCATGCCCATGGGTCCGGTGCCCATCCGTTCGTTCGACCAGGTCGGCGTGCTGACGTCGGCGTTCAACCTGCTCGTGTCGCGCTTCGCCGCCGCGGAGCGGAGCTACCGTGCAGACCTCGCGCAGGCCGCGGAGATGGACAAGGAGCGGTCGGAGTTCCTCGCGGGGCTCAGCCACGAGCTGCGCACGCCGCTCAACGCCATCCTGGGGTTCGCCCACGTGCTGGAGAGCGAGGTCGACGGACCCCTGAACCCCGAGGCGCGGGAGGCGCTGTCGGTGATCCGGCAGAGCGGCGAGCACCTGCGCACGCTGATCGACGACATCCTCGACCTGTCGGCGCTGGAGAGCGGCAAGCTGCACCTCTCGCGGCGCGCGGTGGATCTGCTCCAGGTCGCCGAGCAGGTGGTGCGCGAGGCCTCGCCAGCGGCGCGCGACAAGCCGGTCCGCCTCGAGGTGGTGGGCGCGGAGGGCGTCCTCGCCAACGCCGACCCGAGGCGGGTGCGCCAGATCGTGACCAACCTGGTCTCCAACGCGGTCAAGTTCACCATGCGCGGCTCGATCACGGTGAGCATCGAGGCGCGCGGGCGGAACGCAGCGGTCATCGTGCGCGATACCGGCCCCGGGATCCCGCCGGAGGAGACCTCGTCCATCTTCGAGGAGTACCGCCAGATCGGTGATCTGCGCGCGCGACGCGCGGGGACGGGCCTCGGGCTGTCCATCGCGCGGCGGCTCGTCAAGATGCACGGGGGGACGATCCAGCTCCAGACCGAGATCGGGCGCGGGTCGACCTTCACCTTCACCCTGCCCCTGTGGGTGGAGCCTCAGGCGGGTCTCCCCGGTGCCCTCACGCCGACACCCTCGCCGACGCGCGACTCGTTGCACGACGCATCGCGCGACTCATCACCAGACGAGAGGATCGCGTGATCCGGGATCACAAGCAGTACGGGCAACGGGTCCTCGTCCAGCAGCTCCTCGTGGGCCTCGGGGCGTTCGGCGCGCTCGCGGTCCTCGCGCCCCAGCTCCTCCTGCTCGAGCACGAACTCGCCGAGGGTGTCCTCTCGGCGTGGGCGCGGATCGCGCTCGTCGCGCTGATGGTGATCGCGGCGATCACCATCTCCCGGCTGCGCGCCGAGGCCCCCCAGGTGCAGGCCCTGGCGCAGGGCGTGAAGCTCAGAGACCCCGACCAGATCGAGCGGGTGGCCGACCTGCCGACGGTGCTCACCATGCGCTTCTTCGCGGTGAGCTCGGTGATCTCGAGCGCGCTCTTCATTCCCGGGATCCGCCCCGACAAGCTCGATGACGAGCGGGTGATCAGCCTGCTGGTGCTGGCGATCACCATCCACGGGGCGGCCGCGATCCCTCACTACGTGCTCACGCGCGCCGCCACCGTGGGGCTGCTCGAACGCAGCCCGGTCGATCCCATCAGCGCGCTGCTGGAGAAGGCGGAGCTCTACCAGACGCCGCGCCGACGGGTGACCCAGAAGCTGCTCCTGGCCGTGGCTGCGCCGGTGCTGCTCGTCGGCGTGGGCGCGGTGCTGACCGTGCACGCGCACCTCCGGACGTTCCTGGAGCAGAGCCGGGAGACCACCGCCGTGCTCATCGCCAGGGCGGCGCTGGAGCCGTCACGCACGGGCCGGGGCGAGGCAGGCCGCGCGGACGCGATCGCCGCCGCCGCCGAGCTGGGGTTCATCGCCACCCGCCGGCCAGAGCGCATGCGGGAGGCCGAGCCCTCGTTCGAGCGCGAGGACGACGGTCAGATCGCGGTCACCACGCCGCTCGATGACGGGCGCGCCGTGGTCCGCTTCTCCGCGAACCTCGATCCTGCCGTCGGGACGTGGGGCGCGCTCACCGCGATCCTGGCCGTGCTCGTCGCCGGGACGCTCGGCCTCCTGTTCGGGCGGGTGCTGGCCGCAGACCTCGTGCACGCGACGCGGCGGGTGCGGCTGCTCGGCACCGACAGCGTGCTCCGCGGCGCCACCCAGATCGCCCGCCCCGCGCGCTTCGAGGTGGTGGCGCGCCTCGGGCTCGCCATCGAGGACCTGACCGCGCGCTTCCGGGTGTTCGCCGCCGCCCAGGAGCGCGCCCTGGAGGCCCGCGAGGCGGCGCAGCGCATGCGCGGCCTGCTCTTCGCGAGCGTCAGCCACGACCTCAAGAGCCCGCTCAACTCCATCCTCGGCTTCGCGGAGCTGGTGGCGCAGGAGCCCTTGACCTCCGCCCAGCAGGAGAGCCTCGGCCTCATCGCCACCCGCGGCAGGGAGCTGCTCGGGCTCATCGAGACCATCCTCGACGCGGCGCGCGTGGAGGCAGGACAGCTCACGCTGGAGTCCCAGCCCACGGACGTCACCAAGCTGATCGAGGGCGCGACCCGCAAGGCGCAGGAGCTGGCCAGCGACGTCCAGGCCGAGGTCGTGGTCGACATCGCCCCCGGGCTGCCCTGGTTCCCCGTGGACCGCGCCTACGCCACGCGCGCCCTCGCGGTGATCCTCGCGCATGCCCTGCGGGTCGGCGCGGCAGATCCCACCGCGAGCCTCGTGCGGCTGACGGTGATGATGGGGGACCGGCACGGTGAGCTGCTGCGCATCGAGATCGACTACGGGAGCCGCGACGTCCCTCCCGCCGAGCTCGAAGCCCTGTTCAGCCGGCAGACCACGGCCCGCGGACGAGGGCTGACGCTGGGGCTGAGCCACGCCCGTTCCGTCGTCGAGCTGCACGGAGGCTCCCTGGAGGTGATGGGCACTCCCGACGGGAGACCGATCTGCATCACCTTCTTTCCCCGGACAGCTCCCCACGTTCGGCCGCGCCTCTCTTCGTTCCCGACCCTGGGCTGACGCCCTTCCCTCCCGCGGCTGCCCACGCTACTCCCTGGGGATGGCTGAACGGGTGATCTCCCCTGCCGAGACGGGTGACGACGATCGGTTCGACCGGCTCTTCCGCCCGGGATCGCTCGACGAGTACGTGGGCCAGGAGAAGCACACGGAGAACCTGAAGGTCTTCGTGCAGGCCGCGCGGCGGCGGCGGGAGCCCCTCGACCACATCCTGTTCTGCGGCCCCCCCGGCCTGGGCAAGACCACGCTGGCGCACATCCTCGCCCGCGAGATGGGCGTCACGCTCCACGCCACCAGCGGGCCCGCGGTGGAGCACAAGGGCGCCCTCGCCGGGTTGCTCACCAAGCTCGAACCGAACGACGTGCTCTTCATCGACGAGATCCACCGGCTCACGCCCGCCGTCGAGGAGAGCCTCTACCCCGCGATCGAGTCCTTCAAGATCGACATCATGACCGGCGACGGCCCCTATGCGACGACCATCCAGCTCGCCCTGAAGCCGTTCACGCTGGTGGGCGCGACGACGCGCACCGGCCTCCTCACCGCGCCGCTGCTCTCCCGCTTCGGCTACGTGATGCGCCTCGACTTCTACCCCGTCGAGGAGCTCGAACGCATCGTGCTGCGCAGCTCGCGCCTCCTGGAGATCCCCATCGAGCCCGCGGGTGCCCGGGAGATCGCGGCGCGCTCGCGAGGGACACCGCGCGTGGCGAACCGCCTCCTCCGCCGGGTGCGCGACTTCGCGGAGGTGCTCGGAGACGGGCGCATCACCGCGAGCATCGCGCGCAAGACGGCGGAGCGGCTCGAGATCGATGCCGGCGGGCTCGACGAGATGGACCGGCGGCTGCTGCGGGTGATCATCGAGCACTACGACGGCGGCCCCGTGGGCATCGACACCCTGGCCGCCGCGTTGAGCGAGCCTCGCGACACGGTCGAGGATGTGTACGAGCCCTTCCTGCTTCAGCAGGGTTTCCTGGGCCGCACCCCGCGCGGTCGCATCGCCACACGCCGCGCATACGAGCATCTGGGGATGACCAAGCCCACGCCGGATCAGGGCGATCTGTTCCCCTGAGCGTCGCGACGCGTCGCATCGCGCATCGCATCGCGCGTCGCGTTGCCTCAAAGTCCCTTCGTCGCCAGGGCGCGTTGCCGATAAGCTCGGCGCGTGGCGCAGGGCGATACGGTGCTGGTGGTCGACGACGATGCGATCAGCCGCAGTGTCTTGACCAGGGCGCTCCAGAGCGGCGGCTTCGAGACGGAGGTGCTCAGCTCGGGCGCGGCCGCGCTGTCATGGCTCGCCGAGAACACCCCCGCGGTCATCCTGCTCGACCTGGTGATGCCGCCCCCGGATGGCTACGTGATCCTCCGCGCCATCCGCCGGGACCGCCGCACCGCCGAGGTGCCCGTGGTGGTGCTGACCGCGCTCGACAGGGACGAGGAGGTCGCGCGCGCCTTCGAGCTGGGCGCCGACGACTTCATCCGCAAGCCCTTCCGCCCCGTGGAGCTGATCGCGCGCGTCCGCAGCCAGATCCGCATGCGCGAGTACGTCGTCGCCCTCGCCCGCAAGGAGCACGACGCGAAGGTCGTCCTGGAGCTGACCCAGGCCCTCTCCTCGGCGCTCGACATCCGCAACATCCTCTTCACGGTCGTGCGGCGCATCGCCGAGGTCGCGCGGGTCGACCGCTGCAGCATCATCCTCGTCCACGACAAGGGTGACGTCGGCTACGTGGTCGCCTCCAGCGACGACAAGGATCTGCGCGACCTCCCCCTCGATCTCTCCCGCTACCCCGAGATCCAGAACGTCCTCGCCACCGGACAGGTGCTGGTGATCGAGGACGCCAGGTCGAGCCCCGTCTTCGACCTGATCCGCGCCTCCCTGCCGCCCGACGCCTTCCGCTCGGTGGCGATCCTCCCCATCCTCTTCGAGGACAAGCCCATGGGCGTGCTCTTCCTCCGGGGGCGCCGCCCGGTCGCCTTGCGCGAGCACGAGCTCTCCCTGGCGCGCACGGTCGCCAGCGCCACGGCCATCGCCCTGCGCAACGCGCGCATCCTCCAGTCGCTCCGCGACCAGACGCAGCAGATCAACGTCGCCCGGTTCGAGGCCGAACGAAGGCTGGCGGCGCTGCAACCCTACGCGGACTTCTTCCACTCTGCCGCCGACGGGATCGTGGTCATCGACCCCGATGGGCGCATCCTCTTCTCCAACTCGCGCGCCCAGGCCATCACCAACCGCAGCGACGCCGAGCTCGCCTCCATGACGCTCGCGAGCCTCATCGATCCCCGCGACTACGACCGCGTGGAGGAGCTCAGGGCCTGCTTCGGCCGCGGCGATTTCCCGCACATGGTGGACCTCACCATCCAGCGCACCCACGAGGCGTACTGCGAGCGGCGCGTCCTGAGCTGCAGCTTCAGCAGCGTCCTGCGCGAGGACGGCGGCGCCATCCTGGTCAGCTTCCACGACGTCACCAGCGAGCGCGCCACGGAGGCCGAGCTGACCAAGACCAAGGAGTTCCTGGAGCGCGTCATCGAGAGCTCCGTCGACGCCATCGTCTCCGCGGACATGAACGGCCTCCTCCTCCTCTTCAACCGCGCCGCAGAGCGCATCTTCGGCTACGAGGCCCGGGAGGTCGTGGGGACGAAGACCATCCGCGACCTGTACCCCGAGGGCAACGGCAGCCACATCATGGACCTCATCCGGTCCGAGGAGCACGGCGGCCCCGGGAGGCTCGAAGGGTACCGGACCGAGGTCCTCGCCAAGGACGGCACGCGCATCCCCATGATGCTCTCGGCGGCGCTGATCCTGGAGGGCGGCGCGCCCACCGGCTCGGTCGGGATCTTCACGGACCTCCGCGACCTCGTGCACATGGAGACCCAGCTCACCGCCGCCCAGGAGGAGCTGCGGCACCGCGAGAAGCAGGCGCTCATCGCGGAGCTCGCGGGCGCCGCGGCCCACGAGCTGAACCAGCCCCTCACCTCCGTCCTCGGCTACGCCGAGATGATCCTCCGCCGCGTCGACGCCTCCTCGCCTGCGTGCGCCGCGGCCCAGACCATCCGCGGCGAGGCCGAGCGCATGGCCGAGATCGTGCGGAAGATCGGCAAGATCACCCGCTACGAAACGAAGAGCTACGTGGGCAGCGCGAGAATCATCGATCTGGATCGCTCCAGTGACGGCAGCGACGGCTCGGGCCGTTCCTCGGGGTGAACATCATGACCGTCGACATCGTCAGCAGACTGCACCACACCTCGGACGCGCCCCACACCGTGCCACGGCCGCTCCTGCAGAGCGTCCCCGCCGAGTGGCTCGACACCGTGCTGCTCGCGACGAGCGAGATCCCGCCAGACGCCACCATGGAGGAGCGGGCCGCCGCCATCCTCGACGCCGCAGCCCAGGTGCTCCCCGGATGCGGCGTCGGCGCCGTGATCGACGTGGGCGGCGACCTCTCCACGGTGATCCCCCGCGCCTCGCACCCTCCAGGCGCCGACCCGCGCCATGGTCGCCTGTTCCTCGACCTCCCGCACGAGCGCGTCATCCCCCTCGGCCTCGACGACCGCTCGGCCCTGCACCTCGCGACGCAAGAGCCGCACGTCCTGCACGAGCCAGCCATCCACGGCTTCGCCGACCGACTCGCCATCGCGCTCCGCGGCGCGCTCCGCCAGGGCCGGTCGCGGCAGATCTTCCGCGACCAGATCATCCAGTCCGACAAGCTCGCCAGCCTCGGCCAGATCGCGGCCGGCGTGATCCACGAGCTGAACAACCCGCTCACGTCCATCCTCGCCTACGCCGACTACCTGCACCGCAAGGGCGAGCGCACCGGCGTCGAGCCCGCCGACCTCGAACGCCTCGCGCGCATCCACGAGGCAGCCACCCGCATCCTCCACCTCTCCCAGGATCTCCGGGCCTACTCGCGCCCCTCCACCGATCGACCAGGGCCTGTCTCCATCCACGACGTCATCGACCGCGCCCTCCACTTCTGCGAGCACGTCCTCGAACAGGCCAGCGTGGTGGTGACCAGGCGCTTCGGAGAGGTCCCCCCGGTGATTGGCGTCCCCGAGCAGCTCACGCAGGTGTTCGTCAACCTCTTCACCAACGCCGCTCAGGCGCTGCAGACGCAGGGGAGCATGCTGGAGATCACCACCACGGTGACCGCTGGTGGTGAGGTCGTCTCCATCGAGGTCACCGACGACGGCCCCGGCGTGGAGCGCGAACTCCTGGCCAGGATCTTCGACCCCTTCTTCACCACCAGGACCGACGGCTCGGGCACTGGCCTCGGCCTGAACATCGTGCGCAGCATCGTGAGGACGCACGGGGGACAGGTGCGCGCCGAGATCCGCAAGCCCCGCGGGATGCTGTTCTCCGTCGACCTTCCCGCGGCCCACCCCCAAGACGGATTCAGGGCGCGACCTTGAAGCCGATCACGAGGATGCCGCCCTTGTGCTTCTGCCCCGCGACGAAGAAGTTCTCGCCGGCCTTCGCGTTCACCTCGAGCAGCGGCAGGAAGCTGTCCCCACCGGGCTGCTGGATGCTCGCGCTGATCACGTAGCGCTGCGGCTCGTCCTTCTTCTTCGGCGCGAGCACCTCCTTCAGCGAGACCTGCAGCACGCTCTGGTTGGGGAGCGTCAGCTTGGTCGGCTTGCTCTTCGAGAGGCTGAGGCTCGTGCGGTCCAGCAGCTTGTAGCTGTTGTAGGCAGAGAACGGAGGCTTCGCGAGCTCCGGCATCTGCCCGATCTTCGCATCGATGCCCGTGCCGTCGTTGGTCGCGTGCAGGATGACCACGTCCGCGGAGACGGCAGCCTGGGCCGCCTGCGCAGGCGGCGCGGGCTTCTCGTCGGCCACCGCGAGGGGTGCCCCGGAGAGGAGCGCGAGCCCGAATGCCGCCACGGTGAGTGCACTCGCCTTAAGTTTCATTTCGCTCCTCCACCAAGGTCATCGGAAAGCCATACCACTGCGGTCGTCGGGCTCATGTCAGAAGCCCCGGTCGGTACGTAAAAGATGGTGCCCATCCGGGCACCGAAGTCGACGGCCGCCACCTCGACCCCCGGATTGTCGCCGTCGTCGACGGCTGCCACACCCTGCGGCAACACCGGCGACAACGTCGCGGAGTCCACGGTCATCGCCGACGGCGTGGAGGTGGCGAGCTGAGGCACCTCGCTCTGGACGCGCCCCCAGATCATGAAGCCTGCTGCGACCGCCACCGCGGCGGCTGCGAGCCCGAAGATGGTCCGCGCGTTGTCGTTCGCCGGCCGCCGCTCGAGCCCCGATTTCCCGCTCTCCTTCGCCTTGCCGATCGCCGCGCCCACCGCGATCGGCCGCACCACGGCGCCCGGAGCGTCCACGACCTTCGCCTGAGGCGCCGCCTCTGACAACGCCTGAGGCGCCGCCTCGGGAGCGACCTCGCGCTGCACGCGCGCCATGATCGCGTCGACCAGATCCTCCGACGCGGGCACGCTCGGACGTGCACGGAGGGCCATGCCCACCAGGCCCATCGTCGCGCTCTTCGCCCTCCCGCGCGCATCGTCGCGCACGTAAGACGCCACCTCGCTCGCGCGCGGCTCATCGAGCTCGCCGTCGGCGAACATCATCAGCTCCAGGTCCGTCGGAGACACCCCGGGCTGCATCTTCACTGGCTTGCTGCCGTTACTGGTCGTCACGAGCCTTCCTCCCTGCCATCGACCCGCTCGGCGCCACTCTCCTCGGCATAGCAATCAGCGAGGGCTCGCTGAAGCTTCTGCCGCGCGTGAAACAGCCGGCTCATGATCGTTCCCTTGGACACACCCATCGCCTGCGCGATCTCCTCGTAGGACATCCCCTCCACTTCGCGCATCAGGATCACCCCACGGTGATAGTCGGGCAGCGTGTCCAGCGCGGCCTGGATGCGCGCCGCGATCTCGTATCGGCGCAGCACGTCCATCGGATCGGAGCCGTCGATCTTCGACACGAACGGGAGGACCGCGTCCTCGTCGATGGCCTTGTCGTCCTGCAGCTCCTGATCGCGGCGCCCGGGCTTGCGCAGAAGGTCGATCGAGAGGTTCATGACGATCCTGTAGAGCCAGGTGAAGAACGACGAGCCGCCCTGGAACGTTGCAAGACCCCGGTAAACGCGGAGGAAGGCCTCCTGAACGAGCTCCCGGGCGTCGTTCTCGTCACGGACCAGCCCCAGGGCAATGCTGAAAGCATTGCGTTGATGCCGCTCGACCAGCATCCGGAATGCTGCCTGGTCTCCTGCTTGCGCCCGGCTGATGAGCTCACGGTCCTCTTCCGCCTCCCGACGTCGGTCTTGTCGGTTAGACGCCCGCAGCCGCACCGAATTCACGGCCTCCCCACCCTGAACATCCGGCAGGTCACCGTCGGGCTCCTCGCCCCGGCGCGCATCGATCTCGGCCCCTCCGCTGTCAGGGGGCTTGCGATCTCGGTCCAGTTCGTCCAGCGGGATCGCGCTCGGCGGCACGCCCACAGCCTAGCCCACGTGAACGTGCCCCGGGGGCTGGATTACGGCTCTTCCGGCTCCTCGGTGAACTCCTGCTGCTCTCCGAGCGTCACCCGGACCTCGAAGGTCCGTTCGAGCCTCGCGAGCTGGAGCGTCACCGTCTTGTTCACCCCCGCGATGCTCACCAGCCAGCGCAGCTCGTTGGGATTCGACACCGGCTTGCGCTCGAAGCCGACGATCACGTCATCCGGCGACACCCCCGCCTTGTCGGCCGGACCACCAGGGCTCACGGATTTCACCCACGCGCCCTTGCGATCGGGCCGCTTCAGTCGAGCCGCCTCGATCGCATTGAGCGAATCCACGACCACCCCGATCGCGCTCCGCCGGATCCGCCCCTCTTGAAGCAGCATCGGCATGAGCTGCTTGACCATGTTGATGGGGATCGCGAACCCGATGTTGTTGGCGTTGGCGCGAACGGCGGCATTGATACCGACCACCTCGCCCTTGAGATTCAGCAGCGGTCCCCCGGAGTTGCCCGGGTTGATGCTCGCGTCGGTCTGCAGAAAGCTGAAGTACCCGCTCGGATCCAGCCCCTTCACGTCGTCGCGCGTCCGTCCCTTGGCCGACAGGATGCCCGCCGAGACCGTGTGGGACAGCCCGAAGGGATTGCCGATGGCGACCACCCAGTCGCCCACCTGAATGGCGTCCGAGTCTCCGAGGGGCAGCGCCGGCAGGCCCTTCTGCTCCACCTTGAGCACCGCGACGTCCGTGCGCTTGTCCCGCCCGACCACGGTGGCCTGCAGCTCGCGCTCGTCGACGAAGCTCACCATGATGTCGGTGGCGTCCTCGATGACGTGGTTGTTGGTCAGCAGATACCCCGCAGGGTCGTACACGAAGGCGGTCCCGAGCCCCTCGGCGACGGTGCGCCGCCTGCCGAGGCGCCCCTGGCGCTCCACTCGGGCCTTCACCGTCGCCACCGCGGGATCGGCCTGGTGCGCGAGCGGCGCGAACGAGCTTGGCATCCCCTCGCTGTTCACCACCGCCGGCGGAGGCGGTGGCGTCATCGGCGAGGTGGAGGGGACCATCACTGCGGACGGCGAGGACGAGGCTCCTGACGGTAGCTCCCCCGCACCTGAGCCTGTCGTCGAGCCCCCCGGGCCCCGCCCGCAGGCCTGCGTGATCAGGCACGTCAGCGCGAGGAGCAGCCTCCGTCCCGCTACCGTCACGATCCTTTTGCGACCTCTACGTAGCGCTGGCGCAGATCGTAGAGGGCCTGGCTGAGCAGCCGCTCCTCGTCACCCGTGAGGTTGCCGTGGGTCTTCTCCTCCAGGAGGCCGAGAAGATCGATGTCCTGCCGTGCGAGCGCCAGATCCCGGCCCTCGTCGGGGCTCGGCGCGTCCCCGAGGTGCACGTAGGCCGAGCCGATGATCGACAGGACGAACGTCGAGAAATCCAGCTTGGGAAGGCCCCCGCCGTCCGCGCCCTCACCCGCACCGGGCTTCTTCGCGTCGCTCATTCGAGCCCGTCGTCCGTCGAGGTGAGAGTCTCGCCGCGCGTGACGCCCCCTCCCGCGGACAGCGCCGGCTGCTCGAAGGGAAGCGACTCTAGCTGCCCCTCCAGGTCCGGGAGCCCTGCGGTGTGAGCGTCGATGTCCTCGGCCGCGATCGTCCCGGCCGCCAGGAGACGCTCCCGCACTCGCACATCCAGCTCAAGGTCGGTCAGCTTGCGTCCCGAAGTAGTCATTCCCGGTGATCTCCTTGCACAACTGCACCCCTGAGGTCAGCGGGACCCTGGTGCAACCCATTCCGCGGGCTCAGCACGTCACAGCGCCTGCCCTGCGGCTCCCACTCCCTACGACGAGTCGCCACGGAATGCCACCGGGGACGCGCGAAACGGGCGGCCCCCCCGATCCAGGCTTCCTCAGTGCTCGTGGCCGCAGCCGCACGCCTCGTCGCCGTGATGCTCGTGGTGCTCCAGCCGGTCCTGGGCCTCGGAGATCTCCTCCTCGCTCGCCGCACGCACCGACTGCACCTCGACCTGGAACCGCACGGTCTGCCCGGCGAGCGGGTGGTTCGTATCCATCCGGAAACCCTCGGGGAGGATCTCCACCACCCGCATCGCAACCTCGTCCCCATCGGGGCTCTGGGCGATGAACTCGTCCCCGACCTGCACCTTCTCGGGGTCGGGGAAGTCGGTGCGACCCACGTCGAACACGCCCTCTTCATCGTGGGGCCCGAAGGCCTCCTCGGGGCCGACCGAGATCTCGCGCTTGTCACCCGCGACCATCCCGACGAGCGCCTTCTCCAGCCCCGGCACGATCTCCTCGTAGCCGTGAACGTAGACCAGCGGCTCCGCCACGGTGGCCTGCTCCACAGTGTCACCACGTTCGTCGAGAAGCAGGTAAGCCAGAGTGACAACCGTATCTTGGCCAATGGCGAGGGTACTCATGACGCCCGACCCTCTGCCACGACCGCACCACGGGTTCAAGCAGAGCGCAGCCGCGGGTCCGTCATGGTATGAGCGCCGCAGCATGGCGGATGCGTCTGCTCGGGCCTCGGGGAAGCAAGAGCTGGAACGGGAACTCAGCAAAGCCGGCAAGACGCGCTGGTGGCGCCGGCTTGTCATCCTCGGCGTCCTCGGCGCCCTGATCGCCGCCGGCGTCGTTTGGCGCGAGCGGACGAAGCCCCCGCCTCCTCCGCGCTACCTCACGGCCGAGCCCACCAACGGAGACGTGCTGGAGACGGTCCAGTCCACCGGCCAGATCAAGCCCGTCACCGAGGTGCAGGTGGGCGCCCAGGTCTCCGGCCGCATCACCAAGGTCTTCGTCGACTTCAACAGCGTGGTGAAGGCCGGCGACGTGCTCGCCGAGATCGACCCCACCCTCTTCGGCGCGCAGATCGACTCCAACCGCGCCCAGCTCGGCGTCGCCAAGGCCAGCGTGGTCCGCTCCGAGGCCTCCCTCACCACCGCCAGGCAGCGCCTCGACCGCGCCAAGAGGCTCGTCGCCGAAGGCGTCGGGACCCAGGCCGACCTCGACGGCGCGCAGGGCGCCTACGACGTCGCCATGGCCGACCTCGCGGCCTCGAAGGCGCAGGTCTCCCAGATCGACGCCGTGCTCCGCTCCTCGCGCACGAACCTCGACTTCACCCGGATCTACTCGCCCATCCAGGGCATCGTCATCGATCGCGCCATCGATCCCGGGCAGACCGTCGCCGCCAGCTTCCAGGCCCCCGTCCTCTTCGTGATCGCCCAGGACCTGCGCAAGATGCGGGTCTTCGCCGACATCGACGAGGCCGACGTGGGCCGCGTCTCCGAGGGGATGAGCGCCGACGTCAGCGTGGACGCCTTCCCCGGCGAGACCTTCAAGGGCACCGTGAGCCAGGTCCGGTTCAGCCCCCTCACCCAGGCCGGCGTCGTCACCTACGCAGCCATCATCGAGGTCGACAACCCCGACGTGAAGCTGCGCCCCGGCATGACGGCCACCGTCTCCGTGCGCTCGGCAGAGGTGAAGGGCGCGAGGCGCCTCCCGAACGCCGCGCTCCGCTTCAAGCCATCCCCGGAGAAGGACAGCGCCGGCAAGGAGATCAAGGCGCCGCCCCTCGAACCCCTGCCCCCGCGCAAGGGGCGGATCTGGGTGATCACGGACGCCACCGCCGGAGCCGAGAAGATCGAGCCGCGCGTCGTGGACACCGGCATCACGGACGGCGTGAACACGGTCGTCCTCACCGACCTGGGCGACGCCAAGGTGGTGGTCGACGAGACCGACGACCCGAACGCCGGCGCACGGCGTGGGCCCCGCATCTTCTGAGGCAGCCCATGACGCCGGAACGCGACGAGCCCCTCATCGAGCTCGAACACATCGGCAAGGACTACGTCACGGAGGACGTCACCGTCCGCGCGCTGCGGAGCGTGGACATCACCATCGCCCACGGAGAGTTCGTCGCCATCGTCGGGCAGAGCGGCTCGGGCAAGAGCACCATGATGAACATCATCGGCTGCCTCGACCGCCCCACGCGCGGCACCTACCGGCTCGACGGCATCGACGTCACCCACCGCCCCAACGACGCCCGCGCCATCGTGCGCAACCGCCTCATCGGCTTCGTCTTCCAGGGCTTCAACCTCCTCCCCCGCACCACCGCCCTCGAAAACGTCGAGCTCCCGCTCGTCTACCGCGGCATCTCCGCGGCAGAGCGTCGCCAGCGCGCCCTCGCCTCCCTCGAAGCCGTGGGCCTCGGCCAGCGGCTCCACCACACCCCCAACCAGCTCTCGGGCGGCCAGCAGCAGCGCGTCGCCATCGCCCGCGCCCTCGTCACCTCCCCTCCCCTCCTCCTCGCCGACGAGCCCACCGGCAACCTCGACACCCGTACCAGCCTCGAAGTCCTCGGCCTGCTCCAGCACCTCAACCGGCAAAACGGGATCACCATCGTCCTCGTCACCCACGAGCCCGACATCGCCGCCTGCGCCCGGCGGGTGATCACCATGCGCGACGGCGCCGTCCGCAGGGACGCCCGCAACGAGCAGCCCCTCGACGCCGCCTCCGCGCTCGCCGAGCTGCCGCCCCCCGACGAGGGCGACACCGCGTGAGGGCACTCCTCGCCGCCTTCCGCATCGCGCTCCGCGCCATCGTCCGCGCGAAGCTGCGCGCCTCCCTGACCATCCTCGGCATCCTCATCGGCGTCGCCGCAGTGGTCGTGGTGGTCGCGCTCGGCCTCGGCGTCCGGCAGCGCGTGCTCGGCGAGGTCTCCGCGATGGGCACCAACATCATCTACATCTGGCCCCAGTCGTCGCAGGCCTCCGGCGCCCGCAAGAGCGAGGAGGCCGCGATGACCGAGGACGACGGGCGCGCCATCCTCGAGGAAGCCCTCAGCGTCAGCGACGTCACCCCCTTCAGCTCGGTGTCCATGCAGGTGGTCGCCAGCGAGCGCAACGTCGCCACCAGCGTGATGGGCACCACCCGCTCCTACTGGAAGGTGCGCTCCTTCTCCTTCGCCCGGGGCGAGAGCTGGTCCGAGTCCGACGAGCAGCTCAAGGCCAAGGTCTGCGTCATCGGCGAGACCGTGCGCGAGGCCCTCTTCGGCTCCAACGACGCCCTCGGTCAGTACATCCGCATCGGCAAGCACCCCTTCCGGGTCGTCGGCGTCCTCGTGCGCAAGGGCCAGTCCTCCTTCGGCGAAGACCAGGACGATCGCCTCCTCATGCCCATCGGCAGCTTCCGCGCCCGGGTGATGCCCACCACCCCCGGCCGCGTGGACCAGCTCATGGCCTCCGCCACCTCCGAGCGCACCGTCGACCGCGCGGTGCGGCAAATCGAGGAGATCATGCGGCAGCGCCACCACATCGAGGAAGGCGGCGAGGACGACTTCCGGATCGGCACCCAGGCCGAGATCCGCAAATCCCAGGAGCAGATCTTCGACACGCTCACCGTCCTCCTCTCGTCCATCGCCGGCGTGTCGCTGCTCGTCGGAGGAATCGGGGTGATGAACGTGATGCTCGTCAGCGTCACCGAGCGCACCCGCGAGATCGGGATCCGCATGGCCATCGGCGCCGAGGAGCTCGACATCCTCGTGCAGTTCCTCGTGGAAGCCGTGACCCTGTCCCTCATCGGCGGCCTCATCGGCCTCGGCGTCGGCACCGGCGTCGTCGCCGTCCTCGCCAGCGCGCTGGGCTGGTCGATGTCCCTCCCCATGAGCGCCATCGCCGCGGCCCTGGGCACGAGCACCGCCATCGGCGTGGTGTTCGGCTTCCTCCCCGCCCGCCGCGCCGCCCGGCTCGATCCAATCACGGCCCTGAGGCGCGAGTGATCACCCTCCTCCGCGCCTTCCTCTCGGCCCTGCCCATGGCCGTGCGCGCGATCCGCCGGAACAAGCTGCGCGCCTCGCTCACCATCGTGGGCATCACCATCGGGATCGCCGCCGTGGTGACCGTGACCTCCCTGGCAACCGGCGCCCGCGAGCGCGTGCAGGGCCAGATCTCCGGCCTCGGTTCGAACGCACTCATCGTCTTCTCCCGCTCGACCCGCGCCTCCGGGGTCCGCAACGCCGCCGAGCGCTCCCGCCTCTCCGAACTCGACGTGCAGGCAATCACCCGCGAGGCCAACAGCGTTCGCTGGGCCGCCCCCTTCCTGCGCTCCAGCGCACAGGTGCTGTTCGAGAACAACAACACCAGCACCTCGCTCATCGGGACACGCACCGACTACTTCTCCATCCGCAACTGGGGCGTCAGCGAGGGCGCGCTGTGGAGCCCGACCTCCGAGACCATCTCCGAACGCGTGGTGGTGATCGGCAAGCTCACCGCCTCCACCCTGTTCGGCCCCCTCGATCCAGTGGGCCGCACCATCCGCATCGGTCGGCACACGTTCCGCGTGCTCGGCGTCCTCCAGGAGAAGGGCCCCTCCCCCTTCGGTCAGAGCCAGGACGAGATCGTGGCGATGCCCGCCAGCACGATGCGCTCGTTCATCCTGGCGACGCGCCCCTCCGAGGTGCACGGGATCATGCTGAGCGCGACCTCGGAAGGCACCACCGACCGCGCCAAGAAGCAGGTCGAGTCCATCCTGCGCCACCGTCACCGCATCCGCGACGGCGAGGAAGACGATTTCCGGGTCCGCAGCCAGGACGAGTTCCGGGCCATGCAGGAGACCATCTACGGGGCCCTGTCGGCACTGCTCATCAGCATCGCCGCCGTGTCCCTGGTCGTCGGGGGGATCGGGGTGATGAACATCATGCTGGTCTCGGTGACGGAGCGGACCCGCGAGATCGGGATCCGCATGGCCATCGGCGCCCGCGAAGCCGACATCCTGCTGCAATTCCTGCTGGAGTCCCTCTTCCTCGCCACCCTCGGCGGGATCACCGGAACCCTGGTGGGCTACGGCGCCATCTTCGCCTTCGCCACCGCACTCGACTGGCCCATGGAGCTGCAGCCCGCGTCACTCGCGATGGCCCTCGGCGTGAGCACCGCCATCGGCCTGATCTTCGGCTTCTTCCCCGCCCGCAGCGCCGCCCAGATGGACCCCGTCCAGGCCCTCGGCCGCGAATGAAGAGCTGACCGGCGACGCTTCGCCGATCAGCTCTTGAACTGCCTCTAGCTGTTCTTCTGCTTCATCAGGTCGGCGAAGGTGCCGAACTTCGCTTCGCGGGCCACGCCAGCGCGGTACTGCTGGTAAGCCTGACGCTCCGTGTCCTCCTTGAGGGCCCGGATCGACAGCTTCGCCTCGCCACGGCGCGGATCGACCTCGATCACCTTGGCGTCGAACTGCATGTCGACAGGGAACTCCTTGCGCAGATCGGTGCCGCGCTGGGTCCCCGTGTGCCCCGCCGGGATGAAGCCACGCGCCGCGCGGCCCGTGACGCCGAGCACCCGCACGATCAGACCCGCCTCGGTCGCCTGCATGACCGCCACCTTGACGGAGCGGCCCTGCTGAACGCGCTGGCGCGGCTCACTGGCATCCCCCTCCGCAAGCGCCGGGTGGAGGCCAATACGACGACCCGCCGGATCGCAGTTGGAGACCGTCACCTCGATCTCGTCGCCGACCTTCACCACCTCACCAGGGTGCTGAATCGGCTTCATCGACAGGTCGGCCGTGTGAATCAGGCCGTCGATGCCCGACTCCAGCTCGATGAAGGCCCCGAACGGCTGCAGCCGCGCGACGCGACCCTTGTGGCGCGAGCCGACCGCGTACTTCTCCTTCGCCGCCTCCCAGGGATCCACCGTGGTCGCCTTGCGGCTCAGCCACAGCTTCCCCTTCTCGTCGATGCGGAGGATCTTGACCTCGATCTCACTGCCCGGCCTGAAGATCTCGGTGAGCTTCGCCCCGCGATCGTGGCTGGCCTCGGTGAGGTGCACCAGGCCCTCGACGTTGCCCGCATCAGGCAAGGCGACGAAGACGCCCCAGGCGACCACCTTGCGGACGATGCCCTTGTGCACCGAGCCAGGCTCGATGCTGCTGAGCGCCGCGACCCGCGCCTTGCGGTTCTCCTCTTCCAGCACGTGCCGGCGCGACACCACGATGTCGCGGCCCTTCTTCGCGTACTGGGTGACCGTGAAATCCAGCCGCTGCCCCACCAGGTAGTTGAGGTCCGCCCCGTGATGGAGATCGACGTGCGACGCAGGCGCGAACGCCCGCAGCCCACCCAGGTCGACCTCGAGACCGCCCTTGACCACCCCGGTCACGAAGCCGGAGACCAGATCCCCGCTCGACGACGCCGCCTCGATGCGGGTGCGGGTCTCGTCCAGGCTCGCCGTGGAACGCGAGAGCACCAACATGCCCCCGCGCATCCCCGTGCTCGCCACCGTGGCGATGAACTGATCGCCTTCCGCCGGCGGCTCGTCGTCCATCAACTCGCGGCGGTCGAAGAGCCCCGTCGCCTTGCCAGCGATGTCGATCCAGACGGCGTGCTCCGTCACCCGGCTGACCCGGCCGAAGACCTCTTCGCCAATGCTGAACGCCGGGCGCTCCCGGAGCTGAGGCGGCTGCCCCTTGCCGGGACGCCGCTTCTGCTTCTCACCACCACCCTGCGCTTCACTGCCCTCGCCGCCGTCACCGCCGTCGCCGTCACCGCCGTCGCCGCTCTCCTGCGACGACTCGCCGTCTTCGGCGTCACCCGCCTGCTGCGCCTCGCCCCCACCGGCCTGCGCTCCTTCACCCGGGCCCTTGCGCCGACGACGCCGCTTCTTCTTGCCAGCAGCATCGGCCTCGCCCGCAGCAGCAGGAGCGCGCTCCCCCGGGCGGCGGTTGCCGATGTCGTCGGGCACCGACGAGCCGCGCACCCGGTTGCCGATGTCGTCTCCCGGCTGGTCGTCAGCCCATTGTTCGGAGTCCCTCGCGCCACCCGCCGCACCCGCCGCACCCGTCGCTTTGGGGGCGTCGGTCGCGGCCTCGGCAGGAGCGGCGCCTTCAGCAGCCTGCGGAGGCGCTGAAGCTTCGACGGATCCGCTGTTCGAGGGAGATGCAGGAGGGCTCTGGTCGACCTGCTCCTGGGATGTCTGAGCCGGCGTGGTGTTGTTCTCGTCGCTGTTCATTCGCGCCTCATGCGACGGGCCCATTCACAAGGCGAACACAGCCGCGCTTGCATCCGTCGCCCCTTCCTTACGGGTGAAAGGGGGCCGAACCATATCCTACCCGACGCGCTAGCGCGAGCCCTTGCTAACGCATGATCGGCAGGCGACGGTTGACCCCGCCACTTCGGTCGATACGCAGGCCACCCGCGCTCGAGAGCCCCAGAGCGCTCACCTGGGACGCGAGCCGCTCAGCCACCTGGTTGAATGCTTTCGCCACGTCGCTCTCGGGCGCCGCCTGGACGATGGGCGTCCCCGCGTCACCCCACTCGCGCACCGCCGGGACGATGGGGATCTGGCCGAGCAGCGGCGCCTCGGCGAACTCCGCGATGCGCTGCCCGCCCCCCGAGCCGAAGATCTCGTGCCGCTTGCTGCAGCCATCGCACACGAAATAGCTCTCGTTCTCCACCACCCCGAGCAGCGGAATGCCCACCTTCTGGGCCATGGAGACCGATTTGTAGACGTCCTGGAGCGCGACCTCCTGGGGCGTGGTCACGATCACCGCGCCCGTGGTGCGCAGCTTCTGCGAGATGGTGAGGGCGATGTCGCCAGTGCCCGGCGGGAGATCGAGGATGAGGTAGTCGAGGTCTCCCCAGTCCACGTCGCGCATGAACTGCATCAGCGCATTCTGCAGCATGGGCCCCCGCCACACGACCGCGGAGCGCGCGTCCTCGATCAGGAACCCGATCGACATGAGCTTCACCCCGAAGCGCTCGAGAGGAAGGAACCTCTGCCCGTCCGCCGAGGTGGGCCGACCCATGACCCCGAACATGGTGGGGACACTGGGGCCGTACATGTCCGCGTCGAGGATGCCGACCTTGGCCCCCGCGCGGCTGAGCGCGAGGGTGAGATTGGACGCCACCGTGCTCTTTCCCACGCCCCCCTTGCCGCTCATTACGAGGACGATGTTCTTCACCCGCGGGCTCGGATCGTCCTCCTGAATGACCCGGGGCGGGACCTGGAGATCCCAGGTGATCTTGATCTCCTTCGCTCCCGCGGCCTCCAGGGCGGCGCGCACGTTCGACGCGAGGGGCTCGCGGAACGGGCTGGTGATCTCGATTTGAATGGAGACCACGTCCTCATTGACCTCCAGCTTTCGGATGCGGTCGGTCTCGGTGAGCGGCCGATCCAGGTCTGGCGCGATTACCTTGTCGAGGGCCGTGACGGCTGCATCTACGGTGATGGCCATGGGGCCATGGCTGTTAGGACCGGGCCCAGACTCAGTCAACCGAGAAACGGACGACCGAGACACGGAGCGCGCCGCCCGGAGGTCACCGCGGCGCACAAAAAGGCAACGCCCGCCCGGATCGAGATCCGGACGGGCGCGCCGTGACCCGAGTGGGTGCTGAGGGGACTACATCCCCACGGCGCCCTGGATCTCCACGACGGCGCTGACGCTCTCCTGGAGGCCGCCAGCCGCGCCGTTGATCGCCGTCGCCACGTTGGGCAGCTCGGCGAGGGCGCAGCCAGCACCGATGCTGGCCTTGAGGTCGGCAGAGGCGGAGAGGTTGTCCACGACACCCTTCACGGCGCCATCGGCGGCCCCGATCAGGTTCGCGCCGGTGTCGACGAGAATCTCGGCCTTGGCGAAGGCCGCGAGCAGGGCGGAGAACTGGCCCTTGAAGTTGCCGACCCAGGCCCGGAAGTCAGCCTGAGCGTCGGCGTTCACGCCAGCCGCGAACTGCCAGCTCACCTCGAGCGAGGGGGGCTTGCACTCGACGCTCGCCTCGGCCTTCGCCTCGACAGACGCCTTGCACTCGGCGGAGACCGAGGGCGGGGTCACCTTGCCGTCGCAGCCGCCCTTGCACTGGACGTTCGCCTGGGCGCTCGCCTCGCAGCGGACCTCCGCGTTGGCCGAGCAGCTCCCGCTCGGGGGCGTGTACTCGCACGAGCCCTCGCACTTGCCCGTGCAGCTCCCGCCAGCAGTGAGCTCGCAGGTGCCCTCACACGTGCCGGAGCAGGTGCCCTTGCAGTTGCCCGCCGAGTCCCGGACGGAGCACTCGCCGTTGCAGGTACCGCGGCAGGTGCCCTCGCACTGCGCCGCGACCTCGAGGTCGCAGTCACCCGTGCACTTGCCCTCGCACTCCAGGTTCGGCGCCTGGCCCTTGCAGGTCAGGGTGCCGTTCGCGGAGCAGTCGGCCTGCGCCGACGCGTCGATGGTGCACGAGCCCTCGCACCTCACCTCGACGCTGCCCGGGTCCACGTTGACGTCACAGGACGCCGCCGCGCTCGCCGTCACCTCGACGGAAGCCTCGCACCGGGGCGGCTCCGCCTTGACGGTCAGGCCACCCGACACGTTGGCGCTGATCTTGGCTTCGAGCGCCGCGCGGATGTCCGCAGCCGGCGCGCCCGCCTCGAGCCCGAGGCTCGCTGCCATCGCGTCGAGCTGGGTCCGGACATTGGCCGTGACGCCGTTCGCCGCGCCGGTGAAATCGACGACCGCGCCGAAGAACGCGTCGATGCTCGCCGTGCCGGAGATGTTCGCCCTGCCTTCCAGGACACCACCGCCGGAGCAGGTCAGGCCGCACTGCTCGGCAATGTTGCCGAGCGGGTTCTCACCATCGCAGCCCGAGAGCATCGCGGGCGCGGTGAGGGCGCCGAACATGAGCGGCAGGGCAGCAAGGCGAAGGGAAGGCATGGTGCCCTTGGGCATCCTGGTCTTTTTACTCATCGTCGAAGCACTCCTTATTGAGGCGAGCGGCTAAGATGCCACTGGTGGTTGGGGCGTTCTCGCCAGTGACGCACTCTGTGAGATCCCGCGGGAAAGACGACGATCAGGTCGAGGGTCGCTGACCTGATCGCTAGCAGCCACTAGCCGGCCGACGTTAGCCCGCCCCAGTTTGGCAGTCCAGACCCGTGCAGCGCTCCGGCACAATTTCAACGTGCGATCGGAGGTGCTCCAAGGTGTCGATGGCGTCGTGAGGACGACTCGGACACACCTGCCCGGGAGCCGGGGATCGGCCGCGGCGTGCGTCGCATCATTCGCAGAAGCCCTCGCGGCACATGGTCCCCGCGGGGCACTCGACCAGCGGATCCGGGACGATGTTGTCGGGGAACGGGATACCCACGTCGCACTCGTACCAGCAGCCGTACTTCTGCACGGTGGAGTCGAACGGGAAGTAGCAACGCCCGTAGCCGCTGTCGGCCGGCGCGTAGCCGTCGTCCTCGTTCAGACACTCGCCGTGCATGAAGCCCCCCGGCGTGAGCGGGCAGTCTGCGTCCGTGGTGCAGGGCAGCGCCGGAATGATGCCGGGCGCGTTCGGATCCGGGCGCTCCCAGGGCAAGCAGGCCTTCTGCTTGTCGAGGCCCGGCACGGGGGTGCACAGGGCACCGGGGCCGCAATCGAGGTCGTCCTGGCAGGGCTGGCAGAAGCTCCCGTCACCCTCGCAGCTCCCGAACCGAGGCTTGCAGGCGCCCGCGTCGCAGGCATAGTCGATCTCGCAGTCCGAGTCGGTATTGCAGGTCTGCGCGCAGCGGTTCGAGCCGCCGATGGAGGTGCAGACCATCCCCGCCGCGGTGGAGCAGTCGAGATCGTTCTCGCACGGATCGCAGGGAGCTCGCTTGAGGCAGGTCTTGCGCAGCGCGCACATCGACCCCTCCACGTAGGTCTCTCCGGCCGTCGCCAGGTCGATGCACGGCTCGTCGGACTCGCCGCAGGCGTTGCTGTTGCCCTTGTCGGTGCCGCAGATCTCCCGGGCGTCGCGGGTCACGCCGCAGGTGAAGCCCCCGGCGCAATCGCCGTCATTGCGGCAGCCGACCATGGTGCAGTAGGCCTCCGCGTCTCCCTCGCCCGCCGAGCGGCAGGAGAGCGGCATGCATTGATCCTCCGCGCAGCAGGGGGTGCCGTCGGGGCACGCGGAGCTGCCGTCGGCGCGCGGCGCACACTGATCGGGGCGACCCCCGCACGCTTCGGGGCCGCACGCCGAGCCATCGGGGCAGACGAAGAGCGACTCACATTGCGACTGCCCGAAGGGGCAGCTCGCGCCGAGGCCGACGCCCTTCGTCTTCGACTGGCACACCAGGATCTCCGCGCTGGTGTCGTCCTCGACCGCCGCCATGCACTCCTGGCTGGCGAGATTGCACTCTCTATGGCCGCTGCAGAGCAGCTTGCACTGATTGGCCACGCACGTGTTCTGGTCCTTGCAGAGGTCAGGCTCGCATTTCCCCTGACAGATCCCGTCGACCAGCACCCCGCCCACGCACTCCTCGGAGGAGCAGGCGGCGAATCCACCGAGGCTCGCGCCGACGAGCGCTGCGAGCGCCGCGACAGCCCGGACGGCGTGAAGTGCGCCACGCACGCCACGCACGCCACGCACGCCACGCGCGCCACGCGCGCCACGCGCACCACGCGCACCACGCCAGCGAGAGTCAGGGGGAGGAGCGGCAGAAATGGGCGGGGACTGCTGCATGCGCGACCTCAGTGCGGCTGCTCGGCCCGCCGCAACGGTAAGAACGATGGGCTTCTCCAGCGCGGACCGCCGCGGAGTGGAGCCCTGATTACAGGCGCTGCTGCTGGCCTGCCTCTTGACTCGCACCAATACGCCCGGAAGAATGAGTCTTCTACACCAAACTGCAGTCGGGAGCCTCATGCGAGAACACAACCTCGTGCTTCGTGCTGGTCCGGTCCTCGTAGGGCTCGCGCTTCTCAGCGGGTGCGGCGGCGAGGAGCTCGCGCCTCCTTTTCCCGAGGGGAGCGGCCAGGATGCGGTGGACGTGTCCTCCTACCCGGAGGGGCCTTACGGCATCAACATCGGCTCCAAGATCGCGAACTACAAGTTCGTCGGCTACTCCAACGCGGCGGTGGTGAACGACGCGCTGCAGGAGATCCATCTCTCTGACTTCTACAACCCCGACGGGAACGCGGTGTACGCGGAGGAGGGGCGGGAAGCGCAGTACGGCGCGGGCGTGGCGAAGCCGAAGGCGCTGCTGATCGTGGTGTCGTCGGTGTGGTGCGGCCCCTGCAATTACGAGGCGGACGAGGTGCTCCCCGTGAAGTACGAGAAGCACAAGCCCGTGGGCGGCGAGTACCTGCTGCAGCTCGCTGACGGGCCCACCCCGGGCGCTCCCGCCGGCCAGGAGGAGCTGTACCGGTGGACGCGCAAGTACGACGTGAACTACCCGTCGGCGATCGATCCTTCCTACAAGCTGGGGGCGCTGTTCAGCGCCGACGCCTTCCCGGCCAACATGATCATCGACACGCGGGACATGTCGATCGTCGAGGTGGTCGCGGGCTCTCCGAACGCAAGCTTCTGGAAGAAGTTCGAAAAGGTCATCGACGGGACGCTATGACGCGCGACGCTCGCCTCGGGGCCTCCACCCGCCGCGCGCTCACCGCGGCCGTCGCAGTCCTCTGCCTCTCCGCCGCATCCTGCGGGGGCGCGGGAGGGAGCGGCGCCGGGCCCGCTGCAGCCAGCTCCGGGGAAGGCGAGGCCCCCGACTTCTCCTTGCCGACGCTGGACGGCAAGACGGCGCGCCTCTCGGACTACCAGGGCCAGGTGGTGCTGCTCGACTTCTGGTCGACGACCTGCGACCCGTGCCTCGCCGCGATGCCGCACCTCGTCGACATGTACAAGAAGAACAAGGAGCGCGGCTTCGTCGTGCTCTCCATCGCGCTCGACGGGCCGGAGTCGCGGTCGCAGGTGAGCAGCGTGGTCCACCAGCGCGGGATGGTCTTCCCCATCCTGCTCGACGAAGAGACGTCCGTCACCGCCCGCTACAACCCGAAGCGTGAGCTGCCTTTCACGGTCCTCGTCGACCGGCGAGGGGCGATCGTGAGGAAGCGGGGAGGATACCAGCCCGGGGACGAGGTGACCCTGGAGGCTGAGGTCGAGAAGGCCCTCGCAGCCGCCCCCTGATCAGAGGCGTAGAGCCATCTGTCCAGTGAGGTCGATGACCTGTCCGGAGAGGTCGGTGACCGGTCCGGTGAGGTCGATGACCTGTCCGGAGAGGTCGAGCCATCTCTCCCGAGAGGTCGATGACCTGTCCCGAGAGGTCGATCGATGACCTGTCCCGAGAGGTCGATGACCTGTCCCGAGAGGTCGATGACCTGTCCCGAGAGGTCGATGACCTGTCCCGAGGGCTCGGTGACCTGTCCCACCACACCGCCCCACGAGCGACCGCCAAGCGATTGGATGGCCATGCTACAAGGCGCGGGTGCCGAGCCACATCCGCGCGCTCTCGCTCTCGACGCTCCTCCTCGCCTCCGTGTGCTCGGGCACCGCGGGAGCTGCCGAGATCGGCGCCATTGATGGCAAGCCCGTCACGCTCGACCTGACGAACACCGCTGTCGTCGACTACCGATTCGACAACCGCAACGACGATCGCCGTTACCCCACGCGCTACGTCGACGATCAGTTCGGGGAGTGGATCGATCGCTTCAATCTGCAGTTCTTCTGGTGGCGGCTGCAGCTCGGGGTGCGCGTCGACACGGCCACGTACTTCATCACGCCCTCGCCCGGGGACGCGGAGTTCCAGCGCCTCTTTTCCTCGGACGAGGTGGTGTTCGGGCGGCCGGACCTGGTGCGGGAGCTGAATACGCGGTTCCTCAATACCTACTATCCCGCCAAGCTGTACGTCAGTTACTCGCAATCGGGGGTGGAGGCCACGGTCGGCGATTTCTATGCGCAGCTCGGGCGCGGGCTGGTGTTCAGCGTGCGCAAGCTCGACGAGCTGGCCATCGATACCACCGTGCGCGGGGGGAAGCTGACGGTCAATCAGGCGGTGGGGCCGCTCCGGCTGGGCGGGACCTTCTTCGGGGGCCAGATGAACCCGCTGCGCATCGACGAGGTGAGCGGTCGGCGGCTGCACGGGGACGGGTCACCGCTGTTCTTCGGCTTTCCCGGCCGGGGGAGCGTGACCGATCTGGAGAGCGTGGAGGCCTTCGCCGATGCGCAGGGGAACACGGTGAACGTCACCCAGCTCGGACGCCCGAGCTACCTCGAAGACACGGTCGTGGGCGGGCGCGTCGAGGCCGGGACCGATCTCGTGCAGCTCGCGGCGAACGGGGCGATGCTGCTGCGGAAGTCGTACACCCGGGAGTACCTCGATTGCATCGAGCGCGGAGACGACGAGCTGCGCTCGGGCAACAACCTCATCCAGGGTCGATGCGCCAATCAGTACCCGGAGTTCACCCGCAACAATGCCTCGCGGCGGCACGACACCATTCGCAACTTCGGGGGCTCGCTGAACATCCCGTCCATCGCCGATCACGGGGACGCTTACGTGGAGGTGGTGGGCCAGCAGCTCCGGGACGGTCACCTGGACCTGACGCGCACCCCGGCGGAGGACCTCTCGGGCTACGCGGTGTACGCCTCCGCGAACGCGCGCGGGGGGCCGCTGACGCTGGCGCTGGAGGGGAAGCACTACCGGCGCTTCTTCCCGCTCGCCGCCAACATCGACGCGGATCCGATCTCGGGCGTGGGGTTCGGGGCGCCGGAGTTCAGCCTGGTGAACTACAGCCAGCCTCCGACGGCGGAGCCGATCTACATCGAGCCCATCGGCGCTCCCAACGTGTGCATCACCGCGGGCCGGGCGCGGGCCGATTACCGGTTCCGGCCCGATTCGGCGGTCTATGCGTGGCTCGGCCGCTACGTGAGCTGGTCGGAGCTCGACCCCGAGAACGAGACCTGCGACACCTCGCGCGAGAAGCAGACCAATGCCTGGGATTACGGCGCCGGGACGGACCTGGAGTTCGAGAAGGGGCGCTCCCATGCGCGCGTCTGGGCGGGCTTCCGGCGCACCGAGACGGAGGTGCCGTACAGCGGCTTCGTCGGCGGAGAAGGAGAGCTGTTCTACAGCGAGACGTACGTTCGCTACGACATCGTGAAGCACCTGGCCGGCGCGTTTTCGCTGCAGTTCCAGGGCAACCACCGGCGTCGCTTCCGGCCTGAGAACTTCGTGCGGGTGTGGATCGAGGGCGAGAACTACACGGCGCTACAGTGGGCCCCCAACCTGGTGGGGATCTTCGGCGTCGAGTACACGTCGCAGGAGGGGTGCGAGCCCGGAAGGACCGAGGGCTTCTGCCACTACTTCAACGGCGGCCTGCAGTGGAAGGCGACGAACCACGACACGCTGCCCGAGCAGATCTTCGACACCGTCAACCTGTTCGTGGGGCAGCGGCGCGGTGGGTTGCGCTGCGTCTCCGGGGTATGCCGCTTCTTCCCGCCTCTGGAAGGCGTGCGCCTGGAGCTGGTCTCCAGGTTCTGATCCGGTGCGTCGACGGCGGCGCGCGCAAGTCACGGCCCTGAAGCTTCAGGGCGTGATTTTCCCGTAGCTTCAGGGCGTGATCTCCTGGAAGCTCGGGCGGGTTTGCTGGACGGGTTCGGTGAGGAGAGGACCCCGGCGTTCACACGCCGGCGAGGGAAGGGCTCAGGGGCCGCCCTTCTTCAGCTCGGTCAAGACGAGCTTCGCGACAGCCTTCAGGGTGTCGAAGACACCCACGCCAGTGCGCGCCACGCCTTCGAAGTCAGGCACGCCGAGCGGGTTGAGAAGCTGACGAAGCTCGGGCACGGTGCCGGTCTCGGGGAGATCCCGCTTGTTGTACTGAATGACGTACGGAATCTTGTCGAGCGAGTACCCCTGCTCGGCCAGGTTGGTGCGAAGGTTCTCGACCGACTCCTGGTTGGCTTCGACGCGGGCGACCTGCGAATCAGCCACGAACACCACGCCATCGACGCCCTTCAGGATGAGCTTGCGGCTCGCGTCGTAGAACACCTGCCCCGGCACCGTGTAGAGGTGAAACCGGGTCTTGAAGCCGCGGATCTCGCCCAGTGCGAGCGGCAAGAAATCGAAGAACAGAGTCCGGTCCGTCTCCGTGGCGAGGGAGATCATTTTCCCCTTCGCTTCCGGATTGGTGCGCTCGTAGATGTACTGCAGGTTGGTCGTCTTCCCGCACAGGCCGGGCCCGTAATAGACGATCTTGCAGTTGATCTCGCGCGCCATGTAGTTGATGAAGCTCATCGAGCGCGCTCCTAATCGTTAAACAGGTTGTCGATGTCCTCGTCGGTAATCTCGGCGAATGGCGAATCGGCGCCAGGCTCCTGCACCTTCCGGAGCAATGCTTCGAAGATGTGATTCAGCTCCTCGCTCGCTTTCCGCACGCGGAGCCGAACCAGGCCGAGGCTCGACTTGGAGTCGAATATCACCACCAGGATGACCCGGTTGCCGACGAGCTGAATGTGGATGTTGGCCTTTTCACCTTCGTGAAACTGGGTGGCGAACTCGTTCTCCTTGAGGAGCTTCGCCATGCCGCCGGTGGCAGCGATGTTGCCCGCGGTCAGTGAGGCGAGCGAGGTCGTATCCAGGTTGTCGACATCGCCGCTCGCGGCAATCAACTGGCCGTTCTTGTCGACGATGAACACGACCTTGGCATTGGCGTCCTTGACGAGGCGATCCACCACGCTCTGGATCTGATTGAACTCCTCCTCGTACATCACCATCTGGGGGTTGACCATCGTTCCTCCGCCCGCACTCTCTCGATGGGGCCCTCGGGCATGTCGGGCGTCGCTCCAGCGGCCCCACCTCATGGGAGGCGCCCTGTGGCCCCCCACTTCACAGGATTGATACCGCCACTGCGGTAACATCCCTATTTGATCGGACTACGCTTCAACTGTTGCCGGGGAGTGGCGCGAACCTGCTCGGCCGCTCACCGAGTTCATCTCAACCAGGTTCTATCCGAAGCAGGCACGGTCGAGCAAGGTGGCCCTTCCCAGAACAACCATCCAGTGTTGGCCCTGCTCAAAACCCGGCTCGGATGCCACATCGACGTATGGATCACCTGCGATCCGGGGCTGGATCTTTGTATGATCTACACGGCTTGTCCTTGTCCAGCAACGGTTTTTGGTCCCTCTGGCCACATGGTGGGGGTACGTCTCGGGCCTCCTGAGGCTCAAGGCTCAAGGCTCGAGGGCCCAAAGCTCAAGCGCCACGCCGCACCGCGGAAGACGGAGCAAACTTCGGGGATGGAGCTGGAGAGGCGCCATGATGTAGCGCCAGGTGCGTCGGGAGACCTGCGGAGCCAGGTCGACGAGGATCGATGGTGCGATGCCCGGCAGGAAGTGGAGGGCCCGGGAGGGCCCCCGCCGGGCCAGGACCTAGCGGCCGTAGACGCGGTTGCGACGTCCGCGATTTTTGGCCTTCATCTTGGCGCGCAAACGTCTAGTTTTCGTCCGGTTGCTCTTACGGGGCACTCTCGACAGCATCAGAAACATACAGGCTCCACAGTTCAGATACCGCCTGTCGTGAGGCGGGCGTTTTGCGGGGACACCCCTTTACGGCATCTCAGAGGCGAGCGCAACCACATGACGTCTTTCCGGCTACCTTGGACTGATCGCCTCCTCCAGATGCGTTCGACGTCTTGCGCGACGTCTTGCGCGACGTCTTGCTGCTCGAAAGCGCTCTGCTGGCCCTCGTGTCCAGGCTTCATCCGTCGGTGGATGCACCCTGGCGTCGTCCTTTTCGGGCTGACCGCGCTGGCCGCGACGGGATGCGGCGCCGGGCTCAATGCAGTCTACGAAGGTGACGTGCGCTTCGAGCGCTGTATGGCGCTGGATACGATGATGGATGTGAAGCCGACCATACGCCAGGCGTGCTGGGAGGAATGGTCAGCTTATTATACGTACGGTCAGACCCGCGATCGGGTCGAGTACGCAGCGACACGCAGGCGGCAGCTCGGTCAGACCAGCAACTTCGACGAGAGCGAGCAGAGCCTGCAGAACGACGCTGCCGCGGCGCCCGCGCCGACGCCAGAGCCGACTTCCGCGCCCGAGAGCTCGCTCCAGGCCGAATAGAAGCGCGCGGAGCCGTCGAAGCGGGCCCTGCAGGTGGGCGCCGGCCGGCGGAAGCTTGGTGCAGGTGGTGGCGCGGTCTCGGGGAGAGGGTTATTGACGTGGACCACAGACCGCCTAGCATGGGCGGAAATATCTGACAGGGGTGCCCTCGCCCACAGCACGCCCGCAGATCGAATGTGGAGGCGGCTGAAGGTAGCCCCGGACCCCTAATTGTATTTTCGTCGGAGCGGCCGTGCGTTACATGTCACAGCCCGAGAGAGGTCATGAGTAAGCGGACTAAGTTCATCTTCGTTACAGGCGGCGTTGTCTCTTCAATCGGCAAGGGACTGGCCGCAGCCTCTATCGGCGCCCTGATGGAAGCACGTGGGCTCAGGGTCACGAACATCAAGCTCGATCCGTACATCAACGTCGATCCCGGCACGATGTCGCCATACCAGCACGGCGAAGTGTTCGTGACGGACGACGGTGCCGAGACCGACCTCGATCTCGGACACTACGAGCGCTTCACCCTGGCCCGCATGACGCGGCAGAACAATTTCACGACCGGTCGCATCTACGAGGCGGTGATATCGAAGGAGCGCCGGGGCGAGTATCTCGGCGCGACCGTGCAGGTGATTCCACACGTCACCGACGAGATCAAGCTGCGCATTCAGTCGGCGGCCGAGGGCGCCGACGTGGCGATCGTCGAGATTGGCGGGACGGTGGGCGACATCGAATCCCTTCCCTTCATCGAGGCCATCCGGCAGCTCAAGATCGAATCGGGTTCGCAGAATGCGCTGTCCGTGCACGTGACGCTCGTCCCGTTCATCGCGACCGCGGGCGAGATGAAGACGAAGCCGACGCAGCACGCGGTGAAGGAGATGCGGGCCATCGGCATCCAGCCGGATGTGCTCCTGTGCCGCTGCGACCGGGCGCTCCCACGGGACATGAAGGAGAAGATTGCCCTGTTCTCCAACGTGCCCGTGGACCGGGTGGTCGCGGCCATGGATGTGGCGTGCATCTACGAGCTGCCGCTGGCGCTTCATGCGGAAGGGATCGACGAGAAGCTCACGGAGCTGCTCAACATCTGGGCGCGGCAGCCCGACCTGTCCTCCTGGCATCGGATCGTGGAGCGCTTCAAGAAGCCCTCCCGCGGCAACGTCAGGATCGGGGTGGTCGGCAAGTACGTGCACCTGCGCGACTCTTACAAGTCGCTGCACGAGGCCCTCGTCCATGGTGGCCTGCACAACGACGTGCGGCTGGACCTCGAGTACATCGACTCGGAGCAGATCGAGCAGCTCGATTCGCAAGGCACGGGGAGCATGCTGGGGCACCTCGACGCCATCCTGGTGCCCGGTGGGTTCGGCGACCGGGGGACCGAGGGGAAGATCGGGGCGATCCGGTTCGCCAGGGAGCAGGGGATTCCGTTCTTCGGCATCTGCCTCGGCATGCAGCTCGCGGTCGTGGAGTTTGCCCGCCATGTGTGCGGGATGGCTGGCGCGAACTCCGTGGAGTTCGACCGCGAGGCGGCCTTCCCGGTGATCGACCTGATGCCCGACCAGAAAGGCATCGTCGAGAAGGGCGGGACGATGCGGCTCGGTGCCTATCCATGCATCCTCGAAAAGGGGACGCTGGCCGCGGAGGCCTACGGGGTGCTCTCGATAGCCGAGCGACACCGGCACCGGTACGAGGTCGCGAACAAATATCGTGAGGTCATGACGCAGGCGGGGCTGGTGTTTTCGGGGGTATCGCCCGATCAGCGGCTGGTCGAGATGATCGAGCTCCGCGACCATCCTTATTTCATCGGCTGTCAGTTCCACCCCGAGTTCAAGAGCCGGCCCCACAATGCGCACCCGCTGTTCGCGCGGTTCATTCGCGCGGCGATGGAGCGTCAGCGGATCCGGCGGATGGAGCAGCCGGGCGCGGTCGAAGCGCAGTAACTTGCCTCTGGGCCGCCGTCGTGATGCGTCGCGGCCCGGGCGAGGCGCGGGACTGCCTGTGCATGCCAGCCATGGAGGACGTAACAGGACTCACGTCCATGCCCGAGCAGGTAGGCTGGATCCTGGATAAGTCTTGACACCCAGCGGAACCTCGGCATAAGTCCCCACCGTGCATCCATAGTGGCTCGGAACAGCTCTCCCACGTGCGGGAGCAGCGGCCCTAAGGAGCAACTCAGGACCATCATCATGCCGAAGATGAAGACCAACCGCGCTGCCGCCAAGCGGTTCAAAGTGACGGGTTCGGGCCGCATTCGTCGCAGCAAAGGCGGCCTCAACCACTGCATGCAGGAAAAGAGCAAGAAGCGGTGCCGCCGTCTCCGCAAGAACGACACTGTGGACAAGGCGATGGAGAAGCGCGTCAAGCTGCTTCTTCCCTACGGCTGAGGATGGGTCGGAGTAGACAATGCCGCGCGTAAAAAGAGGATTCAAAGCTCGTCGCCGACGCAACCGCGTACTCAACCAGACGGAAGGGTACTTCCTCGGCAGGAAGAACCGCTTCCGTCAGGCCGTGGAAGTGCTGCGCCACGCCTGGGAGTACGGCTACATCAGCCGCAAGCTGAAGAAGCGCGACTTCCGTCGGCTGTGGATTGCCCGCATCAATGCGGCAGCACGTCTCAATGGCACCACCTATTCCAGACTTATCGGTGGCCTGAAGCGTGCGAACATCCTTCTCGACCGGAAGGTGCTCGCGGATCTCGCGATCCACGAGCCGGCTTCGTTCCGTCAGGTGATTCAAGCGACCGGCGCCGCCACCCCTTGAGCATGGCGCAGGGATAACGTGAGCGATCCCGCAGAGCCCGCAGCCGACATCAACACCACGTTGACGGGGCTGCGGGAGCACGCCCACCAGGTCTTCCAGACGTCGCGAACCGAGGCGGATCTCCGCGAGCATCACGCGAAGTTGCTCGGGAAGCGCGGTGAGCTGACCAATCTCCTCTCCACGATACGCAAGTACCCGGCAGACCAGCGCTCCGCGGTGGGGGCCGGAATCAACGCTTTGAAACACGACGTGGAGTCGATGTTCGAAGCGCGGCTGCGCGGGCTGGCGCAGTCGGCGAAGGCGGACGAGCTTCGCCAGGTGCCGTTCGATCTAGGCCTGCCCGGGAGGTGCCAGTTCGAGCGCGGTCACCTGCACCCCATCCACCAGGTCAAGGACGAGCTGCTCTCGATCTTCCGCAGCCTGGGGTTCGTCGTCGCCAGTGGCCCGGAGGTCGAGACCGAGGAGAACAACTTCACGAAGCTGGCCTTCCCCCCGGAGCATCCTGCCACGGACATGCAGGACAGCTTCTGGGTGGGTCCCGGGGTTCTGCTCAGGACCCACACCAGCAATATGCAGGTCAGAGAGATGACCAGCCCCGACCTCAAGCTGCCGCTGGGTGTCGTGAGCGCGGGTCCCGTGTACCGGCGTGACGATGATGTCACCCATTCGCCGATGTTCCATCAGATCGAGGGGTTCCTGATCGATGAGCGCGTTGGCATGGCCGACCTGAAAGGAACGCTGACCGCCTTCGCGGAGCGGCTTTACGGGCCCGGGACGCCGGTCCGGCTCCGGCCGAGTTACTTTCCGTTCGTCGAGCCGGGAGCGGAGATGGATGTGGGCTGTGTGTTCTGCGTCCGACCCGACGGCGGCCATGATGGCTGCAGGGTCTGCAAGCAGACGGGATGGATCGAGATCCTCGGGTGCGGAATGATCCATCCAGAGGTGTTCCGGCAGTGCGGCATCGACGGTGAGCGCTACACAGGGTTCGCCTTCGGGATGGGGATCGAGCGCATCGCCATGCTGCGGTACGGGATCCCGGACATCCGCCTGATGTTCGAGAACGACCTCCGGTTCTTGAGCAGCTTCTGAAGCGCTGAAGCGCTGAAGCCCTATCCCTGATCCAGCGGCCAGGGGGTGGTTAGATTTTTCTCACCGCCATGTTCTGGTAGATGCGTCGGCCGCTCTGGCCAGCGTCCACCCGTTCAGCACGTCAACAGGCCGGTGGCCTCTGTGCAATTTCAGCACGTACCCAGGGGTGCGCTGGAATGTCGCTGTGCGTCAAACAGGACCGGCGTTCCTCCTGGAAACTTGCGGGCAGTCGTCCCGGGAGGATGCGGTCTCTCCGAAGGCACTCATGATCCAGGCGGATCGCGCGCAAGAATTGCTGCAACCTCTCTGTCCTCGGACAACCTTCAGCTCCGTTTCCTGCTCGGAGCCGTCAGGCGCTCAAGCCAGTTCGTGCGTTTGGACGTGATGACTGCTGGCACGCTTCGAGCAATGCATGGGCACGTCTCAAGCTTTGGACGATGCGTCCGGACCGCCGGTCGATGAATGGATGGAACGTCAGTTCTGTCTGAGTGTCTACGTTCTCCTACATGGAAGAATGTGAACACCAGAAGGACATGGCGCAATCATTGCTTGGGTTGTCAAGCTCCCAGACATACCCAAGTTATGTTGGGTGTGGCGGACAAGGCAGAGGAATCAATACGGCTGTCTGATCGTTACATACCTCGACAGGACGAAGGAGCAACAAGGATGCGATCTCGAACTGTGGAGGAACGACGATCGAGCCTTGTTGTCCAGACCTTGGCTGCTCATCCATGCAGCCGCTCGGCGGAGGGAACCCCTGCCGTCAAAGGCTGAGTCCTGGGTTCGCTCCGTGATCTCCGTACGGCTTGCCGGCAGCACGAAACAGATGAGCACGCCAAGCATCACTCCCAACGCTCTCAATGGCTGCACTGATCAAATCGGGCAGGACGACCGTGTCTGCTACTGCGGTGAAATGAAGGAGGTGCGTCTTTAGCGACTTCCCGACGCATGTGTCACTCGCGAAGGTTTTTGAAGGGCGGAAGGAGCAGCCATGAGAAGAACGAATGCCGTCGGGCCGGCCGTGGAGCCCGTTACCCGGACAGACCCTCCTGCACCGTCGCTCGCGAAGCGCGGTCTCCTCGATGACGATCACGCGGAGGAGACTGGCATCCGTGCTCGAGGAACGGACTTCATCGACGAAGAGCCTCCGAGCGAGTTCCTCGATATGGATCTCAACGCCGTAGAGCGGTTTCCCGCGCCCGAGAGAGTCACCCGCCTGGAGCGGGAACTGAAGGACGTCGAGGATGGCGGAGGCGATTCCATGCTCGCCCGCTACTTCCGGGACATGGCTCTCCACCCGGTCATGGGACCCGATGAGGAGCTCGATGCAGCCCGCGGTGTCGAGCGGACGGAGGTGAATCACTGGATCGCCATCCTCTCTCATCTGCCCGCCGCAAAGTACATTCTCGAAGGGATCACGAAGGACATTGCTGCCAGCGGTCAGGAGGAGATCAAGGTTCCCCAGATCGAGCAGATGCTCCGCCTGAGCCGGCTTGCGCCCACCCAGAAGGACGGTCAGCTCACCAGTGAGCAGCAGCTTTCGTGGCACGAACTCTCGGAAGCGCTCGCGGGAGTGATCCGGCTTCCTGATTCCGACAGGCTGTGGATGATGAATGCCTACACCGTGGCCAGGGACCTCGTCCGCGAACTGGATTTCGATGACGATGTCAGTGATCCCGATGAGGCACAGCCGATCAGGCCACGCCTGGAGATGACGGCGTCCTACCAGGACTATCTGAACCTGCTCGAGCGGACGTTCCAGGCCCAGCACATCGCGAAGAACAAGTTCGTCAAAGCCAACCTGCGCCTCGTCGTCTCGATCGCGCGCCGGTACAACCGGGGCCGTCTGCCGCTCATCGACCTCATTCAGGAGGGAAACATCGGCCTGATGAAGGCCGTGGAGCGGTTCGACCACAACCGTGGCTATCGCTTCTCCACCTATGCATCGTGGTGGATCAGGCACGCCATCAGCCGCGCACTGGCTGACAAGGGCCGGGCCGTTCGCATTCCGGTGCACATGCTCGACACGTACAACCGTGTGGCGCGTGCCACGCAGGCCATCGTGGCACGAACGGGCAGGGAGCCCAGCATCGAGGAGCTGGAGAAGGAGACCGGCGTACCGCGCGAGAAGCTGGACAAGGTGAAGGACTTCTACGCGGAGACGCCCTTTTCGCTGGACCGGCCGGTGGGAGATGAGGACGGGCGGAAGTTCATCGACTTCCTGCAAGAGGAGAACGCGCTCTCTCCGTTCGACCACCTCGCCAACCGCAAGTGGAGTGACGAAGTCAGGCGGCTGCTGACCACGCTGACGCCGATCGAGTCACGCATCATCCGCTGGCGCTTCGGGCTGGACGATGAGGACGAGCTGACGCTCAAGGAGATCGGCGACAAGTACAACCTGTCCCGGGAGCGGATCCGTCAGCTTCAGGAGCAGGCGCTCGGCAAGATCCGCAAGCAGATGCGCGATTACTCGCCCTAGTCGCCGCGCACGGGCGCGAGGTCACGCCCTCGCGCAGCGCCCCTTCCCCTCCATTCTCGAACCAGCTTCCCTCTCCTGCTTCCTGGCAGGGTGAGGGCGGTCAGCCTCGCCTGAGGGCAGCCCGTGTCAGACGCCACGCCTCAACCCCGTGACGCTCTCGGGAGGGCCTTCACGATCCTGAACGACAGGTTGGTGTTCCGGGCGAGTGCGAAGAACCTCGACCGTGAGGCGCTCCTGCAGCGTTGATCGTCACCCGCCCAGTTGCCGGAACGAAACACGCGCCAGGGGGAGGCGTCTCGCTCCACGTCGACGCTCGGCTCGGGCTCGGCGAGCGCTTCGGTCCACGTCTTGTCACCATGCACGTCCGCGACCCACTCCCGCATGCCGCCAGCCATGTCACGCACGCCATAAGGTGACACATCGGCGATGAAGGTGCCCACAGGTTCGGGCTGGGGGATGAACGGCCGCGAGGTGCGCATGAGGCAGAAGGTCGGATCGAAGTGGTCGCCCCAGGGGTAGAAGCGGCCATCGGCGCCGCGGGCCGCTTTCTCCCATTCCAGCTCGCTGGGCAGGCGGATCTCCGCGCCTTCGCGCTCACCGCGGTAGCGGCAGTAGGCGACGGCATCGAACCAGTCGATGAGGAAGACGGGGAGGTTCCAGAGGTGCCCTTCGTCGGCACGGAACAGCTTGCGGGTCTCCCCTTCCAGGACCGTGGGGATCGGCTCCCAGCCGCCGCCGCTGGCAGGCTGGACGACGTAGCCCTCCGAGCCTCGGGTGTCGTGCGGGGCGCGTTTGAGCGCGAACCCGAGATCCCTCGTTTCGAGCTCGTTCAGGAACTCGCAGTACTCCCTGAAGGTGACTGGAAACCTGGAGATGGCGAAGTCGGGTACGAAGACCTCGTCCCGCCGCAGCGAATCGATGGCCTCGGGGTCTCCACCCACGATGAATTTCCCGCCAGGCACATAGATGAAGCTCTCTCCGATCTCCTCCTCCGTGTAGAGGTTGATGTCGGCGTGATGGTGATCGCCTCTCCGTAGCAATGCGGGATAGCGGACGTCACGGTATCCGGTCCGCTTCAGGATGAAGAGGTAGCTGCCCGGGCTGAGGCGAGCATCCCGCAGGGGCGTGCGACCGAGGTATCGCTCGTCGCTCGCGACGAGTATCCGGTCCTTCTCCACGTACCGGTAGGCGAGCACCGCTGCGCCCGAGGGCTGGGTGTCGAACGATATGGCGGCATCGGCCTTGAGCAGCGCCGCATAGCTCCCCACGTCGAACTCGGAGACGAGCGCCTCGTAGTAGATCCGCTCCGCGTGACGCCGCTCTTCGTCCGCGCGCAGCGCTCGTTGCCAGTAGAGGTCGGCCAGCCCGGCGCGCGCCTCGGGGAGGTCAGGGTCGTACGCCAGCGCTTTCGTGTAGAGGTCGATGGCCTCCGCATTCACCCGTGCCTGCTCCCTCTCCACTTCGGCAGCACGGTCTTCGAACTCCCACCCGGAGCGCTTCCGCTCGATGGGCTCGTGACCCTTCACGTCCTGTAGCAGGCGTCTGGCTTCCTTCTCGAGCCACTGGCGCTCCACGGTGAGTTCACGGTCCCTCTGCAGGGGTGCCTTCGCGAGCCCGCACAGTTTGCGGGCTTCCTCGCGGCGTCGGGACCGTTCCTTCGCGCCATCCAGGAAGGCGTCGATCTCGGAGACAACGATGTCGGCCGATGCAGGCCGTCTGGACGGGTCCTTCGCCAGCATCGCCAGGCACAGGTCCTCCAGCATGAGGGGGCAGTTCGGGACGATCGAACGGGGTGCCTTCGGCTCACGGGTTTGCGTGGCAAGGATCACCGCGAGGACCGTGGGGGCATCGAAGGGATGCTCGCCAGTGAGGATCTCGTAGAGGATGACGCCCAGCGCAAAGAGGTCGGCGCGGTGATCGATGAGGCCCGAGTCACCACGAATCTGCTCCGGAGCGATGTAGCCCGGTGTGCCAGAGAGCCCGCTGGGAAGGACCTCGTTGCGCTTTCTATCGAAACTGCGGTTCGCTTCGTGAATCTGCAGTGGTTCGTCCGCGCCGTCGGTCGCTCTGCCGTGCTCGGGCAGGCCGGCCAGGAGCTTGGCATTCCCCCAATCGGCCAGGTAGACCTCACCGTAATCGCCCAGGAGCACGTTCTCCGGCTTGATGTCGCGATGAATGACGCCGCGTCGGTGCGCATAAGCGAGCGCGCGAGAGACCTGCACGAAAACCCCGACGAGACGCACCAGAGACCATTGACGACGCAGCTCGACGCTCGTGAGGACGTCCTGCAGGCTGCGCTGCTTGACGATCCGCATCGTGTAGTAGGGGGCATCCCCGACCAGACGTCCGAGATCGTAGACAGGAATGATGTTCGGGTGTTCGAGCTGCGCCGTGATGCGCGCCTCGGCCAGGAACCGCTCGACGAGCCCGGCCTCGGCGTCAGCGCCTGGCTTGAGCATCTTCAAGGCGACGGCGCGGCCTATCTCGCGGTCATGCGCCTTGATGACGTTCCCTGCGCCGCCAGTGCCGAGCGAGGCGCCCAGGTCATATCGTGCAGCATTCGCACCGCGCCCATTCGGGGCGCTTTGCGTGGCAGGGGTCTCCGAGGTCGACGTCGGTGCCGTCGGGGCGCGTCCTTCGGTGCTCGATGCGCCCTGCTCGGTGGAGCCTGCGGCCGGCAGAGAGGCGTCTTCCAGAGGCTCAGTCGTGATCTGAGCAAGCTGTTCAGGCGTCAGGAGCTCTGCGAGCAGCTCCTTCGCGGAAGACGCTCCGCCGAGTGCGATCCGACAAGCCAGGTCCCAGAGAGTCTCTTGCTCGATGAACCCTCGCTTTGCCGCCGCAAGGGCCATGGAGCGAACCTGACGGGTTTGATCGAGCTTCACGGAAGCGCCCTCTTGTCCTCCGTCACGGCGTCTGGTCGGTCACACGATACGACCACCTCCGAAGTATAGCGACGCCTGGGAGTAGATCTGATCCCCAAAAGCACCACTCTCTTGGAGGTCGGACGAGACTCCTGACGTGAGATCATGGGGATGGGCGTACGCTCGTCAAGCCGAATGAACCGTTACGGTTCTGTTCATCGCTTCGTGCGTACTCGACGCTGCATCCGTCGGACGCCAATTCCTTCAGCAATCCCTGGAAGTATGGCGCCTGTTGATTCTGAACGAGCCCGAGATTCCAGCGAACGGCGACATTTCTGCACTGGCCGTCGGGGATCAGGTCAGGGCAGTCGACGAAGCGGTAGATGGTTGCCGGCATGATGTGGAGTCTTTCGGCGACCTTGCTCTCACCGCTCACCGTGAGCAAAGCCGACGTCTTCATGTAATCCACAATCCGACCTGACGAGGACACCACACTCGCGAGAACGGCGGAGGACGACAAGGCCAAGGTAAGGGTAACAGATGCAGCCAACGCGCTCTTCTTCATAACGACCTCCTTGCTCTCTGGCGGCGCGGAGTCGTGCTCTACACGGCCAGGTGGCGGTGCGACGTTACGAGTGTCGCGCGGCATCGTGCAAGCCCAGCTAGTCCCACAACTAACGGCGCGACTGATTTTCGTACGACCTTTCTACTCTCCGTCGCCCACTGTCGCACCGTTGCGCGCTTCGCCGGCATCCAGCGCATCCAGCGCGGTTCGAGCGTGAGGCGAGGCGATATGTACGCGCTCCCTGCTCCCTAACGGACTTTTCGCCTCCGGACATCCACCGTGGTAGGAGTCCGTCTTCATGGCCGAGACAACAACAACGACAGCAGATCTGCTCTCCCGACTCGACGAGATGAACCGCCGAGCTCTCGAAGGAGGCGGTGCTAGCCGCATCGCCAAGCAGCACGAGGCGGGGAAGTTGTCGGCGCGTGAGCGGGTCGACCTGCTGCTGGATCCCAACTCTTTCGTCGAGATCGATCGGTTCGTCATGCACCGGTGCACCGATTTCGACATGGGCCAGAACAAGGTCCCTGGCGATGGTGTGGTGACGGGCTGGGGATTGATCGATGGCCGCAAGGTCATGGTCTTCGCCCAGGACTTCACGGTCATCGGTGGCTCGCTCTCTCACGCTTATGCGCGGAAGATCTGCAAGGTGATGGATCTCGCCATGAGCATTGGCGCTCCGATCATCGGCCTGAACGACTCCGGCGGGGCGAGGATTCAGGAGGGTGTCGAATCGCTCGCAGGATACGCGGACATCTTTCTCCGCAACACGCTCACGAGCGGCGTGGTCCCGCAGATCAGCGCCGTGATGGGGCCCTGTGCTGGAGGCGCCGTCTACTCGCCTGCGATCACGGACTTCATTCTCATGGTCGAAGAGACCAGCTACATGTTCATTACCGGACCGGAGGTGATCAAGACGGTCACCAACGAGGACGTGACCAAAGAGGACCTCGGCGGAGCCTCGGCTCATGCCACACGAAGCGGCGTCTGCCATCTCACGGCGCCCGACGACCGGGCGACGCTGGCGCTCCTGCGCGAGCTGCTCTCGTTTCTTCCTTCCAACAACACGGAGGACCCGCCTCGACGCCCCGTGAGCGATCCGGTGGACCGCGAGCTGACGAACCTCGACACGATGATCCCTGCCGAGGCTTCCAAGCCCTACGACATCAAGCAGGTGATCAGCGCCGTCGTCGACGACGAGAACTTCTTCGAGGTCCACGGTCGCTACGCTCAGAACATCGTGGTCGGGTTCGCACGCATCGGTGGTGCGCCCATAGGCGTCGTCGCGAACCAACCGAATGTCCTCGCCGGCTGCCTCGACATCAAAGCGAGCATCAAAGCTGCGAGGTTCGTGAGGTTCTGCGACTGCTTCAACATTCCCCTGGTCACATTCGTCGACGTGCCCGGGTTCCTGCCCGGGACCGACCAGGAGTACGGGGGAATCATCACCCACGGGGCGAAGCTGCTCTACGCCTTTGCCGAGGCCACGGTGCCGAAGGTGACGGTGATCACGCGCAAGGCCTATGGCGGTGCCTACGATGTCATGGCGTCCAAGCACATCCGCGCCGACTACAACCTCGCGTTCCCCAGCGCAGAGATCGCGGTGATGGGTCCCGAGGGTGCGGTCAACATCGTCTACCGCAAGGAGATCCAGCAAGCTGCCAACCCTGCCGAGGCGCGGGCCCGGTTCGTGGCGGAGTACAAGGCGAAGTTCGCGAATCCCTACAAGGCCGCAGAGCTCGGGTTCATCGACGAGGTCATCTACCCGCGAGAGCTACGCATCCGCCTCGCGCGCGCCCTGGACATGCTGCGCGACAAGCGACAGAAGAATCCGCCTCGAAAGCACGGGAACATTCCTCTCTGATCCTGGCGCGGGTTCCTCCCTGCCCTGCCCGTCTGCGTTCTCCACGAGCCTGCGGAAGGTGATCCGGTGACCCGGCTCGACCTTCGCCGCGCCAGGTTCCTTCGCTACTCCCAGTTCCTCACCCGGCAGCTTTCCCGGTTGCGCAGGAGTCACCCGCCCCGCTCCTTAGAGAACCTGAGATCTTCTAATTTCCATAAAGAAGTCCACCCCTGGAGGAAGCCAGAGATGTGCTGTTCCGTTGCGCCCCAGGTCGTGACCGTGTAGACGTGGTTACTGACGGCTCCTGCGATGCCGGGGCACGTGAACGCGGATCCTTGTTGTTGCAGTGAGCAAAGTATTTCGCGGCCTCATTCAGGAAACGAGCCTCCCAGCAAGGGAGCTGCTGGTCCACCGAATGGCTGCGGCACATCGACCGCTGTTCGCGCATGATGTCGGTGGTCGTGGATAGTTGTTGACGAGTGTTTAGGTCACGTTTGCGGAGGTATTGAGCATGAAGTCTTGGGTTATTGCTGCGATTTTCGTGTCGATGGGTGCTCTGGCGGCGTGTGACAGCGGCGACGGCAGCGACGGCGCTGGCGGCTCGGGCGGCGACACGGGCGAGGGTGGCTCCACCAGCAGCTCGACCGACACCGACACCGGCACCGACACCGGCACCGGCACCGGCACCGCCGTTGCTTGCGCCGAAGAGGACGCGATGGCCACCGAGTGCTCGCAGGACTCCGTCTGCGGCACCTGCGCCATCGCAGAAGACGGCCCTTGCCGCGCCGAGTTCGTTGCGTGCGCAGGGGACGCGGCGTGTGCCGGCCTGGCGACCTGCCTCAATGCTTGCGCGGCCAACGACACGACGTGCGAGGATGACTGCTACACGGCCGCTGGCGGAGACGACTCGGCGTCCGCGGGCCTCTATTTCGACGCCCAGGCCTGCGTGATCTGCACGGCGTGCCCCGTGTCCTGCCAGGCGGACATGGAGCCCAACTGCATGCCGTGATGACTCGCGAGGGGCTCTCCATGAGCCCCTTTCGCTTGTCCTCTTCCCTGTAACTCTCCCCCGCCAAGCCACCACGTATAGGTGGGCCACTGGCCCCTCGATCCAGTCAATCTGGGTCGTTCCTCCCAACCGTCGGCGATAGCACTCCTGCGTCACGCATTGCTGCGTCGTCAGAGCGGGTCTTGCCCTTTGGCCGATGGCTTCCGGGCAGCACGCGCGAGGGCTCCTTCCTGCCCGGAAGCTGAAGCCACAGGCCCTCGCGAGGGACTGCAAACCAGTCTCTCCGAGGCCTGAGCGGGGGTCGCCTCTGCCCTGCCGGCCTGCCCGTCCAGCAAGATCTCCTTCTCTGGTCCGGGTTGCGCCTTCATGGCTCGGGCAACCCGTGGTAACGCTTGGCGAAGCCGCTCCTGTGCGGCATCCGACATGGCCAAGAATCTCCTCGTTATCAATGTCGACATCCGCGAGACCCGGGTCGCGCTGATCGAGAATGGGATCATCGCCGAGCTACACATCGAGCGGGAGAGCTCCACGGGAACGCTCGGCAACATCTACCTTGGTAAGGTCAGCCGCGTCCTACCGGGCATGCAGGCTGCGTTCATCGAGGTGGGGCTGGAACGGGCAGCGTTCCTTCACGTCGAAGATCTCATCCGACCTGACGACTTCGAAGCCTACCTGGCCGGCCGACGCCATCCTTCGAGCGAAGAAGCGCGTGGCGGTAGGCGGGCATGGGCAGCACGACCGGGCGAACCACAGCTACAAGTGGAGGATGATCAGGACGAAGACCTGCAACATCTGGAGGAAGTAGAGGGCTCGGAGTTTTCCGCTGCCCTCCATGAAGAGCCGACGATCTCTGAATCCGAGGACGATGCATCCATCGTCCTGCCGACCGCACTCGATGTGCTTGGCAGTGCTTCCGAAGATGCGTTTTCCGGTCTGGAGTCACAGGACTCGCTGGAGCCGGAAGCTGAAGACGTGAGCGACGCCAGGAGTGGCTCAGAAGAGGGGCTGGCCGATGAAAACGGTGCAGCCGACGACTTCGAAGCCTTCGTGGAGACCAGTGCGGTGGTGGCGCTGGCCGTCGAGCCTGACGCGCCGGAGGGTGACGACCCTCCTGGCGAGGCTTCCGCTGCAGCCGCCGTTGACCTGGAGGCAGGTCACGACGGCGCAGACGTGAGCGTCGACCTCACGCAGGCGACCGCAGACACGGCAGAGACCGCCTTTGAAGCGCGCGAGGTGGCCTCCGACGCGGATGCCCCCGCAGACGACGCGGCACACCGCTCCGACGCTGAAGCCAGCCGTGTCGAGGATGAAGGGCGAGAGGACGCGGAAACCTCGGAGGAATCTTCTTACGAGACGGCATCCCCTCTCCCGGAAGCCAGCTTCGCGCAGGGCGACGACAGGCCCGAAGGCTTCGAAACGACTGTCGCCGACGAGGTGCTCGTCGAGCCTCACGCGGTCGAGGATCAGGCGCTCCCTCTTGCCGAGGCTGGAGCAGCACCTGAAGAGGTTACCTCGGTGGCACGTGCCCCCGCCGGCCGAACACGCGCACGACGTGAGGGGCGGGTTCGTCGCTCCGGGCGCACGCGCGACCGACGGGCAGAAATCGGCGCCGAACCGGATCAAGCGACCCCCCAGGTGCGCGTCGAGAGCGCGCCCGAGCGTGCCGAAGGGGGGCGTGAGCGTGCTGGAGGCCGCGAGGGTGGTCGCGACGGTGGTCGCGAACGTGCCCAGGGCCGAGAAGGCTCGCGTGAGCGTTCCTCATCGCCCGAGGTTGCCCGGGAGGGCCGCGACAAGGAGCCCTCGCGAGGGCGCGAGGGGCGCAGCAGCAACAGGGGACGAGACCGCCAGCGTGACGGACGCGAGAAGGAGCCGGCTCGCGGACGCGAGGCGCGCGACAAGGGCCGGGACGCTCGCGAGGGTGATTCGCGCAGCCGTGGCCAGGCACGCACCCGCTCGAACGAGCCGCCTCGCATCTCCAAGTCGACCCCCATCCGCGAGGTGATCCGGGAAGGCCAGGAGATCCTCGTCCAGATTTCGAAGGAGCCGATCGGGACCAAGGGCGCGCGCGTCACAAGCCACGTGTCCCTGCCCGGCCGGTACGTCGTCTACCTACCCACGGTCGACCATATCGGCATCTCGAAGCGGATCGGCTCCGAGAAGGAGCGCTCCAGGCTGCGCGAGTCCATCGAATCGATGAAGCCTCCCCAGGGCGGCCTCATCGTGCGCACCCTGGCCGAGGGGCTCACCAAGAAGCAGCTCAAGGCGGACGTGGGCTACCTCGTGAGGCTCTGGGGAGAGATCGCGAAGAAGCGCGAGAGCGGCATCCGAGCGCCGACGGTGCTCTACACCGAGCTCGATCTCGTCCTGAAGACGGCGCGTGACCTGTTCACCGACGACATCGAGAAGATCGTCATCGATGACCGGGATGAATATCTCCGACTGAAGCGGTTCGTCGAGATGTTCATGCCCGAGCGCGCTGACGCGGTGGAGTTCTACGAGGGCGAGGAGCCCATCTTCGACGCCTACGGTATCGAGGACGAGATCCAGCGCGCGCTCGCGCGCAAGGTGCCGCTCCCCTCCGGTGGGTACCTGATCATCGATCAGGCAGAGGCGCTCACCGCCATCGACGTGAACACCGGCCGCTTCGTCGGCAAGGGTTCCAAGGATCTCGAAGAGACCATCCTCACCACGAACCTGGAGGCGGTGGAGGAGATCGCGTACCAGCTCCGCTTCCGGAACATCGGCGGCCTGATCATTCTCGACCTGATCGACATGGAGCGCGCGCAGAACCGGGAGAAGGTGCGCAAGCGCCTGGAAGACCTCCTCGCACGCGACAAGGCCAAGACCACGCTCAACCGCATCTCCGACCTGGGCCTCATCGAGATGACCCGGAAGCGAACGCGCGAGAGCCTGGGTCAGATGATCCTGGAGCCCTGCTTCTACTGCGATGGAACTGGACAGCTCCAGTCGAAGCAGACTGTCGCCTACGAGATCTTGCGCCAGATCCGCAGGGAACGGCACCACCTCCCGGGTTACTCGGTGGTGGTGAACGCCCATCCGGCCGTGATCGACCTCCTGAAGAGCGAGGAGCGTGTGGCCGTGCATGAGGCAGAGCGACGCTTCCAGCGCCGGATCGATCTCGTGCCTCGCAAGGAGTACCACCTCGAGCAGTTCGATCTGCAGGGCAGGTAAAGCGCGATGGTGGACGATCTGGATCAAGAGCACAAAGGGACGTCGCGCAAGGACGAGCGCGTCACGATCAACAAGGAGTTCGAGTCGTACGACGCCTTCATCAGCGAGTATGTCACCAACATCTCGCGCACCGGCGTGTTCATTCGCTCGAAGTCTCCGCTCACGGTGGGGACCAAGGTCAACCTCCGCTTCACCGTGATCATGGATGACATCGAGACCATCGAAGGGGTCGGCGAGGTGGTCCGTGTTCACGATGATCCGCCTGGGATGGGCGTGGTCTTCACCGAGCTGTCGAACTACTCGAAGGGGCTCATCGACAAGCTGCTCACCAGCCAGCGAGGGCCAGGCGTGCAGCTCACCCGTCCGGCAGATCAGCCGGAAGAGTAGACTCCGGCGCGGATGTTCACGGGTCTGGTCGAAACGATCGGCGTGCTGCGTCGCCGCACCGGCGGCGCCGTGGCGCGCGCGCTCATCGAAGCCAACCTCGGCCCCCTGGAGCTCGGCGAATCCATCAGCGTCAACGGTGCATGCCTCACGGTCGACCGGATCGCGCCAGGAGGCTTCGAGTGCGACATGTCACCCGAGACCCTGGAGCGCACGACTCTCGGCAGGCTGCCGCTCGGCGCGCGCGTGCACCTGGAGCGCGCCACGCCGCTCGGCGGGCGCATGGGCGGTCACGTCGTGCTCGGCCATGTCGACGGCATCGGGCGGGTGAGCGCCACGGAGCGGAAGGGCGGGGCGCTCCGCGTGGAGGTCCAGGCACCCGCCGAGCTCGCGCGGTTCATCGCCATCAAGGGGTCCATCGCGATCGATGGAACCAGCCTGACGCTCAATGCCGCAGGGCTGCCGCGCGGCCCCCACCTGACGTTCGACGTCATGCTGGTGCCACACACGCTGGGGAGGACCCTGCTCGCCGAACTCCGACCGGGTGCTGAGGTGAACCTTGAAGTCGACGTGCTCGCGCGCTACGTGGCGCGACAGCTAGAGGTCGTGGCGTTGCAGGACAGCGGCGCCGCCACCCACCCGGGGCGGGAAGGAACGGTTGAGCATGTCGATCCTGATCAACGAATCCTCCAGAAGCTTCGATCAGCAGGTTTCGCCTGAACCTGGTGGGAGCGCCATGTCACAACGACTGACGATCGATGGCGCGGTGCTCGACCGTATCAACCGGGCACTCGCGGAGATCCGGGCTGGCCGTATGGTCATCCTGGTCGACGACGAAGATCGCGAGAACGAGGGCGACCTCTGCCTCGCCGGCGAGCTGGTGACCCCGGAGGCCATCAATTTCATGGCCACTCACGGCCGCGGCCTCATCTGCCTCGCCCTCGACGAAGAGCAGGTCGCGCGGCTCGAGCTCCCCATGATGGCAGCCCCTGGCCGCGGTGGCCCACCGCTCGGGACTGCCTTCACCGTGAGCATCGAGGCCCGCACGGGCGTCACCACCGGCATCAGCGCCGCCGACCGCGCCCACACCATCCGCGTCGCGAGCCGCCCGGACAGCCGCCCCGAGGACCTCGTGACGCCAGGGCATGTCTTCCCACTCAGGGCGCGCCGAGGCGGCGTCCTGGTGCGCGCCGGGCAGACCGAGGGCTCGGTCGATCTCGCCCGCCTCGCTGGACTCCGCACCGCGGGCGTCATCTGCGAGATCATGAACGACGACGGCACCATGGCCCGCATGCCAGACCTGGAGGTCTTCGCGGCCAAGCACGGCCTGCTCATCGTCACCATCGCCGATCTCATCCAGTACCGACTGCAGACCGAGAGGTTCGTCAGGCGCATCAGCGAGGGCCCCATCCGGCTCGACATGACCGGCACCGAGTGGACCGGCATCGTCTACGAGATCCTCGGAGAGTCCCGCGAGTTCCTCGCGCTTGTGAAGGGCTCCGTGGCCACGCCCGATCCCATCCTGTGCCGCGTGCACTCCGGCTCGCTCATCGGTGACCTCTTCAGCTCCACCCCCGCCGACGGGGGGTCGAATCTCCGCGAGGCGGTGACTGCCATCGAGAAGGCCGGCGCAGGCGTCGTGGTGTACATCCCGCCGCGCGGCGAGCTTCGCCGCGAGTTCGACCACCTGCGGAGCATCGTCAGCGGCGATGCCCCCCTGCTCCCGGAGCAGGCCCCCTGGACGTTGCGGGAGTTCGGCCTCGGCGCGCAGGTGCTGGCGGACCTCGGCGTGCGCCAGATCCGCCTCCTCACCAACAGCCAGCGCAAGATCGCGGGGCTCACGGGGTTCGGCCTTGAAGTGGTCGAGCGCGTGCCGCTCTTCTCGGTCCAGGGCCACGCCTGAAGGAAGGAACCGATCCCATGGCAGAGAGCACGCAGACGCCCACGGTGCCCACGATCATCGAGGGCAACCTGGTGGTGCCGCCGGGAGCACGCTTCGTGCTCGTGGTGAGCCGCTTCAACCACTTCATCGTCGACCGCCTGGTCGAGGGCGCTGTCGACGCGATCGCGCGCCACGGCGGAGAGCCCGGCCGCATCACCATCGTTCGCGTCCCGGGCGCGTGGGAGATCCCCACCGCCGTCGCGCGCATCGCCCGCAAGGGAGGCGCGAGCGCCATCATCGCACTCGGCGCCGTCATCCGCGGCTCCACGCCGCACTTCGACTACGTGGCGTCCGAGGTCTCCAAGGGCATCGCGGCGGTGGCGCTCGATACGGGCGTCCCCGTGACCTTCGGCGTGCTCACCACCGACACCATCGAGCAGGCCATCGAGCGGGCGGGCACGAAGAGTGGAAACAAGGGCTGGGAGGCCGCCGTGAGCGCCATCGAGATGGTCTCGCTCGCCGCGGCGCTGGACGGGGCAGGGCTCTAGCCCTAGAGCCCCCAGGAGAATCATGGGCGCCCGTTCAACTGGCCGTGAGTCCGCGTTGCAGATGCTGTTCGCCCTCGAGGTGAGCTCCGACCCGGCGCCGCGCGTCGTCACCAACTACTGGCGCGAGACGCCCGGCGATCCCGAGGGCCGCGAGTACGCAGACGAGATCGTGCTCGGCTTCGCGGGCGCCGCCGACAAGGTGGACAGCACCATCCGCAAGGCCAGCACCAACTGGCGCATCGAACGCATGGCCCGCGTCGATCGCAACGTGCTGCGGCTCGGGGCGTGGGAGCTCGTCCACCGCCCCGACGTCCCCAGGGCCGTCATCCTCGACGAGGCCGTCGAGCTCGCGAAGCGCTACGGCAGCGAGGACAGCAGCGCCTTCGTCAACGGCGTCCTCGACAAGATCGCCGAGGATCTCGGCCGCCTCGATCAGGACCGCTGACCGCCCCTCACCACTTCAGCCAGGCGACGGTCACCCCTCCCCCACCCTCGCCCTGCGTGCCGGCTCTCGACCTCGCCACGTAGCGGTTCCCCCGCAGCGACTCCTGCACCGCGTCGCGCAGCGCCCCCGTGCCGTGCCCGTGGATCAGGAACACCACCCCGAGCCCGGCGCCCAGCGCCCTGTCGATGAACTGCTCGGCCATCGAGACCGCCTCGTGCGCGCGCAGCCCCCGCAGGTCCACGGTGTTCGTGGAGGTCTGCACCGGCACCTCGGGGTCGGAGGCCGCGTCGAGCTGCACCTTCCGCGCGGGAGCCGCTGCTGGCGCCGCTGCCGTCGAGGACTGGATCTCGGCGATCGACGTGGTCAGCTTGAGCGGCCCGGCAGCCACCCGGAGCTGACCGCCGCTGAGCACCTCCACCACCTCCGCCTCGGCGCGGAGCCTGGGCACGTACACCTTCGTGCCCACCTTGATCGCCCCTGCCTGCACGGCGCCCCGGGGTACGGTCGGCTCGGGCGGCTTAGTCTCCAGCTCGCCTCCGATCGCGATCTTCTGCCCGATCGCGTCCAGCGTCCGCGACACGGTCCGCAGGTCCTCTTCGGTGGGCCTCCCCCGCAGCCGGGTCTGCGCCGTGCGCAGCTCTTCCCGTGCCCGCCTCAACCCGGAGAGCACGGCCTCCCCTTCCTTGCTGAGCACCGCGCGCTCCTTCTCGCGGAGCCGCTTGATCTCCCCCTGCAGCTCCCGCTGCCGCGCGCGCGCCGCATCCGCCTCGCGCTCCGCGTCCGCCCGCGCCAGCTCCAGGGCCCGACGCTCTGCCGCGAGCTTCTCCACCATCTGCTCGAAGTCCACGGCTTCCCTGCTGAGGAAGCGCTCTGCCCGCTCCAGCACCGTGGCCGGCACCCCGTAACGGCGCGCCACCGCCAGCGCGCTCGACGAGCCCGGGATCCCCGCCGTGAGCTGGAACGTCGGGCTCATCGACCCCAGATCGAACCCCACCGAGGCGTTCTCGAAGCGCCCGTCACCCAGCGCCAGCGCCTTCAGCCCCTCGTAGTGGGTCGTGCACGCCACCGTCCCGCCGCGCGCGCACAGCGAGTCCAGCACCGCCGCGGCGAGCGCCTCTCCCTCGCGCGGGTCGGTCCCCACCGCCAGCTCGTCGAGCAGCACCAGTGCCCCTGGCCGTGTCTCTCCCAGGATCTCCGCGATGTTGCGCACGTGGGCGCTGAAGGTGGAGAGGTTCTTGTGGAGGTTCTGCTCGTCGCCCACGTCGGTGAGCACCACCTCGAACAGCGCCACCCGCGACCCCGTCTTCGCCGGGATGGGGAGCCCTGCCCGCACCATGAGCGCGGCGAGCCCCAGCGTCTTCAGCGCGACCGTCTTCCCGCCCGCGTTCGGCCCCGAGATCACCATCGACCGCCCGGCGTGCACCGTGAGATCGCTCGGGACCACCTTCACTCCATCGAGCGCCAGCAAGGGGTGACGCGCGCCGAGCAGATCGATTGACGGCGGCGGCGTCTGCGCCCCCTCGCCTGCGTCCTCCAGCGCCTCCGCGCGCCCTGCCCGGCCTGCGCCCGGCCCTGCCCCCGCGAACGCCTCCTCGGGCACCTCCGGGAAGTGGAGCGAGAGATCCTTCGCGAGCCGCGCCGACCCCGCCCGCAGGTCCGCGTGGCTCAGCGCGCGCGCCGCCGCCGCCACGCTCTCGATCACGTCCCCCACCCTCGCCGTCAGCTCCGCGTAGATCGCCTGCTCCTCGCGGGTCACCTCCGCGTCGAGCATCTTCATCCGGTTGCCCTGCTCCACGAGCGTCCGCGGCTCCACGAACAGCGTCGCCCCGCTGGCGCTCGCCGCGTGCACGATCCCCGCGAACCGCTCGTGCGCATCGGACCGCACCGGCAGCACGTACCGCCCGTCCCGCTCCGTCCAGTAGCGGTCTTGCAGGATGTCCTCGTGCTTGTGGATCAGCTCTTCCAGGCGCCGGATGAGCCGCTCCCGCATGGCCCGCCACTCCGCGCGCAGCTCGCCGAGCCGCGGCGAAGCCTTGTCGGACAGGAGGCCATCCAGATCGAAGGCCGAGGCCAGGTCCCGCGACAGGTCGTCCAGCGCCGGGTCCGTCGCGCACGCGGCGTTCAGCGCCGGCGCTTTCGCGCGCCGGTTCTGCAGGTACTGCCGCAGCGTCCTCGCGCCTCCCAGCACGGTGAGCACCTCGCGCAGCTCCTGGTTGGAGAGCACCGCCCCGATGCGCGCCCGGTCGAGCGCGGCGCCGATCTCCGGCACCTCGCCGACCGGCAGCGGCTCACCGGCGGCGTCGAGCGTCACCGCCTCGCGCACCTCGGCGAACGACCGGAGCACCTCGGCCCGCGTGCCCGCGAACCGCAGCTCACGCGCGGCGCGGCGCCCCCCTGGGGATGCGCACCGGGCGGCCAGCGCTTCGAGGATTCGGTCCCATTCCAGGTCGGAGCGGGTCTTGGGGGGGCAGGGATCGGAGAGGGTCTCGGGGAGGGTGTCGCTCATCAGCCTTCGGAGGGGTCTCGGGCGACGCCACCAGCGCCGCTCGGGATCGGGTTCTGCTCCCGCTCCAGGTAGCGGAAGATGGTGCGCGGATCGACGCCGAGGTCGCGCGCGGTCTGGGTACGGTTGCCGTTGTTGCGTTCGAGCACTTCGAGGACGTAGCGGCGCTGGAACTCTTCCTTCGCCTTCTCCAGCGGCTGGATGGGGGTCTCTGCGTCGGGCCCGAGATCCAGGTCCTCGGGTCCGAGGAGCGGCCGATCGCAGAGCACCAGGGCCTTCTTGATACGGTTCTCTAGCTGCCGGATGTTGCCTGGCCAGGTGTATTTCTTGATCGCCGCCAGTGCCGCAGGGCTGTAGCCGCGCACCGGGCTCTGGAGCTCGTCCGCGTACTTCGACAGCAGCGCCTTGGCGATGATCAGCACGTCATCGCCACGGTCGCGGAGCGGTGGCATCCACAGGTTCACCACGTTCAGGCGGTAGTAAAGGTCCTCGCGGAAATTGTTCGCCTTGATCTCGTCTTCGAGCGTCCGGTTCGTCGCGGCGACGACCCGGATGTCCACCTTCTCCGGCTTCGAGTCGCCCACCCGGAACACCACGCGCTCCTGCAGCGCCCGGAGCAGCTTCACCTGGAGGTTGAGCGGCAGCTCCCCGATCTCATCGAGGAACAGCGTCCCCTTGTCGGCGAGCTGGAACTTGCCGGGCCGGCTCGCGATGGCGCCTGTGAACGCGCCCTTCACGTGCCCGAACAGCTCGCTCTCGATGAGGTTCTCCGGGATGGCGCCGCAATTGATGGTGATGAATGGGCCGCCCGCGCGGTTGCTGCGCCGGTGCACCTCGCGCGCGATCAGCTCCTTGCCGGTCCCGGTCTCGCCCGTGATGAGCACGCTGATGTCGGTGGCTGCCACCTTCTGCAGCTTGCGGAACACCTCCAGCATCGACGGGCAGGCGCCGATGATCTCGCCGAAGCGCTTGTCCTTCAGCTCGGCGGTGAGCTTCTCCTTGTCGGCGCGCAGCGCGTTCACCAGGATCGCGTTCTGCAGGATCAGGGACGACTGCGAGGCGAAGATCGAGAGCAGGTCGAGCTGGGCACGGTCGAACAGGTGCTTGATCTTGTCGTTGCCCACGTAGAGCGCCCCGATGAGCTGCCCCTGCGCCATGAGGGGGACGCACATCACGCTGGAGAGCTTCATCGCGATCACGCTCTCGCTCCTGCCGAACTGGGTGTCTGCCAGGGCGTCGGAGACGATGACCGGACGGCCCTTGTCGAGGACCTGCTGCACGATGCTGTCCGAGATGCCGCCCGCCGCGTCGGTGATCGCTTCCTTGCGCACGTTGCGCGAGGCGCGCACCGCCAGCTTGCGCTCTCCCCCCGAGGACTGCACCGAGGGCCCCGCCGCGTCCGCCGCGGCCTCGGCGCCCTCGATGAGCAGCAGGAAACCCTTGTCGGCGTGGGTCACCTCGATCACGTCGTCGAGCATCGCCTCCAGCAGCTCGTCCACCCCGCGGCGGTTGCTCAGCTTCTCGCTGAACGCGAAGAGCTTGCGCACGCCGGCCAGCTCCGAGGAGCCCGACGGCTCCTGGCGCCCCGCGGCGCCCGCGTCATCGTCGTCGTTCGCGCGGCGCGCGGCCGAGGTCGCGTCCGCGAACATGGAGAAGCCGACCTCCGAGGCGCCGAGCTGCACCCGGTCGCCGTGCACGAGGCGAGCGCGCCGCTTTTTCTTGCCGTTGATGGCGATGTCGCCCTCGCGGTCGCACTCCTCGATCACGAAGTCGCGCCCATCGAACACGATCTGTGCGTGGTGATCCCTCACGCCCGCGCCGCTGATCGGCAGGTCGTTCCCGAGCGCCTTGCCGATGGTCGTGACCGGCTTGTGCACGCTGTAGAGGCGCGGTGTCCCCGTGGACGAGAAGGACTTCAGGGTCGGCATCGCGGGAGAGCATAGCAGGCGCGATGCGGGCCCGTGAGGGCTCTACCAGAGCTCGCCGATCATCTGCGCGCCGACACCGGCGGGGACCGCGAGCGGACCTGCGCTGAGGATCCGGGCGAAGGGGCGGCGCGCGGGTACGGCGGGGTCGTTCAGCACGAAGGCGCCCGAACGATCCGGGCGACCGAGGAACGCGCCACCGCCGATGCCCAGCAAGGACAGGGCGCCCGTGACGATCATCCCGCGCCGTGGATCGCTGTCCCCCCCGGCGTAGGCGATGTACACCGGCAGCGACGCCGCGGCGCCGATCGCGGCGCCTCCCCACATCCACCCGAGCTGGTTCCAGGAAGGCGTCCACGCGAGGGACAGCCCCACCGCGCCCGCAACCGCCACGTTGAGCCCGATGAGCCCACCGAGCGACACCGCGTCGTTGGCCTCCGACCACTCCCCGTTGCTCGCGCCCCCGCCGATCAGGCTGCCCACCGCGCTGCCCCACACCGCGCTCGACGCGAGGAAGACGTTGGTCTTCGGGCTCGGCTTGAGGGTGTAGTAGAACGCGGCGCCCGCGAGGCCGCCCACTGTGGCCCCGATGAACTCGGAGGTCGCCAGGCCGAGGAAGGGCCACTCTTCACCCTCTTCCGCCGTGAGGTACTGGTACGACGCCACGCCGAGCCCCTCGGCCGCGCCGATGACCAGGCCGGTGGCGATCGACGAGGGCAACCCCTCCGGCATGCGCGGCCTGTCGGCGATGGCCACCAGCACCGGCGCTGCCACGCCGAGGATCGCCGGGGCGAGCACCGCCAGCCCCGGGTCATCGATCCCGGCCAGCGCGTCGATCCAGATGCCGGTGCCCACGCCGTAGGCCGTGGCCGTGACGTAGAGGTAACCGATCTCGAGCCCCGTCGACTTGGGCCGCCCCTGCGACACCGGCTGCTGCGGGTACTGCTGCGGGTACTGCTGCGGGTACTGCCCTGGGTACTGCTGCGGGTACTGCTGCGGATACGGCTGGTAAGGCTGCTGCGGATACGGCTGGTAAGGCTGCTGTGGGTACTGGCCGTACTGGGCCGCTGCGGTCCCGAGGAAGGTGGTGACCGCGAGCGCTGCGGCGGAGCCGGCGAGGGAGCGAAGGCGCATGCTTGCGCCACTTTACACGGTTCACCACGGGAGCGGCCACGCCGCTCGACCCCCTCCGGCCGCCGCGATCTTGCTCTCCCGCCGACGACGCCGCGGGCGCCCCTGTCGGCTACTCCCGCGTGAGGGCGCGGTTCATCAGGTCCACCACCGCCTGGCGCGGCGATTTCCCCTCGTAGAGGGCCCGGTACACCTCGCTGGTGATGGGCATCTCCACGTCGAGCTTCCTCCCGAGGTCGTAGGCGCTCTTCGCGGTCTTCACCCCCTCGGCCACGTGCCCGAGGCTCGCCAGCACGTCCTCCAGGGTGCGGCCCTTGCCCATCTCGAAGCCCACCGTCCGGTTGCGCGACAGCTCGCCGGTGCAGGTCAGCACCAGGTCGCCCATGCCCGAGAGCCCGGCCACCGTGAGCGGGTTCGCCCCCTTGGTCATGGCGAGCCGCGCGATCTCGGCGAGGCCCCGGGTGATCAGGCCGGCGCGCGCGTTGTGGCCGAAGCCCAGGCCATCGGCGGCTCCGGCGGCGATGGCCACCACGTTCTTGAGCGCGCCTCCGATCTCCACCCCCACCACGTCGAGCGACGAGTAGACGCGCAGCCGGTCCGTCGCGAAGGCTTGCTGCACCGCGTGCGTCTCCGGCTCGCTCGCCCCGGCCACCACCACCGCCGTGGGTTGCCCCACCGCGACCTCCTTCGCGAAGCTCGGCCCGGACAGGTAGGTCAGCCGCGGCGATACGTGGGTCCCCAGCTCGTCGTGCAGGACCTCGCTCATCAGCATCAGCGACTCCTGCTCGATGCCCTTCGAGGCGCTGCAGATCAGCACCTCGGGCGGCAGGTAGGGCCGCGCCTGCCGCACCACGTCGCGGAGCCCGTGCGAGGGCACCACCACCACCACCATCTCCGCCCCGCGGACCGCTTCTTCCAGGTCGCCGGTGGGGTGGAGCGTCTCCGGCAGCGCGATCCCCGGCAGGTAGCGCGCGTTCACCCGGTCGCGCGCGATGTGCTCGGCGATCTCCGGACGGTGCGCCCAGAGCGTGGTCCTGTTTCCCTTGTCGGCCAGCACCTTGGCCAGCGCAGTCCCCCAGGCTCCGGCTCCCAGGACGGCGAAGTTGCCCATGGGTCCGACCCTACCACCGCCAGAGACCGCCGCTCCAGCCCGCCTTCGACTATGCTCCGCGCCATGATCGCGTCGCGCGCCGCCCGCGCGCTCCTGCCCCTCTTCTTTTTCCTCGGCCTTCCGGGCGCCTCCTGCGGACAGAGCGCGCTCGGCCTCATGCCGGGGGTGGTGAACAACACGGGGAACCTCTCCCTGCGCCGCGCCGTGCTCACCTGGGCCACGCAGACGCTGTGCACCGAGGTCCAGAAGCGCAGCGTCCCGCTCCGCCTCCGGGACGAGGATCCCTCCACCGGCCGCTTCTACCCCACCTCGTGCGCGGCCCAGCAGCTCCCGAACGGCAACCTCAAGGTGCAGCTCGGGGGGTTCGGCTTCGTCTGGACCAACCTCACCCGCCGCATCGGCTTCGATGCCGCCGTCGGGGTCGAGTACGAGCAGGATTTCCTGATGGAGGGAGGCGTCATGTACGTCTACTTCCGCCAGCGCGAGACCACCGCCGCCACCTTCACCACGCGCATGATCGAGAAGCCCGCCACGATCTCGGTGGGGGGCATCTCCCTCGCGCCGGGGACGGCCATGTCCGACGCCCTCGGCGCGCAGCTCCTCCGCTCGGAGATCGCGCGCGGCTTCACGGTCATCCGCGGCAGCGACGCCTCCATGCAGCTCGGCCTCGGCATCGTCGAGAAGGGGCAGCGCCCGCCCGAGCCTTACGAGCACGGCAGCAGCCAGAAGCTGCTCCTCCTCAACGAGCGCACCGAGATCCACCAGGACCAGCGCGACTACATCGGTCCCCTGGAGGTCACGGGCAACGACGAGGCCCTCAGCCTCACCCTCAACGTCGACGGCGCCGATGGCGTCGATGTCCTCATCCTGCCGCGGGCGCCCACTGGCCCCTGGCTCCAGCAGTACGCGACCCAGCCGGTGCCCACGCCCCCGCCGGAGGTCCCGCGCCTCGCCGAGGCGGTCCCCGCGGGCGCGATCTGGCGCAAGACGGTGCCTTTGCCCCGAGGTTTCTACTACCTGGTCCTCGACAACACGGCCGCTGCGGGCCCCACGCAGCCCGCGACCCAGGCCCACGACGACCGGGCCGCCCTGGTCAGTTACGCAGTGCAGCTAGGGGACGCGCCCTGAGGGCCGCCAAGCTGCGTCGACGGCCGCCACGGACCGGACGACCGCGGGGGCGCGCGCGGGGGCGTGGATGGGGACGGGCGCGCGCGCGGGGGCGCTTGCCGCGGCAGGGTGTGACGTATACATAACCACCCCTTGTCGCCGCGATCCGAAGACCAACCCAGGGCCCCGTCGGTCGGCGCGGCTACCACGTCCACGGAAGGCCGTGCCGCCGGCCGCGATCTCGTCGACGACGATGAGCGAGGGCCAGGGGTACCGGCGGGCAGCCCGGGAGGCGGGGCCCCTCCGGGTGGGTCCGCGGGCGGCTTTTTGCGGTTCCTGTTCTACGCGGTGTGGGTGGTGTCGGTGCCGCTCCTGCTCGCGGTGGCCAACGTCTGGCTTCTCACGCCGTCGTCTTCCGGAGGCGGTCAGCCCCTCCGCGATTTCGTGGCCGAGCAGCAGCTCCCGGTCGGGATCGTCCTCTTCACGCTCTTCGCCATGGTCCTCTGGCGCTTCCGCCACGACCTGCCGCTCGCGTCCTCGCTCGGCGTCGATGGGCGGCGCGACATTCCCCCGAAGGCCCGCGCCCGCTTCGAGGACGCGGCGGCCCTGCTCGACGAGGCGCAGCGCATCCTCCGCACCCGCAAGCGTGACGTCGAGCGCGAGCTGACCGAGGGAGAGCGCGAGCAGGTCGAGCAGGCGCTGCGCGCTCTCGAGCGCACCATGAGCGCCGAGCGCTTCGATTTCCCGGCCTTCGACGCCGCGCACAGCCGCGCCGACAAGGTGGTCGGCGAGTACCTGGGCCGCTGGCGCAAGGGGGAGATGCGCGAGTACGCCGAGTCCATCGGCATCGCCGTCGCCATCGCCCTCATCCTCCGCGCCTTCGTCGTCGAGGCCTTCAAGATCCCGAGCGGCTCGATGATCCCGACCCTGATGGTCGGCGACCACATCTTCGTCAACAAGCTCACCTACGGCCCGCTCATCCCCTGGACCGATCGGCGCCTGTACTCGCAGCTCCCGCCCGCGCGTGGCGACGTGATGGTCTTCAAGTTCCCCGAGAACGAGGACCAGGACTTCATCAAGCGCACCATCGCCCTGCCGGGCGACACCCTGGAGGCCATCAACGGCCGCCCCATCCTCAACGGCTGGCTGGCGCCCCACTGCTACGTGGGGCCCTACCGCTATGACGGTCGGCAGGCGGAGCTGTTCGTCGAGTACCTGGAGGACAGGTCCTACTTCACGCTCTACGACGAGAACCCCGACGAGCAGGTCTGCAAGACCGAGAGCGACTGCAACGCGGGCCTCGTCTGCCGCAAGGGCCTGTGCGGCGTGCTCCAGGGTCCCTTCAAGGTGGCGCCCAAGGAGGCCTGGGTGATGGGCGACAACCGCAACAACAGCCACGACTCGCGGAGCTGGCGCGGTGGTCTCGGCGCGGGCGTCCCCTTCGAGAACATGAAGGGCCGCGCCACCTTCGTGTGGATGAGCGTCGCGCCGGGCGGCGGATTCGCCCTGGATCGCCTCTTCGTGAACGTCATGGGGCGCCCGAAGCTCCCCGGAAACCTGAGCGAGCGGGACCTGGCGAAGCTCCAGGAGACGCTCGACCAGTGCCTCCGCGAGCGCCCCTCGGTCGCCGAGACCACCCCACCGGTCCGCACCAGGTAGCGCCCGCGGGTCCCTGGGAGGGCGCAGCGCGATCCCTCTCGGAGAGGCCAGGCCCCCGCGATCCCCTCCCCGAGCGCCTTCGCGATCCCTGGAGAGGCGGGAGGCCCCCGGAGATTCGTGGGGTTACCCGCCGTTGCTGCGCGATCGGTCGGTCTCGTGTACCGTGCGCCGTCGAGGAGACCACGCATGATGAGCAAGACGCTGCTGGGACTGGCCATCGGGGGAGCGCTGTGCTTCGGCGCCGGTTGCCAGAAGGAAGAGACCGCGACCAACGAGCTCCCGAAGCCTGTGGAGACCGCCACGGTCAGCGAGACTCCGTCTGCGAGCAGCACCGACGAGGTGGCGAGCTACCCGAACCAGGTGGTGCAGAGCGGGACCCGCAAGACGCTGCAGGCCTTCAAGGTGTTCCAGGCGGCAGACACCACCTCGAAGCTCCTGACCACCGTCGGACCGGGCACCTTCATCAACCTGAAGGCGAGCTCCGGCAACTGGATGCTCATCGAGTGGCCGTGTGGCACGTCCAAGCTCTGCCCCGGCTGGGTCGAGGCGAGCGTCACCGACAGCCGCCTGAGCAGCACCCCCGCCGTCATCACGGACGCGGGTGTCACCGACGCGGGCAACGACGCGAGCACCCCCGCCACGGACGCAGGCACGGAGACCGACGCGGGCACGGCGACCGACGCGGGCACGGCGACTGACGCGGGCACGGCGACTGACGCGGGCACCGACGGCGGCCGCGGGCGCATCAAGTTCAAGCTGCCCAACACCAAGTGATCGCGCACGTGCAGGTCGGTCCGTAGCGCATCGCATCAAGCGCCACGCCCGATCGCTTCGACACGGCGTCCCTCCGTTCAAGCCGTGCGTTCCGACCCGTAGCGCACCGCATCAAGCGCTTTCCTCGTCAAGATGAAGCCGGCGCCCGCTTGTCGCAGTGGGCGTCCCGGTGCTACCGCAATCTCCGCAACCTGACGGCTGCACGCGGACACGCGCGCAGCGAGCCCAGAAGAGGAGCCTCGTCCATGAGCGACACGATGTGGGCGTTGACGTACGACCGCGCAAAGGACCCGTGGGAGACCACCGTCGGCTTCCGCCGCGAGCAGGTGGAGCGGCCCAGGATCGACGAGAGCCACGACCGCAGCGACAGCCAGAGTGTCCTCATCAAGCCGCTGATGACCGGCTTCTGCGGCTCGGACCGGGGCATCTGGTTCCGCACCGCCTTCCACGACATGATCTTCCAGTCCCTCGATCGCGATCACCGCGAGCAGCGGGTGATCGGCCACGAGCTGCTGGGCACGGTGGTCGACGTGGGCCAGGAGGCCGCGAGCACCTACGGCTTCCGCGTCGGCGATGTGGTCTCCACCGAGAGCCACATCCCCTGCGGCGTCTGCTACCAGTGCCGCGTCGGGGACACCCACGTCTGCGCCGACGACAAGATCATCGGCATCAGCGAGGACGGCTGCTTCGCCGATCTCGTCAAGCTGCCCGCCAGGAACCTCTGGCGCACCGACATCTCCAAGATCCGCCCCGAGGTCGCGGCGGTGCAGGAGCCCTTCGGCAACGCCGTGCACGCCTGCACCAAGGTCCCCCTGCGGGGCAAGCGGGTGGCGATCATCGGCTGCGGCACCATCGGCCTGTTCGCGGTGGCCATCGCGCGCGCCATGGGGGCGGCCTCCATCATCGGGGTCGAGCCCTCCGAGCGGAACGCGGAGATGGCGCGCCGGCTCGGCGCCAACGTGGTGCTCGCCCCGGGCCCTTCCCCGAAGGATCGGCCGTTCGCGCACGACCCGGCGCTCGCCGAGCAGATCCGCCGCGCCACCGAGGGCGTGGGCGTGGACGTGGCGCTGGAGATGAGTGGCGTGAACAGCAGCGTCAACAACGCCATCCACGCCACCCGCCGCGGCGGTGACGTCATCCTCTTCGGCCTGAAGAGCGGCGACGCGGTGATCGAGAACCTCGACCGGATGATCGTCAACGGCATCGCCGTGCACAGCGTGGTGGGGCGCCGCATCTTCGAGACCTGGCACATCACCCGCCAGCTCCTGGAGTCGCGGGACCCGAACATCCACGACCTCATCTGGGAGGTGATCCTGAACCGCGGCGAGGGCACCGTGGTCGACTTCGACGCCTTCGAGCCGAAGTCCTTCCAGGACGCCATGCAGCGTCACCCGAAGATGATCCTCCGCTACTGAAGGACGCAGGGGCGCGAGCCCCTGCCGGGTGGGCTAGTACTCCGTTTCCCAGGTTCGTCCCGGGTTTTCGGCTCGGCGTTCGAGCGAAGTCACGGGGGTAGCGACCACCGGGAGCGTAGGGGCCGAAGGTCCCTGAATCGCCGTACGCAGTACTACAGCGCGCAGTCGAGGCGGATGACGCGGATGCGGTCTTCGCCGCACTCCGGCGTCTCGGACCAGGCGACGAGCAGGCGCTGGCCGTCGTCCGCCCCGAGCAGGGAGGGGGCTCCGACCACGGGCCTGCCGCTGCGGATCTGCGCCGAGGCGATGGGCTGGTTGTCGATGTCGAGCATGCGGATCTGGATGACCTGCCCCGGGCCGCCCTCCGGATCGTCTTCGACCCACGCGACGGCGAGCGTGTCCCCGAACGCCTTCGCGTCGAAATGGTCCAACGACCGCGGCGTGGCGATCTCCTGCAACTCCAGCATCGAGTACCCGAACGGATCGAGGTGCTCCACGTAGAGGCGGTTGCCCCCCGCCTGGCTCCCGGCCACCAGCCACGCGCCCACGGGGCTGGGTGCGAGCCGTACCCGACCGGCCAGCCCCTCGATCGGGATGCGCTCGCGCTCGTCGCTGGAGTTGATGTCCTCGTACCCGAGCTCGTTCATCCACATGATCTGGATGCGGTTCGGCGCGGGGGCTTCGGGCAGGTGGCCCTGGGTGGCGCAGGAGACGTCTTCCTGGGACCCTCCCAGGGAGTACGCGAGGAGGTAGCCGAGGCCCTCCGGGCTGCGGATGGCGTCGGCGCCGAGCGTCGCGTTGCCGCAGCCCAGGATGGTCCCTCCGACGTCCGCGGGCGCCTCGGTCACCGTGAAGAACTCGAACTGGTGCCACCCCTCCGGCGCTCCGAACGCCTTCACCCCCTCGGTCACCACCAGGGTCCGCTCCGGGCCTGGCACGGTGGTCAGCGCGTGCTCCCCCCCATAGCTCACCCGGAAGCTCGGAGGGATCTCCGGGCTCCCTGGCACGAAGGAGCGCGACGTCCAGATATCGCCTCCCGGGAGCGCGAACGAGATGGTGAGCTTGTCTCCGGGCATCGGCGCTGCAGCGTACGAGCTTCCCCCCGTGAAATCGGCGACGTGGCTCGGCCCGAGCCACCCATCCACGGGCCATAGCTGCCACGGCATCCAGCTCGTGTGCCGCAAGGCAGCAGGCGAGGTGGGAGAGGCGGCGATCGTCCACCCACTGAGCACGGTGACCTGCGTCCGGTCGTCGCTGGAGTACGTCAGCACCGGCCCGCGCTGGTGAAAGCCTTGCCCCCCGTCCACGTAGCCGGTGGCCGTGACGTGGTTGCACTCCGGGGTGGTCACCTCGATGGGATCGACCTCGTCGGCGGGGCACGACGACCCTGCCCCTTGCCCGTTGGCGCCTTGACCGTTGGCGCCTTGACCGTTGGCGCCTTGCCCGTTCGCGCCCTGCCCTCCCCGCGAGCTGCCCTCGGCGTTCAGGTCCGTCCTGGCGCCGCAGGCCGCGAGGAGAGACAGGGCCGCGAAGACCACCACCCTGCGATCACGAAGCATGCTGGTCACGAGCATCGCGGGCGCCTCTCGGTGCATCAGGCGAGCACGCCGTGGGCGCGCCCCACGCGGGTGAAGGCCTCGATGGCGCGGTCCACGTGCTCCGGCGTGTGGGCCGCGGAGAGCTGCACGCGGATGCGCGCCTCGCCCTTGGGCACCACCGGGAACGAGAACCCGATCACGTAGATCCCCTCGGCGAGGAGGGACTTCGCCATCTCCGCCGCGAGCCGCGCGTCGCCGAGCATCACCGGCACGATGGGGTGCACCCCGGGCTTGATGGTGAAGCCCGCGGCGGCCATGCCCTCGCGGAAGCGGCGCGCGTTGTCCATGACCCGCTCGCGCAGGGTCGACTCCTTGTCGAGCAGGTCGAAGACCGCGAGTGACGCGCCGACGATGGCCGGCGCCACCGTGTTCGAGAACAGGTAGGGCCGGGAGCGCTGCCGGAGCAGGGCCACGATCTCCTTGCGCCCCGTGGTGAACCCGCCGCTGCCCCCGCCGAGGGCCTTGCCCAGCGTCGAGGTGAACACGTCGACCCGCTTCATCACCCCGCACGCCTCGGCCGTTCCGCGCCCCGTCGGGCCGATGAAGCCCGTGGCGTGCGAGTCGTCCACCATCACCATCGCCTGGTACTTCTCGGCGAGGTCGCAGATGGTGTCGAGCCTGGCCAGGTAGCCGTCCATGGAGAAGACGCCGTCGGTGGCGATCATCCGGAGCCGCCGGCCTGCCGTCTTCTTGAGCGCCTCCTCCAGCGCGGCCATGTCCCCGTTCGGGTAGCGGTGCCGCTCCGCCTTGCAGAGCCGGATGCCGTCGATGATGGAGGCGTGGTTCAGCGCGTCCGAGATGATCGCGTCCTCCTCGCCGAGGAGGGTCTCGAAGAGGCCCCCGTTCGCGTCGAAGCACGACGAGTAGAGGATGGTGTCGTCGGTGCCGAAGAACCGGGCGATGGTGTGCTCGAGATCCTTGTGCAGGTCCTGGGTGCCGCAGATGAAGCGCACGCTGGAGAGCCCGAAGCCGTGGGAGTCGATGGCCTGCTTGGCGGCCGCGATGACCGCGGGGTGGGAGGAGAGGCCCAGGTAGTTGTTCGCGCAGAAGTTGAGGACGTCCTTGCCGTCGGTCGTGCGGATCACTGCCCCCTGGGGCGTGGCGATGACGCGCTCCTCCTTGTGGAGCCCCGCCGACTGGATCTCATCGAGCGCCTGGGCGTAGATCGAGCGAGCCGTGTCGAACATGGGGGGCTTTATAAGGTGTACGGCGCGGGGGGTCGAGCGAAGCCCTAGGCAAGCGGGGGTCGCCCGTGGCACGTAGTCCCCTGGATCCGGACGTTTGCCCGAGGAGGAGAGACGCATGAAGGACGCGAAGGAACGCGGCTCGATCCGCACTCCCCTCCTGGACGCGCGTGCGCGCGCGCTCACGCTCGCGGTGCTCGCCGCGGTCCAGCCAGGGTGCAGTTGTTCGGAGGAGACCACCCCGAACAGCACGACGACGACCACCACCACCACGACCTCCTCCGGCGGCGGCATGGGCGGCGCGGGCGGGACCGGCGGCGCAGGGAACGTGGGCGGCGCGGGCAACGTGGGCGGCGCGGGCGGGACCGGCGGCGCAGGGGGCAGCGGGGGCGGGGCGAGCGGCGACTTCCAGATCGCTCCCGCGGCCAGCGTTCGCGCCTTCGACGTCACCCCGAGCCCCTCGGGCGATCGGCTCTACGTCGCAGGCTTCGGCGTGGATGGGAGCGCCGCCGTCTCCACGGTCACGCTCTCGGGCGGCGACGTCGACACCATCGTCACGGGCTCCGGCCTCGTCGCTCCCTTCGGCATCACCATCGACGACACCGGTTTGAACCTCTACGTGGCCGACCCTGCCGCGGGCGACGCTGGCGGCCTCGATGCGGGCCGCATCTTCCGGGTGAGCACGAGCGGCACCGTCACCCCGCTCTCCCTCGGCGAAGGCACCCGCCCGCGCGGCATCGCCTACCACGAGGGCACGGGCGGCGAGGGGCGGCTCCTCTTCACCGGCGTCGACCCGGCGGACGGTAGGCCCACTGTCTACGACGCCTCCCTCGCTGGCGGCTCTCCCGCGGTGCTCCACGTCGGCCAGCCCCTCGTCGACCCGAGCGGCGTCACCATCGCCGACGACGGCAAGGTCTACGTGTGCGACACCCGCGGGGCCGGCGATCAGAGCGCTGCGGTCTTCGTCATCGAGCAGGGCGTCGCCAACGTGGTCGCGACGGGCCTCTCCGTGGGCATGCCCTGCGGCGTCGCCCTCTCGCGGAACGGCGAGGTGCTCCTCGTCTCCGCGCGGGACCGCCTCACCGGCACCGACGCCGTCCAGGTGATCACCCTGGCCGACGGCAGCACCACCACCCTCACCGACCCGATCGGCGCCTACCGCGAGCCTGCGGGGCTGCACCGCGCCAGGAACGCCGACGTGTTCGGGTTTGCCGACAGCACGGCCGAAGGTTCCGGGCGGCTGTTCGTGATCTCCCACTGACCGCGACGTGACGAGAGGAGCTCGGATCATGAGAAAGCACCTTGCGTGGATCGGCACGGCCCTCGCGGCCCTCGGCGTGCTCTCGGCCTCTCCCGAGGCCAGGGCGAGCTCGCACCGCGAAGCCCCCGCCATCGCCAGCGACCCCGCCGCGGACAACACCGACCTCTATGCCTGGGTGCAGGGCTCGAACCTGGTCATCCTCGCCAACTACATCCCGTTCCAGCCCCCTGCCGGCGGCCCGAACTACCACGCCTTCTCGGACGACGTGCTCTACGAGGTGCACATCGTCCGCGGCCCGACCAGCCTCGAGGACGCGATCACCTACCAGATCCGCTTCTCGACCACGCCGGTCACGGTGCACGACCCCGCCGCGCTCGACCCCACCCCGGCGGGCGGCAACGAGTTCTTCTCCCAGATCGCCGGCGCCGTGCAGACCTACAGCGTCACGAAGGTCGTGGGAGGGAACGCGGTCACCCTCATCGACAACGTGCCCGTCGCCCCGCCCAACATCGGCCCCCGCAGCAACGTGCTCGCCTACGGCGCGCCTGCGGCCGGCTACCCTGCCTTCTCCGTCAGCTCCACGTTCCTCCGCCTCCTCGCCAACAACGAGGGCCGCGTCTGGGCTGGCCCGCGCGATGACAGCTTCTACGGCGACCTCGGCCACCTCTACGACCTCGGGGGTCTCTGCCCGATGATGGTCGCGCCGAACCCGCCCTGCACCGCGAGGAACCACGTGGGCGGCTACAACGTCCACACCATCGCCCTGGAGCTGCCCCTGACCCGGGTCAACGGCGGCGCGGTCATCCCGGGCGCGAGCGACGCGCAGACCGTGGGCGTCTGGGCCTCGGCCAGCCGGCGCAAGGTCCGCGTCCTCCGCGCGGGCGGCACGCACGACGATCTCGGCCCCTGGGTGCAGGTCTCGCGCGCCGGTATCCCCCTCATGAACGACGTGGTGATCGGGCTGCAGGACAAGGACCGCTACAACAGCGCCCACCCGCGCGACGACTTCGCGAACTTCGGCCCGTACCTCCTGAACCCCATGCTGGTGCGCAACGCGGAGTACGCGGGCCTCTACGGCGCCGGCCAGCCCCTCGCGGCCTACGCCGCCCAGCTCCCCGAGCTGCGCGCGAACCGCACCGACATCATCGAGGTGCTCAACCTGGGCATCCCGATCCTCGGCAACCACACCATCACCTCGGTGGGCGACGTGCTCCGCGTCGACCTGGGCACGCCCTCCATCTTCCCGAACGGTCGCCCCATCAACCTGGGCCAGAACACCGAGCAGACCGACGTCACCGACCTCTCGCTCACCCTGGTCCTGACGGGCACCATCGCCCTCACCGTGAGCGACGGGGTGAACACCAACGATCGGCTCTTCCTGACGACGTTCCCGTACCTCGCGCCGCCCTGGGAGGGCGCGAACGAGAGCCACTACAAGTAGCCTGTCGCTCGTGGCGCTGGCGAACGGGCCCTGAAGCAGGACGCCCGCGCGCGGGAAGGAGGAGCGTCGGGATCGTGTCCTTGCGCGCTGGCCTCGTGTCCTCGCGCGCCAACTTCGTACCCACGCGCGCCATTCGCCGTGGGGGGGCTGGAGGAGGCGCGGCGTTCCTGGTGAGGTTCGGGCTTTGTTCGGCGCGCGGTCGCTCGCGTTCGCGGCCAGCACGGCGCGCCACTTCGAGGAGCCCAGGATGAAGCACGGTTTCGATTCCAAGCAGACGCATGCCCTCGTGGTGCATGGCTATCCGCTCGACGGACTCACGTATGCCCAGTGCGCCGCCATCGCCAAAGGCGTGAGCGCGCTCGGGGGGGCGCTGGTGGGGGCGCCGAACGGTGACCTGAGCGAGACGGGGACGCCCAATGCCTCCACGCCGGACGAGGCGGCGGTCTTCACCTTCGTGGTCGGCGCGGTGGCGGCGCATGCAGCGGTGAAGCCCAGGCAGGGGGCGAAGGGCCAATCGGCGAAGTTCGGCGCGACCGAGGTTGCGCAGGCCGAGCAGGAGTTCGAGAAGGCGCGCGCGGGGATCGATGCGCTGCTGGCGAAGAAGGGGGTGTCGCCCACGAAGGACCCGGGGCTGTTCGTGCTCGCCGCGGGGCCGCTGGCGAACGCGATCCTCGAAGGGGTGGATGGAGCGACCATCGAGCGCGTCGAGGAGCAGGAAGAGGAGGACGAGGGGGAGGCCGAAGAAGAGGAAGAGCGCGAGGCCGAAGAAGAGGAAGAGCGCGAGGCCGAAGAAGAGGAAGAGCGCGAGGAAGCGGGTGAGACGCTGACGGTGAGCTGGGAGTCGGATCCGGATGCGGTGAGGGTGAGCCTGCGCGGGAGCTACAAGCTTTCGGCGCGCTACGACTGAGGCGTCGCGTTCAGGCGACGGTGGCGAGGCGCGCCGCGAAGGCCGGGTGCTGCGCGAGCGCCTCGTTCACGACTTCCCCGCTCGGCATGGTGTTGCCGCGGGCCTGGTAGATCGCGCACTGCGCGAGGAGCATCGAGCACACCTCGCGCGGGTCCACCTGGCCGGAGGCGAGCACCTGCGCGGCCAGGGCGGGGAACGAGGCGGCGAAGATGTCGCCGCGCTGCAGGTTGCCCATCGGCTCGGACGCGATGAACGTGTAGCCCTTGGTCCCGCGCACGATGCGCAGCTCCGCGTCGGCGACCTCGCGCTCGATCATCAGCCGCTCCGCCGTCGGTTGCCACCCGCCGAGGTTCCCGAAGTCGAAGCCACCGCCCGCGGGGTTCGCGCCCGCCGCGAGCTGCGGCTGGAGCGTCGAGAGCCACGCGAGCGCCTGTGGCCAGCACTTGCTCCCCGGGTCCGAGGGCGCCCACCGCTTCGCGTTGTAGTTGACGACGCAGTAGTCCAGGTAGCAGCACAGCCAGAGCGCCAGGCGGTCCCCCGTGGGCATCTCGCCCGAGAGCGGGTTGTTCACGCGCGCCAGCATCTTCCTGGGGTCGGCGATCACCCGCGCGCTGCCGACGGGCACCTGGAGTTTGCGCTCTCGTTCCGCCGCGCTGTGGCTGATGGTGGCAGTGATCACCACGCCCACCAGCACCACCACGGGCAGGCCGACCAGGGTCCCGAGCAGGGCCCACACCACGCTGTCGGTGACGAGGTAGAGCACCACCCCGATCGCCAGGATCGCGAGGGCGGTCAGCGCGAGCCTCGCGGGCTTGACCCTGACCCGGTTCGCGTCCCGGGCTGCGGCCTCTGCGCGCGCGTGCAGGTCCTTGTACTGCGCCAGCAACGCCTGGCGCTCCGCATCGGTCATGGGTTGCTGGCTCATGGTGGCGGCGAGGATGAGCACAGCATCCTTTGGTCACCAAACCGTTTCGTCGCGTCCGCGTCTCGGATCAGCGGCGCGCGCTTCCGTCCTTGCGGGCGCGGAAGACGGCGGGGGTCGTGCCCGTCCATCGCCGGAAGGCGCGGAAGAAGGGGGCGCTCTCGGCGAACCCGAGGCGCTCGGCGAGCAGGGCGACAGGCACGGAGCGGTCTTCCAGCAGCGCGATGGCGCGCTGGCGCCGCACGTCGTCGAGGAGCGCTTGCAGGTGCGTCCCGCGCTCCGAGAGGCGCCGCTGGAGTGTCCGCGTCGAGACGCCGAGGGACCGGGCGAGGAGCGACACCTTCGGCGCTGCCGGGAGCGAGCGCGCCACCGCCGCGCGCACCTGCTCCAGGAAGGCGTCGTAGCGGGCCCGCTCTCCCACCTTCCGCACGTGCTCGTCGAGGGTCAGGCTCACGGAGGGGTCGGAGGTGAGGAGCGCGCAGTCGAGCAGGGAGGCGTCGAAGACCAGCGCGTCCTCCTCGCACCCGAAGCGGTTCGGGGCGCCGAAGAATGCCTCGCAGGCGTCCTTGCGGTCCATCTCGGGGTGAATCCAGGCGACCTCGCGGAACTGCATGCGCGGGCCCACGGCTTCCCGGCACCGGGTGGCCACCAGCGCGAAGAAGAACTCGGCGAGGCGCCGCGACAGCCTGGGCCTGTTGCGCTCGCGGAGGACGAAGCGGGCGAGGTCGCCTTCCTCGACGAGCGCCACCGGCAGGGCGTCGGTGAAGACCTTAAGGCACTGCACGAAGCGGGTGAGCCCCTCGCGCAGGGTGGCGCTGGACATGGTGTAGTAGTCGACGACGCCGAGGCTCGCCTGAGGGAAGTACGCCACGGTCTCTACCCCGAGCAGCCCTGAAGCCTCCAGCGCGGCGATGAGGGGCTTCAGCTCGCGCCCCGGGATGAGCACCTCGGGCGCCGCCGCGCGCACCTTCTCGAAGAGGGCCCACGCCTCCTGCCGGTCCGAGCGCTGCCAGAGCCGCGCCGCGATGGGATGGAGCAGCGACGCGACGACGCCCCGGCTCACGCTGCGCAAGGGCGGCAGGCCCGGTTCCTCCTGGCTTGCCGTGTCGCCAGCGTGCCCCTGCAAGCTCTCGGACGTCTCTCGAAGCATGCCTGTTGTCCGTCCCGAGGATCCGCGCCGCGATGGCGCGCAGCGGACCTCATACCATCGCTTTCCTGACCTCCGTACCGCCACCCTGCGTGGGTGCTCCAGTCCGCGAGCCGGCATGCCGCGCGGCATCGGGTCGCTGACCGGAGGTCGCCCCGCTCCACGCCGGAGCCTCGCCATCCCTCCTCGGGAGTAAGCCCTCCTACTCGGGAGCTGCGCCGACGTGGTCGGGAGTGAGCCCTCCTACTCGGGAGTTCGCCAGACCTGGTCGGGAGTTTTGTCGACGTGGTCGGGAGTTGCGTCTTCCTGCTCGGGAGTTCTGGCGACGTGGTCGGGAGCTGAGCCGACCTGGTCGGGAGTTCTGGCGACGTGGTCGGGAGCTGGGACTGACCTGGTCGGGAGTTCTGTCGACGTGGTCGGGAGCTGACGGGACGTGGTCGGGAGTTCGCCAGACCTGGTCGGGAGTTCGTCAGACCTGGTCGGGAGTTGGGACTGACCTGGTCGGGAGTTCTGTCGACGTGGTCGGGAGCTGACGGGACGTGGTCGGGAGTTCGCCAGACCTGGTCGGGAGTTCGCCAGACCTGGTCGGGAGTTCGCCAGACCTGGTCGGGAGCTGGCGGGACGTGGTCGGGAGTCGCGCCGACCTCCGCGGGAGCTGCGGGGATGGTCGCGGGAGCCTCCCGGATGTGCGAAGGAGTACAGCGCGCCAGACGCTGCAGCCGCGGGATAACCACAGGAAGTGCGTCATCTTCCTCGGGAGTCGTCCTGCCCTGCACGACACCTGCACCTCCCCCCTGCACTCCGCCCACATCCAGCCACCCACCCCAGCCAATCCTGGGGCAAAGAGGCGCGGCGGGGCCCCCAGGAGAGGCCCCCGCCGCGCCTCCGCCGGGGCCCCCAGGAGAGGCCCCCCCTCCCCTACCTTCAGGCCGCCTCCGCCACCGGCACCTTGCACCGCCCGATCAGCGGCACATGGTCCGACAACCCCGCAAACGCCCCTTCCTTCCCGAAGGGAAACGTCCCCGCGAAGTCCACCCACTCCACCTCGGGCGACGAGTACACGTGATCGAGGTGCATCCGCAGGTTCATGAAACCTGCCGTCGCAAACGCCCGCGCCTCCTCCACGGACACCTGCTTCACCCGCGAGAACGCATCCACCAGCCCTGCCTCCTCCCGCAGGTACCGGTCCACGGGCGACCCGGGGAGCGCGTTGAAGTCCCCCACCACCACGAACAGGTTGCTCCGCTTCTCCTGCTCGATGAAGCGCGCCAGCACCCGGGCTTCTTCGAGCTGGTTGGGCCCGAACCCCATCCGTGCCTCGCCTGTCCAGAACTCCCGCGAGAACACGCTCGGGAGGCTCAGGTGCGTGTTGAAGATGTCGAGCGTCTGACCGCAGGCGTGCTTGAAGGACACGTGCGCGCAGATCCGCGTCTGCTTCAGGTGGCGCACCCGGCGACGGAAGGTGATGTCGTGCGGCTTCGTTGCGTTGTGGTGGTCCACCTGCAGCGTGTCGCGCGCGATCACGGCCAGGCCTGTGGTGTAGATGTTGGTCCGGTTCGTCAGACGGTAGACGTGCGCCGGGAAGTAGTAGGAGAGGAACCGCTCCGACCGGCCCTCGTGGGCCAGGGCTGCGTGCAGCTCCAGCATCAACCGGTCGAGCTGCGTCTCTTCCGGGTGCCACTGCTTGTTCATCGTCGACGAGCGCAGGGACTGGGTCTCCACCTCTTGCAGACAGATCAGGTCGGGGAGCTGGTCCATCCGGGAGAGAGAGCGGGCGATGCGGTGGATGGCCGCGGACGTGGTCGCGAGCCCGCGTGTGGCGTGCCCGAAGTAGCGGACGTTGTAGGTCATCAGCCGCAGCGTGGAGGCTGAGGCCGACGGGGACGAAGGCGACGAAGACGGCGCTTGCGCGTCGTCACTGGCTGGACAGGGGGGCTTGGTCATGGTTCCTCTCCACCATGGGCAAGAACGTCATCGTTTCCGAGGAGACGCTGAGGGATCTGCTGGAGGCGCACGCCTCGCTGTGTGCCTGGTACTACGCCCTGTGGAATGCCGTGCGCGATGCCGGGGGCTCGGCGGCGGCACCCGATGGGCCGGCGCGCGCGGCCTTCATCGGGCGCATCGCTGCGGATTATCCCGAGCTGGCCAGTGTCGCCCGTGCGCTCGGAGAGCCCAGGATGTTCGTCCCACCGCCACCGACGGTGACAATTCCCCCGCCACCACCGCCGGCCTTCGTTGGCGCGGGGGAGCCGGTGATCCACACGGCGCGTGAGCCCGAGACGGCGGTCGAGCCGGCCACGGCGAGGGCGCGCGAGCTGGAGCGGCTCCGTCGCAGCGGCAGTGGCGGCGCTGGCGGGGACGGGGGCGGTGCCGGCGGGGGTGCCGGCGGGGGTGGGATCTCGTCCTGAAGGGTGCATCACGCACCGAGGACACGTTCCACAAACCAGGCCACACCAGCGAGCACGATCAGCACGCTCGTCCCTCGCACGATGCGCTCGGTCAGCCAGCCTCGGCGGCGGGCGAGGGCGAGGAGGGGGAGCACGACGGCGAGCACGGCGAGCTGTCCGGCTTCGACGCCGAGGTTGAAGAAGAGGAGCGCCTTGGGCACCTCGGCGCGGGGGAGGGCGATCTCCTGCAGGGCGCCGGCGAAGCCGAAGCCGTGGATCAGGCCGAAGGGGAAGGTGATGCGCCAGCGGCCTTCGGCGTCCTTGACGTGGAGGTTCTCGAAGCCGACGTACGCGATCGAGAGCGCGATTGCGGGCTCCACGATGCGCGGGCTGAGCGTCACGATCCCGAGGGAGGCGAGGCCGAGCGTGATGGAGTGTGCCACCGTGAACGCGGTGACCACGAGGAGGATCGACTTCCAGCGGCCGCCGAGGAGGATGAGGCCGAAGAGGAAGACGAGGTGATCGACGCCGAGGAGGATGTGCTCGACGCCCATGAGGAGGAGGTCGAGGGCACCGAGCGAGGTGGGGGCGGCGCCTTCAGGGGACGCGGGGGGGGCTGAAGAGGGCGCGGAGGAGGAGGCCGCGCGCGCGGGCGGGAAGGTGGTCCTGGCGATGGGGGCGTCGAGGGTCTTGCGCCTGCGGAAGAGGATGGCCTCGGTGATGCGGGGGCCACCGCCGACGCGGAGGATGTGGCGGTGCATGCCGGAGAGGTCGTCGAGCAGCGCGAGCTCGATGTGCACGGCGGCGGGAGGGGCGGAGCAGGTGTAGGCGGCCTTGAGGGTGATGCCGTCGTTCTCGACGGGGTGCGCGGAGAGGAGCTTGCCAGGGCACGGGGTGCCGTCGCCCTGGACGAGGATGCGGTCGACGATGGCGCGGGCGAGGGGATCGAGGGCGGCGGAGGTCTCGCTCTCGCTGAGGGCGTCGTCGTGGTTGAGGTCGAGGGCGGGCAGGAGGGTGATGATCTCGCGCTGGGCGAAGATCAGCTCGGCGTTGACGGTGGCGCCGTCGACGACGAGGTCGCCGCGGGAGAGGCCGACTTCGTGGGCGTGGGCGGGCGCGGGGGAGACGAGGGCGAGGAGGACGGTGAGGGCGGCGGTGAGGGCGGCGGTGAGGGCGGCGGTGAGGGCGGCGGAGAAGGCGAGGAGGGGCGCGCGAAGAGGGGGGAGGTGCACGCGAAGAGGGGGGAGGTGCACGCGGAGGGCGCGCAGCATGCGATGAAGAGAGAGGTCAGTGGGCCGGGGCATCGGCGGCGCGGGCCTGGGTGAGGAGGTGCTCGGCGGCGGCGGCTTCGGTGGGGTGGAAGCGGGGGTTCAGCTTGAGGGCGGAGGCGAGGAGCTTCACGGCTTCGCTGCGATCGCGGCGGTCGTCGGTGGCGAGGCGGATGGCGCCTGCGTGGTAGAGGAGGCGCGCGTCGCGGGTGCCGAGGGCGCGGGCGCGGTCGCTGGCGGCGCGGGCTTCGGGGATGCGGCCGGCGCGGTAGAGGGCCCAGGCGTAGAGGTCGTCGGTGGCGATGTCGGTGGCGCCGCCGCGGGCGGTGCGCTCGGCGTCGAGGAGGCGGAGGGCTTCGGCGATGCGGGCGGCGGGGGGCTCTGGAGGAGGGAGAGGGGGTGCGGCCGCGGAGGGCGATGGCGCGGAGGGCGATGGCGCGGAGGGCGATGGCGCGGAGGGGGAGGCGGCGGCGGCGAGGAGGAGCTCGGCGAGGAGCACGCGGCCTTTGCTCTTGCGGGCGAGGGTGAGGGCTTGTTCGTGGGTGCGGTGGGCGGCGTCGAGGGTGCCCGCGGCCTGCTGCGCGTCGCCGAGGAGCCAGGTGGTCTCGGGGTCGGTGGGGGTCTGCGCGAGGGCGCGGGTGGCGAGGGCGAGGGCGCGGGGGGCGTCGCCGTTCGCGAGGGCGACGCGGGCCTTGCCGCGGAGGGCGGGGGGGTACTCGGAGAAGGCGTCGAGGGCGCGGTCGAAGCCGCGGTCGGCGCCTTCGCGGTCGCCTTCGTGCCAGAAGATGAGGGCGGCCTGGACGAGGACCCAGGCGTAAGGCTCGGGGTCGGCAGGGTCGTAGGCGTTCATGGCGAGGCGGGCGATGCGCTTGGCGCCCTCGACGTCGCCCTCGAGCCAGCGGAGGCGGGAGGCGCGGGCGTAGGAGGCGAGGTCGGGCTTGAGGTCGACCATGGTCTGGGCAGCGCGGGCGGCGTCGGGGAACTTGCCGAGGGCGAGGAGGGCGTCGCTGAGGGTGCCGTGGGCCGCAGGGTCGCGGGGGTCGGCGGCGAGGATCTGTTCGGCGAGGTCGCGGGCGGCAGCGTGGTCGTGGTCGAGGAGGAGGACGAGGGCGCGGAGGTTGAGGGCAGGGCGGTGGTGAGGGTCGCGGGCGAGGGCGAGGTCGGCAGCAGCGGCGGCGTTGCGGTGGAGCGCGGGGGAGGCGGCGTGGCGGGCCTTGCGGATCCAGGCGTGGCCAAGGAGGACCCAGGTGTCGGGTGGGGTCTCGCCACGGGAGGCGCGCTGGATGAGGGCGCGGAGGTCGGTGTCGGCGGCGGTGCTGCCGGTGGGGGGCTGGAGGGCGAGGGCGCGGGGGTCGGGGGAAGAGGCGGGGGAAGAGGGGGAGGAGGCCGCGGTGGGGGCGGCGGAAGAGGTGGGGGAAGAGGCGGTGGGGGCGGGGGAAGACGGGGAAGAGGTGCGGTCGCAGGCGGGGAGGAGCGCGGTGAGAGAGGCGCCGGTGATGCAGGCGCAGGCGAGGCGGAGGACGCGGGGGATGGGGGGGACCAGGTGGCGTGTCCGGCGGGCGATCATGAGGGGGGATCGCGGGCGAGGGCTGAAAGGCAGAGGCGCGCGCCGCGGGGCTGGTCTTATCGCAGGCGGGGCTGGAGGTCGACCGGGGAGGGCGGAGGAGATCGGGAGGGGAGCGTGGAGAGGGTGAGGCACAAATGCCTTGCGGTGCTGCACGGAGGGCGCAAGCTCGCGGGCTTGCAGCGGGGAGCGTGGACACGGTGGGGGGTGGTGATCTGCGCGGTGGCAGGGGGGGCGGGGTGCAGCCGTGAGCAGGTCGGTGGGAATGGCGCGGGGACCTCGGCCAGTGCGAGCGCGGAGGCGGGGGCGAGCGCGGGGGCGAGCGCGGGGGCGAGCGCGGGGGCGCGTGCACGCGCGAGTGCGAGGGCAAGTGAGGGCGTGAATGCGCGGGGGAGCGCGGGGGGGACAGCGCGGGGGCAGGGCGCGGGGGATGAGGTGAAGCCGGTGTATCCGGTGACGGGCGAGGCGCCGGACCCGCTGGCCGTGCGGCTGTGCGAGGCGCTGCACGCGGTGCCGGCGGCGCGGAAGGCGGCGTGCCGGGGAGGGAAGCCGGGGTTCCATGCAGGGGCGGCGTGCGCGCGGACGTTGAGCGCGGCGATGCGCGCGGGGGCGGTGACGGTGGGCGCGGAGGAGGTGGGGCGGTGCGAGGGGGCGATGACGGCGTCGCTCGAAGGGTGCGGGTGGGTGTCTGCGCTGACGCCAGTGCCTCCTGGTGCGTGTGAGGGGATCGTGCGGGGGACGCGGGGCGAGGGGGCGATGTGCAGGTCGTCGCTGGAGTGCGGGGTGGGGATCACGTGCGCAGGGGTGGGGCCGACGGCGGAGGGGCGGTGCGCGAAGCCGCGGGTGAGCGGGGCCTGCGGGCGGGCGGTGGATACGCTGGCGGTGCTGACGCGGCAGACGCGCGCGGAGAAGGATCATCCGGAGTGCGCGGGGCGATGCGCGCAGTACGTGTGCGCGGCGGAGAACGTGGCGAAATAGTCGGGAAAAGACGGTGGATGGAGAGAGTGCCGGGGGCGGACGAGTGCCTGGATCGGGCTTGACCGGCAGTGTTCACGAACACTACGACTGATCCATGGATCATCTGCCTGACCTGGGGCGTGTGATCACCCAGTTCCGAAGTATTCTCGGCCTCTCGGCCTCTCGGTCAGCGAGGTTGCATCACGCATCGGTACCAGCGTCGAGCGCGTGGTCGCTGCCGAGCAAGGACACATCGAGCCCGGCGTGCTCGAAGGGCTCGCGAGGCTCTGGGCGCTTGACGAGGAGGAATTCCGAGGGGGCAAGGTCGCGCCCATCGAACGCGTTGAGGGAATTGGAGGGGCAACGGTTTTCCTGCTCCACGGAACCTACCAGGACTTCGATGCCCGAGATCTAGGCGCGCTGGAACGCGCGATGCGGGCGGGCCGATCGCTCACGGCGCACATGGCTGCCGCCGGGGAGGTGGAGCGTCTCTGCCGAAGAATCCAGTTCGTACCTACACCCCCAGCCGGGCCACGACCCGCGGACGCGGCCCGGCAGGGTTACAAGCTCGCGCGGCACGCGCGGGCGAAGCTCCTGCTCGGGGGTGAGCCCATCGGCGACATCCGCGTGCTGCTTGAAGAGCAGCTTGGTATCGCGGTCCTGGTAGACCATCTCGTCACCAAGCACCTCTGTGCTGCGTCCATTTGCGATGCCCACGGGGCTGCTGCAGCGGCGGTGCTCGAAGAGGACGATGCAGATCGCCACGAGAACCCAGCGCTCACGCGGGTCTATCTGGCCCACGAACTATGCCATCTCCTGTTCGATCCTGGAGCGCCAGGCGGCATAAGGCTGGCCCTGGATGATCGTCCTGACGAGAGCAGCAGTCCACGAACGAGCACCAATACCCTCCTCGAGAGTCGGGCGAAGGGCTTCGCGGCCGAGTTCCTCATTCCCTTTGAGGGGTTGCAGCGCTTGCTGCGACCACCGAAGGAGATAACCGATTTTCAGGAAGCTCAAGCGATGGTGGCCAAGGTGCGCGATCACTTCAGCACACCCTGGGAGATCGCTGCGTATCACCTGAACAACGTCCGGTTCATCGCGCGAAGCCTGTCCCTCAGCCTTCGAAAAAACAAGCTGCCAGCACCTCCCAACCAACTCGCGACGAGCCTGCCAGCCGCGCGAGGTACGCCGCTCCTGCTCGATGCCCTTCGGGCATCCGGGCGCACGCCGGATCCTTCCTTCGGTATGTCGCCAAGCCGCGAGGTAGACGAGACATATGCGCGTCCCGCCTATGTCGATGAAGCGCGTAGTACGACCGCGGCGGCACGGGACGATTCGAGTTCGCGGGTGCTCAAGGAAGCGCTCGCACTCTGTGCCGCAGGACGCGACATCGCCGCCGTGGACCTGCTCGTGGATCACCTCGACGACCTCTTCGATGCAGGCGAGTTCCAGGTGGCACGGCGCGCGCTCGAGTTGCTCGACCCCCACAAGCTCACGCCGAAGGTGCTCACCGGCGTGCTGATGGTGAGCGATCACATGCGGGAGCAGCTCGGCGAGGCGCGTGCCCGATTCTTCGAACGCGTGCGGAGTGCGCTCGCCGACACCTGGAGTCTCGACCCTGAAAGGATCGAGCGGGTCACGCAGAGGTGGGGCTGATGGATTCCATCACGCTGAAGCCAGGTCACACCGCGCCCTCGGAGGACGTGGTCGTTTTCGTGATGGAGGGCGCCGTGGGCGCCCACGTTGGGATCCTTTACCGCCACGACGACAACGTGACTTACCGCCACCTCACCTCGCCTGGCATTTTCGCCTGCAGGATGATGACGCTCCGCCTGGCGACGTTCACTGGGTGGAGCCACGCCTGTATGAGGATGAAATCGAAGCTCTGCGCGCCGCGGCCTCACGCATCGCGAGGAGGAACGAGGATGGCCGCATTCCTTATGCGCTGAACCCGATAGACGCTCGGTTCGACGACGAAGGGGAGCTCCACCTGAACCAGAGCCTGGGCCTCACATTCCGTCTGCGCGGGGGTGGCCTGGGCTGGACAGTCGGCGCGATGGTGGGTCAGCCGGGGAGCCAGAGGAGGCTGTCGAGGAGGGGTTCGATGCAGGCGTTGAGCTGGTCGCCGAGGTCGGTGCAGGAGACGGCGCTGAAGCAGGTGCGGAGCTCGGTGCGGCCACGCTCGTTCATGGCGCCGACGGCGCGGCGGAGGTGGGGGCCGAGGGCGTCTTCGAGGGTGTCGCGGCACTCGGCGTGGTCGACCGCGTCGCAGGCGGAGATGCGGCTGCAAATGGTGGCGAGGTAAGGGACGAGGTCGGGGGCGGAGGCGGCGACAGCGTCGAGGGCATGGGAGCCGCAACGGCTTACCTCGGCGGCATAGGCGATGGTGAAGGGGTCGCCGGTGAAGCTGGCGAGGGCGCGGCTGGAGCAGTGGGCGGTCTCGCGGAGCATGCTGGGAGAGGCCATGGTGCGGGCGTCGAGGCACTGCTCGAAGCGGGGCCAGCGGGCCACGCCAGGGGCGGCGCGGAGGTAGAGGTCCTGGAGGTAGCCGCACCAGGCATGCTGGGCGTCGCGCTGTTCCTGGTGGGCGCCGAGGGCGATGGAGGCTGGCTTCGGGCCGGGGGTCGTAGTGTTCGCACGGGCGTCGGCGGCAGGGCGGGCGTCGGAGGAGGCGGCGCTGGCGCAGCCGAGGGAGAGGGCGCCGAGGGAGAGGGCGCCGAGGGAGAGGGCGCCGAGGGAGAGGGCGCCGAGGGAGAGGGCGAGGGCGCTCAGAGAGAGGGCTGAGGCTGGGCGCGGGGTGGGCGGGTGGCTCATGGGGAGATCCTCCGGCAGGGCAGGTGGTGGGACGCTGCAGGCGGGAGGCGTGCAGCACTGGGGCACGAGGGGCGATGTGCACGGGGTAGGCCAGCCGGGCCGAGGGGCGGATGCACGGGCGCAGGCAGGTTGGGGGTGGGCAGGTCGTGCCTGGAGGCTGGATGAGGCTGGATGAGGCTGGATCAGGTGGCGGGGCTGTAGCGTTCGCCGGCCAGGAGCTTGAGCTTGTAGAGGGGGCCGACCTGGCCGCGATCCATGGCGACGCGGGGGAGGTTGAGGGGGTCGCAGGCGGTGGTGAGGCAGAGGCCGGTGTTGTTGGTGAAGCCGATCTCGAAGCCGGCTGCGATGACGGCGTCGCGGTAGGCGCCGCTGAGGGGGTAGCCGACGGGGTAGGCGACGGCGCGGACGGGCTCGGAGAGGACGTCGGTGAGGACGCGGCGGGAGCTGGTGAGGTCGCGCTGGGCGTCCTCGGGGGACATGGTGTTGAGGACGCCGTGGCCGTGGCCGTGGGACTGGATGTCCATGCCGGCGGCGCGGAGGGCGCGGATGTGGTCCCAGCCCATGATGGCGTTCGCGGCGAGGTCGCGCTCTTCGTCGGCGGTGAGGGTGACGCCGGTGGCGCGTTCGAGCTCGGCGAGGCTGCGGTCGATGTCGACGCGGGGGGTGCGCTTGAGGGCGGCGCTGAGGCGGTCGGCGGCAGCCTTGGGGTTGCGGAGGGGGTGGAGGACGAGGTGAACAGGGTAGGAGATCTCGATGGTGTCGCGGCAGCAGCGGCGGAGGGTGAGGTGCACGCGGTCCCACCAGAAGATGCGGCCAGCGTCGGGGTAGCGGGTGGGGATGAAGAAGGTGGCAGAGATGCCGGCTTCGCGGAGGATGGGGAGGACGATGTCGTGGCAGTCGCGGTAGCCGTCGTCGAAGGTGATGAGGACGGGGTTCGGGGGGAGCGGCGCGCCACGGAGGCCCCGGCAGAGGTCGTCGAGGGTGAGCGCGGTGCAGTGGGCCTTGATGAGGGCGATCTGCTCGCGTAGCTCGCGGACGGAGGCCTCGGCGACGCCGCCATCGAGTTCGCCCACGCCGTCCGGCTCGGCGATGCGGTGGTAGGTGAAGATCCCGAGGAGAGGGACGCGGCAACGACCACGGAGCCAGAGGAGGCCGTCCAGGAGCCCAAGGGAGTCCAGTGCGTCGGCTGCGATCGCCCTCGGAGAACTGGGGCGAGGCGCCGGAGTAGGGTGGGTCGGCATAACTGCGCTCACGGCCATACGTGATTATGGATGTTCCAAAGGCCCGCGGGTATGCGCCTGCGCCGAAGATGCGGGCAGGTTGTTGGTCCGCGGGGAAATGGCATCAGGGAGTTTCAGGGGATCCGGTTGAGGGAACTGCGGAGATCGTTTGGTCCCGGCGGAATGGGGAGATCCAGGGTGGCTTCTTCGTGCGCTCTGGCGATGACCAGAGCGGTGACGGCGGTGGCTCCTGCGCGGTGGAGGGCGCTGGCGCAGGCGGCAAGGGTGGCACCGGTGGTGGCCACGTCGTCGACGAGGAGCACGGCGCGGCCCTGGATGCGGGCCGGCCAGCGGGCACGGAAGGCGTCGGAGACGTTGGAGAAGCGGTCGAGGCGCGCAAGGCGGGCCTGGTGAGGGGTGGGGCGGAGGCGGGCGAGGCCGCGGGCGAGGAGGGGGATGCGGAGGGGGGATGCGATCTCGGCGGCGAGGAGGGCTGCCTGGTTGTAGCCGCGCTCGGCGAGGCGGCCAGGATGGAGGGGGACGGGGAGGACGAGGTCGGCGTGGACGCAGGCGTCGCGTGCAGCCTGGAGGAGCATGCGGCCGAGGGGGCGGGCGAGGTCCGGGCGCGAGGTGTACTTGAAGCGGCGGATGACCCGGGCGACAGCGCCCTGGAAGAGGGCGTGGGCGATGAGGGGTGGGTGGTCCGGGCAGCGCGGTGGCGTGGGGGTGTCACGGCGTACGGTGGCGGCGCAGGCGGTGCAGAGGTCGGCGCGCGCAGGGACGGGGGCGTCGCAGGCGGCGCACGCAGGTGGGCTGAGGGCGCCGATGGCGAGGGCACGGAGGTCAGGGGGCTGGACGGTGAGGGCACAGGTAGACAGGGCGCGGACGGCGAGGGGCTGGAGGGCGAGGGCACGGGTGGACAGGGCGCGGAGGACAAGGGGCATGCCTGTGTATCGGGGCTCCGCGAGGGCTGGTTGCGCCCGCCGGTGAAAAGGCATCGCGTCCAGGGCGACGCGGGGTACCATGGCGCCGTGAGAATCCCGGCCGTTAGAGGCTGCCGCGGCGCCCGGAGGAGCATCCGGCCTTGAGCGCGAACGAGGAGTGGCGGTGGACCGATGAGCGCGGGGTGCAGCGGCGCGTGAGCGCCGAGGAGCTGCTGGAAGCGCTGGCGACGGGGGTGCTGTCGGGATCGACGCTGGTGTGGCGGCGCGGGATGGCCGAGTGGACGGCGGCGCACCAGGTGCCGGAACTCGCGCGGGTGATCCTGACGGCGAGCAACAACGGGGAGATGGACACCATCACCGAGGCGACGCTGACAGAGCCCGGGCGAGAGGTGCGGGATGCGGGGGGAGCGCCAGGGCCCGTGCAGGCGTCGCTGGAGCGGGCGCGGGCGGCGTTCGCGACGCCGCAGATGGGGACGATGGCGGCAGGCGCGGCAGGCGCGGCAGGCGCGGTAGGCGCGGTAGGTGCGGTAGGTGCGGTAGGTGCGG
>NZ_ASRX01000021.1 GCF_000601485.1 Chondromyces apiculatus DSM 436
GTGCTGGGCGCAAAAGTGCCCAAGTCGAGACAAGAACGGGATCGAAGTGAGGACGCGCTTGAACCCCATCGTCCCAGACCCAGCGGCCGGGGTTCGAGGTGAGGATATAGGTTGGCACGCTCGGGAGCCTATCCCGCCTCCCCATCGGGGCTCGCGATCACCACCACATAGCCGTCCGGATCCCGGAGCCACATCTCCCGGTGATCCGGAGCCGGATTGTGGTGGGGCTCTTCGAGCACCTCCGCGCGGAGCGCTCTGGCGCGGGCGACGGCCGCGTCGAAATCGTCGACCTCGAACCACAGCAACACCCCATGCCCATGCTTCGCCTCGTGCTCCCCCGTCAAGTTGGGGTGCTCCTCGGCGTCCCAGCGGTGGAGCTGGAGCACGAGCTGGTTGCCGCTGAGCAGCCGGTTGTAGAGGTTCCGGTGGGGGTGCTCGGGAAGGGAGTCGAGGGCCAGCAGGGTCGCGTACCACCGCGTGCTCGCCATCACGTCGCGCACGGCAAGGAGGGGCTGCGGTCTCACGGAGAGCTTCGGCGCGTTCGGCATGACACCCCTCACGCCTGCGAATAGAACCGCGGCACCCGCCGGGAGATGTTCGTCAGCACCTCCCAGGGGATGGTCCCGGTCTGCTCGGCGATCTCCGTCGCGGTGATCTCGTCGCGTCCCAGCGGGCCTTCCTGGGCGCCCAGGAACACCACCTCGTCGCCCATCTCGGCGCCGGCGATGTCGGTCACGTCGAGCACCGTGAGGTCCATCGACACGGTGCCGGCGACAGGGGCGCGCTTGCCGCGGATCAGGGCGGCGCCGCGGTTGGAGAGGGCGCGGCTCAAGCCGTCGGCGTAGCCGATGGGCACCGTGGCCACCACGGAGTCGCGCGGGGCTTCCCAGGTGTGGCCGTAGCCGATGCGCTGGCCCCTGGGGAGCTTGCGGAGGCTGACCACCTCGGTGCGCACGCGCATCACGGGCAGGAGGTGCGGACCCACGCCGGCGCGCGGCTCGTGTCCAAAAAGGGCGATGCCGGGCCGCACCATGTCGAAGCGGGAGCTGGGCAGGCGGAGCAGGGCCGCGCTGTTGGCGGCGTGGCGCAGGGTGGGGCGCAGGCCGGCTTCCAGGGTCTGGCGCTCCACCTCGCCGAAGAGGGCGAGCTGCGCCTCGGTGGCGTCCAGGGTGTCGCCGTCGGCGCAGGCGAGGTGGGTCATCAGGCCCTCCAGCCGGATGAGGGGCGAGGCTTCCTTGAGGGCCCTCAGGGTCTCGGGGAGATCCTCGATGCTCGCGCCGAGGCGGCCCATGCCGGTGTCGACCTTGAGGTGCACGCCGATGGGGCCCTTGTTCTGGCGGCTGGCCACGGCCAGGAGCAGCTCGATGTGCCCGGCCTCGAACACCACGGGGGTGAGCTTGCGCTCGATCAGTTCCACGATGCCGTCGTGCCGCAGGCCGTAGCAGCCGCCCATCACCAGGATGGGGCAGGCGATGTCCGCCTCGCGCAGCTCGATGGCTTCTTCGAGCAGCGCCACGCAGAGCCCGTCGATCCCTGCCCGCACCAGGGTCCGCGCCACCGCGGGCGCCCCGTGCCCGTAGGCGTCGGCCTTGAGCACCCCCCAGACCTGCGGCGCCTTCTCGCTCCCGTCTGTGCGCTCGATTCGCTCGAAGCGCGTGGGCAATGCGCCGACGCTCTGCTGCACCACCCGCAGGTTGTGCTGGAGGCGCGGCAGGTCGATCTGGGCCTGCGTGGGCCGCACCGCGTCCGAGGGCAGAGCCCGGCGCGGGTATCTCACCCGCATCGCCGGAGCACCGTTGTCGGGCTGCCGGGTCCAGCCGTTTTCCCAGCCATCCTCCTGGGCCGCTCGGGCGGGACCTGCGCTCGCGTCCATCGGTGTCATCGAAGCTATCGTCGTTAGGCCACCCACGGGCGCGGGTCAAGATTCCCGTGGCTCCCTCGCCGGCCAATGCACGCACGGAGCAATGCGCAGCGTGTGCATTGGCAGAGCGCGCCCTGCGACGATCAGCGCACCGCGACGATCAGCACCTTCCGCGGGTCGGCGGCGCGGTACGTCACCGAGACGACGGCCCCCGGGACGATGCGCGGGGCGAGGTAGCCCGCGAGCTGCTGATCCGCCACGGTGCGCAGCGTCCCGCCCTCCTGCTGCTGCACGTCGACGACGACGCGGGCGAGGTGCTGACGATTCACCACGTGCTCCGATGGCTCCACGGAAACGACCACGCCCGTCGCGGGAATGCCATAGCTTTCGAGCCAAGCATTGAGCAGCTCATTGCGGAGTGACGGCACGACGATCGCGACGCCACAGAGAATGGCGAGGACCACCCCGAGCAGGGCGAGGCCGCGCCGGAGCACGGGGGGCATCGCGAGGCGTCGGTCGGAGGTCATGGCGGCGCAGTGTAGTGCACGAGGGGCGGTGCGGACGGAGCCAGGCGACGAGGAGGACAAGGTGAGAGAGGTGGGGAACGTGGGTCCGTGGTTGCGATGGCAGCGGACAAGATGGCGACAGGAATCCTACCTCGAACGACATGCCCTTCCCTGCAGACAGGGTTTTCGGGCGCGATCTGGTGAGAGGGGACACCGTTGTCGTGGCCGACCTTCACGTCGACACGAACGACCCTTCACGTCGACGGGAAGCACCCTTCACGTCGACACGAAGGATCTTCACGTCGACAGAGGCGGGCTTCCCGTCGACAGAGGCGGGCTTCCCGTCGACATAGAGGGGCTTCACGTCGACAGGAAGGACCCTCCCGTGGACACGTCCCTGGTTCGTGTGGACGTGAATGCCGCCCGTGTGGTCATGAAGATCCTTTGCGTGGACGCGAGTTTCGTCCGCGCACACGAAGGATCCTTCGTGTCGACGCAAAGAACGTTCATGTAGACGGGAACGATCTTCCCGTGGACACGTCCCTGGTTCGTGTGGACGTGGACGCCTCTGGTGTGGGCACGAAGACCCCTCACGTGGACACGAGCTTCGTTCGTGAACAGGCGCGAAACTTCGCGTCGACACGAAGGAACTTCGGGCCCACACGAACGACCCTCACCTTGCGAAGCGCACACCCGGGTCCTGCGCGGAGCCCCTCCGTGTCGGCCTCCACCAGGCTCTTCCCAGGGAGGGAGGCGGACCTGGCCCTGGCGCTGACGATTGCGCAGAGGCGGCGACGCCAGGCGTTCCCGGGAGCTTCATCGATGCGGCCGTGCATCGCGACTGCATTGGTGAGATGGTCATTCGTGCGACAGGTGAGCGCCGGAGGCGTTGCGAAGGCGGGCCCTCCGGTCACGCAGGAGCTACCAGCCCCCCGGGGCCATGGACGGCGCATCAAGTATTCTGGACGCCCCATGATGGAGGGTGCGACCCCCGCGCTCTACGCTGACCGCATGGGAAACATCACCAAGACGGCACTGGTCACGGGCGGCAACAAGGGCATCGGCCTCGCTGTCGTGCGGCAGCTCGCGGCGCAGGGGTACACGACATGGCTCGGGAGCCGGGACGAGGCCCGGGGCCAGGCAGCGGCGTCTGCGCTCGCCGAGGCCGGCGACGTCCGCTTCGTCGCGCTGGACGTGACCGACGATGCGAGCGTCGCCGCGGCCGCCGCGCAGATCGGCGCGCAAACGAGTTCGCTCGATCTGCTCGTCAACAATGCGGGCATCTACCTTGCGGCTGGCGACGGTCAGCCGAGCGCCGTGCAGTTCGACACCCTGCGCGCCACGTACGATGTCAACGTCTTCGGCCCCCTGCGGGTCACCAGGGCATTCCTCCCCCTCCTGCGGGCGACGAGCAATGCCCGCATCGTCATGGTCGGCTCGGGGCTGGGATCGCTGGCGTTGCAGAGCGACCCGAGCAACGGGTTCTCGCGCTGGCCGGCCTTCGCCTACAGCTCCTCGAAGACGGCGCTGAATGCGCTCACCGTCGGGCTTGCCAACGAGCTGCGCGGCGAGGGAATCGCCGTCACGGTCGTCAATCCCGGTTTCGTCGCCACGGACCTCAACGGGAACACCGGCACCCTCACGACCGACGAGGGAGCCCGCATGGTGATGCGGGCGGTGCAGGTGCCGCTCTCCGGGAGCGGCAGCTTCGTCAACGACGACGGGACCTTCCCCTGGTAGCAGGCGCCTACCGGGCGCGCTTCTCGGCGAGCCTGGCGAGCTGCTCGATGCAGGTCCCCCACCCGTCGAAGAAGCCCATCTCCTCGTGCATCTTCCGGTCGGCGTTGCTCTTGTGCATCACGTGAGCGGCATACTCGGTGCCGGTCGGGTGGTCCTTCAGGGTGATGATCGCCGTCATGAAAGGCTGCTCGGCAGGCCGCCACCCGCCGAGCAGCGCGTTGGTGAAGACGAGCCGTTCACCATCGACGATGTCGAGGAAACAGCCACTCAGGTGGGGCACGAAGTCGCCGCCCTTCTCGCTCATCTGGGTCGTGAAGGCGCCGCCGGGGCGCAGGTCCATCTCCACCACCTTGCACTTCGCGGGCGCCGGCATCCACCATTGCTCGAAGCTCTCGCGGTCGGTCCAGGCGCTCCACACGAGGGACCGGGGGGCCTTGATGATGCGCGAGATCGTCAGGTCGAGATCGGGATTCTTAGTGAGGCTCATGGTGGTTTTTCCTTTTTTCAGGGCGTTGATGACGAACTGCTCGAGCCTGTCGGTGCGGCTTTCCCAGAGGGCGCGTTGCGCGGACAGCCACGATTCGATGGTGGCAAACGGCTTCTTCTCGATGGAACAGGTCCTCACGCGACCTTCCTTGTGCGTCTGGATCAACCCGCTGCCTTCGAGAAACTGGATGTGTTTCATGAAGGACGGCAATGCCATGTCGAATGGCTTCGCCAGATCGCTGATGCTCGCCGGCCCTTTGCCCAGCCGCCCCAGCACGGCGCGGCGGGTGGGATCAGCAAGCGCCTGGAAGATGCCGCTGAGCTGTTCCGGATGCTGTTCCATGGAGCTGAGTAGCAACCTCGAACACTAAGCGCAAGGGCTAAGTGATCTCCCGGCCCGGCTCCTGGCGGAGGTTCTTCGGGACCTCTTCCGGAGCTTCTTCGCACCCAGCGGCAGGGGTTCGCGTTACTCCTTCGGGAGGGGCACGCCCGTGCCCACGCGGAGGTTTCATGCGAGCTCGTCTGCCAGTGCTTCTCTTCTCGGCCCATCTCCTGGGTTGCGCGTCCGATCCGGCGCTCAGCGATGCGACGGCCAGTTCCTCGTCCAGCGCGTCATCAGGTTCGTCCTCCAGCTCCTCGTCGACCTCGACCTCCTCGACGGGCATGACCGACCCCGACCCGGTCCCGCCCACGGAGTTCGTGCCCACGGCCAGGGGACGCGGTGGCGCGGCGGCGACCGTGGACGTGCGGGGCACCTGGGCTGCCATCGAGACGCTCTCGCACGGCGGCAACGCGGTGGATGCCGCGGTCGCAGCGGCGGCGGTCCTCGGGGTGACCGATCCGTTCTCGTGCGGCATCGGTGGCGGCGGGTTCATGCTCGTGTACCTGGCCGAGACGAAGCAGGCCGTGGTCATCGACCACCGCGAGGTCGCGCCCCAGGCCATGGACCGCACCGCGTTCTACGATGCGCAGGGCGCGCCGCTCTCCTTCGACACCCTGCTGACCAGCGGGCTGTCCGTCGGCGTCCCCGGCACGCTGCGGGGCTGGGAGGAGGCACTCCAGCGCTACGGGACGCTCCCGCTCGCGGACACGCTCCGCCTGGCGATCCTGGTCGCCGAGAACGGCCTCGACGTCGACCAGACCTTCTTCGACCAGACGACCCGCAACCTGGAGCGCTTCCGTCAGATCGAGAGCTCACGCGCGCTCTTCCTGACCGCCGAGGGCGACCCGCTCCCGGTGGGGAGCACCTTCAAGAACCCGGACCTCGCCGCGACCTACCGCGCCATCGCCGAGGGCGGGCCCGCGGCCTTCTACCAGGACGAGATCGCAGACGCGATCGTGGCCACCGTGAAGAACCCGCCGTTCATCGCGGGCTCCACCATCGTGTCGCGCCCCGGGCTGATGGAGAAGTCCGACCTCTCCGGCTACGAGGCGCGCGTGCGCCCGGCGGTGACGTCGACGTACCGCGGGCACACCCTCTTCGGGGTGGGGCTGCCGTCGAGCGGTGGGCTGACCGGCGCGATGGCGATGAACCTGCTGGGAGGCTTCGACCTGCCGGCGATGAGCCAGAGCGACGCGCTCCACCATTACCTGGAAGCGTCCCGTCTCGCGTACGCCGACCGCAATGCCTTCATGGGCGATCCGGAGTTCGTGAACGTGCCCGTCGCGGGGATGCTCTCGGCAGGCTACGCCGACGAGCGGCGGTTGCTGATCGATCCAGCCCTGGCCTCGGTGGCCGCGGCGATGCCCGGTGACCCCTTCGCCTACCAGAACGATCCGAGCGGCGTGTGGGCTGGCGCTGGGTGGAGCGTGAGCGCGGGCATGGGTGCGGGCGTGGACATCGACGTGTCCGGCGATGCGCCCGGCGATCTCGACCCCGAGACGACGCACCTCACCATCACCGACGCGGCGGGGAACGTCGTCTCGTACACCTGCACGATCGAGTACGAGGGCGGCAACGGCATGGTGGTGCCCGGCCACGGCTTCCTGCTCAACAACGAGCTGACGGACTTCAACATCCCGCCGACCACGAACGACGTGCACCCCAACGTGCTGGAGCCGGGAAAGAGGCCGCGGAGCAGCATGAGCCCGGTGATCGTGCTGAAGGACGACAAGCCCGTGCTGGCGGCGGGAGCACCGGGAGGCGCGACGATCATCACGACGGTGCTGCAGATCCTGGTGAACCACCTGGACCTGGGGATGCCGATCGAGGACGCGGTGGCCGCGCCGCGGGTGTCGCAGCGGAACTCGGGGAACGCGACGAGCAACGCGGAGCCGGCGTTCCTGGGCTCGGCCGAGGCGATGGCGCTGGAGGCGCTCGGGCATCAGTTCGCGGATGCAGGGCTGATCGGGGCGGCGACGGCGATCCAGTTCCACGCGGATGGGAGCGTGACGGCCGCCGCGGAGCCGGTCAGGAGGAATGGGGGGAGCGCGATGGTGGTGGAGGCGGAGTGAGGGAGTGAGAAGGTAGGAGTGAAAAGGAGAGGAGTGAACGCATGATAAGCATGACGCCGGAATCAACGAAGAAGGACGAGGTTGCTGCGGCTTACGATCGCTGGTCGGTCGTCTACGATGGGAACGAGAACCCCACGCGCGACCTCGATGCGGTGGTCCTCCGGCGTCAGACGTTCCCGCTGGCCAGCCGTGACGTGCTGGAGGTCGGCTGCGGGACCGGGAAGAACACCGCCTGGCTCGCGGAGCACGCGCGCAGCGTGACGGCGATGGACTTCTCCGAGGGGATGCTGGCGCAGGCGCGGCAGCGGGTCTCCGCGGCGCATGTGCGGTACGTGCAGCACGACGTGCGGGAGGCGTGGCCGCTCGCGGATGGAGCCGTGGACCTGGTGGTGGGGAACCTGGTGCTGGAGCACGTGGAGGCGCTGGAGGGGGTGTTCAAGGAGGCGTTCCGGGTGCTGCGGCCAGGTGGAGAGTACTACCTGTGCGAGCTGCACCCGTTCCGGCAGATCCTGGGGAAGCAGGCGCGGTTCACGAGCCCGGAGACGGGGGAGACGGTGCTGGTGCAGGCGTACGTGCACGATGTGTCGGAGTACGTGCAGGCGGCGCTGGAGGCGGGGTTCAGGATCGTGGGGCTGGAGGAGTGGCGGGATGGGGAGGGGAAGGGAGAGGTGCCGAGGCTGCTGGCGCTGCGGTGCAGGCGGGAGGGTTAAGCCCGCACGCGCAGGGAAGCCCGATGCGCGGCCTTGCCGTGGTACGTTGAGAACATTGCGGATGCGCCGCTCCCCTACCCATCCGAATAGCCCGTCCGTCCTCCGGGTGCAGTGACACACGATGCTGGCAACCTGGATCAACCTGGATGGCATCAAGTGCTTCGATAATGTCGAAGTCGATCTGCGCATCGGCAAAGATCGGCCTCATAAATGGGTAGTTGTCTATGGCGACAACAGCCTGGGCAAGAGCACGCTCCTCAAGGCGTTCGGGGTAGCGCTAACCGGGCAGCCCGCATTGAATGCGCTCATGCCCTCCGCTCAGGGATGGGTGCGGGAAGGTAGCTCTTGCGGGGTGATCGGAACAATGATCCAGCAAGGGCCTGATGACCGAGGGCCTGGCCGTGCCGAGAAGACGAGCAGGAAACGCACGAAGGCCAGCACGAAGAAGGCCTCTTCTGCCGGCAAAGTAGCGAAGGTGCCAGGTCCGGCCGTGAAGGTGCGGAAAAAGGGCAGGCCAGCCAGGGAGGGAGAGAACCGCTCATAATGCCCGTGGCGCGACGGCTGCGCCCCAGGAGCGCAACGCTGAAAGCCTGCCTCGCGAAACACGAACAGCAGGCGCAGGATGGCGATCTGCAAGCTGTCTGGAAGCGCTTTCGGGCCTCTCCGTGTGGCCAGAGCTGGTTTGCGAAGCTGGAGACGAGCTACGGCCGACGGTGCATGTACTGCGATCATGCGCCTGGACGGACCATCGATCACTGCAAGGCCAAGAGCAAGGACAGTGCGAGCATGTTCCGCTGGTCGAACTGGCGCGTGAGCTGCGATGGTTGCAATCGGTTGAAGAACTCCCGGTCACTACCGGATCCAGTGCGCGGGGATCCCAGGGACTTCATCCTCTTCGACGTCAGCACCGGCAGCCCTGGCGTCAACCCTGCAATCCCGAGCAGCAACAAGGGCCGGAAGCGTCGGGCCGAAGTCGCTGTCCGGATCCTCGACCACCAGACCGACGCTCAAGCATCCGCGGGAGAAAGCCCGCCTGTGAGCGAGCCGATGTCCCACAGGGAGCGGGTGCTTGCCGGATAGCTGGGGAGGATCACGTCTCGATGCAGTCACTTGCAGTAGTTGGGGGCCGCGCCGGAGGGCTCCGTGGGGGCACAGGGGTCCAGGGCCTGACCGAGGCTTGGTGCTCCTCGAAGAAGATCTCGGGGAGGAGGTCGCGCGATTCGACTACCTGGAGAGCTCGGTCGAGGAGGAGCAGGTGTGGCTCGTCGCTCTTGCAGACCACGAGCCGGGACGCGGAAGCGTTCGAGGTAGCACCTGTGTGGCGTTTTCGGTCTTCCGGCAGGGGCAGCGGTGCCACGCGCGCTCGCAGGGCGTCAGGTGCTCAACCTTCGTGTGAGCCCCGACTCGTCGTTCAGCAGCCCGAGGCTTTTCAGGCGGAGCGCGACCGCACTCCGGGGCGCATCGTAATGGAGCTTGAGAGCATCCGTGATACGGTAGAAGGTGCGTTGATTGCACGCCTGCTCGTCGAGGAACAGGGGGCCGAAGCTGCGGTTCTTCACGTTGAGTTCGCGCAGCAGCGCGAAGAAACTGCCCTTGAAATGATGCACAGGGAGGAGCAGGCAGGAGGCAAAATAATTGGCCTGCCATTCCATGCGTCGCGCATCTTCAAGCCCGAACGCTGCAGGCGTCTCACGTTCGAGGTCCCCAGGCCAGCCTCCCTGGAATGCCATTGACAGATCTTGTCGAGGGGTATGGCTCCGCCCGCGTAAGCGATTCGGTCGAGAACGTCCTGGGCCATCTTCTCGATACAGCTCGGTGCAATGGGCTGGACCAGGGGCTGCTGAAGCCTGTTCAGCGTCTCGACCTGAACATTCCAGGAGTGTCCGTCGACTTCTGCGTCAGGGCCCTGAAGAAGACATAGAGCGAGTTCGTGTACACGTTCTCGGTGTAGCCGTAGAAATCGAAATAGCGGCTCTGGTGCAGCTCTGACAGGAGTGCCGTCCGGACGTCGACCCAGGCTGCGGGCGAGTACGTGATTGATGAGGGCGACCTGGACAGCTCCCACTTGAGGGTGGACCGGTCGTAGTACCTGAGCAGTCCGATCCCCCTCGACTTGCAATACTCGAAGGTGCTTTTCGAGAAGGCCGTCGTCGAGCCCATGATTTCTTTGACGTTCGCGCCTGACACCTGGGCGACTTTCGCGGCAAATTGCAGGATGAAGAACTGCCGGGTCGCCACTTCGTGCTGGAGGAAGGCAAAGATTTTTGCCTCGAACTTGTCCCCTCTGGCCGTTGAATTCATTGCCCCATCCCCGCGCACCACGAGGAATGCACCTGTTTACGACGCCCGTGAGTAACTCAGGAGGCCCGTCAAGGCCAGGGGGAGCGAGAGCAGGAAGGCGGGATTGCCGGCGCGAACAGGAATGCCTCGATGTCGCGGGTCAGGGTGCTCCGCGCGTCGCCCCGGCGCGCTGCGGGGAGCGCATGCAGCGGGGTGAAGGCGGCTACCCCTGAAAGGCCCGGTGGTGGGCCGGGCTCCTGCCTTGCCAGCGCTTGAAGGCCTTGCTGAAGGACGGGACGCTCTCGTAGCCGACGCGCTGGGCGATCTGCGCGACGGTGTCGTCGGTCTCGCGCAGGAGCTCGGCGGCGCGGGACATGCGCCAGCGGGCGAGGTACTGGAGGGGCGGGTCGCCGACGAGCTGGGTGAAGCGTTGGGCGAAGCCGGAGCGGGAGAGGCCGACGCGGGAGGCGAGCTTGGCGACGGTCCAGGGCTCGTCGACGCGGGTGTGCATGAGGTTCAAGGCGTGGTGCACGGGGGGGTCGGAGAGGGCCTGCACCAGGCCGCAGCCCTTGTGGGTGGAGAGCCAGCGGAGCACCTGGACGAAGAGAATGTCGGCGAGGCGCTGGAGGACGAGGGTGCTGGCTGGGCCGGGGGAGGCGATCTCGGCGAGCATGAGGTCGATGGTGGCGGTGCTCCAGGGTCTCGGGGCGTCGCCTGAGGCGGTGAGGACCACGGCGTGCGGGGCGTGCTCGAGCAGGAGGGGTTTCAGGCCACCGGTGTAGGGGAAGAAGCCCGCGAGGAAGGTGGTGAGGGGGCCGGTGCCGCCGATGCGGGCGGGGCCGGTGGCGACGCAGACGGGGCCGTCGTGGACTGGGAACAGGTGGCGGGCCGCTTCGTCGCGGAGGGTGTGGGCCATGCCGTGGGGGATGAAGGCGACGTCGCCGGTGGAGAGAAGGCGGGGGGGCTCGCCGTCGACCTCGAGGAGGGCGTGGCCGCGGACGATGAGGTAGAAGACGGCGCGGTCGCGGGTGGGGACGCGCAGGCCCCAGGGGGAGCGGGCCTCGATGCACTTGTAGAGGGCGTTCGGGAGCAGGGAGACGCTCAGCACGTCGGCGAGGACGTCGCCGCGGGGGTCCTGGAGGTCGAGCTGTTCTGGCGTCCTGGATACGAGGTTTGGACGGCGAGGCATCGATCGTCCATAGCGCGGGGCGTATGAAATGCCCATGAGCACTGCAACGACAGCCGATTCGATTCTCGCGATGGGCGCAACGGCGGCCGATCCGATCCTGGTGACGGGCGGGACGGGCAAGCAGGGGGGCGCGGTGGCGCGGGCGCTGCTCGCGCAGGGGGTGCCGGTGCGGGCGCTGGTGCGCGATGTGGACGCGGCAGGGGCGCGGGCGCTCCGCGAGCTGGGCGCGACGCTGGTGCGGGGGGACCTGGATGACCCTGAATCGCTGCGGGCTGCCGGCGCGGGGGCACGGGGGGTGTTCTCGGTGCAGATGCCAAACCTGAAGGATCTCGACGACGACACCGAGCGGCGGCAGGGGAAGAACCTGGTGGAGGCGGCGCGGGCGGTGGGGGTGCCGCAGTTCGTGCATACGTCGGTCTCGGGCGCGGGGGAGTACCACCGCCAGCAGCCGGGGTGGGGGTCGCCGGAGTCGAAGGTTCACTACTGGGAGAGCAAGGCGTACACGCAGGATCTCGTGCGCGAGGCTGGCTTTCGCTCGTTCACGTTGCTCAAACCGGGGTTCTTCATGGAGAACTTCGTGCGTCCGTCATTTCTGTTCGCGAACGGGGTGGAGGACCGGCTGCTGACGATGCTCGCGCCGAGCACGGTGCTCTCGATGGTGGCGATGCAGGACATCGGCGCGGCGGCGGCGGCGGCGTTCGCGGACCCGGTGGCCTGGAACGGGGTGGAGCTGGAGCTGGCGGGGGACAGGCTGTCGATGCGCGAGGTCGCGGTGGTCCTCTCGGAGGCGCTGGGCACGCACATCGAGGCGCCGTCGCTCACGGCGGAGGAGGCGCTGGCGCAGGGGCTCTGGCCTGCCTTCGTGATCTCGCAGCAGCGGATGAACGTGGTCGATAGCCCGGCACGCCCGGAGTACGCGCGCGCGCTGGGGCTCGCGACCACGGATTTCCGCACCTGGGCGAAGGCGCATCTGAGGCGCGCGGAGGCGGGGAGGGAGGCGGGCGCGAAGGCGTGAGGTTGGTGCGTCGGCGTGAAGAGAGGTGCGTGTGAATGCGCGATCCTCAATCGTCGTCGTCGTCGTTCTCCTCGTCGTCCTCCTCCTCGTGTTCGCCGATCGATTGAGAGAAACGCGCCGCGTAGACTTCGCCGGCGATGCCGTACAGGTCCTCGCGGTTCCCGACGTCGACGTGGGGCGGGATGTGGCTCGGGTGGTCCCAGACATCCTGGTAGACCTCGAAGCCCTGGCTGACCACCCAGTTGGCGATGTCCTCGACGCCGTCCTCGGACTCGTCCTCGTCGATGTGCTGCAGGAAAGGGTCGGTCTGGAGCTCCACGGACGCATCCTCAAATTCTCGGTGGAAGCGGTGGATCTCGTCACGCGAGAGTGTGGACAGGAGGGCCCTGAGCGTCTCGCGGTTTTTGCCGGCTTTCCGGATCAGCGTCCAGAACCACTCGGAGATGTCGGTCGGTCGGAAAGGCTGCTCGTCCTCCATGCCTCGTGCTCCTCGCGGCCAGGGCCGCTCCTGCGTGTCTTCAGCATCTGCCGGTCTTGGGGACCAGCTTCTCACCAACCCACTCGTGCGTGCGACGCAGCTTTCTGTTGAGGCGTGTGTGGGGCACGCCAGGGCCGACGCCCAGCCTCTGGTTGGTGTTGTCCCAGGGGAGGTCGTGGCCGAGCGACAGGAAGTGCTCGCGGATCTGCTTCTCGACGGACTCGATGGTCATCGTGGAGGACTTGGGGATGGTGAAGGCATCGACCACGAGGGCCCGGTTCGTCTTGTTTCCCGCGGTCACGTATTTCTCGAAGCGGCCCTGGAGCTTGGAGGCCTCCGTCTTTCCGACCTTGAGGACCTCTCCGGTGCGGGCGTCCTTGAGGATGTAGACGACGCCTTGCTGGTCGCTGGAGAGGGTCACCCGGCGCCAGTCGTCGGTGAGGTCGAAGGTGTGCATCTCGGCCGACTCGATCAGGCCGCCGTCGGAGCTGAGGCCGAGCGGGTCGGCGCAGGTCACCGGGTTGCCGTCGAAGCCGGAGAGGTTGCTGCCGCCGCCGATGCCCAGCGGGTCCGGGCTGCACCACCTGCCGACCTCGGCGTCGAAGTAGCGGAACCGGGTGGCGCAGAGGCCGGTCTCCTCGTCCAGGTACTGGCCCAGGAGGCGGAAGGGGGAGGAGACGGGGCGGTGGGGCCCGCCCTCGCGGTCGGGATCGAGGTGTTCCTCGGCGATGCGTCCCCAGGCGCGGTGCGTCGCCGACCACGCCACCTTGCCGGTCTGGTCGAGCAGCTCCTTGGGGACGCCCACCTGATCCACGAGGTAGCTGAACACCTCGCCGCGTTCGGCCTGGAGCAGGGGGGTGAAGGTGCCGGGGGCGTGGACGAAGCAGCGCGTGCCGTGGCGGGTGTCGAGGTCGGCCGCGAGGAGGTCGCCGTCCCAGAGGAAGTCCACGGCGTGGTCCGGGGTGCCGTGGGCGTCGGTGATCTCCTTGCGCACGCGGCGCCCGAAGGCGTCGTAGGTGAAGGAGACGCGCGCGCCGGAGGGAAGGCGGACTTGCCGGAGGCGGTCGCGTGAGTCCCAGTGGTACTCGGTCCGCTCCGCGTCGGGGCCGTCGCCGGCCCCCAGCTTCAGGGTCCGCCGTCCTCGCGCGTCGTAAGCGTAGCGGGTCTGGTCGGTGCGCAGGAGGAGGTTGCCCTCGGCGATCTGCCAGGGCTCCGGCGAAGTCTCCAGCTCGGGGGGCGCGTCCAGCTCGGGGAGCGCGTTCTGGGTGGGGCGGGCGTCGCGCTGGGGGCGGGTGTCCTGCTGGGGGCGGGTGTCCAGGCGCTCCAGGGCCTGCTGGAGCGAGCCGGCCGCGTCGTAGGTGAAGACCTCCCGGAAGGAGCCCTGGCGGGCCTCGAGGAGCTGGCCGAGGGCGTCGTACTCGTACCGGGTGGCGCCCCACCGGTCGTCCTCGACGTGCTTGACGCGGCCGAGGGCGTCGTATTGCCAGAGGCGCTGCACGGCCATGGTCAGGGCGCCGCTGCCGGGAGAGCGGACGTCGACCCGCTGCTCGATGAGGCGGTCCATCGAGTCGTATTCGCTGCGGATGGAGAAGCGGCCCGGGGCGTCTCCGCGGGCGGTCTCGCGCCCGAGGACGTCGCGCTGCAGGGAGAGCTGGAAGCCGTCGTGCTCCACGGCGACCAGAGCGTCGAGCGCGTCGTAGCGGTACGCGGTCTTCGACCCGTCCGGCATCACGCGCTCGGCGCGGCGGCCGCGGAGGTCGTGGGCGAAGTGGAGGGTGCGGTCTCCTTGCGCCTCGGCGACGACCCGGCCGAGGGCGTCGCGCTCGAAGAGGGTGGTGATGCGCTGGCCGTCCTGCTCGACCACGGCGCCGAGGAGCCTGCCCATGCGGTCGCGGTGGAAGGTGGCCGGGCCCTCCGGGGTGGCCTCCAGGACAAGGTTGCCGAGGGGGTCGTGGGCGAAGGCGCGGAAGGTGCCGTCGGGGTAGTCGATGCGGGAGAGGCGGCCGCTCGGGGCGTGGTGGTAGCGGAGCACGCGGCCGTCGAAGGGGCGCTCCTCCTTCACGCGGCCGGCGCTGTCGTAGGCGAAGTCGTAGGTCTCGCCCCTGGCGTTGGTGATGCGCCGGAGCCGCTCCAGGGCGTCGTACTTGAAGGACCAGGCATGTCCGTCGGGCTGGGTGAGCCTGGCGAGCACGCCGGTGCCGCCATACTGCATGGCCGTGACCTGGCCCAGGGCGTCGACGATGCTGCTCGGGTTGCCGAGCGCGTCGTAGGTCGACTGCATCACGGTGCCATCCGGCCGCTGGACCTGGGTGGGCTGGCCGAGGAGGTCGTAGCTCACCGTGGTGACCCTGCCGAGCGCGTCGCGCTGGGAGACGGGGCGTCCGAGCCGGTCGTAGGCGTACGCCGTCGTGGCGCCGCGGGCGTCGGTCTCCTCGACGACGCAGTGCTGGGAGTCGACGACGTACGTGGCGAGCGCCTCGCCGTCGCACTGGACCGAGAGGAGGTGCCCGTGGTCGTCGTAGCCCAGCGCGTAGCGCAGGGTCGAGGGGAGGACGATCTCGGTCAGCGAGCCGCGGGCGTCGTGCGCATACCGGGTGGAGAGGCCGTCGGGCGCGACGCGCACGGCCGGGAGATCGTCCTCGTATTCCCAGTGGGTGACGTTCCCCGCGGGGTCGGTCCGCTGGATCGTGTTCCCGCGCGCGTCGTAGGCGTACCTCGTGGTCTCGCCGGCGCCGTTCGCCTCGGCGAGGAGGTACTGATCGGCGTCGAATTCGCAGGTGCGGAGGACGACCCCGTCCGGCGTCTCCTCGCGGACGACGAGGCCGTCCTCGTTCCAGTGGAGGGTGCGCGGTTCGTCGTTGCCGGTCAGCCAGGTGATCCGCTGTTCGCGATCGACGCGGAGCTCGACAGTGTGGAGGCCGCCGTCGCCCCAGGTCTTCTTGCACCAGCCGGTGTCGGGGTCGTACTCGTAATGGAAGCTCACGCCGTTCTTCAGCGTGGTCTTCACCATGCGGTGGTCGTCGTCGTAGCCGTAATGCTCGGCGTGGCCGAGGGCGTCGGTCGCGGCGGCGAGTTCGCCGGTCCTGGCGTACGCGTAGTCGACCCACTGCTCCAGGCTGTCGCCGACCCAGACTTCGAGGCGGGCGATGCGGCCGCCGTGGGTCTGCTTGATCCGGATCTCGCGGCCGGCGGTGTCGCGGACGCGGTGGAGTCGGTCTCCGGTGTAGTCGAGGGTGATGGCGTTGCCGTGGGCGTCGTGGATGGCCCGGAGGCGGGCTCGGCCCTGGTCGACGGCGGGCTCGAAGCGGCGGGTGAGCCGGGACTCGTGGCTGTGGACCGAGAAGCTGCCGTCGGGATGGGCGCTCAGCGTGAGCCGATCCGGCCGGTGGAAGGCGCTCTCCCCTGGCGCGAGGTGCGGGAAGTAGACGTCCCGGCCTTGCTCGTCGCGGAGGGTGAGGCCCTCCTCGTCCCGGGTGATCCACTGCTCCAGGCCATGGGCCCATCCGCCCCGGCCCAGGGTGGTGCGCTCCAGGGCGCGGCTCGATGAATAATGGCGCTGCCAGAAGAGGGGAATGGGGCCGGGGAGGGTGAGGTCCACCTTGGTGTCGACGACGGCGCCCGAGGTGGCGTCGACGGGGTGGCCCGTGACGAAGCACTTCGCTTTGCGGAGGGCCGACGCCCCCTTCTTGGCGAGCGATCGCGCTCCCCGTGCCGCCGCCCTCCCGGCCCGTCCCGTGCCCCGCGCCGCCGCGCGGAACCCCTTTCTGGCGATATCCTTCCCCTTCTTCGCCAGCGGTTTCAGCGCCTTGCTCCCCAGCTTCTTGGCGAGCTTGCCCCCGAGCTTGAAGGCGCCGTGGAAGAGGAGATCGATCACCAGGTCGATGGCGAGGGTGACGGCCCCCATCGCGAAATCGCCGAAGGTGGGGGTGGTCTGCACCGTGCCCGGGTTGAGCACGAGCGAGGTGGGCCACCAGCCGAGGTCCCAGCAGTCGGCGTTGAGCGAGACGGGGCCGCCGACCACGCAGCAGGTGGCCTTCTCGCCGCAGATCTCCACGGCTCCCCGCGGCAGCCAGCACTTGTGGGAGCCGAAGAGGATGTGGAGCGGGGTCAGGGCGTCGAGCGGGTCGGGGATGATGCCGAGGTGGGGCCAGAGGAAGGCGGGCGCGTGCTGGTGGGTGACCGAGGGGACGCCATTGAAGTGCACCGTGGGCTGCTCCCGGTCGCCCAGCGTGAAGGGGTGAAGCAGGGTGAGCTTCAGGAACTTCATGGGCGCGGGCGGGAAGATGTGGAAGCCCTGGTGCATCTCCAGGCCGACGATCAGCCAGCCGTTGATGTCGTGGAAGTTGTGCGCCATGCCCCCTCCTCGCCAGCCGAGCGTATGCAGTCGAATCGAGACGTTCCCGCGGGTGTCGGGGCGTGATCGTACTTCACGCACCTCCGGCAGAGAAGGCGCACCGCGGTGACCACGCAGTCGGCGCGCGGTGTCGCGGCGCCATGCGGTCAGCGCGCGGTGAGGCCGCCGTCGATGAGGTGGACGCTGCCGGTGATGAAGGCGGCGCGGTCGGAGAGGAGGAAGCTGGTCAGCTCGGCGACCTCCTCGGGGCGGCCCATGCGGCCCACGGGGTGCTGGGCGGCGATCTCGGCGCGCGCGTCGTCGGGGAGGGTGCGCATGGACTCGGTCGCGATGAAGCCGGGGGCGATGGCGGTGACGCGGATGTTGCGGGCGGCGTATTCGAGGGCGGTGGCCCTGGTGAGGCCGATGATGGCGTGCTTCGCGGCGACGTAGGCGGGGGTGCCGGGCTGGCCGACGACGCCGGCGCCGGAGGACATGTTGACGATGGCGCCGCCGCCGCTGGCGAGCATGGCGGGGATCTCGTACTTCATGCCGAAGAAGACGCCGCCGAGGTCGATGGCGAGGACCTGGTTCCAGGTCTGGATGTCGTAGTCGGCGGTGTCGACCTCGTGGGGGCCGGTGATGCCGGCGTTGTTGACGGCGAGGTGGAGGGCGCCGAAGCGCTTCACGGTGGCGGCGACCAAGGCCTCGACGGCGCGGGGGTCGGAGACGTCGGTCTGGAGGACCTGGGTGCGGGCGCCAGTGGGGTCGAGGCGGTGGGCCACCGCGGAGGCGCGGTCGGCATCGGTGTCGGCGAGGACGACGCGGGCGCCCTCGGCGTGGAGCTTCACAGCGATGGCTTCGCCGAGGCCGGCGGCGGCGCCGGTGACGAGGGCGACTTTGTCTGCGTGGTCGGACATGGCGGGCTCCTGCGAGGAAGGGTAGGGGGCTGGAGGTCGGACCAGCATTGCTCCCGCAGAGGGATCGTCAAGGTGGGGTGGGGCAGGGCGCGCGGGGGCAGGGCGCGCGGGGGGCGGCGCGGCGTTCACTGCGGCACGCACCGCGGCGCTCAGCCGATGAAGTCGACGAGGGCGGGGATCACGGCCTTCGGGGCTTCTTCCAGGAGCCAGTGGCCGGAGCCGGCGAAGACCTGGCCGCGGACGTTGGTGGCGACCTGCTCGACCTGGGTGACGAGGAAGGGGCCGCCAGAGACCTCGCCGGCGAGGACGAGGATGGGCATGGGGAGAGGGGTCCTGGCCAGCTCGGCGAAGTCGCGGGCGTCCTGCTCGAAGGCGCGGAAGTAGGAGAAGCCGGCGCGCATGCCGCCGGGCTGGGCGTAGGACTCGGCGTAGAGGGCTCGGTCGGACTCCGGGATGGAGCGGGTGCGGTCGGCGGCGAAGTCGTTCCAGAAGTGCTCGAAGTAGATGCGCTCGCGGCCGGCGACGAGGGCGAGGGGGACCTCGCCGTAAAAGTGGAAGTGCCACATGTCGCGGAGGAGCCAGACGTCCTTCCAGGTGCCGATGCCCGGGAGGAAGGCGTCCATGAGCACCACGCGTTCGGTCGCGTCGGGGAACTGGGCGGCGTAGGCGTAGGCGACCATCATGCCGATGTCGTGGCCGACGATGGCGACGCGGTCGAAGCCGAGGCTCGCGACGAGGGCGTGGATGTCGACGGCGAGGGTCTTCTTGTCGTAGCCGGACTCCGGCCTGGCCGAGGCGCCGGCGCCGCGCAGGTCGGGGACGATGACGGTGTGGCGCTGCGCGAGGAGCGGCATGACGGGGGACCACATGTGGCCGGTCTGGGTGTAGCCATGCAGGAGGACGACGGGGGTGCCCTCGCCGCCAATGAGGTAACGCAATCGGACGCCATTGACGTCGGCGAAGCGTTCGGTGAAATCGTGGGGGGTGGGGGTCGCGGTGTTGCTCGCGGTGGCGGGGGTTGCAGTGGTGTTCATGGGAGCCTCCTCGGGACGCTTCGTTCGGCGGCGCCCTGTGCGCCAGCCTCTGAACACACCGTAGGCTTCAGCTTCGTTTGGTGGAAGGGCCGGGGCGTTGATTCATCGTTCAGCTTTTGTGAAGATGGGCGGTGCGATGGACAGGCTCCGGGCGTTCGAGGTGTTCGTGACGGTGGTGGCCAGGGGGAGCTTCACGCGGGCTGCCGAGGCGCTGGATACGTCTCCGGCGAACGTGACGCGGTACGTGAACGAGCTGGAGGCGCACCTCGGGACGCGGCTCCTGAACCGCAGCTCGCGCAAGCTGTCCCTGACGGAGAGCGGGGAGGCGCTCTACGAGCGGGGACGGGCGATCCTCGACGAGGTGGCGGAGGCGGAGGCGGCGGCATCGTCGGCGTCGGTGCAGCCGCGGGGGAGGCTGCGGATCAATGCGCCGCTGAGCTTCGGGATCCTGCACCTCGCGCCGCTGTGGCCGCGCTTCATGGAGGCGCACCCCGAGGTGGAGCTGGACGTGTCGCTGGGGGACCGGGTGGTGGACCTGGTGGAGGAGGGATATGACCTGGCGATCCGCATCTCGCGGGGAGGGTCGACGACGCACGTGGCCCGCAAGCTGGCGGCGTCGCGCAACGTGGTGTGCGCGTCACCTGCGTATCTGCGACGGTATGGGCGCCCGGAGGTGCCCGCGGATCTCGGGGCGCACCGGTGCGTGCGGTATACGTATGCGGCCATGGCCGACGAGTGGCACTTCACGGACGAGGCGGGGAAGGTGCACGTGGTGAAGGTGAGCTGCGTGATGCACACGAACAACGGGGACACGGCGAGGGCCATGGCGCTCGCGGGGCAGGGGATCACCTGGCAGCCGACGTTCCTGATCGGCGAGGATCTGCGGGAGGGGAGGCTCGTGGCGCTGATGCCGGGATACCGTCTTCCGGACATCGACGTGCTGGCCATCTACCCGAGCCGGCGCCACCTGAGTGCGAAGGTGCGGGTGATGGTGGACTTCCTCGCGGAGGCGTTCCGGGGGATGCCTCCGTGGGACAGGGCGGGGAGCAAGAAGCGCGCTGGCTGAAGGGCAGGGCTTCACGTAGGGTCGGGAGCACCATGATCTCCGGGAATCTGGCGGCGAAGCTCTGGGCCGGAGTGACGGCCGGCGGGATATTCCTCGTCTTCATCGGGGGGTTCGTGCTCTTGCCGGCCGTCATCTTTGCGCTGATCAGCCGCTCGGAGCGGCGAGCTATGGAGCGGCTGCGGAGGGAGGGCACGCGCTGCCAGGTGATCGTGAAGAGCTACCGGCGGATCAGCATGACGCAGCACCGGGTGCTGTTCGAGCTGCTCCTGCCGGAGGGGCGGCTCGGCCGCGAGTACGTGGTCGTTGGCCTGGCCGATGAGGACCTCGCCAACTGGACGGTTTTGCAGGTGCCGCTGGCGGCGTATGCCCGCGCGGATGCGGCGACGATCGCGCTGGATGCCGTGCCCCTGCCGGCGCGTCGGTCGATACTGCCGGTGATCTTCGGCGCGGTCCTGGTGACTTCGCTGGGGATCGTGGGGATCTTTGCCTTCCTGCACGAGGATGATGAAGGGGCGCTCAAGCCGGAGCTGCGCGCGCTGTGTGCGGCAATGCGTGGCCATCGCATCGATGTGGCGAACGTGATGGTGCTGCGCCGGGCCCCGACGGGCATCGCCCAGAGGGCGCTGGTCGATTTCGACGGGGAGCCTTACGAGATGCAGCTTCACGCGGCGGCGGCGGCGGCGACGGCGACGGCGACGGTGACGGTGACGGCCCCGAAGGCACCGGACTGTCTGAGGCACGGCAAGGTGGAACTGTGCCCGGGGGAGGACAGCGAGAACCACTTCGAGAGGGTGGTCATGAAGCCGGGCGTCCGCGCGGCGTTTGCTGCTTACGCAAGGTGACGGCGTCAGGGTAGCGGCGCGTGGCGCTCGAAGTACCTGGGGCTCCCGGGGCCGCACGCCAGACCGCACGCCAGGACGAAGCGCTCCGTCATTGCTGGCAATGGTGAGGCGATCGGCAGAGCTTTCCTGGAAGCCGCCGAGGGGCTCGATGAGGAGCGGGCCACTGTCTATGCGGATCTGGTGGTAATGTTCATGAACGAGGCGGCGCGGAGGAGTCTGAAGATGATGTCGAACAGCGGTTACGTGATCCAGAGTGCCTTGGTGCGCGCGTGGGTGGAGAAGGGGGCAGTCGCCTCCAAGGCTCAGGATGTGATCGCGGTTCTGGAGGCGCGGGGGCTGGACGTTCCTGCCGCGGTGCGGGAGCGGGTGCTCGCGAGCCAGGAGCTTGCGGAGCTTGAGCTGTGGATTCGCCGCGCTGCGGTGGTCGTTACCGCGGAGCAACTCTTCGAGGGGACGAGGTCCTGAACGGTATGACGTCGCGCTGGCGGCGGGCGTGTTGCGTCGAGCCTCCAGCGCAACCTGTCGGGTGATGGCGTTTCAGCATGGTCATGTCTCGGTTTCCCTGCCAGGCAGTTCCGGCGCTCCGGGCGCGCGTTGAAGGCTTCCTCCGTAGCCATGGGCTCCTCGATGGGCGGGCGCGTCTGGATGTCGATGTTCACGGCCTGAACCTCGCGGAGTTCCTGCTGGCGGCGCTGCGGTACACGCGAGAGGCGTATCCGTGGGTCGATAGGGAGGAGGAGATGCTGGTGCAGGGGAGGCGGGGGGAAGGGAAGCTGGGGAAGGTGCCTCAGGTGAACCTGGCCGATGCGGCGCTCACGCTGTGGCAGGCGCTGGACAGCGGGGTGCCGAGCGTGGACATGTGCATGGCGGCGCTGTGGCGGGTGGTGCCATTCGAGGTGAGCGTGGGGGAGTGCGGGCGGCGGCGGCCGAAGCCGCAGTGTTACCGCTGGGTGCTCGCTGGCGAGGAGGAGGGGCGCGGGGTCACGGATGGGTGGCTGGAGGAGCGCGTCTTCGGGGTGGTGGCCGAGGAGGGGTGGCTGGAGGAGATGGCAGGCCGCGACGAGGTCTTCAGGGAGGTGCTGCCGCCGAGCGAGAGCAGTGTCGCGTTCGTGGAGATCGAGGCAGGGGCCGCGGTGGCGCTCGTGCAGGCTCTGTTCGCCGGGGCAGGTGGCGTCGGGCGCGGGCGCGGGCGCGCGTCGCGGGAGCAGGTGGAGGCGCTGGTCGGGCTGTTCGGGGAAAGGACGCGCGCTTTTGCGCCACGCGGGATGGTGCTCGCAGCCACGGGGGAGCTGTCGGAGGGGGAGGCGCGCCGGCGGGCGGCTCAGGAGACGGGCCGGGGGGAATGGGGGAGCGCCGCGTGCGTGGTGGTGTCCGATGGGAGGCGCGTGGCGTTCGTGGAGAGCAGTCCTACTTCCAGAGCAGGGGCAGGGTGGTGATTGCCAGGTTGAAGCCGCCCATGAAGCGCGGCGGTGCCTGAGGGTCGAGGCGGAATGGCGGGATGCGCTTCAGCCACTCCTGGTAGAAGACCTTCATCTCCAGGCGGGCGAGGTTCAGGCCGACGCAGCGGTGGGGGCCCGTGTTGAAGGTCATGTGCGGCTCCGTCCGGCCGAGGATGAATTGCTCGGGGTTCGGGAACGCGGTGTCGTCGTAGTTGGCCGCGGGCAGGAGCAAGAGCACCATGTCGCCCTGCTTGAGCTGGACGCCGTGGCAGACCTCGTCGCGGGTCAGCCGTCGGGGCGTGGAGGCGATGCCGTAGAGGCGCAGCAGCTCCTCGATGGCGCCGGGCAGGAGGCTGGGGTCGGCGCGGAGCTTCGCTTGCAGCTCCTGGTCGCGCGCGAGGTGCCGGACGCCGAAGCTCAGGGCGTTGACCACGGTCTCCAGGCCCCCGAGGAAGAGGGTGACGCTGTAGCCCAGCATCTCCTGGAAGGTGGGGGGGTGGCCCTGGATGGTCGCGTCGAGGAGGCGGCTGATCAGATCCTCCTCGCGCTTCTCTTGCCGGGACTTGATGGTCTCCGCGAGGATCCCGGCGATCTGCTTGAAGGTCGCGGAGCGGGTCTCGTGGTCCACCGTGGCGGACGTGGCCTGGGTGGCGAGGTGTCGGAACTCCACGAGGCGGTCGGTCGGCATGCCGGCGAGCTTCATGAACAGGGTGACGGGGAGCGGCTCGGCGATGTCCGAGAAGAAATCGCAGCGCCCCGCGTCGAGCACCTGGTCGATGAGCTCGTTGGTCATGGCCCGGATCGCCGCCTCGAGCCCGGCCAGGGATTTGGCGGAAAGCGGCTGGTTGAGCGGCGCGCGGTAGGCCGTGTGCTCCGGTGGATCCGTCATGATGGGGAGCATCCTGAAACCCTGCTCCGGCTCCGGCTGCCCCTCGGGGGCGAGCCTGAAGACGTTGCTGTAGACCGCGGGGTTCATGGTGATGTCCATGATCAGCTTCTTCCGGGTCGCGAACCACTGGCCACCATTGCATGGTGAGAAGAAGAGGGGCGGCGCTTCGAGGATCAGGGAGCGCATCCGGGCGTGCGGATCTTCGAGCATTCGCGGATCCCTGGCGTTGTCGTAGTCGTAGACCAGCTCCGGTGGGACGTGCGCGGGGATCGTGTCCAATCTGTGGCTTCCGCTATCGGGTTGCATGTTCGAACCTCTCTGGGTGCTGGGAGAAATGCACGGTGGCCTGTCCGGCCCTCACTCTTCCGTCTGCGAGACGGGGAGACGGGCCACGAGGCCATCCAGCGCCGGGGTCACCTGGAGCTGACAGGTCAGCCGGCTGCTGGGTCGCACGTGGAAGGCGCATTCGATCATGCCCTCTTCCGCCACGTCGGGCGGGGGGAGCTTCCCCAGCCAGGGCTCGTCGATGTAGGCGTGGCAGGTCGCGCAGCTCGCGAAGCCTCCGCACTCGGCGAGGATGCCGGGCACGAGGTTGTTCACCGCCGCCTGCATGACGGATTGCCCCTCCTCGGCCTCGACCTCGTGCTCCTTCCCGTCTGCCTCGATGAACGTAATCCTCACCATGGGTCTCCTGGGTTCCTGAGGTGCGGCCCGTCAGCGAGCCCACGCGAGAACCCTTGAGACAGGTGACTTAAAAGTCAACTGACTGAAACCGGCGTCTCACCTCGTGCTCCGGGGGGATGCCGTACATCTCGGGTGTAGCTTCCTGGCAGGGCCGTCGGCGCCGGGAGCTACGGATGGGCCAGGAGCTGGTGAGCGCCTGCAGCCGGCAGCCGGCAGCGGCGTGCGCCGAGGCGGGTCACTCTTCCCAGCGCGGGACCTCGACGAGCCGGCCCTCGCGCCAGACGGTCACCTGCGTTCGCGTCTTGCCCGCGCCCTCGGCCCGCTGGCGCCACGTCCCGGTGCGCTTCCCCTGCTGGTACGCGCCGGACTCCACCACGTGCCCCTGCTCGTTCCAGCGGGTGTAGGTGCCATGCGCGACGCCATCCCGCCGCTCGGTCTCCTCGCGCTTGGTGCCGTTCGCATGGAAGTGGGTCTCGCGCGTCGGGGTGCGCGCCCAGTGCGCCGATGCATCGCGGTAGTCGTGTTCGACCTCGCGGCCGCGGTCGTAGACGAGGCGCAGCGTGAGGGCACCGGAGGCGCTCCAGACCTTCATCTCGCCGTGCCGTAGATCGCGCTGGTAGGGTTCCTCGCGGCTCAGTTGCGCGCCCGTCCACTGGCGCCACACGCCCGTGCCGCGGGCGAACGTGCCCTCGCTCCGGGTGGCGCCGTCGGTCCCGCGCCACGTTCCGTCCCGTAGCCCGTCCGCATAGCGCCCGCTCTCGCCGCCGACCGTCGCAGCACCGTGCAGCATGCCCTTGCGGAACGTGGCCTTCGCCACCACGTCCTTGCCCCGGAGGTGCGTCCACACGCCATCCCACGTGCCGTCCGCGTACGCACCGCGGACCGTGCTCTCGCCGCGCTGGATCTCGGCCGGACCGCGCAGCACCCCGGCGGTCGCGGTGGCGGTCACGCGCATCTCCTCCGCCGTGATCGTGATGGCTCCATCGAGGCGGCCGCGGTGGAACGTGAGCGTCGCGAGCACCTTGCCGTCACGCGCGTGGAAGGTCGCCGGGCCCTCGGGCACGCCGTCGACCCTGCGCACCTCGGAGGCCGGTCGGCCATCGGGGTAGAGCGAGCGCGTGCCATCCCAGGCGAGCTGGCCGGGTTCCCAGTACCGCTTCGCGCCGTCGGCGAAGACCTCGCCGCTGGGATAGGAGCGCGTCCCCGTCAGGCGCGGGCGCGGGCGTGGTTGTACGCAGACCACGGCTCCGACAGTGGCCAGCTCGCGCACGCTCGCCATCGCGGGATCGTCGAGGTGCTCCGAGTCCGCCGACCACACCGGCATCTCGTCGTCGCGATCGGGGTCGAGGAGCCGCTCACGCGATCGCAGCTCCGCTCCGGTGGCCAGTCGCCAGGGGGCCGCGCAAGAACGCTTCGCTTCGGCGTGAGAGGTCGCGGTGCGGGGTTGCTTCGACCACGCGAGCCCGGCGTCGGGGTCGACCATCTCGGTGGCCGTCTCGGAGAATGCCTTCGACACCAGGATGCGGCGGGCGGCGGCGAGGTGACCGGCGACGCAGCGCACGAGGTACGGGCCGAAGGGGCCCGGGTCGTCGTAGTGGGTGTCCGCGAGCGTTCCGTCGCCGTACGACACCACGTACGGCTCGCTTTCCTGCCCGTCGCCCCCGGTCCAGTACCAGTCGTTGGCGTCGGAGGGCAGGAGATCGACGCCGTGGCCCGTCCGGTCGAACAGCGTCTCGACCTCGGCGGGGCTCGGGACGCGCCAGTCGTCGCGGCCACCGAGGGCGAGCGCCTCGCAGTACTCGTGCGCGGCGCCCTCGGCGAGGGGTCGGGGCGACGCTCCGTGCTGCCAGAGGAGGCCAGTCGCAGCGTCGGTCACCACGTCGCCGCGGCGTTCCAGCGCCGGCCGCGCGGGAGCGAGCCATCGCCGCGCCGTCTGGGCGGGACCGAGCTGCTCCGCCAGCAGGGGGAGAGCGTCGAAGGGCGCCGCGTAGCTCAGGGTCAGGGAGGTGGGTCGTAGCAGGATGCCGTCGTCGCCCGTCTTCGCATGAAGCCCGAACACGGCGACGCGCGTGCCCGGTTGCAGCAACGCGAGGTCTCCAGCATAGGGCGCGCGGACCTCGCAGGCAGGATCTGCCCCGGGGCGCGGTGAACGCGCGTCGAACCAGAGAAGGCCGCCGCTCGGGTCTTCGTCGTCATCCCGCGTCGTCGGGCGCAGCATGGCCTCGGCATGAACCAGCACGCGCGTCGTCGTCCAGCACGGCTCGACGTGGCGATCCGCGAACAGCACGGTGCCGGCGACCGCGAGCTGCGCCGAGGCGATGCGCTGCGCTGGCGCGATGCGCTCCGCTGACGCGATGGCGGCGGGTGGCTGCACCGCCTGCGAGGTGGGCGCCGGGATCGACGAGGTTGGCCTCAGGGAGCCCGATGCGCTGCACCCGGTGACCATCGAGACGAGGAGCAGGCCACGAAGCGACACCGGGGGTAAAAAGCCCGGACACTTGCGGGCGTCAATGTCGTCGGGGGCGACGTCCGGTGGCTGGATCGAGGTGAGAGAGCGGGCCACGGAGGGCGCGGCGGGGATGGTCGGTACGTCGTGACCTGGACTGGCGTCGCCGGAGGAGCAGGGCGGCGGTGGCGAGCAGGGCAGGGATACCCCAGGAAGGCGATGCCGCGGGGGTGAGGGCGCAGGTGCAGCCGCCTGGCTTCGCAGCGGAGCCCGAGGGCGTGGAAGCGCTCGGAGGGGAGGAAGAGGCAGCGCTGGCGGTGGACGAGGCCGTCACCGAGGAAGCTGCGGGGGCGGGGAGGGGAAGCCGGGCCACGGGCGCGCTGCCGGCTCCGAGCTGGGGGAGATCCTCCTTCGAGGCTTCGCCGAGGAGCTTGCTGCGGGTGCAGAGGCTCGCCGAGGTGACGCCTTCCCTGTAGCGGTCGGTGTAGAGGAGCCATTCCTGGCCCTCCTTGAAGCGCAGGCCGCACATGGCGTCGGTGGCGTCGGTGCTGACCTCGAAGCGCTCGGTGACGGCACCCTTCCACACCTTCGTCACGGTGAAGGTGGCCAGGAGAGGGGCGTACGGGTCGTTGCTGGCGGGGGCCAGGGCCGTGATCTTGCCCGTGAAGACATGCACGGCTTGCGCGAGGGCCTCGGCGACCGGGGGGCGCTCGCCGCAGGAGCAGGCATGGGCACGGCCAGGGAGGGAGAGGGTGAGGAGCGCGGCGAGGAGAAGGACCGCGAGAGTGCGCATGACGCCACGGTAGCAGCGACGGTAGCACCGGTGGTGTGCCTGCACGGGAGGCTCGGGGCGGCTCGGGAATGCGGCTCTGGTGAATGCGGCTCTGGTGAATGCGGCTCTGGTGAATGCGGCTTCGGATCAGCCGGTGCGCGTGGGCGCGCTCGTGCTGCGGGGGCTCCGGCCACGGCGTCGCAGGCCTACGGCGGCTGCGGCGGCGAGCGTCGCGAGGAAGCCCCAGGAGGTGGTGGCGGCGGGAGCGGGAGCGGTGGCGCACGCGCAACCTCCCGAGCCAGGCGGCAAGGGCGGAGGAGCGTTGTCCGTGGGGGCAGGCTCGGTGGGCGGTGCAGGGGCCGGGGTCGGGGATGATGGCGCGGGGGAGGCCGGGTCGTTCGTGGGGGGTGGCTCGGCAAAGGGTGGGCTGCTGCCAGGGGCCGCGGGGGTGGGGTCAGGAGGCGTGGAGGGGGCGGCAGGGGGCGGGCCCGCATCGAGCTGGGCAACGTCGTCCTTGGCGTCGGCGAGGCGCGCGGAGCGGGAGCAGAGGCTGGCCCAGAGGGTGCCGTCGTGCGCGTTCGCGTAGATGAGCCGTTCGTCGCCTTGCTTGAAGGAGAGGCCGCAGGAGGCGCCGCTGGAGGAGGTGGAGACCTCGATGGTCTTGCCCTGCACGCCCTTCCAGGCCTTGGAGACGGAGAACTTCGCGACGACGTTGCCTGCGTCCGCGGAAGGGCGGGAGACGGAGACGATCCGGCCCGCGAACACGGCGGTGGACTTCTGGAGCGCTTCCGCGACAGGCGGTGGCGCGATGCAGCTACACGCCGCGGCAGGTCGCGCGTGGGACAGGGTGACGAGGGCAGTCGCGAGGATGAAGGCCAGGGCGCGCATGGGCGGGGACTGTAGCACCGGAGGGAGCACTGGAAGGGCGGGCGCGGCGCCGGGCGACGAGGGCCAGCGCGCCGAGGGCGGCGAGCCAGAGGGGGTGAGGATCGGAGGCGTCCACAGCGAGGGCGCAGGCACACCCGCCAGCACCCGGCGCTACGGGTGAGGGTTCGTTGCCGGGAGGGGCCGGGGGAGGTGCACCGGGAGGCGAGGTAGAGGGCGTGCTGTCCGAGGGGGAAGGTGAAGGGGCGGAGGGGTCGGGGATAGGCGCGGGGGAGGGCGTGGGGGCAGGGGCAGGCGGTGGCGTGCCGGCTCCGAGCTGCGCGAGGTCCTCGGCAGCGTCGGCGAGGGGTTTGGAGCGAGAGCAGAGGCCCGTCGAGAGGGCTCCGTCATTCGTGGAGGCGTAGACCAGCCACTCGGCACCCTCGGTGAAGTAGAGACCGCAGGCGGCGCCGTCGGAGGCGGTGCGGACCTCGATGGTGGCTCCCGGAGGGCCTTTCCAGGAGGTCGAGACGTCGAACTTCACGAGGAGGGTGCTGCCAGGCGCGGCGCCCTTGACCACCGCGGTGACCTTGCCCTTGAAGACGGCCGTCGCGTCCTTCATGGCGATGGCCACGGTCCGGGGAGGGGTGCACCTGCACGCCAGGGCGTCGTTCGTCGGAGAGAGGATGGCGAGGGCGGCAGAGAAAGCGAGGGCGAAGGCCGGAATACGCATGGAGGGTCAACGTAGCACCGCGCCGGGGACGCGCCTTGCAAGGCTCACGCAAGAAGACGCCTGTCGCCGTGCGCGGCCTGCTGGTGGCAGGCCAGGGCTCTGCTAGAAGGCGCGCGATGAGCGCAACGAAGACGAAGAAGACCGAGGTGCTGGTGCTGTCGTATGCGGGGTGCGGGACGTGCAAGAAGGCCCTGAAGTGGCTCGATGCGCAGGGGGTGAGCTACCGGGTGCGGCCGATCGTGGAGGAGCCGCCGACGCCGGAGGAGCTCGGGGCGTGGGTGCCGCGGAGCGGGGTGTCGGTGCGGAAGTGGTTGAACACGAGCGGGCAGAGTTACCGGGCGCTCGGCAAGAAGAAGGTGGACGCGGCGAGCGATGCGCAGGTGACGGCGTGGCTCGCGGAGGACGGGAAGCTGGTGAAGCGGCCGGTGCTGGTGCGGGGGAAGGAGGTGCTGGTGGGGTTCAAGGAGGAGGCGTACGAGGCGCTGTTCGGAGGCCAAGGGTGAGCGAGGGCTGAGCGAGAACTGAGGCCCGAGGTCACAGGGAGGGCAGGAGGAAGCGCACGGCGGCGGGCTGGACGTGGATGTCGACCTCGCCGTCGATCCTGCGGGGGGTCTCGTCGAGGTTGGACCAGGCGCCGTCGCTGCGCAGCCGTACATGCCGGGCGCGGTGGGTGGCGTCGGTGGGGAGGCCGAGGGGCTCGCGGTCGTCGGCGCACCGGAGGTAGTCGAGGAGGGTGTGCCGGGTCTCGGGGCGGATGAGGACGAGGTCGAAGAGGCCGTCGTCGAGCCTGGCGTCGGGAGCGATGATGAGGGCTGGGCCGAAGCTGCGCATGTTCATCACGGCAGCGAGCAAGTACTCGCCAGAGAGGTCCTCTCCGTCGGCGTGAAGGTGGACGTGTCGGGGGGTGTAGTGCTCGATGGCCTCGGCGAGGAGCTCGCGGGCGTGGGGGAGCTTCTTGTGGCTGTCGGTCGCGAGCTCGCCGAGCACGTAGGCGAAGACGCCGACGCCGAAGCCCTCGAAGAAGTGCTTCTCGCCGCGGCCCTGGCGGAGGACGCCGAGATCGACGCGGCGCTCCATGGGGTGCGCGAGGCCCTTGATGGCGGGCCGGGCCTCGGCGCCGACGCCGAGGGAGCGAGCGACGTTGTTGGCAGTGCCGGTGGGGACGACAGCGAGGGGGATGTCGGTGCCGGCGAGGCGCTTGGCGACCTCGGTGACCGTGCCGTCACCGCCGGCGACGATGAGGGCCTCTTCGGGGGCGCGGATGGCCTCGGTGAGGCGGTCGATGGTCAGGGTGCGCCGGACGTCCCAGCCGATGTCGCCGAAGGTGGCGATGAGGGTGCGTTCGTCCTCGGCGGTGCCCGAGTCGGGGTTGTGCATGAGGATGGCGCGCATGGGGGGTGAGGGATGGGTATGCACATTTCGGACGCGGCGGCGCGGCGGCGCGGCAGCGAGGCAGCGAGGCAGCGTTCGCCTTGGCCGGTCTCCTGCATACCGCGGGGGCATGCGCATTCTCGTGACAAACGATGACGGCGTGTTCAGTCCGGGGCTGTGCGCGCTGGCCGAGGCAGCCTCCCGGTTCGGGGAGGTGCGCATCGTGGCGCCGGACGTGGAGCAGTCGTCGATGGCGCACGCGATCACGTCGTCGAGGCCGCTCTTGCAGCGGCGGGCGCGGGTGGGACAGTTCGATGCGTGGCGGGTGAACGGGACGCCCGCTGACTGCGTGGCCCTGGGGACGCACCTCTGGGAGAAGGTCGACCTGGTGTTCTCGGGGATCAACCTTGGGCTGAACGTGGGGAACTCGATGTGGCACTCGGGGACGCTGGCGGCGGCCAAGCAGGCCGCGCTCCTCGGGTTTCGGGGGATCGCGTTCAGCGCGCCGGAGACGGGGGACGAGCCGGATTACGGGCCACTCCGGAGCTACCTGGACACGGTGATCCGGGAGGCGATTTCACGGCCTGAGCTGAAGCTGGTGAACGTGAACTTCCCGTCGAAGCCGCGGGGGGTGCAGTGGACGTCGCAGTCGGTGCGCCACTACGACGGGCGGGTGGTGCCGGCGAAAGACCCGATGGGGCGGGAGCACTTCTGGTTCGTGCCGGTGCCGATCGAGGCGCCGGAGCCAGGGACCGATCGGTGGGCAGTGCAGGAGGGGCTGGTATCGGTGACGCCGCTGCGGCTCGACCTGACCGATCACGAGGCGCTGGGGCGGCTGCAGGCGGCGTAGGCGCTGGCGACGCGCGCCAGGCACCGTGAGGGCGGCGTCGGAGATCCCGGGCTGAATCTCAGGGGGTCTGGGCACTGTCGCGCCAGCTCTGCCAGTGCTTGTAGAGCGCGTCGATGTCGGGCGAGCAGAGGAGCTTCATGGCGCCCTTGATCCGGTCGAGCGGCCAGTCCCACCAGGCCATTTCCAGGAGCATGGCGATGTGCTCGTCGGAGAAGCGTTTGCGGATTGGCCTGGCCGGGTTGCCGCCGACGATGGTGTAGGGCTCCACGTCCTTGGTCACGAGCGCGCGGCTGCCGATCATGGCGCCGTGGCCGATGCGGATGCCGGCCATGATCATGGCCTCGGAGCCGATCCACACGTCACTTCCGACGACCGTGTCGCCAGCGCCCTGGAAGGCGTTGATGGCATCTCCGAAGGCCGGCTCCTCGGGCATGAAGAAGAAGGGGAAGGTCGTCACCCAGTCGTTCCGGTGGCCCTGGTTGCCGGCCATGATGAACGACACGCCCGTGGCGATGGAGCAGAAGCTGCCGATGATGAGCTTGTCCACGTCGGTGCGGTCGGGCATCAGGTAGCGGGCGCAATCGTCGAACGAATGCCCGTGGTAATAGCCGGAGTAATAGCTGTACCGGCCCACCGAGATGTTGGGATGGGTGACCTGTTCCGAGAGCAGCTTGCCTTTGAAGGGGCTTTCGAAGAAGTTCATGAGATCCTCGTACCTGCGTGGCGCAACGCCGCAATGGCCGCTGGCTCGCGCGTTGAATGTCGATGCGGCAGTTTGCCGACCCTGGTGGCGCTTTGCAAGGGGGCCACCCGGAGCCGGCGCGTGCGGAAGCGCGGGAGGCGGGAGCGCGAGGGCTGGAGCGCAGGCACGCACGGGGGGAGGCCGGATGGCGTAGGATGCGCGGCCATGAAGCTCTACTGTCATTTCCTCTCGGGGTACTCGCAGAAGGTGCTCATGGCATTCTACGAGAAGGGCGTGCCGTTCACGCCCGAGCTGGTGACCATGATGGATCCGGCGGGGCGGGCCTTGCTCGACAAGGTGAGCCCGTTCGGGAAGATCCCGTGTCTCGTGCTCGATGATGGCCGCACGCTCATCGAGTCGACGGTCATGATCGAGCACCTGGACGTGCATTACCCGGACTCGGGCACGCGGCTCTTTCCGGAGGGGAGGGAGGACGCGCTGGAGGCGCGCTTGCTCGATCGGGTCTTCGACCACTACGTCAACGAGCAGGTCGTCACGGTGCTGTTCGATTCGCTGAAGCCCGCGGCGGCGCGGGATCCGCAGGGGGTCGCGCGGGCGAAGGCGACGCTCGACAAGGCGTACGCCTGGCTCGAGGCGCGGCTCGCGGGGCGCACCTGGGCCGTGGGCGAGAGCTTCTCGGTCGCCGATTGCGCGGCGGCGCCGTCGCTTCTGTACGGACAGCAGATCCACCCCTTCGAGCAGCGGGGGCTGAAGGCGTACACGGCGCGGCTCGCCGAGCGTCCCTCGATGCAGCGCGTGCTGGCGGACGCGGCGCCGTTCATGTCGATCCTGCAGCCAAAGGAGGCGTGATCGTCTGCGCGGGGAGGGGGGCTCTCGTGCGCTCCCGGAGAGCCTCTCCCTGACGGCGCGGGCGCCGCTCGCGGGGCGTCAGGGCTGGGTGTCGCTGACGAAGTTCTTCCAGTGGCGCAGGTAGCCCACGAAGGTGGGGCTCACGCCGCGCGCCACCAGCTCTTCGGGGGTGAGGGGCGGGCGGCGGGGCGCCCAGCCGGGCTCGCGGGCGCGGAGGGGCCAGTCGGGGTTGGTGATGGCGGCGCGGCCGAGGGCCACCATGTCGGCGCCCTGATCGAGGACGGCCTGGGCCTCGGCAGGAGTCCAGACCTTGCCGGCGACGAGGAGGGGGATGTCGGCGGGGCAGGCGCGCCGGAAGAGGGGGATGGGGTGCTCGTCGGGGCGCTTCGCGGTGTTGCGGTGGACGTCCCAGAGGGAGATGTGGAGGAAGTCGATGCCGTCCTCGCAGAGCCAGCCCGCGGTGGTCAGGCTCTCGTCGAGGTCGAGCCCCTGGGCATTGCCGAAGTTCTCGGGGGAGAGGCGGACACCCACCAGGAACGAGGCGGGGACGGCGGCGCGCACGGCGCGGGTGGCCTCGCGGATGAGGCGGGCGCGGCCAGCGAGGTCGCCACCCCAGGCGTCGGTGCGGCGGTTCAGGGTGGCGCTGAGGAACTGGCTGAGCAGGTAACCGTGGGCGCCGTGCAGCTCGACGCCGTCGAAGCCGGCGCGGTGGGCGCGCATGGCGGCGTCGGCGAACTGCTGGATGGCGCGCGCGATGTCGGCAGGCTCGGCGGCGCGGGTGGGCTCGGGCTCGGTGTGCTCGGAGGCGCTCCAGGGCTTCTCGCCGATGAGGGAGGAAGGGGAGCGGAGGCCGCCGTGGAAGATCTGCACGATGGAGAGGGCGCCCCGTTCACGGAGGGTGGTGGCGAGGCGGGTGAGGCCGGGCAGGAGGGCGTCGTCGAAGATGCCGAGCTCGCCAGGCCAGCCTTGCCCGTCGCGCGCGATGTGGGCAGCGCAGGTGGCGACCATGCCGAAGTCACCCTGGGCGCGGACGTCGAGCCAGTGCAGCTCGTCGTCGGAGAGCGAGCCGTCGGCGTGGCTCTGGGAGTTCGTCATGGCAGCCACGGCGAGGCGGTTCTTCGCGCGGATGCCGTTGCGGAAGGCGAGGGGGGTGAAGAGGTCGGAGGTGGTCACGGCGCGGAGGCTACTCCACGCCTGCATCAGCGCGCAGCGCGCTCGGCGAGCAGCCGTGCGGGAGTCGGCGTCAGAGGGTGGGGCAGGCGCGGATCGTGTCGAGGGTGCTGCTGAGCTTCTCCTGGCTCTGCAGGCCAACGAGGCGGGCGACCTCGCTCCCCTGGGCGTCGAGAGCGAGGAAGGTCGGCAGGGAGCGGACGCCGTAGCGCGTCGCCAGGGCTTCGCCGTCGGGGTCGTCGACGTCGACCTGGTGGATGGCGCCCGCGACCGAACGGGCGCATTTCTTCTCCAGCTCGGCGACGATGGGGGCCATGCGCTTGCACGCAGGGCAGTAGCCGCTCGTGAACTCCACGAGGCGCGGCTTGCCCGTCAGGCCCTCGGCGGCGGGGGCAGCGTGGATGCTGGCGTCGCAGGCCTGCTCGCCGCTGCAAGGGATGACGGAGCCACGGAGGTTGGCGATGTAGAGCCCCGCCCCAGCAGTCAGTGCGCCGAGGACCAGCACCACGCGCCGCGGCCGGCCCAGGGCACCTCGGAATCGGTTCACAGCGTCGAGCTTCACGGGTCTCCTTCGGTGCCGCCTCGCGGCACTGCACGGTCGATGAGAAGAGCTTAACGCGGGCCAGTGGGCAGGGCCAGGGGGGTAGTCGCTCCGGTCGAGGCTGCCAAAGGGTCGTTTCGCCGTCGTTTTTCGGGAATAGGTCGGCCGCTGGCAGTACCAGGCAGGAAAAACACGCTCCGGTCGCAGTGGGCTAGGGTGAGAGACAGGGGGACCGCTTCCCGAGACCCCCCGCTCCAGGCCTAGATCTGACCGCCGATGAGCTTCGGGTCGGTGGTGGTCTCGAAGATCGTGTCGCACTGGCGACACCGGTACTTGAGCTTGATCGGCTTCACGGTGACGCCGAGCAGGAGCAGGAGGTAGCCGCCGAAGGTGTACTCGGGCTCGGCACTGACCAGGTGGTGGGTGCGGTCGTGACCACAGCGGCACTTGGGCAAGGAGGATTTGTCGTCGCTGGTCATGGGCTCATTCCGACCGGAGGGTGAGGAGGTAGGTTGCGATGTCACGCGCGTCTTTCTCGGTGACGTTGAGGCTCGGCATGCGGGTGCTCGGGTCGAGCTTCTGGGGATTCTGGATCCAGGTGACGAGGTTCTTGTAGGTATTCGGGGCAGAGCGGGCGATGTCGGCCCGGTCGGCGAACCCGAAGAGGAGCTGCGCGCTCCGCCCCTCGGCGCCAGGGACGCCGGGGATGGTGTGGCAGGTGCCGCAGCCGTAGCGCTGGATGGCCACCTTGCCCAGCTCGGGGTCACCGTCGGTGACCTCGGGCTGACGCTCGGGGCGGGTGCACCCCGTGGCGAAGGCGAGCAGCACGAGGAGCACGGGCGCTGCCCACCAGGGGACGAGCCGTATGCGGGCCATCTCGGAGGCCTTCTCGGGAGCCACCTGCGCGTGGAGAATGCGCGCGTGAAGACTTCCCTGACTCCCGAGCGGTTGCCGCGCGCCGTGCTGTCCAGGCTCGCCGAGGCGAACCGCGTGTTCGCAGCGGCCTTTCCCGGCGAGCCCGAGCGGCGCCAGCCCGTGCACACCCTCTACGGGGGTGCGCACCTCTTCGAGGCGCAGTCTGCGGTCCGCGCGGGCGAGATCGCGCTGGAGGCGATGCGGTTGCATGCGCCCGATCCGGTGACCTTTGCGCGGGCGCTCGGGCTGGCCGGGAGCGAGACGCTGGCCGACGCGGCCGACGCGGCTGGCGCGGCTGGCGCGCTCGCGGCTGCCCCCCGCGGCTCGGCCGGATGGCTCGCGGCGACGGTGCACGCGCGTGTCCTGGGCAAGCTCACCCGCGAGCCGGTGGAGGACTACCGGATCGACTTCGAGGATGGGTACGGGATGAGGCCCGATGCCGAGGAGGATGCGCATGCAGTTCATGCCGCCGAGCAGGTGGCCGCGGCGGAGAATGAAGGGATCCGGTCGCCGTTCGTGGGGCTGCGGATCAAGCCGCTCACCGAGGAGATGCGGATCCGGAGCGTGCGAACGCTCGACCTTTTTGTCACCACGCTGGTGACTCGGCTAGGTGGCAAATTGCCGCGGGGGCTCGTAATCACCTTGCCCAAGGTGACTGTACCGGAACAGCCGGAGGCGCTGGCCGCGGTGCTCGCGGCGCTGGAGGGGGCGCTGGGGCTCGCCGACGGGTCGCTGCGCTTCGAGATGATGGTGGAGACGACCGCTTCGGTGATCGGGCCCGACGGCAAGGTGGCGCTGCCGGGTCTCGTGGCGGCGGCGGGTGGGAGGTGCACGGGAGCGCACCTCGGGACGTACGACTACACGACGAGCAACAGCATCGCGCCGGCACACCAGCACCTGGGGCACCCGTCCTGCGAGTTCGCGCGGCAGGTGATGAAGGTGTCGCTCGCCGGGACGGAGGTGCTGATCTCGGACGGATCGACGATCGTGATGCCCCTCGGTCCACACCGAGCGCCCGAGGGAGGCGCGCTGAGCGAGGCGCAGCGCGCAGAGAACCGCGCGGCGGTGCACCGGGGATGGCGGCTCAGCTACGGGCACGTGCATCACGCGCTCGTCGACGGGATCTACCAGGGTTGGGACCTGCACCCGGCGCAGCTCCCGGCGCGGTACGGGGCGGTGTACGCCTTCTTCCTGGAGGGGATCGAGGCGGCAGGGGGGCGGCTGCGGGCATTCTTGCAGCGGGCCACGGAGGCGACGCTGCTCGGCGACGTGTTCGACGACGTGGCCACGGGCCAGGCGCTGCTCAACTACTTCCTGCGGGCGGTGGCGTGCGGGGCGATCACCGAGGAGGAGGCCGAGGCGCTCTCGGGGCTGCGGGCAGAGGAGCTGCAGATGCGGCAGTTCGCGCGCATCCTGCAGGGGAGGCGGAGCAAGGCCTGAGGGGCACCACGGTTCGCGGCGCGCGGCGGCGGTCAGAGGCTTCCACGTCCCCGGGCCTCGCTTGACGGCGGGCGCGCGTCGACCGAACACTGCGCGCCATGCGCGAGCCATGCTGGATGCTGTACGGGGCGAACGGGTACACGGGGGTGCTCCTGGCAGAGGAGGCGGTGAGGCGTGGACACAAGCCGATCCTCGCCGGGCGCTCCGCCGAGAAGCTGCGTCCCCTCGCCGAGCGGCTCCGCCTGGAGATGGTCACCGTCGCGCTCGACGATGCGGACGCGCTCGACGCCGCGCTGCGCGAGGTGGACCTGGTCTTCAACGCCGCGGGGCCGTTCAGCCGTACCAGCGCCCCCCTCCTCCGCGCCTGCCTCGCCACGAAGACGAGCTACGGGGACATCACCGGGGAGATCTCCGTCTTCGAGCACACGCTGAGCCTCGATGCGCAGGCGAAGGAGGCCGGCGTGGCGCTGATCTCGGGGCTGGGCTTCGACGTGGTCCCTACCGATTGCCTCGCGCGGTACGTGGCCGACGCGGTGCCCGGCGCGACGGATCTGGAGCTGGCGATCGCGACGAGCGGCGCGCCCAGCGCGGGGACCGCCAAGACGATGCTGGAGATACTCTCCAGGGGGAACTTCTTCAGGCGCGAGGGGGCGCTCCTGCCGGCGCCTGAGGCTCCCGTCACGCGCAGGGTGCGGTTCCCTGACCGGGAGCAGGTGGTGATGGCGATCCCCTGGGGAGACCTGGCGACGGCCTACCGCACCACGGCGGTGCCGAACATCACCACGTACATGGCCATGCCGGGTGCAGGCTCGCCGCTCATGGAGCCGGTGAACGGTTTCCTGAAGTGGGCGACGGCCTTTCCAGCGGTGCAGCAGTGGGGGGAGAAGGCCATCGATCGCCTGGTGAAGGGGCCGAGCCAGCAGGATCGAGACACGATGCGCTCGTACGTGTGGGCGCGCGCTGCAGACCGGGAGGGGCACGCGAAGGAGGCGTGGCTCGATACGGTCGAGGCGTACCGGTTGACGGCGGAGGCTGGGGTGCGGGCCGTGGAGAAGATCCTGGAGACGCGCCCGGTCGGTGCGCTCACGCCGGCGCTCGCGTTTGGCGCGGACTTCGTGCTGGAGATCGAGAGCACGAGGCGGCTCGACAAGCTCGCCTGAAGGCGCCGAGCGCGCACCTGGTGAGGTCGGCTCCCGCGGGATTCACTCCCGCGGAATTCGCTCCCGCGGTCTCAGCTCCCGCGGTAGGTGGAGTAGCCGAAGGGGTTGAGCAGGAGGGGCACGTGGTGGTGCTCCTCGGGGGCGCGGAGCAGGAACACGATGCTCACGCTCGGGTAGAACGCCTCCACGCCGAGGGCGCTGAAGTAGGCGCCGGTGTCGAAGGTCAGCCGGTAAGTGCCGACCTGGGGGCGCTCGTCGCCGGACAGGAGGGTGCGCAGGCGCCCGTCGGCGTCGGTCAGCCCGTGGCCGAGCACCGAGGCTTTGCCGTGCTCGGTGAGGTACTCGAGGGTGACGTGGACGCCCGCCGCAGGGCGGCCGCGGCTGGTGTCGAGGATGTGGGTGGTGATCGGGCTCTGGCTCATGACGAAAGCAGCTTCTCCAGGCGCAAGCGGGTGATCTTCTCCTGCTCCCCGACGGCGATGCGGAGCTCGGTCTCGGGGTCGTTGGCGAGGCGTGCGCGCAGGATGGCGAGCAGCTCTTCACCACTCTTGCCGGTGGCACACACCAGGTAGATCCGCCCGAAGCGCGCCTCGTAGGCGCGGTTTCCCTCGGCGAGGGCGGCCTTCACGTCGTCCGCCGACCGCGCGGCGCCGGCCTGCTCGTTCGAGGCCCAGCTCGCGGTCGCGGCTGCCGAGGCGGCGCCTGCCGCGACGCGCCCTGGCTCGCCGATGCGGGGGTGGTGCGAGAACGCCTCGTCCCAGTCCGCGGGGTCGAGCGCGTTCCAGTGGCGCGAGGCGGCCTCGACGAGGCGCGCACGCGTGCCGAAGGGGCGCTCTCCGAGCATGCGCTCGACCCAGCGGTGGCTGCCGCAGCAGCGCTGGAGGGCCGCCCGGGCCTCGTCCGCCGGCATCGCGTCGAGCAGCGCGCTCTCCTCTCCGGTCACCTCGTGACGCCCGCTCACCTCGTGGCGCTCGCTCACCACGACGCGTGGACCTCGGCCGGGGTGCCGAACAGCCGCAGGCGCGCGACGCCGCCGTCGGGGTAGATGTTCAGCCGGACGTGCGTCAGCGGGGCCGGCAAGGCGGCCTCCGCGCGCAGCGCGAAGGTGTGGCGGGTGTGCGCCTCAAGCTTGGTGCGGGGGAGCAGGTCGATCCACGCGGCGTTGGCGAGCGCTTCCACGGAGACCCCGGCATCGGGCGCGGCGCAGCCCTCCAGCGAGCAGCTCTCGGGGAAGTTGCCCTTGAAGTGGGTGGTGTCGATCTCGGCGCGCACCAGGGTGCCAGGGCGCCCGAGCCGCACCACGGCCCAGTCGTGCCCCACGCCGCGGCGCCTGCGGCTCTCCCAGCCATCGCCCATGTCGCGGGAGACGCCGGGCAGGAGGAGGTTCCTGCGGTCCGAGAAGAACTCGTCGCTCGCCCCGATCACCACCCCGCCATGCTCGACGGCGGCGAGGTCCAGCACCCGGTGCTCGGCGGTGAGCAGCGCCCAGTCCGGGACGACCTCGCCGTAGGCGCGGAAGCGCGCGACGCCGCCGTCGGGGAAGATGGTGAGGCGCAGGTGGGAGTAGGGACCCACGGCGTCCATGGGGAAGAGGTTCTGCGAGCCGGGCTGCACCGGCGAGGGCGGGAGGATCTCCTGCCACACGACGTCCCCCGCGAGCAGCCGATCGAGCGGCTGGTAGCCGGGGAAGAAGGCTGCCTCCACCGAGATGCGGGCCGGGGCGTTGCCGAGGAAGTGGTTGGTGTCCACGTCGAAGCCGTGGATCCTCCCGGCGAGGCCGAGGCGGATCAGGCAGACGTCGCGGTCGCCCTCGCGGCGGCGGCGAGACTCCCAGCCGTCCATCCACTTGCCCTGGTCGGTGTACTTGCCGGGGACGAAGGTCCCGCGCCCCGGTTTGAGCAGGTTCTCCTTGGATGCGAAGAACTCGTCGGTCGCCCACAGCGCAGCGCCGCCGAGGCGCTCGGAGGCCAGGTCCACCAGTCTCTGGAAGTCGGTCATGTCGTTGATCCCTCGATACCCCTCAAGCAGCAGTCATCGGACATCGGATGCCGGGGCGTCGTGGCGGCCGAGCAACGGCTCGCCCCGAGGCGTCCCCTTGATCTCACCAGCGTCGTAGATGGGGCGGCCCCGCAGGTACGTGGTCTGCACCTGACCCAGGAGCGAGCGCCCGAGGTAGGGGGTCACCGGGTGACGGTGATGCAGCCGGCTCGCGTCGAGGGTGAGGTTCGCCTCCGGATCCCACACCACGAGATCCGCGTCGAAGCCAGGCGCGATGCGTCCCTTCCGGTGCGCGAGGCCGGCGAGCCGCGCGGGCGCCTCGCACATCCAGCGGACCATGTCGCGCAGCCCGAAGCCGCGGCGGCTGGCCTCGGTCCAGATCAGGGTGAGGCCGAGCTGCAGCGAAGCGATGCCTCCCCAGGCGCGCATGAAGTCTCCCTCCTCGGGGAGCTTCAGCGCCGGGGTACACGGGGAGTGATCGGAGACCACGAGGTCGATGGCGCCGTCGGCGAGCGCGGTCCAGAGCCGCTCGCGGTTGTCGCGCTCCCGGATGGGCGGGGCGCACTTGTACTCGGTGCGGCCGTCGGGGATCTCCTCGGCCGCGAGGAGGAGGTAGTGGGGGCAGGTCTCGATGGAGAAGGGCAGGCCCTCGGCGCGCACCGCGCGAGCCTCGGCGATCGCGCCCTCGGCGGACAGGTGAACGATGTGCACGGGGCCGCCGTGCTCCCGGCAGAGGGAGGCCATGGAGCGCACCGCGGTGACCTCCCAGGAGGGGGGCCGCGAGGCGAGGTAGGTGGCGTAGCTGCGCGGGTCCCGCGGGTCGCTGGCGAGGGCGTCGGCGACGGCGCCCTCCACCTCGGCGTGCACGAGGAGCGGGGATTTCAGGGCGGCGAGGATCGGCATGGCCCGGCGGAGGTCGGCCTCGGTGGACATGGGGAAGTCGTCGATGCCCGAGTGAACGAGGAACGCCTTGAAGCCGAGCGCGCCGGCAGCCACCAGGGCCTCCAGGTCCCTGTCGTTGCCGGGGACGACCCCGCCCCAGAAGCCGTGGTCGACGAAGGCGCGCCCCTCGGCAGCTCTGAGCTTCTGCGCCAGAGCGTCCGCCGTGGTGGTCACGGGGATGGAGTTGAGGGGCATGTCCACGACCGTGGTGATCCCCCCCGCCGCGCAGGCGCGCGTGGCGGTCTCGAACCCCTCCCACTCCGCGCGCCCGGGGTCGTTGATGTGCGCGTGGGTGTCGACGATGCCGGGCATGATCACCCGGTCGCCAACGTCGATCACCCGCGCGTCCGGGGGGATGTCGGCGGGGTCGAGCACCGCGGCGATGGTCTCCCCCCGGATGGCCACCGCAGCCTCGCGGACCCCGTCGGGGAGCACGACGCGGCGGCTCTTCAGGACGACATCGAACACCCCGGCGGGGCGCAGCGGATCCACCATGGTGATCTCCTCAGAACTCGGGCGTGTCGTAGGCGGAGAGCGCGCGCAGGTGCGCTTCGCTGTCCTCGGCGTAGAGCTGCCGGGTCACGCCGTTCACGATGCGCGGCAGGCTGTACTTGAGGCCGGAGATGCTCGCCCCGCCGAAGCCGAGGCTCAGCAAGCAGCCGAAGGTGTAGTTGAACACGGAGCTCACGTACGGGGCCTCGCCCGGGGTGCGCTCCTGCAGCTCGAAGCCGGGGCCGAGGTAGGGGTGCCGGAGGAGATCGGCGTGCTCCTCGCCCGCGGGCGGGGTGAAGCGGTCGGACCAGCGGGCGATGTGGGGCTCCAGGTGGCGCAGCTCGGGCCGCAGGGAGAGGTCGGTGACGAAGCCGGTCCCGACGATGACGAAGTCCGCAGCGAAGCGACCCTGGGGGGTGGTGATGATCACCTCGTCGCCCTCCATGGACACGGCCTGCCAGGGGCTTCCGGCGTGCAGCTTGAAGCCCGGGTGGCGCGTGGCGCGCTCGTGGGTATCCGCGGGGGGGAGCTGGCCCATGCGAAGGATCTGGGAGATGAAGCGGTAACGCTCCAGGTCCGGCAGGTCGCCGTGGTGCTTGAGGAAGCCCGCGAACTCGGCCCAGCGGTAGGGGTTCACCCGGGGCAGCGAGGCGCGGCGGTAGAACAGGTGCACCTCGCGGGCGCCCTTCTCCAGCGCGACCGAGGCGTTGTCGAAGGCCGACGCGCCGGCGCCGAGGATGGCGATGCGCCGCCCGCGGAGGACGTCGAAGTCGATGGGGTCGTGGGTGTGGGCGTAGCGCTCGCGCGGGAGGTTCTCGGAGACCACCCGCGGCGCCTCCCACCGCCCGGAGCCGTCGATGCCGGTGGCGAGCACCACCTTGCGCGCGAAGAGCGTCTCCTCGCCGCGTCCCCGCTGGGCGACGCGCACGGCGAAGCAGCGATCGTCGGGCACGTGGAGGATCTCGAGCGCGCGGGTCTCGCTCCGGTAGGGGATGCCGGTGACGTCCCGGTACCAGGCGAGGTACGCCGCCCAGGTCTCCTTGGGGATCAGGCCGGAAGATTCCCACGTGGCCTGCCCGTGCTGCGCCTCGAACCACGAGCGGAGGGTGAGGTTCGGCAGGCCGTGCTCGATGCCGACCAGGTGCTTCGGGGTGCGGAGGGTGATCATCCGGGCGAAGGTGAGCCAGGGGCCTTCGCGGCCGCGCTCGTTCTCGTCGATGACGAGCAAGTTCGTCACCTTCTCGCGCATCAGCCCGAACGCGAGCGAGGTGCCGCTCTGGCCCCCGCCGATGATCAGCACGTCGAGGATGGGGGCGCCGTCACGCGTGCGCCGCTCCGGGATCCAGGCGCGGCGCGGGTAGTCGAGGAGCTCCAGGTCGCGGCGAAGGGCGGCCTCCAGCGCGGGGAGGCCGATGGGATCAGCAGTCATGTTCCGGGCCGCATGCCATCACAAACCCTCTTTCTGGTCCACCGCGTCCACCCGCGTCCACCGTCCAACGGCGCGGTGCTCGGCAGCTCTGGTGGTCTGCGCGTCGGCTGGACTGGTACGGTGCGTCGACCTGCCAGGAGGAGCCGTGACCGAGCTGGACCTCGCCGCCATCCGCGCCCGCTGCACCCGCGCCCTTTCCCACGAAGCTCCTGCCGAGCGCCGCGCCGCGGCACGCCTGGCCGCCCTGGCGGCGCTCGCCCCTGCCGACTTCGAGCAGGACTTCTACGGCGAGGGCGAGCTTCTCGCCGGCTTCGAGCGGCGCATCGCCGACCTGCTCGGCAAGGAGGCCGCCGTGTTCATGCCGAGCGGCACCATGGCCCAGCAGATCGCGCTCCGCATCTGGTGCGACCGGCGCCATCACCCCGTGGTCGCCTTCCACCCGAAGTGCCACCTGGAGATCCACGAGGAGCGCGGCTACGCGCGCCTCCACCAGCTCTCCGCCGTCCTCGTGGGCCCTCCCGACGGCCTGCTCACGCCGGCTCACGTCGAGAAGCTCCGCGAGCCCATCACCGCCCTCCTGCTGGAGCTTCCCCAGCGCGAGATCGGCGGCGTCCTGCCTCCCTGGGAAGACCTGCTCGCCATCCGCGCCTGGGCCAGCGCGCACGGCGTCGCCCTCCACCTCGACGGCGCGCGCCTCTGGGAGAGCGCCCCGTTCTACGGCCGCACCTACGCCGAGATCGCTGCCCTGTTCGACTCCGTGTACGTCTCCACGTACAAGGGCCTCGGCGGCATTGCCGGCTGCCTCCTCGCGGGGCCCGCGGATTTCATTGCCGAGTCCCGCGTCTGGCAGCGCCGCCACGGTGGCAATCTCTTCGCTCTCTATCCCTACTTCCTCTCCGCCATGGCCGGCCTCGACGCGCACCTCGGTAAGATGTCGGCTTACCGGGACAAAGCCGTCGCCATTGCAGCGCGCCTCGCCCTCCTTCCCGGCGTCGAGGTCATTCCCGATCCGCCGCACACCAACATGATGCACCTCGCCCTGCGCGGCACGCCCGAGGGTCTGGAGCGCGCCGCGCTGGAGATCGCCGACGAGACCAAGGTGTGGCTCTTCGGCAAGGTGATGCGCACGGGCGTGCCCTCGGTACAGCGCGTGGAGGTGACCGTCGGCGAGGGGGGGCTGGCGATGGACACCGAGGAGATCGGCCAGATCTTCACCTCGCTGCTGGAGCGCGCTCACGGGGGACGAGAAATGCCCTGATCCTGTCGAGAGGAAGCGGGAGCGTGCTGCTGGCATGCGCCCGGCAGGAGAGGAGCCCACAGCGCCGACCGTCGCAGCCGTGCGCTCATGAACCGAGGCTCGCAGCGGCTTGCAGTGCAGCTCAATGAGTGCATACGCCGTGCCAACAGGCGTGGGCTTGGAAGCAGGAAGAGAGGTCGGAGCGTTCCGAGGCGTCGTCCTTCTGGAAGGAAGAGAGGTCGGAGCGTTTCCCCCTGACGTCCTTCTGGAAGGAAGAGAGGTTGGAGCGTTCCGAGGCGACGTTCTTCTGGAAGGAAGAGAGGTCGGAGCGTTCCGGGGCGACGTTCTTCTGGAAGGAAGAGAGGTCGGAGCGTTCCGAGGTGACGTTCTTCTGACCTGAAGGGCGCTCGAATCTCGCGAGCCGTGCTCTCCATCGGGTGAGGGGATGGGGGCTGTCGTGAGCGCTACTCCCACCCGGCCGCTCAAAGCGCGCGTCGAGGCGGGAGCCAGAGGTTGGCGAAGAGGATCCCCGCCACGAGTGAGACCGAGATCATCCCCGCCTTGAAGGTGGCCTCCGCGCCGGAGGCCACGTCGTTCTCCAGCATCGACACCACCCCGCGGAAGCCCAGGCTCCCGGGCACGAGCAGGAGCAGGCCGGGGACCACCCCCACCGACGCGGGACGATCGTACTTGCGGGCGACGGCATTGCTCGCGAGGCCGATCACCAGCGCGCCCAGGAAGGCGCCCAGCTCGGGGCCGAGGAGCCGCCCGCCGAGGCGGGTGCCGAGAAAGCCGAGGCCGCACACCGCGACGATCCAGGGGAGGTCCCGGGGGCGCGTCTGGAGGTAGGTGGAGATGGCCGTCGAGGCGGCGAGCACGGCGCAGCCGAGGGCCAGCGTGGACCACTCGGTGGGGGGAGGGGGCGCGGGCAGCGCGGGCAGGAGCCGCACCAGGCCGGTGCCGAAGGCCACCCCGAACCCCAGCCCTGCGAGCTGCACGAGCGCCCCCGAGAAGCGCGCCGTGCCCGAGGCCAGGTTGCGCGTCGCCAGCTCGGTCATGGCGGTGGTGATGCCGAGGCCCGGCAGGAGCATCACGGCGCCCGCCAGGGTCACGATCAGCGTCGACAGTGGACCCGTCAGGTGCGCGGCGAGGGATGCCGCCACGGCAGCGACGGCGGCAGCGACGGGCTCCACCACCGCGGAGCGCGCGGACCAGCGCCGCATGGCCTGGACGATGAGGCCCACCACGAGCCCCACCGCGCCGGAGGCCAGCACCTCGCGGCCTCCACCCCCGAAGAGCACCGCTGCGGAGGCCGAGAAGACGGCCGACGAGAGCACGGTCCAGGGGGCCCCGTAGCGCGGCTTCGCGCTGACGATGGCGGCGACCTTGGCGCGTCCCTCCTCGGGGCCGATCTCGGCGCGGATGACGCTCACCGTGGTCTCGTAGAGCAGCGAGATCTTCTCCAGGTTGATCGCCCCCGGCTGCACCCGCACGAGGCAGGTGTGCCCCTCGGCGAGCACGCCGAACGACGCGAGCACCACGGTGGGTGTCGAGTAGAAGCGCGCCTCGATGCCAAGCCGCGCTGCCACCAGCGTGAGCAAGCCCTCCAGCCGGTGCGCGGCGGCGCCATGGGCGTGGAGCGCCTCGGCGAGCGTGAGGATGAATGCCTCCGCATGGGCGCGATCCACCCGGAGCGGGTGGCTGGGATCGGTGCTCAGGGGCGCGTCGAGGGACATGGGAAAGCGGAGCATTGCAGGGCCACGGTGGCGGAGGCCCTGTACCATGAACGGGCACCCCGAGGATGAACGGGAGAGGATGACGCCCGAGGAGGTCGCCTCCGCCGCGGCGATCTAAGCTGCGCCATGACCGACACTGCCGCGCACCCGCTTCAGCCTGCGATCCGCCGTGCCACCCTGGACGATCTCCCGGAGGTGGTCCGGCTGTTCTCCTTGCCTGACGAGGGCAACACCAAGCGCGAGGACCCGGGCCCTCCGCTGCCCGCCTGTTACGCGGAGGCGCTGGAGCGCATCGCCGACGATCCGCACAATGCCCTCCTCGTCGCCGACCTCGAGGGGCGCATCGTGGGGGCCTTTCACCTGACCATCATCCAGTACGTGGCCTACATGGGAGGGCGGGTGGCGATGATCGAGAACGTCATCGTGGAGCCGGAGCTGCGCAGCCGCGGCGTGGGCGAGGTGATGATGCGCTGGGCGATCGACGAGGCCCGCCGGCGCGGCTGCTTCCGGGTCCAGCTCACCACCAACAAGGTGCGCAAGCGCGCCCACCAGTTCTACGAGCGGCTCGGGTTCACGAAGAGCCACGAGGGCATGAAGCTCTCCCTGTAGGACGGCGCTGTACCGATGGATCGCGGGTGCCGCTGTACCGCGTGCTGGAGAGGCGCGCGTGCTACTGCGCCCCGCCATGCTCGATCTGCTGCGCCGACTGCTGCGCCGACTGCTGCGCCGACTGGAAGCCCTCCGCCCCGCTACCCGCATGGAGATCCTCCGGCGGGAAGACTTCACGGAGCCCCTCCTGCGCGAGCTGCACACCCTGGCGAACACCCTCATGGCCGAGGACTTCGACCATTTCCGGGTGCACGCCGAGAGCAACGAGCGCGCTTACCTCTTCCGGCGCGCCGACTCGGGGGCGCTGGTCGGGTTCCAGTTCTGGAGCACCGAGCCCATCGATCTGCCCCGGAGCCGGATCATCGTGGGGGGCAAGCTCCGGATCCTGCCCGCGTTCAGGAGCCGTGGCCTGCACCTGCTCGCGGGTCTCCTCTACTACCTGGAGCTGCAGCTCAGGCAGCCGCGCACCCGCTTCTATCGGCTCTCCCTCGCCAGCCTCTTCGGCTTCGTCTCCCTCACGGAGAGCCTCGCCGCGTACACGCTCTTCGACCCGCGCGCGCGGGGCGAGGAAGCGGAGGCAGTGCGCGAGGCCTTCCTCTCGCTCGCCCGGAGGAGCGACTACCGCATCGATGAAGAGACCGGCCTCGCCTTCGTCGACATCTTCATGACGGAGGAGACCTTGCGCCGTTATCCGCCGAGCTTCTTCGAGCGTCCGGCGGCGAGGGTCTACGCCACCGTGAACCCGGAGTACCGGACCAACGGCTGCTACGTCGGCTTCTGGTTCCGCTTCACCGGCCCGAACCTCCTCGCCCTGACGCGCGCGATCCTCCGCAAGCTGGCCCGCGCCTCCCGGAGCGGCGCGTCATCGCAAGGGTCGCGAGGAGCGCCGGGCTCCTGAGGCGCGTGGCGCGTACGAGGTGGGATCCAGGGCCTGACGGGGCCTGAGCTGCGCTCGCCGAGCCTCCTGAACGGCATGTACAGGGATCCACCGAATCGACGATCCCCTCCGGCAGAGCCACCTTTCGATTGATGTCCAGGAGGGTTTCAACGTGAATTCGGCGACTTCCGCACAACCTGTGATCGAGCCGCACGCGCGGGAGTTCTACATCCACACGCTGCGGACACTGAATGCCTCCGGGGTGCCCTATCTCGTCGGAGGTGCCTATGCGCTTGCCCGGTACACCGGGATCGGCCGGCACACGAAGGACCTCGATGTGTTCGTGAGGCCGGAGGACGCGCAACCAGCCCTCGATGCCCTCTCGGAGGCGGGCTACCAGTGCGATCTGATCTTTCCCCACTGGCTCGGCAAGGCCCGGTGCGCCGAGGACTTCGTCGACGTGATCTTCAGCTCCGGCAACAACGTCGCCCGCGTGGACGACCGCTGGTTCGAGTTCGCGCCGAAGGGGGAGGTGCTCGGGGTGCCGGTGCTCCTCACGCCTGCCGAGGAGATGATCTGGAGCAAGGCGTACATCATGGAACGCGAGCGGTTCGACGGTGCCGACGTGGCCCACGTCCTGCGCGCCTGCGCCGACAAGCTCAACTGGGATCGCCTCATCGAGCGCTTCGGGGAGCACTGGCGCGTGTTGCTCATGCACCTCGTGATGTTCGGCTTCGTCTACCCGGGCGAGCGGCACCGCATCCCCTCGGAGCCCTTCAAGACCCTCCTCGACAGGCTCGCGGACGAGCAGAGCTCGGGCGGCGAGCCCCTCTGCCAGGGAACGCTGCTCTCGCGCCAGCAGTACCTGGTCGACGTCAGCCGGTGGGACTACGTCGACGCGCGCCTCGCCAACGGGCACATGAGCAAGGAAGAGATCGCCCACTGGACGGCGGCGATCGACGAGCACCACTGAGAGAGGGGAGGGGAGCGCAGGGGGGGCTGCGCTTCAGCCCTCCTCGCTTTCAGGCCCCTCTTCTTCGTCCGTGAGGAGAGTATCCACCTCGCTCCAGAGGGCCTGGAGATCCAGGGTGAGTCCCTCGAACCTGGCGAGATTCACCTGCTCTTCGCCCGCGGAGAGCACGTGACGGTAGATGCCGTCGTCGGCCAGCTCCAGCACTTCCAGCAGGCGCGCCTCGGGGTCCAGGAGCCAGTAGCACTGCACCCTGAAGCGCGCGTAGTCGCCGAGCTTCTCCATGCGGTCGTGCCGCACGTCGCGTGCGCGCGGTGAGAGCACCTCGATGACGACCACGGGCGGGGTGCGTGAGAGCGCCGCGCGCGCGCCCAGGCGCGTTCCAGGGGGGTACATGCACACGTCGGCCTTGCGCCCCCGGGTCGCGGAGATCGCGAGCTTGTGCTCGGAGCCGAAGACGACGTACCGGCGTGGAGCGGCCCAGGTGCCCAGCACCCGGAGCAGCCACGCGACCACCAGCTCATGCAGGTTCGAGGGCACTTCTTCCTCCGCCAGGTGACCGTCGGCGAGCTCACCGGGCTCGTCTTCGTCGAGACCAGCCCAGGCTTCGAGCGTCATGGGGGTCGGTCGCAACACCTCGGCGGTCGCTCTGGAACGCATGCGGCAGCGTACCACACGCGGCGGGCTGGCCCTCTGGCTGCCGGAGTGCAGCATGGGCGGGCGCCGCCGTGGGGCCGGAGTCGAGGAGGGGTCAGCGGGGCGGGGCGGTCACTTGAGCTGCTTCGCCACGGAGCAGGCCCAGGCGTCACCGCGCGTGCAGGCCCGATCGAGGTCCATCTTGCCGCCAGCCTTGTTCCCTGAAGCGGCAGAGAGGATGCCCAGCGTCGCGCAGTCGCGCACGTTGCCACTGTCGCAGCTCTTCCGGAGCGCCTGGCTCTTCTGCACGTCGGGCATCACCGGCCGGTTCTGCCCGTAGACGGACTTCAGGACCGCGCATCCGACCGCGGAGCGCCAGGTGCACGCTTGCTCGAAGCTGCGGCGCGCCATGTCGGCGTTGCCACCGCCCGGCTTCGCCAGCTCCATCCGGCCCTGGTCCGCGCAGGAGTCGCCGTGGCCGCGGATGCAGCCGCGCTGGTAGAGGATCCCCGCCATGATCGCGTTCTTGGGGGCTCCGTTGCCGGTCTCGTGCATCATCCCGAGCGCGTCGCAGCTCGGGGCGTCCGAGCCGTCGCAGGCGCGCTTGTAAAGCTCCGCGGCGCGCTTGGCGTCGGCCGGGACGCCGCGGCCCTCTGCGTAGAGGGGACCCGCCGCGCCGCAGCTCCTGTCATCGCCGCCGTCGCAGGCCTGCGCGAGGAGCGCTGCCGCCTTCGCCGGATCTGCCGTGACGCCCTCGCCGGTGAGGTACGCCTTGCCGAGCAGCCCGCAGCCCGCAGCCTCGCCCTCGGTGCACCCTTTCTCGAACAGCTTGGTGGCCGCCGCTGCATCCTTGGTGACGCCCGCCCCTTCCGCCGTCAGCACGCCGAGCCGCACGCAGCCGGCCGCGGCGCCGCCGTCACACGCGGTCTTGAAGGCTTCGGCGGCCTTCGCAGGGTCGCGCTCCGACCCGCTCAGGTACAGGGCGCCGAGCGCCGCGCAGCTCCCCGCGTGCTTCTTCCCGCACTGCGCCTTGCACTCGTCGGCGTTCTTGGGGTCGCACTGGTACGCAGGCGCCGACGCTGCCGCGGTGCACTTGCCCTCCGCGAGGACCAGCCCCTTGGGGCACGAGGGCTCGGCAGAGGCCACCTCCGGCGTTGCCTGGGCTGCCTGCGCCGGCTCCGCCGGGGCCTTGGGGGCCTCCTTGGCGATGGGCTGGAGGACCAGCCGGATGAGCGCGCCGCACTGGGGCGGCGGTGTGTCGGCGGCCGGGGTCGCCTTGGCGCAGTCGGTGAGGTCTCCCTCCTTGGTGTTCACCTGCTTGTCGCTGGTGGAGCCGCCGGACGCCCCGGCCCCGAAGATCTCCGCCGCCGCGCGCACCTTGGCGCTGGTCCCGGTGCCCACCGCGAAGGCCCCGAGCGTCGCTCCCCGCACGAAGTGGGTGGCACCGTCGCACTGGCCCTTGAGATCGTCCTTGGTGGGCGAGGTCCAGGTGGTCTTGGAGCGGCCCACCATCACCATCGCCACGTCGAGCGTCGAGCCGCGCGCCAGCTCCCCACCGATCGAGCCGCCGCTGAAGGGGAGGTTCGCGCGCAGCTCGTCGGCGCCCTGGAGCCGCACCACCTGCTCCTTCCGGGTCATCCCCATGAACCCGTAATTGCCGTCGATGTGGCAGTCCTTGAGCAGCTTCATCCCTTCGCAGCTGTAGGACACCACGGCCACGCCCTCGCGCATGGCGATCTCCAGGTCGCCGCGCTGGTCCGGCTTCCAGTCCACCACCAGCGGCTCGCCGCCGGCGCTCACGTCACGACACTCCGCCTCGCCGAGCGCCTCGGCCGACGAGGCTTCCTTCGGCCGGATCGCCTCCGCCGGAGCGCCGGCGCCGCAGCCCGCAAAGCCCGGCAGAGACAGCACGAGAGACAAGCCCAAGAGTCCCCGATTTCGCATGGGCGGGGATGGTATCCGGGCAGTTTCCAGGCGCAATCTGGATGGAGGTGCCGCAGAGGCGCGGGCGCTCGGGAGAAACCTGAGGGGAATGAAGCGTGATCTGCGCGTACGGGAAGACTGCGCCAGGGGTGCTCGCGCGCGCGTCTTCAGCCCCGGATGCGGTAGCGGGTGCGGGCGCGATCGAGGGCGATGCGGTACTCGTCGAACCAGCGCACCTCCACGGGACGGTTGAAGGCGCGGGGCACCTCTCCGAGGGAGGCGTTGCGAGGAGGGTCGTCGAACTGGAGCGAGGCACGGCGCCCACCTTCTGGACCAGGCTCCCCGTGCCCGGCCAGAGCTGGATGGCACGGAGATTCCGGATGGCTGCGCTGTCGGCCCGTCAAGCGACGCCGGGGAGGCGCCGGAGCGCCGGAGCGCCGGAGCGCCGGAGCCACCCCGCGCTCCCCGGGCTCCCGGCTCAGGCCTGCAGCACCCGCAGCGACCCTGACACCACCCCGTAGCCGCCCTCTGCTTTCAGCGTCCGCCGCAACTCCGCGGCGCCGATGGTGCCCTTGAGGAGCTTCCGGTAGGTGCTCACGAGGCGCCCCACCTCGTCGCGCGCCTCGCGGACCAGCTCGATCCGGAAGCGCCGCGCCCCGCCCTGCTGCGCGGCTGCCACGACGCCCGCTGCGCTCTGCGCCGCCGCGTGGAACACCGTGTTCCGGCAGCCGACGTCGGCCTCCACCGGGTGATCCATCCCTGTCCTGTCGCGCAGCGCGATCTGGTGCTTCTCGCAGGGCCTGCCGCAGTCACGGTGGTCCTTCCCCTCCGAGAGGAGCGCCGCGATCACGCAGTGCTCCATGTGGAAGAGCGGCATCGGGTGGTGCACGACCACCTCCGCGAACGGCGCGAAGGGGCCGTCGAGGAGGGCTGCGAGCTGCGCGGCGTCGAGGTCGAACGAGGGGGTGAACGCCGCGAGGTCGTGGGAGAGCACCTCCGCGGCGCTGAGGCGGTTCGTGACGTTGAGCGAGAAGTCGCCGATGCGCGGGATCCCCGAGCCGGCGCCGTCGCGCAGGGCGCCGAGCCCCCGCACGAGCACCGCGTCGGGCTCCAGCGAGGCGAGGTAGCGGTCGATCTTCTCCTCTCCTGGCTTGCGGATCCGCGGCGGCGCCACGCCCACGAAGCCCGCGCCCCGGGCGCGCAGCGTCCTCACCGCGGGGCCGGTCCCGGTCAGCTCCAGCAGGTCCAGGTACACGCCGTCGGCGCCCGCATCGAGCGCGGCCTCGGCTTGCGCCACGCTCCTGCACAGCACGAACAGGCCGCCACGGGGCGGCTCGCGGTCCGGCGGCTTCGCGGAGGCGAGCAGGTCCGCTCCGCCCCGCGCCGTGGTCGGCCAGGCCCGCGACGCCGACGCAAGGAGCTGCTCCACGAGTGCGCGGCGCGCCCGGTTGAGAGACGACGGCGGCACCAGGCTCCCGGCCGGCAGCGCCACCGTGAGCGCGCCGAGCTCGAAGGGCGTGTCTCCGAGGCGCCCGAGCTTGTCTCTCAGAGCCTCCGCGAGGGATGCCCCCGTCCCGCTGCGCGCCTCTGAGACGGCCATGTCGCCTGTCACCTCGGCCGCGAGCCCGTTCTCGGCGCGGGCCTCGAACCGCGGCACCTCGCCGACCTCGCCGCTGACCCGCACGTCCACCCGCAGCCGGTGCGGTGCCCGCTCGATCTCCGCGAGCACCGCCTTCTCCCGCGCGGGATCGTTCGTCTTCCACACCCGGCGCCCGGAGGCCGCGCCCGCGACGTTCACCTCGGGGCCCAGCCAGACCAGCACCTCTTCCCCCGCCGCGGCGCGCTCCACGTCCTCGCCGCGCCGCAGCACGCCCCACACCCGTCCCCCCACCTCACCCTCGCCCCCGAAGCCGCCCTCCACGAGCACCCCGTCCCCGCGTGCGATGGGGGCTTCGAGGCGCACCTGCAGGTGCGGCCGACCCCGGTGCCGTGCCACGCCGAGGCATGCGCCCGTGAGCAGACCCCGGTGGTCGCACGCCCGGGCCTCCACGAGCCGCTGGTGGTCGATTCCCGCCAGGAACCCGGGCCCCGACCCGCGCGAGTACATCTGCAGCGCCGCCTCGCGCAGCCCGGGGGCGACGCGCGTCTCCGAGCCCGCGCCAGCGTCACCCGCGACGGCCGCCTCCACGGCTGCGCGGTAGAGGCGCGTCGTCGCCGCCACGTACTCGGGCCCCTTGAGGCGGCCCTCGATCTTCACCGAGGCGATGCCCAGCTCCACGAGCTTCGGGATCAGCGTGCTGGCCTCCAGGTCCTCGGGGGACAGGAGGTAGGCGCGGTCGCCGAGGTCCTGGAGCACGCCGTCGATCACCAGCTCGTAGGGGAGCCGGCACGCCTGCGCGCACGCTCCCCGGTTGGCGCTGCGGCCCCCGAGCGCCTCGCTGGTCAGGCACTGCCCCGAGTAGGCGATGCACAGCGCGCCGTGCACGAACACTTCGAGATCCATGTCCGTCTGCGACCGGATCTTGGCGATGTCGTCGAGCGACAGCTCCCGGGCCAGGATCACCCGCTCGACGCCCAGCTCCCGGGCCAGCTCCACGGCCCCTGCGTCGGTGCAGGTCATCTGCGTCGAGGCGTGGATGGGCAGGTCCGGCGCCACCGCGCGCACCAGCCGCGCGACGCCGAGGTCCTGCACGATCACCGCGTCCACCCCGGCCGCTGCGCAGGCCCGCGCCGCGGCCTCCACCGACGGAAGCTCGTCGTCGAACACCAGCGTGTTCAGGGTGACGTACCCCTTGGCGCCCCGCTCGTGCAGCCGCGCCAGGGTGCGCGCGAGACCGGCGGTATCGAAGTTCCTGGCGCGGGCCCTGGCGTTGAACCCCTGCAGCCCGAAGTACACCGCGTCGGCGCCGGCGCGGATGGCTGCATCGAGCGCGGCCTCGTCACCGGCGGGCGCGAGGACCTCGGGACGTCGACGCGGGGGCAGGGGTGTGCTCATGGGGCGCCGTATCTACCACGGATCCGCGAGCGCACCCCGCGCGGGGCGCCCCCAGGCGAGGCCCAGGACGCCTGCCCCGCTCCAGGGGAACGCAGCGCGAGGCGCCTCGCCTCTCCGCGTAGAGACTCAGGCGAAGAGCCAGGTGCAGAGCAGGGGCGCGGCGGTGAGCAGCACGGCCGAGAGCGTGAGCCCGTCGAGCATGACGCACTGCGCGCGCAGCGGTGCCATCACGGCTGTCCGCTCGCCGGCCACCACCGTGTCTGCGCCGAGCAGCAAGCCATCCCGGTACACCCCGCTTCCTGCCGCTCCCTGCGCCGGAGCGTCCGCGTGCGCGTCGGAGCTGGAGGGCGCGTCGAGCACCAGCACCGGGCCTGGCGGGAGGCTCAGCTCGGGCGCCACCCGCCGCGCTGGCATCGCGCCTGCGAAGCTCACCCACCCCTGCTCGCCGAGCGTGCCCTCCAGGGCGCGTCCCACGTGCGTGAGCCGCGCCGCCTCACGCCAGCGCCAGGCCTGCGCGAGCACGGCGAAGAGGAGGCCGAGCGCCCCGGCGACAAGCCAGTCCAGGGGAGGGCTGAGGGCGTCGCCCACGTCCCGCGGGCCGACGTCCGCGAGCGAGAGCTTGCCTCCGGACTCCTCGAAGGCCACGGCCTGCACGTCGTGTACGCCGCCCAGGATCCACAGCCGGTGCGCGGGATCGTGCCGGACGACGATCGGCTGCGCGCGCTTCGACGTGCCGCCCGCCAGATGATCGGGGAGCGCCTCGGACGGTGTCCCGCCGCCGGCCGTGGGCAAGAGCGTGAACGTGCAGTGCTCGTCGACGCAGGCACGCACCAGCGTGACGGGGTGCCCCGGCACGGGATCCACGAACCGCTCCTCCACGAGCGGCTTCTTCGCTCCCTCCTCGCCAGACGGCAGGGCGAGTCCCCCGGGCATCTCCGTACGCGGCCGACGCTCCAGGGGCTCGCCTGCGACGGGGGGCACGGTGACCGCTCCCGGAAGCGCTTCCACGTAGTCCGCGATGACGGGGTAGCGCGCGGCCTTCACCGCGGACATTGCCCAGAGCGCCACCGCGAGTGCCGTGCTGGCGAGGGCGAAGGCGCGCAGGACGGTGTCCATCGTGCGCCGCTCGCGGCCCGCCAGCGCCACCCCGAGGAGACCTCCGAGGGAGCCGAGCATGCCGAACGCGAAGGGCGCGAGCATCAGGAGCCCGACGTCTCCGGTGCCACAGCGCCAGTGCGAGACGATGTGGGGCTGGGAGAGACCGTAGCTCGCGTAGAGCAGGAGCATCGGGAAGAGCGCGAGAGGCGCGAACGCCGCTGCCGTGTACGGCCTGTCCACGCCCGCCCAGCGTGCGACGCTCGCCAGCAGCGGTGTCGCGGCGAGCAGGGCCGCCGCGAAGAGGGCAGGGAAGGGGAGGTCGAGTGCTGCCGCGAAGCTGCCCGTGACCACCAGGGCGGCCACGCTCACGCCACCCGACAGGGCGCCGACCGCAAGGACACGGGCGCCGGTGAGAACCGAGGGGGGCATGGGCGGAAGAACGGGGCTCAACGGGAGGAGCTTACAGTATCTGGTGCAAGGGAGGGCCGGCGGATCCGGCCGTCCCCATGGGCGGATGAAGGCGTGACGGGGCGACCCATCGCTGGCGGTCCACACGCGATCCGAGGCCCCACCCGCGCCGAGGTGGGCAAGAGCCTCGACGTGCAGGTGGCGCGGCTGGAGCCGGGCCCCGTCGCTCCCCCTCCGGGAGGCGCGAGCGCAGGCTGGTATGGCGTGCTCCCGAGCGTCGCGAGCGCTCCTCCCGGGCGGGCTTGTCGCGCCGCTCGACGAGGAGCCCGCCCTCGCCGAAGGGCACCGCGTCCAGCACCTGCGCGTGGCGCTGCCCGCCGTGCACCTTCACCCAGCGGTCTCCCACGAAGCGGTGCACGTCGACGGCATCGACCGGCCCCCACCTGTCGAACGGGCGGCTCGTCAGCAGGACCTCGTCGGGAAACCCCACCCCGCGCACGCCCTCGATCACGCCCCCCTGCACGTCGAGCCCGGTGAGCATGGCCGCCTCGGGGGCGGTGACCCGCCCGTGGGCCCACCAGCCCGACCACGGCCTGCGCGTCTCCGGGCAGACCCACGAGCAACGCGCCGCCATCGAAAGGCAGAAGCTGCACGAAGCGCCCCTCCGCCGCGAGCGTGAAGCGCTCCGGAGGCTTCGCGGGTGCCGCGGGCGCCTGCTGCGAGGACGGCTCCGCGGGCGCAGGGAGGGGCGCGATCGACACCACGGTTACCGGCACCCCCTCGCGCGTCGAGGCCTGGCTGCTGCATCCCATCAGCGCGAGCGCCAGCGCGCCGGCCTGCGCGGCGCCCGGTCGCCTTCGGGTCTCACAGGTCACGCGCCGCGCTCCACCCCTCCAGGATAGGCGAACATCCGTGCGTACGCCGGTCGGGTGATCGTTGACGCACCAGGGAAGTCCCGCCAGGTTCCGCGAGCGCTCTCCCCAGGAACCCTCCGTGCTCATGGACGATCCCTCGACCCACGCCCCCGATCTCCTCGCCTCGCGCGACACCCTCGACCGCCTCGACCGGGCGCTGCTCGAGCTGATCGCCCAGCGCCGCGCCGTCGTGGAGGCCCTCTTCGAGGTCAAGCTCCGGCAGGCGCTTCCGCTCCTCGATCCGGAGCGCGAGAGCGCGCTGCTCGCCCAGCGCCGCGCGCTCGCCGAAGCGCTCGGCGTCCCCGGCGACCTGGCCGAGCGCCTCTTCCGGGTGATCCTGGAGGGCAGCCATGCCCAGGCCTCTGCCTGCGCCATGAAGCCTGAACGTTCGGAGTGATGCTCGCGGGTGCGGTCGTGCGTTCGCGGTGTGTTTGCCGTGCACACGCCCGCGGTGCTGGATCGAGGATGCCGGAAGCACGTGATCCTGACGCACTGCGCGCTGCACATGTCACGCCGCGTCGACGGCGTTGCGTCGCAGATACGTGCGTCCTGCACTGCCGTTCGTGACACGAACATGACGGGGCTTGCGGGGATCGAGACCCTAGGTTTCCCGACAGAAACGTGGACATCGCGGTCATGGTGAACCTCCAGGCACGGCGCGGCAGCGAGCGCGTGGCCCGTGCCTGTGAAGCGGAGCTGCCCTCGGCGCGGATCCTGATGTCGCGCTCCCTTGGCGATCTCGAGCGGTTCACGGCGGAGCTGCGCGACGCGCCGCCAGAGCTGGTGGTCTCGGCCGGCGGAGACGGCACGGCGCTCGCGCTGCTGAACACGCTGCGGGCCTCTGCGGGGAAGGCGGAGCTGCCCGGCGCGGCGGCGCTGGGCCTCCTCCCGCTGGGCACGGGGAATGGCTGGGCGAACGCGGTGGGGGCGCCTCGCTGGCGCAAGGCCATCGCGGAGCTGGGCACCCTGGCGCGGCAGGAGCCGCACACCTTGCCGCGGCGCCGCTTCGGCCTGGTCGAGGTGGAGGGACTGGTCGGACCCTTCGCCGGCACCGGCTGGGACGCAGAGCTGATCGACGACTTCAACGCGCAGAAGTCGGGGCCAGGCATCCTCCCGTCGCGCTACCGCCAGGGGGTCGCGGGGTATTTGCAGGGCCTGTTCCTGCGGACCATCCCGAGGAACCTGGCGCGGGAGCGGGTGGAGGTGGAGATCACCAACACGGGGGCTGACGCGCTCACGGTGGACGACGAGGGACGCGCCATCCCGCTCCTGGGCGGGGAGCACGGCGCCGTGCTCTACCGCGGTCCGGCGAGCGTGTGCGGTGCTGGCACTGCCCCGGAGTGGGGCTTCGGGTTCCGCGCGTTCCCCTTCGCGACCCTGGTGCCCCGGCGCATGCACCTGCGCATCTACAGCGCAGGGGCCGGCGAAGCGACGCTGCGGATCCCCCGCCTGTGGCGCGGCGAGCACCCCATGCCGAAGATGCACAACTGGCTGGTGACGCGGTGCCGCGCGGTGTTCTCCAGGCCCGTTCCGTTCCAGGTGGGCGGGGACAGGCTGGGCATGCGCGAGGTGGTCGACTACCGGCTCGCCGAGGACCAGGTCGACCTCCTCGACTGGAACGCGCTCCTCTCCTGACCGGCAGGGGTTGTGATCAGCGGGCGAGGGGGCGTAGCCTGGGTGGGACATCGTACCTTCTCGCGAAGGTCTCACCGCGACAAAGCGCGCTGCACCCCAGCAGCGCGTGTATCTGGAGGGGTTCCCCCATGGCTCGACCGTTTTCCCGCATCGCACGTGCTGGTCTGTCCCGCGCCGTCTGCCTCGGCCTCACCGCGGCGCTCGGCGCTGCCGCCATCGGCTGTGGCGGCGATGGTGATCTCACGACGCTGGCCGATGGCCTGCCGCGCCCGATGGAGGGCGTGTACTTCGACTTCGGCGCGGCCGAGGACGACGACGCACTCCGGGTGCTCGTCGGCTTCGACGTCCGCGATCGTCAGGGACTCGTACAGCGCATCGATCGCATGTACGACCCGGAGAGCGCCGAGTTCCGCGACTACATGTCGCCCGACGACTGGAACGCGCAGTATGCGCCCGCCGCCGAGGACGTGGAGGAGGTCGCCTCATGGCTCGAGGAGCAGGGCTTCTCGGTCGACCGCAAGGCCTCGAACCGCCTGATCCTTCAGGTGAGCGGCACGGTCGGTACGTTCAACACCGCCTTCACGACGGAGCTGCGCTCCATGGGGCGCGAGAACCACACCGGCGGGTCGATGGTCTACTCCTACGGCCTGGTGAAGGGCGCTGCGCTGCGCGTCCCTCAGCAGATCGCCGAGCGCATGCTCGCGGTGGTCACGGCCGACGAACCAGCCGACACCACGCCGCTCCAGAACGAGGGTGACGACGTGGTCACCGAGGCGCCGCCGGACGACGCGGCCTCCCACACCCTCACCGAGCTTGCCGGGGCCTACAACCTGACCGAGCTCCACGCCGCCGGCCACAAGGGCGCCGGGGAGAAGCTCGGGATCTTCGTGGGGGCGACGTTCCTCTTCCGGGACCTCCAGTCGTTCTGGACCTCCATGGGCGTCACCCGCGCCGCGCCGGAGGTGGTGAACCTCGGCGAGGATCCCTCGATCCGCTACCTGGAGACCACCATCGACGTGGAGTGGGCCGGCGGCCTCGCGCCCGAGGCGGACCTCACCGTCTACCAGGGGGCGGACGCCCGGAACACCTCGCTCATCTACGCCTTCAACGAGATGATCGCGCGCGGCGAGGTCTCGGTGGTCTCGAACTCCTTCGCGCGCCGCGAGGACGCGGAGCCGGCGCCGGTGCGGGAGCAGTACAACATGGCGGCGATGCAGGCGGCGGCGATGGGCATCACGGTGGTCGTCGCCTCGGGCAACTCCGCCGAGACGGACACGCCCTCGTCGAGCGCCTACGTGACCGCCATCGGCGGCACGGTCCTCTCGCTGGACGAGAACGGGCAGCGGCTCGGCGAGGTGGCCTGGGATCGCTCGGGGTCAGGGCCGTCGCTCTCGATGCGGCGCCCCTCGTGGCAGGAGGGCGTCGTGCCCGACAGCACCGGCATGCGCGCCGTGGTCGATGTCGCCCTCAACGCCTCGCCGGACCACCCGTACATCGTCTACTACCTCTCCGAGTGGTCCAAGGTCGGCGGGACCTCGCTCGCCACCCCGGCGTTCGCCGGGATGATCACCTGCCTGAACAGCGAGCGGCGCGCGCGCGGGCTGCCCCCGGTGGGCCTCCTGAACCCGCTGCTCTACCGGGACGCGAAGGTGCAGGCCGCGTTCCGGGACATGACTGAGGGCGCGACGCCCTTCTTCAGCGCGGGGCCAGGCTGGGACTACCCCACCGGCTGGGGTTCGCCCGACATCGCGAAGCTCGCCGCCGCGATCCCCTGAGCCACGCCCACCACCCTGGTCAGCGCGGCCAGCGTGGCCAGCGCACTCAGCGCGTCCAGCGCGCCTGAGACCAGGCTCCCCGCACCCTCGGCGCCACCCCCCGACGGGCAGCATCAGCCCCGGGGGGGAGCGTCGCGCATCTCGATGATGATGCCCGTGGAGGTCTCGATCCGGTGCATCAGGTTCACCTCGCGCGTCACCGGCGACGGGGTGATGGGGTTGGGCACCGAGCCGAGGATGAGGGGCCGATCGGGATCACCATCCAGGAAGACCATGAGCACCTCGATCCCCGGCTTGAGCGGGAAGTGGTGCCCGTAGTTGGGCCCGGCGTGGGGCTGGATCATCCGGATGGGTCGGGACGAGAGCTTGCGCGCGCCGACGTCGCTGCTGTCGAAGGTGAAGCGCACGGTGTAGCGCCCCTGCTCGTCGAGCTGGGCCATCTTGCCGATCTCGCCGTCGGCCTCCGGCTCGACCACCGCGGTGACCACACCGTGAATACGGGGACGCTGGGTCGCCCGGGTGGGGCGGTACGGCTTGTCGGCGAGGTTCAGGCGGAGGGTGTTGCGGTACTCGTGCTCGCGCCCATCGCTGTCGACGATGGCCACGGGCTGCACGGCGTGGTGCTCCACCTCCACCACGAGGAACGAGGTGCCGTCGAGGCGCGGGTGACCATCGATCTTGAAGGTGGCCCCCGGGATGAAGCGGCACTCGTCGCTCCTGCCCACGTAGTAGGTCCCTCGCGACGCGCGCTCCTCGGCGCGGAGCTGCGCGAGGTGCTGGCCCTCCTCCGGGGTCTTGAAGTGGGCGCCGTACTCCACGACGCCGCCCGCGAACCCGGCGGGCGACTCGTGCGACGAGGTGAGGTCGAGCTGCGGGGTCCGGTAGTTGTACTCTTGCATCACGTACGACGCCGGGAGCACCTCGGCGCGCGCGCTCAGCTCGAACAGGTCGATCTGCTCGCCGCGCGGCCGGTAGGTCACCGTCTCCTTCGCCGGCAGGGGCGCGAAGCCCTGCTGCCCGTCGGTGAAGACGAGGACATCGCGGCCGCTGCCGTGCTCGAAGAAGAACGAGATGCCGAGGTGCTCGACGAGGCGGGAGATGAAGGCGAGATCGGTCTCCTTGTACTGGACGATCATCTCTCGCTCCGGATAGGTGCCGAAGAGACGCATCTCCACATCGGCGCCCGCGAGACCCACGAGCGTCAGCTTCTGCCGGATGAGATCGGGCACGCTGGTGTTCAGGAAGACCTCCTGCGTCTCGATGAGGGTCGCGCGGTGGAGGCGCGGCACGAGGCGGAGGCGGTAATGGTGGAAGGGACCCGGAGCGTCCAGCCGGTCCTCGACGGCGGCGATCATGCCGTGAAGGGTGCGCTGCTCGACGCCGTCGATGAGGAAGACCAGAGAGGCGCTGGCGCCGAGCATCTGCTCGACGGGGATCTCTGTGTCCTCGATGCACACGATCTCCACGTCGAACGAGAACAGCCGGCCGATGGCTTCCTTGCCCTGCACCTCGCGCACCTGCACGTGGTCACAGGAGAAATCGGGCGAGTCGAGGGAGATGCGGACGGGAATGCGGTCCTCTTGCATCGTCCCTGGACGCTATCAGCAGCAAACGCCGACCGTCCACGGCCCCGCTCCCGGCGCCGCGCTTGTCCTGCTTCTGCCCCGCTCCTGTCCCCATGATACAACCCGAGGGTGACCCAGCCCGCGCGCCTCTCCGTGGTCCCGGTCGGTCCCGTCGCGTGCGCAGCCACCTTCTGGCGTGAGCGGGGGCGGGCCCGGGTCACCGCCATCGTCAAGGCGACCTTCTCCTTCGCGCACGACGGGCCGATGCCGGCCATTGCTCCCTCTCCTCTCGTGGAGCAGGAGATTCACCACCACCATGACCCTTCCCTGAGCGTGGTGGCGACCAGCGACTTCGCCCCCCACCGACAGCGCGTGGATGTGCTCCTCGTGGGGCATGCGTGCGCGCCGGGAGGCACGCCCACGCAGCGCCTGAAGGTGCGCCTCTGCGTGCACCGTGGTGGCCCTCTCCTCGACAAGGTGCTCGAGGTGGTCGGCGACCAGGGGAACCACGGCATCGCCCCCTTCGCGCGGATGCCGCTCACCTACGAGCACGCGTTCGGCGGCAACGGGCACGCGGAGAACCCGCTCGGGAAGGGCGTTGGCGCTGCGGCGCATCCCCCGAACCTCGTCGACCCGGCGCGGCCGATGCAGACCGCGGGCTTCGGGCCCATCTCGGAGACCTGGCCGGTGCGCCGGCGCCTGCTCACCCTGGAGCAGCGCCGCGCCGTGGACACGACCCCGCCAGAGATCGACGAGGGGTTCGACTGGGCGTACTTCCAGGCGGCGCCGCGCGACCAGCAGCTCCACGATCTCGCGGGCGACGAGTGGCTGATCCTGGAGGGGGTCCACGCGACACGGCCGCGGATCGAGGCTCAGCTCCCCGGCGTGCGCGCATCCGCGCGGCTGTACGGCCTGGGCGCGGAGACGCCGCTGCTCTTGCGGGCCGACACCCTCTACATCGACGCCGACGCCGAGCGATGCACCGTCACCTTCCGTGCTGGCATACCGGTGCCGGCGGAGGTCCCGCTCGCGGAGCTGCGGCTCGCGGCCGGCGTGGAGCTGCACGGCGCTCCGGTCGCATGGCCGGACGTGGTGGCGGCGCCGAAGGTGGCGCTGGGTGCGCCGCTCGGCCGCGCGGCGGTCATGTCCACCATGGAGATCGACGACAGCGATCTGGAGGTGGTCGAGGTCAAGGTCCCGCTGCCTGCCACGACCCCGAACCTGCTGCGCATGGAGCGGACTCTCGTGCTGGACGGGGCGAGCGCGGCTCCCGGCGCCGACCCCGCGCCTCCTCGCGCGGAGTCCCTGGGCGCCGTGCCGTCCGGCGGAATCCCCCCGGGAGAGGTCCCGATCGGCGTGGTGCCAGCCCACCCGATCCGAGCCCAGCTCACGGTGTCGCTGCCGCTCGACACCATGCTCGCGGAGACTGCGCAGCGCGACCCCTTGCCTTTCCAGCACCAGGAATCGCCCGAGCCGCACGCGCCTTCGCGGGGAACCGCGGCCCTGCCCGGTGCGCCGTGGTCACCCGAGCATGCAGTGATACCACCGCGCCTGAACGTCCCCCTCAATGCCACCATGGACCTCGCCGCGGCCGCTGCGCCCGCGCCTGCGCCTGCACCTGAGCCCGTACATGCCACGATCGGACAGCTCATGGCGCTCGGGCACCTGAGCCCCGTCGCGGCCTTGCCTGTCCTCGACGCCTCCCGCTTCCCGTCACCGGAGCGATCCCTGCTCGTTCAGGAGCCTGCGTTCATGGTGAGCGCGGAGCCCATCGCGCCTCAGATGCTCGCCGCGACCGAGCGGAGCGAGGCCCCTGTGTCGGAAGAGCCACCCACGCTCGCCACGCCCGATCGCGGGGAGGCGCGCGGGGAAGTGCCGGTACCCGAGGAGCCACCCACGCTCGCCGCGCCTGATCGCGGGGCGGCACCGCTGTCGGAGGACCCGCCCACCCTCGCGGCCCCACGCCTCCCAGCGCAGCCCTCCGCCGCGCCGGAGACCCCCACGCCGGAGCGCATCGCCTCTACCCCGCCGCCTCCTCCCGCCGCAGCGCTGGAAGAGGCGCCTCGCGCGGATGCCGAGAACCCTGGCCCCTGGCGGCAGGATGCCCCTCCCCCCGAGGCGCCGCCCCCTCCTGCGCGCACCCCCGTGCGGCAGCCCATCAAGGGCGGCCTGTACCGCAAGTTCCCGAAGTCCTGATCCCTGTCAGTGCCGTGGAGGCCCTGGAGGGCCCCGGTGCCGGCCCCTGGTTCGGTCGAGCGACTCGTACGCCGCGCGCTGCTCGGGGCGCAGCACCTCCAGGATCTTCGCGTCGGTCTCGCTGCGGATCTCCTCGAGGGCCGGGTGGCACGCCGCCATGCGCCTGTCGCGCTCTGCCTCGCTCTCGCGCAGGATGGTGTTGATGTGCTGCACCTGGTCTCCGTCGAGGTCGAGGCGGCGCTGCATGGCCGCGAGCCGCATGCGCATGCGCGCCTCCCCGGGAGGTCCCTCCACCGTCGCCCGCAGGTGCCGCGTCGCGGCCAGGTGGGTCACCCCGGCGCCCGACACACCACCCAGCACGAAGACCGTGACCAGGACCGCGATGGGCTTGAGCTGCGGGCTCATTCGCTCACCTCCACGGCATCGATGGTGGCGAGCGCTTCCATGTCGAGCGCCCGCGCGTCCTGGAACGAGACGAGCACGCACGCCGCGGCCGCCACCGCTGCGAGGAGCACCCCGAGGCGCCCCGAGCGCGCCACCCCGTCCATCCACGACTCGGCGCCCCTGGGACGCGCCTCGGCCTCGATGGCGCGCATCACGGCATCCGAGAACGAAGCGTCGGGTTCCAGGACTTCCGTCGCCTGCCCCAGACGCCCCAGCGGGTCAGCCTCCACGCCGCCGGCCCCCGCCCCGACGGCCGCCATCAGCGCCTCGGTGAACCCGTCGTCCGGCACGAGCGCTCCCGTCGCGCGCCCGAGCCGCGCCAGCGCCTCGTCGGCCTCGTCCCCGCCCTCGTCCCCCACCTCGCCTGCCCCGCTGCCCGCGCCCATGACGGCGCGCATCACCGCCTCGGAGATCTCCTCGGAGGGAGCGAGCCCCTCGGTCGCTTGCCCGAGCCTCAGGAGCTTTGCGTCGGAATCGTCAGCCATCTCGGACCTCCTCGCCGTGCCCCTGCCGCAGGGCTGCGCGTGCCCGCACCAGGCGCTGCTCGATGGCGCCCTCCGAGCACCCCAGGACCTCGCCGGCCTCCCTGGCCGACATCCCCTCCAGCGACACCAGGACCAGCGCCGCCCTGTCCTGCGGCGCCAGCGCCTGCAGCAGCGCGTCCAGCTCACGCAGCGCGAGCCGCGCCTCGGCCGGGACCCGCCCGTCGAAGCGAGGCTCGCGCGCCACCTCTTTCGGCGACTCCCGCCGCTTGCGCAGCGCGTCCGTCGAGGCGTTCACCACGATGCGGTGCAGGTACGTCTCCAGCTTGGAGCGGCCGTCGTAGCGCCCCTCGCTCAGGCCCCGGAAGGCGTTCACGTACGCCTCCTGGAGCACGTCCTCCGCGTCCGCCAGGTTCCCCAGCATGCGGGCCGCGAGCCGGTAGAGCGGCGCGCGGGTGTGGTCCACGATCTGGCGAAACGCAGAGGCGTCACCGCGCGCCACGCGCGCCGCGAGGAGCCGCAGGTCGATGCTCACCGGATGAATCCCTCCTGCAGGCTCCCCGCGCGCGCCAGCATCACAGCATCCCGCTCGGGGCGCGTCGCGCGCCGTCCGGCCGCCGCACCTCACTGCCCCGCCGCTCGCCGCCCTCGCGCCGCGCCCCATCCGCGCGCCGCGACGCTCCGCCACGGCGATCCCCGTCGAACCGGTGCGCCCCGCGGCCGCGCTTCATCCCGCCCTGCATCGGGCCGCGCTCCAGCCGATCGGCCAGCTCGTTCCGCTGCGCCTCGTCGAGGAGCGGGACCACCACCTTGAGCGACGCCACCATCCGCTGCAGGTGCGCCTCGCGCCCGCCCTCGCCCTTGCCGCCACCCGCGGGCAGCGCCGAGAGCGCGGCCTTGGCGTCGAACGTGTCGGCCGCGAAGGCGTCGAGCATGGCCTTCTTGCTGGCGAGCATGGCCTTCATGTCGGGCTTCTCGCCGCGGGGCGCCTCGTCCCCGATCCCGGCGCTCGCCAGCGCCTTCTCGATCTGCTCCCGCTGCCCGTCGCGCAGCGTCACCCCGCGCAGCATCATCTCCACGCCGCCGCGCTTGCCGTGACCCACCTCGGGCCGCGGCGCGCCCTCGCCCTTGCGCTCCTGCATCGCCTCGAACCGCGCCTCGTGCTCCGCGGCCCGCTCCGACACCGTCGCCACGAGCTCTCGGCGCTGCGCGGGCGTGAGCGTCGCGTGCAGCTTCTGCAGCGTCGCCGCGAACGCCTCGCGCCGGTCCTCGCCCTTCGCCTCCCCGACCTGCTTCAGCACCGCGGCCTCGTCGATGCTCCCCGCCCGCACCCCTGCGGCCAGCGTCGAGAACGCCGCGCCGCCCTTGTCAGCCTTGCCCTGCGCCGGGCCACCCTTCCCGCGCAGCTCACCCATCAGCTCCTTGACCGTGCTCCGCTGCGCGTCCGACAGGTCCAGCGCCTCGACCGCGCCCATCAGGAACCCGGCGGGGCCACCCTTGCCGTGATGCCCACCGCGCCCCGCCTTGTGCCGGGGACCCTTCTCGGCGTCCTCGTCCTCGTCCTTCGCGTCGTCCTTCGCGTCGTCCTTCGCGTTCGCCTGGTCCGCCGCCGCGCTCTCCACTGCGGCGCCCTGCTCCTGCACCTGCGGTCCGTCCAGATCCGCGCCCGACTGGCCCTGGCAGGCGGCGATGACCGACGCGATGCCGAGGAGAGCGACGGAGGCGAGCGACCGAAAACCACGTGCGTTCATGGATGATCTTCCTTTCGAGCCAGCGGCTTCGTTGGAGCCGCGTGGTAGGTTCATCTCTTTGGACGTGGCGGCCCGGGGCCTCCCTACGAACTTTGCGAACTTAATCTCTCCACCCCCCGATCCCCTCCACTTTCCTCCGCAAAAGCCCGGCAAATGCCTGCCTCCCAGCGAAGGAGCGGGGCCTGTCCTCCCGCGTCGGCCTCCGGAGGGCCAGCCTCGGAACCGACCTGGCGGATTTATCCTGGTCTCGCTTCCTTTGCTCTCTGCTCACGTGGGCGCCCGTACGATTGAGGGCATGCTGACCCATCGTCAACGGCCGTTCCTCTCGGGGAACAGGCCCAACCGTTTCCCCTCCTCCTCGTATCTCCTGCTCGCTGCCGTGCTCGCTGCCTGCAGCGACGTCCCGGACCCGGAGCACGACCCCGCACCCCTCGCAGCGTCGTTGCGCGCGCCCAGGCCGACCGGTGGACGCACCGACCTCACCTCCACGACCCCCATGGCTCCGGCACTCCTCGCGCTCGGCATTGCCAGCCTGGTCGCCCGTCGCAAGAGGGCGGGCGCCCACGGCAAGCGCCATTGAGCACTTCAATCACCTGAAATGTCCAGATCTCCCGACGCGTGGCGCTCGCCCTGGAGCGCCGCACTGTCAGCCATGGAACGAGGTGCGCTGTCAGCCATGGAAGAGGCGCGCAGATCTCGCTGCATCTTCTTCGACGTTGCTGGACGGTATGGCCCGTCATTCGAGGAACTTTCGGGGTGCAACGGTATCTTCGCATCAGGAGAGGCATTTCTCCGCAATCAGGCTAGGCTCCCGCCCCCGCCGCATGGACGAATGCCCTCACGGCATGCCCGCGGCGCAGGAGGGGTTTCCATCATGAAGACGATCTCCACGCTCTCCTCGATCATCCTGCTCGCTGCAATCGGCTCCCTCGGCTGCGTGGGCGCGCCCGGCTCGGACGAGGACACCGGCGACGACACGCTCCTCGACCTGCAGGGAGACGACCTCTCCGCGTCCGAGGACACGGACGCCGTGGAGAGGCTTGGCGAGGCCAGCGACGCGCTCGTTGCCTGCGCCGGCCAGCCCGCGTGGCAGGCGGCCTGGGAGACCTGGGAGGACGAGGTGCGCACCCTGGTCAACCAGAAGCGCGCTGCGGGCGCCAAGTGCGGTGGAACCACGTACCCTCCGGCGCCTGCCTTGGCCGTCGACAACCGCCTGCGCTGTTCGGCCCGGCGGCATTCCCGCGACATGGGCGTCAACAATTTCATGAACCACATCGGCTCCGACGGCTCCGAGCCCTGGGACCGCATGGAGGACGCCGGCTACGCCTACACCCAGGCCGCCGAGAACATCGCCGTCGGCTACAACAGCCCGGCGGCCGTGGTGAATGGCTGGATGGGCAGCGTCGGCCATTGCCAGAACATCATGAAGGCCACCCTCAAGCACCTCGGCGTCGGCTATTACCGCAAGGATGGCTCCACCTACGTGCACCACTGGACCCAGAACTTCGGCCGCCAGTAGACACCGCGCGCAGACACCGCGCGCAGACACCACGCGCAGACACCGCGCGCAGACACCGCGCGCAGACACCGCGCGCAGACACCACGCGCAGACACCACGCGCCCTGCATCCGCGCCTGCCGGCTGTGTGCAGAGCGAGCCTCTTCGAAGCCCCCGGCGGCAGCAAGCACCCCTGCCGGGTGAGCGAGAGGCTCCGGAGCACCGCGACCACCTCCCCTGGACCTCGTCTGAGGTCCCACGAACGGGCTTCACAGCACGGGTGAGGTCGACGATGGTGTGAGATCAACCACGTGCTGGTCTCACTCCCGACCGGAGCCCTCCCATGACCTCTCGAAGCCCCTGGCTGCGCCGCCTTCACAGCCCCACCCATGGCATCTCCCAGGACCGAACCCACCTCGTCCCGACAGCAACGACTGCGGTGAGCGTTGCGCCTGGCATCCTGCGCCTGGGGGCACCCCTCGCCCTCGCCACCTGCCTCCTCGCCTGCGCCGCCGAGGGACACTCCGACGCCCTCCGCGCCGACCCTGATTCCGCGCGTATCGCCAAGCCCGCGCGTATCGCCGAGCCCGCGCGTATCGCCGAGCCCGCGCGTATCGCCGAGCCCGCGCGTATCGCCGAGCCCGCGCCCATCGGCACACCCGCGCTTATCGACACGCCCGTGTCGGACGCCGATCCCGCCTCCGACCCTGGCGAGACCGCCGCGCTCGTTCCCGACCCCTCGCCCTACACCGTCGCGGTCAGCCCCGAGAGCCGCCTCGACGCTCCTGTCCTCGGCCCCGCCACCGGCGCCCAGCGGTCACCCGCTGCGGCCTTCAATGGCACCGTCCATTTCGTCGCCTGGTCCGACGCCCGCCCCGGCGGCGTCTGGGGGAGCCGCGTCACCACCAGTGGGCAGCTCCTCGACCCGGTCGGCATTCCCCTCTCTCTCTCGGGCCCCGTCGACGTCGCCTCCAATGGCGATGGCTTCCTCGTCGTCGGCCGCGCCGGCAATGGCAGCCTCACCGGCGCCAATCCTGCCAGTGGCGCGAACGAGGTCGTCGCCGTCCGCGTCAGCGCCAGCGGCGTCATCCTCGGCCGCACCACGGTCACCACCGCCCCCGACGCCTTCAACGTCGGCGTCGCCTCCAACGGCGCCGATTACCTCGTCGCCTGGCAGAGCTTCCAGAGCAACCGGAACTACCTCTTCCGCAGCCGGATCACGGCTGCCGGCGCCAACCTTGATCCCAGCGGCTACCTCGTCGACGACCACATGCGCGACACTGCCGGCATCTCCTTCGACGGCACGAACTACATCATCGCCTGGAACAACGCGAGCCCCGCGGGCCGCATGGTCGTGGTGAATCCCGCCAACAACCTCATCACCCAGACCACGAGCCTCTCCGTCCTCCCCGAGGCCCTGAGCTGCCAGGCCGGTGCCTGTGTCGTCGCCTGGATGCAGACCCAGAGCCCCAACGTGCGGGCCTCCCGCATGACGCCCGCGGGCGTCCTCCTCGACCCTGCCGGCGTGGTGGTGGGCGCCAGGGAGTACGAAGACAGCACCCTCGCCGCGGGCCACGACGGCGCGAACGCCGTCATCACCTGGAGCACGGGCATCTACCCCGACGTCGGGGGCCCCGATCGGGTGATGTACAGCCGCCTCGACCCGAGCGGCGCCGTCCTCAACCCTGTCGGCGGCGTCACCCTCACCGACGACGCCACCCAGGCCGCCGTCTCCTCCACCCCCTCCGGCGCCCTCTTCCTGTGGAGTGACCAGCGCCACGGCGGCATCCGCGACGACCTCGCGTCCATCTACGGCGCCCGCCTCACCGCCGCCGGCGCCGTGCTCGACGCCGAGGGCCTCCTCGTCTCCCAGAGCGCCAACGCCCAGCACGACCCGGCCCTCGCCTTCGACGGCGAGAGCTTCGTCCTCGCCTGGGGCGACGAGCGCGACGTCTCCGAGCAGCACGACCAGGACCTCTACGCCCTCCACGTCAGCCCCTCCGGGAGCCTCCTCGACGCGGCCACCCCCCTCGGCATCGGCAACCAGCGCCAGAGCCTCCCCCGCGTCGTGCAGAGCGGCGCGAGCACCCTGGTCACCTGGTGGGACTGCGAGGACGGTGGGTTCCTCGACTGCGAGATCGCCGGCAAGCACCTCACGCCGAGCGCCTCCACCGACATGAGCTTCCCGTTCCACCTGCAGAACGTCTCCCACACCCCGCCCGCCCTCTCGGCCGGCGACGGCAGCGTCACCGTCAACGCCTTCATCGACACCCTGATCGACATGCCCATCGGCGCCGAGGTCGGCCCCGACGGCGTCCCTGGTACCCCCATCTACCCCGGCGATTTCCCCCCGGTCGCCAGCACCCGCGTCGCCAGCGCCCACGCCGGCGGCCCCTTCCACCTCGTCGCCTGGATCCCCGGCACCTACGCCAGCGGCCCCGTCAACGCCGTGGTGTCCATCTTCAACGGCGACTACTTCAGCGGCCTCCTCCCCATCTCCGCGCCCACCGCCCAGGCCCGCTCCGTCGCCGTCGCGTCGAGCGGCGACACCCTCCTCGTCGCCTGGCACGACATCACCACCGGCGCCTCACGCATCCTCGCCCGCCGCGTCAGCCCTGACGGCATCCTCCTCGACGCCGACCCCTTCGTCGTCGCCGAGCACCCCGAGTGCCCCGCGCCGGCCACGACCTACAACGCCCAGTCCTACCCCGCCAATGCCGTGGACCTCGGCGCGAACGGCCTGGTCTTCGACGGCCAGCGCTTCGTGCTCGCCTGGAAGGCCTGCGGCGACGCGAGCGACGACGTCACCGGCGCCCTCATCGGCACCGACGGCGTGGTGCAGGCCCGGTTCCCCGTGACCTCCGACGCCCACCGCGACGGCACCCCCTCCCTCGCCGTCACCGACGCCGGCGCCGTCCTCGCCGCCTACGCCGCCTTCCGCGCCGCCCCCGACCTGGGCACCTGGCGCGTGCTCACCCGCCGCCTCGACATCGTCGCCCCCTGACCTTCAACCCGTGCCCGCGCCGTCTTCCGGCTCGGACCCTCCCTCGTCGCGCACGTCGGCGGAGACTCAGGCCGATCGTCGCGCAGGCATGGTGCGGTAGCGGTACGGCGGCGACACCTCTGCACACTCCGTGGCGCTGCTCCTGTCGCTCTCCATCGCCGCGTCTCCGCCCCTCCGCCCCCCGAGCCGCGCCGCCTCGATCAGCCCGTGGTCCGGCGACAGCGCGCACGCCGGATCCGCGGCCGCCGCGTCCCCCGCCAGGTGGTACGCCTGGCACCGGCACCCCCCGAAATCGACCCCTCTCCGGTCGCAGCTCCGGCACGGCTCCTTCATCCACCCCTCTCCCCGGAACGCATCGAGCCCCGCCGAGCCCCGCCAGATCTCCGGCAGCGGTCTCTCCCGCACCCCCTCGAACGCGAGCCCTGGCAGCGTCTGCGCCGCGTGGCACGGCAGCACCTTCCCGGCCGGCGTCACGTGCACGTACCGGCGCGCCCACCCCTCCATGCACGCCCGCGGCCGGTCCGCGAAGTAGTCGGGCGTCACGTAGACGATCTCCATCGCCCCCCGCAGCCGCTCCCGCGCCGCCGCCGCCGTGGCGAACGCCGCATCGAGCTGCTCCCGCGTGGGCATCAGCGCTCCCCGGTTCGCGAGCGCCCACCCCAGGTACTGCGTGTTCGCCAGCTCCAGCCGGTCCGCCCCGAGCCGCTCTGCCAGCGCCACGAGCCCCGCCACGTGGTCGATGTTCCGGCGGTGCAGCACCACGTTCACCGTCAGCGGCAGCCCCTCCGCCTTCACCCACCCCGCCACCGTGAGCTTCCGCGCGTGGGCCGCGTACCCCCCGATGAGATCGCCCCGCGCCGCGCTCTCGTCCTGGAAGCTGAGCTGCACGTTGTCGATCCCCGCCTCCCGCAGCGCCGCGAGCCGCTCCCGCGTCAGCGGGATCCCGCTGGTGATCAGGTTCGTGTACAGCCCCAGCGCCTGCGCCGCGCGCACCAGGTCCTCCAGGTCCCGCCGCGCCAGCGGCTCCCCGCCGGTCAGGTGGAGCTGCATCACCCCGAGCCCCACCGCGTCCGCGAACACCCGCCGCCACTCCTCGGTCGACAGCTCGCCCGCACTCTCCGCGCGCTCGTCCAGCGCCACCGGGTTCGAGCAGTACGGACAGCGCAACGGACAGCGGTACGTCAGCTCCGCGATGAGCGTGTAAGGACGCTCCACCATGACGTCCGTGCCCGCGCGCTCCGCCCTGTTCGCTGGCGCCAGCGTGTCAGCGCGCTCCGCTTCCCTCCCCAGCCTTCCCGGTGGCACCCCCGCGGAGGCCGCTCTGTGCCCCGCCCCGGCCTCTCCTGCACCTCCCCCTCCCGTCACCCTCACCACCAGCGCCCGCGCCTCCAGCGCCTCCAGGAAGGCCACCACGTCCTGCTCCACCTGCGCGCGCGGCGCTCCCCCGAAGGCGGCCGCGACCTCCTCCGCGATCCCCTCCACCGAGCGTAGCCCGTCGAGCCGCTCCACGATCGCCGCCGCCACCGCGCTCAGATCGAGGCCCCGCTCGGGATAGAGCAGCATCGCCCGCCCCGTCACCCGGTCCCGCGCGAGCCGCACCTTGGGCGCGAGCCGCAGCACCTCCCCGCGACTGACCGTCACCCCCGGCACGCTCCCCGCGCGCTCTTCTCGGCCGGGGGGTACGCCTTTTCCACCGCGTCGAGCAGCGCCCACAGGATCTCGCACTTCCTCACCAGCGCCGCCACGCACGCCTCCTGCTGCGCCCGGGTCACCGCGTGCGCCGTCACGAAGTCGATCGCCTCGTGAGAATCGGTGCGCGCCCGCGTCACCCGGCTCTTGAAGTAGTCGAGCGTCCCCTGATCCACCCAGGGATAGTGCGCCTCCCACGCCGCCACCCTCCGGCTCATCAGGTCGGGCGCGAAGAACTCCGTCAGCGACGACGCCACCCCCTCCAGCAGGCTCCGCTCCCGCACCAGCGTCACGTAGGCATCGCACGCGAACCTCACCGGCGGCTCCACCCGCCCGAGGCCCGCCACCTCCGCCGGATCGAGCCCGACCCCTGCCGCGAGCCGCAGCCACAGCGCCAGGCCCCCCTCGCCCTCGCGCGCCCCGTCGTGGTCCGTGATGCGGTGGATCCACAGCCGCCGGAAGCCCGGGTCCTCGCTCTTCGAGAGCAGGAGCGCGTCCTTGATGGGGATCCGCGTCTGGTAATAGTAGCGGTTGATCACCCACCCCTGGATCTCGCGCTGCGACAGCTCCCCGCGGTGCATGCGCTGGTGGAAGGAGTGACCGTCGTGGTAGCGCCGCGCCCCCTCCGCGCGCAGCCGCTCCACGAAGGCCTCACGCGACAGCGGTGCGTCCTCGCTCATACCTGTAGCTCCAGCCCGTCCTCGGCGACTTCCCAGCCCGCGGCGTTCACCGCCCGGCGCTCCGCCGAGCCCTCCACCAGCATGGGGTTCGAGTTGTTGATGTGGGTGTAGATCCGCCGCCCCACCCGCACCCCCGCGAGCCTGGCGAGGCTCCCGTCCTCGCCGCCCACCGGCAGGTGCGCCATGTCCTCGGCCCGCGCCGTCCCCAGGCCGAGCCGCGGCAGCTCGTCGCTCGACCAGAAGGTCCCGTCGAACAGCAGCGCATCCGCGCCGTCGACCTCCGCCACCCAGTCCCCGAGCGACGCCGCCGCGGTGGCGATCACCACCAGCCGCCCGCTCCGCGCGTCCCGCACCCAGAGCCCCACGTTGTCCTCGGGCGAGGACGGCGCCACGCCCTCCAGGTGCTTCGGCACCTTCCCGGGGAGCGGCCGCGCCGTCACCGTCACCCCCGTCGGCGCCCCGGCGGCATCCGTGAGATCCACCGGCTGCCCCAGCGCGAGCGTGCGCCACGTGGTCTGCTCCGGGAAGCGCTGGAGCGTGCGGAACAGGGTGTTGCCTTCCACGAGCCCCCGCCGCACCGCCTCGGTCGCGTAGAGCACGAGCGGCGTGTTCTCCCGCAGCGAGAAGAGCCCGAGCGTGTGATCGAGATCCCCGTTCGTGAGCACCACCCCCCGGATCGGCGACGCCCGCTCCGAGCGCACGGTGCTCATGTGTCCCTCGCGACCCGTGTGTCCCGCGCTGCCCTCGCGCAGCCGCGGCCACAGCGCGGGCGTGGCCTCGATCTGCCGCCCCACGTCCGGCGAGGCGTTCACGAGGAACCAGTCGCCCTCGTCGCCCTCACCGACCCCGAGCGCGAGGCCGTCCTGCGTGCGGGGCAAGACCCGCCCCCCGCCGCGCCGCGCCGCGGTGCAGTTCGCGCAGGCGCAGTTCCACTGCGGCACCCCTCCGCCCGCGCCCGAGCCGAGTATGCGCAGCCGCATCCCGTCAGGTTTCCGGCGCGCCAGCCACCCGCTCGCTGCCGGCCCCTTGCGCCTCGGCCGTGACCCCTGCCGGCGCATGGTCTCCGCGATCGTCGAAGTCGTTCTGGTACGACCCGATCTCCGCATCCATCTTCACTTCACAGAACCTGGGAGCTTCGTACGTCATGGGAACTCTCCGGAGGTGGGTAGAGGTACCGATGCCCCGAACGCCCTCTCCGTTGCGATGAGGCCTGCGCGGGCGCCCAGACGAGCGCGCCTGTCACGCGCGCATGACAGGTGCCGTGGTGCGCGTGCGACAGGTGGTTCAACGTGGCAACCGCCTCCGTGAATGCCTCGACCCGAGCGCTGGAGACGCGCCGGTCTTCCCGGCGCCGTGCCTGCAGACCCCCTGTCCGACCGGCGCCGCGTGCGCACAGAGCGCGTGCGGTCCCGGGGCGTGCGCTTGCGGCGTCTGCGTCCCCTGAGCCGCGCCAGCCTCCCACCAGCCCGCAGCCCCTCGCCTCACGTCACCTCCCGCAGCCCCGCCCGAAGCACTACCATGCGCCCCCTCGCGCTGGTGAACAGACGCCCGCGCGCCACGAACGGCACATGGAAACGAGGATCGACGCATGAAACTGGCAGGCAACACGGTGCTCATCACGGGCGGTGGAAGCGGCATCGGGCTGGCGTTCGCGCAGCGCTTCCTCGCTGCGGGCAGCAAGGTCATCGTCTGCGGGCGCAGGCAGGACAAGCTCGACGAGGCGAAGAGCCAGCACCCCGGGCTGCACACCTACGCCACCGACGTCGCCACCGAGGCCGACCGCATCGCCCTCGTCGAGCGCGTCACCCGCGACTTCCCCGATCTCAACGTGCTGGTGAACAACGCCGGCATCCAGCGCCGGACGGACTTCCTCGAGACCCGCGAGCCGTGGCGCGACGCCGCCCAGGAGATCGCCATCAACCTGGAGGCGCCCATCCACCTCTCGTCGCTGATGATCCCCCACCTGATCCGCCAGCAGAGGCCGGCCCTCGTCAACGTCAGCTCGGGCCTCGCCTTCGTCCCGTCGACCTTCGCGCCCGTGTACGGCGCGACCAAGGCGGCGCTCCACTCCTTCACCATGTCCCTGCGCGCGCAGCTCGCCGACACGCCCATCGAGGTCGTGGAGATCGTCCCGCCGGCCGTGAACACCGACCTCGGCGGCAAGGGCCTGCACACCTTCGGCGAGCCGCTCGACACCTACGCGGACGCCGTGATGAAGCGCCTCGACGAGGGCGAGCTGGAGATCGGCTACGGCTTCGCCGAGAAGGCCCGCAAGGCCTCCCGCGAGGAGCTCGACCAGCTCTTCGCCGGGCTGACCGCCCAGGTCTTCTCGCGCCGCCCCAAGGGCTGAACAGCGGCGGCGCCGATCTCCACCCCGCCGGTACGGATCCTCCAGCCTTTGCTGGAGATCCGCCGCCCCTCGGTGACCTCACCCCCAGGTCGGCGCCACCCCCGCGATGGCGCGCCTCGCCCCTCTGGCCGTGCCGAAGGCGTTGCCGCTAGAGTGGCCTCATGAAGTCGACGGCCCTTCTCCTTCCCCTCGCGCTCGTGCTCCTCGCTTCTTCCACGGGCTGCAAGAAAACCCGTGAGCAGATCATCCAGGAGGCCGAGGAGAAAGGCCGGGAGATGACCGAGGAGAAGGCCGGCATCGTCAAGGGCGTGGGCGACGGGCTCCAGGGGGAAGGGAAGAAGGCAGGCGAGTCGGTGGCCAAGGGCGCGACCGGCGTGGTGAAGGCAGGCTTCCAGGGCGCGAAGCAGGGCATCGTGGAGCTGGCCCCCACCATCTCCGAGCAGCTCACCGCCGCCGGGGTGAAGATCGAGCGCGCCTCCATGCCCCTCGCCGAGGAGGTGCCCGACGCGGCGAAGCGCAAGCGTTCCGTGAAGGTCTACCTGATCCTCGACAAGCCCTTCGCGGGCGACATCACCCTGATCGCGCGCGACTCCGGGAGCAAGGAGCTGGGACGCACGAAGATGGCGGTGAAGGAGGAGGCCACCGGGAAGAACTTTCTCTTCACCTTCGACGACCCGCTGGTGGCGCTCGACCTCGCCACGTCGATCGAGCTGCGCTGACGAGCTGCGCTGGCGAGCTGCGCTGGCGAGCTGCGCTGGCGAGCTGCGCTGACGCCGCCCCGCAACGTTCGCTCCCCGGCGCCGATCTGCCCTATGGTTGGCGTCATGCCCCTGTCGCGAACGTGGCTCTCCCTGCTCCTCCTCGTCGCCGCGTGTGACCGCGCGCCGGCTCCCCCGTCACCCTCTCCGTCGCCCAGCGCCGCCGCCTCCGCCGCGGCGCTCGCGCCGTCCGCCCAGTCCTCCGCCGCTGCGCCGAGCGCGCCGCTCCTCATGGTCCCCTACGGCATGTCGGCCACCTCCAAGGAGGGCGTTCGCATCACCTTCCTTGAGGTCATCAGCGACGAGCGCTGCCCCGCCGGGAGCAAGTGCGAGCAGGCCGGCGTGGCGAAGCTCCGCGTGCAATTCACCGAGCCCGGAGCCGCGCCGGGACCGGTCGAGGAGATCGCCATCTTCGGCGGCTCCGGCGAGCACCCTGCCGACACCAACAACGTCAAGACGCTGTCGGGAGGTCTCTCCGCCATCCTGGGCATGCTCCAGCCGTACCCCGGCGAGCGCGGGGGCTCGATCGAGAAAGCCTCGTACAGCGCGACCTTCGTCGTGCTCCCGACCGCGGCCATCCCTCGCTTCAACGAGAACCTGCGCGCCCTCAACGCGCAGCCGCCGAAGCCGTGATGCCGCGGTAGAAGCGTGCCGCCTGCACGCTGCACGCTTCCAGGCGCAGCGGCAAAGGGCGGCGCGAGAGGCGCAAAAGACGCGGGAGATCGAGGCGCGCTTGTCCCACCACGCGCCGTGGAGATCGCGCGTGGTGAACCCGTGACTGTCGCGGCGCCCAGACATGCTACGAGAGGTCCGCACATCGCTCACGCCCGGCCCACCGTGGGCCAGGGGAATTTTTTGCGCGCGCAATGCGAGGAGAATGGCGATCATGAAGTTCATTCAATGGGCTGCGTGTCTGGCTGCCTCCGCGTCTCTCGTGGCCTGCGTGATGGCCGAAGGGGGCGACGAGGTCGACCGTGAGGGGACGGCCGACGATGCCATCGACGAGGTCTCCGAAACCTCCAGCGCGATCTCCGCCTGCCCGGCCCTCCCGGATGCCGTCTATCACCGGGTGAAACCCAGCAATGGCGCCAGCCTCTACACGCGCAACCTGAATGAAGCGGTCAATGCCGGCACGAACTACGGCTTCACCGACGACCGCGGGGTCGCCTTCTACGGCGCCGCGGGGGCTGCCGCCGGGCTCTCACCCGTGTACCGCCTCTACAACCCCACCACCGGCGACTTCCTGTGGACCATCGAGGAGAACGAGCGCGTCAGCGCGGCCGCGAACCACGGCTACACCTCCGACGAGGGCATTCGCTTCTACGCCGCGAAGACCAGCCAGCCCTGCCTGGTCCCGGTCCACCGCTTCGTCAACAACACCCTCCACAAGCACCGTTTTGCGGTCTCGGCCGCGGACCGCGCCAGCCTGGCCGCGGCGGGGTGGACCGACGAGGGCGTCAAGTTCCACGCCGCGCCCGAGGCTGCCGCGCCCGAGACCGACACCAGGTTCACGCTGGTGGTCATCCCCGACACCCAGCAGGAGATCGTCTACGCGCCCACGCGCTTCACGAACCGCATCGACTGGCTGGTGAACAACGAGACCGCGCTCGACCTCCGGTTCGTCGCCCACACCGGGGACATGGTGGACTGGGACACGCCGGACCACATCCATTACGTGCGCGCGAGCAATGCGCTCCTCGGGCTCGACAATGCGCAGATCCCGTACGCCATTGCCATCGGCAACCACGACACGGCCGCGGTGTGCCAGGGGGGCAGCGCTTGCCCCGGCAACGTCAACGCCAACCTGCGCAACACCACCACCTTCAACACCTACTTCCCCACCTCGCGCTTCAGCGCGCTGAGCGGCGTCTACGAGCCCGGGAAGATCGACAACGCCTACCACACCTTCACCGCCGGGGGCCTCCAGTGGATGGTGCTGAACCTGGAGCTCTGGCCCCGCACCGGCGCCGTCACCTGGGCGAAGACCGTGCTCGCCCAGCACCCCGACCACAACGTGGTGATCATCACCCACTCGCACCTGACCAGCGGCGGCGGCATCGAGCAGAGCGCTGGTGGCTACGGGAACAACAGCCCTCAGTACGTGTACGACAACCTGGTCAAGCAGTACGCCAACGTCCGCCTCCTGTTCTCGGGGCACGTCGGCAACGCGGCCTACCGCATGGATACCGGGGTGAACGGCAACAAGATCTACCAGCTCCTCAACTGCTACCACGACGGGACCACCAACCCGACCCGCGTCATGGAGATCGACACCGCCGCCGGCACCCTGTCGAGCCGGGTGTACGCGCCGTTCACGAACACCGAGCGCACCGATCCCGCCTCGAAGCTGACCATCACCAGCATCGACTGGGTGGACTGACCTCCCAGCGCGCGGGGCCGGGCGTGCAATGCCGCTCCAGCCTCTGAACTCGGCTCTCCTCCGATTTGCAATGTCGACCCAAGCGGTTGGGTTGCAGTTCCCACCGGGAGCAATGTCGACCCAAGCGGTTGGGTTGCAGCTCCCACCGGGAGCAATGTCGACCCAAGCGGTTGGGTTGCAGTTCCCACCGGGAGCAATGTCGACCCGAGCGGTTGGGTTGCAGTTCCCACCGGGAGCAATGTCGACCCAAGCGGTTGGGTTGCAGTTCCCCCGCGGAGCAGCGCCGTTTTCTCCGGAAACGGGCCCGATCCGAGACGTGCGCACGGTCCTACGCGCCTCTCGGGTGCTCTTTCCTCTCACGGAGACCTACACCCACCAGGCTCCCGTCCTCGGCGGGTCGAGCTACCATCGCGCCGTGTCTGCCATCGGCAAGAAGATCATCATCGTCACCACCGGCGATCCCATCCCCGACATGATCGAGAAGCGGGGGTCGTTCGCCGCCATGATCCAGCAGGCCATCGGGCATCTCTGGACCGGCGACTATGCCGGCTTCGATGCGCGCCTGGAGGCGTTTCCCCACCCGCGCGAGGCGGATGCGTTCATCATCACGGGCTCGGCGTCGAACGTGCCGAACCGGGACGACTGGATCGTGCGCACCGAGGCCTGGCTGCGCGAGGTGGTCGCGGCCGGGACGCCCACCTTCGGGATCTGTTTCGGGCACCAGCTCCTGGCGCATGCGCTCGGCGGGGAGTGCATCCGCAACCCGCGGGGGCGTGAGATCGGGACGGTGACCATCCACCGGCGCACGGAGGATCCGGGGCACGCGGGCGAGATCCTGTTCGCGGGGCTGCCGCAGCACTTCCAGGCGAACGTGACGCACATCGACACGGTGGGGCGCCTGCCGCCGGGGGCGGTGAGCCTGGCGCGGTCGGACGGGGACGAGCACCACGCGATCCGGTTCACGCCGACCTGTTACGGGGTGCAGTTCCACCCCGAGATCGATGCGGAGATCATGCTCAGCTACATCCGGTCGCGCCGGGAGATCCTCGCGTCGGAGGGGTTCGACGTCGAGGCGCTGGAGGGGGCGGTGACCACGCCGGAGGCGGGGCAGCGGACGCTCCACAACTTCCTGCGACACGTGGTGCTGGGGCGCTCCGTGGAGACGGCTGACCAGGTGGTTTCCGCAGAGAACTGACGCGCCAGTCAGTCGCTCGGTCGGTCAGTCGCGCGCGCGGCGGCGCTTCGGGGTGGAAGCGGCAGGGGAGGTTTGCGGGGCGGAGGCGGCGACGGAGGCCCGCGGGGCTGCCTTCTTGCGCCGTGCAGCGCGCGGCGCCGCAGACGAAAGGGCAGGGGAGGAGGGGCTCGCAGGCAGAGACGCCGCGTGCGGGGAGGAGACGCTGAGGGCGGTGGACGCCACGAGCGCGGAGGGCGCGCCGGGCGTGGAGAGGGCCGCGCCGGAGGGCGCCCCGGTGAAAGGTGCCGCGGTGGAGGGCGCGGCGGTGGAGGGCGCGGCGGGGGTGAGCGCTGCGGAGGCCTCGCCGGTGCGCAGGTAGCCCTGGCGCAGGAGGTCGAAGAGGGCGGTCACCATGGCCTCGCGCGGGCGGGGGTGCTCGCCGAGGGCGTTCTCGAAGAGCAGCTCCTTGAGGGCGCCGATGGTGAAGGTGGCGTAGAGGGCGGGGTCGCCGCTCGCGACGATGCCGAGCTGCTGGCCCCACCGGAGGCTCCCGGCGAGGAGCTGCTTCACGCCTTCATGGAAGGAGCGGACCTGGCTCACGAAGGCCTGGTCGAGGCCCGCGGAGTAGGAGAGCAGGATGCTGGTCAGCGCGGGATCGTCGAGGAGCACGGCGACGATGGCGCGGATGTTGTGCTTGATCTGGGACTCGATGTCGGCGTCGGTGTCGACGCGGAGGATGGCGCCGCCGAGGCGGGTGAAGAGGCCGTCGACGAGCTCGGCGAAGAGGGCGCGCTTGTCGCGGAAGTAGAGGTAGAAGGTGCCCTTGGCGACGCCGGCGGAGGCGACGATGTCGTCGATCTTGGCCTCGTGGTAGCCCTTCTCCGCGAACACGGCGCGGCCGGCTCGGAGCAGCTCCTGACGGCGATCGAGCTTCTGGGCCATGTGGCCCGGGTTCTAGTCGGTCGCGCGGGGATGGAGTGGATCTTTCGCGGAGGACTGCTCGTCACGTGGGGAATTGTCTTGGTCCTCGGGTCGGGCTGCGTCCGATGCAGGCCGGAAAGCACGTCTGCGCGGGCGAGAGAGGGGCGGAGGAGAATTGCTTTCGAGGAGGGGACCGTGTAGCCGTTGGAGCGACTGACTGGCCAGTCAGTCGGGGGCGCCGGGGGACGGCCGCCCGAAGGCCGTGGGTGGGGGCGGGTGCGCTCGCCTGCGGGCTCGCTGGAAGGTGAAGTTTCGCTGGACGGTGAAGAAGGAGCCTTGATGAACGCGCAGACGAACGCGCAGCGGCAGAGCGCGGTGGTGGTCGGCATCGACGTCGGTTCGACGACGGTCAAGGCAGTGGTGCTGGACCCGGAGTCGCTCGAGGTGCTCTGGAGCGACTACCAGCGCCACCAGACCAAGCAGCCCGAGAAGGTGCTGGAGTTCCTGGACCGCATCGAGGCGGATTTCCCGGCCTCGCCGCGGGCCGAGTGGCGGGTCTTCCTGACCGGCTCGGGGGCGGCGCCGCTCTGCCCGAGCCTGGGCGCGAAGTTCGTCCAGGAGGTGAACGCGGTCACGCTCGCGGTGGAGAACCTGCACCCGGACGTGGGGAGCGTCATCGAGCTGGGCGGGCAGGACGCGAAGATCATCATCTTCAAGAAGGACGAGAAGACCGGCGAAAAGACGGGCAGCCCGTCGATGAACGACAAGTGCGCCTCGGGGACCGGGGCGACCATCGACAAGTGCATGATCAAGGTGGGGCTGCCGCCGGAGCAGGTGGTGCAGATCCACTTCGACGACTCGAAGCTCCACCACGTGGCCGCGAAATGCGGGGTGTTCGCGGAGACGGACATCGTGAATCTGGTGAAGAGCGGGATCCCGGCGACGGAGATCCTGTGCTCGCTGGCGGACGCGATCGTGCTGCAGAACCTCTCGGTGCTGACGCGCGGCTCGACCCTGAAGCACAAGGTGCTGCTGCTCGGGGGGCCCAACACGTACCTGCCGTTCCTGCAGGAGTGCTGGCGGAAGCGCATCCCGGAGACCTGGGAGGAGCGCGGGTACGCCTGGCCGAAGGACGCGCCCATCGACGAGACGATCTTCGTGCCCGAGAACGCGCAGTACTACGCGGCGTTCGGGGCCTGCGTGTACGGGCTGAAGGAGTCGGCGACGGCGGGGCTCTACGCGGGCAAGACCGGGCTCGTGGAGTACATGACGAACGGCAGGAAGGCGCGCCTCGGCGAGAGCGCGGGGCCGCCGCTCGTGCGGACGACGGTCGAGATCGACGACTTCCGGCAGCTCTACGCCATCCCGAAGTTCACGCCGATGAAGCTCGAGCCGGGGCAGGTGGTGCGGGGGGTGATCGGCGTCGACGGGGGGTCCACGTCGTCGAAGGCGGTGCTGATCGACGAGGACCAGAACATCGTCTGCAAGGCGTACCAGCTCTCCAAGGGCAACCCCATCCAGGACACGAAGGAGCTGCTGGGGCAGCTCCGGGAGTACGTGAGCGAGCGGGGGGCGACGCTGGAGGTGCTCGGCTTCGGGGCGACCGGCTACGCGGCCGACGTGCTCCAGGAGTGCATGCGCGCAGACGTGAACATCGTCGAGACGGTGGCGCACATGATGAGCGCGGTCCGGTTCTTCGGTGACGTGGACGTGATCTGCGACATCGGCGGGCAGGACATCAAGGTGCTGTTCATGAAGAACGGCGACATCGCGAACTTCCGGCTCTCGAACTCGTGCTCGGCGGGGAACGGGATGCTGCTCCAGGCGATGGCCGACCAGTTCGGCATCCCGGTGACGGAGTACGCGAACACGGCGTTCCAGGCGGAGCTGGCGCCGAAGTTCAGCTACGGGTGCGCAGTCTTCCTCGACACCGACCGGGTGAACTTCCAGAAGGAGGGCTTCTCGAAGGAGGAGCTGCTCGCGGGGCTCGCGCAGGTGCTGCCGAAGAACGTGTGGCAGTACGTGGTGCAGATCCCGCGGCTCGCGTCGCTCGGGAAGCGGTACGTGCTGCAAGGGGGCACGCAGTACAACCTGGCCGCGGTGAAGGCCCAGGTGGACTACATCAAGGAGCGCGTGCCGGGCGCGGAGATCTTCGTGCACCCGCACACCGGGGAGGCGGGGGCGATCGGGGCGGCGTTCGAGACCTTGCGGGTGGTGAAGCGGCGGGGGAAGTCGACGTTCATCGGGATCGACGCGGCGATCGACCTGGCCTTCACCACGAAGAACGACGAGGAGACGGTCTGCCACTTCTGCCCGAACGAGTGCAAGCGGACCTTCATCGACACCCAGACGCCCGACGGGGAGACGTCGCGCTACATCTCCGGCTTCTCCTGCGAGAAGGGGACGGTGGAGAGCGAGGCGGCGATGCTGTCGCTGGTGGCGGAGCGGAAGAAGATCGCGAAGCAGTTCCCGAACGTCGTGGACCACGAGTCGAAGCTCGCGTTCCGGAGCTTCTACAAGGGCGCGCCCATGCCGGCGGCGGGGACGCCCGTGAAGGACACGGTGGTGAAGAAGGGCTTCCTCGGCATCCGCCGGGTGGAGACGACGCGGCCCTTCAAGCGGTGCGGGACAGAGGCGCAGGAGCGGCTGCGGCGGACGCGCATCGGCATCCCGCGGGTCTTGAACCTGTACTCGACGGCGCCGTACTTCCGGGCGTACTTCGAGGCGCTGGGGATCCAGAAGCAGAACGTGGTCTTCAGCGACGAGACCACCGAGGAGATGTGGGTCGAGGGCGGGAAATACGGGTCGGTCGATCCGTGCTTCCCCTCGAAGGTGGCGCAGGCGCACATCCACAACCTGCTCTTCCACCACCACGAGGAGCGGAAGCTCAACTACATCTTCTTCCCGATCCTCACCCACGTGCCGAGCTTCGGCGAGGGGGTGATGGACAAGGCGAGCTGCCCGATCGTGGCCGGGGTGCCGGACGTGATGAAGGCCGCGTTCACGAAGGAGATGGACTTCTTCAAGACGCGGTCGATCGAGTACCTGGACCCGGCGCTGACCTTCTCGGAGCTGAACCTGACGGCGCGCCGCATGTTCGAGGTGTGGGGGCCGCGGCTCGGGATCACCGAGGACGAGAGCGACCACGCGCACCGGGAAGGGACGCGGGCGCTGGAAGCGTTCGAGCGCGACATCCAGGACAAGGGGCGCGCCATCCTGGAGACGGTGGAGGCGGAGAACCGGGTGGCGATCCTGATGGTGGGGCGGCCCTACCACTCGGATCCAGGGCTGAACCACGGGATCCCCGAGGAGTTCCAGGTGCTCGGCTACCCGATCATCTCGGTGCGCTCCATCCCGCGCGACATGGATTTCCTGAGGCGCTACTTCAAGGACGAGGTGGCGCGGGGGCAGCACCCGCTCGACATCAACGACGTGTGGCCCGAGAACTACTCGGCGAACAGCGCGCAGAAGGTGTGGGCGGTGAAGTTCGCGGCGCGGCACCCGAACGTGGCGCTGCTCGACCTGTCGAGCTTCAAGTGCGGCCACGACGCGCCGACCTACGGGATCATCGAGGGCATCGTGGGCGAGAGCGCGGTGCCGTACGCGGCGCTGCACGACATCGACGCGAACAAGCCGGGCGGGTCGATCAAGATCCGCGTGAAGACGTACGCGCACAGCCTGAAGCTGCACCAGGAGGCGCTGGAGGACACGGCACGCAAGAAGATGGAGCTCGTGCAGCGGCTCGACGAGAAGCGCCTGGAGCTGCTCAAGACGAAGCAGGCGCAGCTCGCGGGGCGGAAGATGAGCGATCCGGAGATCGAGCGGCAGATCCAGGAGCTCGGGGAGAAGGTGCGGAGCTACCAGGCGCCGCCACCTGCGAAGCCCGAGGTGCCGCGGGGACTGGTTCAGCTGAAGAAGAAGAGCGCCGACGGCAGTGTTGTGCCGGCCGGGGCGTGAAGGGCGACGGGAGGATGACCATGGATCAGACGACGGAAACGCAGAAGACGCGCCTGCCGCTCTACTCGGACGCGGCGAACGGGAACGGCCAGGGCCAGAGCGCCGCGGACGGGGACATCGACATCGAGGCCGAGCTGCGCGCCTTCGAGGAGGCGGAGCGGGAGCGGCTCGGGATCAAGACCGCGCGCCGGCAGTGGGCAGACAGCATGCTCACCTCGGAGATGAAGCGGGAAGAGCGCGACAAGGTGACGCTGCTCATCAACGGCCTCACCGACGCGCAGATGTTCCTGGTCGAGGGCGCGCTGCGCGGCGTCGGCTACAACGTGAAGTACTTCGGGATGGTCGACAACGCGGGCCTCCAGGTCGGCAAGGAGTTCGGCAACCGCGGCCAGTGCAACCCGACCTACTTCACGGTGGGCGGCCTGGTGAAGCACCTCATCGACCTCCGCGACAAGGACGGGATGTCGACCGAGGACATCATCAAGAACTACGTCTACCTGACGGCTGGCGCGTGTGGGCCCTGCCGCTTCGGGATGTACGTGACGGAGTACCGGAAGGCGCTGCGCGACGCGGGCTTCGATGGGTTCCGGATCTTCTTCTTCCAGCAGCAGGGTGGCCTGAGCCAGGGGACCGGGGAGGAGACGGGGATCGACATGAACCCCGAGTTCTTCATCGCGATCGTGAAGGCGCTGGTCTGCGGCGACGTGGTGAACGCGCTCGCGTACCGCATCCGGCCTTACGAGGTGACGCCGGGCGCGACGGACGAGGCGAAGGAGGAGGTGAAGCGCATCCTCTACGAGGCGCTGCAGACGAAGAAGAACATCTTCAAGGCGCTCTACAAGGCGCGGAAGGTGTTCGAGGGGGTCGAGGTCGACAAGCTCCGGCCGCGCGCGAAGACCTCGATCATCGGCGAGTTCTGGGCGATGACCACCGAGGGCGACGGGAACTACCAGCTCCAGAAGTTCCTGCAGACCGAGGGCGGGGAGTGCGACATCCAGCTCACCACGGCCTGGCTGCTCTACAACATCTGGGAGGTGGCCCGTGACACGCGGGAGCGGAAGCACCTGCGCGGTCAGGACGGGGGCGCGTACGGGCTGCACGGCATGGAGGGGATGGACGTGGCGAAGCGGCTCGCCACGATGCGCCTCGCGGAGCAGGGGCTGCGGCTCGGGTTCCAGGCGTTCGCGCAGCCCATCGGTCTGTTCGACTACCACCTGCCCGACATGGACCTCGTGGCGAAGGTCGCCGAGGAGTACTACTCGAACGATCTGCGCGGCGGTGAGGGCCACATGGAGGTGGGCAAGCTCATCGTGAACTCGGTGCACGCGAAGGCGCACATCACCGTGAGCGTGAAGCCGTTCGGGTGCATGCCGTCGTCGGGCGTGTCGGACGGGGTGCAGTCGCTGGTGACGGCGCGCTTCCCCGGGACGATCTTCTGCGCGGTGGAGACGAGCGGCGACGGGGCGACGAACTTCTACTCGCGCGTGCAGATGTACATGTTCAAGGCGCGCATCCTCGCCGAGGAGGAGCTGAAGCGCGCGTACGTGGACGCCGGGGTGACCGAGGAGGAAGTGCGGGCGTTCCTGGCGAAGAACCCGAAGTACGGGAACCCCCTCCACCTCGCGCCCCACAAGGTGGCAGGGTCGGCGGCGAACCTGGTCTACGAGGTGGCGCCGCTCATCAAGAAGACGCTGGCGGAGCGGACGGCAGACCGGGCGCGGTCGGCAGCGGGCGCGGTGAAGGCGCTCGTCGAGAGCACGCCGGCCAAGGTGGCGGCAGCGCGCGAGGTGTTCTCCAGGCCGGAGACGATGGAGCAGCTCCGCGAGGACGTGTCGCTCGTCAGCGACCTCGTGCGCGGGAAGATGAAGGACCGCTTCGGGCCGCTGGTCGAGAAGCTCGCCGTCAAGGCGTACTTCGAGAACAACCGGGAGACGCGGACCGTGACCCGCGAGGCCGAGCCCATCGCGGCCGAGTGACGAGAGGCCCGGGGGCACGGGCCGAGGCTCCTGCCCCCCGCGCAGCGCACGGCGCGTGACGCACGGCGGATCACGCACGATGCACGGCGCATGACGCACGACGCGTCAGCGCTCGTCGGAGACACACCCCATCCGTCAGGTCAGGGAGGAGAGGCGCGCTCCACGGCGCGCAGGATCTCTTCGAGCACGCCCCGTGGGGCGAGGCCGAGGCGGCGGTGCACTTCGCGCCCGCGGCGATCGAGGATCACCACGCTCGGGACGTGGTGGAGGCCGGCGAAGGGGCCGGTGCCGGCGATGGTCTCGGCGTCGGCCAGGGCGACCGGGTAGGAGAGGCGCAGGCTGCGGGTGAAGGCCTCGACGAGGGGGAGGTTCTGGGGCGGTTCGAGGGCGAGGGCCGCGACGTTGATGCGAGGCGTGTGCTGGCGGAGGAGGTCCGCGAGGATGCGCGCCTGCGCCTGGGACGCGGCGTCGTAGGTGGAGAGGAAGCCGATGACGGTGATGCGGCCGGCGAGGGTGCCCGAGGAGAGTTCGTCGCCGTCGAGGGTCTCGTAGGCGAAGGGCGGGACGGGCCGCGGAGAGGCGAGGGGACGGTCGGGGACGGAGGTGGGGGCCTCGGCCGGGGGCGCGGCTTCCTCGCCACCACCGCAGGCAGAGAGGAAGACGGCGACGAGCGCGAGCGCTGTGGCGCGCAGGGGCACGCGCGCTGACCGGCGCGGGGTCACGGCTTGCGGGCCGCGTCGCGCGGAGCGGCGTCCGCGAGGAGGGGGTCACGCGGGGCGAGGCGCGCGTCGTGAGGGTGGTGCGGGTCGTCGCAAACGAGGTCCTCGTGCTGCAGATGGTCGAGCTGGAGGTCGCCGAGCGGGAGGTCGCCGAGCGGGAGGTCGCCGAGCTGGAGGTCGTCGAGCTGGGTGTCTTCGAGCTGGGCGTCGAAGAGGTCGGCGCAGTGTCTGAGCGCGCCGGGGAGTTCGGCGCCGCGGCGCTGGTGGGCGAGGATGGCGTGGCAGAGTTCCTCGATGACCGGGTTGACGGGCGTGGCTTCGAGGCTCACGCCGTCGATCTGGGCGCCGGCCTGGGGGGCTTCGTCGTCGCGGAGGAGCGGCTCGTACTGGGCCCAGCGGATGCCCTGATCGGGCTGGTAGCGGCACCAGAGGACGCGCACGAAGCGCAGGTAGAGGGGGGTGATCAGGGCCGCGATGCGCTCGCCGGAGGGGGTGACGCCGCGCAGGGCGGTGCCGCCCTGGGGGCTCCTCTTCTGCTGGCCGATGGCCTTCTCGATGCGCGCGCGGCGGGCATCGTCGGTCTCGACGGCGAGGAGAGGGGCGTAGATGGCGATGGGAGGGACGGCGAGGCGCGGGCCATCCTCGACGAGGACGTCGAGCCAGGCGTCGCGCGCTTCGGAGGTGAGCTCGCCGTAGACGTGCGCGGCGGCGATGGCCGCCTCGGCGTCGGTGGCGAGGGCCGCGAGCCACTCGCGCCAGGCAGCGACGATGCGGCTGTCGGTCACGGGCTTCGCGGGATCGTGGGGCTCGACACCATGATCGGCGCTGTCGTCGGCGCTGTCGTCGACGATCGGGTCGGGATCGATCATGGGTCAGTGCCCCGCCGGCAGGAGCCGCATGCCGAGGTCACGCTCCAGGTCCTGGAGCAGCTCGGAGAACTCCTCGGCGCGGCCCTGGGGGGCGGCGAGGAGCAGCTCGCCACCACGCTCGGCAAACACGAGGGCGAGGCCGTCGCTGGCCTCGATGATGCCCTTCAGGAACACCACGTCGGCCGGGCGCACCTGCACGCTCTGTACGAGCATGCCCCGGCTGGCTTCCTCGGCGGAGAGGGGCGGGGGGCCGGGGCGCGGTGCGGCGGGCCGAGGGGCCCTCGAGCGCGGCTCTCTCCCTCTGTCGGCGTCGCCATCGGCCCCTCCTGCCGCTGCGCTGCGTTCGAGCCCCATCGTCATGAGGCGCGCAAGCTAAGCACTGCTCGATGGAGGGATCCAGAGATCTACCCATCGCCTCTGCTGGCGCGCGGCGAACGCGGCGTCGGCAAGGCGGTGAAGGCGCGTTTTTCGGCCCTGCGTGGGCGCTGCGTGTGAGGGCCGTGCACCACGGTCGGTCGGTTCCGCCGGCGTGGTCACCGCACGTGGTGGAAGGGTCTTGCCTCGACCGTGAAGACGTGAACGCCTCCGGAGGGGTGCGGCGCGCTAGACTCGTCCCCGATGTCTCGTGACCTCCGCTGCCCACCCGCCCGCGCTGCGCTGTCGCGCGGCGTCGCGCTCCATGCCTCTCCAGACCGTCCCGGCCGCGAGGACCGCGCGGGTGACGAGGAGGAGGCTCCGCTGGAGCTGCCGCCGCTCGACATGGACGAAGAACCGGAGGCGCGCGAGGACGACCTGGCGGACCTGCTGGACACGCCAGGGGACGAGGGGGACCCCTTCGACGACACGGAGGCGCGTGACCTCGACGTGGTCGAGCTCGACGTCGATCCTGCGGAGGGGACCGAGGGGGGCAGCGAGGACGAAAAGGAGATCGACGTCGGCCCGCTCGACGAGGGGATGTCGCTCGACGAGGAGGATGGGGGCTGGGCGGGCGACGAGCAGGAGGGCGGGCAGCACGGCGACGACATCGACGACGTGGACGCGGGCGAGGACGATGGCGGCGCCGAGGGGACCGGAGAGGCGCCCGAGGATGCGGTGGACGAGGGCGAGCTGCCGGCGCTCGATGCGGACGACGAGGGGAACTACGAGGGGAAGGATCTGCTGGGGGAGCTGCCGGACCTGCCCGACGATCCGCCGCCCGCATGGGACCCATCGCCCTGGGCCACGGTGGCGGGCGCGGGCGCGGAGGTGCCGTGCTGCGCGCTCGCGGTGACCGGCGCGCAGGTGGTGGCAGGGGGAAGCGTGCTGCTGGTGGTGCCCGCCGGGGAGCAGGTGGCGCGCCGGCCAGGGCTCGACGCGATGGCGTCGGCGGTGGCAGTGGCGGACGGCGCGGACGGCGCGATCGTGGTGGCGACGCAGCGCGGGAGGTTGCTGCGCAGCGAGGATCAGGGGGTCTCGGCGTCGCCTCTGGGCGGGTGGCGCACGACCGGGGGCACGTCGGCGATGCTGGCGACGACGCCAGGGCGGCTCTGGATCGCGTCGGAGGGGACGCTGTGGTCGCTGTCGGAGGGCGCAGGCGCGGTCGCGCCGGCAATCGCGGCGAGCCGGGAGGGCGGGATCACGGGGATCGCCGCCAGCGGAGGGGCGCTGCTCGCCCTGTGGCAGGGGAAGGGGACCGCGCAGTTGATGCGGGTGCGCGGAGACGATGAGCTGCCGGTGGACATCGCGCTGTCGGGCGCGGCGCTGCACGTGGCGTCCGTGCGCGGTGCGCTGATCGCCGCGGGGGCGCAAGGGCGGGCGCTGGCCCTGGGAGGGGCGGAGGTGCTCTGCGTGTCGCGCGACGGGGGGACCTCGTTCCAGGTGGTGGGGGGGCTCGGCCGGGTGGTGGCGCTCGCGTTCGCCGGGGAGGAAGCCTCCGCGCCGCTCCTCGCGCTGTGCGCGCGGGAAGGTGAGGCGCACGCGGAGCTGGTGAAGGTGCCCGAGTCAGGCGCGCCGACGCGGATCGCGGCGCTGGGGGAGGCGCGGCAGAGCGAGGAGGACGAGGATCTCGGGTTCGGGGCGGCAGCGCTGGCGTGGGACGCGGGGCGCGAGGTGGCATGGATCGCGTGCCAGCTCGGGCTCCTGGCGGTCGCGCCGAAGCCGGAGCACTGAGGAGGAACATGCAGCGCGGATCCCGGCACCAGCACGGGGACGCGCGGGCATAACCCCGACATCTGGTTGACAGAGGACCAGGCACCCCAATAGGTTGGGCCCATGCTGGTGCTCCTGGCAAAGGCCAGGGGCTCAAAAGGGAACCCGGTGAGATTCCGGGGCTGCCCCGCAGCGGTAAGCGAGAACGACCTTCACCTCAGGCACTGGTCCCTTCGGGGGCTGGGAAGCGGTGGACAGTAGGAACCCGGCGCGCCGGCGTGCTCGTGAGCCCGAAGACCTGCCAGCACCTGGCGCCAGGAGACATCTGGCGCCGGGTTCGACCTGGAAGCCTCGAGGGAGGCGGGTAGGTTTCGAGCTGGCGCGGCCTCTCCCGTGCTCACCTCGGCCCTGACCCGTCCCCGCGTCGTTTCCAGTCGCCCGCGGGGGCGAGAGGTCGGTCCGAGGGCCCAATGTCCCGGGTCTGGCGCGTGCGCGCGCATCGGCTGACGTTCTCGGTCCCGCTGCATGCAATGCGGAGCGATCAGGCATCGCTCCGCGCGATGAGCGGAGAAGACGTCCATGTTGAGCGAGACGATGCCGAAGGGCAACGGCGTGGCGCCGTTGCGCGCGTCCACCCCGAAGAGCGCCCTCCCCGAGGAGACCTACCCGCAGACGTCGATGCGGGTGAAGAAGCGCAACGGCGCGACGGAGCCGGTGAACCTCGACAAGATCGTGCGGGCCGTGAGCCGGTGCTGCGTCGGCCTCGCCGACGTGGACGCGCTGCGGATCGCGACCCGGACCATCAGCGGGCTGTACGACGGGGCGACGACGCGAGAGCTCGACCTCCTGTCCATCCAGACGGCGGCGGCCCTGATCGTGGAGGAGCCTCACTACGCGAAGCTCGCGGCGCGCCTGCTCGCGACCTACATCGACAAGGAGGTCCGCAACCAGGAGATCCACGCCTTCTCGCAGTCGGTGGCGGCGGGCCACAAGCTGGGCCTGATCAACGACAGGCTGCAGGACTTCGTCAGCAGCAACGCGCGCAAGCTGAACGACGCCATCCGGCCCGAGCGCGACCGGGAGTTCGAGTACTTCGGGCTGCGGACCATCCAGGACCGTTACCTCCTGAGGCACCCGCAGACGCGGCTGGTCCTGGAGACGCCCCAGCAGTTCTTCCTGCGCATCGCGTGCGCGCTGACGGAGACGGCCGCGGAGGCCATCGAGCTGTACGGCCTGTTCTCGTCGCTCGATTACCTCCCCAGCTCGCCGACGCTGTTCAACACGGGCACGAAGCACGAGCAGCTCTCGAGCTGCTTTCTGCTGGACTCACCCGAGGACCACCTGCGCGGGATCTACCAGCGGTACACGGACGTGGCGATGCTCTCGAAGTTCTCGGGCGGCATCGGGCTCGCGTACCACCGGGTGCGCTCGCGGGGGTCGCTCATCGAGAGCACCAACGGGCACTCGAACGGCATCATCCCCTGGCTGAAGACGCTGGACGCCTCGGTGGCCGCGGTGAACCAGGGCGGCAAGCGCAAGGGGGCTTGCTGCGTGTACCTGGAGAGCTGGCACGCGGACATCGAGGACTTCCTCGCGCTGCGCGACAACACGGGGGACGAGGCGAGCCGTACCCACAACCTGAACCTGGCGAACTGGGTGCCCGACCTGTTCATGAGGCGGGTGGAGGCGGATGGGTCGTGGAGCCTGTTCGATCCGAAGGACGTGCGCGATCTGCCGGACCTGTACGGGGAAGACTTCGAGCGCCGCTATGCCGAGGCCGAGCAGGCAGGGCTCGCGAAGAGGGTGGTGAAGGCCAGGGAGCTTTACGCGCGGATGATGCGGACCCTGGCGCAGACCGGCAACGGGTGGATGACGTTCAAGGACAAGTCGAACCGGGCGTGCAACCAGACGGGGCTCCCGGGGCGCACGGTGCACCTGTCGAACCTGTGCACGGAGATCCTGGAGGTGACCTCGAAGGAGGAGTCGGCCGTCTGCAACCTGGGCTCGGTGAACCTGTCGCGCCACACGGTCGGCCGGGAGGACGGCGCGGTGGTGTTCGACTTCGAGAAGCTCGGGCGCACGGTGCGGACCGCGGTGCGCCAGCTCGATGGCGTCATCGACCGCAACTTCTACCCGATCCCCTCGACGCGCGCGTCGAACCTGCGCTGGAGGCCGGTGGGGATCGGGCTGATGGGGCTGCAGGACGTGTTCTTCCAGATGCGGCTGCCGTTCGACAGCGCGGAGGCGCGCGCCCTCTCCAGGCGCATCTCGGAGGAGGTGTACTTCCACGCGCTGTCCACGTCGGCCGATCTGGCGGTGGAGAAGGGGCGGCACCCGGCGTTCGAGGAGACGCGCGCGGCGCGGGGGGAGCTGCAGTTCGACGCCTGGGGGGTGGTGCCCGAGGAGCCCGAGGAGGGGGCGCGGTGGGCGGCGCTCCGGGAGCGCGTGACGCGGGACGGGCTGCGGAACTCGCTGCTCGTGGCCATCGCGCCGACGGCGACCATCGCCTCCATCGCCGGGTGCTACGAGTGCATCGAGCCGCAGATCTCGAACCTCTTCAAGCGGGAGACCCTGTCCGGCGACTTCCTCCAGGTGAACCGCTACCTGGTGACGGCGCTCAAGGAGCGGGGGCTGTGGACCGAGTCGCTCCGCGCGCGGCTGAAGCTTGCGGAGGGGTCGGTGCAGGGGATGGAAGAGCTGCCCGAGGAGCTGCGCGCGGTGTTCCGCACGGCCTGGGAGATCCCGATGCGGTCGCTCATCGACATGGCCGCCGAGCGGGGGGCGTACATCGATCAGAGCCAGTCGCTGAACCTGTTCATCGAGAACCCGAACATCGGTCAGCTCTCCAGCATGTACTTCCACGCCTGGAAGAAGGGGCTGAAGACGACGTACTACCTGCGCTCGCGGCCGGCGACGCGCATCGCCAAGGCGACCGTGGAGGCGCCCCCCGCGGCGGCCCAGTCGGATGCGGCCGACGTGTCGTGCTCGCTGGAGAACCCCGAGAACTGCGAGGCCTGCCAGTGAGCCTCGTCAGCCGACCCGCGCGCCTGCTCGACCCGGGCCTGTGCCTGACGCTCCGGCCCATGGCCTATCCGGCATTCTTCGAGATGTACCGGGACGCCATCAAGAACACCTGGACGGTGGAGGAGGTCGACTTCTCGACGGACGTCGGAGACCTCCAGCAGAAGATGACGCCTGCCGAGCGGCACCTCGTGCAGCGGCTGGTCGCGTTCTTCGCGACCGGCGATTCCATCGTGGCCAACAACCTGGTCCTCAACCTGTACCGGCACCTCAATGCGCCGGAGGCGCGGATGTACCTGTCGCGACAGCTCTACGAGGAGGCGCTGCACGTGCAGTTCTACCTGACGCTGCTCGACACGTACGTGCCTGATCCTGCGGAGCGGCACCGGGCTTTCGCGGCGGTCGAGAACATCCCGTCCATCCGGGCGAAGGCCGAGTTCTGCATGCGCTGGATGGACTCCATCCAGGACCTCGGGCGGCTCGCGACGCGGGCGCAGCGCCGGCAGTTCCTGCTCAACCTGATCTGCTTCGCGGCCTGCGTGGAGGGGCTCTTCTTCTTCGGGGCGTTCGCCTACGTGTACTTCCTCAGGTCACGCGGGCTGCTCCACGGGCTCTCGGCCGGGACGAGCTGGGTCTTCCGCGACGAGAGCGCGCACATGGCGTTCGCCTTCGAGGTGGTGAAGACCGTGCGCCAGGAGGAGCCGGAGCTGTTCGACGCGGCGCTGGAGCGGTCGGTGAGCGAGATGCTCGACGAGGCGATCGCCTGCGAGGCGCAGTTCGCGGCCGACATCCTCGGCGGCGGGGTGGTGGGCATGTCGGCGCGCGACGTGCGGACCTACCTGGAGTACTGCGCCGACCAGCGCCTCGTCACCCTGGGGCTGCGGAAGCGCTACCACGCGCGGAACCCGTTCTCGTTCATGGACCTGCAGGACGTGCAGGAGGTGACGAACTTCTTCGAGCGGCGCCCGTCGGCCTACCAGGTGGGGGTCACCGGGGAGGTGGTGTTCGATGCGGCGTTCTGAGGGGTGACCCGGGCCGGCGCTGTCCTCTCGCCGAGGCTCAGGCCTCCACGAAGGCGCGGTGCAGCGCGCGCTGCGCCGCCGCCACGTGCTCCGCGTCGATGATGGCGCTCAAGCGCAGCGGCCCCGCCACCGTGAGCTTCGGGGCGAGGCCCTCCTCCCGCAGCACCGCCGTGAACCGCGCCAGGGGCTCCGCGGTGGCGGCGAGGCCATCGCCGACCACGCTCACCGCCGCGACCCCCTCGGTGAGCTCCAGCGTCGGGAGCGCGGCCGTGAGCTGCCGCCGCGCTGCCTGCCAGTCAGGGACGTTGAGCAGGGGAATGAGGAACGCGCCGCCGCTCTGGCCGAGCGAGAGGTCCTTGAAGGCAAGGCCGAGCGTCGAGGCCGCGTGGAGCACCTCGTCGAGCCGCGCGCCGCCCTCTGCGCGCGCCAGGACCACGCCCGACTCCGCCACCACCGCGCGGGCCCGCGGCGCATCGCCGGGCGCGTACTTGCGGATCGTGGTCTCCCGCGGGCCGTCGCTGCCCACGGGATCGAAGGTGGAGCGCGCGTAGATCGCGATCCCGGCCCGCCGCGCCCACTCCACGGCCTGCGCGCAGATCACCTTGGCTCCGCACTCGGCCATCTCCTGGAGCACCGCGTGGTCCAGCTCGGGCAGGTGCTGTGCGTCGGGGACCGCGCGCGGGTCGGCCGAGTAGACCCCGTCGACGTCGCTGTAGATCTCGCAGCGGTCCGCGGTGAGGGCGGCCGCCAGGGCCACCGCCGTGGTGTCGGAGCCGCCGCGGCCGAGGGTGGTGATCTCCCGGCGGTAGCTCATCCCCTGGTAGCCAGCGACGATGACCACCTTCCCGCGCGCCAGCTCGTCCTCGATGCGGTGGGGGCGCACCTCGATGATACGGGCGTCGAAGTGACGGTCGTTGGTGAGGATGCCGGACTGCGACCCCGTGAAGGAGATCGCCTGGAGACCGCGGGCGTGGATGGCGATGGAGAGCAGCGACATCGCCACCCGCTCGCCGGTGGAGACCAGCATGTCCAGCTCGCGCCGCGGCGGCTCGGCGCTGCCGCCTGCGCTGGCGGCCACCTGGCGCGCCAGGGAGAGCAGGCCGTCGGTGGTCTTGCCCATGGCGCTCACCACCACGACCACGTCGCTACCGGCCTGCTGGGTGGCGACCACGCGATCGGCGACCCGGCCGATCTTCTCGACGTCGGCCATCGAGGAGCCCCCGTACTTCTGGACGACGATGGGGCGCCCCCGGTTCGAAGCGTGCTCGGCCACGGTCCACCTCTGCTGCAGCCGGCGCGGTGATGCGCCGGAGACTTCCCGGCCGCCCCCGCGGGCTCTTCATCGCGCGTATCACGAGATGCTGCGGCGGGCCAAGCGCGCGTCAGGGCTCGCCGCTCAGGGCATGTCGCGCATCATCTCGTACAGCTCCGCCTCCGAGTGCCGCCCGGCAGCCCTGGCCTGCGCGGCCAGGCGCAGCAGCACCTCGTGCCGCAAGGGGGTGAGTTCCTCGCGGACGGCATCGTCGCCTTCCTCGATGCGGGCAGACAGGAGCGCCAGCAGATCGAGGTCGCGGCCGAGCTTTGCGAGCAAGGCAGCCAGCGCGAGCGTGGTCTCCTGATCGTGGGGATTGGCCCGGAGGCGATCCGTGAGACGCTCCACCTGCTGCTCGTCCTCGGCGCTCGCCTCTTCGGGGAGCGCCGGTGCTTCCTCGGCCTGCGACCACCAGCCTGCAGGCAGCGGCGCGGGATCTCCCAGGGTCGCGCCGACGGGCTGTGAGGCGCGGTCCGAGGAGGGCTCTTCCTGGTGCAGGTCTTCGTCGTCGACCTGGGGCTCCTCGTCGACGTGGGACGCTTTGCCGGCGTACGAGGCGCCGGCTTCCGGCACGGGTGCGGACGCGGGCACGGGTGCGGGGCGCTTCAGCTCCGCCGTCACCCGCCGGAACTCCGCCGTGAACGCGCGGTTCCTGGGCGAAAGGCGCATCGCGAGCCCGAGGTGCCGCTGCGCCGCGAGCAGATCTCCCCGCTCACGCTCCTCGATCTCCGCAGCCTCCACGAGCATCGCCGCGACCCGCGTCGCCTCGGGCCCCGCGCTCATCCCGGCGCTCCCCACCTCCACGGCCGCGCGCAGGCGGCTCAGGCACAGCGACGCACCCTCCGGATCGCCCAGCTCCGCCCGCCAGCGCCCCTCCAGCAGGCGCGCCTCCAGCGCCTCCGCCGCCTCGGCCGGGATCCCGTGCACCCGCGCGATGGCCGCCGGACGGTCCCCCGCGATCTCGGCCAGACCCCGCGCCAGCTCCAGATCCAGCGCCCCCACCGCGCGCCCCCGCCGCTCTGCCAGCGCCCGCGCCCTGGCCAGCAGATCGAGCGCCCGCCGCCCCTCGCCGGCCGCGCGCAGCGATCGCCCCAGCCCCAGCGCCGCCTCCGGGCTGTCGGGCGCATACCGCAGCGCGCGCTCGAACAGCCGCCGGGCCTCCGCCGTGTGCCCCCGCGACAGGTACGCCTCCGCCGCGCGCCGCCACACCGCGTGCCGCGCCTCCGCCCCCCGCGTCGCCGCTTCCAGGTGCTCCGCGTCGGCGAGCGCGCCCCGCGCATCGGCCACGTCGAGGCGCGCTTCGAGCCGCGCCCACCGCAGCTCGGCCAGCAGCGGCGCCCGCGTCACCCCCTCGTCCAGCGCCCGCAGCCGCGCCCAGGGCTCCTCGCACAGCCGCGCGGCCCGCAGCCATCCCAGCGCCGAGAGTGGCCCGTACGGCTCGTCGTGCGCTGCCCGCTCCAGCGCCGCCAGCGCGGCCTCCCTGTCCCCCACGGCCTCCAGCAGCTCCGCGCCCAGGAGCCCCGCGTCCACCGCGGGCATCGCCTCCACCAGCGTCGCCAGCGCCGCCTCGGCGCGCTCTCCCACCACGCAGTCGATCCACGCCACGCGCGTCGCCACTTCCCGGTGCCTCGGCGCCCGCTCCAGCGCCGACAGGTAGGCGAGCCTCGCCGCGTCCAGGTCCCCTGCGAGCGCGGCGCGGTCTCCCTCGCCTGCGATCTCGGCCGCCTCCAGCGCGCTCAGCGCCCGATCCGCCAGCGCAGGTGGAGGCGCGTGCGCGGTCGCCTCGAACCGGAGCGCCGTCCCGCTCACCGTGAACCCCGCCCAGCGGACCGCATCGACCGCGGGAGCCCTCGCTCCGGCAGCGGGCATCGCGTCCCGCACCACCCGGGCCACCGCGTCGGGCAGCACCACGGCGCCACCCAGGATCTGCGCCCCCGGCCCGGCTCCCGCGAGCAGCGCCCTCAGGGCCAGCGCCTGGGGCGGCGCCCCCAGCCCCACGCCCCGCGCCCGCTCGGGAATGAGCCGCAGGTCTCTCTCTCCGGGAGCGATGATCACATCGAAGGCCAGCGCCGCCTCTCCCACCCGCAGCGCCACCAGCACCCCTGGCGTGCGCGTCCCGCTCGCCGGAGAGCCCGGGAGCCCCGGCCGCGGGGCCGACCCTCCCCGGCCTCCCTCTCCTCGGCCTCCCTCTCCTCGGCCTCCCTCTCCTCGGCCTCCCTCTCCCTCATCTCCGCGGAGCGGTGCGATCAGCAGATCGACAGGCCCTGTCCCGAGCAGCCCCCGCATCCGGGGCATCGCCCAGGTCGAGAGATCCCCGCCGCGGATCTCGACCACGAGCCGCTCCAGCTCCCCGCGCCGGTGCCTGAAGCGGGTCACGCCACCCGACAGATCGAGGGGGAAGCGCAGGCCCGGGATCCGGACCACCAGCTCGGTCAGCGAGAACGGCCCGAGCTGGAACGGCTCCGCCAGCTCCAGCGCCAGCGCCCCGCGGTTCAGCGCCAGCCGCAGGAGGGGACGGTCGCCTCTGGGCCTGTCAGGCTCGGACGGGGGACGCCTGGGCCCGACCGCGGGCGCGCGCAGGTTGGGCGCCCTTTCGAGCGCCCTCGCCCCTGTCCCGCGCCTGTGATCGGCCGCCATTCATGCCGAGGCTACCAACCCTGGACCAGGAGGGGCGAGTTTCGGGGTCAATGTAGGTGTGCCGTGCCATGCTCCCCGCGCCACCTCCGACCTGTCTCTGCCGGAGGGTCCGCGCGGTCCTGCTTCAGCTCTCGCCCTTCGCGATCTTGTCCTTCATCTTCTTGATGAGGACCGGGAAGCCGTCCTTCTTGACGATCTTCGTGAACTGCGAGCGGTAGCTCGACACCAGGCTCACGTCGTCGGTCACGATGTCCCGCACGCGCCAGGCGCCGTCCTTCTTGACCATCTTGTAAGCGATGATCACGTCGTCGGTGGGCCTGCGGGCGCTCGTCCCGGTCTTCGACTTGGGCACCGCCTTCGTCTCGACGATGACCGTCTCCCCGGTCGCCTTCTCGCCCACGTACTGGATGTCGAAGTCCAGCGTCTTGCGGAGGTTCTTCTCGTAAGACCTGCGCACGAGCTGCTTGAGCAACTCGCTGAACTCGGCCCTCTCCGCGTCGGTGCGTCCGGCCCACTCGCTCCCCAGCGACGCCTCGGCGAGCGCCTTGTAGTCGAGCATCTCGTCGAAGAGCGCAGAGACCTTCGGGCTGTTGGCCGCCTTGTCCTGCTTCATGACCTGGAACAGCGTCGTCTGCTTCGCCTTGACGAGGTCCGTCGCCTCTCCTGCGAAGGCGGCGCCTGCGAACGTCATGGTGCAGAGCGAAAGCACCACTGCGAAGAGCTTGACCTTGCTGCGTGTCACGTCGGGGTTCTCCCTTCCTTCTATCGACTCTCGTCGTTCCGACCCGGGGCTCGGGTTTGATAGTGCCGCCCCTCGGGTCGCGCAATCGGTGTCCAGAGATGCAATCCGTCGGCCTTCAGAGAGACGGGGAGGGGAGCACCCTTATTCAAGCCCTCCTGCGGTGGATCGTGAACCCGGCGATACACCTGCCCTGCTCCCCGCGCCGTACCCTTTCGCCCACCGCGCGCTCGTGCTCCCGGGCCGAGGCCGCCCGAGGTACAACACGAGGCCCGATGGCCCCCTCCCAGAGGACCCGCCTCGCTCTCGGGGCCGCCGCGCTCGCCCTCGCCTCCTTCGGCCTCGGCCTGCTCGTCGCCGGCCGTCCGAGCGCGCCGCCGCCCGATCTGCCACCTCCCTCGGCGCCGCTCCTGCCCCCGGTCCCGAGCTTCTCCCTGGGCGACGCGGGCCCCGATGGCCCCAAGATCCTGCTCGATCCGGACGGCGTGAAGCTCTTGCCAGACTCGTCCCTCAGGCTCGATCTCCCCGAGGGCTTCGGTGACGCCGGCGCGCACGACGCGGCGCCCGGCTCGACGGGTGGAGACTCAAAGCGTCGCGCGGGACCGCGGTAGACGCTCGGAGACCGGGAGGCTCGCGGCCGCGTCGAGCTGGGCCACGCGCTCGGGCAGGAGCACCCGGAACGTGGTCCCCTGACCCTCGACGCTGTCGACGCTCACCGAGAAGCCGTGGTCGTCGAGGATGCGCTTCACCACCGCAAGGCCGATCCCGATCCCGTGCGAGCGGGTGGTGAAGAAAGCGTCGAACAGCCGGTCCCGCGCCTCGCGCGCGATCCCGCGCCCCTGGTCGCGCACCTCGAGGGCGTATCCCTGGCCCTCCTCGCGCGCGAGCCCCACCACCACCGCCATCCCCGCGGAGCTGGCCTGCACCGCGTTGCGCACCAGGTTCCAGACCACCTGCCGGAGCTGCCCCGGATCGGCGACCACCACCGCGGTAGCTGGCCCCTCGTAGCGCACGTCCACGTCCCCGCCTCGCCCCGAGTGGCTGGCGAGCACCACCACCTCGCGGATCGTCGCCGCCAGGTCCATGGGCTCCATGGCCGGCACCCGCGGGCGAGACAGCTCCAGCATGTCGCTCACCAGCTCGTTCAAGCGCTTCGTCTCCCGCTCGATGATCTCGCAGAGCTGCTGGTCCTCCTGCGCGAGCGTGCCCCCCGTGCGGAGCAGCTCGATGGAGCCCGCGATGGCCCCGAGCGGGTTCCTGATCTCGTGGGCGAGCCCCGCCGCGAGCCTCCCCAGCGCGGCGAGGCGCTCGGCTTGCTCCGCGCGCGCCGTGGCCTGCACGAGCCGCCCCCCGGTGGTCCGGAGCCGCTCCGCCAGGTACGCCGCGAGCAGCGTGACCACCACGATGGCCATCACGTTGACGAACAGCGGGTAGAGCAGATCGCTCCCCTGCGTCTCGTAGGCGTCGAAGGGCTGGTCGGGGGGGACGGGGATCCACCGGAGCACGAAGGCCGCGCACATCGCCGCGTACGCCGCCGCGCCCGCCGCGCCCGCCACCGCCGCGCCCCGCAGGCCGAGCAGGATCGCGCCCGTGAGGCAGGTGAGCCCGTAGAGCGAGGTCGCCCCGCTCGTGGCCCCGCCCGTGATGTACGCGATCGCGGTCCAGGTGATCTGATCGGTGACGAGCTGCGCGCGCGCGATCGAGGGCAGCGCCCGCCTGATGCGGAGGAATGCTGCGTAGATCCCCGCGACGCCGTAGGCGGCGGCGACCGTGGTGAGCGCGACCAGGCTGGAGAAGCCGCCGCTCGTGAAGCCGCCCAGGTACGTGAACGCCGCCACCACGAGGAAGATGGTGAGGACGAGCAGGCGCAGCGCCGTCAGCCACGTGAGACGCGCGGCGAGCGGCGCCCCCTCGTACGCCGCGCGCTCTCGCTCCATGGTCACTCGGACTTGATCTTGCCGGCGAGGTCGAAGATGGGCAGGTACATCGAGATCAGCACCACGCCGACGACGCCACCCACCACCACCATGAGGATCGGCTCGAGCAGCGAGGTCAGCGCAGCGACGGCGACGTCCACCTCCTCCTCGTAGAAGTCGGCGATCTTGTTGAGCATGGTATCGAGCGCGCCGGTCTGCTCACCGACGGCGATCATCTGCACCACCATGCCGGGGAAGACCCGCACCTCCGAGAGCGGATCGGCCATGTTCTTCCCCTCGGAGATCTTCTGCCTGGCGTACACCAGCCCGTCCTCGACGATGACGTTGCCCGCCGTCTTGGCGACGATGTCGAGCGCGTCGAGGATGGGCACGCCGGACCCGAGCAGGGTGCCGAGGGTCCGGGTGAACCTGGCCACCGCGATCTTCTGGAGCACCGGCCCCATGATCGGCAGCTTGAGCAAGATCCGGTGGACGGTGCGCTTGCCGGACGTCGTCCGGTAGAAGTAGACGAACCCGGTGACGGCCGCGATCGTGCCCAGCGTCGTCAGCGGCAGGTAGGTCACGAAGCTCTTCGAGAGCGCGATGACCATCTTCGTCAGGCCTGGCAGCGCGTCCTTCGCGCCGAACTCCGCGAACATCGTCTCGAACGAGGGGATGACGAAGGTCAGCAGCACGACCATCACGATGATCAGGATGCAGATGACCGCGGTGGGGTATGCGAGCGCGCCGCGCACCTGCCGCGCGAGCTTCACGTTCTTCTCGATGTAGATCGCCAGCCGGTTCAGGATGCTGTCGAGGATGCCGCCCACCTCGCCGGCCTGGACCAGGTTCACGAAGAGATCGTCGAAAATCTTCGGGTGACGCCGCAGCGCATCGCTGAAGGTCGCGCCCTGCTCGACGGTGTTCTTGATGTCCTTCAGCGCCGCCTGGAAGATCTTGTTGGGCTCCTGGTTCGAGAGGATCTCCAGGCACTGCACGAGCGGCAGGCCCGCGTCGATCATGGTGGCGAACTGGCGGATGAACTTGACGAGATCCTTCGCCTCGACGCCGGATCCGAAGGAGAGCTTCAGGTTCAGCCCTGCGCCCTTCTTCTTCACGCGCGTGGGGCTGAGCTGCTGGGCGCGCAGGCGGTTGAGCACCGCGGCCTCGCTCTCGGCGTCCATCGTGCCCTTTCGGACCTCCCCGCCCCGCCCTCGCGCTTCCCAAACGAACTCTGCCATACCCCTTTTCCAGTTCCTTTCCCTGGGCGCGGCGGACCCGCGTCGCCCGGTGGTGCCAGGATAGGTGTCCTCGGCCCGCAGGGTCAAAAACTTGACCCTCGATCGTGCCCTTCCGTTCTTCCGTGCCTGGCGCCCGTACCCGCCACAGCGCGACAATCCGGAAAGATCTCCCGCCATGGAGAGCTTCCCTGGCTACGGCGCTACCCCGCTACCGCGCTACCGCGCTACCGCCGGACCCGCCGCTCCTGGCATGCTCCCCTGCATGACGCGCAAGACCGCCGCGGGACCGGCACGGGAGGACATCCAGGATCTGTCGCGGTGCGCAGCGCTCGCGGTCGACGAGCACCGGGCCGCACCGGGCGCCTGCGTCGGCGCCGCCGTTCTCCGCGAGGGCACCCTGGCGCTGGGCCTCGGCGCTGCCGGAAAGCTCTGGTTCCCGGCCTCCCCGCCCCGCTCCACCCCCGCAGCGCCGCCCCCCGTCACCTCTGGCACCGTCTACGACCTCGCCTCGGTCACCAAGCCCCTCACCGCGCTCACCCTGGCGCGCCTGGAGCGCGCTGGCGCCCTGCGGGGGGACGAGCCTCTCCGCGCCTTCCTGCCGGAGCTCGCCACCTCCCGCTCCGCCGAGGTCCCCCTCGACCTCCTCGCCTCCCACCGCGCCGGCCTCGATGGCCACCGGCCGCTCTATGCGCCCCTGCTCGAAGGTCGCCGCCCCGTCTTCGGCGAAGCGCTCGCCATCGCCGCCGATGCCCGCCGCGACGACTGCGCGGGCGCGCCCCCCGAGGAGGGCTTCCCGCCGGTGTACAGCGACCTCGGATACCTGCTCCTCGGCGAAGCCCTCGCGCGCCGCGCGGGCCTCGACCTCGACGCCCTGATCACCCGCGAGATCACCGCGCCCCTCGGCCTCGCCCCCGCCGCCGCCGACCTCGCCCCTGCCATCGCCTCGGCCCGCGCCTTCCGCACCGTCGAGCCCCGCTGGGACGACCGCGTGGCGCCGACCGAGGGCGTCGCCTTCCGGGGAGGCGTGGTGCGCGGCGCCGTGCACGACGAGAACGCCTGGGCCCTCACTGCCGACGCCTCCGCGGGCCACGCGGGCCTCTTCGGAGACGCGCTCGCCGTCACCCTCCTCGGCGTGGCCATCCTCGAAGCCCTCGCCGGTGAGCGGCCCACCTGGCTCTCACCCTCGGACCTCGTACCCGTGCTCCGCGCGCGCCCTGGCGGCTCTCACCGCGCGGGCTTCGACAGCCGCAGCGGCCCCTCACCCAGCTCGGGCAGCCGCCTCGGCCCCTCCACCTTCGGCCACCTCGGCTTCACCGGCACCAGCCTGTGGATCGATCCCGACGCCCGCTTCGTCGGTGTTCTCCTGACGAACCGCGTACACCCCACCCGCGCCACCGACGCCATCCGCAGAGCGCGCCCCGCCACCTACGACGCCCTCGCCGAGGTCATGCTGGACGCGCGCTGAGTGACGGGCCATACGCCGCGCTGCCAACCGTGCGAGATCTCGTGCTGGAGCGAGCGCAAGTGGTTGGTCGAAGCATCAGAGGAAACGTCATGGGCAAGATCCCGTTGAACGCCGACTGGAGCGAGGTGCTCCGCCGGTACAAGGACGACCACCAGGACCCACGCAACCAGTTCTGTCACCAGATCGGCATCCCTCTCATCGTCGGCAGCTTTCCGGTGGGCGCGACCCTCATCGGTCTGCCGCTCGCTGCAGGGATGTTCACCGTGGGCTGGGGATTCCAGTTCGTCGGGCACGCCTTCGAGGGCAAGAAGCCGTCCTTCGTCGACGACCGCCGCAGCCTGCTGATCGGCGTGCTCTGGTGTCTTGAAAAGTACGGGATGAAAGTCTTCGAGGAAGTGCCACCAGCAACCGCATGACGCGGCGGTCTGGATCCGGGGGGGTCGCCGTGCAGGGAGTTAGATTCTGCTATACTCAGACTATTCCCTGTGGGTGGTTCATGTAGGAGCTACGACGACCGGCAGGTTGAAGAATTCGCGCAGTGTGAGCCCGGGAGGCAGCCGTCATGAGCATCTTCGTGACCAGGGAAGAGATCGAGGCCATCGACCCCATGCTCTGGGGGATCTTGCCTCCCCAGATCCGTGAGCGGCTCCCCCGTGGTCTCACGGCGTCCCCCCTGAACACGACGGTCCTGCGTCGTGCCTTCACCATGCTCAAGCCCTTCCTTGAGCGCCTCTTCGTGCGCCTCGGCTACGAGGAAGGTGAGCCCTGGCCTCAGTGGAAGCTTCTCGCCGCCTTCTACCTCATCCAGGAAGAGGTGGGGCCTGCCACGCTGTTCAAGGTGGGGCGCCAGATCTACGCCACCATGCCCTGGCCTGCCTCGGTCCGCAGCGTCACGGACGCCATGATCGGCCTCGGCCCGGCCTTCAGCGCAGCGCATCATGATGCGCCGGTTGCCCTGATCGGCGGCTGGCGGGTCCTGGAGTCCAAGCCGGGCAGGATGGTGATCGAGAGCAGCACCCTGTACCCGTGTCACCTGGAAGAGGGCACCATCACCGGCGTGTGCGACGGCTTCAGCGCCGAGCGGCCCCGCCCGACGCTGCTGATGGCCCGGCGCCCCAAGCGGGACGGCGGCAAGGTGACCTGCTTCGAGGTGATCTACCAGCCGCGCGCCGATCGCGACCGGGACACCCCCTCACCACACGGCGCCCACGTCGAGTGAAGGGCCGTGCCGCACCCAGAGCAGAGAGACCTCCCCCTGCGTGTCGATCCCCTTGGACTCGTCGCGCGCTGAAGGCTCGGTGGGCAGCCCGGTGAACCCCACCTCCGCCGTGTAGGACGGCCGCACGTACAGCCCGAAGCCCCCGAGCGACGCCCAGCGGCGGAAGTACAGCCACCCGACCATCACGTTGCCCCGCAGGTGGAACGTCACCTCGTTCTCCAGCGTGCCGCCCCCGTCCGTGGTGATCGGCTCGTGCCCGTAGAACGCCACCCCTCCTCCCAGCAGGCCGTCCACGAGGGGCCCATTGTAGCGTGACGTGTATCCCGCAGCGTGATCGACGTTCGCGTAGCCGAGCACCAGCGCCAGGTTGTTGAAGCTCACGTCGCGCAGAAAGCTCCCCGAGAATCCGTACTCCACCGAGGCCTTCGTGGAGGTCCAGGTGTGCACCAGCGTCGGCAGGTTCAGGTGCGTGTATCCGAGGCCGTACTTGATGTTCCAGCGGTTGCGCGCGAGGAGCTGGGTGTCGATGTAGCTCGACCGGATCTCCATCTCCCCGCCCTCGCCGCTCGCCACGAACGCGGTGGTCGACCCCCGGTAGCGCCCCCAGAGCACGCTCAGCCTGAGATCGTGCCCCCAGAGCACGTCATCGGCCTGCACGAACCCGCTCAGGACTCCTGCCGCGTCCTCGATGCTCTCCGCCGCCTCGTCCACGATCCCCTGCGCGTAGCTCAGCCCGAAGTTGACCGACCTCCACCGCGCCTCGACGTTCGCCGACAGCAGCAGCGAGAAGCCCACGTTGGTCTCCGGCGACTCCACGAGCACCCCGTCGGCGCCCTCCAGCGAAGGCGTGAGGCTCGCGAGGTGCCAGAAGGTCGGGAGCGCACCCGCGCCGGTCAGCAGGAAGTAGCTCCCCCTCCCGCCCATGCCGCGCTCCTCCGCGGCGCCCGCGCTGCCGAGCAGCTCCTCCGGGCGCCCGAACCGCGACCACACCTGCTTCTTCGCCTCGCCCTTCGCGCCGCCCTTCGCGCCTGCCAGATCCCGGTACGTCAGCCACGTGAAGCCCTTGCCATCGATGCCGAGCAGCGGACGCGGGAGGTCCTCTCCCTCCCTGACCCTGTGCACGGTGATCGGCGCCTCCTCCACCCTGCCTTCACGCAGCGTCGCCGCCCGCAGCCCTCCCCCTGGTGACCCCCGCGTCGACGAGAACACCACGTACACCGCGTCGCTCCCCGCAGCCGCGTCGAGCGCCTCCCCGCTCTCCCTGCCGTCGATCGTCGCCAGGCTCCAGGCCCGCCCATCCCTGCTCGACGACACGCGCGCCGTCCCGCTGGCCGGATCGTGGTGCACCACGTAGAGCCATCCATCCGGCCCCACCACGGCGCGGAACGCACCAGACGCACTCGACGCCACCTCGACGGGCTCCTCGTCGGGCGGGCGCGCCACGAGCGCGCTTCCTTCGCGGTGGACGAGCCAGGCCTGCCCTCCAAGCTCCACCATCTGGATCACGGGCTCCACCTCTCCCTCGGCCCGCCCCTCCCCCTCCGCCCCTTCCTCGGACCCCTCGGGCAGCAAGCCCTCCGGCGTCAGCGCAATCTCCCTCCGCTGGCTCCCTTCCACCACGTGGAACCGCGTCGCCGCCTGCCCCTCTGCCACGCCCGTCTCCGCGTACGCGAAGCGCAGCTTGCCCTGCGCGTCGAGGTGGATCCCGAGCGGCACCACCCGGTAGCCCTCCTCCGAGCCCGAGGCCACCTCCCGCCGCACCCCCGCACTATCGAGCAGCATGAGCGTTCGCCGCGTCGGCTCGTCCCCCGCGCCCCCCACCGTCGCCGCGCGCAGGCACACGATGCGCGGCGGCGGCGGCGGCGGCGGCGGCGGTGAAAGACCCGGCACCGCCGCCGCGACCACCGGCGCCAGCGCGCGCGGCGCCGGCGGGTGGGTCCCTGCGGCGCAGAGCACCCGCCCCACCACCGTGCGCGCCTCGCTGCGGGCGCGCGCATCGACCACCACCTCCCCTGAGGAGAGGCCGACCACCGTCTTGTCCGCCAGTTGCGCGTACACCGCACCCCCTGCCGCAGACAGCAAGCGCAGCGGCTCCCCGCGCACCGGCGGCGCGGACGTCATCCGGGCGGTGGGAGCAGCGGAGACGGCGGGAGCAGCGGGAGCAGCGCGAGCCGTGGAGGGGGCGGGAACATCGGCCCACACGGTGCGCGCGACGAGCGGCGCGCACAGGGCGACGGACAGCAGGGCAAGGCGGCAACGCAGAGGCATGGAGCGGTGGCTAGTACCCCATTTCCCAGGTTCGTCCCGGGTCCTCGGTTCGGCGTTCGAGCGAAGTCACGGGGGTAGCGACCATCGGGAGCGTAGGGACCGAAGGTCCCTGAGTTGCCGTACGCAGGACCAGCTCCCGTCTATCGCAGATCGGAGCCCCACCGGGATAGGCCCTTGGCCAGCGAAGGACGGCCCCCGGACCCTGCCGCGCGTGTCAGTGCCGGTACAGCCGGTCTCTCAGCCGCTGCGTCGCCGTGAGCACGTCGGGGTGACCCTGGAAGCAGAACCGCACGTTGCTCTCCAGCGCGAGCAGCGCCCGGCGGTCTCCCTCCTCCACCGCCCGCTCCAGCAGCGTGAGCTTCTTCTTGCAGCTCGCTGCCCGCAGCTCGAACGCCACCTGCATCGCCGGCGTCGCCCGCATCGCCACCTGGTGATCGCCGAGGAGCGCCGCCGCGCGCCTTGCAGGCTCCGTCCCCCCGCGGCTCGCCAGCACGTCGTAGAGCACGTCCAGCCCCTCGCTCCCGCCCCGGCGCGCCAGCGCCTCGAAGACCTGATCGGCCATCTCGCCGCCCACCCGCCCGATGGCCACTGCGCACTCCCGCGCCGCTGCCGAAAGGGCCCGCTCTCCCAGCGCCGCCGGCTCCCGCTCGATCAGCGCCAGGATCGCCTCGGCCCCCACCACCGGATCGAGCTGCCCCACCGCATCGAGCAGCGCTGCCCGCTCGGCCCGCGCCGGCCCCGTCGGCTCCGCGGAGGCCTCCGCCGGCGCCTCCACCTTCACCTCGGGCAGTGACCGGATCGGCATCGCCGTCATCACGCCGTCTGCGGCATGCACGCCCACCGCGCTCACGCCCACCGCGCTCCCGCCTGCGCCCCCGAGCCGCAGCGCCACCACGAGCGCTCCCAGCGCGAGCGCTGCCCCACCTGTCGCCGCCCCGAGCCATCGCTTCTGCTGGAGCGCTTGCCGGAGCGCCCCGAGCCCTCGAGCCCCGTGGGCCCCCTTCGCCGCCATCGACGGCGGCGGCACCGACATCACCGTGGGCCCTGGCGGAATGGACGGAGGCTGCACCCCGAACAGGCTCCTCCCCGACGGCGGGATCGACGACCCCCCCCGCCCTGGCAGCCGCGACGACCGCGCGCCTCCCGCCAGATCCAGACCCATCCCGGCGGCCACCTCGTCGATGGCCGCGATCACCGCCGTCGCGTCCGCGTGCCGCCGCCGCGGCTCCTTCGCGAGCAGCCGCAGGATCAAGAGCTCCACCGCCATCGGCACGTCCACGCCCGGCGTCCGCTGCGCGATCATCGGAGGTGGCGCGAACCGCTGCTGCTCGAACAGCTCCAGCGCGTCCTCCGACTCGAACGGCGGCTTCCCCGCCACCATCTCGTACAGCATCAACCCCAGCGCATAGAGGTCTGCCGGCGCATCGATGGCGTCCATCCCCTCCGCCGCCTCCGGCGCCAGGTACGACAGCGTCCCGAACACGACCCCTGCCCGCGTCAGCGGCTTCGGCGCCTCTGCCCGCCGCGCCCCGCCCGCCGAAGCCAGCCGGTCCACCGGCACCTTCGCGAAGCCGAAGTCGATGAGCTTCACCAGGTCCCCCTGACCCTCGGCCACCATCACATTGAGCGGCTTCACGTCGCGGTGGACGATCCCCATCGCGTGCACCGCCTCCAGCGCCGACGCGATCTGCCGCGCGATGTGCAGCGCCCGCGGCACCGGCATCGGCCCCCGCCCCATCATCTCCGAGAGGCTCGTCCCCTGGATGTACTCCAGCACCAGGAAGTGCGCCCCGCCTCCCAGCTCCCCGAAGTCCGTCGCCGCCGCCACGTTGGGGTGCTGCACGTGCGCCCCCGCCACCGCCTCGCGCTCGAAGCGCCGCACCATCTCCGGGTTCTGCTGCGCGCTCGCGTGCAGCACCTTGATCGCCACCCGCTTGTGCATGTGCACGTGCTCGCCGGCGTACACCGCCCCGAGCCCACCCAGCGCGAGCAGCGCATCGACGCGGTAACGGTTGGAGAGCACGCGACCGATCAGCGCCTCCGCGCGATTCGTGTCCGCGTCATTTGCTCCCCCCGCCACCAGCGGTCCGTGATTCAGCATGGCTTCTCCGCAGCAGTCCAGCGCCCGACGGCGCAGCGGCCACCGATCCAGCGTGCGCACAACGCAACCTCCGTGCCGCAGCAAAAGTGAGCTGTTTCAGGCGCTTACACCCGTGCACCCACCGCAGAGTGGGGCCCCACCGATCCACCCCCCTGGTCCCTCCATCATCCAGAGTCCCTCGCGCCGCCTCGCTGTCATGCGCGCGCGACAGCCGGTGTCACGCACCCATGACAACCGCGCGCTTGCCAGCCCGCCAACTGGTACGCGCCCGTGACAGCGGGACCGTCGCACCTCACCACCCCCCCCAGATCTCCCCGACTCACCGTGATTTCATGCCCGCTGCGTCGCTCGTGCATCGCCCGGCACACGCGCTGCAATGCCCTCCCGCAGCGCGACCCGGATGACGACGCGGAGGACATGCACCGCGCCGCCGCATCCCTGCGCCCCGTGTGGGTCTCGGCGCGCTCCGGAGGATTCATGGCTTCACGCACTGCACGTTCGCTCCTGCTCTCCTCGCTCCTGCTCCCCTCGCTCCTGCTCGCTGCCTGCGGCGGCCTCGATCCCGCGGAGTTTGACGACACCGCGCGATCGGAGCCAGCGCCCTTCACCGACGACGAGCTGTACGCCGACGAGAGCGAGGCAGAAGGCGAGACGTTCTCGACCGCCGAATCTGCCCTCTGCACCAGCGTCTGCGACGCCCACACGATGATCATCGGTTGCGACGATCGCACCAAGAGAAACGACTCTGCCGAGACCGTGGCGCCCTACCGCTACGTGGGCCGCTTCAGCTCCGGCTGCACCGGCACCCTCATCGGCCCCAACACCGTCCTCACCGCGGCCCACTGCTTCTACGGCAGCGCCTTCCGCGCGGGCCCCATCAGCTTCTCGCTCGCCCGCACGGGCAACGCCGAGTGCTGGCAACCCTATGGCGCGCAGTACGTCAGCAGCGTGACCCTCCCTGGAGAGTACGGCACCGAGAACTCCACGGTGGCCAACAAGTCCTGGGACTACGCCGTCGTGAAGCTCAACGCCTCTCCCGTGGGCGCCCAGGCCATGGAGTACGGCTTCTCGGAGTGGACCACCCTCCAGTCGGCCACGTCCCGGTCCATCGGTTACCCGGGCTCGAAGAGCCTCGGCAGCATGTGGGACACGGGCAACAAGAGCTTCCTGGGGCGCTGGCTCAACCCCACCGACAACTACCTGAGCGGCGTTCTCTACGTGGACAACGACGGCGAGGGCGGCCAGAGCGGCTCCCCGGTCTTCCACAGCTACCTGAAGGCGATCTCCACCCCCTCGGGCACCGTGTTCACGACCGCGCACAAGCTCACCGGCGTCATGATCGGCAGCCCTGTCTCGGAGTGCGAAGCGGGCCGCATGTGGGCCACGCGCATCCTCCCCGCCACCGTCGACCGCATCGAGACCTGGACCTCCGATCCCGACAGCACCCTCTACTCCCGCAGGTTCAAGTCCTACACCGGCTCGGAGATCGAGCCTGCCGTGCCCGCACCCACCGGCTGCGACTGACCCGCCTGCGCGCCAAGCAGCTCCCATCCGTGGTAGCTCACCGCGCGCGATGTCCCTCTCCCCCATCTCTGCGCGGCTCCCGGCTGTCCTCCCGGCTGTCCTCCCGCCCGTGCTCCTCGCGCTCGTCGCCTGTGCTGCGGCCCCGGACAGCACCCCTCGGGCAGAAGCGCCCCTCCCTCCTGCTGCCTCGCCCCCGGACCCGCGCCCCGGCGAGCGCGCCTCCCCGCCCGCGGACCCTCGCCACCCGCTCGACCAGGCCCTCGTCATCGACGCCACCGAGCGCCCTTTCAACGGCGTCGTCCTCATCGCCGACGGCCCCCGGCCCATCTCCACCCGGGTCTCCGGCTTCGCCGACCGCGAGCGCTCCGTGCCCATGACCCTCGCGCACCGCTTCGTCATCGCCTCCCTCACCAAGCAGATGACGGCCGCGCTGATCCTGCAGCACGTCGACCAGGGCAAGCTCGACCTCGACACCTCCCTCGCCTCCGCCCTGAGCCTCGACGCCCCCTGGGCGCCCCGGGTCAAGGTCCGCCACCTCCTCAACCACACCTCCGGCATCACCGCCCTCGACGCCCCCCTGCGCACCGAGCCTGGCGCCACCTACGCCTACTCCAACCTCGGCTACGACCTCCTCGGCACCCTCCTCGCCCGCCTCGCCGCGCGACCCTTCCCCGACGCCGCGGCGCGGCTCTTCGAGGCCTGCGGCATGACCGACACCGGAGCCCTCGGCACCCCCGCCCCCTCTGGCCTGGTGCCTGGCTACTCGGAACAGCCGGACGGCACCCTCGTGCGCGAGCCTCCCCTCGACATGAGCGAGCACCTCCCCTCCGGAGGCATGGTCTCCTCCGCCAGCGATCTGGTGCGCTGGAACCTCTGCTTGCACGGCGGCCGCATCCTGTCTCCCGCGAGCTACACCGCCATGACCACGCCCTCGACCACCTTCCCGAACCGCTGGGGAGAGCTCGGCGGCGGCTTCGGCGTCCGCCTCTCCGCGCAAGACGGCCTCACCGAGATCGCCCACACCGGCTACCTCCCCGGCTACATCGCGACCATGACCTTCTACCCCCGCCTGCGCCGGACCCTGGTGATCCTCGAAAACATCGCCTGGCGCCCCGACGACATGCGCCGCGTCTTCGCCCCCCACGACAAGATCCGCGACATCGTCCGCGCCGAGACCCTCAAGGCCTTGAAGGCGCCGGAAGACCCCACGTCCCCCGCGCCTCCCGCGCCTCCCGCGCCTCCTGGTCTGCGCCCCCTGCCTCGCTGAGCGCGTGCGCCTCGCTCAGTCCTCGCGGAGCGCGCGCGCCTCTCCCAGCGGCCCCCCCCGCGCCCCCGGTCCGCCTTTTCCGCCCTGGCGCCCGCCATGGCGCCGCCAGGCACGAGCCCGCGCACACCCCCCCAAAATCCCTGGGTTTTGACACCTTCGTCGCTGGCACTCCTGCTGCCTGGGCGCATCTCCGAGCCAAGGAGAGGTCCCGTGCCGTCGATGCTCCACGAAGCTTTGCTGCTTCTCTTCCGCAACCGTCCCACGCTCGCTGCAGAGCTCCTGCGCGACGTTTTCCACCTGCCACTCCCTTCCTTCTCGGGAGCCCAGATCGTCTCCGCCGATCTGACCGAGGTGACCCCTGCCGAGCACCGCTCGGATCTCGTCATCCTGTTCCATCACGAAGGCGCCTCGCTCGCCGTCGTCATCGAAGCGCAGCTCCACCGCGACCCCGCCAAGCGGTACTCGTGGCCTGTGTACGTCGCTGGCGTGCGTGCCCGCTACCGGTGTCCTGCCTTGCTCCTGGTCGTGACCATCGATCCCGCCACCGCCGCCTGGTGCGCCACGCCCATCGACCTGGGACACCCGGGACACACCCTGACCCCCCTGGTCCTCCGCCCGGAAGTCGTGCCCATCGTCGCCGACGTCGAACTGGCGCGCACCTTGCCCGAGCTCGCCGTGCTCTCGGCCATGGCGCACGGCCAGAGCGATGCCGGCGAAGCCATTGGCAAAGCCTTCCTGACCGCCGCCGCCATCGTCGACCTCGACGGCATCGACCCAGAGCGCTCCTCCATCTACGCGGATCTGGTGGTAGCCTTCCTCAACGAAGCCGCACGGAGGAGCCTGGAAGCGATGATGAAAGGCGGATACGTGTACCAGACCGAGCTGGTCGGTAACTGGGTGAAGAAGGGCCTCGAAGAGGGTCTTCAACAGGGTCGTCAGCAGGGCCTTCAGCAGGGCCTTCAGCAGGGCCTTCAGCAGGGCCTTCAGCAGGGCCTTCGCGAGGGCATCCTGCAGGGCAGGGCGCAGGACGTGATCGCCATCCTTGAATCCCGCGGCTTGTCCATTCCCCCCGAGGTCCGTGCCCGCGTCCTCACGAGCACTGACCTCGCCGAGCTGGACCACTGGATCCGCCGCGCCGCCGTGGTGGCTGACGCGCTGGATCTACTCGCCCCGAGCTCCTTGTAGCTCTCTCCGGGCGTTCTATCCCCGCGCCCCTGCGCCGTCCCCGCGCTGTCTTCAGCGCTACCTCACGAATCGTCTTTCCCTGCCTGCGCCTCGATCTCCAGCAGATCGCTCCGTTCTTTCAGCTCCACCCCGGTCTTTCCGAGCCGCAGCGCCTCCTTGCACAGCCACACCATCCGCTTCGCCGCGGCGTCGTGGGGGAGCCCTTCCGGCCGCACGTTGGAGATGCAGTTCCGGTCGGCGTCGGTGCGGTCGGGCCGCGGATCGAGCGTCAGGTAGATACCCAGGCTGTCCGGGGAGCTGAGGCCGGGCCGCTCGCCGATCAGCACCGCCACCAGCTTCGCGCCCAGCTTCTCGCCGATGGCGTCCCCCAGCGCCACCCGCGCCTGCCGCGCGATCACCACCGGTCCCTTGCAGAACTTCGCCGGGGCGTGCTTGCGCAGGGCCCGCAGGAAGGGCGCCGCGTTCCGGTGGATGGCCGCCGACGACAGGCCATCGCCCACCACCAGGAGCACCTCGTGCTTCGACGACGCCTGCTTCCCCAGCGCCTCCTCGGAGGGCCCGTCGAGCTGCCTCCCCAGGTCCGGCCGCGCCAGGTACGTGGACCGGTCCTTCGCCGCGCTGTGCACGGTCACCGTCGTCCACCCGTCGCCCTCCAGCGCCTCGCGCAGGGCGTCCTCGTCGAGGGGTGTGTACACCGCGTCCCGGGCCTCGGCGTGGGCGTAGCCGAACCGCAGCACCTCGTGCGTCGGCATGCTCACCCCGGTGCGTCCCAGCGCGATGCGCGCCGCCGTGTGCGTCCGCAGCTCCATCCAGGGGTCGACCGTGACGATCGGCATGCCTGGCGCACCCCCCGCCCGTGCGTCCTCGCTCAGGGCGCCAGGGCGCGCGTGCGGATCTGCTCCAGCAGCCGGTGACCCGGGGTGATCGGCTGCATCCGGTGCTTCTCGTCGGTGAGGTCCATCTTCTTCAGCCATGCGTCGAACTCCGGGGCGCGCGCGAGGCCCAGCAGCTCGCGCAGGTACAGGGCGTCGTGGAACGAGGTGCTCTGGTAATTGAGCATGATGTCGTCGGCCCCAGGCACCCCCATGATGTACGTGACCCCCGCGGTCCCGAGGAGCGTCAGCAGGGTGTCCATGTCGTCCTGATCGGCCTCGGCGTGGTTCGTGTAGCAAACGTCGCATCCGAGCGGCAGACCGAGGAGCTTCCCGCAGAAGTGGTCCTCCAGGCCGGCGCGGATGATCTGCTTGCCGTCGTACAGGTACTCGGGCCCGATGAAGCCCACCACCGTGTTGACGAGCAGCGGCGCGTAGGCCCGGGCGACGGCGTAGGCGCGCGCCTCGCAGGTCTGCTGGTCGACGCCGTGGTGCGCGTTCGCGGAGAGCGCGGAGCCCTGGCCCGTCTCGAAGTACATCACGTCGTCGCCCACCGTCCCGCGCTTCAGCGACAGGGCCGCGTCGCGCGCCTCGGCGAGCATCTTCAGGGTGATCCCGTAGCTCTTGTTGGCCAGCTCCGTCCCGGCGATGGACTGGAACACGAGATCCACGGGCGCGCCCTTCTCGATGGCGTCGATCTGGTTCGTCACGTGGGTGAGCACGCACGACTGGGTGGGGATCTCGAAGTGCTGGATGATGTCGTCGGTCAGGTGCAAGAGCTCCGTCAGCGCGGGCAGGCTGTCGCTGGCCGGGTTGATGCCGATCACGGCGTCGCCGGAGCCGTAGAGCAGCCCATCGATGATCGCGGCGGCGATGCCGCGCGGGTCGTCCGTGGGGTGGTTGGGCTGGAGGCGGGCGGAGAGCGTCCCGGGCAGGCCGATGGTGTCGCGGAAGCGGGTGATGACCCGGCATTTGCGGGCGACGAGGATCAGGTCCTGGTTGCGCATCAGCTTGCTGACGGCGGCGGCCATCTCCGGGGTGATCCCGGCCTTGATCCTGGCGAGGACCTCGCTGTCGACGGCATCGGAGAGCAGCCAGTCCCGGAAGTCGCCGACGGTGAGCGCCCCGATCGGCGCGAAGGCCTCGTTGTCGTGCGTGTCCAGGACGAGCCGGGTCACGTCGTCGGACTCATAGGGGATGACCACCTCGTCGAGGAAGCGGCGGAGGGGCACCTCGGCGAGCGCCATGCGGGCGGCCATGCGCTCCGCGGTGGACGAGGCGGCAATACCGGCAAGCTGGTCGCCCGAGCGGAGAGGGCTCGCGCGGGCCAGGAGTTCCTTGAGGTCACGGAAAACCCAGGTGCGACCTGCAACGCGGTGCCGGTACTCCATGCCTTCCTCTCCGATGCCGTGGCGGCGCGCCAGGTGTTGGCGCTCTCAATGTCGGCCGCTCTCAATGTCGGCCGCTCTCAATGTCGGCCGCTCTCAATGTCGGCCGCTCTCAATGTCGGCCAGATTGTGGGAGATGGTCAACGGGTGGGACCTGCGTATTCTGGGTCAGGGTCCACCGTTGGCCCTGGTGGCCCTGGTGGCCCTGGTGCACCGAGCGGTTGCTCCTCTCGCGGGGGCGGTCGGAGGCAAGAGAGAACGTGGAGAGCGCGACCCTCGTCAGGGGACGACCAGAAGGAGACCGCACCAGGAGGGCGTGTGGGGCGTGGCGTGTCGTGGGCCTGGTCCTCGGCCTCGCCAGCGCGGCGCTCGTGGGCGGGTGCGACAAGGACAGAGAAGCCGCATCCTCGACGGGCGACCCCGCCGCTGCGTCGGGCTCCGCTGCTGCGCCGGGCTCCGCCGCTGCCGTCGCGCCTGGAGCTTCCGCGCAGCCTGCATCGCCTCCGCCTGCGGCTGCCCAGAAGACCGCGCCCGTGTCCGACAAGGAGCCCCTCGCCGCGCGGGTGGAGGCCTTCGACAAGGAACTCGCGGCGATCATCCGCGCGCCGGAGACCGAGGTGATGCAGGTGCCGGCGCCGTTCTTCGGCAAGGGCGACATCTACCGGATCACCCGGCGGCTCACGCACCATCCGCTGGTGCTCACGGTGGGTGTCGCGGGCGACGCCGTGGTCCGCCTCGCCGACAACCCCGACGGCTACCGCGCGCTGGCGCGCAAGGCGCAGCTCCGGCTGGAGAACGACGCGCTGCGCCTCGCCTACCTGACCATCTTCCTGGAGACCACCCGCTCCTTCGCCCACCGCTTCGACATCGTGCGCGACACGAGCGAGATCCAGCCGAGACCCGGCCTCGACGACGCGACCGCGAGCCGCTTCTCGCAAGCGATGGATCGTTACGGGCGTGTCCTCCAGCCGCCGACCCTCACCGGCAGCGGTCCCTGGCAGGCCGCGGTCTACGCCCTGCGCAAGCAGAGCCTGGTGCGCCTCGACCTGACACTCACCGACGACGGCGCCATCACCGGCAAAGAGACCGTGCTGGAGCCAGACTTGCCGATTCCCTACACCCTCTGACAGGTGCCCTCATTGTCGCCGAGCATCGCCTCGCACCGGAGCGAAGGGGGCAGGGAGGCTACGCTTCCGGGGGGGTGCGCCGAAAAAGATCGTGGTTACGGCAGGTTGAGAACCCTTCGAGGCGAAGGTGGGCATCGCTCGGGAGCGAAGGGGTGATCGCTGGCACGTGAAGGGGTGACCACGTGCACGTGAAGGGGTGACCACGTGCACGTGAAGGATGTTCGCTGGTCAGTGAAGGATGTCTGCTGGCACGTGAAGGATGTCTGCTGGCACGTGAAGGATGTCTGCTGACACGTGAAGGATGTCTGCTGGTCACGTGAAGGATGTCTGCTGGTCAGTGAAGGATGTCTGCTGGTCAGTGAAGGATGTCTGCTGGTCAGTGAAGGATGTCTGCTGGTCAGTGAAGGATGTCTGCTGGCACGTGAAGGATGATCGCTCGGGAGCGAAGGGGTGACCGCTCGGGCGTGGAGGGACGGACGTCAGGGGCGGAGACGGGAGGCGCGGAAGAGGGGGGTGGCCAGTTTGGCTTCTGGACGCGCCTTCGATCTTGATGCCGCTGGAGCAGAGCCGGCCACCATCCGGAAGAGGATGAGGGTTGCCTGGAAGCGACAGGTGTTCGCGCGGGCCTGGAGGAGCGAGAGACGGAAGACGAGGGGGCTGGGTCGCCTGCGAGAGACCGAGGCACTGACGCCACGCGGCATGATGGCAATGCGACAGGACCAGGCGTGTGAATGGAACCGCGGGGACCGGGCGCGACGGGTCGGGGCGCGGGAGCGAAGGCGGAGGACCCAGCTCCCGCGATGAGGGGGGCGCCCCTGCAGGAGGGCGGTCTGGGAGCGGAGGAGGTTCGCCTGGGCGCGGAGGATCTCCGCCTGCGCGTGCAGGACGCGCGCCTGGACACGGAGCGTGTCCGCCCGGGAGCGACCGGCCCTGACGCTCTCGACAGAACGTGGTGCGCCTTCGAAACGCATGGTGAAGCTCCGGTGAAAGGGGTCCGGGGGTGAGCTCCCGCCAGCAGGCGATGGCCGGGAGGCTTCGCCAGGAAAGAGGGACGCCATCGCCGATCTTCAAGGGGGCGCGATGGATGAAGAGACGTGGGCAGCGGCGAAGGTGACCCGCGCGACGCTGTTCCTGAGGTGGGAGAGAAGCCTGCTTCCACCGCAGGAACGTGCAGGGCGTGGTGGCGTGCGCGGGAAAGAGCCCGAGACGGTGCTAGGCTGAGGCTGCGTGATCCAGGACTCGATCCGGCCACCCGATCTCGATGAGGACGCGCGGCCCTCGTCGCCGGGCACCTTGCCAGGCACCTCGCCGGGCACGTCGACGGGCCGGAGGATGCTCTTCGGGCGTCACATGATGATCCACGAGCCACCTGACCTTCACGTGGTGAGGCTGGAGGGAACGCTCACGCCCGACCAGATCCTGGCGATGGCGGCCGCCAACGAGAGGTACATCGCGCGGGCGACGTACATGCTCCTGCTGATCGACCTGCGCTCGCACTGGACGGCGCCGGCAGAGACGCGGCGGACCGTGGCGAGCCTCCCGAGGCGGTCAGCGCCGCGGTTCTTCGCGTTCCTCGGCGGCTCGTTCACCTCGCGGCTCCTGGTGAAGGTGGTCATCCAGGCCTCGAGCCTCTTCGCGCCCGGCAAGATGAACGCCGCCTTCTTCGAGGACGAGGCGACGGCGCGCGCTTGGCTCCACGAGCACCGGAAGCAGTTCACGGGCAGCGGGGGCTGAGAGCAGGAGAGGCGGTCCGCACCAAGAGGAGGTGGCTGAGAGTATTTGGAGAACTCCGTATGCGCCGAAAGGAACTGGCATGGTGAAGCAGTTCAGGGCTACCACTCCCGATTACTACGCCCGCTGGTCATACGAGCAACTGATACAGCTCCAGCCACACATTCACTTTGAGGGACTCTGGGCTCTGGCGGGGAAATACTTCGTCGTATGTCCAGAGGTCCACGAGGCGCGCGCGAGTGACGGTGAGGCGCTGTCGCCGTGGTTCGAACAGCATTGCCGCGTCCTAGGCGCGTCGGTCGAGATCGTTGAGGCGCCTCCAGCGGGCTCAGAGCGAGTAGCGGAACGATCATCTGCCGATCGCGCCTTGCTTCGTGGCTCCCCCCGAACAGTCGGCCAACTCTTCACGGAGTTGGCAGTTTCGCTGCCACGAAATTTTCCGGAGTTCTTCCTTGAGAACGCCGGTGGCCTGATCACCGTGGTCACGTCTTCAACGCTTTCTGACGATCAATGCATGCGCTTCCTAAGCGAATGCGATCGTCTCGGCGATGACGTGCCGATTAAATTTGAAGTTCGCTCCGCGCAACATGCCTCTGTCGACCCGTTCCGAGTCAGTGTGAGACGCGTGGGTATCAATTTGATTCCCTGCCGTCACTTGCCTTCTAATCTCGGTCGAGATCTGCGATTTGCCATCGAAGAAGATGAAGATTTTTGGACCGCCAATCGTGAGAAGATTCTTGGTTCTTATACTGTAGATCGCGCTGACGTACTCGGAACGCGATGGTCTAGCAGAGACACCCTCGCATGCGTTGTCGATGCTCTGGGCAGACAACGGCACAATATACGCTCGCATCTATCGCTGTACGAGCGAGTCTACTTGGTCATGCCTCTCGCTGAGCACTTCGATACGGCTTGCAGCGGACTGGCTGTGACGCAGGACGAATTGCTGGAACTAGTGGCGCTTGACCGCGTGCGGTTGCTCCTACCGCAGTCCGTTGACCGTTACCCGCTCACGTGGTTGAGCAAGGTCGCGGAGAAATCTCCGCTGGCCTTACTGCCGTCTCGGAGGCTGCTTGCCGGTGTGATAGCCGATTCTCGCTGCCGGATACCCCTAGTGTATCCACCGCTTTCTCCTAGGGACCGTTACCTCACTCTGAATGCGCTTGCGCGTGCAGCACACTCCACAAGCGACGAGGGCGTGAAGAGCCTCATGCTCCGCATGACGCAAGAACTTGGGAACTCTTGGTCTTCCGTGGACGCTTCGCTCCACTATGGCGGCGCTATGGGAAGCGCATCGTGTGGCATAGGCTGGCTTACTGCCGCAGCCTACGAGCACGTCTCGGGTAAGGACCTACGGATTGAAATGTCAACTGCTGGCATGAAGGTCGAATGGGCGGCGGCGCTCGGCGCCCACCTGTTCCCCATCGTCGGCGAAGGATACGATGAGACGGCAGCTTGCGACCTCGTGGCAGGCCTCTATGGACCAGCGGCTTCGGGGTCGGTTGTTCCTCCCGCCGCACTGTCGACCATCGACGATATACTCGCTCTCGACAGCCGAGTTCCGGTCGTCGCTTTCGCAAAAGAGTTCAGCACCACCAATGTGAATCGTCTACGAGAACTTGTGCTCCGGTTGACGAGGGAGAACATCGATCCGGAGTTTCTCTCCGCAGCTATCGAAAAATTTAATGCCGACGTGCGACACTACGAGCGCAGACCGGATCTGCTCAAAACCGTCAACATTGTCGGACATCTGAGCGCGGCTGTAACTGCGACACAATTGGTAGATCCTGGCGTAATGCGATTTCTCCCGATCCTATGGACTGCGCTCGCCTTCCTGCTCGCTCGGCTCATCGACGAGGTTCCAGACAAGAATGGCGCCGCAGGCGCGGTCATCGATTATCTAAATGGTGTACTTGCCAGCAAGCCGAACTCCGAGGTGGTCCTCGTAGCGCGAGCCAAGAAGCACGTCAAAATCCTCAGGCGATGAACAAGAAGCCACGCCGAGGAATTGATTCTGATAGCTAAAATTAGTTCCCATCCCCATCCCGAAACGCTTCGACGTGGCGCCCGACCGCCCCAAAAAGGCCGGCGATCACACGCTATAGATCCTCGGCTCGGAGACTTTTGGGACGGGAACTAAAATTAGGATAGGCTCCTAGGAGGAGTTAATGGCTCAGGAAAGCCTAACGTGACCGAACTTTCGGGGATCCCTGCTGACAGTTTTCAGTCGTTTGAATTCCTCAGCCAGCATTCCAAATTCGATATAGGCGAATTCGTTGTCAGGAGTCTCTCTTGTCATCTTGATGTACTCAAGCATATAATCATAGATACCGATTAGGTGACTTCCGGACATTCGGTAAAGAATAGAAGCGTCAAATACCCCTGCGTTGACTCCGACGGCCAAATGCTCAAGTCGCGCCAGGATTTCCATTGATGCAGTGAGTAGTTCAGGTGTGTTTTCGATGATTGTAGTTTCTTTTTGACTTATTGGTGAACCGCGACTCACTGTCTTGTTCAAAGCTTGCTCAATAATTGTTTTGCTCTTTTGCCAGATTTCACGTATCTGATTTGCATATTCGATTGTTGCTTGCTTCTTTCGACGCTCATGATCCGCTTTCAGGGTCCAAAAGGCGATAGCGAGTGCAAGAGCACTCACCGAGAGTCCAATTCCACTCAGGAGGGACGACAAATCTTCTTGAGTCATAATAGTTTCTCGATTCGTTAAAGCTGATGTTCTAATCCTGAAAGTAGGTGTCCAATCTGAAGGCGAGAAGCCCGTCCGTCTTTGCTCATTATGACACAGCCAGAGACGCGTATAGGACTGGTCGAATCAAGGGGTGTAGGTTCGGCTTCACCACGTCCTGCTCGACGAACTCGGCCAGAGAACTGACCAGTTAAGCCGCAAGCCGGAGCTGCTGATCGACTACTCCCAAGTTGCTGAGCGCGGCGTGGCGTCGCAGATCAAAAAGGTTTTTGCGGGTGTTTCGGTAACGAGCACGGTCACCTTGGCGGTTATGGAGCTTCGCCAGCCCGTGCTCGACCATCACACGCTTGCGTAGCTCGGCACGCTCTTCGGGTGTTTTTGCTCGGGCGCGCAGCTCCGCCAGGAAGGGCTCGTTGGGATGGATCGTGAGGCGTATGCGCCCGGCTAGGTGCATGGTGCGAGGAAGGGGGTAGCCGTGAGAAGCTCCTCCGTGACAGGGAGGAGCCGGGAAGCGGCGGAAGGCTCCACTCGCGCGACGGGCACGAGGAGCCGCACAGAGGTGGGAGGGCGCTTGGCGTCAGGGTGCAGAGGCGCCTTACCTGCTCGTCGGATCCATCGACGAGTCGGGCGGCATATTCTCGCTTACCCGTCGGAGGTCTTTGTCTCTTCATCGGAAGGCGTCAAGTCGATTAGTGTCATAACCCCATCAAGTTCGTGCTCGACGCCGCCCGTCCAAGTGGACAGCTCTGCGAGCTTCTCCAGCAAGGGAATCCCTGGCCAGTACTTATGAACCCACACTTCGGGGCTATTCGATACTTTCTTGAATTTTTCGCCGCGAATTTGAATCCTATGCCCAGTCTGCTTTGTCGGGGTGAAACCACAGACTACTCTTTGGTCATTGACATAAACAAGCGCTTCGCCTTGAATCCAGACTACCACGCCGTGGTTGTTCACATTCATGACCAGCGGCACATCGAAGATGGCCGGCTCAAGCCGCTCTTGAAAGTTCGGGTCCGACGCAGCAGGCCCGATCAAGAATCCTTGCATGAGCTGCGGCAGAGTGGCCCCCTTAGCCAAAGCCGCCAACAGTGTGACCGCTGCGGCGAATTCCTCATTTTTGAGATCTGCGAGATGCACTTCGCGGAGCGGGAGCCCGACATACGGGATACCCGCGACCATCTGCTCGTACGCGACGCCCAGATGCTCAAGTGAGGGTCCCCAAGCGGCCACGTCGTGCGTCCGTGTGTCGTCCTCCGAGAACCCCAACTTTGCCCCTGGCCTCAGCAGACGGATTGCGGCGTCGTACTCCGCAAAGTCATCAAGGTTTTTGCCAAATTCGCGGCTCAGCGAGAATCCCATCTTATGCACGAACGTTCCCGAATCATCCTGGACCCGATCTGAAATCGTACAGACCAGCCCGCATTCAGAGACGAATGCAATCTCATTACCAGCGGTTCTGACCCTAAAGGACAACGATTTGCGTGTCCCCCCAAGCTCCACAAATCCGTCAAGCGCGTCTTCGAAGGTGCCGCGCACGAGCATCTGATCGGTGCCGGCCACGTCGAGGAATCGGAACAGCGACGGTTGCAAGTCGACACCCTTAGTCCCGGGGTCTGGGAACTTACCTTGCTCAAATACGAGTTTACGAAAAGCGTCTTCGTGATCGGCTTGAACTTGGAAAATGGAACTAATCCAAGGAACCTCGACACGCGCGAAGCCAGAATCTGCACTTTGGCTAACACGAAGCCTCGCACCAGTGATGTCTTGTTGGACGCAGAGCTGTGCACAGAGGATACGCAGCCGATGTTGCACTCCTGGGCGACAGTTCTCTGCGATAGCAGTTCGGAACCCAACGGACTGAAAGCCATTCGCATCGAGTCGCAGCGTCAACTCCGCTTCGGGTGCATTGATGAAAGTGGCGAGCCTCTTTGCGAACGCGGCGTCAAGAAATCTATAGACCACCTGGTTGGTTTCGGTGTTCACGCCCACCAGAAGATAGGGAGACTCAAGGCGAAGGGCATTCTCGGCGTCGACCTTGTCGAGCTTGATCCTCGGCCGTGCCCCTCCCTTAACGCTGCGAACCTGCACCGCCAACACCTCGCCACGGACCTCTTCCGTCGAGTTTTCTGATGCAGAAAGGACTTGACAGAAGTAGTCAACGCCGAAGTCCTCCGGGCACGGGTTCGCAACAAGCCTCTGCTCGAGAGCCCATTGCTCAAAAAGTAGCTGACCTTTTTTTCCTGCTTTCTGGCTCACGCTGCGGCGCTTCCCGCGACTGCCAAATGTAAGCGGGCTGCGATCTGTTATCTTGGGCGTGCTCATGATACCCCCTGTTCGAGCCTGGAATGATGCGTGAGGCGGCGCGCCTAGTCAATTGAGAGGTCGCGGTAGGGACGGCATCACACCTGTCAAGACGTGCCAGGGCGAGGACTTACCATCTATCGCGTCTTCGCCCTGGATTTCGGAGAAGGTCTCGATCTCCTTAACCGGAGCAGAAGTGCACTCGGAACCGCGCTGCGTCTCGCGTCGTCACGCTCGAAAGATCGTCATCGTTCGTGGTCTAGGGTCATGACTGTTGCCTCGTTACCAGCGTGGAAAGCACGCTTGATGCAAAGGTGTCGAGGGACCGGTCAGCCATCAGCTCGTTCCTCTCAGGGGTAGCTCAACGCAATGACTTCACTCGCTGACCTTTAGGTAAGCGCCCGACAAAGGGCATGGCCTGAAGGCGATTGAGGCCCCGAAGCCGCCGGGTGAAGCTCAGCCCGGGCAGGGCTCAACGTTGAAAACAGCCGTGGAACTCCGTCGCGCGTTGCGGCGCGAAGAGCAGGGCAGGCGTGAGGAATTGCTCCGCTTCAGGGAGCTGAGGAGCTGGGAGCTTCGGAAGCCGCCGCGTGAGCGCGGGCCCAGGCGTCGGGGAGCAGTTCGTCGAGGCGGGAACGAGGCCAGCCGTCCTGCAGCTTGGTGAGGACGTCGGTGGCCCAGGTGAGCGGATTGACGGCGTGCATGCTGCACGAGCGGAAGACGGTGAAAGCGACGGCGAGACGTTCGGCACCCTTGTCGGAGCCAGCGAACAGGAAGTTCTTTCGTCCGGGAGCGACCTTTCGGAGCTGTCGTTCGACCTCGCCGTTATCGATCTCAAAGCGGCCATCGGTGAAGCACCGCCGAAAGGCTTGCTCTCTATGAATGGCGTAATAGGTGGCCTTGTAGAGTGGGGACTTGGGGACGAGGTGAGGATGCACCTTGAGGACCCACTCGTAGAACTCATCGACGAGAGGCAGCGAGAGCTGCTGTCTGCGCGCATGGCGCTGCTCCGGGGACAGCGCATCGGCCTTGCAGCCTCGATGCGGTAGAGCTGCTTGAAGTAGCTGAGGGCGACGGTTGCGCGAGCATCCTGGAGCTTCGCGGCGCTCTCGAACTTGGCGCGGATGTGCATGCCGCAGGCGAGGCGACGGTCCTCCGGGAGGATGGGCTCTTCAGGGTCATCGCCGCGCAGCATGGCGGCGTAGCCCGCGTAGGCGTCGCCTTGCAGGAAGCCCTGAAAGTCCTTGAGGCGCGCTGCCGGGTGCTTGGCTTTCCAGTCCGGAGCGTAGAGAAAGGCGGCGAGGTCCGCGCCGATGAAGGACCAGACATGTCCGCGTTTGATGCCGCTGGGGTCGTTGCGATCCTGCACCGGCATCCCGGTGGCATCGGCACGCACGTAGAAAGCTGAGAGCACGCGCGCGGTGATGTGCGCGGCGACGGGAGCGAGCGCGTCGAGCGCGAACGAGGTCCAGTCCCCGAGTGTCGAGGGCGACAGCGCGACCCCAGCGCGTGCGCACTGCTGCGCCTGCCGGTACAGGGGGATCGAGTCCTCGAACTTGTCGACGATCAGCTTGGCGAGCAGGCCTGGTCCCGGGCGGCCCCGGTCCATGACCTTGTCGCTGGGGGCGGTGGTCACCCCTTCCTCTGGTCAGCGAGGGCAGGCGAGCTTCTCGCGCTGCTCTTCGATGACTACGAAGTGCGCGGGGACGAAGTCCAGCACTGCGCTGGTCCGGTAGCCGATGCACGCCTTGTCTTTGCCGCAACGCGGGCACACTCGCTCAGAGGCAGGAACAGCGACGAGCTTCGGCTTGCGCTCCAGGTGCGCGGGCAGCGGTGCTCGTCCCCCGCGACGCGCGGGGGGCTTCAGGGGCTCTGGGGGTTGCGGTACAAGCTCGCGCTTTTGCGCGGAGTCAGCCGCCTTCGCGGGGTCGTCTGCGCCCAGCGCGGCGAACAAGAGCGAGACTATCCGTGAACAGCCTGACCGCAGCGAGGTGCTCAGGCTGGTTGGCAGGAGCGATGGCAACACCGCAAACGAGGCCCGGCGCATCGAGATCCACCGCGATGTGCCTCTTGTATCCGTCGATGCGTTTGCTCTTGCTCTTGCGGCCGTGGCGCATATCCGGATCGCTGACACTGATCCTACGATCCTTGGCGACTCCGCGCGCGATGCGATGCCCTCCATCATCCGGGTCAGGCTCGGTATCTTGCGCGATGAGCTGCTCTACAAGCTCCCAGTGCTCCTTGAGCGGAGGTTTGCCGAGCTGCTCTGACAGCTCTCCTTGAAGCCAGTCCCCAAGCGCACGGACTTGCACTAAGAGCTTCTCCAGTCCGAGCTTGCGTGCCTTCGAGTTATCCCAATCGAGGTCGAGTCCCGTTTTTGATGCTGGTCGTGGTGACGATCGGGATACCCGCCTCTTGCGCCACTTCGGCGAAGGCTCGCCCTGTCATCTCCGCCGCTGTGCGCACCACATGTTTGGCCACACGTCCGATCAAGTTGAAGGTTTCCTCGACGCGGCCTGCGCCCTACAGAGGGCTCGAATCGAAGGCAGCGCGAAGGTGTGTGGCGCTGAAGCCGCCAGTCTCTCGGGCCAGTTGCACTGTCTTATCGAACAGCTCGCGGTCCAGGTCATGGTCGATGAGACGCTGACGAAAATTGAAGAGCGTGCCCTGCGAAAAGATCGGCTCTTCTGCGCCCACGCAGTCGAGCACCATCTGCCAGCGCAGGTCCATGGCCGTCAGCTCCACGACCTCGTGATCCGGAATGCCAAGAGCCGCCTGCAGCAACGACGCGAGCGCAAGCTGAGCCGGTGGGACACCTTGCCGGTTGTAGGCCGCGAGCAGCTTCGCCTGAAAGTCATCGTCAAAGAGGCGGTGCCGAAGCTCCCGCAGGAGCATGAACACACGCCTCTTGGCGCAACGCTTGACGATCTTTTGCTCCCGCGACGACAGCTCAACCAGCGGCTTCCACAGGGTCGGCATGCACCACCTCCGCCGCCCTTTGAGCAGATGCCAAGGGCGCCGTCGATCCCCTCACGCGGAAGTGCTTGATCTTGCCTGCCTCTTAGCTGATCAGGTCTCTAGGCCCACTTTATCGATTGTGACCGAGCGTCGCTTGATTCCGCCAGCGTGCGCGCGAAAGGGGAGGGCTCAGCAGACGAGCTCGAACCCCACGGACCAAGGCAAGCTCGGCTTGAAGGAGCACGCCATTGTCGATCGTAACGGCATCCCTCTTGGCACGGAACTGACGGCGGCGAACAGGAAGAACTCGAAGTGCTTGGCGGATACGCTGGACGCCCTCGTACCTATTCGTTGTGGCGGTCGAGCGTGCCGGAAACGAATCGCAAAACTGCACGCCGACAAAGCTTACAACCATTGCGTCTGTCGGCAAGAATGCCCGAGATGCCACACCAAGCCGCGAATCCCACGGCGCGGTATCGAGAGTCGTTCCCGCCTCCGAATCCGGAGCCGCACTGGTGTGCCTCAGATTCCTTGAACGGTTTTCTTGGGCGCTCTCAGCGCGCGCCGAGGTAGGCGGCGACGGCGGGGTAGTCGGTGTCCTCGACGGCGCCCATGATGGTGCAAGTGACCTGGCCGGCGGGGTTCACGAGGACGTGCACGGGGAGCTCGGGGGTGTCCTTGAGGTTCAGGCTCCCGAGGAAGCTGGTCCGGTCGGAGCCCTCGGGGAGCCAGTAAGAAGCGCGGACGCCGTGGCCGGGCTGGTCTTGCAGGAAGCGGTTCAACTGGCGCTCGTCTTCGTCGAGGGAGATGAAGGCGAGGTCGACGAGGACGCCGGCGGAGCGGAGCTTCTGCTGCCACCCGAGGAGGCGGGGCATCTCCTCTTTGCAGGGCTTGCACCAGGCGGCCCAGAAGTTCACCCACACCCACTTGCCGACGCCGAAGCCGAGGGTGGCGGGGAGAGGGGACTCGCCGGTGGCGGCGGCGGTGGAGAGCTTGCCGGTGGGCGCGGGGCGCGGGGCCTGGCCGGTGCAGAGCTGGCGCGGGGCGGCGGGGCGCGCGGCGCTGGTTGCGGCGGTGGCGGCGGCGCTGGGCTGGGTGGCGGCGCCGTTGCCCTTGGGGGCGGTGACGGCGTTGCTGCGGCCCTGGCCGGGGCGCGGGGGCTCGGGCTGGATCTTGGCGTCGTTGTCGCAGGCGGCGATGGCGAGGGAGGCGCACGCGACGAGCGCGGGGAGGAGGCGCGAGGTGCGGGAGAACGGGCGAGGAGAGGTCATGGGTGAGCGGCGGGGTGAGGGGTCGTGGCCAGGCGTCGAGGCAGGGGACGACGCACGAGGAGCGTGGCTGGGCGTCGACGCATGAGGGGTCATAGCTGGCAGTCCACCCAGGAGACGAAGGCGCTGCGGTTGATGGCTTCGGCGGCGCACTGGCGGTCTTTGCGGGAGACGTTCCAGGCGCAGTAGTCCTTGCCGAGCTGGGCGAACTCGTTGCCGAGCCAGAGGAGGCCGACTTTCTTGTCGAGGTCGGGCTCCTTGAACTTGTCGGAGATGTCGAAGAGGACGCTGTTGGCGCGCTTGTGCGAGAGGGAGCGGTTGTACTCGGGGGTGCCGGTCTTGGAGGCGCGGGCGACGACGAAGAAGTAGCGGGCGCCGCGGCGGTCGACCCAGCGGTCCTCGATGAGGGCCTTGCCGGCGTCGTCGAGCTTCTCGGAGGCGTCGTCGAACATGATCACGGCGCCGCGCTCGCGGAGCGGGGTGAAGAGGGCGTTGAAGTCGTCGTCGCTGATGGAGGCGAGGTTCTTCACGTCGGCGGGCTGGCAGCCGCGCCGGGACTCGCCGCCGGTGAGGCCGCAGGCGTTGAGGACGCGCTGGAGGACCTGCTTGAAGGCGGGGGTGCAGTAAGGGGCCTCGGCGTCGTTGGCGATGGCGATGGCGGGCTTGGCGGCCTCGGCGACGCCGGTCTTGAGGCGGATGGCGGCGGCTTCGACGCCGGAGTGCACCGCGAAGGCGGAGCCGGCGAGCATGAGACAACCGGTGGCGATCCCGACGATGGCGGCGTGCTTCATCTCTGCCTCAACTGGGGTGCGAGCTTGTGGATGGCGTAGGCGAGTCCGATGTCGGAATCCTCGTCACAGAGCTTGGTGTCGCCGAGGAAGATCTGGGGCGTGGAGACGGGGAGTTTGTTGTCGACGGCGTGGCGGAGCATCTTGTCGAGGCGCTGCTGGGTCTGCTTCGACTCGATGCAGGCGTCGAGGCCCGGCCAGCGCTGGCGGATGGCTGCCTGGATGTTGGCGAGGCCGCCGCCGGAGCTGGCGTTCTGGAGGAGGGTCTCCTGCTCCTCGTAGGCCCATTCGAGCACGGAGAGGGCGCGGTGCTCGCTGCAGAGGATGGCCTTGGAGACGAGGCAGGCGCCCTTGTGCATGGGGCGGTCGAGCATCCAGTTGCAGTCGCTGTCGAGGGGGAAGAGGACCAGCGTGGCGTCGAGCTGCTCGAAGACGCCCTCGGCGACGAGGCGCTGGTGGAGCGCCTTGCAGGTGGGGCAGAGGGGGTCGACGAAGAGCGTCGCGGGCTGTCCGCCGCGGGGGCCTACCTGGAGGAGGGCGCCCGTGGATTCGATGGGCTTTTCGAGCTTGCCGCAGCCGGTGAGGTAGCCGGAGTAGCTGGGGAGGGCGCTGATGTAGAGGAGCGCCGGGGTCACGGCGAAGAGGCCGAGCGCGACGAGCCAGCCGAGGATGAGCAGGGGAGAGCCCGCGGGGCGGGGCGCGAAGACGGAGGGCTCGTCGATGACGGTGGGGGGGACGGCCGCGACCTCGCCCGGGGGAGACGCGGGGGGCGGGGCGGCGGGCGAGGCGGCAGAAAGGAACGCGTCGGTGCGGGCCTCGCGGCGGTCGACCACGAAGGCGGCGATGCTGGCGATGGCGAGGAGGATGGAGCTGATGTAGATGCCCGCGCACGTCTTGCAGATCGATCCCAGCTTGAGCAGGGAGATGGCGAACATCGCGATCGAGGCGAGGAGGGGCGTGACGCCGGCCAGGAGGAGGAACTGGGGGGCGCGGCGGGGGGCGTTGCGTCCGGCGAGGAGGACGTAGAGCGAGAAGGCCGCGAAGAAGGAGAAGGCGCCGACCGCGAAGAGGGAGATGGGGATGCCGCCCCAGTAGGCGTCCCGGAAGAGGGCCGCGTAGGGGCTGTACATCGCGGTGCGGCACGCGGTGTCGGCGCCCTGGGCGGCCTCGGCGCCCGGGATGAAGCTGCAGTGCAGGTCGTGGACCTGACGGTCGAGGTGGCGGGTGTAGTCGAACGTGGAGGACGCCGCGAAGGCGAGGCCGAGGATCGAGGCGACCAGGGCCAGCGCCGCAGGCCAGCGGGATGTGCGGCTCGACATGGCCGTGGCTTACGCGACCCCCTAGGGTGCGTCCAGTGCGACGCGGAGGAGGGATGTGGAGAAGCGGGCGTGGGGCTCGATCCACTGCCGGGTACACTGAAAGCCGGTCTGCTCGGCGAGGGCGGCGATGCCCTCGGGCGTGTACTTGTGGGAGCTCTCGGTCCAGATGGACTCGCCCTCGTGGAAGGTCACCTCCGCGGCGGCGCCGGGGACGTTGACCCGCTGGGTACACTGGCTGATGAGGTGCATCTCGATCCGGTTCTGATCGGCGTTCCAGCGGGCCTCGTGGGCGAAGGCGGAGAGGTCGAAGTCGGCGCCGAGCTCGCGGTTCATCCGCACGAGGAGGTTCTTGTTGAAGGCGGCGGTGACGCCGAGCGGGTCGTCGTACGCCCGGATCAGCTCGTCGTGGGGCTTCACCAGATCGGCGCCGAGGAGGAGGGCGTCGCCGGGCTGGAGGGCGCTGCGGATGGTGGCGAGGAGCGCGCGGGCGCCGGTGGGATCGAGGTTGCCGATGTTGGAGCCGAGGAAGAGGACCACCATGGGCAGGCCGGGCTCGCGGCAGGTCGCGGCGCGGTGGAGGCCCTCCTCGTAGGTGGTCTGGTGCGCGGTGACCGGGACGCCGAAGCGGGCCAGGGTGCGCCTGGAGAGATCGAGCGCCGCCTGGGAGATGTCGACGAGTTGCAGGTGGACGGGCGCGCTGCGGTCGACGAGAGGCTCGCAGAGCATGCTGAGCTTCTCGCCGCAGCCACACCCCAGTTCGAGGAGGGTCGCGCCGCCCTCGAAGGAGGACACCATCTCTGCGGCGTGACGCTCGAGGAGCGCGCTCTCCGCGCGGGTGAGCGGGTACCACGGCAGCTTGCAGATCGACTCGAAGAGGTGCGATCCGAGCGCGTCGTAGAGGTACTGGGGGTCGAGCTGCTTGGGGCTGGAGAGCAGCCCGCGACGGACGTCATCGGCGAAGCGGGGCGGCGGGGCGAGCATGTCCATGATGGTGCGGGAGCGTGCGATGGTGTGGACGCGTGCGCAAGCAGAAGGAGGAGCACAAAGTAGTTTCGACGGAATGCAAGCCAGGGTGATACCGGGTGTTTGCTTCAGGGAAGCAATGTATCCGGACGCCCCGGACGCACAGGTTGTCCGCGGGGGAGGGCCCTGCTACGAGTCCGCGCGATGCCTGGCCCTTCGCGCTTCTTCGTTCCCGGTCTGCCGCGCGTGGCGACGCCTCTCCGCTTCGCGGACGACGCCGAGTTCATGGCGGACCTCCCGTACGACCCCTCGGTGCTGTTCTGCGACGCGCTGCTGGAGGCTGATCCGGAGCAGAGCATGATCCGCTGCCGGATCCCGACGGACAGGCCGATGCCGCTCGTGGAGGCGCAGCGCGCGCACCCGCTGCGGCACCCGCGGCACGTGGCCGGAGCGATCATGGTGCACGCGAGCGGGATGATGGGGTTCGTGCACGCCTACTACCTGCTCGGGCTGCGCCACCGGGACGGCTGGATCGGCTACGGGACGCACCTCCACCAGGTGGTGTTCCGGAAGCTGGTGTCACCGGGGACGCCGATCGAGGCCACGTGCGTGGCGGTGCGGGGGCGCCTCGGGACGCAGAAGCACCTGATCCGCTACCGCTTCGAGATGCGGCACGAGGGGGCGGTCTGTTACGAGGGCGAGCAGACGGCGGTGTGGATCCGGGTGGAGGAGGGCGCCGACCCGGCGTCGCTCATGAACGCCGAGCCGGGTGGCGATCCGGGGTGAAGGTACAGGCGGGCCGCGCGGCGAGGGAGCGTGGGCAGCGTGGGCAGCGTGGGCAGCGCTGGAACGGCGGGCCCAGGCGCGCCGCGAGGGATCTTGCTTTCCGGGCGGTTGTGCCCACGATGGAGAGACGATGAGCACGCACCCCGATCGGTCGAACCTCCCGGGCCTTGAAGAGCAGCGCCGCGCCTTGCGTGAGGGAGCGCTGGTGCTGCGGATGGATGGGCTCGGGACGCTGGTGGCAGGCGGCTCGGAGCGGCAAAGCTGGCTGAACGGGATGCTCACCTGCGACCTCTCCAAGCTGCGCTCGGGGAGCGGGGCGTACGGGGTGAGCGCCGCGAAGAACGGGAAGATCCAGGCCGAGGTCTGGGTGGTGCTGGGGGAAGAGCAGGTGTGGCTCGGGGCGCTGCGGGAGCGGGTGCCGATGCTGCAGGAGATGTTCGAGAAGTACCTGATCATGGAGGACGTGGAGCTGTCCGACGGCTCCGCGGAGATGGGGTGGGTGTTCGCGGTGGGGCCGCGCGCGAAGGACCTGCTGCAGGCGGGTCGGGCCGCGGGGGCGCAGGCGGCGAGCGCGGACTGGACAGGGCTCGGCGGGGCCGTGTTCGTGGCGCCGCGCGAGGCGGTGGACGCGGTGGAGGCGGCGCTGCTCGCGCAGGAGGGCGCCGTGCGCGGCGACGACGCGGCGTGGGAGCTGCTGCGGGTGGAGCAGAACGTGGGGCGGTTCGGGGTCGACTTCGACGACCAGAACTACCCGCAGGAGGCGTCGCTGGAGGAGCTGGCGGTGTCCTTCAACAAGGGGTGCTACCTGGGGCAGGAGGCGGTGTTCATGCTCCAGCACCGGGGGCACGCGAAGAAGCGGCTGGTGCAGGTGCAGGTCGAGGGGGAGGGGGAGGTGCCGGCGAAGTCCGAGGTGTCGCTGCCCGACGGGACGGTCGTGGGGGTGGTGACGAGCCAGGCGCGTCGGCCCGAGGGCGCCGGGGTGCTGGCGCTGGGGTACGTGAAGTACAAGCACGCGCACCCCGGGGTGGCGCTGAAGGTCGCCGGGAGGCCGGCGTCGGTGGTGGCGGCGCGCGGCGCGGGCTGAGGCGAGGCGCCGGCTGACGCGAGGCGCGGCAGGGTAGGGGCGCCTACCCCAGTGGGAATCGGCGTGGCGTGTAGATCCGGCGTGCCCCTCGGACGTCCAGGGTGGTCTACTCCCTGATCCTTCTCGTTCGTCCCAGGCCCTCTGCCTGGCGATCCTTCTGGAAGGCCCGAGGGGGTAGTGACCATCGGGAGCGTAGGGACCGCAGGTCCCTGAAACAGGGTACGCAGTACCGACTCTCGGGAGCGTAGGGACTGCAGGTCCCTGCTTCAGGGTATGCAGTACCAAGGGGAGATCATGCGCCTGCTCATTGCTGCTTCGTTGCTTGCCGTCACGGGGTGTAGCTCGGCCACCACGCACGTTGCTTCGGACACGACCCTGGGGAGGGTCGTCGTGTACCGGAACGGGATCGCGTACTTCGAGCGGTTCGCGCGGGTGCAGGGGGAGACGCTGGCGCTCGATGTGCCGGCGGACAAGGTGGACGACTTCCTCAAGTCGCTGACGGTGGTGAACGCGAGGACCGGGGAGCCGACGCCGATCGCGTACCCGACCAGCCCTCCTGGTGGGGGCGGGGGGGACGTGCAGATGAAGATCCAGCTCCCGGGGAAGGGGACGCATGAACTGCGGCTCTCGTACGTGACGGAGGCGCCGTCGTGGAAGCCGAGTTACCGGATCGTGCTGGGCAAGGGAGGGAAGGTGCGCCTGCAGGCATGGGCGATCGTGGACAACTCCTCGGGCGAGGACTGGAAGAACGTCAAGCTCGGGGTCGGCGCCAGCTCGGCGCTGTCGTTCCGGTACGACCTGCGGTCGGTGCGGATGGTGCAGCGGGAGACGCTGCGGCAGGACGACCTGTTCGCGCAGGCGCCGCCGATGGGGGGAGCGACGTACGGGGGGATGCCGGGGCAGCAGGGGATGCCGGGGCAGGCGCCGCAGCGGATGGTGATCGAGATGTCGGACACGGTGATCGCCCAGGCCGACGCGGAGGAGCGGCAGGAGAAGAAGCCGAGGGTTCAGGCGGCGAAGCCGAGCGGAGGCGGGAAGCGCGCGGGGGGGGTCAAGACCGCCGAGGTGACGCGCGAGATGCCGAACGACGATCGGTACCGGACCGAGGGGCAGATGGCGCAGGTGGCGCGCAACCTTCAGGGGACGCAGAACCAGATCATCGTCGAGGGGTACGCGGACGCCCGTGATGGCGACAAGTTCACCGCGTCGCTGGACCGGGCGAACAAGGTGCGGGAGCAGCTCATCCGGAATGGGCTGCCGCCGGAGCAGGTGGTCGCAGTGGGCAGCGGCGAGCAGCGGGGGCGCGCGGGCGGGGTGCGGGTGGTGGAGGCGCCGCTGGGGAATGCGATGCAGGCGATGAGGGACCCGAACATGCCGCAGGGCCAGATGGCCGGCGCGGTGCAGGGACCGGGGCAGGCAGTGCCGGGGCAGGCGGAGCCTGCGTCGGAGCCGATCGGGATCTCGCACTTCGAGTCGCGGGCGCCGATGAACGTGCCGCGGGGGACGTCGGCGATGATCTCGATCCTCGACGGGGAGACCGAGGGCGAGGTGGTCTACTTCTACGACGCGGAGAGCGCGCGGGGGAACGCGCAGTTCCCGTTCCGCGCGGTGAGGGTGCGCAACCCGACGTCGTCGGCGCTGGAGACCGGGCCGGTGACGGTGTTCGGGGAGGGGCGGTTCATTGGCGAGGGGCTGACGGAGCCGATCCCGGAGCGGTCGGTGGCGTTCGTCCCGTTCGCGCTCGATCGGCAGGTGGTGGTCGAGCAGAAGGATGCGGAGGAGGACCGGATCGCGCGGATCCTCTCGGTGCAGCGCGGGGTGTTCTCGACCGAGGTGCAGCACACGCGGAAGCGGACCTACGTGTTCCACAACCGCCTGCGGGAGCCCGCGGTGGTGTACGTGCGTCACACGGTGGCGCAGGGGTTCACGCTGGGGAAGTCGCCGGCGGAGAAGGAGCGGCTCGGCGCGGCGCACCTGTTCCGGGTGACGGTGCCGCCGGGAGGGAAGGCGGAGGTGCCGGTGGAGGAAGCGACGCCGGTGTTCAGGACGGCGGATCTGCGGTCGAGCGCGGGGTTCGAGATGGTGCGGGTGTTCCTGTCGTCGGGGGCGGTGGAGGGGCCGCTGAAGGAGGCGGTGGGGACGCTGATGCAGATCCAGAAGGAGATCGGCGGCCACGAGCAGCGGGTGGAGACGATGCGGGAGCAGATGGGGGAGTACCGGGCGCGGATGGACGAGCTGCACGCGCAGCTCGTGACGCTGAAGGCCGTGAAGACGGCGGGGCCGCTGATGCAGAGCCTGGAGAAGAAGCTGGCGGAGGTGAGCGACAAGCTCTCGAAGGCGACGATCGATCTGGTCGCCGTGCAGGAGAAGCTGATGGTGGCGCGGATCCGGTTCCAGGACGGGGTGGCCGACCTGTCGCTGGTGCGGAAGGACGAGGCGCCCGGGAAGGCGGCGGCGTCGACGCCGACATCGACGACGAGGCCCGCCTTGCCCGAGGTGCAGCAGGGGGGATTTTGAGGCCCGACGACGGGAGGTCCGCGGCGCCGGTCGAGCCGGAGCCGCAGCACCTTGGTCTTCAGCGGATTCTCAGGGGGTAGCGACCAACGGGAGCGTAGGGACCCTGGGTCCCTGCTCCAGGGTACGCAGTACCAGTACTTCAGGGGAAGATTTCGCGTTCGCCGTAGGCGGCGGCGATGCGCTGGAGGGCGACGCAGTAGGCGGCGATGCGGAGGGAGCTCTTCTTCTGGCGGGCGATCTCGGAGACCTCGCGGTAGGCCTTCTTCATGGCCTTTTCGAGGCGCATGTCGACCTCCTCGATGGTCCAGCTCTCGGAGCGCTTGTTCTGCACCCACTCGTAGTAGCTGACGGTGACGCCGCCGGAGTTGGCGAGGACGTCGGGGAGGATGTCGATGCCGCGGTCGAGCAGGACGCGCTCGCCCTCGGGGGTGCAGGGGCCGTTGGCGCCCTCGGCGACGAGGCGCACCTGGAGGGAGCGGCCCTCGTCGATGCCGATCTGGTTCTCCAGGGCGGCGGGGGTGAAGATGTCGGCCTTGATCCGGAAGAACTCCTCGCGGGTGATGGGCTTGCCACCGGGGTAGCCTGCGATGGAGCGGTGCCGCTTCACGTAGTCCTGGAGCTTGTGCGGGTTGAAGCCCTCGGGGTTGTACATGTAGCCGGCGTGGTCGCCGACGGCGATGGTGGAGACGCCGAGCTTCGAGAGGATGACGGAGGTGTGGGATCCGACGTTGCCGAAGCCCTGCACGATCATCGTGGCGCCGCCGAGGTTGAAGTCGCGCTCCTCGGCCCACTCGGTGATGCAGTGGACGACGCCCTGGCCGGTGGCCTTCTCGCGGCCGTAGGTGCCGCCGCTGGCGACGGGCTTGCCGGTGACGACGCCCTTCACGGCTTGCTTCATGAGCTGACCGACGGTGTTCATGTACGTGTCCATGGCCCAGGCCATGACCTTCGCGTCGGTGCCCACGTCGGGCGCGGGGATGTCGGTCTCGGGGCCGATGTTCGGGCCGAGGGCGTGGAAGAAGCGGCGGGTGATCCGCTGCAGCTCGTCGCGGGAGACCTCGTTCGGGTTGAACTTGATGCCGCCCTTCCCGCCGCCGAGGGGCAGGTTCATGAGCGCGCACTTCCAGGTCATCATTGCGGCGAGCGCCTTGACGTCGTCGAGAGAGACGCTCTCGTGGTAGCGGACGCCACCCTTGTAAGGCCCGAGCAGGTTGTTGTGCTGGATGCGGTAGCCCTTGAAGAGGCGGACGGTTCCATCATCCATCTTCACGGGGAAGTTGATGATGATCTCGTTCTTGGGCTGCTGCAGGATCGTGTGGATGTACGGGGGGAGATCGATGAGGCGCGCGGCTTCGTCCAGGTAACCCTGGATGCTCTTGAAGAACTCTTCCTTCGACGCCTGCGATCGTTGAGGTGACGAGGGGGTGGCCGCGGGAATCGGGTGCTCGGTGGGGCTCTCTGCTTGGCTCATAGGACGCACCGGGTTCTAGTCCGCGATGCGCCGGGCTTCAATCATGGGACTGCATTCACGCGCCGCGTCAGCCTGACGGGTGAGCGCCACGGTCTGGCGCGGGGGTCGGCGAGGCACGTGGGGGAAGCGCTGGGGAAGCGCGGGTGGGGCGGTGGATCGAGGAGATTGCGGACGGAGAACGCCGCGGTGCGTCAGCCCTGCCACCAGAACATGAGGTAGACGTACGTCATCGTGGCGGTGACGAGGAGCGCGTCGACGCGGTCGAGGATGCCGCCGTGGCCAGGGATGATGCTGCCTGAGTCCTTCGCGCCGACCGAGCGCTTGATCAAGGATTCGCCGAGGTCTCCTGCTTGCCCGAGCGCGCCTGCGACGACGCCGAGCACGAGGGCAGGGACGAGGGGGAGAGAGCGCACGTAGACGAAGTGTCCGATGACCGCGCCGAGGACGGAGAAGGCGAGGCCACCGAGGGCGCCTTCCACGGTCTTCTTGGGGCTCACGGCTTCGTAGAGCTTGTGGCGGCCGAGGAAGCGGCCCGCGAAGTACGCGCCGGTGTCGGAGAACCAGGAGAGGACGAGGGCGAGGACCACGAAGCCGGGGCCGTCGGCGCCGCCTTCGCGGCGGAGCATGGCGAGGGCGGCCATGCCTCCGCCGAGGTAGAGGGGGCCGAAGGTTGCGGCTGCCACGCGGAGCGCTGCGGTCTGCATGTCGCCGAGGCGGGCGAGGGTGAGGAGCATGCCCGCGAGGGGGAGGATGAGGAGCAGCACGAGGAGGGCACGCGCGTCGGTGCCCCAGGTCCAGACGACGCCGAAGACGCCGAGGGTGAGGGCGAGGCCGACGAGCTGCGAGGGGCGGTCGCCGGGGTGGGTCATCCCGAAGAGCTCGAGGGCGCCTACGGTGGTGGCGGCGGCGAGGAAGGCGGCCCAGCCCCAGGGAGGGCCGAGGTAGAGCAGCGCGAGGAGCAGGGGGACTGCGACGAGGGCGGCGAGGAGGCGCTGGACGAGGTTCGAGCGCATGATCAGGCTTCCGTTCCGGGCAGGGTGATCGGTCGGGCCACCATCTGGCTGACGTTGCCGAAGCGACGCTCGCGCTGCTGGTAGCTGGCGATGGCGGCGAACAGGTCGTCCTCGGTGAAGTCGGGCCACAGGCGGTCGGTGAAGGCGAGTTCGGCGTAGGCGGCGCCGTAGAGCAGGAAGTTCGAGAGGCGCTGCTCACCGCCGGTGCGGATGATGAGTTCGGGCTCGCCGACGCTGAGGCTCGGGATGCGCGTGGCGACGAGGGTCTCGTCGATGGTCCGGGGATCGAGCTGCCCCGCGGAGGCTTCGAGGGCGAGCTGCTGGGCGACGGCGGCGATCTCCTCGCGCCCCCCGTAGGAGAGGGCGAGGGCGAGGGTCATGCGGCTCCGGTCGGCGGAGGCGCGGCGGAGCGGATCGAGGACGTGGCGCACTTCCTCCGGGAGGCGCCGGAGGTCGCCGATGGCGACGAGGCGGATGTCGTTGTTGAGGATCTCGTCGCGCTCGCTCTCCAGGAACTCGCGGAGCAGGCCCATCAAGGCGTCGACCTCGCCGCTCGGGCGCGCCCAGTTCTGTTCGCTGAAGGCGTAGAGGGTGAGCGCTTCGATGCCGAGGCGGCGGCACGCGCGGACGAGGCGGCGCACGGCGGCAGAGCCGGCCTTGTGGCCTACCTCGCGCGCCTCGCCCCGGGACTCGGCCCACCGTCCGTTGCCATCCATGATGATCCCGATGTGACGCGGGAGATTTCTGGCTTCCACGAGGTTCATCGGCCGCGGCGAGTTTCCACTGTTGACTACCGACTGTCGACTGTCGACTCTCCCCGCATGAGCATCGGGGTCGGTCTTACCGTCACGCTTCGCGTCCGAATGGGGTCGCACGACGCACACTACGCCGGAGAGCTCGTCGATGGGGCCCGAATTCTGGGTCTCTTCGGGGACGTGGCCACGGAGCTGCTGATCCGCCTCGACGGGGACGAGGGGCTCTTCCGCGCGTACGAGGCCATCGAGTTCCTCGCGCCGGTCAAGGCAGGAGACTACATCGAGGCCACGGGGGTCATCTCGAAGGTCGGCACGACGTCGCGGACCATGGCGTTCGAGGCCCGCAAGGTGGTGCAGAACCTGCGGGACGCCAGCCTGGCCGCCTCGGCGGCCGACGCGCTGGCGGATCCAGTGGTGGTCTGCCGCGCGCTCGGGACGTGCGTGGTGCCGCGGGAGTTGCAGCGTCGTCCGCGGCTGGTGCTGCCGTCGCTCTCGGCGGCGCCGCCCGACCTGGCGCAGCTCCCCGAGCCGCGTCCGATCATCACCCCGCCGCCGCGGGTGATCGTGACGCCGCCGAGCGGGGAGCTGATCCTGACGGCGGCCATCGTGGGGGCGGAGATCACCCGCGAGCAGACGCCGTGGCTACCGATCACGGCGAAGGAGATCGCCGAGGAAGCGGCGCGGTGTCGGGACGCGGGGGTGGCGGTGATTCACCTGCACGTGCGCACGCCGGACGGGGCGCCGAGCCAGGACGCAGGGCTGTTCGGCGAGGCGGTGGCCGCGATCCGCGAGAAGACCGACGTGATCGTCCAGGCCTCGACGGGGGGCGCCGTGGGCATGAGCGGCGAGGAGCGGGCGCAGGTGCTCCAGTGCCGGCCGGAGATGGCGACGCTCAACTGCGGGACGTTGAACTTCGGCAACGACGTGTTCCAGAACCCGCGGCCGCTGATCCGCGATCTGTGCCAGCGCATCCACGCGGCGGGGAGCGTGCCCGAGCTGGAGTGCTACGAGGTCGGGCACGTGGACGAGGCGCTGCGGCTGCACGCGGAGGGGGTGCTGAAGGGGCCGCTGCACTTCCAGTTCGTGCTCGGGGTGCCCGGGGGGATCGGCGCGCGCGAGGACGTGGTGCGCTTCCTGGTGAGCCAGATCCCGCCGGGGGCGACCTGGGGCGTGGCCGCGGTGGGGCGGCATCAGCGGCCGATGACGGAGCTGGCGATGCGGCTCGGGGGCCACGCGCGGGTGGGCCTGGAGGACAACATCTACCTGGAGAAGGGTGTGCTCGCCGAGGGGAGCGCTCCGCTCGTGGCGCGCGCTGCGGCGTACGCGCGGAGCGTGGGGCGTGAGGTGGTCGATCCGGCCCGCGCCCGTCAGCTTCTCGGCATCTCGGGGGCCACGGTCGGAGCAGGGGACGCGCGCGCGCAGTGATGCTTCGGGGTGCCGCCGGAAAAGTCCTCGACCATGTGCATGGCCGCGGCGCGCTGGCGCTGCTCGTGGGAGGTGTCGCGATCGCGGCGCGGTTCGGGATGCCCGCGCCGCCGCCGCGCACCGCAGACGCCGTGGCCGCGATGCTGGGGGGCGCGGTGGGGGGCACCGTCGGGGTCGACGATTTCGTGTGGGAGGAGCGGGGGGGGTTCCTGCGCGACGCGCTGCTCGGGAGGCGGGTGCTGTTCCTGGCGGCGACGACTGGCCCCGAGGGGCAGAGGAGCGCCGATCTGTACAGGGCCACGGTGCGGCTCACCCGGAGCGGCAGGCCTCTCTGGCTGCACACCGTCCGCAATCTGAGCGAGACGCCGCTGGGTGACGAGCGCGGTCTGGTGGCGCGCGGGCGGCGGGCGGCGTTCGTGAGCGTGACGCCCGGGGTGGGGGTGCAGCACCTGACGCTGCTCGATCTCGCGGGTGAAGCGCCTGCGTCGCCGACGCGGTTCGGGCGGGTGCTCGAGGCGGTGGAGGGATTCCTCTCGGCGGGGACCTGGCAGGGGGTGGGGCGTACAGAGGTCGCGTTCGGGGCGCCGCCACCGGAGGCCGTGGTGGACCTGACCGACACGCTGCTGCTCGCGGGCCTCGGTCCGGAGCGCACGCCGATGGCGGTGGAGCTCGGGGGGCATCAGCTCAACACGGGCGGCAAGGAAGCGTATCAGCCGTCGGTGCAGGTGGTCGCCAGGCCTTCGAGGTCGTGGGTGGAGGTGGTGACCATGGCCGCGCGCCGCCTGCTCGGGCCAGAGGAGGCGCAGTCCGTGGAGCGCGCTGCCATCGATGTCGAGCGGTGGCTGTCGGCGCCGGCGCCGGAGCCCGGTCTGGCAGGGCAGGCGGCGACCGCGGCGGGCGGGGCGATGTCTGCAGGTGGGGGATGGCCACCAGGGCCGCTCGCGACCGTGATCTCGCCCGCGCTGACGGGCGAGGGGGTGTGGGTCGTGGCGGATGGACCGTTCGTGAAGGGGGGGACGGGGGGGGTGGGCGGGACGGGCGCCCCGGAGGGAACGCCGGGGGGCGTGGAGCCCTGGTTTTACGCGACGTATCTGCGGCCCGATCTGCGGCTTCCGGAAGCGCGGGTGCAGCTCCTGGCGATCGATACCCGGAGGATCGAGCTGCGCTTCCAGGCGGGTTACGATGCGCCACGGCCCGAGGCTGGGCCGCGAGGGACGGGGAGGCTGCCCAGGGCGGGGGTAGCCAGGGCTGGAGCGCAGGGGGGAGCGGCTGACGCGGCTGCGGCGGGTGAAGGGGCCAGTCGAGGGATCGAGGCGGGGAGCGCGTCGCGCGTGCTGGGGGCCGTCGCGCTCGGTGCGGACGGGTCGCACGGGATGATGGTGGACGGGCGCGCGGTGGTGGCGCCGCGTGCTGGGCTGCCCACGGTCGCCGTGGACCAGCATGGGCGTGCGCTGGTGGGCGCGTGGCCGTCGGAGGGTGGGGCGTCGGCGGGGATCCGCGCGCTGTTCCAGGGGGATCCGCTGCCGTCGGCGGTGGGGGCAGGGGTGGGGGCAGGGGGGGGAGAGGGCGCGCGCGGATGGGATGACGATGTGGTGACGGAGCGGGCGGCGCTCTGCCTGACGGCGGGAGGGTATCTGGTCCATGCGTGGGGGCGCGCGGTGGACGCGCCAGCGCTCTCGCGCGCGCTGACCGTGGCTGGATGCAAGGAGAGCTTGCAGGTCGGTCGACATCCGGCGCGGCTGGGGTTTGCCTGGGTCGGGGAGCGTGAGGGGGCGTGGGCCGCCGAGCGGCTCTCTCCGGTGATGTCGCTGGTGCCCGAGCAGATCACCTCCTCGTCGCCAGGGGCGTTCGCGTACCTCGTGCAGCGCGACCCTGCGCCTCCGGTGCAACCCCGGCGCGCTGCATGGAGCGTGGACGGGGCGACGCAGCCCGGGCCAGCGTCGGTGCCGGCGGTCCACGCGGCCGAGGTGCTGAACCTGGGGGCGCGGGTGAAGCTCACCGCGTTTTCGCCGGATCGCTTCGAGCTGCGCCTGCGCGCGGGCGCGCGTGAGATCTCGCCGCGGGGGGCTCCGAAGCTGCCGGAGGCGCTGACGCCGGAGGAGCACGCGCGGGCCCTCGGGGCGGTGGGGTTCGGGATCGGGCGCAGGCGAGGGGCGCTGGGGCTCTCGATCGATGGCAAGGTGGGGCTGCGGTTCCGCGGCGAGGGGGGGCAGCTCGTGGTGCACGGGCGCCGGGTGGAGATCCTTCCTGCCGGGGTGGCGTTGCCGCCGGGCGCCGCTGCCACCGAGCTGCCGCTGGTCGCGGAGGGGGGCAAGCTGCTTCCCTCGGCGCGGGAGATCGGGGCGATGCGTCGGCGGGGTGCGGCCTGCGTGCTGGAGGACGGAACGTTCGTCGTGGCGACGACGACGTTCGACAGCGACGAGGCGACCACCGAGGCGCTCCTGGATCTGGGCTGCGGGCGGGTGGTGGCGTTCGATCGTGGAGCCCGCCGGTCCTCCTTCTTGCACCGGGCGGGGGCGTTGCCTGCTCCCGCTCCGGCGCGCGAAGAGCCTGCGGAGGCAACGGATCCGTCAGCGCCCACCACGCCACCCGAGCCCACCGAGCCTGCGGAGCCCACCGATGCTGCTGCAGCTCCCGACGCGGCGCCTGTGGCACCGCCGGAGCTGGAGCTTCCGCCGGTGCTGCGGGCGAGCTACGACGACACGACCCTGTTCCTGCTCGAGGCGCCGATGCTCGGCAGAGCCCGTCCTTTCACGGGGTGGTAGGTCGCAGCAGGGGGCGGCAGCACGGCGAAAGAGAGCGGTCAGGCAGGGCGCCAGGGGAAGGCTTGCGCTGGGGGGGTGAAGGTCGTAAGCGCTGAGGCTCCATGGACAGTGCTGTCGGTAGGTTTGCCTCGGCGACCTTCGTCGAGGCCATCGCGCAGAACGCCACGCTCGCGCTCTTCCTGACGGATACCCGGCTCTGCTGCACCTACATGAACCCAGCCGCCGAGCGGCTCACGGGCTTCTCGGCCATCGAGGTGCAACGGCGCGACGAGCCGCTGGACGAGGTGGTTCACCGAGGTCACGCCGAGAGCGCGGTCAGCCCGTTCTCGGAGGGGTTGCGTGAGCGCGTGCTCGCTCTACGAACGAGCGCGCAGGGAGAGGATGTCTTCCTCCACGAGGACGGACATGCTTATCCGGTCGCGTTCTCGGCCAGCCCCGTCCTCGAGCACGGTAGTGCCGTGGGGGTGGTCATCGAGGTGCGCGCTCTTGCTGACGAGCGCCGCATCGCGAGGGAGCTGGAGGAGGGCGAGGCGCGGTACCGGTTCCTCGCCGAGACCATCCCGGTGCAGATCTGGACCGCCCTCCCCGACGGGCACCTGGACTATGTGACCACGCAGACGGCACGCCACTTCGGGCTCAGCGTGGACAAGCTCCTCGCCGAAGGATGGCTGGACGTGGTGCACCCCGAGGATCGCCAGCGCGTGATCGAGCGCTGGGTGCACTCCTTGACCACAGGAGAGAGCTACGAGGTCGAGTTCCGGCTGCGGCTTCACGACGGCCGCTACGGGTGGCACCTCGCCCGCGCCGTGGCGCAGCGGGGCCCCGAGGGGCAGATCGTCCGCTGGTTTGGCACGAACACCGACATCGATGAGCAACGCGAGGTGCAGCGCCGCACGCAGGCTCTCCTCGATGAGATCGCGCTGCAAGCCAGGGAGAGCGAGGTTTCGTTGACGCGCCTGCTGCGCGCCAAAGAGGCCGCAGAGGCGCGGGTCGCGGAGCTCGAGGCCAGGCTGGGTGCCCCATGAGCCCCGAACCCTACGACTGGCACGGCATCGCGCTCGGCAAGCTCACCAACGTGCTTGGCGCGGAAGCGGCGCATCGCGCGATGGAAGAGACGCTCCAGGGGGCCGGGCTCACCTCCCTCGCGTCGGCCGATGATCTTCATCGATTCGCCCAGGTCCTCCTCACCCGGGGAGGGTTCGCGGGCGCCGTGGGGGGGCTCCTGAGCGTGCACGCCGTGCTGCGCGGCGCGCGTGGGGCCACCACCCCGGCGATGTCCATCAAATAGCTGCCTCAGGCCGCGCGGAGCATCGAGCGCAGGCGGAGGAGCGCCTTGGTGTGGAGCTGCGACACCCGGGGTTCGCTCACGCCGAGCTCGGCCCCGATCTCCTTCAGCTTGGCCCCCTCGAAGTAGTACATCCCCACCACCCGGCGCTCCCGCTCGGGCAACTTTTCGATGGCGGTGGTCAGCGCGCGGCGCTCGTGGTGGGCGGAGAGGGCCTCCGAGGGATCCTCGCCGTGGGCCAGGTGGGCAGACTCCTCGCCGGGGGTCATCTCGTTCAGGCTCACGAAGCTCGTACCCTCGGTCCCCGATGCGTTGAGCGCTGCGCGGGCCCGCCGGGAGAGCCAGTCCTGGGCGCGGAGCTCGTCGACGATGGCGCCGCGAATGCGCATGCGCGCGTAACCGGTGAACGTGTCCCCCTCGACGCCGCCATTGCGGCGGATCGAGTCGAGCAGCCCGAAGACTCCCGCTGCGAGGAGGTCGTCGCGCTCGACGTTGGCGGGGAGACCGCGCGAGAGCTGCTGGACCATCTTGTAGACCAGCGGCAGGTATCCCCTCAGCGCTTCGGGGCAGAAGTCTTCGTTGAACCGTCGCTGCGCCCGCTGCTTCCGCGCCCACCGGCGCGCCTCGTGGCCCTCGCTGCCCGCCGCCCTTGCTCGCGGCGGCAGTGTTCGCCTCGGTCCCTCACCCGCAACGATGGGTGTTCCGTGTTTACGGAACGATGCGCTCTCCGGAGGGACGTCCTCCTCCGCGCGAGCCTCTGAATACTCCCAGATAGGTTCCGCGACAGGCATGGCCATCCCCGAGGGCAGATGTTGCCCCTGCTCGATTCGGGTCAAACACGTCACTGGTGAGGTGGATTGGTGACGCAACTCTCCTTCAACGTGCAGGGAAGACGCATGTGTGTAAAGCGGGATCCTTTGATCAGATGTGGATAATTTTCACGCTTGCTGGCGGGCTAAATCGCAGTTTTCAGGTCCTCCCGACGAGGCGCGAATCGGGGAGGGTCCTGGACGACTCTAGTCTTCGCCGTCGGAGGGAGAAGTTCCGGAATTGCTCGGAACTCCTGCAGAGTTTTCTCCGGATTCTGCAGCAGATGGGGGAGTCTCCGCAGACACCGGAGAAGCCTCGTGGCGGGAGGTCTGCTCCATGTCGCTGGGCCCCTCTGCTTCGGCCGGAGGGGGGGAGCCTCTGCTGTAACGGGGGGCTTCGCCAGGGCGTGAATAATCTACCCAGTAGGTTTTGGCTGAACGGACATCCAGGTGAATGAACGAGGAGTTGGGGTAATAGCCAACACCAGCATTCCGGAAGGTCCGGCAGAAGTCTCGGACCACGGTGTTGGGCACTCCGTCGATGGAGAAGTCCATGGCGCGACCCAGGTTGTGGTTGGAGCGGGGGGTGTACTGGGTCGGGGAGTAGGGTCGATAGCCACTGACCACCCGGATGGTGCGCCCTCCGAAGTGGTCGCTCACCATGCCCACCAGGGTCGCGAGCCGCGGATCGATGGCGAGACCGCCCTTCGCTGATCGGAGCAGGTGGGTGATCTTGGGGAGCGCCTTGGGGTTGAGCCGGCCATTCCGGTTGAGGAGCTGGACTTCGAGCCCCTCGCCGCCACGCACCATGCGCACGAAGCCAGGGCGCTTCGGTTTGCGGGCGTAACCCTGCTCCTCGTCTTCCTTGCTGGGCTTCGCCTTCCGGTCGTCTTTCCTGTCACCCGGCCGATCGGCCTTCTTGCCGGTGGTCGGCTTGCGATCGGGCTCCTTGTCCTTGCGCGCTGCCTCGAGGCGAGCGGCTTCCTTTTCCTTGCGGGCAGCTTCCTTGCGGGCCTCCTCCTTCCGGAGGGCGGCTGCCTTGCGCGCTGCCTCGGCTTCCTTGCCGCGCTCGGGGATCACCAGCCGCTGGCCAGGGCGGAGCTGATCTTCCGGCTTCAGGCCGTTCACCTCGCGGAGGATGTCGACCGTGGTCCGGTAGCGTCGGGCGATGCGCACCAGCGTCTGGCCTCGAACGACGACGTGCTCCACGGTGGCCGCGTCTGCCACGACCGGGATGGTGAGGAGGGCCAGGCCCACGAGGGCGGCGATGCACGCGGCGCGGGAAGGACGGGAACGCCTCTCGCGGCGTCCCGGGGCGTGCGCCTCCTGGGGCGCTCGGTAACCCAACAATTTCGAGAGCATGGTAGGCAGTGCCACGCGGTCGATCTCCACGTCCTCGCTGCACGGTGAGGCAGCCTTGATCGTGCTACCCTGACCGGCAGATGCGGTGCCTGCCACCAGGTCTGCCCGCGGGCCGCTCCCCGTGGGAGGGAGCCGCAGCGCACACCCGCTTCGATAAGCGGGCGTAACCCAAGCGTAAAGCGGATTTTTGCCCAGGGAACTGCAGAGGTGCGAAGCTCCGGGCGTGGGTCCGAAACCGACGCGCAGGGCCCCCGCTCCGGATGAGATTCCGGGGATCACGCGCGTCAACTTCTCCCTGAACATCGGTCAAGGGGCCTCCGCGTAGCGGGGCCAGGACGGGCGGGATGTCGGAAGGCAAGAACCTGGTCGGGGTCGATATCGGATCGAGCTCGATCAAGGTCTGTCAGGTCAAAGAGAGCAGGAAGGGGTATGGCCTCGTCCGGGTGGGCTACGCCCCGCTGCCGGCGCAGACCATCGTCGATGGCCACGTGATGAACGCCCAGGCCGTGGTCGATGCGCTCGGGAAGTCGTTCCAGGAGGCCAAGATCCGCCAGAAAGAGGTGGCCCTGAGCATCAGCGGGCAGGCGGTGATCATCCGCAAGATCACGGTGCCCTTGATGACCGCGGCCGAGCTCGACGAGCAGATCCAGTGGGAGGCCGAGCAGCACATCCCCTTCGACATCAAGGACGTGCACGTCGACTACGAGGTCCTGCGCCGTCGCCCGGAAGCAGGGCAGATGGACCTGCTCCTCGTCGCCGCGAAGCGCGACGAGATCAACGACTACACGCAGATCGCCAAGAACGCGAAGCTGAAGCCCATGGTCGTGGACATCGATGCGTTCACGGTCCAGAACCTCTTCGAGGTCAGCCGCGGAATCCCGCCCGATCAGACCTTCGCCATCATCAACGTCGGCGCCAGCCTCGCCTCGATCAACATCATCTCCCGCGGCGTCAGCGCCTTCACACGCGACATCGGCAACGGGGGCAACTACATCACCGAGCAGGTGCAGCGTCGGCTGGGGGTCAGCTTCGAGCAGGCCGAGGAGCTGAAATGCGCGAGCGTCACCGCAGGGCCCGGGGGCGTCCCGGGGCAGGTGCTGGAGACCATCGAGCAGGTGTGCGACTCCATCGCCGGGGAAATCCAGCGGTCGCTGGACTTCTTCCTGGCCACCAGCGGCGAGGGAGAGATGCACCGCATCTTCCTGACGGGCGGCTCGTCGAGCCTCCCCGCGCTGGCAGCGGCCGTGGGGCGTCGCTCGCGGGTGGCGGTGGAGCTGATCCAGCCGCTCGAGCGGATCGCCGTGGAAGCCAAGGAAGTGAACACTGAGCTCCTCCGCCTCCGGGCCGCGCAGTTCTGCGTCGCGCTCGGGCTCTCGCTGCGGAAGGAGCGGGAGAAGCGCCTGTGATACGCGTAAACCTCCTCCCGCAGCGACGTGGCCCCAGGGCCGCGCCGCAGGCCAGCCAGCGGTGGCTGCTCGTCACCCTGGGGGTCGTCATCCTCCAGGTGGTGCTCCTGTTCTGGTTCCACCAGACGCAGGTCGAAGAGCTCGATGAGCTGAACCGGAAGAACAACGTTCTCCAGCAGCAGATCAACGACATCAAGAAGCTCGTCTCGAACCACGAGGAGATCAAGCAGGCCCTCGAGGTGCTTCGCGCCCGCGAGGACGCCATCGCGAAGCTCCAGGCCGCGCGCAGCGGGCCGACCGCGGTGCTCCTGGAACTCGGGCAGATCCTCACCCAGGGCAAGGGACCGACCGCCGACGCCGACAAGCTGGCCCAGCTCCGCAAGGAGAACCCGCTCGCGGTCTACAACCCTGCCTGGGACACCCGGCGGCTGTGGCTCATGAGCTACATCGAGTCCGAGCGCGTGGTGCGGATCGAGGGGCTCGCGCGGGATGGCACGGACGTCTACGAGCTCGCGCAGCGGCTCAAGCTGTCCGAGTACTTCCACGACGTGCAGCTCTTGCCGGGGAAAAAGGAGAACAACAAGGCCGACAAGCTCGAGCTGGTCTCCTTCGCCTTGCAGTTGAGGGTGAGGTACTGATGGCCCAGAAGACCACCACCACGCAGTCGGGGCTGTCCCTCGACCGGCTCTCGCCGGTCGCGAAGGTCGCCATCGGCGCGGTTTTCATGGCGCTCATCGGTGCGCTCTACTTCATTGGCTTCTACACGGACGTCTCCTCCCAGATCGAGGGCGCCCAGAACCGGACCCTCTCCTTGCAGAGTGAGCTGAGCAAGGCGCAGGCGTCGAAAGAGGCGTACCAGAAGGATCTCGACGAGAAGACGCGCCGGGAGCAGCTCTCCCGGGAGCAGAAGAAGATCCTGCCCGACGAGTCGGAGACCCCGGCGTTCCTCTCGGCGATCCAGGGCGTGGCCACGGTGTCGGGCGTCAACCTGACCTCCTGGAGCCCGACGGAGGAGATCCCTCAGGAGTTCTTCGCCAAGGTTCCGATGAAGCTGTCGCTCAGCGGCAAGTTCCACCAGGTGGCGAAGTTCTTCTACGGGGTCGGGCAGCTCGACCGGATCATCAACGTCGAGAACATCCAGATCAAGAAGAAGGCCTCCCGGCAGAGCGAGCCCAGAGCGGAGGACGTGGAGGTGGATGTGGAGTGTCTGGCCACCGCGTTCCGCGCGGTGAAGGCGGGCGAAGGGGCTGGCACCAACCCGAAGCGCCAGCAACGGGGCGCGCCGAAGCAGGGAGGCCACTAGTGTCCGTCGAGTTCCTGAGCGCTCCTCGCCGCCTGGTGCGGCGCTTCGCGCGTGGGCCCATGCTGGCAGGTGCCCTCCTGCTGCCCACCGCCATGACGCTCGTGGCGGGCTGTGAAGAGGAGGCACCGGTGGCGCCGCCGACCACGGTCAAGCCGGGAGCCCCCCAGGCGGCGCGTCCACCTTCCAACCCGCGCGCGGCCGACGCGGGCGCGGACGCGGTGGCGGAGCCCGAGCTGCCGCCGCTCCCGCTCCGTGATTTCTCGGAGGCAGACTTCTCCGAGAGCGAGCGCAACCGGGATCCGTTCCGCAGCTACGAGTCCCTGTTCGCCTCGCAGGCGAAGACCCGGATCACCATCCAGCGTCAGGTCCTCGTGGACAGGTACGCGCTCGACGAGCTGAAGCTCGTGGGCGTGGTCAGCCGCTCGCCCGCGCGCGCCCTGCTCACCGATCCCACGGGGCTCGGCTGGGTGGTCAAGGTCGGCGATTTCATCGGGAAGGCCGAGATCGTGCACACCGGCGGAGCCACGGGCGCCGATGTCGCCATCAACTGGCGGGTGGACCGCATCCGCGAGTCGGACGTGGTCCTCATCCGCGAGGACCCCGCCCACCCGGAGATTCCCCCGACCACCAGGGTGGTCGCGCTCCGCTCGGCGGACGAAGAGTCCTCCCGGTTCGGGCTGAGCGAACCCTGATTGCCACGAATTAGGCCGGTACGACACCGGCAGAGTAGCCTCTGCAGCGTGGGACGCAGGTGCGCGTCAACACGAGCGGGAGTGCAATGAAGAGCAATCGAGAGGGTCGCTCAAGAAGGGGCGCGCTGTGTCGGGCGCTGGCGATCGGAGCGGTGCTGACCGCCGGCTCCCTCGTCGGTGACGCGGCAGCGCAAGCCGTCGCGATCCACATCCGTGACGTCAAGCTGACGGCACCGACGGAGGAGACGGCCGAGATCGTCGTGGCCACCAGCGGGACGCCACGGTTCTCGGCGCGGGTGACGGACGGCGGCAAGCGCCTGCTGGTCGACCTGGAAGGGGCCGACGTGCAGGGGGCGCCGGGCGCCATCACCCGCGGCAACCAGCTGGTGGGTGGGGTGATGACCCAGTCCTTCCAGACGGGGGCACAGCGGACGACGCGGGTGCTGGTGCAGCTCGCGCGCCCCGTCGCCTACCGCCTCCGCGCCGAGGCAGGGTCGCTGGTCATGAGCTTCAAGGCGGCGGACCAGACGGGCCCGATGGCCGCGCCCGGGACGCCGGTGTCGCCTGCGCCATCCCCGACGCCAGCCCCTTCCACGGTGGAGGAGGCGCCGCCCGGGTCGGGGCCCACGATCTCGGATGTGCGCTTCGACCACCGCGCCGGGCATGACCGGGTCATCATCGAGATGACCTCGATTCCCTCCTTCGCGCAGACGAGCCCCGCGCCAGGTCGCCTCGTGCTGGAGCTCAAGGGGGCGCGCCTCCCGGACCGCCTGCAGCGCACGCTCGACGTGGGCGCGTTCGGGGGCACGGTCCGGGCAGTCTCCAGCTACCGCCGGAAGAGCGATGCGTCGCGGGTCGTGGTGGAGGTCGAGGGACAGGAGGGCGCCTTGGCCTCGGTGGCGCGCGAGGGGAATGCCCTCGTGCTCACGGTCTCCGACGGGCCGGTCCACTCGATGCTCTCCGGCAAGGGCGTCGACGGCGGTGTCGCCAGGAGGGCCCGCGTCGTCGCCCGCGAGGAGGCGTTCGACGACGGCGTGCCGCGGGTGACCACGTCGTTCGAGCAGGGCAAGGCGGTCCGCGAGGCGTCGACGGAGCCCGACCAGGCCGACGCCTTCCTGCCCACGATCGCCGGCCAGCAGCGGCGCTTCACGGGTCGTCGCGTCGACCTCGACCTGAAGGACGCTGACATCCACAACGTCCTCCGGCTCATCTCGGACGTGGGGAGGGTGAACATCGTCACCGCCGACAACGTGAGCGGCGCGGTCACCATCCGCATGCGCAACGTCCCCTGGGATCAGGCCCTGGAGACGGTGCTCCAGGCCAAGGGCCTCGGGATGGTGCGGCAGGGCAACATGATCCGCGTCGCGCCCATCGCCGACCTGAACAAGGAGCGGGAGCTCGAGATCGCGCGGCGCAAGAGCGAGCAGCAGCTCGCCCCGCTGGAGACGCGGCTCATCCCCGTCTCCTACGCCCAGGCGGCGGAGCTCCAGGCCCGCGCCAAGGACCTCCTCTCTCCCCGCGGGTCCATGGCCGTCGACGAGCGCACGAATGTGCTCATCGCGCGTGACGTGGGCGGCAACCTGAACCAGATCGAGGAGCTGATCCGGGCGCTGGACACCCAGACGCCCCAGGTGCTGATCGAGGCGCGCGTGGTCGAGGCCACGAGCAGGTACACGCGCGACATCGGTATCCAGTGGGGCGGCGACACGACCTTCAGCGCCGCCACGGGCAACCCGACGGGGCTCGCGTTCCCCAACTCCATCGGTCTCGTCGGCGGGGCGAGCGACGCCAACACCCCGACGGCAGGCCTCTCGCCCTTCAACAGCCGCGTCGCCAACCCGAACTTCGCGGTCAACCTCCCTGCCACCGTCGGCTCCGGCCAGGGCGGCGCCCTCGGCCTGACCTTCGGCTCGATCAACAACGCGGTGAACCTCGGCGTCCGCCTCAGCGCCGCCGAGGCCAGCGGCATGCTGCGGGTCATCTCCAGCCCCCGGGTCCTCACCCTGGACAACCGCGAGGCGCGGATCAGCCAGGGCACGCTCATCCCGTTCTCGCAGGTCAGCGCGCAGGGCGTGCAGACCATCTTCCAGGAAGCCAAGCTGCAGCTCCTCGTGCGGCCGCACGTCACGGCGGACGGCAGCGTCGCCATGCACGTGAAGATCAACCGCGACGAGCCGGACTTCACCCAGACCTCGGCGCGCGGCGATCCGACCATCCTCAAGCGCGAGGCGGAGACCGATCTGCTGATCATGGACGGCCACACGGCGGTGATCGGCGGCATCTTCACCCGCAATACCGGTCGCAACCTCGACCAGCTCCCGCTCTTCGGCGACATCCCCGTGCTCGGGGTGCTGTTCCAGCGCCGTCGCGCGGCCGACACGCGCAGCGAACTCGTCATCTTCCTGACGCCCCGCATCGTCAACCGCGCCGAAGCACTCGGCCGGTAGTACGCCCAGCCGTCGCCTCGGGGACCGCCCGGTCCCCTGATCCAGCCAGCTCCGCGTCAGCCGCGCCGTCGTCGCCGCCCACCCTGGGAGGCGCGGGCGGCCGCCTGCGCTGCGAGCCGTCGCAACCAGCCATGGGCCGGATCGGCGTGGACGCGGTCGTGCCACGCCATCACGATCTCGGGGGTCGACAGATCGAAGGGCATCTCGAAGGTCCGGACTGCCATGCCCGGCGCGAAGGCTTCCGCGATCCTCTTCGGCAGCGCCACGATCAGATCGGAGTCCGCGACCACGTGAGGCGCCACGAGGAAGTGGGGGACCGTCATCGCCACGTGCCGGGTGAGGCCGCGTCGCCCGAGCAGCTCGTCCACGGGATCCTGCCCGCCCGGGTGCGCCACCCTCAGATGCCTCATGGCGAGGTACGTCTCCATGTCTGCGCGCATGCGGATCCGGGGGTGCTGCACCCTGGTGAGCCCCACCAGGCGATCTCCTTGCAGCTCCGTCCGTCGCACGTCCGAGGCGAGTGCCCCCGACGCGAAGGCGCCGAGTGCCAGATCGACCTCACCGCTCCGGAGCGCCTCGACGATGCGCACCTCGCCGAGGGGCACCGCATGCAGGGTGATCTGAGGCGCCTCTCGCGCGCACAGCTTTTGCAGCGCGGGGAGGAGCAGCACCTGCACTTCGTCCGAGGCCGCCAGACGGAAGGCGCGCGTGCTCTCTCCGGGCTCGAAGGCCGGGGGCCGTTCGTCGAAGATCGCCTTCAGCTCCTGCACCAGCGCTGCCACGCGCGCCGTGATTCCCTCCGCGCGCTCCGTCAGGGTCATCTGCCGTCCCACGCGCACCAGCAGCGGATCGCCCAGGGCTCCGCGCAGCCGCGTCAAGGTATGGCTCATCGCAGGCTGGCTGAGCCCCATCCGCTGTGCGGCCCGCGTCACGCTGCGCTCCCGCAGCAGCGCGTCGAGCGCCACCACCAGGTTGGCGTCGATCGCCGAGAGGTTCATTCGCGCGTCAGGGGGCAGGCGAGGGGAGCGCATCGTCCACGTTCCATCACGTTCCATTGAGCCGCCGCGCCTACGACGGAACGCGGAGGATGTCTGCGTCCTGCATACATCACCCGTGCGTTGTCCAGCATCAGATCATCTATCGTTGCTGGATCTCTACAGATGAAGTTGTCTGTCGCCGCCTCCGCGCAGCTTGACGGCGGCGCCCCGAAGGCTGACCATTCCTCGTTCACGTGGAGCCTGAAAACCCGAAGAGCCCGGAGCTTCGCTTCGGAAAATATTCACTCATTGCCACCCTGGGTCAGGGGGGCATGGCGGACGTCTTTCTCGCGGTCACCCAGGGTCCTGCCGGCTTCAGCAAGCTGCATGTGATCAAGCGCCTTCGCAGGGCGGACATCGGCGACGAGAACGACATCATCACGATGTTCCTCGACGAGGCGCGGCTCGCGGCGCGGCTCAACCACCCCAACGTGGTGCAGACCAACGAGGTGGGGGACGTCGACGGCGAGTACTTCATCGCGATGGAGTACCTGGATGGCCAGCCGCTGAACCGGATCATCCAGCGCATGCGCGTCAACGGGCGCGTGGCGGGCCCTCGCGGCGAAGCGATCCTGCTGAAGATCATCGCCGACACGCTTGCCGGTCTCCACTACGCGCACGAGCTGTCGGACTACGACGGTACCCCGTTGCACGTCGTCCACCGCGATTGCAGCCCGCACAACATCTTCGTCACGTACGAAGGTCACACCAAGGTGGTGGACTTCGGCATCGCCAAGGCCGCGACGCGCTCCAGCCAGACCACCACCGGCGTGCTCAAGGGCAAGCTTTCGTACATGGCGCCCGAGCAGTGCCGCGCCAAGCCTGTGGATCGCCGCGCCGACATCTTCGTGATCGGCATCGTGCTCTGGGAGATCCTCGCCGGGGTCAAGATGTGGAAGGGCCTGGCGGACATGGAGATCGTCAACAAGATCTTCAACCAGGAGATCCCGCGCCTCACCGATTACCGCCCCGATCTCGACCCCGACCTGGTGCGGATCATGGACCGCGCGCTCGCCTACGACCCGGCAGAGCGTTACAACACCGCGGCCGAGCTGCGCGCCGATCTGCTCTCCTACCTCGACAGGACCGGGCAGCGCATCACGCCTGACGAGACGGGTGAGCTCGTGGCCAGCCTGTTCTCGGATCGGCGCTCCCGCCTCCAGACGGTCATCGACAGCCAGCTCAAGCGGCTGCGCTCGGGGAGCGCCTCGCTCCTCGACATGAACAGCATGCTCCCGCCCCCGTCGACGCGCTCCTCGTCGTCGAGCGGCTCGCAGCCCCTCCCGAACCTCGCCTACCCGACCTCCGACGGCTCGGGCGTCACCCAGCAGGTGCCCCAGGCGCCGCCGCCGCCGCCCCCTCCGGCCCGCAGGATGCTCTTCCCCATCCTCGCAGGGGCTGCCGCCGCCGGTGTGGTCGCGTTGCTCCTCCTCCGGGGCCGCGGGCCAGACCCGATCCCGCCCCCTCCCGCAGCCGCCGACGTCGCCGCCTCTCAGCCGGGGGGCCCCACGCCATCGTCGGCTTCCGCCGAGGCGCCGACGCCCAAGACCATCGAGCTGCGCATCACGGCGGCTCCGGCCACGGCCAAGCTTTTCCTCGACGACGTCGGGCTCGGCGCGAACCCCTTCACGGGGCGCTTCCCGGCCGATGGCGCTCGCCACCTGGTCCGGGTAGAGGCGCAGGGCTATGCGACCCAGAAGGAGTTCGCGCAGTTCGGCGATGACGTGTCGATGGAGTTCGACCTCGAAAAGAAGACCTCGGCGACCGTGAGCTACCGTCCGCGCCGTACCACGGGCGGCGAAGAAGGAATGCCCTACGAGCCGAGCCCCACCTCCACCAACACCGAGGATCCCGCGAAGGCAGCCGCGGCTGGCAAGCCGAAGCGCACGCTCAGCGGCAGTGATCCCTGGTCAGGTGCTGCTGGCACGTCGACGACGCCGGCGCCGGCACCCGTGGACACGGCGACCAACAAGCCGAAGCGCACCCTGAGCAGCGATCCCTGGGCCAAGTAAAGAGCTGCCGGTAAAGCTGCTGCGCGCCCCGCGTCGTCGGCCGGCCTCCCTCGAAATCCAGGACGGGCCCTAGAAGGTGCCCATCACGCTCAAGCTGCCGGGGCCCACACCGAGACGGACCTCGCCCGTCTTCTGGGGGCTGCTCTTCGAGCTTGAGGAGACGGTCACGTAGACCGAGACGGCAGCAGCCACCACGGTGGCTCCGAGCAGGATGTCCGTCACGAGCGCCATGGTCTTGGCCTTGCTGGCTCCGCTCTCCAGCGTCTCTGCGGTGGTGGGGAAGGTCTCCAGGTTGGTCGACTGACTGCTCGACGCGCTCAGCGCCAGGATCCCTGTCACCGTCGTCGCTGCGGCAAGCCCACCCGTCGTGATCCACATCACCGTGGGGAGGACGCTCTTCTTCTCCTCCACCGCAGGCGTCTGCGTGGAGGCGCCCCCCGTTTCCCCGGAGGGAGGCGTCGAGGTCAGCGTGCTGGCCTCCCCGAGCTCCAGGTTCACATCGAGCGTCTCGAGCCCTGCGATCTCCACTGTCTTCGTCGTCGGCGAGAACCCGGAGAGCGTGGCGGTGATCTTCCTCCGACCGGGCCTCACCAGGACTGGCTCGGAGAGCGGCGCCTTGCCCACCGGCACATCGTCGACGGAGATCTCCGCTTCGAGCCGGTTCGTCGTGACGCGCAGCGTGCCGACCCGCCCCTTGAGCTTGTCGATCTCCCGCTGGACGTCATCCCGCTGCTGCTGCGGGATCTCGTTGCGCCCGTCCTGCAGGAACTTGGTGAAGGTCTTCAGGGCGTTCGGGTAGTCCTGGAGCTGGTAGTAGATCTGGCCGATGTCGAAGAGCAGCCGGTAGGTCGGCGCCAGGTCGTAGGCCCTGCGGATCTCGACGAGCGCCCCCTGAAAATCGTTCTCCTCGTACAGCTCGCGACCGCGCTGGAAGCGCTGCTTCGCCTCCTCCACGGCGGCCTTCGAGGGCTGACCGCCCTCCTGGGCGAGGACAGGACCGCTCGTCACGGCAACGCCGAGCGACAGAGCGACTGCAATCGAACGAACCAGGGATCGTCGCAGGATCATGGGGTGGTGGCTCATGGTGGGCACAGGACGCCAGCTCACGCACGCTAGACGATCCCCACCGCGCGTCGCAAGCCTTGAGGACGGCGGCCCTGTCCCTGCGCCCCGCCCGCTGATAGCGTCGCGTCAGCCACGTCGCCGGATCCACCTGGTCAACCTGAGCCGCGCCCATCGTACCTGTCACGATGCCCTCCCCATGACCGCCTCCGTCCTGCTCGGTGGGATCGACGTGTTCCACCTCATGAACGACCGCGCGATGCGCAGCCGCGGCCTCTCCGGCAACGACTGTCTCTACGTGGTCACGCTGGCGGACCGCCTTGATCCTGCCCGCCTCCAGCGCCGTCTCGACCGCGCCGTGGAGCTCGTCCCCGAGCTGCGCTGGCGCCTCGACATCCCCTTCTTCGCCCGCCCTTGCTGGAGCATTGACCCCCGTCGTGGCGCACCCCGCGTCCGCGTTCACGACGCCGCCGATGACCTCGCGGTCAATGCCCTCCTCGAAGCCTTGCTCACCACCCGTGTCGGCGGCGCCCGCGTCTGGGAGATCGACCTCATTCGCCGCCCCGATGCTGGAGACGTCCTCGTCCTCCGCCACGTCCACGCTCTCGTCGACGCGCGTGGCGCCGATCGCCTCGTGCGCTGGCTCGGATCGGGGCACGGCGACGAGCCCGAGGAACCCCCGCCTCCCGAGGAGCGGTTTGCCTTCTCCGATCGCGCCCTCGCCCACCTCGATCGCAACGCCCGCATCGATCTCGCCCGCGCCTACAAGGCCCATGTCTTCGCCGTCGGCGCGCGCCCCATCCTCTCCCTCGCCACCGCCTCTCCCCCGCGCATCGCCTCGACGCCTCCCCGCGTCCGCCGCCTCGTCCTCTCCGCCGACGAGACCCGCGCGTTCGACCTCCGCGTGCGCGAGCGCGCACGCCTCGCCGAGACCAGCCTGATGCTCCTCGCCTCGGCCCACCTCCTCGACCGTGCCCTCGCCGAGCGCGGCCACGCCCCCCCTCACCACATCCTTCCCGTCCCCCTCTCCCTCGATCCCAAGGTCGGCGCCCGGCGGTTCCTCGGCAACCACCTCTCCATGCTCCACGTCTCCCTCGACCGCGACGACCTCCGCGACGAACGCCGCGCAGTCGCCCACCTCGCCGACCAGCAGCGCAATGCCGTCCGCGAGAAGCTCGACCTCGCCATGCTCGCCGCCCTCGATCTCGCCCGGTGGCTCCCTGGTGTCGCGTACGAGTGGCTCCGCGAGAGCCCCTTCCACGGTGAGCTCTCCTCGATGATCTTCTCGAACCCCGGTCCCATGACCATCACCAGCTTCGCTGGCGTCCCCGTCGAGGACGCCTACCCCCTGCCCACGGTGGTCAGCCCCCCCGGATTCCAGATCATCTTCAGCCGCCACGGAGGCCTGCTCTCCGCCAGCATCGTCCACGCCGCCGGGATCTTCGCCGATGCCGAAGCACGCGCCTTGCCCCTCGCGCTCCGCGAAGCGCTCCTCGGCGAACCGGCCCCTCCAGCCTGAAGCTTCCGCACTGAAAACGGTGTAGAGGCACCCTCGTGCGTGCCTACGACGTCGTGATCATCGGCAGCGGCATCGCCGGGGGATTCCTCGCGCGTCACCTCCGCCTCACCCACCCCGACCTTGCCGTCCTCGTCCTCGAGGCCGCCGCGACCATCGACGACTACAAGGTCGGCGAGAGCACCGTCGAGGTCGCCGCCAGCTACATGATCCGGCGCCTCGACCTGGGCACCTACCTCTACCAGCACCAGCTCCCCAAGAATGGCCTGCGCTTCTTCTTCGACAGCGCCGGCAAGGACCTCCCGCTCCAGCGCATGAGCGAGATCGGCTCTGACCACCTCCCTTACCACCCGAGCTTCCAGCTCGAGCGCGCCAGGCTCGAACGCGATCTCGTCACCATGAACCGCGCCTCCGGCGCCGAGGTCGCGCTGGGCGCCAAGGTCGTCGACCTTCGCATCGACGCCGAGAGCCACCATACCGTCGTCTACGAGCAAGACGGCGCCCGCCACGAGGTCACCTGCCGCTGGCTCTGCGATGCCTCCGGTCGCCGCCACGTGCTGCTCCGCAAGCTCGGCAAGAAGGTCCACAAGGAGACCCGCCTCAACACCGCCGCCGCCTGGGCCCGCTACCGCGGCGTCGGCGGTCTCGACGCCGTCCGCGACGACGCCTGGCGCGACCGCGTCCGCTACACCTCGCGCCACCTCTCCACGAACCACCTCATGTACGACGGCTACTGGATCTGGTTCATCCCTCTCGCCGGCGACCTCATGAGCGTTGGCGTCGTCTACGACAAGGACCGCCTCAACGCCCTCGGCACCCCTGGTCCGCGCAACCGCGAGGACTTCGAGCGCTTCCTCGCCGGCCACCGCGCCGCGAGCGACCTGCTCAAGCACCCCAGCCGCGCCGACATGGAGGACTTCCAGGCCTACGCCCACCTCCCGTACCACGCCGACCTGTACTTCTCGACCGACCGCGTGGCCGTCACCGGCGAGGCTGGCGCCTTCACCGACCCCTTCTACAGCCCCGGCTCCGACTTCATCGCCACCGCCAACGAGTTCATCGTCAGCATGATCTCCTCCGAGATCGCCGGCGATCGGAGCGCCTTCGAGGAGAAGGTGAAGGCCTACGACGCTTACTACCGCTTCAAGTACGAGAGCACCCTGCTTCTCTACTCCCGCATGTACCCGGTCTTCGGCTCCTTCGAGCTGTACCGGCTCAAGTACCTGCTCGACTTCAACAACTACTACAACCTCGTCCTCTGGCCCTTCCTCGCCGGCCGCCTCACCGATGTCGCCTGGCTCCGCGAAGAGCTTCGCCTCACCGACTACGTCCTCCGCGCCCTCTCCACCATGGCCGATCACTTCTCCGCGCTCGCCGCCGACCTCCACGGTCGCGGCGAGTACTTCGCCCGCAACGAAGGCCAGTGGGCCAACGGCTTGAACGGCGTCGCCCAGCTCCAGCGCGTGGTCAGCCCGCGCTTCGATCCCACCTTCCGCCGCGACCAGATCGACCGCGCCTACGGCAGCGTCTTCGCCGCCCTCCTCGAACGTCGCCTCGGCGCGACGGGCCTCAGCGACCGCGCCTCGCTCGTCTCCGAGCTGAGCCTCCGCGAGATCCTCCGCATGAAGGACCTCTCCCCCCCGGTCCTCTCCGGCCTCTCCCGCCGCGTCGGCGACCGCCTCGCCCGCGAGCTTCGCCGGGAGCTGCCCACGGCGGGCGTCACCTCGGTCGACGTCGACCTCTCCGGCGCCTCCCCCAGGGTCATTGGCCCCGTGGAGGGCAGCGATGACCACCTCCGGGCCCAGACCCGCGCCCAGGCCCTCTGGGACACCCCGGCGGGCTCCCTCGCCCACGTCACGGTTTGATTCCCACGGCAGGGGCTCACGCCCCCGCGCGCCGCCGAACCCTACGTGAGCGCTGCCGCTGCGGCGAGCACCCCCGCGCGCCGCGCCACGAGCGCGGTCACGGCCACGAGCCCCACCGTGCGCAGCGCCCGTGCCACCTTCGGCAGCGTCGCCACGCCGTGCAGCGCCAGCGCGGGCGGTGACAGCCGTGGCGGCGACGAGCTTTCAACCCTCGTCTGCAGCGCTGCCGCGGGTGCGCGCCCCGCGAACAGGTCGACCATCGCCCGCGTGAACGCCGGCAGGTCCTGGGGCCCCCGGCTCGACACCAGGTTCCCGTCCACCACCACCGCCTCGTTCCGCCACACCGCCCCTGCGTGCACCAGGTCGTCACGGATCCCGGGCCACGACGTGAGCTGACGCCCCTTCAGGATCTCCGCCGACGCCAGCACCCAGGGCCCGTGACAGATCACCGCGATCGGCTTCCCCGCCGCGTCGAACGCGCGCACCAGATCCCGCGCCTCCTCGCTCTGCCGCACCAGATCTGGCCCGATGAACCCTCCGGGAACGAACAGCCCGTCGTAGCGCGCCGCGTTCACCTTCTCCACCGTCCGGTCCACCTTCGTCCGGCTCCCGGGCACGTTCAGGTGCATCCCCACGATTCGACCCCGGCGCAGCGACACGATCTCGACCGTCGCTCCCTTCGCCCGCAGCGCCTTCACGGGCAAGGTCAGCTCCACCTGCTCGAACCCGTCGGCCGCCAGCACAGCGATCCGCTTCCCGGCGAGCACCCCGCCCCGCCCCTCGGTCGCCAGCGCGCTCGCCACCCCCAGCGCCACGTACTTCGCGACCGTCCCGCGAGACCCCATCGCTTTCCGGAAGTTCGGCAGGACCCAGTCCGGCAGCACCCACCGGTCCAGCGCGTACCCCCCGAGCCCCGACAGCACCCCCGCGGCCACCCGGTTTCGCGCCACCGGCCTCACCGCCCCCTCGTAGAAGATCCCCCACGCCAGCAGCCCCCCGGTGAGCACGGCCAGCCCAGGGACCGACACGTCCGCGTCGAAATGCTTCCCGAACCGCCGCCGCCTCACCCCCACGGCCGTCGCCATCGCGTTCAGCCCTGCCCAGGGGGTCCCCCGCTGGATCGCCGAGGAGACCATCATGGTTGCCCCGCATGCCGCGGTCATCGCCGCGCCCGCCTTCAACCCTCGCGTCACGGTGTGAGTCATGCATCCCTTCCCGGTCCGTGCGCCGCCTGCCGGCATCGCGGCTTGCCTTGCAATGCGGGTGCCCCAGGCGCATGTCGCCGCGCTTCACACTCTCCGGCTGCCAGGCGCCCCCCGGCGCCCCGCCTCAGGGCTCGGACTCCTGCGCCGCCCGTTGCCTTGCTCCAGGCACCCGCAGCCCCTCCAGGAACAGCACGAGCAACCGCCGCGCCCGCCCCTTGTCCGTGGGTGACTGCTGCGCCGCGAACGCGATGGCCGTCACCACCCCGAGCACGTCCTCGAAGCTGACGTCCGCCCGGATCTCGCCTGCCGCCTGCGCCCGCGTCAGCAACTCACACCCTGCCTTCTTCACATCGTCACACCCCACCGACAGCCCCTGGACCACCCCCGCGAGCAACCCTGCCAGCCCCTGGTAGGTCGTCGTGTGCTTCACCATCGCCCTCAGCCACGCCTCCAGTTCCTCTCCTGGAGATGCTGTTCCGAGCAGCGCCCGACCTTTCTTGCCAAGCGCGGCCAGCCGATCCTCCGCCGTGGCCACGAGCAGCGCCTCCCGCGTCGGAAAGTGACGGTACAGGGTCCCGATCCCCACCCCGGCCCGCCGCGCCACATCGTCGAGCGACGCCTCTGCCCCGTTCTCCGCGAACGCCTCGTCCGCTGCCGCGAGCAGACGCTCCCGGTTGCGCTGCGCGTCCGCGCGCAGCCTCTGTGCGGGTGCCGCCACCCCCCCACCTGCCTGCTTTTTCGTCGCGCTCATCTCCGTCCTTGCGATCTATCCCTTGCCAAACGGAGCCTGCCTCCGTATTTGAAACGGAGCAACCCTCCGCTTCGTGCGCAGCCGCCGGTGCGGCCGCGTGCGCGCGGAGGTCATCGCTGGAGCCCTCATGAGCACCTCGAAGCATGCAGGCAAGATCCGGGTCGGAGTCATCGGCGCGAGCCCTGGCAGGAGCTGGGCGAGCCTCACCCACCTCCCCGTCCTCAAAACTCTCCCTGGCTACGAGCTCACTGCCGTCAGCACCACCAGGCAGCAGAGCGCCGACGAGACGGCCCGCGCCTTTGGCGTCCCTCACGCCTTCGACGACGCGAGAAAGCTCGCCGAGCATCCCGACGTCGACCTGGTCGTCGTCTCCGTCCGCACCCCCGAGCACGACCGTCTCGTCCGCACCGCCCTCGCCGCCCGTAAAGACGTCTTCTGCGAGTGGCCTCTCGGCACCTCGACGGCGCAGGCCACCGCGCTCCGGGACCTCGCCGCCGCCACGGGCGTCCGCACCCTCATCGGTCTCCAGCGCCGCCTCGCCCCCAGCATCCGCTACCTCCGCGACCTCGTCGCCGACGGCTACATCGGCAAGGTCCGCTCGGCGACCATCGATGCCTCGACCGCGATGCTCGGCGCCGAGATCACCGCCTCCAGCGCCTACACGGCCGACGCGGCGAACGGCGCCAACGTGCACACCATCTACACCGCGCACTTCCTCGACCTGCTCCTCGCCTCCCTCGGCGACCTTCGCGACCTCTCCGCCATCGTCGCCCGCCAGTTCGATCAGGCGACCATCGCCGAGACCGGCCAGGTCATCCCCGTCACCGCGCCGGACCAGGTCCTCCTCGCCGGCACCTTCACGAGCGGCGCCGTCCTCTCGGCCCACTTCGAAGGTGGCAAGCGCAATGGCAGCCGCATTGCCTACACCATCACCGGCACCGAAGGAGACCTCGCCCTCTCCGACGACCTCACCCTCTCGGGCGCCCAGGGGAGCGGCAACCCCTTGAAGCCCCTCCCCATCCCCGAGCGCTACGAATGGCTACCGCCCTCGGATGTCTCCACCTCTGCCAAGGAGATCGGCAACGTCTACGCCGCGTTCCAGCGCGACCTCGCCGAAGGCACCCACACCGCCCCCACCTTCGACGACGCCCTCACGCTCCACCACCTCATCGACACCATCGCCGAGGCCTCCAGGACGGGCCAGCGAACCCCCTGGAACCCTCGCGCGTCGTGACCACGCGTCGAGCCCGCTTCGTTGACAGTGCTCGCGACGCACTTGTAGTCTCGCGCTCTCATGGCAGAAGCCACGATCGCCGGCAGGTACCAGCTCAGCCGCAAGATCGGTGAAGGGGGAATGGGCGAGGTCTGGGAGGCGGAAGACGTGAGCCTCCGCCGGCGCATTGCGGTGAAAATGATGAGCCCGGACCTCGTGGAATCGAGCGCCGCCCGGGCCCGATTCGAGCGCGAAGCCATGGCCATCGCGCAGCTCCGCAACCAGCATGTCGTCCACGTGTACGATTACGGAATCAACGCGGGTTCCCCGTACATCGTCATGGAGCTGCTGGAAGGCGAGGACCTGCAGCGCCGGCTGGACCGTGTCGGTCGGTTCTCGCTGGGCGCCGCGGTGGCTGCCATCGTGCAGGTGTCGCGCGGCCTCGCCGCTGCGCACGCCGCGGGCATCGTGCACCGCGACCTCAAGCCGGCCAATGTCCTCCTCACCCGTGTCGACGCCGAGGACATCGCCAAGATCCTCGACTTCGGCGTCATTGCCCATCTGACGGGCAGTGACCAGAACGCCCTCACCTCTCCGGGGGCGCTGGTGGGCACGCCCGCGTACATGAGCCCGGAGCAGATCCGCGCCTCCACGGTCGACCACCGCAGCGATCTCTGGTCGCTCGCGGTCATGGCCTATGTCCTCCTCACCGGCAGGCTACCGTTCACGGGCAGGTGGCTCGGCGATCTCATCATCGACATCAGCACCCGAGCGTTCCCGCCACCCTCGACCCTGGTGCCCGAGCTCTCTCCCGCCGTCGACCACTTCTTCGAGCGCGCGCTCGCCAAGGACCCTACCCAGCGCTTCCAGTCCGCGCGCGAGCTGGCCTCTGCTTTCGCGTCGCTGGCCGACGGCGACGGGCGCCGCCCGGCGAAGATCCTGGTCGCGGACGACGAGCCCGACATGGCCGTCCTCATGAAGCAGTGCTTTCGTGCCCACCTCCGCGACGGCACCTGTGAATTCATCTTCGCTGCCGACGGCGAGGAGGCCCTGCAGGCGCTGAACGCCCACCCCGACATCGACGTCGTCCTCACCGACATCAACATGCCCCGCATGGATGGACTCACCTTACTCGCCCGCGTGAGCGAGACCCGCCCCCAGGCGCGGGTCGTGGTGGTCACCGCCTACGGCGACATGCACAACATCCGCACCGCCATGAACCGCGGGGCCTTCGATTTCCTGATCAAGCCCCTGAACCCCAGCGACCTCTTGCTCACCGTGGAGAAGACGCTCAAGCAGGTGAGTGAGGCGCGCAAGAGCGCCCGGTCGGGCCACGAGAACAGCCTCCTCAAGACCTTCGCGAGCCCGCTCCTCGTCGAGCGGCTCGACATGCCCGACCGGACCATCTCCACCCTCGTCGAGCCGGGGACGGTGGCGTTCATCGACCTCGCTGGTTTCCAGGAGCGCACCCGCGGGAAGAGCCCCGGCGAGGTGGTGCAGCTCCTCAACGCCAACTTCGACGTCATCGTCCCCGAGATCACCCTGCGTGGCGGGGTGGTCGGCAGGTTCCTGGGCGATGCCGTCATGATCCTCTTCAGAGGCCGGGATCACCTCACGAACGCGCTCGACACCTGCCTCGCCGTGCGCGCGCAGCTCGAGACCCTGAACCGCCGGGCAGGCAAGAATTCACCGTTCGCCCGCGCCCTCTCCATGGGCGTGGCCACGGGCGACATCGTCCTTGCCGAGGTCGGCTCCCGCTCCAGCCACCAGCTCGACTACACAGCGCTGGGTCCGGTCGTGAGCACGGCAGCGCAGCTCGAAGTCATGGCGCAGCCCAATCAGATCCTGCTGAGCGGAGACGCCTGTGTCGAGGCAGCCTCACACTTCACGCTCAGCGACCGTGGGCACCGCCTCCTCGCTGGCACCCACAAACCAGCCCGGATCTTCGAGGTCATCCAGCGCATCCCCTCCTCACCCGCGGGGACCATGGCCAACCTCGACACGACCGCCGAGGAAGAGCTCCAGACCACGAAGAGTGCGGGCTGAGCCTCGGCCCGAAGCCTCCTCCTGCCGAACGCGCCCCCCCTCGCGACCCTCATGGCGCCCCTGACGCGACGTCGCGCGCGTGGCCTCGTTCGCCACCCTGCGGCCGCTTGGGGAGCCGCACGATGAACTCGGCGAACGTGCCCTCTTCCGACTCGAAGCGGAGGACCCCGCCATTCCCCTCGGTAATGATGTTGTGGCAGATGGAGAGCCCGAGCCCGGTCCCTTCCCCTGGCGGCTTGGTCGTGAAGAAGGGATTGAAGACCTTGTCCCTGTTCACCGCTGCAATCCCCGACCCATTGTCGCGGACCCGGATCTCGAACCACGCCCCCTCATCGTGCGTGCTCACCTGGATGCGTGGCTCGAACCCCGCCTCACCCTGCGCCGCTCTTCGGCCCACCGAATAGCACGCATTGTCGACGAGGTTGATGATGACCCGGCTCAACTCCTGCGGCACGACCCTCACCAGGCCAATGGCAGGGTCGAGCCGCACATCGATGGCCATTGCGCCCGCCGAGATGCGCGCCCGCGTCCCCCGGTAGCCGATGTGGACGTAGGTCTCCACCAGCGCATTGATGTCCACGTGCTGACGGGCCCCCCGGTCGTCCCGCGAGTGGTCCAGCATCGAGCGGATGATTCCCTCCATGCGCCGTCCGTGCTCGGAGATCCGCTTCACGTTGCCCTTCAGATCCTCCAGCGCTTCCCCGAGGTGCTGCGACCGGCTGGCGCCGAGCTTCTCGTACACGCCCGTGACCTCGCCGCCGATCTCATCGACGAGCGCCGCCGAGAAGTCGGCGAAGTTGGTCACGAAGTTCAGCGGGTTGCGCAGCTCGTGCGCGATCCCCGCGGCCAGCGAGCCGAGTGACGCGAGGCGCTCCTGCACGACCATCCGATCCTGCGCCTCGCGCAGCCGCTTCAGGGCCGCCGCGAGCTCCTCATTCTTCCTCTGGAGCTCCAGGGTGCGCGCTTCGACCCGCTGCTCCAGCGTGTTGTACAGGCCGGCATTCTCGATGGAAATGACCGCCTGCGTCGAGAGCATCTGCAGGATCCGGATGCGGGCCGGCGTGAACGCACCTCGGGTGAGGCTGTTCTCGAGATACACGATCCCCCGCCGCCCCCCGGTCCGGCCGAGCGAGAAGCAGAGCACCGAACCGACCGCGTGCTCCGAGATGTACGGGTCGCCCCCGAACCTGGGGCTTGCCGCGGCATCGTCCAGCACCACGCTCTCCTGGGTGCGCGCCACGTAGTAAATGAGCGACACCGGCAACCCGCGGTGCCCTCGCGCCCCGAGCTCCGCCAGCGGGATCGACTTCAGGACGACCGCATCCTCCTGCGTCACCGTCTTCTCCCCCTCGATGACCCACTGACCGTCCTGCTCGAGGAGGAGATACCCCACCGCCGCGCCGCTCGTCTCCAGGAGGACCTGCATCAGCCGGGCGAGGAGTCGGTCGAGCTCGATCTCGCGCGAGAGATCCTGGGAGGCGTTGAGCACGCTGACCAGATCGAGGACGTTGAAATCCAGCTCGCGACCCGCCGCGTCGGAGACCTTCGACGCCGTGAGAATGCTGGAGGCGACGAGCGGCACGATGCCTGGGTGCTCTCGTTCGAGCTGCTTGGCCTTGGCGATGGCTCCCCAGCGCAGGAACCGCTCGTGGGCATTGCGCAGGTGCTGCCGGGCCAGCTTGTGGTCTCCCCGCATCCCGTAGAAACGGCCGGCCAGCTCGTGTCCTAGCGCCGCCTCCTGCTGATAGCCGCTCTTGTCGGCCAGCTCCGTCCCCCGCGCGAATGCGGCGCGGGCCGTGTCATGCGCGCCGAGCACCCGCGCGCGCTCGGCGCGCAGGAGGAGCAGCTTGTGCTCGTAGGTCGCTGGACAGTGCTCGAGCCACCGCTCCAGCTTGCGGAGGCTACCCTCCACCAGCCCCAGCAACCGCTCGCGCTCCGCTTCATCGGCGCGCTCGTACACGGCGAGGTACGAGAGCGCTTGCGTGAATGCAATGGCCGTCGCTGCCACCGAGTGCTCTGCACCCACGGGGTACCTGGCCAAGGCGTCCGCATGCGTGACTGCCTGCTCGTGGTCACCGAAGAGGTAACAGAGGTGCATCTTGGACTCGTGGTAATGGAACATCCCCCCGGCGTCGCCAGCGGCAAGCTGGCGTGGCACGTGGTCTTCCTCCACGTAGGCAGGGCCGCAGAGCAACATGGGCGCTGCGCTCTTTCCGAGCAGGTTCAGCACCCGCTGGACGTAGATGCGTTGCCAGACGAGGACCATCGGCTGCTGGAGCTTCGCGATGAGCTGCGCGCCTTGCTCCAGGTCGACGCTCAACGTCGTGAGGTCCTCCCCGGCGAAGAACCGCGTGACGCACAGGGCTTCCAGCGCCGCGGCAGCGAAGAACGGACTGCCTCCTTCGAGGGCAAAGCGATGGGCATCCCGGAACATCCCGAAGATGTCCCGCGGCGGCCTCTTCACGTGCATCAGATGAAACGCTGCCACGTAGTAGGTCTGGGCGCGGAAGGCGCTGTCCAGGCCCCGGTCGGCCATGCGCAGCGCCACGAGGCCCAGCCGGTACGCCTCCTCGATCTCATTGCGCAGGAGCAGCAGCGACCCGAACGTGGCATAGCCGAACGACGATTGCCGTACCACGCCGCAACGAAGCGACATGGATACCAGTCGGCTCACCGCGATGGGATAGACGCTCGCCCCGCCCACGCCGGCGCAGCTGATGACCTGGCTGAGGAGAAACATCGCCGCGCTTGCCACGGGGTCGCGGCATTCGCCGAGCCCCTCCAGCGCCTCGCTGGTGTACGCCTTCAGTCCTTCCACCGTCCTCTGGAACTCGTCCTCGATACCTCCCGGGGTGATGCTCGCCGGCAGCCCACAACCGAGCCTCTCCAGCGCCGTCAGGTATGTCTGCAGCGCTTCGTGGATGCGCTGCTGCGAGAAGAGCACCTGCCCATCCAGAGAGAGCAGCCTCACCTCGTCGAGCACCCCTCGGAGCTTCGGGCGCGCGGCGTCGGACAGCTCCCGCGCTGCCTCGACGTCACCGCAGGAGAACGCGGCCTCCACCGCCGTCAGATGGAGATCCCGGGCCAGCTCGTACCGCGCTTCCCAGTCGTCCTCGTCGAGCAGCGTGATCCCCACCCGCCCGTACTCCAGCGCCTGCTGCGAGGCGGCATTGTCGCGCGCCTTGCGCGCTGCTTCCAGGTTCAGCCCTGCCAGCGCCACGACTTCTTCGCGATCATCCATCGCGGAGCGACCCTCGTTGAGCAGCCCCACGATGTCGAACAGCCGGCGCGCGTCCTCCCGGCCGTCCCGCGCCCGCGCGAGCTGCCCGCCGATCTTCCGGGACAGCCGCGCCCTCGCCTCCTCGCCCAGCACCGAGAGCGCCGCTTGCTGGATGCGGTCGTGCGCGAAACGGCAGTGGAGCTCCGGCCCCCGCTCGACCATCTGCGCCGCCGAGGAGACCTGGCCAACGACGAGCACCAGCCCTTCCGCCACCGCCCCCCACAGGGTGAGGCTCACCTCGTCGAGGGTGCGCGCCGTCACCAGCGCCAGGGTGCCGAGATCGAACATGCCCCCCAGGCAAGCGGCCACCGTGAGCACCTCCTGCGTCTCTGGCCGTAGCTGGCGCAGCCGAGCCGTCATCAGATCGACGAGGTTGTCGGTCACCCCTCGCTGACGGATGCGATCCACACTCCACTGGTAGCCCTCGGGGTGAGGCTCGATCAGCCCGTCGGCGTGGAGTGACGAGAAGAACGCCCGCACGAAGAACGGATTGCCTGCCGTCCGCGCGAGCAGCAGCTCCGCGAGGTCCGCCCCCTCCTCCGGCGCGATGGCGAGCGTATCGGCGACCATCCACTTCGTCTCGGCGAGCCCCAGCGGCCTGAGGGCGAGCCTCTCCACCCGCGCCCCGTGGGCCTCGATGGACCGGAGCGTCAGCGCCAGCGCGTGGGCATCCAGCACCTCCTCGTCCCGGTAAGCGCCGATGATGAAGAGCGGCAGATCCTGATCCGCGTGGCTCATGTGCTCCAGCAGCTTCAGCGCATCGGCGTTCGCCCACTGCAGATCGTCGAAGAAGATGCAGAGCGGGTGCTCCGGCGTGGCCACGCACGCGAGGAACCGGGTCACCGCCTGGTTGAACCGGTGCCGTGTCTCCAGCGGCGGGAGTGTGAGCACCGCCGGGTGCTGCCCCAGCAGGAGATCGAGGCCCGGATAGATATCCGTCAGGATGCGCGCGTTCGCGCCGAGCACCTCCTTCGCCCGCCCCCGGATCGCCGCGAGGCGCTCCTCGCTCTCCGTGAAGAGCTGCTCCACCAGCTCACGGAACGCCTGCTTCAGCGCCGCGTGGGGATCCTCGTGCCGGTACTGGTCGAATTTCCCGGCGATGAAGTTGCCCCGCCGCGCCGTGATCGGCCGGTACACCTCGCGGATGAGCGAGGACTTGCCGATGCCCGAGTGCCCCGACACCAGCATGAGCACCGTCCCGTGGATCGAGCGCTCGAAAGCCGCCACCAGCTTCTGCACGTCCGCATCGCGCCCGTAGAGCTTCTCCGCGATCCGGAACTGCGTGGGCCTGTCGCGCCGCGCGATCGAGAATGGCGCGACCTCTTCCCCCTCCCGGAGCTGATCGAGGCACTTGATGAGGTCCGCCCGGATCCCGCGCGCCGACTGATACCGATCATCCGCGCTCTTCGCCATCAGCTTGAGCACGATGGTGGCGAGCACCTCCGGAAGCTCGGCGTTCAGCGTGCGCGGAGGCGGAGGCTGCCGCGCGATGTGCGCATGGACCAGCTCCACCGCGTCCTCCGAGGTGAAGGGCAGGTGCCCTGTGAGCAGCTCATAGAGGCTCACCCCCAGCGAGTAATAATCCGTCCTGTAATCGACCGGCCGGTTCATCCGCCCCGTCTGCTCCGGGGACATGTACGCGAGCGTTCCCTTGAGCCCCACCGGGCTCGTGAACGCCGAAGTGTGCTGTGGAAGTAACGAAGCCAGCCCGAAATCGACGATCTTGATCTTCCCGTCGCTTGGCCGCATCACGAGGTTGGTGGGGTTGAGATCCTGGTGGACCACCCCCCGCTGGTGGATGGTCTCCAGAATGGACACCACCTCCACGGCCAGCGTGACGGTCCGCTCGATCGACAGCCGCCTCGCCCCGTGCAGCACCTTCAGCGACTCGCCGCCGAAGTCCTCCAGCAAGAGCGCCGCCCGTCCCCCCTCCTCCTCGACCCCGTAGCTCCGGACGACCCCCTCCACCTCCAGCCCGCGCAAGATCGCATCCTCGTGTTGCAGCGACGCGAGCTGCACCTGCGAAGGGTGGTGTTCCCGGAGCACCTTGAGCACCACCCGCAGCCCATCCGAGCACCGCTTCGCCCGGTAGGTGATCGAGCGAGACCCCTCCCGGAGTTGCTCCAGAAGCTCGCAGCCGCAGACCTCCATGACGACCTCCCGTCCAGCGCCGCTCCACCCCGAGTGTACAGGGAGAGAACGCGACGGGGAGAGCAGGCTGGAAGAGGCCCCCCTGGGCCCTCACGCGGGCGCGCCCCCCGCGCCTCGCCGCGTCAGCCGAACAGCTCTTCCAGGAACCGGTACGCCGCCTGCCAGGACCACCGATCCGCATCCGGCTGGTACGCCAGCCCGTGCTCCGGATCGTTCAACCCCTTCGCCGTGAACGCGTGCGTCGTGTGCCCGTACGCATGGATCTGCCAGCGCGCCTTTCCGGCCGTCAGCTCCTCCGCCAGCGCCACCATCTGAGCCGGCTTCGCCAGCGGATCCTCCCACCCGTGCAGCACCAGCACCTTCGCCGTGATCGTCTCCGCGTTCGGGTGCGGCGGCGCATCGAACACCCCGTGGAAGCTCACCACCCCCAGCACGTCCGACCCCATCCGCGCCAGATCGAGCACGCACTTCCCCCCGAAGCAGAACCCGATCGCCGCCGTCTTCGCCGCGTCCACCGTCTCGAACCCTCGCAGCGTCTCCAGCGCCGCCGTCATCCGCCCCTGCAGCGCCTTCCGATCCGCGTCGACCGCCATCATCAGCTTCCCGGACTCCTCCGGATTCGTCCCCCGCTTCCCCTTCCCGTACGCATCGAGCGCGAACCCCACGTACCCCCGCTCCGCCATCTCCTTCGCCCGCTGCACCTCGTGCTCCCCCTGGCCCATCCACGTGTGCGCGACCAGCACCCCGGGCCGGGGCCCCGAGACCGCGGCATCCCACGCCACGACCCCCTCGAACGGACCCCCGGGACCTTCATAGACGACGCTTCGCGACTCAATCGCCATGGTGACGCACCCTCTCTCTTCACGTCCTCGCGCGCCCCGAGCACATCCTCGTGCGCACGTGCAGACCACCTGCCGCTTCTGCATACAGCGCGCCCCCACCTCCCTTCAACCCGCCCTTTTCGCCTGCACACCCCCTTAATCCGCGCTATGCCCCGCCCACCATGAACACGCGCGGCCCTGCCCGAACCGCCTCCCCGCGACGCTGGCTCACGCGAGCAACCCTCGCCCTCTGCCTCCCCGCCCTCCCTGCCTGCGGAGGCTCCCAGCTCACCGACGGCACCGCGCCTTCCTCCGCGCCCCCCCCCGCCGCCTCCAGCGACTGGATCTCCACCCCGCCTCCAGCCGCTTCCTCCGCGCCCCCCCCCAACCTACGATCTGGTGTTCGTGCGGTGCTACCTGCCCGCGGACAAGCTCGCATTCCCCC
>NZ_ASRX01000022.1 GCF_000601485.1 Chondromyces apiculatus DSM 436
GGGAGCGCCGGGGGCGGCGGGGAGGGCGGGAGCGCCGGGGGCGGCGAGAGTGACAGGGGGGCGGGGGCCTTCGGCGGCGGCGAGGGTGGGCATGGCCGCGAAGAGGGCGCGGGTATAGGGGTGGTAGCGCCGCTCGGAGACGTCCTGGGTGGGGCCCATCTCGACGATGCGGCCGAGGACCATCACCGCCATGCGGTGGCTCACGTACTGGATGACCCGCAGGTCGTGGGAGATGAACAGGTAGCTGACTCCGAGCTCGTCCTGCAGGGCTTCGAGCAGGTTGATGATCTGCGCCTGCACGGAGAGGTCGAGGGCGCTGACGGGCTCGTCGCAGACGATGAAGTCGGGCCGCACGGCGAGGGCGCGGGCGATGCCGACGCGCTGGCGCATGCCGCCGGACAGCTCGTGGGGGAAGCGGTCCATGAGGTCGGGGCGGAGGCCGACCTTCTGGAGCACGTCGGCGACCTGGGCGTCGGCGTCGCTCGGGTTTGCGGCGAGGCGGTGGATGGTGAGGCCCTCGCCCACGATCTCGCGCACGGTCATGCGCGGGTTCAGGGAGCCGTAGGGGTCCTGGAAGATGAGCTGCATCCGGCGGCGGGTCTTGCGCAGCTCGGACTCGGTCATGGTGGTCAGGTCGCGGCCGTCGAACATGACCCGGCCGAGGGTGGGCTCGACGAGGCGCAGGACGGTGCGGCCGAGGGTGGACTTGCCGCAGCCGGACTCGCCGACGAGGCCGAAGGTCTCGCCCTTGCGCACGTAGAAGGTCACGCCCTCGACGGCGTGCACGAACTGGGTCTTGCCGAAGAGGCCGCGGCGCACAGGGTAGAGCTTGGAGAGCTTCTCGGCGTGCAGGATGGGGCGCTCCCGGCGGGCGCGGCCGACGGAGGGGACCGGCTCGTCGTGCTGGGCGTCGTCGCTCGCCGTGTCCGAGAGGTCGCGGGAGCGCTTCGTGCTCTTCACGCTCGACGGCGGTGTGCTGTCCGCAGGAGGGCTCACCGGGAGTCCTCCGGGCGAGGAAGCGTCACGGGACGGGGGGCGCCGACCAGGATGCAGCGGGCCTCGTGTGGCGTGCCCGCGTGGGAGGCGTTGTCTGCGTGGGAGGCGTTGTCTGCGTGGGAGGCGTTGCTTGCGTCGGCGCCGCTGCGCGCGCGGGTGGCGGTGAGCGCGGGGGGATTGGTGCGGCAGGGGTCGGTGACCTCGGGGCAGCGCTCCTGGAAGCGGCAGCCCGGGAGCGGGGCGCTCAGGTTGGGGGGCGCGCCGCCGAGGGTGGGGAGCGGCGGGCGGCGCTGCCGCCGGGCGCGGTAGGTGCCGGTCGGGGGGATGCTGCGGAGCAAGGCCTGGGTGTAGGGGTGCACGGGGGCGGTGAGCACGTCGTGGGCGGGGCCGCGCTCGACGACGGCGCCGGCGTAGAGCACCACGATCTCGTCGGCCAGCTCGGAGACCAGCGCGAGGTCGTGGGCGATGAGGAGCATGCTCATGCGGAGGTCGGCACGGAGGGCGCCGAGGAGCGCGAGGATCTGCGCCTGGGTGGTCATGTCGAGGGCGCTGGTGGGCTCGTCGGCGATGAGCAGGGAGGGGCCGGCGGCGAGGGCGATGGCGATCATCACCCGCTGGCGCATGCCGCCGGACAGCTCGTGGGGGTAGCTGTCGACCTGGCGCTCCGGCTCGGGGAGGCCGACCTTGCGGAGCCAGTCGATGGCCTGCTTGCGCGCGGCGCTGCGGGAGACGGGCGCATGGAGGCGGATGGCCTCGGCGATGTGCGCGCCGGCGGTGTAGACGGGGTTGAGCGAGGTGCTCGGCTCCTGGAAGACCATGCCGATCTGGCCGCCGCGCAGGGGGCGCATCTCGCGCTCGGAGAGGGCGAGGAGGTTCTTGCCACCGAGGTCGATCTCGCCCGTCTCCACCGTGGCGAGCGGGGGCAAGAGGCCGAGGATGCTGAGCGCGGTGAGGCTCTTGCCGCTGCCGGACTCGCCGACGAGGGCCACGGTGGTGCCGCGGGGGACGTCGAGCGAGACGTGATCGAGCACGGTGCGCCGGACGCCCTGCTCGGTGAAGGTGACGGTGAGGTCGCGGACGCGGAGGAGCGGCTCCGTGGGCGTCACCCCGCGCTGGGCCACCCCGCGCGCGGGGCGGACCAGGGGGATGGGAAGCGAGGTGCGGCGAGGATCGCTGGGATGGGGATCGCTGTACCGGGGGTCGCTTCGGCGGGGGTCGCTGGGGCGGGGGTCGCTGGGGCGGGGGTCGCTGGGCAGCGGCTCGCCGGAGGACGCGGGCGCGGGGGTCCGGGTGCTCGGCGGGATGGTCCGCTGCACGAGGGGAATGGGCAGGGATGTCGCCCGGTCAGGGTCGCTGCGCCGCGCGGGGTCGTCGCTCACCGGAGGTACACCTCGAGCCGGGGGCCGAGGCCGTCGGTGATGCCCATGGAGCAAGCGAGGCCCACGGGGTCGTCGCCGGGGGCGATGAGGGCGATGCCGTGATCGTCGTGGGCGCGCTCGGACCAGGCGCGCACCAGGCGGGTGACGTCGATGCGCACGGGGGCGAGGGGCCTCCTGCGCGCCACGGCCGCCAGCTCGGGGATGGTGTGCCGCGGCTGGCGGCCCCAGGTCGCCGTGTCGGAGAGCCAGGGCTCCAGGATGCGGGCGATCTCCAGGGGGACCTCGGCGGCAGCGGGGGGCGCGCCCGCGACGGGGTCGAGGACGAGGAAGGCCGAGGCGATGTCGGCGTCGTCGGGCCAGGGGGCCTCGAACCGGAACAGCAGGACGGTGTCGCCCGCGGATTCCGCGCCGAGGGCGACGGCCTCGGGCAAGCGCGCGCGGGCCGCGGCGAGGGACGAGGCAGGGTCCAGGGCGAGGTCGGAGGATGCGGCGGTGCTGGTCGGGGCCGCGGGGTCGGATAGGGGGGTGGCGCCGGAGAGGGTGGTAGCGCCGGAGAGGGTGGCGCTGGAGGGGGGGGTGGCGCCGGAGGGCGCGGCCGAGGAGGACGCTGAACCTCCAGGGGAGAGGGTCGCGGTGTTGGGGGAGGAGGTGGAGGCTCCGAAGAAGGGGGTTGCGGTGCCGGGGGAGGAGGTGGAGGCCCCCAGGGAAGTGGCGGGGGTTCCAGGGGAGGAGGTCGATGGTGCCAGGGAAGGGGCCGACGCCGCCGGGGAGAGGCCGGGGCCTCGGGGGAGCGCGCGGGCGCTCAGCACGGCGATGTCGGCGGGCTGGAGCACGAGGCGCTGGGCATCGAGGGGCGCGAGGGGGGCGGGGCTCGGGCGGCACCGGCCGACCATGCAGTGACCCACGCGGCACTGACCGGCGCCGGCGCAGACGGGCGGATCCGGGCTGGCAGCGCAGCTCGGGATCACGAGGGCGAGCAGCGAGGCGAGGCAGGCGGTGAGGGAAGGGCGCCGCACAGCGGCTCGGACGTTAGCAGAGCCGGGCCCGCCCGGGGGAGTGGCTCGGTTCGAGCCCCTCGTGGAGACTCAGTTCGAGCAGACGATGTCGCTCACGCCGGAGACCGCGCACCAGTTGCCCCAGTTGTACTGGATGCTCTGCTGGCTGTGGAACAGGTGGCAGTTGTTGAAGCCGGTGCAGGGGCCTTCCGCGCCGTAGGAGACCAGGTTCGCGTAGCCATTGATGTCGCAGTTGGGGCCGCCGCAACCGACGGCCGTCTCGCCGTCGACCCAGCCCTGCACGAGCCCGGTCACGTTGGCGGTGCGCACGCCGGAGCCGCTCGTCGCCTGGATGGTGGCGGCGACGGCGGGATCGAAGGCCGTGCCGACGTTGTTCCAGTGCGCGCCGCCCTCGGTCCAGGCCGCGGTGACGCGGTGCACGTTCACGGTGCTGCTCGTGGCCTTGTAGATCTGGGAGAGCTTGACGGTCGCCGAGTCGATGGTGGACCCGGCCGGGAGCGCGCTGAGGTCGAACTTGAGGACCGAGCGCTTCTCCTCGCCGCTGGAGAGGCCGGTATAGAGGACGTAGTAGGTGCCCGCGTTGTACGTCGGCGAGTGCTGCGAGAGGTAGGCATCCTCATTGGTCGAATCCTGGAGAAAAGAATGGAGTTCCGGCCTCCTCTCCGCATTCCGCCATGTGCACTGGCGAAGATTCACGGTGGGAGCTTGAGGCCCGATCGCGCTGGAGCGAAAACGATGGGTAATGGGGCGACGGCAACATCGCTTGCGTCACCACTCGGGTCAACGGGCATCGTTCGAATGTGATGAAACCGTAATGGCCGCAGCGCTCCGCGTCGATCGGCTGCGAAGACGGTTGATGGAGGCCCTGAGAACGGGGGTAACCTGGACTGTTTTGCTGGGGCTTGCCTGGAGAAACGAGCGCTCCGGGTGGGCGCTGGGCGATGGCCGAGGTGGGGCGCATGCCTGATACGCGGGCGGTCGCTACAGGAGCGCCGGGAGGGGCGGCTGGAGGTGCAACTGATTGCCTCCCCAGGTCCGCGTCGGCGCTGCGGGGGGGCTTGCAGGCACAACTGATTGACTCGTCGTGTCGAGGGGCCGTCTCTGTCGGGGCGTGACGGGGGTCGCAATGGTGTGATGGCGGGGGTGGGAGCGATGGGCGGTGCGCGGCTGGGGCGGGAGTGGTGCGCGGCGGGAGCGGTGGCGCGGTGCGGGAGGGAGCGGTGGTAGGGTGGACCGATGAGCGAGATCCGGGTGAGCAGCCTCCACGTCTACCCGGTCAAGTCCGCGCGCGGACTCACGGTGACCGAGGCGGAGGTCGAGGCGCGGGGCTTCGCCCACGACCGGCGGTTCATGGTGGTGGACGAGCGTGGCGCCTTCTTCACCCAGCGGGAGCTGCCGGCGATGGCGCTGATCGGGGTGGCCATCCAGGGCGAGACGCTGGTGCTCACAGTGCCCGGGCTCGGGCACGCGGAGGTTCCGCTCCGGCCGCAGGAAGGCGGCGCGCGGCGCGTGCGGGTGTGGGACGACGAGTGCGAGGCGGTGGCGGTGAGCCCGGAGGCGGCGGACCTCCTCGGGCGCCACCTGGGGAGGCGCTGCGAGCTGGTGTACATGCCGGAGAGCTCGCTGCGCCCTGTCAGGGATGGGCGGGAGGAACCGGGAGATCTGGTGAGCTTCGCGGACGCCTTCCCGTTCCTGATCGTCTCGCGTGCGTCGCTGGAGGGGCTGAATGCTCGGCTGGCGGAGCGGGAGCAGGGGGCGGTGCCGATGGACCGGTTCCGACCCAACCTGGTGGTGGAGGGGTGTGATCCGCACGCGGAGGATGGCTGGAGCGAGATCGCGATCGGCGCGGTGAGGTTTCAGGTGACCAAGCCGTGCGCGCGCTGCGCCCTGGTGACGGTGGATCAGGAGAGGGGCGTGGCCGGGAAAGAGCCGCTCGCCACGCTGGCGACGTACCGCAAGGACCAGGGGCAGGTGCTGTTCGGTCAGAACATGGTCCCCACGGGGCGGGGAGTGATCCGGGTGGGAGATCCGGTGCGCCCGGTCAGCCCTTAGGAGCCCTGGACGCCCTCTTCCCGGGAGCCCGGGTCGTCGCGGCTTTCCGCGCGGTTGCCCCGGCCTTCTGCGTAGCCGCCTTCGCTGAGGAGGACTTGCGGGTCGTGTCCTTCGGGGAGGCCTTGGGGGCCGCCGTCTTCGAGGAGGAGGCCTTCGGGGAGGTCTTGCGGACCGCCGTCTTCGAGGAGGAGGCCTTCGGGGAGGAGGCCTTCGGGGAGGAGGCTTTCGGGGAGGGCGTCGTTCTGGCGCTCCTGGAGGTCGCGGGGCGGGGGGGCGTCTCCGGGGCGGTCTTCCCTGCGTTCGTTTTCTTGTCGCGGGCTGGTTTTTCCCGAGGCGCGGTCGGAAGCGGCTCTGCTTGGTGCTCGGCGGCGCGCAGCAGGGCCTCGATGTCGGCGCGCAGCAGGGTCGCGCGCTGGCTCACGTCGGTGGCATCGGTGTCGGACATGGGCGTGATGGCCACCCACAGCCGGTGGCCGTCGCGCAGCTCCCAGGTGGCCGTGCACCCACCCCGGCGCAGGATGCGGGCGGCAGCGGCATCGATCCGTGGCTTCAGCGTGGCGAGGAGCGCTGCCGGGACAGGCGCGCCGAGCTGCACTTCGTGCTCGTGCGCCGGCAGCGTGACGAGGTTGGCGTTCACGAGGTCCGTGAGCTCGTCGAGGACGGCCTGCTCCAGGTCGAGGCGCGCCTCGGGGTCGGCGACCGTGAGCGAGAACGTCGCCTCCGAGAGAGAGAAGGTGGCCTCGCGCAGCTCGGGGTCGTAGGCGTTCAGCTTGCACCCCACGCCCTGCGCGGCGCGGTCGAGCGCTGCGCGCAGCGCCCGGGCAGGCGCGCGGTGCGCCACCATGGAGGCCAGGTAGCCGAGGGTGTCGAGCCGGAGACGCGCCGGGCCTTCCTCCGCGGCATCCGAGGTGCGCGGCGAGGCGCCGAGGCCCTCGCGCAGGGCCCGCAGGATCTCCTGGCTCACCTGCGCCTCGTCGGCGAAAGCGTCCTCCACGTGCTCGGACGAGAGCAGCGCCTGGGTCAGGGCCTGGATGAGGGTGTGCACGCGCTGATCCACGGTGCCTTGATCGTCGATCGTGTCCGTCACCTCGCCGTCGATGCCCTGGGAGGGCTCCAGCGTGGTCACGATGGCGTCGATGTCTCCGTCGAGGTGTTCCTCCAGCACGCGCGCCAGTGCAGCGGCGCCTCCGCGGACCACGGCGATGTGCCCGCGGGCCCGCAGCGCGTCGACGATGCTCGTGGAGAGCCGCTGGGGGAGGCTTCGCTCGTTCACGGGACGAGCTTAGACGGATTCTTCCGGTGAACGGAACGGCGCGCGCGTGGCCTCCGGGGACGTCTCTTGACGTGCATGGGGCGAGCGTTCCTCGGAACGGCGGTTGACACTCCATGTCCGTGCCCAGATACTCTCGCCTGGCTGCGCCCCATGAGCAGGACAAATCCGGGCAGTGGACCCCAACAGCGTCAGGGTGGCCTCAACGCTTCTCTGAAGTTCGAGAGTCCCGATCTTCTGGTGGCGTCCCTCGTTGGCGATCTCGATGCGGCAGACACCGCGCGGATCGCTGCCGAGGCGCGCCGTGTAGCATCAGGGCGCTCCTGGGCGCTCCTGCTCTGCGATATTGGTCGCATCGGTTCGCTCACCTCGGAGGCCCGCCGCACCGCGGTCGATGGCTTCCGCAGCGTTCCCATCCGGGGCATCGCCTTCTTCGGCGGCAGCCGGAACAGCCGTTCGCAGTCGACCCTCATGGCCAATGCCATGAGCCTGCTGAACAGCCGCCGCGACGAGAGCCCGATCCGCTTCTTCCTCACGGAGTCCGAGGCACGGGTGTGGCTCGTGCAGCGCCGCGACGAGCTGCGGCGCGGCGCCCGCTGATCCTCCTCGATCGCCGCCTGACCGTCGCCTGACCATCGCCTGACCGCTCTCCCACTGCTGGATCAGGGGGTTGCCGGTTCGGCACCCGCCCTGGGAAGTGTCACAAGTCCGTCAGGGCAAGGAGCCCGCCGGGCCGCAATGAGCGTGATTTCAAGGGCAACGCGGCGCGGCGGCGCGACGTGTCACGAAACACCCCCTTGGCCTGCGCGGGCAGGCTCGGTAGGTGATTGTCTCGCCAATGAAAGCCAGGCTCGTCTCGCTCTGGAACTGGGCCGAGATCATCGTGATCGTGGTGATCTCGACGTTCCTCGTCGCGCTGATCTATGCGCTCACGGTGCCGTTCGACCGGGTGCGCCGGGTCGTGGGCAGGTTCTTCCGCATCTGCGGCACCATGCTCATTCACCTGAACCCGCTCTGGAGCACGCGGATCACCTACAGCTTCCGCCCCCCCAAGGGCAGCGGGCCGTACATCGTGGTGGCCAACCACCAGTCCATCGCCGACATCCCGGCGCTGAGCTTCCTGCCCTGGGAGATGAAGTGGCTCTCGAAGGAGGCGAACTTCAAGGTGCCCGGGCTCGGGTGGATGATGCGCATGGCCGGGGACATCCCTCTCCGGCGGGGTGAGCGCGAGAGCGCCCAGTCCGCCATGGCAGCCTGCCGCTGGTATCTCGAGCGGGGCATGTCGGTGATGATCTTCCCCGAGGGCACCCGCAGCCACGACGGCGAGATCAAGCCCTTCAAGGACGGCGCGTTCCGGCTGGCCCTCGAGACGGGGTATCCCATCCTGCCGATCGCCGTCGCCGGCTCGCGCCACTCCATCCCGAAGAATAGCTGGATCTTCAGCACCAAGTGCCAGGTGCGCATCGAGGTGCTGCCCCCGGTGGAGGTGAAGGGCATGTCGAAGGACGATCTGCCGGAGCTGCGTGACGGCATCCGCCGCGACATCAGCCAGGCCTTCGAGCGGCTCGGCAAGTCCATGCCCGTCTTGCAGCCGTCGTCCGAGACAGTTCCCTCCGAGGTCCCCGCCGAAGCCTGATCGCGCGTCCCCACGGAAGCGCGGGACGCGCGGTGTCCTCGACGCCCTGGGCCTCATGAGGTCCATGGGTGGTCTTTCGTCCATCACCTCTGGCCGTTCACCGCATCACCGGGCGCTTTCCCCTCCAGAAGCGACGCGCGGAGAACACTGCGGATTTCTCCGCGTGGGCCAGAAGGAGCGAGGTTGGCGCACCCTGTGCACACTTCACGCACACACCCCCGCCATCATCGCCTCAGCCTCCGGAGGACCGTTCATGCTTCTGGCCTCGCCCCGTTCCGCGTTCGTGCGCATCGCCAGCGTCGCTGTCTTCGGGGCGTTCGCCTCGGTGGCGGCTTGCTCTGCCACGGACGATGAGGAGCCGTCCGACTCGGTGGTGCTGGAAGGGACGGCGGAGCCTGTCGACAGCAGCAACCACGCGGTGAGCGGAGACCTGTCCTCCGGCATGACCCTGGAGGCGACGACCAACGTGAACCTCCGCTCCGAGCCGTCCACGAGCGCCTCGGTGCTGCGCGTGGTGCCCGAAGGTTCGGCGGTGAAGGTGGTGGATGGGTCGCCCCAGGCCGGCTTCTACAAGGTCAACCACAATGGCCTCGTGGGCTGGAGCTATGGTCAGTACTACGACGTCGTGGCCACCAGCGGCGGCGGTGAGGCCGGGAGCGTGGCCGAGGGAGGCCAGCTCCAGGCGACGACCAACGTGAACCTGCGCTCCGGCCCGTCCACCGCGCAGTCGGTGCTGCTGGTGATCCAGGAGGGGTCGGTGGTGACGCTGGTGCAGCCCGAGGCCACGAACGGCTTCTACTACGTGGACCACCAGGGCACCCGCGGCTGGACCTACGGTGATTACTTCGTCGCGGCCACCCCGGGCGGGACCTCCACGAGCGGCGTGATCCAGACGGCGATGAGCAAGGCGCAGTCGGGCATGGGCTTCGGGTACTGGTGGGGTCACAGCAGGTTCCGCAACGAAGGCCCGACCAGCTCGAACAAGGGGAGCTGCAGCGGCTCCTGTCCGTCGTGCACCTACTCCGGCAGCTACGGCGGCGACTGCTCCGGCTTCGTCGCGAAGGTGTGGACGGTGCCGAGCAGCAACACCGACCTCACCGTGGACGCGCACCCCTACAGCACCGCGGACTTCAACGGGTCGAGCAGCCAGTGGTCCACCGTCTCGCGCGGCTCGGTGAAGAAGGGCGACGCGATGGTCTACCGGAGCGGCGGCGCGGGGCACGTCTTCATCTACAGCTCTGGCGACGGCTGGGGCTCGATGTACACCTACGAGTGCAAGGCTTGCGCGTACGGTTGCGTGTACGGCAGCCGCACCGCGGGCAGCTCCTACAAGGCCATCCGCCGCTCGGGCTGGTGACGGCTCGGTCCGAGAGCTGACCGGAAGCGCGCTTCGCGGAAGCGTCGCCGGTCAGCGCGTCACCAGCGCTGCCGGTCAGCGCGTCACTGGCAGTCGTACCGCTGGTACGTCGTGCCGGCCTCGCTCCGCAGCGCATGGACCACCCCGCCCTCGTCGAGCACGGCGAGGTCACGGAACGTCTCCTCCGGCAAGGTGTTCACGGGCAGCACCGCCCCGCCGATCGTCTGGCCGCGGCTCGGTTCGAGGCAGGTGAGCAGCACGGCTTCCTCGCCAGAGGGACTCCGGCCCTGCACCGCGAAGTAGATGACGCCGGCGCGGTCGCTGTCGAGGAGCAGGATCACGTCGAGGACCGCCTCGAAGCGCAGCTCGCGCGTGAAGCGGTTCTCCATTTTCGCGCGGTCGATGGCAGAGACGTAGGCCCGGCCTGCCTGGGCCTGGATGATGCCTGCGCTCAGGTAGAGCTGCCCGTCGCCGCTCGGGCGTCCCGGGATCTCCGCCCTGGTGCCGGCGGGCTTGCCCGTGGTGTCGCCGAGCTTGACCAGCGCGCCGTGCTCGCGCTCGGCGTAGACGTCCTTGCCGTCGACGAAGATGCCCGTCACGTGGCCCGGCTCCTCGATGCCCTCTCCGAGCAGGGGAAGCTCTCCGATCTGTCGGCCGGCATCGTCGAAGAGCACCACCGCCTTGTCGTGGACGCGTTCGAGGACCGCGAGCGTGCCGTCGGGGGCCACGGTCATGTCTTGCGCGGTGCGCAGCTCGGTGGGCAGCGCCCGCTCGGGCTTGCCGTCGGCGCCATAGCGCACGATGCGGTTGTTCACCTGGTCGAGCACGAGGACCCGCCCGTTGCGATCCACGGCGAGGCTCATCGGACCTTCGGGGTTGCCCTCCGTGGGTCGATCCCGCCCGAGCTGGTTGAGGTCACCGCCCCATGCCGCAGAGAAGAGCGTCTCGGGTCCGGCGTGGGTGCCACCCTCGGCTGCGGCGTCGGGGGCGCCAGCCTGGGGGGCCGGGTTCGGGCGAGGGCGTGGGCTCGCGACCGATGCGGCGGCGCTGCCGGGCACGGGGCTCCGGGTCTCCTCCAAGGAGGGCTTCTCCGCGTAGCGCTTGCCGAGCACCGCCGCGATCCCGAAGGCGAGCACCATCACACCTGCTGCCGCCCAGCGTCGATCCATGGGGCAACGGTCTACCCGAAGGTTTTGCTGGGCTCAATCGAGGGGCGCGGTCGGGCAGGGGTCGGACAGCGGTGGGGGCAGCAGAGGAAACCGCGTGAGGAGGGCGGTGGGATGTGCGCGTGCCCTCGCCGTGAGTATCAGAGCATGGGCAGCGATGCGGGGCGCATGCCGAGGGGGAAGGCCGTTTCGAGGCGGAGCTGCTCCTCGGGCGAGAGCGTGAGCGCCGCGGCCCGTGCATTGTCCTCGACGTGCTCGGGCCGGCTGGCCTTGGGGATGGCGAAGATGTGCGGTTCGCGGAGGAGGAAGGCCAGGGCCACCTGCCGGGCGGTGACCCCGCGTGCCTTTGCAATGGCATTCAGCTCCCTGCCGGCGCGGCTGTCGGAGTCCGGGAAATCGCCAGAGCCGAAGGGGCTGTAAGCGACGATGGGCACCTCGTGCGCCTCGCAAAAAGGTATCAGCGCGTGCTCGATGGCGCGCTCCTGCAGGTGATAAAGGACCTGATTGCAGGCGATGCGCCCCTTGCCGGCAATGGCGAGGGCCTGCTCGAGGTCACCCACGTCGAAATTGCTGACGCCCCAGTACCGAATCTTTCCAGCTTGCACGAGCTGCTCGAACGCCTCGATGGTCTCGGCGAGGGGGATCGCGCCGGGCCAGTGGAGCATGTAGAGGTCGAGGTGATCGGTGCGGAGGCGCTTCAAGCTCTGCTCGCAGGCGCGCCGCGTGCCCTCCCGGGAGGCGTTGTGGGGGAGCACCTTGGACGCGAGGAACACCTCGCCGCGGCGCCCGACGAGGGCCTCGCCCACGAGGCGCTCGACGGCCCCCGAGCCGTACATCTCCGCCGTGTCGACGTGGGTCAACCCGAGGTCGAGGCCGCGATGGATGGCGCGCTGGACCTTGGTCGGGTCGTCCATCTCCATCTGCCAGGTGCCCTGGCCGATGCTCGGGACGGGCTTTCGGGTCCAGCCGAACGTGCGGGTTTGCATGCGCGCGCATGTAGGTCCGGGTCACGCCCGAGAGAAGAGGGGCCGGCTCACGAGGGCGCAGAATCGTCGCTTCGGATGGCGCGGCGCCCGTCGGGAGGCGCGTGATACCGTGCTCCGATGCTCAAGCTCTACACGTTCGCGCCCTCTCCCAATGCCCTGAAGGCACGCTTCGCGCTCGCCGAGCTGAAGCTCCCTCACCAGGCGATTCAGGTGGACCTGCTCCGGGGCGAGCACCTCGAAGGCGAGCTGGCCTCGTTGAATCCGCACCGTAAAGTGCCGGTGCTGGTCGATGGCGCCCTGGTCCTGCGCGAGTCGGACGCCATCGTCGCCTACCTGGGCGACGCCTACGGCGGTGCGCTATGGCCCCGGGACCCGAAGGCGCGCGCCGAGGCGCTTCAATGGCTGTTCTTCGAGGCGTCCAACCTGGCCTATGCAGGGCGTGTCTGGTGGGCAGACATACTGACCCCCCGGACCGGTCGGACGGGTCCGAATGCCGGACCGGAGCTCGTGGCCCAGGTCGCGGCGGACGTGAGCCGGGCTCTCAAGGTGGTCGACCAGCACCTGCACGCCCGCGATTACCTGCTCGGGGACTTCTCGCTGGCGGATTGCGGGCTGGGTGTGATGCTGAACCTGCTCCAGGGGACGCGCCTGGATCGCCCGGAGGAGCTGCCCTCCCTGACGGCGTACCGCGATCGGATCCGTGCCCGCCCTTCGTGGGCAGCGGCGGGCGGCAATGCGATCCAGATGGTGTGACGGAAGGTGGCAGTGGCGCCGGGGAGGGGGGCGAGAGGTGCGGCAGGCGCGACGCAGCTTCGCCTTTGGACATCTTTTCATTCATCGACCATCTCGGCGGCCTCGAACAGGCCAACCAGACAAGCTACGTTGGTGCGCGCTGCTCAGGGAGCGACCCAGGCGGACGCCCCTGCAACGCTCGCAATTGCACCGGACAGGTGAAGACCTCCGGAGGACGAAAGCGGGCGCGGCGGTGTGAAGCAAGACAGATGACTGGTGTACCCTCGCGGCGCGGGGGCACCGGATGGTGGACGAGGCGGCGGCAATGAACACAGGCACGAGGGCAACCGCGAAGGACGCAGGAATGAAGGCAACGGCGAAAGAAGCAAGCAAGAAGGCGCCAGTGAAAGACGCAGGCGACGAGGTGGTCGCGCAAGACGCCGCAGGTCTCCAGGTCGCGCCGGACGCCGCAGGCTCCAAGGCAGCGGCGAAGGACAACGGTCCCCAGTCCGGTGGCTCCAGGGCAGCCACCCCGAAGGCCGCGGCGCGCAAGGCAGCCGCTCCGAAGGGTGCAGCGTCGAAGGCCGTGGCTCCCAGGACAGAGGCCAAGGCGGCTCCCTCGAAGACGGCAGCAGGCGACGCTGGCGTCGAGGAGGCAGCCTCGAAGGCGGGCTCTCCCAGGGCCGCCGAGCCCAAAGCGACGACCCCGAAGGCGAACGCGTCCAAGGCGGCTGCACCGAAGGCCGGCGCACCGAAGGCCGGTGCACCGAAGGCCGGTGCACCGAAGGCCGGCGCGCCCAAGGCCGGCGCACCGAAGGCCGGCGCACCGAAGGCCGGCGCACCGACGTCAGCAACTCCGAAGGGGGCCACGCCGAAGGCGGGGGCCACCGCGGAGGCATCGCAGGGGGCAGCCCCGAAGGCGGGCGCCACGGCGGCGGCGTCGAAGGGGGCAGCCCCGAAGGCGGGCGCCACGGCGGCTGCGTCGAAGGGGGCAGCATCGAAGTCAGCCGCACCCAAGGGGGCGGCGTCGAAGGCAGGTGCCGCGGCGGCAACCGCGAAAGCGTCAGCTCCAAACGAGGTCACCTTGAAGGAGACGGGAGGCGAGGCCAGCAAGGGGGCAGCTCCCAGGACGCAGAACGATTCCACCCGGAAGGCAGCGACTCCGAGGACCCCAGCGCCGAAGCCAGAGGCGCCGAAGGCCGTCACTCAGAAAACGGCGACTCCGAAAGCCACGACTCCGGCTGCTTCCGCGCCGAAGGCCTCCGCGTCTGGAACGGCGACTCCAAAGGCCTCTGCGCCGAAGACCGCGGCTCCGAAGGCCTCCGCGCCGAAAGCGGCGACTCCGAAGGCCTCTGCGCCGAAGACCGCGGCTCCGAAAGCATCCACGCCCGGGGCGGCGACTCCGAAAGCAGCGGCCCCGAAAGCAGCGGCCCCGAAAGCGGCGGCTCCGAAAGCGGCGGCTCCGAAAGCAGCGGCTCCGAAAGCAGCGGCCCCGAAAGCGGCGGCTCCGAAAGGAGGAGCGTCGAAAGCGGCCGCTCCGGAGTCAGAGGCGCCGAAGGGAGGAGCCTCGAAAGCCGCCGCTGCGAAGACGCCTGCTCCTAGGGCCGCAGCGCCGACAGCGCCATCTCCGAAGGCCTCTGCGCCGAGTACGGCAGCTTCGAAGGAGGTGACTCCGCAATCCTCCGCCCCGAAGAAAGCCGCTTCGAAGGGCGCGGCGCCGAAATCCGCCACCTCGAAGGCCGTGACTCCCCCCACCGCACAGGCTGCGACGACCACGAGCTCCGCCCCCGCCCGGAAAGCACCGGCGGCCAGGGCAGCGGCCAAGACCGCGGGGACCTCTTCCAATGCAGCCCCCGCGTCCGGATCGGCCGGGAAGGGGGCCATGGACAAGACGGCAGCGAAGGCAGCCCCGTCCAGGAAGGCTGCTCCCAAGGCGCCCTCCACCACGGCAGCGGCGACAGATGCCGCTCCCCAGGCAGCTCCGCAGGGCGCGGCGACGAAAGCGACTGCCGCGAAGGCAGCACCCGGGAGGGCAGCACCCAGAGCGGGAGCGAAGGCCGTTCGCCCCGAGCAGGAGACGCCCGCGGCTGCAACCAAGCAGACAGCAAAGAAGGCAGCTCCGGATGCTGCGACGCCTGGCGTGGCGACCTCCGGTGCCTCCGCATCCAAACCGGGAGCGGCCAAGGCTGCCGTAGCGACGGAGGCGAAGGCGCCTGCCTCTGGCAGGGGCGCGTCCAAGGCAGCGGTGAAGGCAGCCGCGCCCAGGGCAGCTACCCCCAGGGCAGCTACCCCCAGGGCAGGGAGCCGGCAAGCCATTCCGCAGGCGGCTGATCGCGAGGGCACGAGCGACGCAATCGCGGCTGGATCCGCGCCGAAGGGCGCCACCCCCAAGGCCGGCGCTCCCGGAGCCACCACGTCCAGGTCCACGCCGAAAGCCTCCACGCCGAAAGCCTCCACGCCGAAAGCCTCCACGCCGAAAGCCTCCACGCCGAGCGCCGCAGCGAAGCCGACCACGAAAGCCTCCAAGCCTGGCATCGGGGCGGGGTCGGTCCCCGCGAAGGTGAAGACGAAGCCCCTCCCCAAGGTGGAGGCGATTCCCGCGCCGGAGTCGAGGGAGGTCGCGGCGGAATCAGCAGAGAAGGACTCCTCGGGGCGGGGTGGTCCGAAGGGCGCCACACCGAAGTCAGGCGCAAAGAGCGCCGGGAAAGAGGGGCCTTCGAAGGCCCCGGCCACGCGCGCTCCGGTGCAGGCGCCGCGGCAGGCGCCGGCGTCCCGTGAAGCGCCCGCTTCAAAGAAGGGGGCAGGCGGGAAGCAGGGGGCGGCCCGTGCCGGAACCCCCGCAGCGGCATCGACCCAGGCGGCAGCTCCGGAGGCCGCGGCGAGGCGAGCGCCCTCCAGCCGGGCTGCGACGAGCAAGCCTGCTCCCGCCAAGGCGCCTGCCCGGGCAACCAGCCAGAAGACGCCTTCGAAAGCGCCGCCGGCTCCCCCGCAATCGACGAGAACACCGGCTGCACCCAAGGCGGCGCCCCAGGCACCGGCGGCACGTGCACGCGCCGTAGAGCCGCTCTCGTTCAGCGCCGGGCCGCCCTCCTGGCGCTCCGCGCGCTCTCCCCGCCCCGCGTCCGAGACGCTCGAAGCGCTGGAGAGGGCGAACACCCTCGAGGAGGCGACCGCGGTCGTTCACGTCTCGCTCCCTCGCGTCGACATGAACCAGGCCTCGGCGTGGCGCGAGCACGTGCTTTCCCAGATGCAGGAGCGCTTCCACGAGGTCTCCGACCACATGCGCGAGACCTTCGGGCTCTCGCTGCCCAGGCACGTCGCGGTGGCCGCGGCCTTCTTCCAGGCCGGTGACGACCACGAGCAGAAGGCGCTCGCGCGGCTCGGGCGCCGCCCGGGGCTGGTGCTGCGGTGGTTCGAGGAAGGCGGGCTCGCGCGCAAGATCAAGCCCGGCCTCAACGAGCGCCTGCAGGACCGCTACCGCCGCGATCCCCCCGAGTTCGTCACGGCGCTGCTCGGCAATGCCGAGGGCCTCCACTACGGCCTCTGGTACGACGATCCGGCGCAGCTCCCCTCCACGGTCGCGCGGATCCAGTCCTTCGGCTCGGGCGAGGTGTCGGGAGGTCAGCACCGGACGCTCCTCTCGGTGCTGCGCGCCGACGTGGAGCAAGGCCTGCGGGATGCGTGGGAGACCGGTCGGTCCGACTTCCTGGACCGGGCGCGCAAGTACCTGCCGCTGCTCGACACCCTCCGCTGGTTCGAGCCGCACGACGACGCGGCTGTGGCCCAGGACAAGCTGCCGGCATTCACGCCGCGGCCGGACATCAACGGCGGTCTCGGGCCGCTGATCCCGCGCTCGGCCGGCGACGCGCAGTCCCACCCGAGCGAGCGGGAGTCGCGGTGGCAGGCGCTGCAGTCCGGCAAGAGTGAGGCGCTCATCTCCGAGGCGCGGCGGGCCACAGTCTCGGGCAAGTCGGCGTTCCCGCTGGTGCTCGGGAGGGAGCTCCTGTTCCTCGACGACGAGGCGCTGCGCCCGGTGGCGCTGCAGCTCCTGAAGAGTGCTTACGAGGGCCTGCGCCGCAAGGCGCTCGCGGAGATCGCCCAGGTGGTGCTCACCCACCGGGACCAGGAGACCGTGAGCGTCTACGAATGACGGTTCGGGTGGAGGGCGCCCCGCGCTCTCCACGCAACAGGTGACGGGGGCGCGCCGACCGCCGCCCCCTTCAACCGCACCCCATCCTCACGCGGCGACGCTGTGCTGTGGCAGCGCAGCCACGCGCCGTGCGGCATCGAGGGAAGGCACCCACTCCTCAGGGCGATCGGCGGGGACCACCCGCAGCGAGCCGTCGGGCGCGCCGAGGCAGTCCTCCGGGCGCCCCAGCCCGAGGGCGCGCTGGGCGGCGATGAGCCCTGCGCGCGCAGCCGCTGCCAGCCCCTGGCTACAGGCCCCAGTTCGGTAGGCGTGAAGGCGCTCCACCGGAAAGGCTGCCGGCACCGGCCGAGGAATCCCCTGGAACAGCGCATCGGTGGCGCTCTGCACGGCGCCGAGGAGCACCTCTCCGCCATCGCCTGGCGCGACGGCCTCGCCCACCTCCACCTGGAGAAGCCGCGCTGCCCGGCGGATGCCAGGGATCACGTGCTCGGCGGCGGAAAGCATGCGGCCGCCCAGGTCACGACCCCAGTGCGGGAGCTGGGACGCGGGGATGCGGCTGATCATCTCCACCGTGTGCAGCCCGTCGCGCCGGTGGGTCGGGTCCTTCAGTGTGGTGACGGACACGAAGAGGTTGTCGATGTCGTCGCCGCCCTCCGTGCCGCGACGCGCGGCCTCGCCCACCGCGAGGGCGGCGTTGCGCGAGCGATACCACCACGTATTGCCGGAGTCGAAGCCCTGCGCGCGCAGGTCGAGGTCGACCGTGCACGAGGCACGCACGGACCGGAGCGCCCCTGTTGGCCCGACGGTGCTCTCGGGGCGCGCGAGAGGACGCACCACGCTGGCCCTGGGGAGCAGCGATGTCCCGCAGATCACCCGCGCCGCGCGGATGCGCTCTCCCAGTGACGTCTCCACCCCCACCGCGCGGTTGCGGTCGACGAGCACCCGCGCGACCCGGGTCCGGACGCGCACCTCGCCACCCCGGCGGCGAATGGCCCGGACGAGCGCCTGCGCGATGCGCCTGGCTCCGCCGCGCGGGTAGTAGCTGCCCTGCGCGTAGTGGGCCGACAGCGCTGCGGCCAGCGGGAGCGGGGCGCGCCCCGCGGCGTGCTTGTGGCCCCGCGCGGCGAGCGTGGCGCGCAGCAGTGGATCGCGGATGCAGCGATCGAGGAGGGCCGTGAGCGGCAGCAGGCCCCACCGGCACAGCGTGGGTGCGACGAGCGGCATCTTCAGCAGGTCCGTGCCTCGCAGCGTGGCGCACCGCTCCCGCTCCTCGTGCAGCCGGCGCAGGATCGCGAAGTACCCGGCGATGCCTGCCCGCTCGTGGGGGAAGCGCGCCACGAGCCGCGCCATCCACCGATCGAGGCCCTTGGGCTGGTCGAAGCGCTCTGCGCCGATGAGCAGGTGATCGAACCCGTCCGGGTTGATCTCGCAGAAGGTGAGCTCGGCCCCGACTCCGAGCCCCTCGAAGATCCTCCGCAGGCCGCCGCCTTCGTGCAGATCCCCCACGATCTGGGCCACCGGATCGAATGCGCGGTCACTCGCCGCAAAGCTGCCCGCGGGTCCCCAGGGTGCGTCGCGCTCCTCCAGGACCAGGACCCGGTGTCCTGCGCGTGCGAGCGCGGCTCCTGCCGTCAGGCCTGCGGGTCCCGAGCCGATCACGACAGAATCCCAGGTCATTCGTGCTCCCTTGCTCCCTCTCCGATGCAGGCAGGGTGTGATCCGTGGGCCCAGCCCGAGCGCGCAGCTCAGCGGAGAAGCAACCGCGATGCCGGACCGCCACGGGCGAACCATGCCCGCCCCTGGGCGTACGGCATGCTTGCGCTCCAGCCCGACCTCGAAGGCGGGGCAGCCGCGACCTGGGTGCGCCTCATGGCCGCGTGCCGTCGCTTTGTTGGCCAGTGTGCGGGGGCCGCGATACGCGGGCCAGATGACAGGTCGTGCTCGCCGACCGCGATCACCCCAGCCCTCGTATCCCCCGCTGCGACCCATGCTGCGAACCATCGGGCGACCTGCCCTGGAGATCGCCCTCGCGGCCACCCTGCTGAGCTGTGCAGGCGCATCTCCGGAGCGTGCTGCGCCGGTCGGAGACGTCTCGCCCCCTCCTCAGGCTCTGGTGAGCCCCGGGCCCGCGGAAGGTGCGCCAGCCCTCCAGGCAGCGGCCGCGTCTCCTCTCTCAGCGGCGGGTGCCGCCTTGGTGCCTTCGGCGCCTCCGCTGACCTTGGCACCCTCGGCGCCTGCTTCCACCCCGCAGGCCGAGCCTGCAGCCGCCGTGGACGCCCGCCCTCGCCTCGGCGCGATCGATCATTTCGCCTACATCTATCGGAAGGCCGCCAAGGAGGGACTCGCCCTTGGCTACATCCGCCTCGGCACCAGCGTCCCCCTCCTGTCCGACGAGGCCGTCCCCGGACCGGGCTGCCCCCGCGGCTTCTACCGCGTTGCGCCGCGCGGCTACGCCTGCCTCGACTACCGCACCACCCGGGACCTCGCGGACCCCACCTTCGTGGCGCTGAACCGGAGGAGTCCCGATCCCGAGGCTGTGTGGCCCTATGCGTACGCCTTCTCCAACGGCGCCCCCATGTACAGCCGCCTCCCCACGGCCGAGGAGCAGGAGAAAGCCGAGCAGAGGCTCGGGCCTCCCGGCTCCTTCGTCCAGCTCGCCGAGTGGTCCCGCGGCCACGAAGAGCTGCTCTCCACCGAGCCGATCCCGGCCACCCACCCCTTCCCCACCGACATCTTCGAGGAGCACGGGCGCAAGGTCGGCAGCGGTCTGCGCAACCCGAAGACCCTGGTGTGGCGGACCATTCCCAACGGCTCGATGCTGGCTTACGCCGAGGCCTTCGAGGCCGGGGGGCGCGTCTGGCTGCTCACCCCCGACCTGATGATCGTGCCCGCCGACCGGGTGCGCGCCGTGAAGCGTTCCCAGTTCAAGGGCGTCACGCTGGGCAAGGGCCTGGAACTCCCGCTCGCCTGGAACCGCACCCACCACCCCCGGCCCAAGTACCGCCGCGGCGAGGGTCAGGACCTGGTGGAGGCCGGCACGATCCCCGGCAAGTCTCCCGTGGCCATCCACGAGGCGCGGGTCGTCATCGGCAAGCGCATCTTCTTCGAGCTGCGCAATGAGCCCGGCGTGCTCGTGGAGGAAGCCGATGTCACCGTGAGCCGGGCGCGCGCCGAGGTCCCGCGCGGCGTGAGCCCAGGTGGCAAGTGGGTCGAGGTCAAGATCCTCCCCGGGACCCTCACCGCCTACGAAGGCACCCGCCCCGTCTACGCGACGCTGTTCTCTCCCGGCAAGGGCGGCGTCCCCGTGCCCGGGCTCGACCACACCCGATACGCCACGACGGCCATGGGCTTCTTCCCCATCGAATGGAAAGAGCGCGCGGCCACCATGTCGAACGAGAAGTACGGTGAGCCGAAGGTCCTGTGGTTCACGGACGTCCCCGCCATCCAGTACCTCAAGGCGCCGCTCGCCATGCACGTTGCTTACTGGCACGAGGACTTCGGCAATCCCAAGAGCGCGGAGTGCGTCAACGTCTCGGCGCTCGATGGCAACTGGCTCTTCCGCTGGACCGATCCCACCTTGCCCGAGGGCTGGGGCGCGATGCGTCCCGGCGGGGGTAACGGCCCGTCCACGCCGGTGATCGTCAGCGCGATGTGACTCCGGTCCGAGCCTCCGTCGCGCGGCTCACGCGCATGTGCCGCGTGCGCCGTGTGCGCCGTGTGCGCCGCGTGTGCGCAGCAGTCCGCGGGCGCTTCGCCCTCGACCCCCGCAGCCTCACCGCGCTGCGGGTCGGCCTCGGCGCCCTCACCCTCGCCGACCTCGCCGCGCGCGCTGCGGACCTCGATCGCTTCTACACGGACACCGGCGTGCTGCCGCGCGCGGCGCTCCTCGATCCGGAGGCCACTCTCCCGCCGCTCTCGCTCCACCTCGCCTTCGGTGCGTCGACGGGCGTCCTCACCCTCTTCGTGCTCGCGGGGCTCTTCGCTGCCGCCCTCGTTGCCGGCGTGTGGCCGCGCCTTGCCGCGTTTCTCTCGTGGCTGCTGGCCATCTCCCTCCAGCACAGAAATCCCGCGCTCCTCTCGGGAGGAGATCAGCTCCTCGCGCTCCTGCTCCTGTGGTGCGCCTTCGCGCCGCTCGACGGCCGCGGTGCGCGCGCGGTCTCCTTGCGTGGCACCGCGGCCTTGCCCCTGGTCTCGGTGGGGACTGCGGCCCTCGTTGCGCAGGTGACCCTCGTTCACCTGTGCGCAGGTCTCCTCAAGCTGCGCGAGAGCCCCGCCTGGCGCGATGGCACAGCCCTGGGCCTCGCGCTCCAGGACGTCTCGGTATCGCGCTGGGGCGAGGCTTTGCGCGCGCACCCGACGCTCCTCGCGGGCCTCACCTGGAGCGTGCTCGCCCTGGAGATCGCGGGGCCGTTGGTCCTCCTGCTCGCGCCTCTGCGTGCCGGTGCGCTGCGCGCCTTCGGCGTCTTTGCCCTGCTGGCGCTGCACGCTGGTATCGCCCTCTGCCTGGAGGTGGGCATCTTCCCCGCAGTCTCTGCCGTTGGCCTCCTGGCGCTCCTTCCCTCGTGCTTCTGGGATCGCCTGCGCGTCCCGGCCGTACCCCGCGTGCGCGCTGCGGCTCCAGCGCGCTGGCGCGAGGCGCTCTGCATCCTCCTCGCCACGTGCTCGTTCGCCACCAGCCTCGGAAGCACCTGGCCGCCCGCCCAGCTCCCTCCCCGCGTCGTCGCCGCGCTGGGCTGGCTCGGCCTCGATCAGGGATGGTCCATGTACATCGACCTGCGCGAGCCGAGCGGGTGGTTCACCGTGCGCGGCGTGCGCACGGATGGCGCAGACATTCTGCTGCTGACTGAAGGCGCGCCTCGGGCTGACGCGCGGCGTTACCTGAACCTGCGCTGGCACGGCTACATGGGGGCGCTGGCACGCAGCGCGTCGATGCGCCATCTGCTCGCGTCGAGCCTCTGCCGCGAGCAGTTGCTGCAGCGCATCGAGATCACCTTCTCGTGCCTTCACTTCTGCGGTGATGACGCCGATGTTCCTCCTCCTCCGCCTCTCGAAATCATTCTCTGCGCAGCAGAACCTGCAGGTTCTCCCGACCTCTCGCTGCCGTGATCCGGCTCCGGAATTGGTGGAGCCCGCGGGTGCGGTTCGGGCTATAGACCGGGCATGAGCACCTCACCCGTCACTCCCCCGCTCGGCGACGCCGAGGTCGTCGATGCCGGCCTGTCTGCGCTCGCACGGGGCGTCATCGGCTCGGAGATCCTGAAGATCGCTGCCGAGATCCGCGCGATGAAAGCGCGGGGGGCGGACGTGTGCAACCTGACCGTGGGCGACTTCGATCCGGCGCAGTTCCAGGTTCCGCGCGAGCTGGTGGAGGGGACCCGCGCCGCGCTCGATGACGGGCAGACCAACTACCCTCCCTCCGACGGCGTGCTGCCGCTGCGCGAGGCGCTGGTGCGCTACTATGAGCGCGAGCTCGGCCTCCGCTATCCGGTGGACGCGGTGCTCGTCGCGAGCGGCGCGCGCCCCTTGCTCTACGCCACGTACCGGACGCTGATCGACCCGGGTGACGCCGCGGTGTACCCGGTGCCCTCGTGGAACAACAACCACTACGCGTACCTCTCCGGCGCGCGCCCCGTCCCGCTGCCGGTGAACGCCGGGACGAACTTCTTTCCGACTGCCGACCTCCTGCGCCCCCTCATCGGCGAGGCGCGGACGGTGCTCCTGAACTCGCCGCTCAACCCCACCGGCACGGTGATGGATCCGGCCGAGATGCGCCGCATCGCCGAGCTGGTCGTCGAGGAGAACACCCGCCGCGCACGCGACGGTGAGCGCCCCGTCTACCTCATCTTCGACCAGGTCTACTGGGCGCTCACCTTCGGCGAGGCGACGCACGCGACTCCGGTCTCGCTGGTGCCTGAAGTCGCCCCCTACACCATCCTGCTCGATGCCATCTCCAAGTCCTTCTGCGCCACTGGCCTGCGCGTCGGCTGGGGCTTCATGCCGCCCGCTGTGCGGCGCAGGATGGCAGACATCCTCGGCCACATCGGGGCCTGGGCCCCCAAGGCAGAGCAGATCGCCACGGCGACGCTGCTCGACCGCCCCGAGGCGATCCGCGCCTTCCAGGAGCCGATGAAGCAGCGCGTCCGCGAGCGCCTCGATGCTCTCTTCAACGGTTTCAAGGCCATGAAGAGCGAGGGCTTGCCGGTCGACGCCATCGCGCCGCAGGGCGCGATTTACCTCTCCGTGCGCTTCGACCTGGTGGGCGCCACGGTGCGTGGGCGCGCTCTCCAGAGCAACGAGGATATCCGGCGCGTGCTGCTCGAAGGCGCAGGCCTCGCGGCCGTCCCCTTCCAGGCCTTCGGCCTGAAGGAAGACACGGGCTGGTTCCGCCTCTCCGTCGGCGCGGTCTCGACGGCGACCATCGAGGGGGTGATGCCCCGCCTGCGCGAGCTGCTCGTCGGCGCCAAGCGCTGAGCGGCCCGCCGCCTGCACTGCGCACACTGGTGGTACGCTCCCCCGGGTGAAGCCCTGTCCTTTCTGTGCGGAGTCGATCCAGGACGCCGCGATCAAGTGCCGGTTCTGCGGCAGCATGCTCGATGGCTCCAGCGGTGCCCCCGCCGGCAACGCCCTGGTGCAAGCCGGCGGTGGTCACGGCGCCTCGACCGCGCTCGGAGCCCCGCGCGTCGTCTACGAGGGCACACCGAGCTGGAAGGCGTGGTTCTGGTCGTACGTGGCGGCGGGCATCCTGTCGCTGGTGGTCGTCGGCCTGATCTGGATGGCCGTGCTCCACTGGAAGCGAAAGAGCATCCATTACAAGATCACCGACCGCACCATCGACTACGAGGCGGGTCTCCTGTCACGTCGCGTCGAGACCCTGCAGCTCTGGCGCGTGCAGGACCTGGACATGCAGCAGACGTTCATGGAGCGGCTCCTCGGCGTCGCCCAGATCCGCGTCTTCACCAAGGACACCACCGATCCGGAGCTCGTGCTCCGCGGCCTCCCGGCCTCGCGGGACATCTTCGAGGCGCTGAAGGGCGCAGCAGAGCTATCAAGGCAGCAGAGGGTGGTCGGCCTCGTGGAGTGAACGGGGCGTTGTGATCAGGGCCGTCCCGCAGCGCCCGGCCGTGTCACGAGGGACATGCTTGCGGCTTTTCAGCCGTGCAGTTCAGATGTGAACAGGGGCCGTGACCCCTCCTTGCAACCCATCGAATTCAGGAAGCAAAGGGTGGCACGGGGAGTGCAATAAGGGGAGCCAGCGCTGCGCGGAGACCTCGATCCCCCCCCCGAGGCCTGCGCGGCGCGCTTACTCGCACGCTGCCTGACCTCATTCCCCCCCCCTGAGGCTTGCAGCGTGCTTTTTTTTGTCTGCGAACTCGGTGGGTTTCGGGGAGAGCACAATCGCGAGGGCAACCGCCTGCGTCGGCGGCCGCAGCCGTCAGGTGGCTCGCCCTGCCGTGCGCACCGACGACTTGCCGCCTGAACGGGGCGCCTCGTCCTCTGTCGCCTCGTCCTCCTCGTCGCCCTCGGCGCCGTTCTCATCGTCGTCGTCGTCATCGAAGAAGAGTGACGGTCCGCCCTCGGCGCCGTGCTCGGCGAAGATGCTGTCGGCGGCCGTGATCAGCGCGTAGAGACGGTCCGCGTCGACCGGGCCATGGATGGCGAGCGCCATCGTCGTCTGGTCCACCACGAGCCAGGCGTAGGGCAGATCGCGGAGGCTGTCGCGCACGCGGCTGGTGAGCCACTTCGAGACGCGCTTCGCCTCGGTGCCGTCGATCTGGAAGCTGTCGGTGAACGACGCGTCCTTCTTGAGCTTGATGCCCGTGTTGGGGACGCGCTGCCCGTCGATGAGGGCCAGCGGGCTCACGCGAAAGGACGGCGCCTTCCTGTCGAGCCGCGCGAGCACCACCTGGTACTCGCTGCTGTTGTGGAAGTCGGGGCCCATGATCGCGACGTACGCCAGCTTGTGGTGCAGCTCGAAGGCGGAGAGCATCGGACCGCCGCCGAGGCCCTCGAGCAGGCGCGATAGCTCGGCGGGGATCTGCCGCGTGGGCTGGGGGCCATCGATCTCGCCAGGCTCCTCGGGCCGCATCAGCTCGCGGAAGCGGGCGACCTCGCGGTCCCGCCGCCGCTCGTGCCTGCCGGGGAGGCCGGTGAGGAAGTAGAGGACGATCACCACGATCGGCGCGACGTACCAGAGCCAGGGCATGGGGCCGCGAGGCTAGCAGAGTCGGGCTGGGGGAGGGGCGCGGTCGACGAGGACCAGGCAGGAGGGATGCGCGGCGTCGGGCTGACGGAGTAGGCTGCGCGGCCCCACCATGCACGAAGCCCTCCCTTCGCTCATCGGCGTCATCCACCTCCCCCCGCTTCCCGGCAGCCCTCGCTTCGGAGGGAGCCTGCAGGCGATCCTCGACCAGACCGCGGCCGATGCGCGGGCCCTGGAAGCTGCGGGCTTCGAGGGCATCATCCTGGAGAACTTCGGGGACGCCCCCTTCTTCCCGGAGCGCGTCCCGCCGGTGACGGTGGCCGCGATGACGGCGGCCGCGATGACGGCGCGGGCGGCGGCGCCGACGGTGGCACTCGGCGTGAACGTCCTGCGCAACGACGCCGAGGCTGCCCTCGCGGTGGCCGTGGCCTGCGGCGCCAGCATGATCCGGGTGAACGTCCACGTGGGCGCCCGGATCACGGATCAGGGGATGGTGCAAGGGCGGGCCCACGAGACGCTGCGGCTCCGTCGCGAGTTGCAGGCTTCCGCCGTGCGCCTGCTCTGTGACGTCGACGTGAAGCACTCGGCGCCCCTGACCCCGCGCCCTCTCGGCGAGGAGGCCGAGGAGACCGCGGGTCGTGGCCTCGCCGACGCGATCCTGGTGACGGGCACAGGGACGGGGCGGGCCGCTGCCCGCGAGCACCTCGAAACGGTGCACGCCGCGGTGCACGTGCCCGTGCTGATCGCGAGCGGGGTGACGGAGACCTCGTTGCCCTCGTTCCGCGGAGCCCACGGGGTGATCGTGGGCTCCTGCCTGAGGGCGAGCGGGCGCGCGGGTGATCCCGTGGATGCCGTCACCGCTGCGCGCTTCGTGGAAGCGTTCAGGAAGGTGTGGCGGACCGGATGAGCGGGCGCGCGACGCGCCGTCAGGGCGGGCGTCGAGCCAGCACGGGGGGGTGCGTCAGAGTTCGGTGTCGGCGGTGTCAGGGGTCGGCGTGGGCGTGGTCTCGGGAGCGGGTGCAGCAGGAGCCGCGGGCGTAGGCGCACCGGGCGCTGCGGGAGCTGCCTCAGGCGCGGGTGCAGCGGGGATCGTGGGCAGGGAGGCGCGGTGCCTGGTGAGATCGGGGCGCTCGAAGATGCACCAGTACCCACCCTTGCTGTGTCGGACGCGGCCGGCGACCTGGTACGCCCGCTGGAAGCGGCGGTCGCGGCGCAGCTTCTCCTGCGCCGGGAAGGGGAGCTTGTCGCAGGTGTCCGCGCTGCCGACGAAGACGAAGTAGCGGGGCATCTTGTCGAAGACGCGCCTCACGTAGCCGTCGCCGATCTTCTGGGTGTACCCGCCGGGGAGCCGCGAGATCACCGGGTCGACGAGGCCGAGCAGGTCGAGGATGGGGTAGTCGGTCGCGTAGCCGATGTACCCGATGTCGCCGACCCCGATCTCGCCCGGCTGTCCGTTCTTCTCGAACCAGGCGGCGACGCCGCCGGCGGCGCTGTCCCAGAACACCTTGTCGTCGTGCAGGATGCGCCGGCTGGCGCGGCCGAGGGAGATGCTGCGGTGGGCGCCGGTGCCGACCAGCGCGGCGGACGCGAGAAAGAGCACGGCGAAGGGCATGGCGGCCGAGAGCGTCGAGCGCCGCTCCTTCGTGGCGTGCGTCGCGTGTGTCGCGTGTCGTAGCTGCGCCGTCCAGGTGAGCGTGGCGTCGAGGATCGCCCGCCCGCCCATGCCGGCCAGCGCGAAGGCGTACGGCTCGAAGGGCGCGACGAAGCGGTGCCCCGGCATCCAGTCACCGCCGACCAGGAGGACGTAGCCGAGCACGGCGAGGGCCACGGCGCCGAGGCAGAGGGCGCGGCGGTGACGGAGCATGATCGCCAGACAGAACCCGTAGAGCGCGAGCGCGAGCGCGGGCCAAGCGTGCGCGGCGTAGGCGGACAGGTAGCGCACGCCGCCGTGGAGCTGCGCGGTGAGGTTGCCGGTCTTGGCGCTGAGCGTGTTGGGGAGCCAGGTGCCGTAGTAGCCGTGGCGCCAGAGCATGTGCAGCCCCACAGGCAGGACGAACAGCGCGCCGCGCAGGAGGTTCTGCACCCCGAAGAAGCGCAGCCCGAGGAAGAGCATGGGGATGCCGAGGAACATCGGCGCCTCGGGGCGCGTCAGGCCGGCGAGCCCGAAGAGGAGGCCCGAAAAGGGGAATGCGCCGAGGCGGCGTCGGAGCGTGCCGGGCTGCGCGCGGGCTTCGCCCTGGGCGCCGGCGTCGGCGTCGTCCATGCCCCTGGCGGCGTGCTCGCGGTCGCTCTCGCGAAAGAGCAGCTCGGTACCTGCGAGGACGAGGAAGATGAAGAGGGAGGTCTCCAGTCCGAAGACTGCGTATCCCGCCTGCGCGATGGAACTCGCGAGGAGCCACGGGGCGAGGCAAGGGATGCTGCGCAGGGGCAGGAGGCGCCGTTCGAGGAGGTAGGTGATCCAGAGGGTGCCGCAGGCGGCTGCGGCGCCGAGGACCTTGGCGACGACATCCGGGTCGAAGCCGACCCGCACGCCGGCGGCGAGCAGGATGGTCCAGAGGAAGTTGGTGTAGCCCTCGATCTGCTCGCCCGCGTTGTAGACGAGGCCCAGGCCACGCGCGAAGTTGCGGGCGTAGCGGTAGGAAATGTACGCGTCGTCGATCGTGAACGGGCTGAGGCGCGCGACGTTCAGGAGGAGGACCGTGAGGGGCAGGATGAGGCCGAGGACCAGGTGCCAGCGCTCGGGCAGTGGGGCTCCGCGCAGCCATGCGCCGAAGGAGGTGGCAGGCAGTTGGACCTGGGGTTCGCCGGCCTCGGGGACCGGTTCGCGCGGCTCGGACACGACCCGGCTCGTATCACAGCTCGGCAGGTGCGTACGCTGGCACGAGGGACGCCGGCACGAGGGGCGCTGGCAGAGGACGGAGGGCACGCCCGGTGGCAGCCGGAGATTCGCCGGGGTGGTCTCGCCGGTGGTAGCGTCGAGCCATGAAGCAGGACCTCGGGGCGCGTGGGGCAGGTGGTGTGGGGTCCGCGGCCCTCTCGGCCCGGCGGTGCGCCGCTGCTGCGGTCCGCGCCCTGGGGGTCGCGGCGGTGGTGTGCGCCGTGTCGCTCGCGCACGCAGCGCCCGGTGTGCCGTGCGGGTTCTATGGCGTCGCTGCGCCACTGCCTCTCGATGCGGCGCTCGCCACGGAGGTCGCCAGCACCGGCGTGGGCGCCGTGCGCGTCGAGATGGTCGCAGGCGCCGGAGGCATCTTCGATGACGCGCAGCTCGCCGGGTACGACGCCCTCTTCGACATCATGGAGGCGGCGGGGCTCAGGCCCGTCGGCGTGCTCGGGACGCTCGTGGTGCCGACCACGCAGGCGGCGTGGAACGACGACGCCGATGGCGACGGCAACAACGCCTTCGTCGAAGCGTTCGCGACCACCTCGGCAGGGCTCGTGGAGCGGTTCGCCACCCGCGTGTCCCGCTGGGAGGTGTGGGGCGGCCCGAACTGCTGGACGAGCCCGGACTACCTGACCAACCCGCAAGGGGCTGGCTGCACCTACCTGCTGCCCCGGGTGTTCGGGCGGATGATGAGCGAGGTGTACCTGCGGACCCGGGTGCTCGTGGACGTGGGCGCCGTCTCGCTCACGGCCGGGGGGCTCGCGACGGATGACGGGGGACCCTTCTACACGGCGGAGACTTACCTCGACGAGCTCTATGCCCAGCCGATGTGGGACGATCTCGAGGCGGACACCGGGCGGCGCTACCCCTGGGATCTCCTCGGCGTGCAGCTTTACCTGGCCCAGGCCACCCAGGTCGACGAGGGGACGATCTCGGACCACCTCGACGCGATCCGGACGATCGTGGCGGCGCGCACCGATGCCTCGTCGTTCGCCATCACGGAGGTGGGCTGGTCCTCGTTGACCGTAGGTGAGGACCTCCAGGCAGCGAACCTGAGCACGACCTTCGACGCGCTGGCCTCGCGCGACGACGTGGCGTCGGCGAGCTGGTCCCTCTACCGCGACATCCCGCCGTCGGATCTGTATTACGGGCTCGTCAGTGAGACAGGCGACGAGAAGGCAGCCGCGGAGGCGATGCAGGCAGCCGCGGAGGGCTGTACGCCCGGTGAAGACCCGGGAGGGGAAGGAGGCGGGACGTCGGTGAGTGGCAGCGGACCCTCGGGCGGTGGTTTTTCCACGACCGGCGGGGGGACGGCGCCTCCGCTCGGCGGCCCGCGCGACGAGACGAGCTGCAGTTGCCGCGCTGCAGGATCGGGCGTGCGGTCCTGGGGAACAGGCGCGTTGATCCTGATGCTGGGGGGCGTCATGGCGGCGCGTCGGCGACGTCGCTCACCGGAGGCTCGTGACAGGCGCGTCACGCCCTGAAGTCATTGCGCGTCAAACCGCATCACGGCGCAATTCGGTCATCCTGGGATCGGGGAGTTCGCCTAGAGTGCCAACATGCGTTCTGGTCCTCCTCGGAGCCTCGCCGCACGCCCCACGGCTCCGGTCTCGCCTTCTACCCCTCCTCTCCTTCTGCTCTGGCTGACCCTGCTGGGGACGCTGTTCTTCAGCGGCTGTAGCTGTAGCTCGACGGGCGCATGCGGGGATGGTCGCCTCGACGCTGTCGAACAGTGTGACGACGGCAACACCAACTCCGGGGACGGCTGTTCGGCCACCTGCGCGAGCGAGACGGCGCGCTGCGGAGATGGAAACATCGGGCCGGGCGAGGAGTGCGACGACAGCAACACCGTGGCTGGCGACGGGTGTTCGCCGACCTGTCAGATCGACGAGATCGTGACGGTGTGCGGCAACGGGACGGTCGAGGAGGGCGAGGAGTGCGACGACAGCAACGCCGCGTCGGGCGACGGTTGCTCGGCGACGTGCCAGAACGAGGGGCCGGCCGTCTGCGGCGACGGCGTGCTGGACCTCGGTGAGGAGTGCGACGACAACAACACGGAGGACGGCGACGGCTGCGAGTCCGACTGCACGCACTCGCCGGCGACGGAGGTGGTGTGCGAGGAACTCGTGCCCCTTCCGGACGGCGCGGTGTGCGAGGTGGGCACGGGTGACGCGCAGCGGTTCATCCGCGGCCGGGTGCTGACGCCGGGGGTTGTGTACGTCGGGGGCCGGGTGGTCGTCGACGCGGCCGGGATGATCACCTGCGTGGGTTGCGACTGCGACGAGCCGGACGGCGCGACGCGCATCACCTGCCCGAGCGGCGTCGTGTCGCCGGGCCTGATCAATCCCCACGATCACATCACCTACACCCAGAACTGGCCGTACACGCCCACCGACGAGCGGTACGAGCACCGGCACGACTGGCGCCGGGGCAACAACGGCCACACCGAGCTCAACACGCCCGGCAACGCGAGCGCGAACCAGATCCGCTGGGGCGAGCTGCGGTTCCTGATGGGCGGCGCGACCTCGACCGTCGGCTCGGGGAGCGCGACGGGGCTCCTGCGCAACCTGGACCGGGCGGCCCAGGAGGGGTTGAACCACGCGCAGGCCCAGTTCGACACCTTCCCGCTCGGCGACACCAGCGGGGTGGAGCGGACCTCGGGCTGCAACTACCCCGACATCGTCAGCGAGGCGGACATCGCCGGAGAGTCGGCGTACCTCCCGCACGTGGCGGAGGGCATCGAGACCTCGGCGCGCAACGAGTTCATCTGCCTGAACACGGACCCCAACAACCTGGTCCAGCCGCAGAGCGCGTTCATCCACGGCGTGGGCCTGGTGGCGGCCGACTACGCGGCGATGGCCGCGAACGGGACCTCGCTGATCTGGTCGCCGCGCTCGAACATCACCCTCTACGGTGACACGGCGGTGGTGACCGCCGCGGCCCGGCTCGGCGTGCAGATCGCCCTCGGCACCGACTGGATGCCGACCGGCTCGATGAACCTGCTGCGTGAGCTGCGCTGCGCCGACAGCTTGAACCAGACCTACTACGGCAAGTTCTTCAGCGACGAGGCGCTGTGGAGGATGGTCACCTCCAACGCGGCGGCCGTCACCGGGACCGACGACGTCCTTGGCGTGCTCGCCGTCGGCAAGGTCGGCGACATCGCCATCTTCGACGGCCGGGTGCGGCAGAACCACCGCGCCATCATCGACGCCGAGCCCGAGGATGTGACCCTGGTGCTCCGCGGCGGCAAGGCGCTCTACGGCGACGCGGCCGTGATCTCGGCCGTCGGCGGGAGCGGGACCTGTGACGCCCTCGACGTCTGCGGCTCTGCCAAGCAGGTGTGCCTCTCGGGCGACATCCAGCTCTCGTACGAGGCGCTCCAGACGAGCGCCGGCGCTTCGATCTACCCGGCGTTCTTCTGCGACGTGCCCGAGCGCGAACCGCTCTGCACCCCGCAGCGCAACGCGACGAGCGCCTCGGTGAACGGGTCGAGCAGGTACTCGGGGGAGGCCTCGCCCACGGACACCGACGGCGACGGGGTGCCCGACGCAGACGACAACTGCCCGACGGTGTTCAACCCGGTGCGCCCCCTGGACGGCGGTGCCCAGGCGGATCACGACAGCGACGGACAGGGCGACGCCTGCGACGTGTGCCCGATCGACGCGGGCACGACGGCGTGCACGCCCCCGAACCCGGACGACTCCGACGGCGACGGGATCCCGAACGCCTCCGACAACTGCCCGACCGAGCCGAACCCCGATCAAGCGGACCAGGACGGCGACGGCAGGGGTGACGCCTGCGATCTCTGCCCGACGGTGGCGAACCCGGCAGGCGCGGGGTGCCCGGTCACCATCTACGACATCAAGAGCGGCACCGCGCCCATCGGTGCGACCGTGGCGCTGAACAACGTGCTCGTGACTGCCCGCAACAACAGCGGGTTCTTCGTGCAGGTGAAGCCGGGCGACACCGGCTACATGGGCCCGGAGCGCTCGGGCCTCTACGTGTTCGGCGGCGCGACCGGGGTCGCGGTGGGCGACCGGGTGTCGATCACGAGCGGCGTGGTGACCGACTACTTCGGCCAGATCCAGCTCGGGTCGCCGACGGTGGCGGTCCAGGCCTCGATGAACGAAGCATTGCCGGCGCCGGTCGTGCAGACGCCCGCGGCGCTCGCCTCCGGCGCGACGGCGCAGGCACTCGAAGGCGTGCTCGTCGAGGTGCACGACGTCGCCGTGACGGGGCTCGACACGATGTACAACGAGTTCATCGTCACCGGGAACCTGCGGGTGAACGATCTGCTGTACCTGGTGACCCCGTTCCCGACGGTGGGCGAGAGCTTCACGGCGATCCGCGGGATCCTCAACTACCGCAACAGCGCCTTCAAGATCGAGGTGCGCGGCCCGGACGACCTGGTGCGCGGCGCGCCTTCGCTCGTGGGCTTCGGTCCGCAGCTCTCGTACGTGTACCAGGGCGACATGGGCGTACCGACCACGCCGATGCCGCTCACGGTGACGCTGTCGCACGCGCCCACCACGGACACGCCGGTGACGGTGACCTCGGCGAACCCCGCCGTGGTCGTGGTGGGCGGTGGAGTGGTCGTCCCCGCCGGGTCGACCACCGCGGTGGTGCTGGTGGACGGGGTGAGCGTCTCGCCGATGGTGACCCTGACCGCGACGCTCGGCGCGGTGTCGCTCACGGCTGACGTGCGGGTGCTCGGTCCCTCCGACCAGCCCATGCTGACCTCGCTGACGCCGCCCACGGCGTCGGTGGCTCCGGGCGGGTCGGTGACCCTGCAGATCACCCTGGACCTGCCGGCTCCGGCGGGCGGGATCGCGGTGCCGGTGACGGTGACGCCGGCCGGGGCCGGGACGGTCCCCGCGACGGTGATGGTACCCGCGGGTCAGGTGGTGGCGACCTTCGACTACGTCGATGGCGGGGTGGAGCCGTCGGTCACGGTGACGGCGAGCCTGGACGCGATGACGTTCTCGTCCGCCATCACCGTGGTGGCGTCGGTGGGCGGCCTGGTGATCAACGAGGTGGACTACGACCAGGTCGGCGCCGATGGCGCAGAGTTCGTCGAGATCTACAACGGCACCTCGGCGCCGATCGACCTGACGCCGTACTCCCTGGTGCTGGTCAACGGCTCGAACAACAGCGTGTACACCACGGTGAGCCTCGCGCCGGCCGGCACGCTGCAGCCGGGGCAGTACCTCGTGGTGGGCAGCACGGCGGTGACGGTCCCGGCGACCGCGCTCAAGATCAACTTCACGGGTGCGCAGACCGACAAGATCCAGAACGGCGCGCCCGACGGCGTCGCGCTGGTGAATACTGTCGCGGGGACGCTCGTGGACGCGCTCTCCTACGAGGGGAGCATCACCGCAGTGAACATCCCCAACGTGGGGTCGGTCAGCCTCGTCGAGGGGACCGTGCTGCCGCCGGCGGTGGCCGACAGCAACACCGCGGCGGGGTCGTTGTGCCGGATGCCGGATGGAACCGACACCGACAACGCGGCCTCGGACTGGACGTTCTCGGCTACCATCACGCCCGGGGCAGCCAACGTGCCCTGATTGCGAGAGAGACGATGAGCGTAGGGTTCGAGTTCCTCACCCAGGATGACGAGCGGCTCCTCCTCGAGCGCGCGGTCCGGACACGGTACAAGCCCGGTGAGCTGATCCTCGAAGAAGGGTCGCGGCGTCAGGCCGTGTTCGTGATCAAGAGCGGCCTCGCCGGCGTCGAGGTCGCTCACCTGGGGCGAGGCGTCGGCATCCGGCAGCTCGGGCCTGGCGCGGTGTTCGGTGAGGTGTCGTTCCTGGAGAGCGCGGCCGCGAGTGCGTCGGTGGTCGCGCGCGAGGAGGCCGAGGTCGACATCATCGAGGGCCCCTACGTGCACTCGCTGCTGGGATCGGTCCCGGGGCTCGCGGCGCGCTTCTACCAGTCGCTGGCGGTGATGCTCGCGAAGCGGCTGCGCGAGAACACCGCCATGCTGCCTCCGCTCCTCGTGGAGGACGTGCCGCAGGTCAAGCGCTTCCACGGCGTGCGCACCGGTCAGGGCGGCACGAGCGACCTGCCGCCGAAGCTGGTGGACGCCGTCGAGGAGTTCAAGACGGAGATGATGGGCGCCGACCGCCTGGTGAAGGACAGCAAGGTGGGCGAGGCCGAGATCCAGACCAAGGTCAGCGCCGCGTGCACGAGCATGATGAGCCGGCTGCGCGATCAGATCGTGGCCGACCGTCACCTGGAGAAGGGGATCGGCGCGTACGTCTTCCGGGAGACCTTCTCGTTCTTCATGCTGAGCCGCCTGCTCGAGCGGGCGTACATGAAGCCGCGCGGGTACGCCGGGGACTTCTTCACGATCGAGATGATCTACAACGACGAGCCAGCCGGCGACGGGCGGCTCGGCCGCTTCATCGATCGCTGGGCGCTCGACATCGCCGCGTGTCAGGCGGTGAAGAACCGGCGCGGGGTGCTGAGCGGCGTCATCCGGGAAGCGCTGAACACGCACCAGGGGACCACGCTCTCGGTGACGAGCCTCGCGAGCGGCCCCGCGCGGGAGCTGTTCGACCTGTTCTCGGCGCAGCCGCAGCCGGACCTGAAGGCGACGTGCATCGACATCGACAACCAGGCGCTCACCTACGCGGCCGGGATCGCCGACGTGCTCTCCGTGAAAGAGCACTTCAGCTTCACCCAGGACAACGTGGTGCGGCTGGCGCACGGGCGCGGGAACACGATGCTGCAACCGCAGCACCTCATCTACAGCATCGGCCTCACCGACTACCTGCGCGAGGAGCTGGTGGTGAAGATGATCAACTGGATCTACGACCGCCTGCTCCCGGGCGGGATGGCGGTGATCGGCAACTTCGAGAGCTCGAACCCGAACAAGGCGTTCATGGATCATGTCGTCGAGTGGGAGCTGATCCACCGGACGGCGGACGACATGCGCGCCATGTTCGCGCGCTCGAAGTTCCAGGGCTCGCCGCTCACCGTGCGCGCCGAGGACGCGGGTGTGAACCTGTTCGCCGTCGCTCAACGAACGTGAACGCAACGTGAACGCAACGTGAACGCAACGTGAACGCAACGTGAACGCAACGTGAACGCAACGTGAGCGCAACGTGAGCGCAACGTGAGCGCGACCTGAACGCCTCGCTCAGCGGGACCTGAGCGTCTCGCTCAGCGGGACCAGCTCACGTCGTACTCGCACACCGGGTGCCGCTCGAAGCGGCACTTCACGTGGATGCTCTGGCCGCCGTAGCCTCCGGAGAGGCGGATCGCGTTCTCCTGCCAGCCGGTAACGGCTTCCCGGCACGTGAGCCGGCCAGGATCGTTGGCCGGATCGGTGCCGAGGTGCAGGACCATGCGGAAGCGCCGGTCACTGATCTGGTGGGCGATGAGGTCGCCCCCGTTGAAGTACGTGCTCCAGAAGACGCTCCCCTGGCGCATCACCAGGGCCGGCGTGCCGAGCTTGAGGAGGACCTTGTGGGCGAGGGTCAGGTCCTGCTGGGAGACGTACTGGGCAATGTCGCGGACGATGCCCGCGCCGCTCTTGCCGGGCCAGCGCGCCGCCTCGTCGACCACGGCGTTCCAGACCGACACGGGATACCACCCGAAGCTCGTCAGACGATCCGAACCGAAGATCTCCCGGGAAGAAGGTGGCAGTTTGGCCATGAGCGCCGTGGTCAGCTCGGAGCCCCAGCTCTTGTTGAGATAATTGCGGGTATGGATGAGGGCCGAGCCCTTGATCTTCATGGGAGCCGCTGCTGACGGAGCATAAAACTATCCTGATGCTGCGGACCAGTCTTCAGCCGCAGCCCGTGTGGCGTCAGCACCCTGGGCAGTGTGGCTGCCCCTAACGGAGCGTCGACCGGGGATCGTGAGGGGTGGAGAGCACCTGTGGGGCTTGCGGGTTCCACCGTGAGGGTGGCGAGGATACTCCCTCACGCCAGCTCGTCCATGCCGTTCGGCGCTCGTCGTAGCGCCGGCCTGCGCTACTGTTGAAGGATGGGGAGCATTGCCAGAAGCCTGGTCCGGCGGTGGAGGCACGCTGCGTCTGCCGTGAAGGAAGTGGAGCTCCGGGTGGCCGTGCTGCGGCGAGACGTGCTCGATACCCAGGCCGAGGAGCTGGCGCAGGCCCTCGATACGGTCTGTGGAGCGGCAGAGCAGGCCGATCCTGTGGCACGGGAAATCCTGGGGGCGGTGATGCCGACGCTGACCGACGTCACCCTGGTCGAGCGGTTCGATGCGCTGCGGGCCATCGCGTCGGCCGAGGCGCTGCTCCCGCTTGGGAGGCTGCTGCGCCGGCCCCGGAGCAGCCCCGAGGTGCGGGAGCGGTCGTCGACGGACGAGCGGCTGCTCGCCACATCGCGCTCGGGCCGGGTGCTCACCCTGGGGGAGCGGCGGGCACTGGCCCGACGCCCGAGCCGCGCGGCGCTGGACGCGCTGATGCGCGACCCGCATCCCCTGGTGATCCGGAACCTCCTCGGCAACCCCCGAGTGACGGAGGACGACGTCATCCGCATGGCTGCGCGTCGCCCCGTTGCCACCGAGGTGAGCGTCGAGATCGCGCGCCACCCCCGGTGGTCGCAGCGGTCGCGGGTGCGCATGGCGCTGGTGCAGAACCCCGGCTCGCCCCCGGAGATCGCGGTGCCTCTCGTGCGGCTCCTCATCCGGCCGGAGCTTCTGCAGGTCGCGGCGGCGCCGGACGTGCCGCGGCAGGTGAGGGCGGCTGCGGCCGAGCTGCTGGAGCGACGTCCCCCGCTCGCCGGCAAGGGCAAGACCGCCTCCCTGCCGCAGTGAACCCCGCGGTCAGCGCTCGCGGCTGAGCAGCCGGCGCAAGAGATCGAGGGGATGGAAGCCGAGGACGGCTGCCACGTCCTCGCGGCGGCTCCACTCCAGCGCCGAGCGCATGGCCTCCGACATGGGCGGGGTGTGCTGCCGGAGCCAGCTCCGCTCCCAGGCTCCCGCCACGACACCCGTGGGGTCGACGCGCTCGGCGACGGTCCGGAGGGCGGCCACGGCGGCGCGCCCGGCGTCGATGCCGAGAGGGATGCCGAGGACCGGCGTGACCGGCGAGAGGATGACGTCGCGCACGGTGACGGCGCGTGCCCAGGCCCCGGGGCTCGGGTCCACCTCCAGGCTGCGGAAGGTGCTGGCCTCCGCGAAGCACCCGAGTGAGAGCGGGCCAGCGCGGTGCTCGACGGCGCGGCCGAGATGCCGGTAATCACGGCGCCAGTCCCCGGCGAGCAGTCCCATGTCCTCGCGGATCTCGTCGGGCCCGAGGATGAGGTTGAATCCACGCGAGCCGCGGCGGAGCGCGATGCAGGTCCACAGCTCACCCTTCTCGAAGAGGCCGAGCAACATGGTCTTGCCGACGGGGCACACAACATCGAGGGTCCCCCGCACCACCTTCCCCTGCGTCGGCATGGGCACGCCGGGGAGCCGCGGCCAGATGTCGATCTTCCCGTCTTGGTGCTCCTTGAGGGCGAGCTGCACGAGGAGGAGCGCCTGCGCGGTGAGGTCATCGCCGCGGCGCGCCTGGGCTCCGAACTGCTCCATGATCGCTTCGAGCGTCCCCATCTCCAGAGAGAGCGCCCAGGTGGCGTGGTGGCGCTCGGCCAGGCTCTCGGCAGAGAGGGGGGAGCGCGGCTGGAGGGGCGCGAGCTGCTCCGTGCTCGTCTCGGGAGCAGGGGTGGGGACCTCGGGCTCCTCGATCTGCAGCCGGCCCGCCTGGGTGTGGACGAGCTTGCGCAGGCGCCCTTCAGCATGGATGGCAACCACGCCGCCCGGTGGTCGGAGGCGGGAGCGCTCGGCGTCGGGGGCTTGCCTCGGCTGGAACAGCGAAAGTACGCGGAGCCAGTCGGTCGCCGTGAACCCCTCGAAGCGGACGTCGGGCGCGAGCACGCGCGGAGCCTAGCGTCGGGAAAGCAGCGGGCGCCAGAGGAACCGCTAGGTTCCCCACCAGAGCATCTCGTGTGTCTGGGGCTGCCCGTCGATGGAGACGATGACCCGCAGCAGGTCGCCCTCGGTCTGCACCAGGTGCTCGGGGAAGCTGTCGGCCGGGTAGAACGCTGCCTGGACGAACCCGCTCACGTCCAGCCAGAACAGGTGCACGCCTTGGTTCCCGGGGCCGTGGATGAGGAGCATGCGTCCTCCCCCGAGAAGCGTGAAATCCAGCCAGCGAAAGCCCATCTCGTCGAAGCGCTCGGGGGACGGAAAATCGTCGCCCACGCTACGAAGCTCGGGGAGGTGTGCGCGCAGGTGCTTGTAGAGCAGGTCGTAGCGGACCTTGGCGAGCCGCGGCAGCCGCCGGTCCGGTGGCGCGATGACGGCGAGCCGCTCTGGCTCGAAGGTCGGGATCTCCACGTGCGTCCGGTAACGGTCGGCGAGCCGCCCGCGATCGATCTCGTCGTCGGAGAGCGCCTTCAGCCACCAGTGAAAGAGCGCGAGATCCGCCGTGCCCGCGCGCGAGTCGAGCCGGACCTGGGACTCCCAGAGCGGCCGCCGCACTTGCCAGCGTCCTCCGTGGTTCTTCACCACGCACGCGCCCACGTAGAGCGCGCCGTGGATCACCAGCGTCACCAGCAGCGGCGGTTGATCCGGCTCAGGGGGTTCGAGCCACCGATCTCGCCGCTCCCGGGTCAGCGCTGCGGCGAGCCGGTGCACAGAGGCATCGGAGAAATCGAGCGCGAGGTCCGGGGTGGCGAGCGCCGCGGGCGCGAGCCGGGCGAAGATCGCGGCGGCCTCGTCGAGCTGGGCCAGGAGGGCAGGGTTCCCGGCGGGGTTCGCGTCGGTGGCGCGGGCCCGGGCGAGATCCGCGAGCGCGTCCGGTGGGTAGAGGGGCGCGAAGAAGCGCTCGAAGAGCGCAGCGGGCGTGAACGGAGCGCTGGTCATGGAGCGGGCCCGCGGTGGGCTCAGAACATCTTCTTGCGCTTTGAGGAGCTGAGGATCCCGAGCATCTCGCGGTATTTCGCGACCGTGCGCCGCGCGATGCGGATGCCGTCCTGATCCTCGAGGATCTTGACGATCGCCTGATCGCTGTGCGGGTTGCCCTTGTCCTCGGCGGCGATGATCTTCTTGATCGCCTGCTTCACGCTCTCCGAGGCGATGTCCTCGTCGGAGACGCGGTGGATGGAGGAGTTGAAGAAGTACTTCAGCTCGAACAGCCCCTGCGGCGTGTGCACGTACTTGTTCGAGGTGACGCGGGAGATGGTCGACTCGTGCATCCCCACCGACTCCGCGACGTCGCGCAGGATCATCGGCTTCAGGTAGGCGACGCCGCGCTCCAGGAACTCGCGCTGCTTCTCGACGATGCACTCGGTCACCTTGATGATGGTGCGTCGCCGCTGCTCGATGGCGCGGATCAGCCACTGCGCGCTGCGCAGCTTCTCGCTGATGAACTCCTTCGCCTTCGGGTCCTTCAGCATCTTCTGGGCGAGGTTCTCGTTGATGTAGAGCCTCTGCAGCCCCTTGTCGTTGTCGGTGACCACGAACTGGTCGCCGTCCTTGATCACGTAGACGTCGGGCGTGATGGAGATCGTCTTCTCGTCGACCTCGGCGAAGTTCCTCGCCGGGACGCTCTCGAGCTTCTGGATCTCCTGGACCGACTCGTACACCTCTTCGAGCGAGATCTTGAGGGCCTTGGCGATGGCCCCGAAGTTGCGCCGCTCCACGTTGTGGAGGTGGTCCTTGATGATCGACAGCTCGATGACGTCGTACCCGAGGACCTCGGCCTGCACGCGGAGACACTCGGAGAGATCGCGCGCCGCCACGCCGATGGGATCGAAGCGCTGGATCATCGCCAGCACCTCCTCGGCGTCCTCGGGGTTCAGCCCTGCCTCCTGGGCAAGGTCGGCGACGGTCATGTCGGGCCCCTTGGTGCCGTCCGCCCCCTCTCCGCCCTTCAGGTCCAGGTAGCCGCGCTCGTCCAGGTTGCCGATCACGAACAGGGCGAACATCCGCTCGTTGTCGACGAAGTCGCTGAGCTGGAGCTGCCACATCAGGTGGTCCTGCAGCGAGCTGGCCTTGGTGAGGTTCTGCTCGATGGGCGGCATCTCCTCGAAGCCACCGCGCGACGTCGGCAGGGCCTGCTGGAGCTGCCGGTTCTCGAGGAACTGCTCCCAGTCGGTCTCCTTCGCGCGCCGCTCTGCGTCCCTGAGTGCAGTGTCCGAGCGCTCGAAGCGTTCACCCTCGGCGTCGAGCCGGCCATCCGCGGAGAAATCCGCGACCGTGGTCGGCGTATCGGTGACGACCGCCTTCTCCTTGGGCTTCGGGTCCGTCCCGTCGTCGGCCAAGACCGGGTTGCCGTCGAGCTCCTTCCTGATCTCATCGACCAGCTCAAGCCGCGAGAGCTGCAGCAGCCGGATCGCTTGTACCAGCTGCGGTGTCATCACCAGCTGCTGGGACAGCTTGAACTGGAGCTTCATCTCCATGCCCATGACGAGCTCCTCCCCTTCAGTTCGCGCTGCGCAGCCCGACCCACCTGGGCCTAGGGGGCGGGGCTATGAGCGAAGTTCGTGCCATCGGTTGCTTCATCGCTTCCTTCCCTCAACGTAGCACCGAACTCGGTTTCGGCCCGAGTCTTGCTTTGTGCCGGAACACAAAACGGGAGCGAATCCTTCCGGACCCACCTGGCGCCGGGCTCAGCTTAGCCCTGCGCTCCCTCCCCGACCGTGTCGAACTCCTCGTTGCCATTCTGGAATCGGGCCAACGGTGACGGCGCGGATCGCCTCTGGAGGGCGACCCGTCAGATCAGTAGATGCCGGACGAAGGGGAACGGAGCGGGCGAAAACTGGAGGAACGACTCAATGAAGTCGCGGTGGGCGGGAAAGCGCCTCGGCATCGCGCGCCGAGAGGCTCGCTCTTCTCTGGGAGGTATTTGACGGTCTCACGGGGTGAGGAAGAACACCGTGTCAGAAGGTCTGCTGACGTCTGTTGGCGTCAGAACATCCGCGGACCTCTGGCTTCGTTCACTCCCCGCGAATGCGGGTCAGCCAGGACGCCGGCGGCCCCTGGCGACCCGGGGCGGCGGCGCAGGTGACCTGACCACACGGCCCGACGTCCTGCGCGTGCGCGCGGTGCTGCGCGTGCCGACGGCGAGAGGGGTCGCGGTGCTCGTGCGCCGCTCGGTCCGCTTCTGAGCACTGGCGCGCTGTCGCGGACGCGAGGTCCCTCCCACAGTCGCGGTGGGCGTGCGCCGAGGCACCCTGGCGGTCGCGCGGCCCGGTACGCGCGGCTCGCTCTGAGGTGCAGGGCGACCGAAGACGGCCGCGACCAGCCGATCGAAGGCGTAGGGTTTGAGCAGCACCTCGGTGCCATCGGTAGCGTCGTCGACATCGGCGGGGGTGTCCGTGCACAGCACGACCCGCGCGGGCGTGAGGCCTTCCTGCCGCAGCTTGTCCATCAGCTCTCGCGCTGCAGGCATCGTCTCGGAGCGATCGATGAGCAGGACGTCGTAGGGCGCCTCGTGCGCGAGGGCGATGGCTTCGTCCAGCGTGGCGGCTGGACTTACCGCCCCCGCTCCTCGGCTGGAGAGCAGCACCGCCGTCATTTTGCGGAGCATGTCGTCCTGATCGAGCAGGAGGATGGTGGGCGTACGGGTGGTCATGATGGATGCTCCTCAGGGGGCTCGCGGTGAACCCGCTCGGCGTTCAGCGCCGTTCTTTCAGCTGCGTGGCTCCTGGCCCGCCGTGCTGGGTCGGGGGTAGCGAGGATCGTCCGCGCGTCCCCCCGTCTGTGGAGCAGCAATCGGCAACGAACATGCCGCTCTCCGGCGGGCTTGCTGAGCGCGGCGGTCGCCCGTTGGTGCGCTGATCGTGCGCAGGCCCTTCGGAGAAGCCCGTCAGAGCTGTTGGCGGGCTCGCAATGGCCCGAGGGGCGCCGCGCGTCCCCTCGGACCGGGGTGGGCACGAGATGCAGGCCGCCCTGGATCCAGGAGGCGCATGAAGGGGACGCGCGAGGGCTCTGCTGGCGACGGGAGCGTCGCGTCAAGGTGGCCGTCAAGGCGGTCTTCAAGGCGGTCTTCAAGGCCGCGAAGAAGGCGGCCGCTCCCGCGTTCCCGAGGGGTGGTCCAGACGGACCTGGCCGGCGACTTTCTCTTGATGACGCCGACGGGGGATGTCACAAGCGTCTCGCGCGCACGAGTGGCGGAACTGGCATACGCACCGGGTTTAGGTTCCGGCGCCGCAAGGCATGGGGGTTCAACTCCCCCCTCGTGCACCCCAGCTCTCGAATCTTCCTGCCCGGGGAACACCCCGTCTCCCTGTTGGTTTTCAGGTCCAGCGGGGACTGGCCCCATTGCCCGAGGCGCTCACCGCGGCTAGGTTCGCCGTCTCCGCGAGACCCCTCCCCACTCCACCACCCACGCGGACACCGCCGTGGGCGCAAGGCACGACGGACATGTTGACCTGGGCGATGAAGAGGATCTTCGGCACCTCGCACGAGCGGACCATCCGTCGCATGCGGCCAAAGGTCGAAGCCATCAACAGACTCGAGTCCGAGCTGAAGCAGCTCTCGGACGACCGGCTGCAAGCGAAGACCGCCGAGTTCAAGGAGAAGCTCCGCAACGGCATCGCGCTCGACGACCTCCTGGTCCCGGCCTTTGCCGTCTGCCGCGAGGCCTCCCGGCGCGTGATGAAGATGCGCCACTACGACGTGCAGCTCGTCGGCGGCATGGTGCTCCACAGCGGATCCATCGCCGAGATGCGCACGGGCGAGGGCAAGACGCTGGTCGCCACCTTGCCGGCCTACCTCAACGCTCTTGAGGGCAAGGGGGTGCACATCGTCACCGTGAACGACTACCTGGCCCGCCGCGACGCGGAGTGGATGGGGAGGGTCTACAACTTCCTCGGCATGGAGGTGGGGACGGTCGTCAACCAGCAGGGCGATCCGGAGAAGCGCGCGGCCTACCGGGCAGACATCACGTACGGCCAGAACAACGAGTTCGGCTTCGACTACCTGCGCGACAACATGAAGTTCTCGGCGCTGGAGTACGCGCAGCGCCCGCTCAACTACGCCATCGTCGACGAGGTCGACTCGATCCTCATCGACGAGGCGCGCACCCCGCTCATCATCAGCGGCCAGGGGGAGAAGTCGAGCGACAAGTACCGGCTGATCAACGAGATCGTCCCGCAGCTCCGGAACGAGGAGCACTACAACCTCGACGAGAAGGCGCACTCCGTCACGATGACCGACGAGGGCATCGAGACCGCCGAGCGCTTGCTCAACGCCATGAAGGTGCTCAAGGGATCGAACCTCTACGATCCGGCGAACCTCGAGACGCTGCACATCCTCAACCAGTGCCTCCGCGCGCACACCCTCTACAAGCGCGACGTGCAGTACATGGTGCGGGAGGGGAAGATCATGATCATCGACGAGTTCACCGGCCGCGTGCTGGCGGGGCGTCGCTGGTCGGACGGCCTGCACCAGGCCGTGGAGGCGAAGGAGAACGTCCGCATCCAGGAGGAGAGCCGGACGAACGCCACGATCACCTTCCAGAACCTCTTCAGGATCTACAAGAAGCTCTCGGGCATGACGGGTACGGCGGACACCGAGGCCTCCGAGTTCCACGGCACCTACAAGCTCGACGTCACCATCATCCCCACGAACAAGCCGATCCTCCGCGTCGACCACGAGGACGTCGTCTACAAGACGGAGCGGGAGAAGTTCACCGCGGTCGTGAACGAGATCATGGAGCGGCACGAGGCGGGGCAGCCGATCCTGGTCGGGACGACCAACGTGGAGAAGAGCTCCGCCATCAGCCGCATCCTCAAGAAGAAGGGCGTGGCGCACGAGGTGCTGAACGCGAAGCACCACGAGAACGAGGCGTACATCGTCGCCCAGGCAGGCCGTAAGGGCGCGATCACCGTGTCCACCAACATGGCAGGCCGCGGCACCGACATCGTGCTCGGGGGCAACCCCGAGATGCTCGCCAAGCTCAAGTTCAAGGAGCAGAACCGGATCCCCGAGGCGGAGCCCGAGGAGTTCGAGAAGCTCGTCGAGGAGCTCACCCTCTCCTGCAAGCAGGAGGGTGACGAGGTCCGCGCGCTCGGTGGCCTGTTCATCCTCGGAACCGAGCGGCACGAGTCCCGCCGCATCGACAACCAGCTCCGTGGTCGCGCGGGTCGCCAGGGCGATCCGGGCACCTCCCGGTTCTACCTCTCGCTCGAAGACGACCTGATGCGCATCTTCGCCGGTGATCGGGTGAAGAACCTGATGGAGCGCATGGGCATGCCCGACGACGAGCCCATCGAGCACCCGTGGGTGACCAAGAGCGTCGAGAACGCCCAGAAGAAGGTGGAGGAGCGGAACTTCGACATCCGCAAGAACCTCCTCGAGTACGACGACGTGATGAACGCGCAGCGCAAGACGATCTACGAGATGCGTCAGTCGCTGCTCCAGGGCCGGTACTCCCCCGAGATCGTCGACGACGAGGGTAAGCCCACCGGCGAGAAGCGGAAGATCAAGCCCATGGCCTCGGTGGTGGAGCAGCTCAGGCCCGACGTCGGCTACCTGCTCGGCATGTTCGGCAGCGACCCGATCATGCCCGTGGACAAGGAGGGAGAGCGCCGCGAGATCACCCGCGCCGACTTCGAGAAGCTCGAGCATTTCGTCGAGCTCGAGAACCTCCAGCGCGAGGTGTACACCCGCTGGGGGGTGAAGCTCGAGGTCGAGGAGCGGGACGAGGACGTGCTCGGCATCTACGACGAAGCCATCGAGCGCGTGCCCCTGTCTCTCACGGAGCAACGAGAGCGCCTGCTCGACCTCATCGACCGCATCATCGGCGCGATGGTGGAAGAGTCCTGCCCTGCGCGGAAGCCCCCGGAGGACTGGGACTGGGGCGGGATCTTCCAGGGCTTCAAGGAGCTCTTCGGCGTCGACCTGCCCGACGAGGTCTCTCACGTCGGCGACCAGGAGCTGCTGGCCCGCGATCTCTATGCGCGCGCCGAGAAGCTGTACGAGAAGCGCGAGAAGGAGATGGGGCTGGAGCTCTCGCTCCGGATCTTCCGGCACCTCTACCTCGAACAGCTCGACAAGTCCTGGATCGACCACCTCACCGACATGGACCACCTGCGCGACGGGATCGGCCTCCGCGGTTACGGCCAGAAGGACCCGAAGCAGGAGTACAAGAAGGAGGGGTACAACCTCTTCGTCAACATGGTGGCGCGCGTCTCCTCGAACGTGATCAGCAAGCTCTTCTCGGTGAGCGTGCGCCGGGCCGAGGAAGAGGAGCGCCGCATCGAGGCCGAGGAAGCGGCCTGGCACGAACAGGAGATGCGCGGGGCCGTGGCCAAGCACGAGGATCCGACGTCGCTCGGCGCGCAACCTGAGCCGCCGCCGCCGCCTGAGCCGCCGCCGCCTGCCGTGACGGCCGAAATGGAGTGCCCCTGTGGCAGCGGCAAGCCATTCTCTCGTTGCCACGGTGCCGAGGACGAGGCGACGGCGTAACTTCGCTGGAGGCAGTCATGCAGATTTTCATCGACTCGGGAGACATCGCAGAGATCAAGGAAGCGCAGTCGATGGGGGTCATCGACGGCGTCACCACCAACCCCTCGCTCCTGTCGAAGGGCGGGAAGCCAACCTCGGAAGTCATCGCCGCGATCGCCGCGATCGTCGACGGGCCGATCTCGGCGGAGGTGGTCGGGGTCGAGGCGGAGGAGATCCTCCGCGAGGGGCGCGAGCTGGCCAAGATCCACAAGAACGTGGTGGTCAAGGTCCCGCTCCTCGAAGAGGGGCTGAAGGCCGTGCGGATCTTCACCAAGGAGGGGATCCGCACCAACGTCACCCTCTGCTTCTCGCCCTCCCAGGCGCTCCTCGCGGCCAAGGCCGGGGCCACGTACATCTCTCCGTTCGTCGGTCGCGTCGACGACATCTCCGGCGACGGCATCGAGCTCGTCCAGCAGATCGTCCAGATCTACAGGAACTACGATCTCAAGACGCAGGTGCTGGCCGCGAGCATTCGCCACCCGCTGCACTTCGTCCAGGCAGCGACGATCGGCGCGCACGTGGCCACCTTGCCGCTCAAGGTCATCAAGCAGCTCCTCAAGCACCCGCTCACGGACTCGGGGCTCGCGCAGTTCCTGGCTGACGCGAAGAAGATCCCGACCGGTTCTCGCTCCTGAAGCTCGTGGCAAGACGACCAGCGGGCTCGGTGGTCAGCGTGACCACGCGGGGAGGGCCCTTCGAGGGGCCCTCGCCTGCGACCATGCAGCGACGCGCGGAGAAGATGCTCTCGCACCTGAAGCTCCGGTCCGTGGAGCTGTCCGTCGCCCTCGTGGATGACGCCACCATCCACACCCTGAACCGGGACTACCGCCACAAAGACAAGCCGACCGACGTGCTGGCGTTCCCGCTCGACGAGGAAGGTGGACCCTCTCCGCAGGGCCGCAGGCTGCTCGGAGACGTCATCCTTTCCGTGGACACTGCACGCAGGCAAGCGCGCCAACGACGACGGCCACTCCTCGACGAGATGACCATGCTGCTCGGGCACGGGCTGCTCCACCTCATCGGCTACGACCACCAGACGGACGCGGAAGAGCAGGAAATGACAGCCCTCACCCGCGAGCTCGAAGCGGTCGCAGCGCGTCGTATGACAGCCCAGCCCGCTGTGACACCGGCTTCGCGCCGCGCCCGCCGGACCCCCTGAACCGAGATTCTGCGGGATTCTTCGCCGCGCAGTGGCCGGTTTCCCTTGCGATGGGCAACCCTGCTTGTTAAACGGACCGCCCTTTCAAACTCTGGGTTGTCGCGGGAAAAAGCCACGCGCGACCCCTTCGCCCAACCGCCTCACCCACCTGGAGGAGACATGCCCGGGAGCAAATTGACCAAGGCGCAGCTCATCGTCGCTCTCGCTGAGAGCTCTGGCCTCGACAAGAAGTCCGTGAACGGCGTGATGGACGCCCTCGCCGACCTGGTGAAGAAGCAGCTCGGGTCCGATGGCCCCGGCGAGGTCACCGTGCCGGGGATCGCCAAGTTCAAGGCGAAGGAAGTGCCCGCCACGCAGGACCGCGAGGGCACCAACCCCTTCACCAAGCAGCCGATGACCATCAAGGGCAAGCCGGCCAGCCGGAAGATCCGCATCACGCCCGTGAAGGCGCTCAAGGACTGAAGCGCTGGCGGGAGGGGCGCCGCGAGCACCCTGCGTCACGGGAGGCTGCCTGAAAGGCCCCCGGTGGTCTCAAGAGAGGCCGAGCGCTGACGCAGGACACGCAGCAGCTCTTCCGAACGGTCAGGTGCCCAGAGAAGGCCCCGGGGGGGGCACCACTCACCTCGACGATCCACGTCGCCTCACCGGCACGCACGGGAGGCAGCTTCGCCTCGCCCCTACCTGCGGAGGCGAGTTCCAGGCGCGCCAGGTGTCTGCGTGTGGTTCGAGGAGGAGGGGGTGACCACCAGCGGTGGGCCGGTGGTCTTCTGGTCGTGCTCTACCAGTAGAACGAGATGCCGCCCCGGAAGAGGCCACCGCCCGACACGTTCGTCGTGCGGCCCGTCTCCGGATCCACGAACTCCGGGTACTGCGTCGCGCGCTCGTCGGTCCGATTGCGGATGAACGCGAGCCCATCGATGTTCAGCGCCACGCGCCGCGAGAGCCGGAACTCCAGGCCGATGCCACCGTGGCCGCCGAAGTACTCGTACTCCTCGTTCACTGTGGAGAGCGTGCCGGCGACCTGGGGGTCGTCCGAGGCCAGGATGACTTCACGCTCCACGTCCGCGTACGACATGTTCACGCCGCCCATGAGGTAGAACTGGACCCGGCTCCGCGGGTTCAAGAAGATCATCCCGCTCAGCGAGAGCGGGATCTCGGTGCGCTTGAACCCGTTGTAGTCGATGCCCCCGAGCACATCGACGCCGAGGTCGATCGCGAAGGCCGGCACCGGGCGGTAGCGCAAGCTGAGACCGAGACCCCCCATCGCAGCGTCCGCCGCCACGCCCTCGGCGCTGCCGAAGCTCGCGCCTTCCAGGCGCAGGTTGAGACCCCACTCCGAGCGCCACCGGCGCGGCGGGGGCGGGGGCGGCGGTGCGGGAGGTACCGCTGGGGTCGAGCGGACCACCACCCGGGGAGGCGGCTGGCCACCTGGGGTCACGATGACCACCTGGGGAGCCTGTCCCTGGTTCGGCGGCTGGTACACGACGACGGGGGGAGGGGCTCCGTGCCTTGTCCCGCGGGGGGGGCGCGGTGCCCGTCGTCTCCCGGCCGGGCGCTCCTCGGGAGCGGGAAGCTCCTCCTCGACGTCGGCCTCTGGAGCTTGCGCGGCGCCCCCATCCGGGAGGGCTTCCTCCGGGACCTCTTCACAGAACCACGAGCCCGGAGGACAGCCCGCGTCCTGTGCGAAGGCGGGCACGGAGGTGAGCATCGCCACCGCGGGAAGTGCATGGATCAAGCAACGGCGCATCGGGCGACTCCTGTTCGGTGCCGTGAAGCTAGCAACCGTGATGCCATCCGCTGACTCGCCGGAACACTGGCTCTCCGGCCGTCCCATCCGGGGGCGTGCATCGCGCGCCACGCCGCGCTGTGGCGGAAGGTTCACACGCAAAGTGCCCCCAAGAGTACTAGGTCTGCGGCCAAAGTCACGACGGGCGGCAGCCTGGATCAAGACAGCCCCCCCGGCAGCGCCTTGACCGCGACCTCCGGAATGCCCGAAGACCACCTCCGCCTGTCGGGCGACTCCTGGCATCGACGCGACCGACGCGACCGACGCGACCGACGCGAATTGACGCGAATTGACGCGAATTGACGCGAATTGACGACACCGGCGGCGGTTTACGCACCGCACGCGCTGAACGTACCGAACGAAAGCCCACCATGCCCACCGTCACGCTGAAACCTGGCCATGTGAGACCCGTCTGGTCCGGTCACCCCTGGATCTTCGCCCAGGCGATCGCCCGCATCGAGGGCGGCGCGGTCGCTGGCGACGAGGTGACCGTCGTCGATCCCCAGGGGAATGTGCTCGGCCGGGGTCTGTACACCCCTGGCTCGGCGATCCCTGTCCGCCTCTACACCCGCTCCGACGCCCCCGTGGACGCCGCCCTCTTCCGGCGCCGCATCGAGCAGGCCGTCGCCCACCGGCGCGACCTGGGCCTCCCCGGCCGGACAGCCGGGCATGAAACCGACGCCTTCCGCCTCGTCCACGCCGAGGGCGACCACCTGCCCGGCCTCATCGTCGACGTCTTCGGCGACGTCGTCGCCGTGCAGCTCGGCACCATCGGCGCCAAGCTCCGGGAAGGTGTCATCTTCGACGCCCTGCAGGCGACGGTGGCTCCCCGCGCCATCCTCGACCGCACCCCTGCGTCCGCCGCCCGCCTCGAAGGCTTCACCCCTGGCACCGGCGTGGTTCGCGGCGACCCCTCGCTCACGCAGCTCCGCTTCACCGAGCGCGGCCTCCGCTACACCATCCCCCTCTCCCTCGGCCAGAAGACCGGCTTCTACCTCGATCAGCGCCCCCTGCGTGCCCGCGTGGAGCAGCTCGCCCACGGCGCCCGGGTCCTCGACCTCTACTCGTTCGTCGGCACCTTCGCGATGGCCGCTGCGCGAGGCGGCGCGCGCGAGGTCGTCGCGGTGGACGAGAGCGCCGTCGCCCTGGAAGTGGCGGCCGAGTGCGCGCGCGAGAATGGCCTCTTCGAGCGCATCTCCTTCGTCCGCGACGACGCCCGCAAGGCGGTGGCGCGGGCCTCCAAGGAGCCCTTCGACCTCGTCATCTGTGACCCTCCCAAGCTCGCCGCCACCCGCGCCCAGAAGGAGGGGGCCCTGCCGGCCTACCGCGCCCTCGCCGCCGCCGCGTGCCGCGCCACCCGGCCTGGTGGCGTACTCGTCCTCTGTTCCTGCTCCGGTGCCATCAGCCTCGACGACCTCACCCGCGCGCTCGCCCTGGGAGCCCGCGATGCGAACATGCAGGCCACCGTCTTCGATCGCCACTTCCAGGGCGCCGACCACCCCGTGCCTTCGTCCTTCCCCGAAGGCCTCTACCTCAAGAGCCTCATCGCCCGCGTCGAGACGCTGTGAAGCCGCTGGCGCAGGTCCCGGCCGAGCTGGCGCGTGCCCTCCAGGGGGTCATCTTCGATCTGGACGACACCGTCCTTGATCATGGCGCCCTCGCCGAGGCCACCTACGCCGCCCTGTTCCGGCTCCGTGAAGCGGGACTTCGGCTCATCGCCTGCACGGGCAGACCTGCGGGCTGGGGTGAGGTCCTTCAGCGTCAGTGGCCTCTCGATGCGACCCTCGTCGAGAACGGCGCCATCGCGCTCGTGCCTGCGTCCCCGGCGGCCACCCGCATCGTCGCCCTCGATCCCCTGGAGCCCTCCGCCCGGCGCGCGCGTCGGGCCGAGCTGCTCGCCCTTGCCGATACCCTCCTCCAGAGTGTCCCGTCGACGGCCCTCGCCGACGACAACAGCGCCCGCGTCACCGACGTGACCCTCGACATCGGCGAGCACCGCAAGGTGCCCCCGGCAGACATCGACCGCCTCAGACATCTCGCCCACCAGCACGGCGTCCGCACCCTTGTGTCGAGCGTTCACCTCCACCTCACCCACGAAGTGGAGGACAAAGCAACCGGGGCCCTCCGCCTCCTCTCGACGCGCTTCGGTGAGGATCCGACGCGGGCGCGGCTCCGGTACGCCTTCATCGGTGACAGCGGCAACGATGGCGCCGCCTTTGCCGCCTTCCTGCCGACGTTCGGCGTGGCCAACGTCCACGAGCATCTCGGGCGGATGTCCGTGCCACCGCGCTTCGTGGCGCCCTCGCCCATGGGCCGAGGATTCGTCGAGATCGCCCTCCGGCTTGCCGCGCTGCGGGCGACTTGACGTCCTCCCCGCGCCAGGGACTGTGCTGCCCCGTGCGGGCAGCCGCCAGCCGAGCCACCCCTCGACGCCGGTCCACGAGGTGCCCTGGAACACCTGGCAAGCGCGCCTGCCGCGCCCGCGGATGCGCACCGAACGGCTCGGGCGGTGGCGCCGTACAGGCGGGTCTCCCTCGTGGATTGGCAGCGGGAGCGCTACCCTGTCCAGGGCGACTGGGGAGCCAAATGATGGCGGGACTTTACATTGGCACGGGTTCCCGGGACCATGAGTGCGGCTCTCTCTCCCGCTGTTAGCAGATGGCGTATCGACCCCCGACTCCCGGTCTGCTCGTGGACGGCAAGTACCGCCTCGCAGAGCGTATCGGCGGGGGCGGCATGGGAGACGTGTTCCGCGCGGAGCACGCGCTCGCCGGCCGCAGCGTCGCCATCAAGTTCCTCCACCCCGAGCTCGCCGACAGCCGCGAGTTCTCGGCCCGCTTCTTCCAGGAAGCCCAGGCGGTCAACCGGATCCGCCACCCCAACATCGTCGACGTGATCGACGCCGGGGTCGGCGACCAGGGCCCCTACATCGTCATGGAGCACCTCGACGGCGAGTCGCTCGGCATGGCGCTCGCGCGCTTCGGGCGGCTCGAGGTCGACGCCGCGGTGGGCGTTGCCATCCCCGTGCTCGAGGCGCTCGACGCCGCGCACCGCGCCGGCATCGTGCACCGCGATCTCAAGCCCGAGAACATCTTCATCGCCTTCGACCCTGGCAAGAACCAGGCTGTCGTGCGCCTGCTCGACTTCGGCATCGCCAAGATGATGGACGCCGAGGGCCCCTCGCTCACGCGCACCGGCGTCGTCTTCGGGACCCCGGACTACCTGTCGCCCGAGCAGGCGATGGGCGATCAGCCGATCGATGGTCGCAGCGACCTGTTCTCGCTCGGGGTGCTCCTCTACGAGGTCCTCACCGGCACGCGCCCCTTCCGCGCGCCCACCGCGGTGGCCACCGCATACCGCGTGGTGAACGCGGAGGTCCCGCGGCTCGCCGCCGCCGGCGTCACCGTCGACAGCAAGCTCGAAGCGATCGTCCACAAGCTCCTCAACAAGGAGCCCGGCAAACGATTCCAGCTCGCCTCCGACGTCGTCCGCGAGCTGGACCGCACGATCCCTGACGCCACGAGGCGCGCCTCCGCGCTCGGCCGCATCATCAACGTGCAGCGCCGCATGGCGCTCAGCATGAACAGCGCGAGTGCGAGTGGTCAGAGCAGCCACGGCGCTGACGCCGAGCGGCTCTCCTCGTCGCGCGACAGGCTGAGGCACGGCGGTCCTCTCGACCTGCCGGCCGTCGTGCGCGTCCAGTCCTCCCTTCTCGGCAGCAGCGGTCGCCAGAGCGACGCCGCGCCCGCGCGCACCCCCGAGCCCCCGCGGCCTGCGCCGGGCGCCGCGCTCTCCGACGCCTTGCGCGCCCGGAGCGAATCTGCGGTGCAGATCCCGCCGATGCCGCCCATCCCCCGCATGGACCCGGTCCCCACCCAGCGCAGCGCCGACCTCCGCGTGTCGGAGCCGACGAAGCGCAGCGCCGACATCAGCTCCCGCATCAAGAAGGAGATCCGCCGCCCCAGCAACGCCACCGTGCGCCCCTTCCCGGCGCGGTTCCGCAACCAGTACCAGGTGCGCGGCCCGGTGCTGCGCAGCGTCGACCGCGCCATCATCGAGGAGTACGGCAAGAGCGCCCGCGACGAGGTCGTGACGCACATGCCCGGCCAGTACGCCGAGGACTTCCGGCAGGACTCCATCAACGCGCTGGTTCCTTACGAGCTCGAAGCGCTCGACGCCTACATGGAGCTCGCGACCTCGCTCGTGCTGCGCGATCTCGAGCGCTGGCGCGACCTCGGCCGGAACGCCGTGATGGGCGAGCTTCAGAGCCTGGTCCGGCCCCTCATCTCCCGTCCGTCGAACGACGTGACGAACATCGTGCGCCGCGGCATCAACACCTGGTCCCGCCTCTTCACCTTCGGCTCATGGCGGGTGGCGACGGGCCCGACAGGCCGCGTGTCCCTGCACATCGGCGACTTCGATCCCGCCTCGCTCCCGCTGCGCCTCTGGCTCGTGGGCATGGTCGAGGAGACGACCCGCAAGGCAGCCGGCGGCGGCGTGCGCGTCACCATCACCGCCGGCGAGATCGGGTTCACCTCTGACCTCGCCTGCGAAATCGTCCTCTGAGTCTCCACGAGGGAACCCGTGTCCCCTCGCCCCGTCGGGGGTGAATCCCGACGGGGCCCACTCCCCTCGAACCGCTCTCGCCAGCCGCCACGCAGTGCCCTTGGCAAAGCGTCGCGCCCTGAGTTTCACTTGGAGTGAGCGACGCGGCGTCAGCTCTGCGTGCTCTCGCCGCCCGTGGTGCTCCCGGCAGTGCTCTCGCTCCCGGTGGTGCTCTCGCTCCCCGTGACGCTCCCGGCAGTGCTTTCGGCAGCGCGGCTGTCTCCAGCGTCCGCGCCGCCCGCGCCGCCGCCACCGTCCGCAGTGCTCCCGGCACCTTCAGCACCCTGCTTGCGAGCCCTGAAGCACTCCTGACAGAGCACCTCACGCCCCTCGACGGGCTTGAACGGCACCTCCGCCGCCTTCGCGCACTGGGCGCAGGTGATCGCGAACATCGGCCGCGGCGCACCGCCGCCTCCCTTGCGCTTTCCTTCTCCACGCTGCGGTGACGCGGACCGCTGCGGCTTTCCCCCGCCCTGCGGACGACCGCGCAACGGCTGGCGCGCTTCCCCGTGCCGCGCTTCCCCGTGCCGCGCTTCGCCTGGACGCGCCTCGACCTCGCGACCCGACGCCATCGGACTCCGGTACTCGCCGGAAGCCGGAGCGCGCCCCGCAACCATCGGGCTGCGGTACTCCCCGCCCCGCCCCGCGACCATCGGGCTACGGTATTCCCCGCGGCCACCCGCGCGCCCTGCGACCATCGGGCTGCGGTACTCCCCGCGCCCCCCAGGCCCACCTCCCGTACGGCCCGTACCCATCGGGCTCCGGTAGCCGCTCGGGTCTCCCGTGACGCCGCGACCTCCCTCCGGATCTCCCGGCTGCCCCACGGTCATCGGCCGGCGGTACTCCTCGGCGCTCCCCGTGCGCTCCTCGGCCATCGGGCTGCGGTACTCGTTCGGGTTCCCCGTGCCCCGGGGCGCACGCCCCTGCTGCGGCGCGCGTCCGTCCTGCGCGCCCTCCCGTGCTGCACCTCCGGACCGCACGTTCCCCCGGTCCTCGTCCTCGTCCTCCGTGACGACGGTCGTCGCGCGCTTCGCCCTCGCGACGGCAGCCATCGCCTTGGCCTCTGCCCTCGCGTCGGCCTCCGCGTCGGCCTTCTCCTGAGCGAGGCGGGCGCGCTCCTCGGCGTCCTCTGCGGTCGCCGCCTCTCCAGGCGCTGCCGCTCCCGGCATCGCCGTTCCTTCGTGCGCTGCGGCTCCTCCGAGCGCTGCGGCTCCTCCGAGCGCTGCGGTGCTTTCCTGGTCTCGGGCGCTTTCCTGGTCTGCGGTCCCGCGACCTGCCGCGTCGAGCGGCGCCACCTCGTGACGCGCCGCTTCGGGGTTCGACGCGCCTTTGTGGGATGCGTCGTGCTCTACCACTTCTTCGTGCTCTGCCATGGCCTCTCGGCGTCGTGACGTGGGGACGGCGACTCTTTTGAAACATCCGCGCGGCGATCCGCGCGACCCGGGGGGAACGCTCGCTGGGTCACCTGCAGCGGAGCCCGGTCCTCGAACCGCGGCTACGGTGACACGCTCGCTCCGGGGGTCAAGAGCCGGTCAGACCGCAGGCAGGCTTTGATTTCACGAGAGCACAAGCTACCATCCGCGCCCTTCCCGCGGCCTTTGCAGCGGGGCTTTCAGCCTCTTCGGGACGAGGGAGCTCACCGGCAAGTCGGCGCGCTCTCACGCCTCGGCCAGCCGCGGGGAGCTTCGGCCGCGCGTCTCTCGACACGCGGCCCCTTGCCATGACGTCTTTCACCTTGCGACTCACCGCCGGCGACTTCGACGCTTACTCGCCGACCAAGGCCACGTCGAAGGCGTATTCACGCCCCCGCATGGAGATCAAGCAGCGCGTCCTCGCCTGGGCGCGCGGCATGGCGGCGCGGCTCGCCGAGCACGGCATCTCCGTCGACGTGCACGGCTCGGACGAGCACCCCTCGCTCCGCAACCGCTACCGGGTCGACTGCCAGTGGGTGTTCTTCTGGCGCGACGAGAAGGCCCGCGACGACCTGGACCGCCTCCTCGCGCGTGGCCGCACCATCTCGGCCGAGCTCGACGACGTGAGCCCCTACCGGCGGCACGCCTTCCTCGCCCTGCGCCTCGCCGAGAACGAGGTCGAGGTCTGCTTCGCCGTGCACCCCGACGCCAAGGTCGACATCGAGAACCTCCGCGCCCGCCTCGAAGCCGAGGACTCCCCCCTGCCCGCAGAGCTGTCGACCGCGCTGCACGCGCTCCCCGAGCAGTTCACCTTCGGCGCGGGCGACGAGCGCGTCCCCTGCAGCAGCGCGACGCCCGAGGCCATCCTCACCGCGCTCCGCAGCGCCGCCGCCGGACAGGTCCCCCTCTGGATCGGCTGGTCCCTGCCGCGCGACACCGCCCTCGAGCACGCCGACATCCTCGACGAGCAGCTCGAGGACGCGCTCGCCGCGCTCTCCCCCATCTACCGGCTCGTCGCCTGGTCGCGCGAGAACGACCACCTCGCGCTCGACAGCCGCCTCGAAGGCATCGAGCAGGAGCGCGCCCGCACCCACGCCGAGCTCGAAGCCGAGAACGAGCGCTGGCGCGCGGAGCAGACCGCGGCCCGCGAGCGATCCATGGAGCAAGCGCGCGTGCGCCTCGACGAAGCGCTCCCCGCGCGTCGCCCCACGCTGGAGACGCTCTTCCGCTCCCTCGGTCCGCGCCCCGGCCAGGGCGCTCCCGCGAACAAGCCCACCGCGCCCCGCCCCCCCGGACCTGCGGGATCCCCCGGGCCGCGTCGCCCGGACGACGCATCGAGCGGTCCTCGCAAAGCCCCCGGGCGCCCTGCGCACCCGGCGCAACATGCTGGCGGGAGGCCTGCTCCCGGAGCCCCGCACGACCGTGGCCGCGAGCGCGATGGGCGCGACGGCCGCGACACGCACGTTCGCGACGACCGCTTCCGTGATCGCGAGCGCCGCGATCCCGCGCCGCAGCCCGGCGCTCACGCCGCGCCGTCCGCGCAGCCGACGCAGTCCGCGCCGCCGACGCAGCCCGCGCACGACCAGGCCGGCGCCCACACCTCACCCGCGCCGGGCGCTGCCGAGCCTCGCGTGCACACCGGTGGCCCGCTCGACAAGGGCGCCAGCGTGCGTGTCCTGCGCGGACCCTTCGAGGGCAAGCTCGGCACCATCGGCGATCTCGACGGCAAGGGTGGCGCGCGCGTCTTGCTCGGCCTCCTGTCCACCCGCCTGGACCTCTCCGATCTCGAACCCGTAAGCGAAGCGCAGGGACGACCTTCGCCTGCCGCCCCTCTGCGCAAGCCGCAGGGCGCCGATCCGCGCAAAGCCCGATGAGCGACCCGCCCCGGAGATCATGAGCGACGACAGCGATCCTGCGTGTTATCCGACGTCTCTCTCCGCGCAGTTCCGCCGCAACCTGCACCTCTACCTGAGCGGTGCAGGCCTCCTCGCGGTGCAGCAACTGCTCATGGCCAAGCGCGACTTCCTCGTCAGAGACGCAGTCGACGCTGCCACCCAGAAGTTCCCGGACGCCGCCGCCCAGGCCGCGCTCCTCATGCTGCTCGTCAGCGTGGGCGCCGCCGTGGTGCGCGTCCTCTCGCGCATCACCATGTTCTCCGGCGGACGCAACGTCGAGTACGAGCTGCGCGCGGTCCTCCTCCACCGCCTCCACCAGCTCGGCCCCTCCTTCTTTCGCCGCATGCCCACCGGCGAGATCATGAGCCGCGCCACCAACGACCTCGGCCAGGTCCGCCTCCTCCTCGGCTTCGGCGTCCTCAACGTGATCGGCTCGGTCTTCGCCTTCGCGAGCGCGCTCTACGTCATGCTCCACCTCTCGGTGAAGCTCACCCTCGCCGCCATGGTCAGCATGCCCCTCCTCATGCTGATCACCCGCTGGACCTCCTCGCGCATGTTCACCCGCACCCGCGAGAACCAGGAGGCCCTCGGCAAGATGAGCGACCGCGTCCTCGCCAGCCTCGCCGGCGTGCGCGTCGTCCGCTCCTTCGCCCTCGAAGAGGCCGAGCTGCGCTCCTTCAACACCTTCAACCAGGCCTACCTGGACAAGAGCCTCAGCCTCGCCCGCCTGCGCGGATCCATGGGCCCCATGGCTGGCGCCAGCGTCTCCGTCGGCATCCTCGTGGTCTTCTGGTTCGGCGGCCGGCTCGTCCTTGGTGGCGAGATGTCGAAGGGCGACTTCGTCTCCTTCTGGCTCGCCCTCCTCCGCCTCACCTGGCCCATGCTCGCCCTTGGCTTCGTCGCCAGCATCGTGCAGCGCGGCCGCGCCGGCTACGCCCGCCTCCGCGCCATCTACGAGGCCGAGCCCGAGGTGGTCAGCGGCACGCTCCCCCGCCCCGAGCACGTCCACGGCGCCCTCTCCGTGCGCGACCTCTCCTTCGCCTACGGCGCCCGCACCGTCGTCGATGGCGTGAGCTTCGACGTCCCCGCGGGCGGCTCCCTCGCCCTCGTCGGCCGCACCGGATCCGGCAAGAGCACCATCGCCATCCTGCTCGCCCGCCTCATGCCCACCCCGAAGGGCGCCGTCTTCCTCGACGGCGCCGACATCTGCGACCTCCCTCTCGAGACGGTCCGCGAGAGCATCGGCTACGCCCAGCAGGACGCCTTCCTCTTCTCCACCACCGCCGCCCGCAACATCGGCTTCGCGCTCGACGACCCCGACACCCCCGAGGCCCACGCCCGCATCGAGCACGCCGCCGAGGAAGCCCAGGTCCTCTCCGAGATCCACGGCTTGCCCGAGCAGTTCGACACCGTGGTCGGCGAGCGCGGCGTGCAGCTCTCTGGCGGCCAGCGGCAACGCCTCGCCCTCGCCCGCGCCCTCGTCCGCGAGCCGCCGATCCTCGTGCTCGACGACCCGCTCTCCGCCGTCGACGCCAAGACCGAGGCTGCGATCCTCGCCGCCATCGAGCGCCAGGCTGCGCGCCGCACCGTCGTGCTCATCACCCACCGCGTCGCCGCCGCCCGCCGCTGCGACCAGATCGTCGTCCTCGATCAGGGCCGCGTCACCGAGCGCGGCACCCACGACGAGCTCTCCCGCGCCGGCGGCCTCTACGCCTCCTTCGCCGAGGAGCAGCGCATCGAGGAGGACCTCGCCATGATCGATCTCCCGCCCTCGTCACGCGCCCCCGAGGCGCCCCCGGGGGTCGCATGAGCGAGCCTCAGAAACCGGGCGACCGTGCCTCCACGGGTGCCCCTGCGGGCACCTCCGCGCGTCCCTCCGCGGGCACCTCCCCGCGCGGCCTGCCTCCCCCGCGGGGCCGCATGCCGAGCACGGGCCCCCGCGCCAGCCGCACCGAGGAGGCCCTCACCCGCTTCCACGAGGAGTCCACCCTCGGCCAGTCGTACGACGCGCGCAACCTCGTGCGTCTCTGGCCCTTCGTCCGGCCGCACGCGCGCTTCCTCGTCATCTCTCTCGCCATCCTGGTGGTCAGCTCGCTCCTGGCGCTCCTGCGCCCGCTCATCATGCGCAGCGCGCTCGACACCCTCGACGCCCCCGACGGCCTCGCCCACCTCACCCGCGCCGGCTGGATCCTCGCCGGAACGCTCCTCACCGAGCAGCTCCTCGCGTTCCCGCAGCTCTACACCATGCAGCTCGCTGGCGCGCGGGCCATGGCCGACCTCCGCGCCCACATCTTCTCGTTCCTCCACACCCGGCGTCTCGCCTTCTTCGACCGCACGCCCGTCGGCCGCCTCGTCACCCGCGTCACCAACGACACCGACGCCATCAACGAGATCTTCGCCTCGAACGCGCTCAACGCCTTCGGCGACCTGATCCGCCTCGTGGTCATCGTGGCGATCATGCTCTCGATGGAGTGGCACATGTCGCTCATCGCCTTCGTCGCGGTGATCCCCGTCGCCATCGGCGTGAACTGGACGCGCCGCCGCATCCGCGACGCCTTCCGCGAGGTCCGCACCAAGACCTCCCGCATGAACTCGTACCTGAACGAGCAGGTCTCCGGCATGGCCATCGTCCAGGCCTACGCGCGCGAGGACCACGCCGCCGCCGAGTTCGACGACATCAACCGCGCCTACCGCAGCGCCAACAACCGCTCCATCGTCTACGACGCCACGCTCGACGCCGCCATCGAGATGGTCTCCAGCGTCTGCGTCGCCATGGCCCTCTGGTACGCGGGCCGCTACGCCGGCGTCGAGAGCCTGAAGGAGGTCTCCTTCGGCACCCTCTTCGCCTTCGTGGCGTACATCGACATGTTCTTCGTCCCCATCCGGGACCTGTCCTCGCGCTACACGCTCCTCCAGTCGGCCATGGCCGGCGCCGAGCGCGTCTTCGAGCTGCTCGACAACCGCGACGAGGACGCCGCGAGCGGCGCGCACCAGGCGCAGGACGCCACCGTGGCCGGCGCCGCGGAGGGCGACGCGAGGGTGGCCGACAGGAGCAACGCCTTCGCGCTCGAAGGCGTCACCTTCTCGTACAAGCCCGGCGTCGACATCCTCCACGACGTCTCCATCACCGCCCGCGCCGGCGACAAGGTCGCCCTCGTCGGCGCGACCGGCGCCGGCAAGAGCACCGTCGCCTCGCTCCTGCTCCGCCTCTACGACGTCCACACCGGCGTGATCCGCGTCTTCGGCCGCGACGTCCGCGCCTACCCGCGCGACGAGCTGCGCCAGCAGTTCGCCGTCGTCCCCCAGGACGTCTTCCTCTTCCCCGGCACGGTGCTCACCAACATCGCCGCGGGCGACAGCACGCCCGACCGCGAGCGCGTCGTCCGCGCCCTCCAGCGCATCGGCGCCCTCGACCTCTTCGAGCGCCGCGAGGGCGGCCTCGACGCCCCCGTGCTCGAGCGCGGCCACAACTTCAGCGCCGGCGAGCGCCAGCTCATCGCCTTCGCCCGCGCCCTCTACCGCGACCCGCCGATCCTCATCCTCGACGAGGCCACCGCCAACATCGACAGCGACACCGAGGCCAAGCTCCAGCGCGCCCTCGAGGGCGCCATGAAGGGCCGCACCGCCCTCATGATCGCCCACCGCCTTTCCACCATCCGCGCCGCCGACCGCATCGTCGTCTTCCACAAGGGACGCGTCGTCGAGCAGGGCACCCACGATGAGCTGCTCGCCATGGGTGGCATCTACAGCCGCCTCTACCGCCTCCAGTTCGCGCGCGAAGCCCAGGAAGCCGGCGTCCCCTCCTCCAAGGCCAAGCCTCCCGCCGCTGCCGCGCCCGCCGCCGCTCCCTGACCCTCGCGCGTGCCCCCCTACGTCGCGCGCGCTGCTGCGAACGCCGCCACGCGCGCGCCCGCGTTCTGCCGCAGGTTCATGAAGAACATCTGGTACTCGATGGGGTGGTAGTTCCCGGCGCCCATCAGGCGATCGAGGATCCGGCTCGGCATGTCGCGGGGAGCCACGTCGACGCGCTCGACGACGAGCGTCCCGTCCACGCACCGCGCGTCCGCGAACCCTGGGCGCGGCGCCGGATCGTCGCTCTCCAGGAACACCGCGCCCAGGTTCAGCGCACGCGCCGCGGGAGCGCCGTCGAGGCGCCAGGTCAGCGGGTTCGTGCACAGCCGCTCGCGCGTGTCCGGGCGGTGCATCTCGTACTCCGATGCCGTGTAAGTGGGGCTCCGCGCGTTCCAGGCGACGACGCAGTGAACGTCATCGGGCGCGCGACATGCCGCGACGTCCCGAGCCCGCTCCGCGAGACTGGCGGTGCCGACCCGGCCTCCGATCAGGTAGGCCGCAACGAGCTGATCCCGGAGCGCGGTGCCAGAGATCACCTCGTACAGCAGTCGCTCCGCCATCACCGTCCCCTGGCTGTGCGCGGCGAGGATGAACGGCCTCCCGGCCCCGCGTCGTGCATGGAAGGCCTCGAAGGCTCTCCGCACATCCTCGTACGCCACCTCGATCGCGCGATCCCCGTCGGCCGAGGGGCGCACGAACGACGTGCTGTTGGCCTGCCGGTACCGCGGCGCGTACACCGCGCAGCAGGCGTTGAACGCCGACGCCTGGATCCCGGTCGCGACCCGGTCGGTGGCCTCGTTGAGCGACGCATCGTCGGTCGGCGCGTTCCAGCGACTGCCCACGTACGAGGTCGGGTGCACGTAGAAGACATCCGTCCCTGCCTGGCGCGAATCCATCGCCGGGGAGCCCGTGGGCGCGCGGTCCGCGAAGTCCTCGCGTTCCGGAAGCGCGCTCCAGCTCCGGGCGTCTGCGTAGTCGGGCGCAGGCGGTGTGGCTCCGGCATCGAACGGATCACGCGGCGTGATCGCGAAGCGCACCAGCCCGTCGATGTTCCACGCGGCCAGCACTCCCAGCCCGACCACGCCGAGCCCCACCCAGCCCGCGACCCGTCCCACCTTCTTCCACCTGCTCATCGGCCACCCTCTCCTCGCGGGACCCCTGTCTGCTTCGTCGCGTCGATCCGCCGGAGAACTTGCCACCTCCTCTTCGTATTCCTCGGCATTCGCTCTGCGGGTCACCCACCTCGCCACCGCTCAGGTGCTTCGCGCTAGCGCCCAGGGCTTTCCAGCTCGGTGCCCACCTGCAGCCGGTCGAGATAGTCCTGGTACACGAGGGCGCGGTCCCGCTTCTTGCCGGTGCTCTCGACCAGAATGCCTGCCTGCGTGAGCAGATCGACCGCGCGACCGGCCGTGGGCTTCGTCGTTTTCAAGGCCTCTATGACGGACGCGATCGTCACGATCGGATGCTGCGGCAGAAGCTCGAAGAGGCGCATGGCAGCGACCGAGATGTCGTCGCGTGCAAGGAGGCGTGACCTCGCCGTGGCGACCAGCGCGAACAACTCACGCGCTGACGCGATGGCCTCATCGGCGATGGTCGCCACACCATCCAGAAAGAAGTCGAGCCAGCCCTCCCAGTCGCCGTCGCTCCGCACGGCGGTGAGGCGCCGGTAGTACTCATCGCGGTGCCGTAGCTGCTAGTAACGCAAACGTGTCTAGCGGAACGAGATAAGAACGAATCCTTTACCAGCGAGCCGTCCGCTCTGGGCAGGAACGCAACCCACCCACCTCACCTCAATCTTTTCGGCCACTTACGCCCCCCCGCCGAAAAAAAAACGCAAGGCGTGCTCCGGCCATGTCGAGAACCGAGCCCGGGCTCCGACTACGGGGTGAAGGCGCGCTCCACCGAGGGGCGCCCGCGCTGAACGCACGCAACGACCCGAACGAAGAAGGAGCCCACCATGAAATTCATGCTGATGATGCACACCCCGAACGGCGGCCCCTACCAGATCGCGAGCTGGCCCCACCAGGACATCAAGGGGCACATCGCCTTCATGATCGACCTTGCCAAGAGGCTCGGCGCCTCGGGCGAGCTGGTGTTGGCCGAGGGCCTCTCCGGTCCCGAGGAGGCCAAGCTCGTCCGCGCTGGCAAGGACGGCAAGCCGATCACCGACGGCGTCTTTCCCGAGACCAAGGAGTTCCTCGCCGGCTTCTGGATCGTGGACGTCGAGAGTGCCGAGCGCGCCTACGCCATCGCCGCGGAAGCTTCCGCCGCGCCCGGGCCTGGCGGCGCGCCCCTCAACATGGGCATCGAGGTCAGGCAGGTGCCGAGCGGCCTGCCGGCGGACATGATGCCCTGACGTGACGACGCCGCGCGCCTCCGCCTCCTCCGTCCAGCACCTGCTCCGCGACCTCGCGCCGCAGGTGCTGGGCGTCGTGGTCCGCCGCTTCGGCGACTTCGCCGCCGCCGAGGACGCGGCGCAGGAGGCCTTGATCGCCGCCGCGACCCAGTGGCCGCGCGAAGGGATCCCCGAGAACCCGCGCGCGTGGCTCGTCCACGTCGCCTCGCGCCGCATCGCCGATCACATCCGCGCCGAGAGCGCGCGCCGCCGCCGCGAGGCCTTCGTGGTGAGCCTCATCCCCCCGGAGGACCAGCTCGCCCTCGCCCCGGACGACGAGGCTCCGGAGCGCGACGACACCCTCGACCTCCTCTTCATGTGCTGCCACCCCGCGCTCTCGCCCGCGTCGGCCATCGCCCTCACCCTGCGCGCCGTCGGCGGCCTGACCACCGCCGAGATCGCCAGCGCCTTCCTGGTGCCCGAGGCGACCATGGCCCAGCGCATCAGCCGCGCGAAGCAGAGCATCAAGACCTCCGGCGTCCCCTTCGCCATGCCCTCGCCCGAGGAGCGCGACGCCCGGCTCGGCGCCGTGATGCACGTCCTCTACCTGATCTTCAGCGAGGGCTACACCGCGAGCGCCGGCCCCGAGCTGTACCGCACCGACCTCTCCAGCGAGGCGCTCCGCCTCACCCGCATGCTCCACCGCCTCGTCCCCGACGATGGCGAGGTCGCTGGCCTCCTCGCGCTGATGCTCCTCACCGACGCCCGTCGCGCTGCCCGCAGCGGCCCTGCTGGCGAGATCATCCCGCTCGACGAGCAGGACCGCGCGCTCTGGAACCGCGACGCTATTACCGAAGGCGTCGCGCTCATCAGCGCCACCCTCTCCCGCGGCGCCGTCGGTCCTTACCAGCTCCAGGCGGCCATCGCGGCGGTGCACGACGAAGCCCCGCGCGCCGAGGACACCGACTGGCCCCAGATCCTCGCGCTGTACGATCTCCTCCAGCGCATGAGCGACAACCCCATGGTGACGCTCAACCACGCCGTCGCCACGGCCATGGTCCAGGGCCCTGCCGCGGGCCTCGCCTGCCTCGACGCCATCGCCGACGACCCCCGCCTCCGCGACCACCACCGCCTCGATGCCGTCCGCGCCCACCTCTTCGAGCGCCTCGGCGATCGCGACCGCGCCGCCGCGCACTACCGCCGCGCCGCCGACCGCGCCACGAGCATCCCCGAGCGCAACTACCTCCTCGTGCGCGCCGCGCAGGCCGCGGAGCCTCGGTCCACCTGAGGCGACCCCTCCCGCCCGGAGAGCGCCGCGCTGAGGTCACTGCCCCTTCCGCCCGGAGAGCGCCGCGCTGAGGTCACGCCTCCTGCCGCTCCCGACGCCTCACGGCGCATGATCCCCCTCGGGCCCTGACGCGGTAGGCTGCGCGTGCGCGGTGGATCGCGCGCATCGGGTGCAGGTTGCCACGAGAAGAGGCAGCGCCCGGCCACCCAGCACAGGGGAAGCGATGACGACGAGCAGCAGGTTTTGCTGGTACGAGCTGAGGACCACGGACACGGCCTCAGCGCAGGCGTTCTACACCGACGTGGTCGGCTTGCAGGTGCGCGACGCCGAGGGTGCTGCCGCGTTTTGCCTCGCGGACAGGCCCGTCGCCACCCTCATGAAGCTCTCCGAGCGCGCCGCGGCCCAGGGCGCTCCGGCGCACTGGCTGGGGCACCTCGGCGTGGACGACGTCGACGCCGCCGCGCAGCGGGTGATCGCGCTCGGGGGCGCACAGCTCGGCCCTGCGCAGCGCACGGCCGACGGCACGCCGCTCGTGCTCCTGCGTGACCCTGGCGGCGCGGTGCTGGCGCTGCGCCCCCGGATGGACGAGGCGAGCAATGCCGTCATCTGGCACGAGCTGCACACCGTGGATCGCGAGCGCGTCTGGCCGATGTACGCCGAGCTGTGCGGCTGGCACGTGACCGACTCCCTCGATCTCGGGAGCGAGGCGGGCACCTACCAGATCTTCGGCTGGGATGAGGGCGACCTCGGCGCGGGAGCGATGATGAACAGCGCCCGCTCCCCGGGGATCCACCCGCACTGGCTCTTCTACTTCAGGGTGGAGGATCTCGACGCCGCCGTCGCCAAGGTCCGCACCCGCGAAGGCAAGGTGATGTTCGGCCCCATGCCCATCCCCGGTGGCGGGCGGATCGCGATGTGCGAAGACCCGCAAGGCGCAGCCTTCGCCATGCTCGAACCCATGCCCGGCTGACGACGCGTCCGCGCCCGCGTCACTCCTCGTCGGGCAGATCGTCGGGCGGCGTGGTGTCGGCGCCGCCGGCGACGAGCAGCAGCCAGTACTCGGAGCAGGTCGCGTTGACGAGCGTGATCACCGTGTCGTCCACGTCGCGCACCTCGACCTGGTTGCCGGCGGCGATCGCGAGCGACTCGGTGTCCGAGCCGTACCTGTCGAAGGAGAGGTAGGCCGTCCACCAGCGCGGCACCTCGCCGAGGTGGTGCGCGATCTCGTAGCGCATCCCGCCCGGGAAATAGAGCAGCTCCTGCGCCGCCTTCGGCGCGTCGAGGTCCCACGTCGCGCTCATGTACACGCCCGCTTCCACGGTCCCCTCGGTGTAGGGGATGGGCGGGTTCGCATCGATGGACCTGTCGCAGTTCGCCGGCCCCAGCTTGGAGAGCACGTTGCAGCCCATGCCGGAGAGCGTGAGCGCGAGCGCAGCGACGCCCATCAGCGCGCGCCGCACCAGCGCGTGCTCCTGCCGCGCCACGTCACACCCCTCCATCATCCGAGCCACCGTGACGCATCGAGCGCGTGGTAGGTGAGGATGAAGTCGGCACCGGCGCGCCGGATCGAGGTGAGCAGCTCCAGGACGGCGCGCCGCTCGTCGATCATCCCCCGCTCGCTCGCGGCCTTGATCATCGCGTACTCCCCGCTCACGTTGTATGCGCCGAGGGGCAGCGGGCTCGCCTCGCGCACCTTGGCCAGGATGTCGAGGTAGGTGAGCGCCGGCTTCACCATCAGCATGTCGGCGCCTTCCTCCTCGTCGAGCGCGGCCTCGCGCAGCGCCTCGCGCGCGTTGCCTGGATCCATCTGGTAGCCGGCGCGGTCGCCGAACTTCGGCGCGCAGTCTGCCGCCTCCCGGAACGGCCCGTAGAACGACGAGGCGTACTTCACCGCGTACGAGAGGATGGCGGTGTGCGTCAGCGACTCGGCGTCGAGCGCGCGCCGGAGCGCACCCACGCGCCCGTCCATCATGTCGCTCGGCGCGACCACGTCGGCGCCTGCCTGCGCGTGCACCACCGCGGCGCGCGCCAGCACCTCCAGGGTGGCGTCGTTGTCGACGTCCATCTCCCCGCGCGCGTCGGCCTTGAGGATCCCGCAGTGCCCGTGGTCGGTGTACTCGTCGACGCACACGTCGGTGATCACCAGGAGCTCCGGCACGGCGTCCTTCATCGCCTTCACGGCGCGGGGCACCGGGCCCTCCGGATCGTAGGCCGCGGCGCCCGTGGGGTCCTTCGCCTTGGGCAGCCCGAACAGGATGACCCCGCCGATCCCGTGCTGCTTCGCGAGCCGCGCCTGGTCCGCCGCCGCCGACACCGGGAGCTGCGCCACGCCGGGCATCGTGGAGATGGGGCGCGCCTCGTCCAGCACCTCGTGGAAGAAGAGAGGAAGGATCAGGTCCCCCGGCGCCAGGGTGGTCTCGCGCACGAGCGCACGAACTGCAGGGGTACGCCGGAGCCTCCGCGGTCTCTTGGTGGGAAACACGGCGCGAAGCATACCACCCGGGCGCCGCGCACCCAGTCCGTCCTGAGACCTCGGCGGCATGTCACGGAGTGCGCCCAGAAAGTCTTGAGACCTCGGCGGCATGTCACCGAGTGCGCCCGAAGAGTCGTGAGACCTCAGCGGCATGTCACCGAGTGCACCCAAAAGGTTGTGCGCCTTCAGCGGCATGTCACCGAGTACGCCCGAAGAGTTGTGCGCCTTCAGCGGCATGTCACCGAGTGCACCCAAAAGGTTGTGCGCCTTCAGCGGCATGTCACCGAGTGCACCCAAAAGGTTGTGCGCCTTCAGCGGCATGTCACTGGGTGCGCTCGAAGAGTCTTGCGACTTCAGCGACATGTCACGGAGTGCGCCCAGAGAGTCCTGCACGCTCCGAGGAATGCCGCTGAGCCGCCCAGAAGATCTGTGCGACTCCAGGAGCGTGTCTCCGAGCCCCCAGAGTCGGGAAAGAGGGCGCAGCGAGGGGCCGGCGGTGACAGAGGTCACAGACGGCGAGGCTGCTGCGTCTGCTCAGGGGCGGTACGTGTGGGTGATGCGCGGCAGCGTCGGGCGTGAATCCCGGCCGGAGTCGGGAGGACGGGCCGTCATCCAGGCAGGGATGTGCGGGAGTGTGGGGCGTGCGTCGGAGTCGATGCCGTCGGTCCAGGGCTCGTCGCCGTACTCGTCGAAGGTCCCGTCGAAGGCCCTCGCGAACGAGCTGTCCGAGCTGTCCGAGCTGTCCGAGCTGTCCTCCGTGTCGGGTGAAGGAGGAGGAGGGAGCGTGGTGGTGCCCGCGGCGAAGACGGGAACGGGCGGGGCGGGCGCGGCTGTTCGGGTGTGGAGCGTGGGAGCGCGGGGTGGCGACAAAGTCCCCGGAAGCTGGGGAGGTCTGGGCAACGGGATGGGCGGAGCCACCTTCACGACGGCGATGTCGGACAAGGGACACCACACCGTCCACGACTCGTTGCGCACCAGGCAATCAAGCGGCACTTTGCCGGTCTCGATGCCCCGGGCGAGCAGATCGATGCTCACCGGACCGACGGAGCCCTCGTCGGTCGAGACGTACCATTGATCCGAGATCCCGCCGGACACAGCCCCTGTCAGAAGTTGAACCGAGCGCATGTCACACGTCGCCCCCTCTGGTGCGGCATCCCACCTCGTTGTAGGCGCCGTCGTCGGGTCGTAATGCACGGTGTCAACCAACAGAGAGCGGGCTTTATGCGCACACGCGAGACGTTGCAAGAGGCGCAGGACACCCATCATGGCCACTGAGCAGGAAACTGACGCGCCCGTGAATGACGCGCGCACGCCGAGCACGCCGCGCACGCCGCGCACTCCGGGCGCCGCGCGCGCGGGGGTGGTGTACCTGGTCGGCGCAGGGCCGGGCGATCCAGGGCTTTTGACGGTGCGCGCGTCGGAGCTGCTCGCCTCCGCCGAGGTGGTGCTGCACGACGAGCTGGTACACCCCGCTCTTCTCGACGCCGTCGGGTCCGATGCGGAGGTGCGCCATGTTGGGAAGCGGGGACACGATCGGGTCGCCAAGGATGCGAAGCAGGCGGAGATCGACGCCGAGCTGGTCGCGCTCGCCCGGGCCGGTCGCAGCGTGGTGCGCCTCAAGGGCGGAGATCCATTCCTGTTCGGACGCGGCTCGGAAGAGGCGGAGGCCCTCGCGCGCGCGGGGCTTCCGTTCGAGATCGTGCCGGGTGTGTGCTCGCCGCTCGGCGCGGCGGCGTATGCGGGCATCTCGCTCACGCACCGTGACCTCGCCTCCAGCGTGACCATGGTCAGCGCGTTGAGCCGCGCGGGAGCCGCGTACGACTGGAGCGAGCTGGCCAGCGTGCGCGGGACGATCTGCGTGCTGATGGGCATGCACGCGATCGACACGGTGGTGGCAGGGCTGCTCGGGCCAGGGCGCTGCGCACCGGACGCACCCGTGGCGGTGATCCAGTGGGGGACGCGCGCGGCGCAGCGGGTGGTGACCGGGACACTCGCCGAGATCGCGGGCCTCGTGCGCGCGGCGGGGCTCGGGAGCCCGGGGCTCATCGTGGTGGGTCGGGTGGTGTCGCTGCGGGAGACGCTGCGCTGGTTCGATGCGCGTCCGCTCTTCGGCAAGCGGGTGCTGGTGACGCGGCCGAAGCGGCAGGCAGGCAGCACCTCGCGCCTGGTGCGGCTGCGCGGGGGCGAGGCGGTGGAGCTGCCGACGATCGTCATCGGTCCTTCGCCGGATCCGGCGCGCATGGCGGCGGCCGCGGAGGCGGTGGGCAAGTACGACCTCGTGGCGTTCACCAGCGACAATGGCGTGGACCGCTTCTTCGCCGAGCTGGGGCGGCTCGGGGGCGATGCGCGCGCCTTCCGTGATGCGCGCGTGGCAGCGATCGGGACGGGCACGGCGGCGGCGCTCGCGGCGCGTGGGGTGCGCGCGGACATCGTGCCGGGGGCGTTCGTCGGCGAGGCGCTGGCGCAGGCCATCCTGGAGGATCCGGTGCTGGCGGCGAAGCGCGAGGCGTGGCGCGCGCAGGAGGCGGAGCGCGTGCAGGGCGGGGAGCGCGCGCAGGAGGCGGAGCGCGCGGCGCCGGTGCGGGTCCTGATCCCGCGGGCGCTCCTGGCGCGCGAGGTGTTGCCCGAGCGGTTGCGGGAGGCGGGGTGCGAGGTCGACGTGGTGCCGGTTTACGAGACGTTCCCGGCGCCGGTGGAGCAGCGGGAGGCGCTGCTGCGTGCGCTCGAAGCCCGGGAGATCGACGTCGTGCTGCTGACGTCGAGCAGCACCGCGACCAGCCTGTGCGACCTGCTCGGGGCGCGCGCCGTCGCGCTGCTCGCGCCGGTGCTGGTGGCGAGCATCGGCCCGGTCACCACCGCCTCGGCCGAGAAGCGCGGCCTCACGGTCGGGGTGACGGCGACGGTGAGCACCGTGGCCGGTCTGATCGAGGCGGTGGAGCGACACCTCGCCGCAGCGTTGCCGGACTGATCGAGGCGGTGGAGCGACACCTCGCCGCAGCGCTGCCCGGCAGCGCTTCAGTCGAACTGGGCGCGCACGAGGAGGAACTTGTTGTTCAGCTCGGGGGTGGTGAGCCGGTCGAGGTGGGGGCCGCCAAGCTCGTTCGAGAGTGAGTTCACGCGGCTGTGCTCGGTGACGAAGTAGAAGGTCTTCACGCCCTCGCGCTTCTGGCCGTTCACGTACTCCTGGAAGCGCTTGCCGCTCGAGACGAAGGCGGGGATGTGGTTGCCCGTGTAGAAGTTCTCGCCCTTCCAGTTCATCTGGTAGGCGGCGATGGGGCCCTGGATCTCGTGGTTGGCCTTCACGTAGGCGAGCATGGTCTCGCGCTGGCCCCAGTGCGGTGAGGTGCGGACGAAGTAGACGTCGATGGCCCAGGCGGTGAAGGCGACCGCGAGGCCGGTCAGCGCCCAGACGAAGACGCGGCGGGTGCGGGCGATGGCGAGGAGCAGGGTGAGCGCGGCGGCGGCGGCGGTGAACACCCAGAGCGCGGTGCTGAAGTCGAGCGTGGCAGGCCAGACGCGCTTGTAGTTGTACGTGAAGAGGTGCAGGAGGCGGCCCTGGCTCGGCTGGCCTTCGCGCACCATGGCGAGGTCGCGGCCCACGAGCGCCACCAGGATCGCGCCGCCCACGGCAGCGGCGCCGAGCAGCACCCGGTCCATGTCGGCGGCGCGCCCCTTCACCCGGGTGAGCGCGTCGTCGAGCAGGACGCCGGTGAGCATCGCCGCCGGGGGGAGGGCCGGCAGGATGTAGTGGTGGAACTTGGTGAGCATCAGCGAGAACAGCGCGAAGGCGAAGAAGAACCACATCGCCAGGAAGACGGCGGCGTCGCTCTGCGTCGTCTCCGCGTCGTCGCTCGACGTCGCGTTGATGAGGCCCTTGGTCTCGTCGGCGGTTCGCTCGCGGAGGCGGAGCCAGCGGGTGAGGGCGACGGGGACGAGGCCCGTCCAGGGGAACATCGCGTAGCCGAGCTGCCAGAGGTAGAACCGGAAGCTCACGTCGTCGCCGTCGTTCGTGTCGTGCACGTGGGTGAAGGCGCGTTTGTACATGTCGTGGAACAGGAGCCGGTCGGTGAACGGCTGACCGTGCCGCGCGTACATGGCGACGAACCAGGGCAGGGCGAAGCTGGCGAGGAGGAGCAACCCGGCCGGGATCTCCATCTTGAGGAGGTCGCGGTAGCGGCCGGAGACCGCGACGTACACGAGCGCGCAGAGCACGGGCAGGCCGGCGCCAGCGGGGCCCTTGGCCATGGTGGAGAGCGCGGCGAAGAACCAGGCGGCGAGGAAGAGGAGGCGCTGAACGCGGCGCTCTCCCCAGCTCACGTAGAGCAGGATGGCGAGGGTCTGGGCCCAGACGAGCGCCTGCAGTGCCGGCTGGAGCCCGCGGATCACGGGGTCGCTGGCGCGGCAGGCGTCGTTGCCGGGGAGCATGCAGTTGCCCGGCGAGCCGGCGCTGAAGACGTCGCCGTGGATCTTGAAGACGAGGGGGCTCGGGCGGATCTCGAGGTTGCGCGAGAGGAGGTAGAGGATCTGCGGGAGCGCGCAGGCGACGATGACGCCGAGGACGAGGTGGTACGCCGAGAGGCGGAGCCGCAGGGGGCCGGCGTCGAGCTGGTAGAGGCGCACCTCGTCGGTGTCGCGGGTGTGGATGCCGAGCAGGAACAGGGCCATCGCGGCGGACATGGTCGCGACGAACGGCATGTCGGTCATGGTCTGGTGCGAGACCAGGAACCACTGCGGCATGGTGGTCAGCGCGAGCGCTCCGAGCAGGCCGGCGCGCCTGCCCCAGATGCGCGCGACGGCCTTGTAGAGGAGGTAGGTGGCGACGAGGGTGAGCAGGAAGATCGGGAAGCGCACCGCCCACTCGGGCCAGGGATCGCGCCCCTCGGCGGCGGCGGAGAGCATGGCGCCGGGCTGGAAGCGGACGCCGAGCGTCGACATGCCGAGCGCCTGGATCCAGAAGATGAGGACAGGCTTGGACCAGAACCAGCCATCCTGGGCCCACCAGAGGGAGATCCAGTCGTTGCGCGCGAGGATCTCGCGGGCGACCTCGCCGTAGTGGGTCTCCCATGGATCGGAGAGCGAGTGGCTCCCGAGCATGGGGAGGTAGAGGACGGTGACGGCGACGACGAGCCAGAAGCCGTGGCGGCGGAGGAGCGGTCGAGGCGCGCCGCGGGCGTCCGCGCGGGCGTTCGCAGAGGAGCCGGTCGGATCGGCGGCGGGCGTGTCACCCGGGGCGGTGTCGAAGATGCCGAGGCGCGCGGCGAGGCGGTAGGCAGCGACGACGACCGCGAGGAACGCGGCAGGGATGAGCAGGGCGCTCGACCGGTGCGGGCCCGCCTGGAAGCCCGGGGCGAGGTGGCCAGCCACGGATGCGCGGAGGAGGAGCACGAGGACGGTGACGCTCGCCGCGAGCACGGCGAGGGGACCGAGGAGGCTTTTCAGGGGGCGGCGGGCGGCGACGCGGTGGTCCGGATCGTCGAAGGTGCCGAGCAGGTCGAGGATGCCGAAGGTGGCGATGGCGATGCCGAGCGCGCCGACGGGGACACCCCAGGCGAGCTGCGGCTTGAGGGCCATGATGCAGAAGGTGAGAAGGGAGCCCACGCCGAGCGGCGCGAGACCCCGCCAGCGGAGCGGGTTGCCGAGGGGGATGAGCCGCGGTTCACCTGGAGGCGGAGCTGCGCTCTCGGTGAGAGGCGGAGCTGCGCTCTCGGCGAGGTGCGAGGCTTCGCTCTCGGTGAGAGGCGAGGCTTCGCTTTCGGCGAGGTGCGAGGCTTCGCTCTCGGCGAGATGCTGAGGCTCGCCCGGAGCACCCGCGCGCTCGGCGTCGGGGCGTGGCTCGCCCGGTGCATCTGCGCCTGGCGCGGGGTGGTCCTCTTCCGGGTCGCTTCGGCGCGGCGGATCGCTCATGTGGGCTGTGGGCGGGTGGGGTCAGTCCAGCTCGGCGGCGATCTTGCGGGCGTGTTCGAGGCCCGCGCGCTTGTCGCGGAGCGCGGTGAGCTGGGCGTGGGACTCGGCGACCACCTCGGGCGGTGCCTTGTCGGCGAAGGAGGGGAGCGCGAGCTTCTTCTCCAGCGCGGCGATGTCCTTCTCGGCCTTCTTGATCTCGCGCTCGATGCGGGCGGCTTCCTTGTGGCCCTCGACGAGGCCGACGAGGGCCACGAGGACCTCGACGCCAGCGGCGACGCTCATCACGGCGCCGCGGGGGCGCTCGGCCTCGCGGGGACCGATGGTGGGGTCGCCCGCGCTCTTGACGAGGGTGCGGATGGCGACGCTCTGGCTGGTGAGCAGGGCGCGCAGCTCGGCGTCGTCGGTGCGGAGGGTGAGGGGGACCTCGGCGCCCGGGTGCACCTCGTGCTCGCTGCGGACGCTGCGGGCGGCGCCGATGATCGCCTGGACGACGGCCATGTCGCGCTCGGCGGCGGCGTCGCGGGGGGCGACGGTGTCGTCGGGGAAGTGCGCGAGGCCGAGGGAGAGCGGGGGAGACTCGGGCCGGGGGAGGCGGTGCCAGAGCTCCTCGGTGATGAAGGGGACGAAGGGGTGCAGGAGCCTGAGCGCGGCTTCGAGGGTGTAGGCGAGCACGTCGCGGGTCTCGATGGCGGCGGCGCTGGTCCTGTCGGCGAAGACGGGCTTGGTCAGCTCCAGGAACCAGTCGCAGAGCTCGCCCCAGAAGAAGTGGTAGAGGCCGAGGCTCGCGTCATCGAGGCGGAAGTCGTCGATGCCGGTGCGCGAGGCGGCAGCGACCGCGGAGAGGCGGGAGAGGATCCAGCGGTTCGCGAGGAGCGTGGCCGGGGGCGCGGTGGCGCCGACGCGGGCGCCTTCGAGGTACGTGAGGGCGAACCGGGTGGCGTTCCAGATCTTGTTGCAGAAGTTCCGGTTGCCCTCGATCTTCTTCGGCGAGAGCGGGATGCGCTTGGCCTGGGGGGAGTAGGTGGCGAGCGTGAAGCGGAGCGCGTCGGCGCCGTAGGCGGCGAAGCCCTCGCCCATCTGTGCGGTGGAGGGGTAGGCCTTCTTGAACTTCTTGAGCGCCTCCTGGAGGGGCGCGCCAGGGAGCGCCTTCTCCACGACCTGCTCGAACGTGGCGCCGTGGATGAGGTCGAGGGGGTCGATGACGTTGCCCTTCACCTTGCTCATTTTCTCGCCGGTCTCGTCGACGACGAGGCCGTGGAGGAGGATGCGCTTGAAGGGCGGCTCGCCCATGAAGTGGATGCCCATCATCATCATGCGGGCGACCCAGAAGAAGAGGATGTCGTAGCCGGTCTCGAGATCGCTCGCGGGGTAGAAGCGCTTGAGGGCGAGGGTGTCGTTGGGCCAGCCGAGGGTGGAGAAGGGCCAGAGCGCCGAGGAGAACCAGGTGTCGAGGACGTCCTCGTCCTGGTGGATGTCGGTGGAGCCGCACGTCTCGCAGGCCTTCGGGGACTCGTCGGTGGTGACGGTGATGTGGGCGCAGCCGCTGCAGTGGAAGGCGGGGATGCGGTGACCCCACCAGAGCTGGCGGGAGATGCACCAGTCGAGGATGTTCGACATCCAGTGCTCGTACGTCTTGCTCCACTCCTCGGGGATGATCCTGGTCTTGCCCTCGCGGACGGCGGCGAGCGCGGGCTCGGCGAGGGGAGCCGTCCTGACGAACCACTGGGTGGAGATCATCGGCTCGACGATGGAGTTGTTGCGCTCGCTCCGGGGCAGGACGAGCTGGTGCGGCTTGGTTCCGCGGGCGAGGCCCTTCTCGTCGAGGGCCTTCTTCACGGCCTTGCGGGCGGCGAAGCGGTCCATGCCGGCGAAGTCACCGCCGATGGCGTTGATGGTGCCGTCGGGGTTGAGGATGGAGATCTCTTCGAGCTTGTGGCGCTTGCCGGTGGCGAAGTCGTTGAAGTCGTGGGCCGGGGTGACCTTGACGGCGCCGGTGCCGAACTTGGGATCGACCAGCTCGGCGTCGGTGATGATCGGGATGAGGCGGTCGACGAACGGGTGGCGGACGCGCTTGCCGTGGAGGGCCTTGTAGCGCTCGTCGTCGGGGTGGATGGCGACGGCGGTGTCGCCGAGCATGGTCTCGGGGCGGGTGGTGGCGACGACGATCTCGCCCGTGCCGTCTTCGAGGGGGTAGGCGAACTCGAACAGCTCGCCGTTCGCGGGCTCGTTCTCGACCTCGAGGTTGGAGAGGACGGTGCGGGCCTCGCAGTCCCAGTAGATGAGGCGGGTGTCGCGGTAGATGAGGCCCTCGCGGTGGAGGCGGACGAAGGCCTCGCTCACGGCGCGAGAGAGGTCCGGATCCATGGTGAACTTGGAGCGGCTCCAGTCGGCGCTGACGCCGAGGACGCGCTGCTGTTCGAGGATGCGATCCCCAGCCTGGACGCGCCACTGCCAGACGCGCTCGATGAACTTCTCGCGCCCGAGGTCGTGGCGGCTCGTGCCCTCGCGCTGGAGGAGGCGCTCGACGACGAGCTGGGTCGCGATGCCGGCGTGATCGGTGCCGGGCTGCCACAGGGTGTTGTGGCCCGTCATGCGGTGGTAGCGGCTGAGGATGTCCTCGATGGTGCAGAAGAGGGCGTGCCCCATGTGCAGCGAGCCGGTGACGTTCGGCGGCGGCATGGGCAAGACGTAGGTGGGGCGCGTGTCGTCGGGCGCGTCGCTGGCAGCGAAGACGTTGTTCTCCGTCCAGTAGGTGTACCAGCGGGTCTCGACGTCCTTGGGCTCGTAGGCTTTTGCGAGATCGGTGCTCATGGGGGATGCGGCAGGGCCGCCTCGATAATTCGCGTTCGCGGGAGTGAGTGCGCGGAGCGTGCCACAACGCGCGGTGCTGCGTACCCTGAATCAGGGGCCGTCGCCCGTGGTGTACGCGCGGTGTGTGCGGGGTGAGGGGCGCGAGCCGTGCGGCGCGCGAGGGGGGGAGGCAGGGAAGAGGGGAGGCAGGGAGGAGGGCGCGGGCGACGCTACTTGGTGAGCCGCGCGATCTCTTCCTTGATGAGCGACTCGGCGAGGACCGGGACGACCTCCCACACGATCCGCTCGACGACGTCGCGGGAGATGGCCGCGACCGCGTCGACCTGGGCAGGGGTGAGGCCGAGGCCTTCGAGGCGCGAGGCGATCTGGCCGGTGCCCGCGAGGGAGGCCGCAGCGGCCGCCGCGGCAGGCGCTGCTGCAGCGGCTGCGGGCTGGCGCGCGGGCGCGTTGCCGGCCGTCGCGGTGGAGACGGTCTTCACCGCGGAGCCCTGGGCTGCAGGCGCGGTGGCTGCGGCGGGAGCACCGCCTCCGGCAGGCGCACCAGGTGCAGGGGTGCCCGCCGTGTAGATGAGGGTCTTGGCGCGCTGGAGTGGGCTGCCAGGGGTGCCCGCGCCCGCTGCACCAGCGGCGGCAGGAGGTGCGGCCGGGCTGCGCGCGACGGCCTGTGCGGGGGCCGGGGTGGCCGCGGGAGCGGTGGCTTTGGGCTGCACGGCAGCGGGGGCCGGGGTCGCTGCGGCCACGGGCTTGGCGGGCTCCGGCTTGGCGTCGGTCGCGCCGCCGAGCAGCTTCTTCACCTTGTCGATCATCACCTGCGTGTCGAAGGGCTTGTCGATGTGGTCATCGGCCTGTGCGGCCGAGGCCTTGCCCTGATCGAACGGGTTGTGCTTCGACGACAGGATGAGGACCGGCGTCGACGGCGAGGCCTGCTTGATGGCCTTGCAGAGGTCGTAGCCGTTCTTCGGCTCCAGGGAGACGTCGGCGATGACCACGTCGGGCTTGTCGCTCTTCAGCTTCTGCAGGGCAGCGTCGGCGCTGTTCGCCGTCACGATGCGAAATTCCGGACCCGCAAAGGTGATTTCGAGCACTTTGCGTAGGGTCACGCTGTCATCGACGGCGAGGACGGTGCTGGGCACGAAGGGAGCTCCTCTCAAGTGGCCGGAGATCAAGTGGCCGGAGATCAGGTGGCCTGATCTCTGATGGCCAGACAATCAGCCTGCGCCGCTATCTTCGGCCCCTGCCGCGCGATGTGTCAACATCGCGGTGGTTTTCATTCCCCCCGGCCAGTTTCCCCGAGCCACTCCTGCATGAACCGACGTCGCACCGCCGAATCTTCCGCTGCACGAACGACACGTATTCCCCCGGGACAGCAAGGCAGGCGCGCGCCCCGCCCGGTCGGGGTAGGTGGCCCGGATGCGCGCGCGACAGCGGCGCAGGCAGGGCCTCACGAGGTGTCGGAGGCGCCGGGGGACCGGGCAGGGGTGGCGGTCGCGGATGGGCCGGGGATCTCGGCTGCCTCGGGGGCTTTCGAGGGGCCGGAGCGGGTGGACGGGGGGGAGGCCGCGGTGGCGGAGGTGGCGGAGGTGGCGGCGGCCGCGGCGGCCGCGGCGGTCAAGGAAGGCGTGCAGGCGCTGAGAGATGGGACCTGGACGGTGCCCAAGGAAATGAAGGGGCGGCCCCTCGACGGGGTGGTGCGCGCGCTCCTCGGGGTGACGTGGGCAGAGGCGCGGCGGCTCGTGGCGTCGGGGAAGATCCTGGTCGGGGAGGCGGTGATCACCGACGCGCGGCGCCTGACGGCGGCGGGGGCGAAGGTGTCGCTGCGGCTGCGGGCGCCGCGGCCCGAGACTGCGCGCCGCAAGCAGGTGGAGGGCGATCTGCTGGTGCACGTGGACGCCGCGGTGGTGGTGGTGAACAAGCCCGCCGGGATCAGCTCGGTGCCGTTCGGGGATGAGCCTTCGGAGGAGGTGACGCTCGACGCGCTGGTGCGCGAGGTCCTGGCGCACCGGGATCGGATCCGGGGGCGGGCGCCGCTCGGGGTGGTGCACCGGCTGGACAAAGGGACGAGCGGGCTTCTGGTGTTCGGGCGGACGGTGGCCGCGAAGCAGCACCTCGGACAGCAGCTCCGGGAGCACTCGACGTACAGGCGCTACCTGGCGATCGCGCACGGGGCGGTGCGGAGTGGCACGGTGCGCTCGCACCTCGTGGAGAATCGAGGGGATGGGCTGCGGGGATCTGCGCCGCGAGGAGCGCGGGAGGGGCAGCTCGCGGTGACCCACGTGGAGGCGCTGGAGGCGCTCGCGGGTGGGGCGACGCTGGTGGGGTGCCGGCTGGAGACGGGAAGGACGCACCAGATCCGGATCCACCTGGCGGAGGGGGGACATCCGATCGTGGGCGAGCAGGTGTACGTGCGGAATTACCGGGGCGTGAAGCTCGCGGCGCCGCGGCCGATGCTGCACGCGGCGGAGCTCGGGTTCGTGCATCCGACGAGCGGGCGAGAGATGCGTTTCCAGGTGGATCCGCCCGAGGATTTCGTGAAGGTGCTGGAGCGGTTGCGGCAAGGCGGCGGCTGAGCGCGCGAGGGAAGCGCGCGCCGCTCAACGCAGGCGGGCGCGGGCTTCGCTGACGGCGGCGGCGGTGGCGTCGACGAGGGGCATGACCTTGGCGTAGTCCATGCGGGTCGGGCCGATGACGCCGACGGTGCCGGCGAAGCGACCGTTCTCGGTGTAGGGCGCGGCGACGACGCTGAGCTGACCGCCGCCCATGCCGGCCTCGCTGCCGACGTACACGGCGATGGCGCCGGTGCCTGCGGCGAGGGTGCGGTCGAGCAGGTCGAGGATCTCCTCGCGCTCCTCCAGCGCTTTCATGAGCATCTTGAGGCGGTCGACGTCGGCGTATTCGGGCAGGTCGAGCAGGCGGTTCTGGCCCTCGATGACGACCTCGCCGCGGCGACACATGTCGGCGGTGGCGAGGTGGCCGAGTTCGAAGGCGCGGCGGCGCAGGGCGTCGAGCTCGTGGCGCTCGTCGGCGAGGCGGCTTGCGAAGAGGTCGCGGACCTCGCCGAGGGTGCGGCCGCCGATGACGTCGGAGAGGAGGTTGTGGATGCGGAGCAGCTCGGCTTCGGGGATGGGGCCGTCGATGGAGATGAAGCGGTTCTCGACGGAGCCGTCGGCGAAGACGAGGACGGCGAGGAGCTGGTTCTGGCGGGTGGTGATGAAGCGGAGCGTGGAGAGCGCGCGGACGGCGGTGCTGGGTGCGGCGATGACGGCGGCGGTGCCGGCCAGCTCGGACAGGTAGCGGCCGGTCTCGCGGAGAGGGTCGCTCGCGCTCGTGTAGATCTCGTGGAAGCGGGCGCCCATCTCGGCCTGCTGTGGCGGGATGGCGCGGACTTCGAGGAGGGTGTCGATGAGCACGCGGAGGGCGCGATCGGTGGGGATGCGGCCCGCGGAGGTGTGCGGCTGGTGGAGGTAGCCGGCCTCTTCGAGGTCGGCGAGGACGTTGCGGATGGAGGCGGCAGAGAGGTCGAGGCCGTAGCGGCGCGCGAGGGTGCGGCTGCCGACGGGGATGCCGGTGGAGATGAACTCGGTCACCGCGGCGAGGAGAATTTTCCTGGAGCGGCTCGGTAGATCGTTCTTCGGCGGGTCGCTCATGGTGCTGCGCGGGGCCTGGACGGACCTGATTTCTATAGCTTTCCTGGTGGGCAGGTCAAACGTGGCAGAGGCCTCCCGCGGGCTGTGGAAGACGGAAAGTCGGGGTAGGCTCGGGCGTGGTCGGAGGGCGTGGTCGGGAGCGCTTCAGGATGTCGTCGGGATGACGAGGATCTCCGTGGGTCGAACCTCACCGGTGTGCCTCAGCCGTGGGCGTCTCGGGGGAGTGCCGTGACCGGGCGTGCGGGTCTTGTGATCGCCGTGCTGGTGGCGGTCCTCGCCGGGGCGTTGCCGGTGATGGGAAAGCCGAAGGTGCGTTACCAGCAAGGCTGGGCCGGGAGGCCGTGGGCGCGTCATGCGGCGATGTCGGGGCCGCAGTGCCTCGCGGAGCTGGAGCGGCGCGGGGTGCGGGCCGTGCGCGCCCCCGCCGAGGGAGCGCAGGGGGTGATGGCGCCGGTGCGGTTGCCCGAAGGGGCAGGGAGGGTGATGTACAGGACAGCCGCTCCAGCGCACGTGAGGGCGCGTCAGCCGGGGGACGTGATGGACTGCCGGATGGCGCTGTCGCTCGCGGAGTTCAGCAAGGTATTGCGCGCGCACGGGGTGGTGGAGGTGCAGATGGCGTCGGCGTACCGGCCTGCGCGCGCGCTGGGGACCCAGGGAGCGCGGGGAGTTCAAGGAGCGCGGGGGGGTCAGGGCGGGGCGGTGCTGGAGGGGCTGGGGCTGCGGCACGCGGGGGGGCTCGCGGTGGACGTACTGCGCTTCGGGAAGGAGGGGGGGAAGGGGGCGCTGGTGTGGCTCGACGTGGAGCACGATTTCGGCGGCACCCTCGGGGCGCCGGTGTGTGGGGCGGGGCAGGAGGGCCTTGCGGGCGCGGCGAAAGCGCTGCGGGCGTTGATCTGCGAGGCTGCGGCCCGCCACCTGTTCACCTCGATCCTCACCCCCAACTACGATCGGGCGCACAAAAACCACGTGCATCTGGAGGTCACGCCCGGCGTCCAATGGGAGTTGCTTCGTTAAGAACGTTGAGTGCCGTCGACGCATCGGAGGCAAGCCGGCTATGTTTACGCGCGTGACAGCCCGAAAACCTTCCCGAGTCCGTGGCGCTGCGCTGACGCTCGCCGTCATGGTCGTGGCCCTGTCGTTTGCGGGCTGCCCTTGCATCAGTGGCCCGGTCAACGCGAGTCCCGCGCTGCGGTGGTTCCTGTTCTCGAACTTCGCCGCGAGCAAGATTTGCCCCGAGATGTTGAAGTCGGGGATGTCGCTGAAGATGCAGGACAGGGCGCCGGCGATCGGGCGCTTCTTCCCGATGCAGTGCACGTACAGCGTGGACGACAATGCCAAGACGGTGACGGTGCACCTCGGGGGCACGGGCTACGGGTATCTGCAGCCTGCGAAGCGGGTCGGGTTCTCGCTCACGGCGTCGGTGGAGTACCGGCCCGACTTCCAGATCGCGGGCGATGACATCTACCTGTGGGGGAAGCTGAACCGGGTGGTGCAGGGGCCGAACTTCCAGCTCGGCTACGTGGAGAACCCGGTGGTGGACGTGATGGCGAACATGCCGCCGTTCGGCAGCCTCGCGAACTTCCTGGGAAGCCAGGTGGTGTCCGGGTTCATGAGCCGCGGGTTCACGGTGGTGTACAACGAGGACACCGGCAAGGAGTTCACCCTGGGGACGCTCCTGCCGCCGAGCAAACCGCACCGGCCGTTCGACGTGACCTCGACGGAGTACTACACGTTCGCGAACGAGGTGATCGAGGTGAACGCGCAGCAGCGCGACTACCTCGGGCCGTTCGAGGTCGCGGACTCGGGGCAGTCGATTCAGCTCAAGATCAGCACCGAGGGGGCGCCTGTCGACGTGATGATCGTGGACAAGGTCACCGGGGACGTGTGGCGCGATCAGTACCAGACTGGCAAGCCGCTCGGCCCGCCGCTCGGGAATGTGCTGGCGGGGGGGCCGCTCCAGCCAGGTATCACGGAGAACCGCAAATATCCGCTGCCGCCAGGGCTCTACTACGTGGTGATCGACAACACGAGCGCTGCGGGGCTGGTCAGCCCGCCGATCAACATCCTGAACCCGCTCGGGGGCTCGGCGGCGCGCGTGAGCTACCTGGCGCAGCTCGTGGAGTGAAGGGCGGACAGAGGTAGTCGAAAAGGGTTATCGGTTTCCATCTCCCGCGTCCTCTCGCGTCCTCCCGCGTCGGGTTTCTGCCGGGTGCGCGCGCCGGCTGCCTTGACGCCCCCGACGACCGCGGGATAACTCCCCCATGGTGCATGCGCCGGGAGAGGAGGAGCGGGTGACTCACGTCGACGAGGCTGCTCTCGAACGGCTGCGGACGCGGCTTCAGACGTACATGGTGGAGAAGGGCCTGCGGTCGACCGCGCAGCGCCGTTTGATCATCGACACGTTCTTCGAGGGCGCGCCGCACATGACCATCGAGGAGCTGCTGCAGCAGGTCCGCGGCGTGGACAGGGGCATTGGCTACGCGACGGTGTACCGGACGCTGAAGCTGCTCGCGGAGTGCGGGGTGGCTTCGGAGCGGCGCTTCGGCGACGGGTTGAGCCGGTACGAGCTGGCGGATGACGCGAGTTCCCACCACGACCACCTGATCTGCCTGAGCTGCGGCAAGATCATCGAGTTCGAGGAGCCGCAGATCGAGGCCCTGCAGGACGCGATCGCCGAGAAGTACGGGTTCCTGGTGACGTCTCACAAGCACGAGATGTACGGCGAGTGTGCCGACTGCCAGCGCACGAAGAAGAGCGCCGCGTCGGAAGGCGCCGACGGCATGCGAGACGGCGCGTAACCGCGACCGCTGTTCATCGCGACATCTTCTGCCGGGTAGCGACCAACGGGAGCGTAGGGGCCGCAGGCCCCTGATCCAGGGTACGCAGTACCTCAGCTCTTGGCGTCGAGGGCGCGGGCGTGGATGACGGCGACGATGCCGCCGAGCAGGGCGGCGATGGGCGCGTAGGAGGGGGGCAGAAGGCCGACGGCCACCACGGCGGCGCCCACGAGTGCGGGGACCACGGAGAGGGAGAGGCCCGTGCGCGCTTCGAGGCGCGTACGGTGGGCGAGGGCGAGGGAGAGTGCGGCGTCGCGCACGTCGTCGGAGGCGAGGGTGATGGCGAAGTCGCCAGGGGTCGAGCCGGCGGCGCCGAGGGCGACGGAGACGTCGGCGGCGCCGAGGGCTGCGTCGTCGGCGCCTGCGTGACCGAGCACGCCGACGCTCATACCGGCGTCGATGAGACGCCGGACCTCGGCGCCGCGGTGCGCGGGCAGCACCTCGGGGCGGATGTGATCGATGTCGAGGGAGCGGCCGATGGCCTCGCAGGTCTCGCGCGCGTCGCCTGACATGAGGACGGGCTCGATCTGAGCGTCGAGCAGGTGCTGGATGGCGGCGCGGGCGCCGGGGCGCAGACCGTCTTGCAGACCGATGAGACCGGCGAGGCGGCTGCCCACGGCGATGAGCACCACGGTGCGGCCGAGGGCTTCGAGCTCGGCGATGCGCTCCTCGGCGGCGGCGATGGACACCCGCTGTTCGAGGAGGAGGGCGCGGTTGCCGACGCACAGCTCCTCGCCTGCCGAGGTCACGGCGGTCACGCCGAGGCCGGGGAAGCTGCTGAGGTTGCGCACGCCGTCGAGGCGGACGCTGCGGCCCCGGGCGGCGCGGACGATGGCGGTGGCCACGGGGTGCTCCTCGGTGCGCTCGGCGCCGGCGGCGAGTGCGAGGATGCTCTCGGGATCGAGCTTGCCGCCGATGGCTTCGAGTTCGGCGAGTTCGGGTTCACCGAGGAGGAGCGTACCCCGAGCGCAGAACACGGAGACGGTGACCCGGCCTGCGCGGTCCCAGGCGTCGGCGCTCTTGTAAACGATGCCCCGCCGCAGGGCGAGGAGGATGCCGCGGGCCACGTGCACCGAGGTGATGGACGCGGCGACGGCGGTGGTGAGGGCGGCGAGCACGGCGACGGTGGCCATCGCGATCTCGACGGGGGGCCGGCCGGCGACGAACGCGGAGAGCGCCCCGATCGCGGCGGCGGCGAAGGCCCAGCGCTCGGTGAGGGCGCGGGAGGCGCCGGCGATGGGCGCGAGGGCGTCGGCGCGGCGGCGGGGGTCGAGCAGCACGCGGGCGACGGCGCGGTCCATGCCGGTCCAGGTGCAGGCGCCGCGGAGGCGCCCGCGGACGACGGTGGCGCCGGCGATGATGGGATCTCCGGCGCGGCGGCGGACCGGCGTCGTGGCGCCGAGCCAGGGGAGGACCTCGACATCGCCGGAGGTGACGGTGAGATCCACGGGGACGACCTCGCCGGGCTCGACCTGGACCTGCTCTCCGGGGCGCAGATCCCAGGCTTCTTCGCGGGCGGATTCGGCGCCCGGATCGTCGACGGGGCGGCGCCCGGGGATGGAGAGGACGGTGGCGATCCAGGCGCGCTCGGCGGCGATGCGGTGGCGCGCGCTCTCGATGAGCCAGGCGCTGATGGCGCTGGCGGTGGCGATGACGCCGGCGAGGGAGGCCGCTTCGGCGGCGAGGGCGCGGTCCTGGCCGAGCAGCGCCCAGGCTGCGATGAGGAGGCCGCCCAGGACTGGCGCGAGGAGGGCGGCAGGGTGCGGGTCGGTGGACTCGCGGGGTGTGGTGGCGGCGCGTCCGACGAGCATCCCGGCGCCGACGGCGGCGAGGACGATGCGCGCGCCGATGACGATGGTGGCGTCGCCCGCGAGCGCGAGGGCGACGGCGAGCGCGCCGGCGACGATCGCGAGGACGAGCAGCAGGGCGCCGACGTCGCGGGTCTCGGCCTCGTGGCGCTGGTGGTCGTCGCCCAGGTGGAGCGCGGAGCTGCTGCCGGCGTCGAGGATGGTCTGTCCCAGAGGCTCGAGCAGGGCGCGGTCGTCATCGATGGCCGGCGGCTCGGGGGGGCTCTGATCGAGCGCGACCGGGGGGTAGGCGTCGCGGATGGCGGCGTCGAGATCGGCGGGGCGCGTGGCGAGGTCGATGCGGGTCGGGGAGACGCGGTCGAGGGACGCGCGGCCCTCGCGGAGGCGGTCGTCCGAGGCGCGGCCCTCGCGCTCGCGGAACACGTCGTCGAGCGGGGCTCCGGCGACGGTGGGCCGCGGTGCGGGCTGGGGCAGCTCCGGGGAAGGCTCGGGCGTGTGACGGGGCTCGTCGGCGCGGAGGCCGCGCGCGACGAGGTGCGGCAGCACCTCGCGGGTGAGCGCGGGCACGGGCTCACCGAGGAAGGTGAAGCGGCAACGCGCGTTGCAGAAGTAGTGGAAGCGGAGGTCGAAGATCGCGACCTGACCGGCACGGAGGGGGTCGATGAGCTTGCCGCACCCGGAGCAGGGGAGGGGATCGACGGCGGGGCCTGAAACGCGCGTTGCTGCCAACGGGCGTCTCTTACGCGAATGCTTCGGTGAGCGCGATCTCTACCTTCTCCAGGGCCTCGTCGATCTGCGCCTCGGAGATGATCAGGGGTGGGGTGAAGCGGAGCGCGTCGGAGCCGGCCACGGTGAGGAGGACCCCGCGGTCGCGTGCGGCGTTGAGGGCCTTGCGGGGATCGATGCCGGGGGCGAGGACGAGCGCCCGGAGGAGGCCGCGTCCCCGTTCGCCGGTGGCGAGGTGCGGGTGGCGCGCGGCGATGCCGGCGAGGCCCCGGGCGAGGTGGTCGCCGTTCCTGGTGGCAGCCGCGCAGAGGCCGTCCTCTTCGATCACGGCGAGCACGGTGCGGGCCGCGGTCGAGGCGAGCGGGCCGCCCCCGTACGTGGAGCCGTGGGCGCCGGGCGGCAGGGCGCTGTTGAGCTGCTCGCGGAGGACGAGCGCCCCGATGGGGAAGCCCCCGCCGAGGCCCTTGGCGAGGGCGGCGGCGTCGCCGCGCACGTCGTCGCCGTGGCTGCCGAGCCAGTGGCCGGTGCGGCCGATGCCCGTCTGGACTTCATCAAGGAGGAGAAGAGCGCCGTGCTCGTCGGCGAGGCTGCGCATGGCGGCGAGGAAGCCGGGGGGCCCGGGGATGACGCCGCCTTCGCCCTGCACGGGCTCGACGAGGATGCCGGCGACGTCGGGGCCCATGGCCGCGCGCACCGCCTCGACGTCACCGTAGGCGACGTGGGTGACGCCCTGGAGGGGCGGCCCGAAGCCCTCGCGGTACTTGGGGGTGCCGGTGAGGGCGATGGCGCCCAGGGTGCGGCCGTGGAAGGCGTTGTGGAAGGCGACGATGCGGTAGCGGTGGGCCTCGCCGCGGTTGAAGAAGTGGCGGCGCGCCAGTTTGAGGAGCGCTTCGTTCGCCTCCGCGCCGGAGTTGCAGAAGAAGGCACGGTCGAAGCCGGTCTTCTGACAGAGCTCCTCGGCGAGCAGGAGGTTCTCCTGGTTGTAGAAGTAGTTGGAGGTGTGGATGAGGCGACCTGCCTGGGCCGCGATGGCCGCGGTGAGGCGGGGGTGGGCGTGGCCGAGCGCGCTGACGGCGACGCCCGCGCAGAGGTCGAGGTAGCGGCGACCCTCGGTGTCGAACAGCTCGCAGCCTCGGCCGTGCTCGAGGACGAAGGGCGCCTGGCGGTAGTTGCCGAGGAGGCGGTGCTCTCCGGAGGCGAGCAGCTCGGCCTCGCTCGAAGCGCTCGAAGCGCTCGAAGCGCTCGAAGCGCTCGAAGCGCTCGAAGAAGGAGCGCTCGAGGCGAGCGGAGCCGGCCCCGGCTCCGCGGCGGATTGCCGCGCGCGGGATGGCGACGAGGGCGCGGACGAGGATCCGGCGTCCGTCGCGGGGGAGGCGAGGGACTGCTGTCGTTCGGCGCTGGGGGCGATCGTCATGATGGCGATCTACGCCGGGCCTGGTGCCGGGGCAAACCCTCGGCGACGCGGGGACGATTGCCTCCGGATCCGGGCTGGTTATAGTGCCGCCGAACCATGAGCGAAGCGGAACGTGACGGGCTGGATGGGGATGCCGGGCAGCAGGCGTCGGAAGTCGTGGACGGGAGCGCGCCTGCCGAGGGGGCCGCGGCGAGCGCGCGCCCACCGACGCCGGAGAGCAAGCTCGCCGAGGTGCAGGCCGAGGCTGCACGTACGCGGGATCAGCTCCTGAGGACGGCTGCGGATTTCGACAACTTCCGCAAGCGCACCCGCCGGGAGATCGACGATGCGCAGCGGCGCGGCCGGGAGACGACCCTCAAGGATCTCCTGCCCGTCTTCGACAACCTGGAGCGGGCCACCCTGCACGCCGACACCGCGAGCGACGTGAAGTCGTTCGCGGAGGGGATCCGGATGGTGATTCGGCAGTTCACCGACACGCTGGATCGGATGGGGATCAAGCGGGTGCCTGCCGTGGGCCATCCCTTCGATCCGACCGTGCACGAGGCGATCCAGCAGATCGAGTCCACCGAGCACGCCGCCGGGGTGGTGATGGCAGAGATCCAGCCGGGCTATGTGATCGGCGACTACCTGGTGCGGGCCGCGCAGGTGGTGGTGTCGAAGGGCGCACCTGCAGCCCCTGCTGGCTCCGACGCCGCCAACTGAAGCGCTGACTGGCAGAAAACCGGCCCTGGAAGCCGGAAGCCGGGGCAGGCGCACGGCGGGTCCCATGGCTGAGGTGGGGCCTCCTTACTCGCAGGTAGGTGGCCGCGGGCGGGTGTGTGCCTGCCCTCATTCCCCGAGGCCGCGAGCACCATCGCGCGCGGCTGCTGCCTCCGTGGAGCATGGCCGGCGAGAGGATCGCGCGGTTCTCTCTCGTTGAGCAGCCGGAGCGCACGGCGGGCTGGTGTATCCTCGCGCTGGCATGGCGAAGGTGATCGGTATCGACCTCGGGACGACGAACTCCTGCGTCGCGGTCGTTGAAGGTGTCGGCGTGGCCTCGGCGAGCCAGGTGCGGGTCATCCCCAACGTGGAAGGAGCGCGGACCACGCCCTCCGTGGTCGGGTTTCCCGCGAGCGGTGAGCGCCTCGTGGGACAGATCGCGCGGCGGCAGGCGGTCACCAACCCGCAGAACACCGTCTATGCCATCAAGCGGTTGATGGGGCGCAAGTTCCGCGCGCCCGAGGTGTCCAAGCAGATCCTGCTCGCGCCTTACAAGATCATCGAGGCGCCGAACGGAGACGCCTGGGTCGAGGTGAAGGGGCGCAGCTCGTCGCCGCCCGAGGTCTCGGCGATGGTGCTGACGGAGATGAAGGACATCGCCGAGCGCTACCTCGGCGAGCCGGTGACCGAGGCGGTGGTCACCGTGCCGGCCTACTTCGACGACGCGCAGCGGCAAGCGACCAAGGACGCGGGGCGCATTGCCGGGCTCGAGGTGCGGCGGATCATCAACGAGCCGACGGCAGCGGCGCTCGCTTACGGGCTCGATCGCGCCGAGGCGGAGATCATCGCGGTCTACGACCTCGGCGGCGGGACCTTCGACATCTCCGTCTTGGAGATCGCGGGCGGTGTGTTCAGCGTCAAGTCGACGGGCGGCGACACCCACCTCGGCGGTGAGGACTTCGACCAGCGCCTCATCGACATGCTGGCCGACGACTTCGAGAAGGAGCACCGGATCGACCTGCGCCGCGACCGGATGGCGCTGCAGCGCCTGAAGGAGGCGGCGGAGAAGGCGAAGCACGAGCTGAGCTCGTCGCTGGAGACGGAGATCAACATCCCGTTCATCGCGGTGGGCCCGGGCGGCGGGCCGCTGCATCTCGAGCGCGCCTTCAAGCGCAACGAGCTGGAGCTCCTGTGCGCGGATCTGGTGGAGCGGACCATCGCCGCGTGCCGCTCCACGCTCGCCGACGCGCGGCTGTCGGTGCAGGCCATCAAGAACGTGGTGCTCGTGGGAGGGATGACGCGGATGCCGGCGGTGCAGGCGGCGGTGCGCGAGTTCTTCGGGCGCGAGCCGCACAAGGGGGTGAACCCCGACGAGGTGGTGGCGGTCGGCGCGGCGCTGCAGGGCGCGGCCCTGTCGGGGCAGGTCGACGAGGTGCTGCTGCTCGACGTGACGCCGCTCTCCCTCGGCGTGGAGACGGGGGGCGGGGTGATGTTCAAGCTGATCCCGCGGAACACCACCATCCCCACCGAGAAGTCCGAGATCTTCACGACGAGCGTGGACGGTCAGAACTTCGTGCCGGTGCACGTGCTTCAGGGCGAGCGCGAGATGGCCGCGGACTGCCGGAGCCTGGCGCGCTTCGAGCTGACGGGGATCCCGCCCGCGCCGCGCGGCGTGCCGAAGATCCAGGTGACGTTCCGCATCGACGAGAACGGCATCGTGCGCGTGGAGGCGAAGGACCTCGGCACCGGCCGCAAGCAGGAGGTGAAGGTCACGCCGACGAGCGGCCTGTCGCCGGACGAGGTGGACAGGCTGGTGGACGAGGGGGATCGGTTCAAGGAGACCGATCAGCTTCGCCGGGAGCTCGCCGAGCTGCGCAACCAGGCCGAGACGCTGGTGTACACCACGGAGCAGGCAATGGAGGGGTACGCGGATCTGCTGGACCCGGCCCTCTTCGAGGAGGTCTCGGGCAACTGCGCGACGCTGCGGAAGCTTCTCGAAGGTGGTGGAGATCTCGAAGCGCTGCGGACGGCGTACGCGCGCCTGGAGTCGGCGGCGTTCCGGATCGCGGAGTCGATCTACGGAGGCGACGATGAGGGTGGGGCAAGCGAGGCGAGCGAGACCTGAGGGCCTCGCGGTGACCAGGGCGGCGGTTTGAATTTCCCCGGAGAGCCCTTCGGGCGTTATCGCCTGCTCGAACGCCTCGGCGAGGGCGGGATGGCCGAGGTGTTCAAGGCCAAGAGCTTCGGTGTGGAGGGCTTCGAGAAGGTCCTCGTCATCAAGCGCATCTTGCCGAAGCTCGCCGCGCAGCCGCGGTTCGTCGACATGTTCGTGCACGAGGCGAAGCTCGCGGTACGGCTCTCGCACGCGAACATCGTCCAGGTGTTCGACCTCGGGCGGCTCGACCTGCCGAGCGGAGATCCGACGAGCTACTTCATCGCGATGGAGTACGTGCCGGGGCTCGACCTCGCCTCGGTGCTCCAGCGGTGCCGGCGGATGAAGCGCAAGGTGCCGGTCGGGATGGCGGTGTTCATCGCCGCCGAGGTGGCGAAGGCGCTCGACCACGCGCACAGGCGGCGCGACGAGCAATCAAGGCCGCTCGGGATCGTGCACCGCGACATCTCTCCCCAGAACATCCTCGTGTCCTGGGAGGGCGAGGTGAAGGTCACCGACTTCGGGATCGCCAAGGCGACCCAGTCGATGACCGACGAGGAGGTGGGTCCGACGCGGGTGGGGCGGGTGCGCGGAAAGCTCGCGTACATGAGCCCCGAGCAGTCGCGCGCGGAGGCGATCGACGGGCGCAGCGATCTGTTCTCGCTGGGGACGGTGCTCTACGAGATGCTCGCGGGGAGCAACCCGTTCGCGGCGCCGACGGCGTTCGAGGTGGCGCGTCGGCTGCAAGCGAGCGAGTTCCCGCCGCTGACGCTTTCGCGTCCGGACGCGCCGCCGCAGCTCGTGGAGATCCTCGGCAAGGTGCTGGCCCGTCACGCCGGAGAGCGCTTCGCGGACGCTGGTCGGTTGCACGAGGCGCTGCTCGGTTACTTCTACGCGACGGGGGAGCGGTTTGGCGCGGGAGACCTGGCGAGCTTCCTGGAGCCTTTCCGGGAGCCGACCGCAGGCGGGGGGCTCGAGCACGGTGAGGTGTTCGCGGTGGAGCCGGCGGGCGCGAACGAGCGCACCCCGGTGGAGGGGGCACAGCCGTCGGGGGCGCGCAGCCGCACGGGATCGGGGGCGATGCAGCTCCTGGATCGCGGCGACGCTGCCCTGAGCCAGGCCGTGGGTGAGCGTCGGGAGGTGACGGCGCTCGTGCTGCACGTGGACACGCGCGACGAGGGAGCGGCCCAGAAGGTGCTGACGCGGGCGGAGGAGGTGCTCGCGCGGTACGGGGCGATGGTGATCGAGCGGGAGGAAGGCCACGTGGCCGCGCTGTTCGGGCTGGAGGAGGCCGACGCGCGCGATACGGAGGCGGCCGTGCGCGCAGGGTTCGTGATCCTGCGCGCGGGCCGGCGCGCGCTCGTGTCCGCAGGCATCCACCTGGGGCGCATCCTCGTGGGACCCACGGGGATGCCGGTGCGCGACGAGCGGCTGACGTCGCTGATCACGGCGGCGCAGGCGCTGGCGCGCGCCGGCGAGGGACAGGTCGCGATCTCTGCGGCGGCATCGCGGGTGATCCGGGGGGCTTTCATGACGGACGCGCTCCCGGGGGCCGGGTCGAGCGCTCCCGAGGGCGGGCGGATGGTGGCGGCGTCGCACCCGCCCGCGTCGCTGTACGGGCGCTTCGTCGGACGTCGCGAGGAGCTGCGGCTCCTCGGAGACATCCTGGCGGCGGCGACGCGCAGGCGTCCTCAGATCGTGGTGATCCAGGGAGAGAAGGGGGTCGGGAAGACCCGGCTGCTCTCGGAGATGGAGCGGCGCCTCTCGCTCGGGAACTACGACGTCGGTTACTACCGCGCGCCGTGCCCGCGCAACGGGACGGACGCGCCCTGGAGCGGGCTGACCGCGATGCTGCAGGTGCTCTGCGGGATCCAGGAGGGCGACGACGAGGATCGGATCCTGGCGCTGCTCCCTCGCCTGCGGGCGCTCGGCTTGCGCGACGAAGAGGCAGCGGCCGTGCTGGGACAGCTCGGGGCAGAGTTGGGCGATCCGGTGCCGTCGTCGCCGGGGAACGACGCCGCGCTGCGGACGGCGTTCGCGCGGATGGTGCAGAGCTTGTGCGAGGACAGGCTCCACTGCTTCGCGTGGGACGAGGCGCAGGGGATGGATCCACAGACGCTGGAGGCGATCCTCAGCACGGCAGGCCGCGCGAGCATGCGCGCCGTGTTTCTGCTGGCGACGCGCGGCGATGCGCCACCCGTCCTCGCAGGACACCCTTACTTCCACCGCATCCACCTCCGGGAGCTCTCCGAGGAGGACGCCGTGAAGCTTCTCGCTGCCCGGATCGACGCCAAGGTGTTGCCGCCGGAACTCGTCGACTTCTGCCGGCAGCGCGCAGGGGGCCACCCGTTGTTCGTCGAGGAACTGCTGCGTGAGCTCTCGGACTCGGGGGCGCTCTCGGTGAGAGGCGGGGTGGTCAAGGCGCGCCTCGAGGGCGCCTTCGCGATCCCGCGCTCGCTGCGCACCCTGATCTTGGCGAGGATGCGCCGGATGGACGCCGAGGAGCGCGCGGTGCTCCAGGCGGCAGCGATCCTCGGCGACCCGGTGTTCATCGAGGTGCTCGCGGTGCTCCTGCAGAAACGCCTCCCGGCGGTGAGCCGGGTGATCGCAGGGCTGGTCGAGCGGGACCTGCTGCGGAGTGCGGGCCCGGCGCAAGCGAGCTTCGCTTCCCCGATCCACGGCGAGATCGTGCTGGACTCGTTGCCAGCCGAGGCGCGGCGCGATCTGCACGCGGCGGCGGCCGCGGCGTACGTGACGGTGATCGGTGAGCATGGCGTGGAGCACGCGGAGCGGGTGGGGGAGCACCTGTACCAGGCAGGGGATCGTGATCGCGCGGCGACGTTCTTCGCGCGCGCGGCGCTCCACAAGGCGCGCGCACATCAGGTGGAGCCGGCGCTGCGGTTGATCTACAGGGCCCTCGACCTGGCCGACCACGAGCAGCGCTCCGCGGACGAGCTGTCCGCGTGGCTAGGGGTGCTCGCCGGTGCCCTGGGACGCGTGCGGGTGGCCCCCGACCTCTCCGACCTGCTCGCGAGAGCGCTGCGTCGGATCGACGCCGTGGGGAGCGTCGAGATCCGCATCCTGGCGCGGCTGGACGCGGCGCGGGCCATGGGCGCCGTCAACCTGTTCGAGGCGGCTTACGCGGAGCTGGAGGAGGTCTCTGCGCTGGTGGGCGACCGCGAGGAGCTGCGCCGTCGTGCGCTGCTCTGCGAGATCCACATGGCCACGAGGAGCGGCGACTTCAACCGAGGCGCTCGGGTCGTGGAGCGGCTGGAGGCGCTCGGGACAGCGCAGGATCCAGAGGTGCTCATGGCCATCAGCGACGTGCGCGCCGCCTTCGGAGACTCCACGTCCGCGCTGGCCGCGCTGGATCGCGCCGAGGCGCTGAGCGACCCGCGCGACCTCGCGGCGGCCTGCGAGCGCGCGAAGCACCGCGTCCTGATCTACGCCTACTCGCGCAACATCGAGGCGTCGCTGGAGGCGTCGTCGAAGGCCGTGGATCTCGCCCGGGCCACGGGGATCCGCTACGAGATTGCCGCTGCGCTCCACAACCTGGGCGACGGGGCGCGGCGCCTCGGTGATCTGCAGCGCGCGTACGCGTCGCTCACGGAGTCGAAAGAGATCGCGGAGGCGCTCGGCAACGAGCGGCTGCTGTCGCTGAACCGCGTCCACCTCGCCTACCTCGATGGGCTGAGCGGCGTACCTGGCGCGGACGACCTCCTCCGGGATCTCATCCGTTACGCCGACGCCCGTGGCTACTGGACCGATGCGCTCGAAGGGCGCTTTCTCCTCGGGGCCTTGCTCCTGCGCCGCGGTACGGGCGACGAGGCGCGGCGCGAACTCGAAGAGACGCAACGCATGGCGGAGTCGTATGGCTACCGGCTCATCGCCGAGGACGCGCGGGAGGCGCTCGGCCAGATCCCGGTGTGAGCCCGACGTGAGCAGGCGACGTGAGGTGGGCGCCTCACGTCGACACCGCTCACTCCTCGGCGGCGAGCTTCTTTTCGAGGGCTTCGAGGTGAGCGCGCACCTGGGGGTCGGAGTCGCGCTGGGCTTCGATTTTGCGGACCGCGCTCATCACGGTGGTGTGATCGCGGTTGCCGAAGGCGCGCCCGATCTCCGGGAAGCTGCACTTCAGGCGTTGCTTGCACAGGTACATCGCCACGTGACGGGCGAACGCCACGCTCTTGTGCCGATCCTTGGAGGTGAGATCGGTCGAGCGCAGGTGGAAGTGGTGGCACACGGCGCGCTGGATGTCCTCCACGCTCACCGTCTGCGCACGAGGCGGAGATGTCGCGGTGATCTCGGCGCGCGCGAACGCCAGATCCACGGGGCGCCCGGTGAGGGAGCTCTTCGCAGCCAGGCGGATGAGGGTCCCTTCGAGCTCTCGAACGTTCGAGCGGATCATCTGGCCCAGGTAGAGGGCCACATCGTCGGTGAGCGCGATCCCCTCTTGCGCCGCCTTGTTGCGCACGATGGCGACCCGGGTCTCCAGCTCGGGGACCTGGATGTCCGCGACGAGGCCCCAGGAGAAGCGCGACACGAGCCGCTCCTCCATGCGCTCGAGATTCTGGGGATACTTGTCGCTGGTGACCACGATCTGGCGATCGAGGGCATGGAGGGCGTTGAACGTGTGGAAGAACTCTTCCTGCGTCTGCTCGCGCCCGGCGAGGAACTGGATGTCGTCGACGAGCAGCAGATCACAGCTCTGCCGGTACTTCGTGCGGAACTCGTCCATCCGGTGGTGCTGGATGGCCGTGATGAAGTCGTTCGTGAACCGCTCTGCCGACACGTAGATGATGCGCGCTTCGGGCCGCTCCTCGTAGACGCGGTGGGCGATGGCATGCACGAGGTGCGTCTTGCCGAGACCGGTGCCGCCACAGATGAAGAGCGGGTTGTACCGTCGCCCGCCGCCGCCCGCCGCCGCGACCGCGGCGGCATGCGCGAGCTGGTTGGATGGCCCCACCACGAAGTTCGCGAAGGTGTGCTTCGGGTTCATCTCGTCCGGAGGCGGCATGCGGCGGACGATCTCCAGGCGGGGTGAGGGCGGGCCCGAGATGGGAGGAGAGACGAGGCGGACCGCGATGGGCCGGGGTCGCACGGGAGCCACCTCGGTGCGCTGCGCGATGGGCGTGGCGAGCCCCGAGTCCAGCGTCCACGCGACCTGGATGGACCACCCGGTGAGCTCGCGGATCTTCTCGGTCAGGGTGGGGAGGAAATTGTCCCTCACCCACTCGAGGACGAACTCGTTCTGCACACGCAAGCTGAGGACGCCATCGGTCAGATCATCGAATTGCACCCCGCCAAACCATTGGTCGAATGTGGCGGGCGATAGCCTCCGCGTATGCTCAATCGCCCGGTCGAAGATCTCGCGTACGTCGTGCTTCGGAATCGTCATCGCTGCCTGAAATTCCGCTCCGCAATACCAACGACAAAGACAAAACCGGGGAAGCTCAGTGTATTGCTTCCCCAGTTTTTCCACAGGGGTTCCCGTCAGGAAAGGACCCTGCAACTGCCGGATTACCCAGCAGTAATTCTGACTGTTTCCGAGGCGCCTGCCGACTTTTCAACAGTCCGCGTGAGGCCTTCGTGTCATTGCCCCGAGCGGGGCGAAACTCCCAGCTCCAAGGTGGATACCCCTACAATCTCGTCACCTGTCACCTGGCGTGAGCCGGGGGTGTGGTTTCACCTTGCGCTCACATCCGTGGCGCCATTTGACCCAAGCTGGTGCCCCCCTCGTGAGGTTCTCCCCTGGAGATCCACCGAGTCCTTGGCGCGGTGTCGACCGCCCATGGGACGCTTTCGGACGTAGCACCGGGTCGGTCCGGGCGTCCATCCCCAACGTGTGAAGTCTCCGTAGTCCCTTGAAACTGCTCGGTTTTGACGAGAAGAAGAGGAGGTGTGTAGAGCCCTTCACGTCAGGGCCGCCCTGTCAGATCGCGCCCGGTCTCCCAAACCGACGACGCTGCGCGGCGATTTTGCAGCGCGTCCGAGGTTTTCGCGACAAACTTCGCTGATTCTGATGGTCAAGAGGCAAGTAAGCAGGCATCTCCCCGAGGATTGCGAAAATCAACGCCGATCCGAAGCCCCAATGGGTGTTTTTCCGGACGTCCCGCAGCAGGTGCAACTTTCGCTCAGAGAGTGGCGGAGGCCTCATCCAGGAACGATTCGGGCAGGAGCATCCGAAAACTTGTCCCATCCCGGTGACAATCGCTATGGCCGGCTCATGCGCTTCGAGGCCTTGCGGTGAGGTGTTTCATGTGCTCTGCGCGCTGGGCCTCCCTGGTGCTGTCGATCGGGGTCGTGATTGCTGCGGCGCCACGTCGCGCTGCCGCGGACCCGACCCCGATTACTCCGCAGCTTGCGTACGCCTATGGTGAGAATGAGACGCCGCGCGCTGCCGGTATGGGCGGTGCTCTGCGATCGCTCGGCAACTCGACGTCGGCGATCTTCCTCAACCCCGCCGCGATGGCGGAGACGCGCGTCTACCACGTCGAGGGGCTCGCGCAGGTGAGCCCCGAGGCGAGGAGGCAGGTCTATGGAGGCGTGGTCTCCGACTCCGTCACCGGCAGGCTCGCAGGGAGCATCGCCGTGGTCGGAGGGTTCATCGACGGCGATGGCTTCGACCGGTCGTTCCTCGACGCCCGCCTCGCCCTCGCGTACCCGATCACCGAGCGCCTCTTCATCGGTCTGACGGGCAAGTACGCCAGGATCTACCAGGAGGGGACGCTCGGCGCGGGCAGCGCGGGTGGTCTCGGAGAAAGTGCAGCCTCGGGCGGTTTGCGCGATCCGGACGACACCGACGGCGGCTACCTGCCGATCGTCGACGAGTTCTCCTTCGACGCAGGGTTGGTCCTCAAGGTCAGCGACTCGGTCTACCTGTCTGCGGTGGGTCAGAACCTGACGTACCCGGGCAACGGGCTGCTGCCCACCACCGTCGGAGGCGGGGTGGGTATCGGAACGACGGACTTCTCCATCGAGGCCGATGCGCTCGCCGACTTCAGCTCCTACCTGAGCACGAGCATGCGGCTGATGGTCGGGGGCGAGTACCTCGTGGGTAACCACGTCCCCATCCGGCTGGGATACCGGTTCGACCAAGGCGCCGGTGAGCACTCCCTCTCGGGGGGACTCGGCTACGTGGGGAACGAGTTCGCCATCGAGGGTTCCGTGCGGCGCGCCCTGGCCGATCCGGGCGCCACCACGATCTTCATCGGTCTGAGCTACCACCTCGATGCGGCCGGGCTGACCCGGTCGCCCGCGGAACTCTGAGGCTCCACGAGGGGACGCGCGTCCCCTCTGCCGCGTGAACTTGGAGCGAGCGTAACCCTCCTCTTCTCTCCGGGGTCTGCCTGCCGTAGGTGGAAGGGGCGTGCTCTGCCTGACTACCCGAACCGACCCGCGGTGGGCCGAGATCGCGCTGGCTGATCTGCCGGCGCTGCTCACCGATCATGCCCACTGCGAGATGAAGGCCGCTTCCAACGCGCTCTCTCTCGGTACCCGCTGCGCCTCGGTGCTGGTCGGGCCCGAAGCGTCCGTGGGCGCTCGCGTGCTGCGGACGCTCGTGGAGGTCGCGGAGGAGGAGCTGCGCCACTACCGGGCCTTGCTCGATGAGCTGGGGCGCCGCGACATTCCCATCGGCCCCCCGGAGGTCGACGCCTACGCGGCCGAGCTCCGGAAGATCGCCGGGAACAAGGGTGGCCGGAACGCCCGCGAGGCGATGTCGGACCGGCTCCTCATCGGGGCGCTCATCGAGGCCCGCTCCTGCGAGCGGTTCCGGCTCCTCGCAGACGCGCTGAGCGCACGGCAGCACGAACTCGCGCCGCTTTACGAGGACCTCTTCGTCTCGGAGGCCAGGCACTACCGCACCTTCACGGACCTGGCGGCGGACGTGCGTGGCGACGGCGCGGCGGCGCGCGCACGGCTCGGGGAGCTGGCGCGGGCCGAGGGGGAGATCGCGGCGCGACTGGGGGCTGCGCCTGCCATCCACGGCTAGGTGAGGGGATCGAGGTGGTCGTCTCGGGGCCGATCGCCGCGGCGATCGGGGTGAGGTAGAGGAAGGTCGTCAGACGGAAGTCAGGGGAAGAAGAGGGGTCATGGACGCGAAGGCAGCGCAGCTCGATCAGGAGGTGGCGCGGGCCGTGGCGAGGTGGCGCGACACGGTCCGCGCGCTCCGGCGTGGGGGGCCCGCGGCACTGGCGGAGCTGCTCGGGGTGGAGCCGGACGCGGACACGTCGCTCGCGGAGATCGGAAACCCCCTCACGCCATTCCGGAGGGTCAGCTCCAGAGCGACCTTCCTGACGCTCGCGCGCCGCGACGAAGGGATCGGAGCAGCGTTCGGTCTGCCAGGGAGCGCGGCTGTCCCCATCCTCGGCGCCGATGGGGCCACGCCCATCTCTCTCGCTGACGCCATGCTTGCCCCGGATCCGCTCTCGCAGGCGCTCGCCGGGTGGGTCCAGCACCTCACGCTGGAGCGGGTGCTCTTCGACGATCGGCTGCGGCTCGCGGAGGCGTGGCACGCGCCCGTGGCGTCCATCGACGCAGGCGCGGTGCGCTCCGCGGGGTCGCAAGGTGGGCCGGCCCGCGGGAAGGCCACGGCGATGGTGTCGGCGCGCGAGGCGCTGCTCGGGCTGCTGGGAGCGACACGGGCCGATGCGCGTCGGTCCTGGGCCGACGCGCTCGTGGAGGCGGCTCTGTCCATCGCCGAAGCCGCGCGGGTCGAGGCAGAGCGGCGCGACGAAGCGGCGAGGGTGCTCGGCGTGGACCCGGCGGCAGCGCCCCTGGATCTCCCCTGCGATCCACCCGAGGCCGCGCTGCACATCGCGGCCTCCTTGCTCGAACGCTCGGCTGCGCTCGTGGAGCCAGCGCGCTCCTGGGAGGTGGCCCTCGATCGCGCCGTGGCCCGCGACGCGGCGGACGGTTGGCCTGCGCGCCTGACCCGGCGCTGGGTGGAAGATCTCTTCCGACCCGGAGGGGTGGCCGAGGGTCTGACGCTCGATCTCGGGCCGCTCCCTCGCGCCTGGGGTGCGAGTTCGTTCGCGCGCGCCCTGGGCCGCTTCGGGGCTGCGCTCGCGGAGGCGTCGGCGCCGCGTTCGGCACCGTTCGCGCTGGTGCGTGTGCCGTTCGATCTGCGGCGCGCCCGGCGTGCTGCGCTGTTCGCAGGGTTGCCGGCCGACCCCGTGTTCTACGCGCGCGTGCTCGGCCTCGGCGGGGGGCGGGCCCGTGACCAGGCGCGCATCGTGGCCCGGGCGCAACTCCTCACCCTCCGCCTCGATGCGGCACGGATGCGGCTCTTGCATGGGCGACGGGTCGGGCTACCCGGGCATCCGTTGCTGCTCCCTCGCCGTGAAGCGACGGGTCACTTCGAGGAGGAGACCCGGCAGGCGATCGGCGCCCCCATCCCTGGCGTGCTCGCCGGGATCGTCCCCGACCTGAGCCCCGGCGCCTCGCTCCCGCTGCTCGGAGCGCTGCTCGCCGTGCGCGACAGGCGCCAGCTCATCGACCGGTTCGACGACGACTGGTTCCGGAACCCCCGCGCCGCAGAGGCCATCCGCGATGAAGACAGTGTCTTCCCCTCGGCACCAGGCCTGCTCGCGCCGGCCGCCCCGCGGCTGGCCCCCTCGGCGGCAGACCTGGAGGAGGGCCTCTCTCTCCTGCTTGCCCACCTGTCCGAGCTGGGGTGACCATCCGGCCTCCCTGGAGGCATCTCAACCCCACGGGATCGAGGTCCGGACGGGTAGACCCGAGCCACGCTGGCCGGTCCGTCGAGTGCGCGGGGGAGCCACGTCTCCAGGTGATAGCTCCGGGCGTCCGCCGGCATGGTCCGGGGCCTGCCGCTCAGGACCGAAGAGACTTCCGCCTTTGCCTTTCACATGGTAGTGCCGGCGCCTGAAAAGCTCCTCCCGGGGAGCCCACGCACCGCGCTCGCAACGTCAGCGGCGCCCGTCGCCGACCCTATGCCAGTGAACCGCATCCTCCCTCCTCTCGCCTCCGGCGCCATTTCCGTCGATTTCGATCTGACGTTTCTGGCGCAGCTGGTTCTCTTCACCTTCTTCATCCTGCTGCTGAAGCCCCTCCTCTTCGATCCGCTGGTGCGGGTCTTCGAGGAGCGAGAGCGGCGCATCGATGGAGCCAAGGCCGAGGCTCGAAAGATGGATGAGGAGGCCGGCGCCCTCCTGTCTCGTTACGAGCGCGAGCTGGAGAAGATCCAGCAGGAGGCAGGGCAGGAGCGCGAGCGGCTCCGCCGCGAGGCGGCCGTCCTGGAGGCGAAGATCCTCGCCGAGGCCCGCGAGGAGACGGCCCGGTTCCTCGCGGAGGGCAAGGCCCGCATCGCTTCGGAGGTCGCTCAGATGCGCAAGGAGCTCGCCGAGGCCCAGCCCGAGCTGGCCGCGGAGATCGCTTCCCGCGTGCTCGGTCGGGAGGTGCGCTCATGAGCCCGCGTCGTCTTGCTGTCAGGGTGTGTGTGGCAGCGATGCTGGTGTCCGCGGTGGCGGGCGCCCAGCAGCCGCGTCCTCCGGCGGACCCGAACCAGGGCTTGCCGCCAGGTCACCCTCCCATGGTGCCCCTCGGACAGAACCCCGCGAATGCCCAGCAGCCTGAAGGCGTCCCCGTGCGGCCCGTGCCCGGGCTCCCGCCGGGTCGCCCCATCGGTCCCGGTGGGCAGCAACTCCCGCCTGGCCGGGGTTTGCCGGGCCAGCAGCTCCCGGGTGGGCGCCAGCTCCCCGGTCGCCAGCTCCCCGGGCGTCCTCTCCCGCAGCCTGGTCTCGGGGGACGCGCCGTCGCCCCGCCGGCCGCCGCACCGGCGCCGCGTCCGGAGCACTGCCCTGGTCACGGTCCGATGGACGCGCCCCACCACGTCAACTGGTGGCGCGGCATCCTCGCGGTGAACAACGAGGCAGCCCAGAAGGACGGGTTCCTCAACCACCTGCTGTGGCGTTACAACAACAAGCTCGATCCCTGCGATCCGAAGAACGAGCCGCCGCCTTTCCTGGCGTCGATGATCAACTTCGGGGTGCTCGCCAGCGTCCTGTACGTCTTCGGCCGCAAGCCGCTCCGCGAGGCGCTGGTCAAGCGCCGGCAGGTGATCATGCAGGACATCGACACGGCGTCCCGCCTGAAGCAGGAGGCAGAGCGCCGGCTCGGCGACTACGAGGACAAGCTCGCGCACCTCGACGAGCGCCTGGAGACGCTGAAGACCGACTACGCGGCCCAGGCGGAAGCCGAGCGAAAGAACCTCCTCGTCGAGCTGGAGGAGCGCCGGGCGCGCATGAAGCGCGACGCGGCCTTCCGGATCGATCAGGAGCTCAAGGAAGCGCGCGCGCAGCTCCTCGCGGAGGCCGTGCGCGGCGCGGTGACGGCCGCCGAGCAGATCATCCGCACCCAGGTCTCGTCCACGGACCAGCAGCGCCTCGCCGAGGAGTACCTCGGTGCGCTGCCCGTGGCGCTCGGCCCCACGGGTGGTCAGGTCAAGGACCGCGAAGGCAAGTCGCAGGGAGCGACCCTATGAGCTACGACAGCATCGCGCGGCGCTACGCGCGCGCCATCTTCGAGATCGGCAAGGAGACGGGGACGCTGCCCCGCTTGACCCAGGACCTCGGCGAGTTCAGCGCCACGTACGCTGAGAACGAGGAGCTGCGGTTCGTGCTCGACAACCCGCTCCTGCCCGAGGCCCAGCGCGAAGCGCTCCTCGCGGATCTGGGCACCCGCATGAGCCTGTCGGATACGACGCTGCGCGCGCTGCGCCTCCTCGGCCAGCGGCGGCGGCTCCCCGCGCTCCCTGCCATCGCCCGGCAGCTCTCCCGCCTGGCCGACGAGGATCAGGGCGTGGTGCGGGCCGTGGTGACCAGCGCCGGGCCACTCAACGAGGCCTACCTCGCCCGGCTCCGGGCGGAGATCGAGAAGGCGACCGGAAAGAAGGTCGCCATCACCCACAAGCAGGACCCCTCACTCATCGCCGGCGTGGTCACCAAGATCGGCGATCAGGTGATCGACGGCAGCGTCCGCGCTCGCCTGTCGAGCTTCCGCGAGTCCCTGCTCCGAACCTGAAGTTTACGTAACAGCCCTCCCACCGAGGATCCCGAATGCAGCTCCGCGCCGAAGAGATCTCACAGATCATCAAGAAGCAGATCCAGAACATCGACAAGACCGCGCTGGTCAGCGAGACGGGGACCGTGTTGACGGTCGGCGACGGTATCGCCCGCGTCCACGGCCTCACCCGCGCCATGGCCGGTGAGCTGATCGAGTTCACCGGGGGCGACGGGACGACCCTGATGGGGCTCGTGCTGAACCTTGAGCAGGACAACGTCGGCGCCGCCCTCTTCGGCGATACCAGCATCATCAAGGAGGGTGACCAGGTCCGGCGCACCGGCCGCATCATGGAGGTGACGGTCGGCGAGCAGACCGTGGGCCGCGTGGTGAACGCGCTCGGCATCCCCATCGACGGCAAGGGCCCCCTCGACAGCACCCTGCGGCGCCGCGTGGAGCTCAAGGCGCCCGGCATCATCCAGCGTCAGCCCGTCACCGAGCCGATGCAGACGGGCATCAAGGCCATCGACGCGATGATCCCCATCGGCCGCGGCCAGCGCGAGCTGATCATCGGCGACCGCCAGACCGGCAAGACGGCCGTCGCGATCGACGCGATCATCAACCAGAAGGGCAAGGGCGTCTTCTGCGTCTACGTCGCCATCGGCCAGAAGCTGTCGACGGTGCGGCAGGTGGTGGATCGCCTGGAGAGCCAGGGGGCCATGGAGTACACGACCGTGGTCGCCGCGACGGCGAGCGAGACGGCGCCCCTCCAGTACATCGCGCCGTACACCGGCGTCACCCTGGCCGAATTCTTCCGCGACAGCGGCCGCCACGCGCTCTGCATCTACGACGACCTGTCGAAGCAGGCCGTCGCGTACCGCCAGCTCTCGCTGCTGCTCCGCCGGCCGCCGGGCCGCGAGGCTTACCCGGGTGACGTGTTCTACCTCCACTCGCGCCTCCTCGAGCGCGCGGCGAAGATGGCCGACATCTTCTACGTGGTGAAGAAGGGCACGAAGATCGAGGGCGGAGATCTCAACTACCGCGGCGTCGACGACAAGGCGCACATCGGCGCGCACGGGATGCCCGAGGCGCGGGCGTCGCTCTACGCCCTCATCGACAAGGACGCCGCCGAGAGGCTCGAGCGCGCGCACAAGGACGAGAAGAAGGACGAGATCAAGAAGCTCGAGCAGCAGCTCTCCGACAAGGCGAAGGCGAGCGACTACGAGATCATCAAGGAGCCGCACTCCGGCGGTTCGCTCACGGCGCTGCCGATCATCGAGACGCAGGCAGGTGACGTGTCGGCCTACATCCCGACCAACGTCATCAGCATCACGGACGGGCAGATCTTCCTCGAAGCCGACCTCTTCTTCTCGGGCGTCCGCCCGGCCATCAACGTCGGCATCTCCGTGAGCCGCGTCGGCGGTAACGCCCAGACCAAGGCGATGAAGTCGGTCGCCGGCACCCTGCGCCTCGACCTCGCCCAGTACCGCGCGATGGCCGCGTTCGCGCAGTTCGCCTCGGACCTCGACGCCAAGACCCGCGCCCAGCTCGAGCGCGGCGCGCGCATGGTCGAGATCCTGAAGCAGGGCCAGTACGTGCCGCTCTCGGTCGAGAAGCAGGTGCTCATCGTGTATGCAGGCGTCAACGGCTTCCTCGACGACCAGCCGGTGTCCGCGCTCAGCCGCTTCGAGTCCGAGCTGTTCGCCTTCATCGAGCAGAAGCACCCGCAGATCTTCAAGGACATCGCCGACAAGAAGGCGATCGACGACGACCTGAAGACGCGCATCAACGAGGCCATCAAGGCCTTCAAGAAGAAGTTCATCGGGGGCGAGGCGCAGCAGACTGCGGGCAGCAAGACGGCTGCTGCGGCTGTGGCCGACGACGCCGATGACGAGGATGACGCCGACGAGGACGAGGACGAGGACGAGGACGAAGAAGAGGACGAGGCGCCCCCCCAGAAGGCGGCGAAGAAGGGGAAGTAGTCAGTGCCCAGCCTCAAGGCCATCCGTAATCGGATCACGAGCGTCAAGTCCACGCAGAAGATCACCCGCGCCATGAAGATGGTGGCGGGTGCCCGGCTGAACCGCGCCCAGACGCGCATCACCGAGCTGCGGCCGTATGCCGTCAAGGTTCAGGAGGTGCTCTCGCAGATCACCCGCGAAGTCGAGCGGGCTGGCGCCGAGGTCGAGGCTGCGCGCCCCGGCGAAGGCTCTATCGAGAAGCCGGCGCACCCGCTGCTCGTGCGACGGCCCGAGCAGCGCGTGCTGATGGTGGTGCTCACCAGCGATCGCGGTCTGTGCGGCGCCTTCAACACCAACATCAACAAGCGGGCCGAGCGCGAGTGGCGCGAGCGGAAGGATCAGGGGCAGGACGTTCAGCTCATGCTGATCGGCCGCAAGGGGCGTGACTACTTCACGCGCCGAGGCGCGCCCATCCTCGAGTATCTCCCCGGGGTCTGGGACAAGCTGAACCTGGAGTCCGCGAAGCGGGTGGGGACCCAGGTCCTTCAGCCGTTCCTTCGCGGTGACGTGGACGCCATCTACCTCGTCTACAACGAGTTCAAGAGCGCCATGACCCAGAACGTCACCGTCGAGCGGCTGCTCCCCGCCGGGGCACCCGCCGCGCCGCTCGGTGCATCGGAGGGGACCGCGCAGGCCGAGGTTGCCGCCGAGTTCCTCTTCGAGCCGAACAAGGAGGCGCTGCTCGAGCAGCTCGCCCCCATGTACGTCGAGGTCTCGGTGCTGCGCGCTCTCTACGAGTCCACGGCCAGCGAGCTCGGCGCCCGCATGACCGCCATGGACTCAGCGACCAAGAACGCCACCGAGATGATCGATGGGCTGACGCTGAAGTTCAACAAGGCCCGTCAGGCCGCGATCACCAAGGAGCTGATGGAGATCATCGGCGGAAGCGAAGCGTTGAAGGACTGAGGTCCGTCCTTCAGACCCAAATCCCCGTGCTGTTGCCGCTCAATCCAACCCACCCTGAGCCCAGGAAGATCGCCCGCGCTGTCGAGATGCTCGAGCGCGGGGAGATCATCGGCTACCCCACCGACACGGTGTACGGTCTGGGCTGCGACATCCTCAACAAGCAGGCCATCGAGCGCATTTACCAGCTCAAGGGCATGCGCAAAGACAAGGCGCTGGCGTTCATCTGCCCCGACCTCAGCGACATCTCTCGCTACGCCATCGTCGAGAACCACACCTACCGCCTCCTCAAGCGTTTCTTGCCCGGGCCGTACACCTTCATCCTGCCGGCGACGCGCGAGGTGCCGAAGTACCTGCACCTCAAGCAGAAGACCGTCGGGATCCGCGTCCCGGCGCACCCGGTGCCCGTGGCGCTCGTCCAGGCCCTGGGCAGGCCCCTGATCAGCACCACCGCCGCTCCGGTCGGCGAAGACCCCCTGGTGGATCCTGCCGAGGTCGACCAGCGCTTCAAGGGGCTCGGGCTCGTGCTGGATGCCGGCGGCGGCGGCATGGTGCCCACGACCGTGGTGGACCTCAGCGAAGGCCGCGTCCACATCGTGCGCCAGGGCGCAGGACCCACCGACGAGCTGGTCTGACGAGCGCGGGAGGTAGCGTCCCCTGGCTACGGAGGCGTGGAGGCGTCGTCTGGGATCCCGGCGTCGCGGGTCACCGTGTCGCCCTCGACGGCGTCAGGTGAGGGATCGCTCGATGGCGTGAACTCCACCGACTCGAGCACGACCTTGCCAGGGACGCGTAGATCGAACGGTGTGATCTGGCGCTTGGCCGAGGCGAACTCGAAGACCTGGGCAGCGATCGGATCCGCTTTCACGGGCTGGTCCGAAAACACCACCAGGATCTGCACCTTCCCCTCCTCGGCGGGGATCCGGAAGGTCAGCCCGCTGATCGGCGTGTCGGCGCTGCAGGGCACCGCTTGCCGGCTGGGCGCCATGGTGAGCTGCCGGATGGTGCCAAGTTCCGACACCGTGAAGGCAAGGCAGTACGGAAGCTGGCCTGCCGCTGGAACGAGCTGCACCGACGAGGGACCGATGGGCCGGACCTCGACACGTTGAGAGCGACCCCCGCCCCGCTCGGAGCACGCGGGGAGCGCCACAGCAAGGAGCAACCCGAGCCACCAGCCCTTCATGCATGATCGGTTAGCCTCTCCCGGCACGCTCGTCCACCCACCGCTGTGCGCTGCATCGCTGCTGGGTGCGCCGCTGCTGGGTGCGCCGCTGCGGGCTGCACGCTCACCGCCGGAGTCGCCGCCGGATGGCCTCGCAGTACGCCGGGTCTCGTTCGATGGCCAGGTACCGGCGTCCGGTCTCCTGTGCTGCCACCGCCGTGGAGCCGCTGCCGGCGAACGGATCCAGGACCACGTGTCCCGGCAGCGTGGTGAGCTCGATGAGCCCCTTGAGCAGGCGCACTGGCTTCTGGGTCGGATGCTCCCCACCCTCGCCTTGCTCCAGCCCGCACATGATCACGTTGTCTGCGCTGCCGAAGGCGCGACGGAACGCCTCCTCGTGGTAGGCCCCCACCTCGTGGTCGATCACGTTGTCCGCGATGGTGATCCGATACGGCTTGAAGCACCACAGGATGGGCTCGAAGGTCGGCCGCAGGTTTCCGAGGCGCCACCCCTCCCACTGCTGCGCACGCGCCTCATCGCCCCGCCGTGTCAGCACCACGCTGAGGCGCTGGGCTCGGTGCACGGCCTGAGGTCGCACCCAGGCGAGCATGTCGCGGAAGTTGAACCCCGCGTCTTCCAGCGCCGCCACGCAGCGCGGCGCGAACCGCCGCCCCGCGAACACGAGGGCCGACCCCCCTGGCTTGAGCATCCGCAGCCACTCACCAGCCCAGCGCGCGCAGAAGTCCTGGTACGCCCGGGGGATCTCGCCATCGGCCTCGCTCCACCCGTTGATCGGCTTGCCACGCCGCCGGAACACCGCCCCCGCCCGCTGCTGTGCCGGGCTCGCGCCGAGGAGCGCCGAGTTGGTGTTCTCGTGGAGCACGTCCCACGCATCCGCGCCGATCCCGTAGGGGATGTCGCTCAGGATCAGGTGCACCGAGGCATCTGGAATCTGCCCGGTGAGCTCGAGGCAGTCACCTTCGAGCACCCCCGTGCCCTCGGGACCGAAAAGAGAACCCGCCGCCATCAACTCCCCACTCAGTGCCTGGACGGAGGCGTTCCAGAGAGCCTGTCGGGAGCCGCGGGCGGCTCCACGGGACCCTCCACCGCAAGCGGCACACCTGCACGGCGGCTCCGGAGACGGCTGAGCAGCTCGAGACCTGCTGGAAGGAACACCACGCATGCCACCATGTTCACGCTGAGCCCGAGCAGCGACAGATACCCCAAACTGGCGAGCCCAGGGTGTGAGGCGAGCGCGAGGACGCCGAACCCGAACACATCCGTCAGGATCGCGCCCGTGATGTCCCAGCCGGTGTGACGCCAGACCTCTCCGAGGGGCTCACCCGCGTCGATCCGCGCCACGAGGTGCGCCCCGTCGTCGACGCCGATGCCCAGCAGGATCGGCAGGATGATCATGTTCAGGTAATTGATGTCGAGCCCGAACAGCGGCAGGAGCCCCACGGTGACCGTCAGGGTGACGACGGCCGGCGCGAGCGCGAGCAACGCCAGGCGCAGCTTGCCCAGGGTGAACAGGAGGGTGAAGAAGACGAAGGCGCCCGTGAGCACGAAGATGCGCGGCGCGTCACGCTCGACCGCGTCGAGCACGTCGGCCATCACCATGGGCTCCCCTGCGGCGGCGACGACCTTCCCGGAGGGCAGCGTGATCGCGCGAAGCTGCGACGCGAGCCGCTTGACCGCGGCGGCCTCGCCCATGCTCACCGTCGGGTAGAGCAACACGAAGTGCGCCGGACCGGTACCTGCCCGAGGCTCGAACGCATGGCGCAGGGACGGCGGCAACTCCGCCGCACCGAAGGGCAGGGCGCTCGCCATGCGGCGCAACCGCGCGAGGCGATCGCGGTCTGCCTCCGTCAGCTTGGCACCCTCGAACCGGGCGGCGATCCGCTCGATGTCCTGCAACACCGGCCGCTTCGCTTCCTGGTCGGAAGGAAGCAGATCCCCGCGCGTCGCGATCGTCCCCACGGTGGCGTCGGACCCGCGCGCCTCCATCTGGGCGCGTAGCACCTCGGACACCTGGCGCGCCTCGACCTCGTCGTCTGCGAGCACGACGAGGGGCGTCTGGGACCTGCCGAGCATCGCGTTCACCTCCTTGTCGCGGCGGAAGCTCGGCAAGTCGGCGTCATCGAGCCGCGAGAAGTCCGCATCGAAGTGCGCGCGCGGAATCTGCGTCACCGCCACGAGCCCCAGCGCGCCCAGCCCGCAGAACAGCACGGGCGCTGCCCGGCGCATCCCGCGGACACCGGGGAGCGAGATCCCCTTGCTCGCCGAGGACAGGCGCGGCGCGAACCGCGCCAGCATCCCCAGGAGCGCCGGCAGGGCCGTCACGTAGGCGATGAGCACCAGCATCGTCCCTGCGCCAGCGAGCAACCCGAACTCCCGGAAGGCCCGGAAGTCGGTCCAGGTCAGGCAGAAGAACGCCGCCGCCGTCGTGAGCCCAGCCGCGAGCGAGACCCTCCCCGCCTCCCCGAACGACAGGCGGATCGCCTCCTCGTCAGACGCGCCGCCGCGCCGCTCTTCCTCGTAGCGCCCGAGGAGGTGAATGCCGTGATCGATGCCGATGCCCAGCAGGATCGCCCCGATGAACGCCGTCAGGATGTTGAGCGTCCCGAAGAGCGCGCTGGCGACGCCGTAGGCGAGCGTCAGCCCCACGTAGAGCGGCGTGAGCACCAGGACCACCGCGAGCACGCGCCGGAAGTGCAGCGCCACCCAGGCCACGATGAGCGACGTCGCCAGCACCGACGTGAGCGCCAGATCTCCGGACAGGAGCGCTTGCAGGTCGACCCGCTTCGGATAGCGCCCGGTGAGCTGCACCCGGAGATCGGGCGCGTAGGTGGTGAGCTGCGCCTCGGCGAGCACGCGCTGCACGTCGGCCACCACGCGCCGCGAGAAATCGAGATCGGAGGCGAGGTGGGTGGGACGCACGAAGACGGCCAGGGTCTTCCCCGCCTCGTCTTCGTAATAGGCACCCCGACGCGAGGCCCCCGTGCTATCCAGCCGCCGACGGTACTTCGACTCCAGGTCGGACATGTCCACCGACGGCGGCGGCTCATCGTCCAGATCCACCATGGACCGCTCGATCTCCCAGCGCCTGCGCGCGTCGAGCCTGTCGCGCAGCGCCTCCAGATCCGCCTGCTCCATGAAGTAGAGCGCGCGGTCCTCGAAGAACTCCCCGGGGAAGCGGTGGTCGACGAACTGCACCGTCTCGAGCCGTTCGAGCCGGGGAGCCATGTCGTCGGCGAAGCGGCGGCGCGCCGCGGCGTCTCCCCCTTCGACGAGCAGCACCACGTTGCCCACGCCGCCGAAGCGCTCCCGGAGCTTCTCCACCCCCTGCACGCTGGCGTAGCTCGGGGGCAGGAGCTGCGTGATGTCCGGATCCAGCCGCAGCCTGCTCGTGGCCCATGTCCCGAGCGCCCCGAAGAACACCACCGCCACGATCGCCAGCAGCGGATGGCGGAAGGAAGCGAGCGCCCCGCGCTCCAGCAGCGTCTTCAGGACGGAAGTGACGACGCCGAGCCCTCGACGGGGCTCAGGGGTGGTTCCCATCGGTGCCTCCCGCATGCGCGAGGCTCACGGGTCCTGCCTCGGGCTCCTCGGAGGACGACACCTCCATGCGGCGAGCCTCCCTCAGGCCCCTCGCGAACACGTGGTCGCGCAGCAGCGGGTAGTTCCAGGTCAGGAACACGACGAGCCGGGTGACGGCCCAGGCCAGCTTGTCGCCCATGGCCGGGAACAGGAGCAGCAAGGCCACCCCGCCGGCATTGAGCGCGGCGCTCGTGCCCGAGACGAAGACGAAGCGCAGCGCCTGGTGAGCCCGCGAGCCCGACCTGGCCTCGAAGACCCAGGTGCGCGACAGCGTGAAGGCCAGCACCCCGCCCGCGACGCAGCCGAGCGCCGTGGCCAGCGGCGCCGAGAGGCCCCAGGTGTGGACGAGCACCCGGACCACGGTGAAATCGAGCGCCGTCGCCAGCACGCTCACGACGATGCTCCGCGGCAGTGGCCGATGATCGGCGTTCCCGCCATCACCGAGCGCGCTCACGAGGTGCACGAGCCTCTGGATGGCCGTGATGTGCGAGGTCACCGCGACGAGCCCCACGCCTGCCATCGCCAGGAGGTGCGGCGGCTGCAGATCGAACGGCACCCGGATCGCCTCGACGATGGGGCTCAGCGCCACGGAGAGGCCGAGCACGAGGATGCGCTCCGGCCGCTGCATGAACCCGACGTCCTTCATGGTCGCGCCGAGCGCCTCTCCCCGCGCCCTCACGTACGGCACGAAGAGAGAGCCGGTGAGCGCGAGCAAGCACGGGAACAGCATGAAGCTCTGCCGGTAGTACCAGCACAGCCCCACGATCACCGCCGACTCGCAGTAACGATCGAGCACCGAGTCGAGGGCCGCGCCCCCCGACGAGGCGCGCCCCGTCTCGCGCGCGACCCGCCCATCCAGGAAGTCGAGGGCCCCGGCGCACACGTAGAGCCACCCACCGAGGGCGAAGCGCCCTGCCGCGAGCGCCACGCCCGCGCCGAGCGCCAGCCCGACCGAGAGCGTGGTGATCGCGTTGGGCGGGACCTCCGCAGCCGCGAGACCTCGCCACAGCGGACGCATCAACCACGCGAAGAAGTGGCGCGCGCGCGCCGTGGTCAGGCCGCCGAGCCCGCGGGTATCCATCTCCTCGTCGTGAAACCGACCGACGAGCGCGCCCCGCAGCGCGTACGCCAGGAGGCCGAGCAGCAGATAGGTGATCAGGAGCAGCGCAGGAGCTGCGGCAGTCCAGATGCGGCCCACGGCCGTGAGGTTGGTGGAGAGGTCATTCCAGAAAGGCGTCATGCAGAGACCTCCGTCGAGGCGCGGTCGCGCTGTGGATCCGGAGCGACCGCCGTCCGCTGGGCAGCGCACACCAGCCGGTCCGCAAGGAGGGCCGTGAGAGCGCCAGCGAGCACGTCGAGGATGTAGTGATGTCTGAGGTAGACCGCCGAGAAGGCCATGAGCACGGCCCACACCGCGGTGAATGCGCGGATCTTCCCGCCGAGGGTCCAGGTCGCGAGCGCCGGGAGGATCGCGTAAGCCACGTGCAGAGAGGGCATCGCCCCGAAGACGTTGGAGCTTCGCGCGTAGAACGTGGCGAACACGTTCACGCCGAACAGCGCGTCGAAGCGCGCCCCCCCGGCCGGGCTGGAGGGCGCCGTGAGGAGCGCCGGCCCCGTGCCGTGGACATCGACGTACCAGGGCGGGGCAGCCGGCCACACCACCCACACCACCCAGCCGAGCAGGCTTGCCAGCGCGAAGCTCCAGGCGAGCCGCTGCATGCGCTGGCGATCGCGGAACCACATGGTCCCGCCCACCGCGAACAGCTCGATCAAGTAGAAGATGTAGACGAGGCCGGTGAGGGCATCGAGCAGCGGGTGGGTGGTCCTCGCGAGCAGCTCGCTCACCGCCACCCGCCCGAGCGTCGTGGGCACTCCGAAGAGGGTCTGCTCGGCCGCGTAGAGATCACCCACGTGCACCTCGCCGCGCAAGTGGATGAAGAGCCGCAGAAAGTCGTACGCGAGCCCCGTGAGCACGAAGGGGGCGGCCAGCGCCAGGAAACCCCGTGCGCGTGGTCCCACCCAGGCGAGCGCGACGCAGCAGCCCGTGAGCAGGACGTGCTCCGGCCGCAGCCCCAGCGTCGCGTGGATGAGGAGGAGCAGCAGCGGCCCGAGCCCGAGCGAAGCCCACGCCCAGCCGCTCTTCTGATCCGACGGTTTCCACTTCATCGCAGGCCCTCGGTCTCGCGCATGGATCGGCCGTGGTGTTCGCTCAGGGGTGCACGATCGGTTCCGCGCCGACCATCTGGCGCAACGTGTTCTGCAGCTCCATCGACTGCACAAACAGATCGTGCTCCGCCTGGAGACCCTCCCCCGTCATCGGGCTCTTGAAATAGAAGCTCAGCCACTCCTGATTCCCGTGGAGCCCGGCGCGCGCCGCCAGATCCAGCAACAAGGCCAGATCCAGCACGAGCGGCGCTGCGAGGATCGAGTCGCGACACAGGAAGTTCACCTTGATCTGCATCCGGTAGCCGAGCCACCCGAACAGATCGATGTTGTCCCATCCCTCCTTGGCGTCACCGTGGGGCGGATAAAACTCGATCCGCACCTTGTGGTAGAGGTCCCCGTAGAGATCCGGATAGCGCTCCGGCTGGAGGATGTCCTCGAGCACCCCGAGCTTCGACACTTCCTTCGTTTTGAAGCTGTCCGGATCGTCGAGCACCTCGCCGTCGCGGTTGCCCAGGATGTTCGTGGAGAACCACCCCCGCAGCCCCAGGCTCCGCGCCTTGAGCCCGGGCGCGAGGATGGTCTTCATCAAGGTCTGGCCCGTCTTGAAATCCTTGCCTGCGATGGGCACGCGCATCTCCCGCGCGAGCTGCCACGCCGCCGGGAAATCGATGGTGAGGTTCGGCGCACCGTTGGCGAACGGCACGCGCTCCTTCAGGCACGCCCACGCGTAGATCTGTGAGCTGGAGATCGACGGATCGTTCTTCGCGAGCCCTGCCTCGAAGGCCTCGATGCTCTGGTGCACAGCCGAGGGAGCGAGGAACACCTCCGTGCTCCCGCACCAGATCGCCACCGCGCGCTCGGCCCCGTGCTCGCGGAGGAAGCGCCGGATGTCCTCGCGGATCTGCGCGACCATGTCGGCCTTGGACTCGGCCTCCTTGACGTGCGTCCCGTTCAGGCGGCGCACGTACCGGGGATAGAACGCCCCCTTCATGGGCTCGATCCGCGCGAGCTCCTCGGCGACCGCGTCGAGGTGATGCGGCTCCAGCACACCGGCGTCCCGCGCGACCTCCAGGGCGTTCTCGGGGAAGATGTCCCAGCCGCCGAAGGCGAGGTCGTCCAGCGTGGTGAGGGGAAGCGCCTCGCGGATCGAGGGCGTGGGATCGTCGGCGCGGCTCCCGAGCCGGAGGGTGCCCATCTGTGTCAGCGACCCCACGGGTCGGGCCAGCCCGCGCCGCGAGAGGAGCACGCCAGCAATGAAGGTGGTCGCTACGGCGCCGAGCCCTGGCAGGAGCACGGCCAGCTTGCCTGAGGCAGGGCGGGGAGGCTTGGGAGGCACCGCGCTGACTTGTGGGAAGTAGGCACGTCCCGGCAAGGGCCCCGGGGGCGATCCTCGTACGAAATCGACCGCCTGTGGATCAAACGCCGAGCACCACACCCCGCGCGCGCTCTCCCGTCGCGGCCTCGATGGCCTCCAGGTAGAGCCGGAGCTGCGTCTCGTACCGCACGCGCGACTCCGTGGGGTCCACGTCGGTCTTGAAGTCGACCACCGTCCAGAGCGCCGTCCCCGCGCCTTCCTCCCGGAAAGCCAAGTCTACCGATCCTTCCACCACCGTGCCGTCCGCCATGGTGAGGAGCACGGGCATCTCGCGGACGCAGTCCCCCCGCAGCGCGCTCTCCGCCGCCCGCCTTAGCGTCGGGTGCGCAAGCGTCACCAGCGCGCACTCCACGGCCGCGTCGAGCTCGCCGGACGTCGCCCCCAGCATGCGCGCCTGCGCCTCCGCCACCGCGGCGATCTCGGGCCGCCCCGCGTCGAGGTCCACCTCCGCGAGCACGCTGTGCACCAGCGTCCCGAACCGGTTCCCCCGCGGCCTCCCCTGGCGCGACATGCCGGTGCCCTCGAAGCTGATCTCGCGATCGCTGGTCCCCAGCGCGGGCAGCGGCGGCGGCAAGCTCCCCTCCTGCACCTCACCCCCCGCACCCTGCTCTTCCAGCAGCCTCGCCCGCAGCCCCGCCTCCTTGCTGAGCACACTGACCCCCCGCACCCGCAGCGACGCCACCGACCCATCCTCGATGGCCCGCCCCCGGTCCGCCTGCCACCCCTCGTGCGCCTTCTCGCCCGCGCTCGACAGCGCCCCACTCCCATCGGCCTGCAGGATCCGCTGCTGCCGCAGACCCGCCGCCGGCTCCCGATCCAGATCGAGCAGGTGCGGATCCCACCACACCACCGCGTGGCGCCCCTGCTGGGGCGCGTGCAACCCTGGCGCCACCGAGTCGCGCTCACTCGCCTCGCAGCGCGCCGGGCGCTCCAGCACGCTGTCTGGACCGAAGGGCGGACACCCCGGCCCCGGCGACGCGCTCCTCCGCTGCTTCGGCGGCGGGTACAGCACCGGGTTCAGCACGTCGAGCCATGACTCCCCCACAGCCGTCCCCGAGGTGTCGCCCACCGCCGGCACCACCAGCAGCTCGCGCGCGCGCGTCGCCGCCACGTACGCGAGCCGCACCGACTCCTCCCGATCGCGGCGCAGCACCTCTTCCCGCCGATCCCACAGCTCCACCGGCAGGCACCCCGCGATCGGCTCCGCCCACAGCCCCCGCTCCGGATCCACGTAGCGCGACGGGTTCTGGTGCACCGCGGGCGTCGTGGGATCGGCGAGGATCACCACCGGGAACTCCAGCCCCTTCGCGCGGTGCACGGTCATGATGCGCACCCCCTCGGTCCCCTCCTCGACCACCGGCGCCTCGGCCGCCTCCCCCCGCTCCGCGTCGGCCGCGAGCCGCTCCACGAAGGCCCTGAACGACGTCGCCCCGGCAGTCTCGAACCGGCGCCCGAGGTCCATCACCCGCAGCACGTTCGCCAGCGCCTGCTCCCCGGTGGGCCAGATGGCGATCCCCGCGTGCGCCCGCGTCTCCTCCAGCAGCAGCCCGAGCGTATCGGCGATCGGCCGCCGGTTGCGCTGCCGGTGCAGCCTCCCCAGCACCCCCAGCGCCTCCGCCACCTCCGCGAGCGGCTGCCCCCCTGCCGCCGAGGTGAACGAAAGCTCCTGCGCGTCCGGCGAGAGCAGCGGGTGCAGCGAGCGGAAGCGATCCCGGTAGAGCAGCAGCACGTCATCCGTCAGCGCGAACAGCGGACCCCGCAGCGTCGCGTAGACCGACAGCTCGTCGTCGGGCCACTCGATCGCGGTGAGCGCGTTGCGCATCGCCATCACCTCCTCCCGATCGTGGAAGGAGCGCCCACCCACCAGCACGTGCGGGATGCGCCGCGCCTCCAGCGCCCGCACGTACGCGCGCGTGGTGTCCTCGCCGAAGGTCTGGAAGCGCTTGAACAGCAGGCAGATGTGGCGCGCCTCGATGGGCACCCGCTCGTGGGGGCGCTCCCGCTCGGTCACCGTCCACCGCCGCTCCTTGATGACGTGGTGAATGAACGCCGCCACCGCGTCCGGGATCGACTCCCTCACCTTGAAGTCCACGATCCGCCCGTACTCCCCGTACGGCCGCGGCACCGAGAGCGCGACGAGCGTCGGCTGATCCGGCGGATCGTCGCGGAAGCGCTCCAGCGCCACGTACTGCGCTTGCGTGATCGGCGTGGTCGGCGCGCCCGGCTCTGCCACCGGTAGCGCCCCGCTTTCGCGTGCCCCCTCCTCGCGCCCTCCCTCCTCACGCGCCCCCCGCCTCGCGGGTGACGCGGCGCCCTGCATGAGCGGCGCGAACGCCGCGTTCACCGCCTCCTGGATGGAGGGAACGCTGCGGAAGCTCGTGCTCAGGTAGAGCACGTCCGCGCCGCGCGCCATGAGCCGTTTCTTCGTCGCCTCGTAGAGCGCCACGTCCGCGCGGCGAAACCGGTAGATCGACTGCTTCGGATCGCCGACCAGGAACAGCTTCCCCGGCACCACGTTCGCGCGCGTCCAGTCCGTCGCGCCGGGATCGTCGGCGGCGAGCAGGAGCAGGATCTCGGCCTGCAGCGGATCGGTGTCCTGGAACTCGTCGACGAACAGGTGGGTGAACCGCTGCTGCAGCTCCTCCCGCACCGCGCGCCCTCGTCGGATCAGGTCACGGGTGCGGAGCAAGAGGTCCAGGAAGTCGAGCCTCCCGGCGCGGGTCTTCAGCGCATCGTACGCCTGGATCGGCGGGCGCAGCTCGCGGTGCAGGCACGCGGCGAGGTCGGCGCTGAGCCGGTTCACCAGGGCGTCGAGCGAGGCCTTCACCCGGTCACGCTGCTCCACCACCTCCGCGCGGGTGAGCCCGCCCCCGTAGTACTTGCCGCCGCCCCGCCAGCGCCACTCCTTCCACCGGCACAGCTCCTGCAGCTCCGCCTCGAGCCCATCGTGATCACGTTCCCCCGTCACCTCCTCGCGCCGCTGTAGCTCCGCGAGGTAGCGGCCCAGCTTGATCAGGTTCTGGGCCAGGTAATCCCCTTCGCTCTCCGCGTGCACGGCGAGCCCTGCCAGCGTGGTGAGCTCCTCGATCGTGGCGTCGATGGCCTGCGTCCGCGGGAATGGATCGCGCCTCCAGCTCCCGGTGAAGTCCCGGTGATCGCTGAGCCGCCACGCCGAGTCCCGCAGGAGCGCCCGCGGCCCGTACGAATCGGCGCGCCCGCGGCGGCGCAGGATGCGGCGCACGCCCTCGGGCGGCTCGCTCAGCGCGCGCTGGAACCACGCATCGAAGGCCTGATCGAACAGCCCCTGCGCCTCCTCCTCGGCCGCCACCTGGAAGAGCGGATCCACCACCGCCTCCACCGGCCGCTCCCGCAGCAGATCGGCGCAGAACGAGTGGATGGTCCCGATGCGCGCCGCCTCCAGGTGCGCGAGCGCCGCCTCGAGCCGCGCCCGCTCCGCAGGCCTCTCCATCGCACCCGCCCGCGCGTGCTCGATGCCTGCCCTCAGCCGGAGCTTCATCTCCCCGGCTGCCTTCTCGGTGAAGGTCACCGCCACGATGCGATCCAGCGTCCCGCCACCCTGCTCTGCCGGCCTGCGCAGCACCTCCACGATGCGCGACACGAGCGCCGTGGTCTTGCCCGTCCCCGCGGCTGCCTCGACGATCAACGTCGACTTCAGATCCTCGCGGATCCGGCGCCGCGCCTCGCTGTCGGGCAACACCCGCGCCCCGCTCCCGACCGCCGCGCCGACCGCCGCGCCTCCCGACGCCACCGTGGCTGCCGCTGCTTCTCCCCCCGCTGCCACGGGCGCGCCTTGCGCCGCCTGGGCCGCCAGCGCCGCGTGTCCCTTCTCGGGCGGAGCGCTCACGTGAGCCTCCGGAGCAGCTCCAGCCGCCGCCGCTGCTCCAGGTCGCGCCGCTTGATCCGGCCCACCCGCAGCTCCTCGTAAGGCCCGCACACCGGGCGGTAATCGCAGTACGTGCACGCCCCCTCGGCGGGGATGGCGAGCAGGGCCGCCTGATCGATGGCGTTGCTGATGGTCCCCACCACCTCGGCCGCGGCCTCCCGCGCCTTGTCGTTGAGCAGGATGGGCACCTCCGTGAACCCACCCGCCGACGTGCAGTAGTAAAGGCGCCCCGAGTGCACCTCCGTCCCCGGGGGCATCACCTTCTCCAGCACCAGCGCGTAGAGGACCGGCTGCAGCGTCTCCCCACCGGCCACGATCGCGTTGCGCTCGGTCCGTACCCGGCCCGTCTTGTAGTCCGTGGCCCGCACCGCACCCTGCCGGCTGCGCTCCACCAGATCGATCGACCCGCGCAGCTTCACCCCGCTGTCGAGGTGCACCGGCTCCTCCACGCTGGCGCGGTCCCGGCTGCGCCGGATGGGCAACCCGAAGGAGAGCTCGAAGTGCACCGGCTCCCACTCGTCGTCCTCCGCGGCCCGCCGCAGCCACTCGCGCAGGTCGGCCCGCACCGACGCGATCCCGTCGGCCCACACCCGATCGATGGCCGGCGCCAGCTCGTCCTTGAACCGCGCCGCCACCCCATCGAGCACCCGGTCGAGTGCCGCCCGCGCGTCGTCGAGCGACCCGGGCGTGATCGGCAGCCGCCCCTGATCCCGCAGCGCCACCAGCACCTCGTAGAGCGCCTCGTGCACCAGCGAGCCTCGCTGCAGCGGGTTCATCTCCTCGATCGCCTCCGGCACCTCCCGGGGCGAGAGCTTGTGCACCGCGTACAGGAAGAACCGGTAGGGGCACGCCGCGAAGTGCTGGAGCGCCGTCGGCGAGAACGACCGCGCCGCGAAGGTGTGCGCCTGCAGCGCCTCCCGCGCCTCCGGGATCGGCCGGTAAAGCCCGTCCGCCGTGGTCCACGCGGGGATCCAGCGCCGCGCCCGGAAGCGCAGCGCCCGCGCCAGGTGCGGGTTCACGCTGAGCAGGTAGCGCGCCGTCCCGATGGTCTGCTCCTCGGGCTGGTGGAAGAGCGTCTCCAGCAGCGCCAGATCGTGCTCCGCCGCGTCGATCGCGTCCTGCGGCCGCGCCGGTGCAGGCCAGCCGATCCGCGCCGCCCCTCCGCCCTGCTCGGCGCGACGGATCAGCTCCCCGAAGCCCGGCAGCCGCCCCTCCGCAGCGCGCAGCAGCTCAAGTCCGTAGAACGACGGCACCCGCGGCCGCGACTGATCCATGTCCACCCGCGGGTATGAGAGCACCAGCCGCTCCCGCGCCGCGCCGACCGCGAGGTGCAGCGCCAGCCGCTCCCGCGCCACCCGATCGTCGCTGGTCGCGAGCGGCGCATCGGGCCGCGCCTCGGCGATGCGCCGGCGCAGCGTATCGCGCAGGATGGGCTCCTCCATCACCTTCTGCGGGAACAGCTTCTCCGCCAGCCCTGGCACGAACACCACCGAGAACGAGCGCCCCCGCGCCGCCTCGATCGGCGCCACGAAGATCCGCCCCTCCCGCCTGTCGGGCGGCGGCTGGAGCAGCTCCGTCAAGCGCGCCGCGAGCACGATGCGCACCTCGTTCAGATCCACCGGCCCGATGTGCACCATCGGCGTCAGCTCCGCGAGCACGCTCAGCACCCGCTCCGGCTTCCGCAGCGCGCGCGTCGCCAGCGCGCCCAGGCGGTTCAGCCACTCCCCCCACGACGCCTGGTGCCCCGGGCGCGGCAGGTCCGCGAGCAGCGGCAGCGCGAAGCGGCGGAGCGCGTCGAGGTCGGAGAGCGTCCGCTCGATCCGGTCGACGTCACGCTCCTCCTTCACCTCCGCGAGGTCGAGCTTCAGCTCGTTCTCGTACCCATCGAGCCGCCGCCGCCACCGATCGAGCCCCCCGATCACCGCAGCGTTGACGAGGATCTGCTCCCACCGCCGGGGTGCCCGCAGCGTGCCCTCGACCACCGGCGGCTCCTCCGCATCCCCCGGCGCATCTCCCCCCTGAGCCTCGACCGTCTCCGCGCTCTCGATCTGCTGGACGTTCGGCAGCGCATCCTGCAGCGCGCCCGACGGTGCTCCCTGCTGCGTGCCCTGCGGCGCTCCCTGCTGAGTGCCCTGCGGCGCTCCCGGCTGCGTGCCCCGCGGCGCGCCCCCGACCGTCGTCGCTCCGCTCTTCAGCCAGCGATCGCGATCATGCCTCCCGCCGCTCCCGCCTCGACGCCGTGTCGGCTTCGGCCCCGCGTCATCGTCCAGGTCCGCGTCCAGATCGAGATCGCTGAACGGATCCCGGAGCATCGTCTCCGGCAGCAGCTCTTCGTCGGGAGGTACCCACCTGTCGCTGTCGCCGAGCGCGGGCGGCGGCGCCCCGTCGGCCGTGACGTCGGGCACCTGCCCGAGCGAGAGGTACTCCGCGAACCGCGACGCCGACAGGTTCTCCGCCGCGCATGCCAGCAGCGCCAGCAGCGCGCGCCCTGCAGGATCGGGCCGCACCGTTCCTTGCGCGAAATGCGCCGGGATCCCGGCGCGGCGCAGCGCCTCTTCGAGGTGCGCGCGGTACTGCTCCGGAGAGCGGAGCAGCACCGCCATGGTGTCGAACGGCACCCCGCGGGACGCCTCCTTCAGCGCGAGCCTCGCGATCTCCACGCACTCCCGGCTCTCTCCGGGGGCTGACAGGATGCGCACGTCGTCTGCGAGCGTCGACGGCTCCTCGTCCGTCTCGTGGAAGAGCCGCTCCTGCACCCGGATCAGCGACGGAGACGCTGCCCCCTTCTCGTCCGCGCCCGGTGGCCGCAGCCGCTCCCAGGGCACCCCGAACACCTGGTCGAGGTGCCTCTCGCTCATCGCGTCACCCGCCGGGCTCGTGGCCAGCGCGTCCGACGAACGAGCCACCAAGGCGGCGAGCAGATCCCGCTCCAGCGCGAAGCTCAGGGGCAGGTCCAGCATCAGCGTGGGCAGCCCCAGCAGCGGGTGCCTGGCTTCCGGATCGCGGGCCCGCTCCGCGGCGAGTTCGATCACCAGCGCCCGGTCGGCGAGGTTCGCTTCCTCCAGCTCCGCCTCGAACCCCGCGAGGATGCGGTCCAGATCCGTCGTCGCCAGCGACGCCGCGTCCAGCCCGGCGAGCCGCACCTCCTCGATCGTCCTGGCCAGCGCGCGCGGCAGCCCTGGCCGATCGGCCACCGGCTCGAACCGCCCGAGCTCCCCCCGCCTCCCCAGCCTGTCGATGACCCGCGCACAGAGCGCTTCGAGCGCCAGCATCCCCGCCGGCACCAGCCCACGCGTGACCAGCGCCGGAGCCGCGAGCGTCGCCGCCAGCCGCCCCAGCGTGAGCCTGTGCCAGCCGAACGCCGCGTGGCGCTTGGCTGCCACCGCGCAGACAAGCTCGTTGGCCGCGTCGATCGATGCCCCCAGGATCAGCACCCGCTCCGAGCCGCGTCTCCGGCGCAGCCAGGCCGAAGCGCGCTCCAGCCGAGCTGCTGCGCTGGGAGATGTGATGAGGGTCCGTGACACGAGCCTGGCAACTGTAGATCGCCCACGCCCCCTCCGCCCACGTTCACGGGCAGCTTTTGCAGCCCCGCAGCGCCGGCGCGTTCTGTCCCTGGCCGCGGCAGCACAGCGACCACGAGACGGTCGACCCTGCTTCCTGCAGCGATCCGGCTGGCGGCCTCTCTCCCTTCGGGATAACGCCTGCAGCCGGCGGCAGACCCGTGCGTCACTCCCCTCCTCGTGTTCTCCTCGCGGCCCTCCTCGCCCTCGTCGCCCCGCCCGCCGGCTGCGGCGGCCCTTCTCACCCCGCCGCTCCCTCCTCCGCGCCAGCTCCGACACAGCCCGCACCATCCCTGCCTCCCCCGCCCGCCGCGTCCACCGCCACTGCTGCGGCCCCCTCCAACACCTCTGCTCTCGCCGCGCGCGCCTCCAGCATCCCTGCTCCCGCCGCGGCTGCCTTCAGCACCCCCTCCCCTGTAGCCGCCGAGGACCGCCCTCCTCCCTGTCTGCTCGGAGTGCGCGGCGCCGATGGCCTCACCCCGCTCGAACGCGGCGTCCGTACCGCCTTGCGTGAAGCGCAGCTCGATCGCGTGATCGACCTCGGCCTCGACGCCGAGAAAGACTGCACCGAGCGCACCCCCTGCAAGGGCGCCCCCCTCGCGCGCACCCCCAGCGTCGACCTTGCTGTCGTCGCCTTTCCCCAGGGCTGCCCGCCCGTGGGCGCGAGCGTCATCCTCTCCGCCGGCACCCCTGACGTCCGCGTGAACGCCATCGACCCCTCCTCCGTCGAGGTCCGCGGCGTGCGCTTCCGCCGCTGGAACCCCGCGCGCTGGGACGGCGCCCCCACCGCACCGCGTGTCCCCTCGGACGACGTGGTGCCCGGCCTCGCAGGCGTCGACTTCGACCTCCCGTACCCTGCCTCCCTCTTCAAGCTGCTCGTGGCCGTGCAGGTCCTGCGCCTCGTCGAGCGAGGCACGCTCACCCTCGATCAGCCCGTGTTCGACGGCCACGCCGGACGCCCCCTCCGCGCCTGGCTCGACGACATGATCACCCGCAGCGACAACACCAGCACACGCGCCCTCGTGCGCAAGCTCCACGCGCTCGGCGCCATGGACGAGGTGACCCCCTACTTCGCCGCCCTCGGCCTGCCCACCCTGCAGATCCGCGGCACCTCCCCCGTCACTGGTGGCGACTGGCACCCTGGTCAGATCCACATGGGCGCCTGGGACACCGCGCGCCTCCTCTGGCTCATCGATCCCTCCGCCCCCCCGCCCTCCTGGCCGATGGCCGCTCCCTTCCTCGGCGAGGCCTCCAGGCAGAGGCTCTTCACCTTGCTCTCCGAGCAGGCCTTCCACGAAGCCCTGAGCACCCCGGCCCTGTGCGGCACCTGGGGCGTGCGCCAGGGCATCCCGGCGCGCATGCCCCCGCGCTGGATCCACAGAGACGGCAGCGTCAACGTCGACGAGCTACGCCGCTCCACGGACGCCCGCCCCTGCAACGCCAGCGCCGAGGTCGCCTTCGCCCACAAGACCGGCCTCACCCTCAATTACGGGAGCGACGCCGGCATCGTCACCGGCATCCCTGGCCGCGCGAGGCGCCACTACCTCGTGGCCCTCGTCAGCAACCTCGGCTACCGCTACACCGACGCGGAGCACGCGGGAGGCCCCTTGCCCTGCCTCGCGAAGGGCGTGTGTTACACCCAGCGCATCCCCGCGCTCGGCGCCCGCCTCGACGCCCTGATGAAGTCCCTGCTGGAGTGACCCGAGCGAGATCCGAACAGGGCAGCCTCTGGTCCCCGGCACTCGTTCCAGGTCCTCCGTGCGGCGCTCGTGCGAAGGAGGGGGGGTAGCGACCACCGGGAGCGTAGTCTCGAATGGAGGCTGCGCCTCCACAGGGCCCGAGGAAAAGGCTTCTGATTCAGAGACCTTGGAGTCCTTTTCAGAGCAGGGGCCGATAGGCCCCTGATCCAGGGTACGCAGTACATCAGGCGGCGATTGAGAGGGGGCCGTCGGGCATGCGCTCGACGGCCTCGGCCAGCATCCGCCGGGCCCGGTGGAGGCGGCTCATCACCGTGCCCATCGGCACCTCCAGGATGAACGACACGTCCTTGTAGGTCAGCTCCTCGAGATCGATCATCACCAGCACGCCGCGGAAGTGGGCGGGCAGCTTGGCGAGCGCCTTCTTCATGCCATCGGGCAGCGTGCGCATCACGGTGCGCTGCTCCTGCGGGCAGGTCCAGGCACACGGATCGAGCGCCAGCTTGTCGAGGGCGTCTCGCTCCCGCCGGCTCCGACGACACCGGCTGATGAACACGCTGAACACGATCTGGTGCAGCCAACCCCGCACGTTGGTCCCCGGCTGGTAGGAGGCCTCGAACCGGAGCGCGCGCTCGATGGCGTCCTGCACGATGTCCTCGGCGAGGGACTCCGAGCCCGAAAGACGCACCGCGTGCCCGATCATCTCGCCGTGCAGCCTCACAATCGCCTGCCGGACATCGCTGACGGCTGCACCCTTCGCCTGCCGGACCTCGCTGACGGCGGCGATCTTCGCGCGTGGCTTGAGGCGCACCCCGGACGGCGGCGGAGCGCTGGGGGAGACAACCTTGGCGCGCGCCTTGAGGCGCACCCCGGACGGCGGCGGCTCGCTGACGGGACCTTCGTCACCGCGCTGGCCTGAGCGGCTCGTTCCGAGCTGGGACTTGGAGGGGGTCTGGAGGCGGGTGCGGGTGCGGGTCGGCGGTTGGGCGGCGGGGCGGGCGAGCATCGGTGGACTCCTCGACCGGCTGCTTCCGCAAGGGTGGGACCACCGCGCAACTGCGCGAAATCACTGGAACGGTCGATCGAGAGTGCGGCATCCCGCCCGCGGGTGCGTGTTCAAAAGGACACCGCTCCCGTGGCGTCGGTGGAGACGGGGGTGGGGTAGGGGAAGGAGGGCAGGAGGAGAGCAGGAGGAGGAGGTAGGCGTGGAGGGCTTGCGGGTGGAGGTGCGTGCCCCTGCGGGGTGCCTGTCTCCTGGAACGGCCCGGGACCCCACAAGCTTCCCGGAGCACTGGAAGCGGGACCGTTCGTTGTCCGGGTTTCCCGGGCAGCGGGGGGGGGACGAGGTGCGGGAGATTGCCGGATGACCGTCGCACCGCGTGGACAAGGTGCGGGAGGTCGCCGACGGGACCGTGTCCACGGTGGACAAGGTGCGGGAGGCGCCGACGGGACCGTATCCACGGTGGACAAGGTGCGGAAGGCGCCGAGGGGACCGTATCCACGGTGGACAAGGTGCGGAAGGCGCCGACGGGACCGTGTCCACGGTGGGAATGCGCCGGCAGCGGGGGCCTCCCGCACTTTTCCCACGGTGGACATGGTCCCGTCGGCGACCGACGTACCCATTTCCGGCGGAGGGGGCCGGCCTCATGACGCCGGGCCCAGGGATTCCTGCGGGAGAGGCAGGGGCGTGCCCTGCCGTGTGACTCAGAACGACAGGGGATCGACGCCCTGGGAGAGGGCGGCGATCAACCCCGGGAACCGCTCGGCGATCTCGCTGGCCTGCATCCCCCGGTCGGCCCCGGTCACGAGGCGCCAGGCGTCGGCGGCGAGCGCGTGGATCAGCACCCCGGCGATCGCCGCGCAGTCGAGCGCCATGGTGCAGGCGAAGGCCGCGATGATGCCGGTGAGCACGTCGCCCGAGCCCGCGGTGGCGAGGGCGGGGTTGCCGGCCATGCACACGTAGATGCGGCCGTCCGGGGTGGCGATGATGGTGCGGGCGCCCTTGAGCACCACGATCGCGCGGGTGATCTGCACGGCCTCGCGCACCGCGCCGAAGCGGTCCTGCTCGATCGCGCTCCCGCTGCGGCCGAGGAGCCGCCCCAGCTCGCCGGGGTGAGGCGTGAGCACCAGGCTGCCGCTCGCCCTGGCGAGCGCCTCGGGCCGCCCCACGAAGTGGGTGAGGGCGTCCGCGTCGACGACCTTCAACCCGTCCCAGCCGAGCACCACGTGATCGACCACGGTGCGGGCGCGGTCGTCGAGCCCGAGCCCCGGACCGATGGCGACCGCGTGGCGGCCCGCGAGCGCCGCCTCGACCGACTCGTCGAGCCGCTCGGGCTCGATGGCCGTGGTCATGATCTCGACCACCCGCGACTGCAGCGCCTGCGCCGCGTCGGGCCAGGTGCCGATGGTGACCAGGCCTGCGCCCGAGCGCAGCGAGCTGCGCGCCGTGAGGAGCGCGGCGCCCAGCTTGCCCGACGAGCCCGCGATGACCAGCACGTTGCCGGCCGCGTGCTTGTGGGTGTTCGCCTCGCGCGGCTGCAGGTAGGAGCGCACCGTCTCCTTGCGGATCACCTCGGCCACGTAACCGACGTGGGCGAGGATGGGCCGGTCGGGGACGCCGAGGTCCACGACGTGCACGTTGCCGGCGAGGCGCGCGCCCTCGGGGGTGAGCAGGCCGATCTTCAGGTGCCCGAAGGTCACGGTGTCGTCCGCGTGCACGGCGGTGCCCAGCGGCGCTCCGCTGTCCGCGTCGAGGCCGGAGGGGACGTCGAGGGCGATGCACTGACAGCGCGCTTCGTTGATCGCCGCGATGACGTCGGCGAGGTGGCCCTGGATGATGCGATCGAGGCCGGTGCCGAAGATGGCGTCGACCACGATGTCCGCCCCCGAGAGCGCCTTGTGCAGCGGCTCCAGGGATTCGTCGCTCGGCAGCTCGGTGAGCACCCCGCCAAGATCCACGTAGGCGTCGAGGTTGATCCGCGACTCACCCGTCACCGCCTCGGAGCGCGAGGTGAGGAAGACGTGCACGTCCGCGCCGCGCGCGAGCAGGTGCCGCGCCACCACGTAGCCGTCGCCGCCGTTATTTCCCGCCCCGCACACCACCACCACGCGCGCGTCGAGCGGATAGGTGGCGGGCTGCCCGGGGCTCGGCACGTGCCGCACCGGGAACGAGCGCGCCCGCGCCGCGAAGGCGGCTGCCTCGTCGTCGCGCCGCTGGGGGCGCCAGCCGCTCGTCGGACCCCCCGCGAGCCGCCCGCTGGGCAGCGACGGGGGCGCCGGCGGCAGGAGGGAAGGAGAGCGGAACGCCCCTGCGGGTCCGGGCCACGTGGGCTGCGTTGCCTCCGCCGCCGCCCCGTCCGGGCGGAGCGACGTCCGGCGCGCATCGATGATCGCGGAGATCACGTCTGCCGCGCCGCGCCCCGCGTTCTCCATGAGCACCATGCCGGGTACGTGGCAGGCCTCGATCGCGTACTTGTCGAATGCCCGCATCTGGGCTCGGGAGAGGACGGGGATCACCGACTCACCATAGAACGGCGTGGCCCCGCCGGCCTACCCTCAACCTCCAGGGACAGGGGTCGAGCCCGCAAATCCCGAGGCTCGCGGCGACGCGCCGCGCCTGAACGAGAGACCAGCTCAGGAGCCGGGCCACGGCGTGCCGGGCGGGAGACGGAAGCCGCCGCCCTGAGGGCGTGCTAGTCCACGGCCCATGAAGAGAAGCCTGGTCGCCCTCTCGCTGATCCTCGTCGCGGCGTGTGCTCCCTCCGGTGGCGAGTCCACGCAATCGCCTCCAGCCCAGGGAGCGCCGACGCCCAAGAGCACCGCTGTGCCTGCCGCCACCCCGCAGGCTGCCGCGACTGGCGTCAAGGTCGGCCAGCCCGCGCCGGACTTCACCCTCACCGATCTCGACGGCAAGACCGTCCACCTCGCCGACTACAAGGGCAAGACGGTGGTCCTCGAGTGGTTCAACCCGGGCTGCCCCTTCGTGCAGAAGGCGCACCGTGAAGGCGCGCTCAAGGACATGGCCGCGCGCGTCGCCGACAAGGGCGTGGTGTGGCTGGCCATCAACTCGGGCGCCGCGGGCAAGCAGGGCCACGGCAAGGAGGCGAACGTGAAGGCCCGGGACGAGTTCGGGATGAAGCACCCCATCCTCCTCGACGAGACTGGCGCCACCGGCCGCGCTTACGGCGCCGAGAGGACGCCGCACATGTACGTCATCGATCCCAAGGGCATCGTCGTCTACGCCGGCGCCATCGATAGCACGCGCGGCGGCGAACCGGAAAAGGACGAAAAGGTCACGAACCACGTCGACGTGGCGCTCTCCGAACTGGCCGAGGGCAAGCCCATTTCGATGGCGCAGACCGAGGCTTACGGCTGCTCCGTCAAGTACTGAGCGAGGACTTGCCGGCAGGGGTCGAAGCTGTGAACATGGCCGTCCGTGTCCGAGCACGCGTCGCGTCAGCCGTCGCAGCCACCCATCGAGCCGGGCACCTTGCTCATCGGCAAGTACCGCGTCGAGCGGGTGATCGGGCGTGGTGGCATGGGGGTGGTCGTGGAGGCACGGCACCTCGCGCTCGACGAGCGGGTCGCCGTCAAGTTCCTCCTCCCTGACCACGCCCTGAACGCCGAGTCGTCGGCGCGCTTCCTCCGGGAGGCGCGCGCCTCGGTGCGGATCAAGAGCGAGCACGTCGCCCGTGTCTCCGACGTGGGCACGCTGGAGAACGGCGCCCCTTACATGGTGATGGAGTTCCTGGTCGGGCAAGACCTCGCCCAGGTCCTCCACGAGCGCGGCCCGCTCCACGGCGAGGAGGCCGTGGACTACGTGATCCAGGGGTGCGAGGCGATCGCCGAGGCCCACGGCCACGGCATCGTGCACCGCGACCTGAAGCCCTCGAACCTGTTCCTGACCTCCCGGAACGACGGCACACCCCTCGTCAAGGTGCTGGATTTCGGCATCTCCAAGCTGCTCCACGAGCGCGTCGACAACCTGACCCGCACCACCGCCGCCATGGGCTCGGCCCTCTACATGTCCCCCGAGCAGATGCAGCAGACCCGCTCGGTGGATCACCGCACCGACATCTACGCGCTTGGCGTGGCGCTCTTCGAGCTCTGCGCCGGGAGGCCGCCGTACTACGCGGAGACCTTGCCGCAGCTCTGCGCCGAGGTGCTGACCGGCATCCCCACCCCGCTGCGGGATCTGCGCCCCGACCTGCCGGAAGCCTTCGCCGTGGTGCTGGCGAAGGCCTACGCGCGCGACCGAGAGCACCGCTACGCCACCGTCGCGGAGATGGCGATGGCGCTCGCTCCCTTCGCTGCACCCCAGACGCACCCGCTGATCGAGCGCATCGCGCGGATGGGTGGCGTGCGGCTCTCCGACACCGGCCAGGGATACCGGCAGGCGTTCCCCTCGTCTCCCCACCAGACGGGCGGCGCGCTCGGCTCGCCGCTGCCCACAGCACCCGCGGCGCAGGTGGGCTCCGGGCCCCAGCAGCCGGTGCAAGCGATCTCCGCGCCCTACGCGAGCGCCTCGGCGTCCCAGTCGCAGCCCTTGCGCGCGCCTTCGCAGCCTGCGGTGCAGCCGTCCCCTCCTTCGCCATCACACCCGTCGTTCCCGAGCGTGGCGACGACCCCTGTCGCCGTGCCTTCAGGACCGTTTCCAGGCGCGCAGACCTCGCGCTCGACAGGCGGCGTGAGCATGCCTGCGGCGCCTCCTGGGTCCCCTGGAGGCGAGCAGATCACGCCGGGGCACTACGCGGGGCCCATGAGTTCCCGCGCCGCCGCCTCCTTCGCGACCGGCAACGCCACGGGCACCGGGGTTCCCGCCGTGTCACCGAAGCGGCCCGCGGTCGGCGTCATCGTGGCCATGATCGCCGCTGCCCTCACGGTGGGCTCCGTGGTCGGCGTGATCGTGCTCCGGGCCAGGTCCACCAGCACGCCGGCCGCCGGCCAGGAGACGACGCCATCGTCGGGCGGCGTGGCGCCTCCCACGGCCTCGCAGGTGCTCCCGCCTGCCTCCTCTCAGCCGACCCCTGCGGCTGTCCAGGAGCCTGCGTCGGCGTCCCCCTCGGGCGCTGCGCCGAGCCCCAGCGCATCCGCCATGTCCACCGCGTCCACCACGTCTCCCCCGGACGCCAAGGTGGCCGCTCCCTACGCGAGCGCCTCCACCCCGCAACCCGCGACTCCCACGACGCGCGGCACCTCGCCGGGGACGCGTCCCACGCAGCCGTCGCGCCCCACCCCTGCCCCCGTGGATCTCAACAGCCAGGACTGAGCGCGCATGAACCAGAGAGCCCCGATGAGCCAACGGCCTCACCAGATCCGCTTCCGCCTCACCGCCGTCGCGTCCCTCGCCGCCGCGCTCGCGCTCGCGCTCGCCCCTGCAGCGACCGCGCGCGCGCAGACCGCGGCGCCTGGACAGTCAGCGGCCATGGGTCAGACGCTCTTCGAGGAAGGTCGCAAGCTCATGGAGGCCAAGCAGTACGCCGAGGCCTGCCCGAAATTCGAGGAGAGCCTGCGGATCCGCCCCGGCATGGGCACGCTGCTCAACCTCGCCCTGTGCAACGAGGCCATCGGGAAGACCGCCACGGCGTGGGTGCAGTTCAAGGAGGTCATGTTCGCCGCCAAGAAGGATGGCAACACGGCGCGCGAGGCCTTCGCGAAGGAGCACATCGACGCGCTCGAACCGAAGCTGTCCCGCCTCCAGATCGATGCCGCCGCCACCCCGGGGCTGGTGGTCCGGCGCGACAACGAGGAGGTGCCCGCTGCGGCACTGCGCACGCCCATCCCCGTGGATCCTGGCAAGCACACCATCGAGGCGACGGCGCCGGGTCACTCCGTGTGGTCGACGACGATCGCGGTCGGTGCCGTCGCGGATCGGAAGACCGTGAGCGTGCCGGAGCTCCTCCCGCTCCCGGAGGAGACGGCGCAGGCGCCGGGTGCGGGGACCGCTGGCTCGGGTGCGGACAAGGGGAACACCTTGAGGACCGTCGGCTTCGTGGTGGGCGGGGTGGGCATCGCCTCGCTGGGTGTCGGGGCCGTCTTCGGCGCGCTCGCTGCAGGTCAGGCGAGCAGCGCGGAGGACGATCAGGCCCTCTGTCCGAACAAGCAGTGCACACCGGCCGGCCGCGCGGAGATCGACGCCGCAGGCACGAAGGCGCTGGTCTCCACGATCGGCATCGGCGTGGGCGTCGCAGCAATCGGTGCCGGCGTGACGATGATCCTGCTCTCTGGTCGATCCTCGCGCCCCGAAGGCGCCGCCGTGACGCGCCCGCCGGTCGCCCGGATCGTGCCGGAACTCGGCCCTCAGGGCGGCGGCGTGCACCTCATCGGCGCGTTTTGAGTCCCACGGCAGGGGCTCGCGCCCCCGCCCCCCACCGAGCAAAGCTCGTCGGGGCCCCCCACTCCGCGATCCACCCGCGGTTACCAGAGCGCTTTGCCGCTTCGGGCCTGACGCCCGTCGCCTCGGGAAGCGGACGATGTCTCCGACCGCATGGATGCGTCTCCACGTTCAACGCGGCGGGTGCGCCTCGGGGGGGAGCTGGATGTCCTTCAGCTCTGCGCCGAGAAGCTCGATCGCCGCCGCCACCAGGGGGTGCTGCGCGACGGCCCGGCGGCGGGCTGCTTGACGTGCCTTCTCCTCGGCGGTGAAGAGCTGGGCCATGGAGACGGCCTGGGTGCCGGGCGCGAGCGTGTCGATCTGCAGCTCGACAGGCTTTCCGTAATGCGTCTGGAGGGCCGTGCCGAGGAGCTGCCGCGCTGCAGGATCGCTGGCGTGAGCGAAGTACATCGAATCCGCAGCGAAGAAGCCGAGCATTGCCCGCTCCGGGCCCAGCTCCAGGATGGCAGCGCGCTCCAGGAATGACGCGAGCGCCGGCTTCTGGCGGCGCACGAGATCGAGCACCGCGCGCCAGGCGGTGACGTCGACGCTCGTGGGGAGGGTAGGAAGGGTGACGACCTCGTCGGTCCAGCGCGTGGGGGCCGGACCAGGACCCGAGACCAGGGTCGGCGCCTCCTGGAAGGTCGAGCGAACCGCGCCGTTGCCGGGAGGTGGCTCCGGAAAATTGGGGCGCACGGCGGCGCCGTTCAGGGGCTGGTCCGGGAAGCTGGGGCGCCCGGGGGCGCCATTCGAAGGGGGGTCCTTGAAGACCGGCCGCGCGGCGTTGCTGCTGGGTGGTTCCTTGAAGGCCGGTCGGGCGGCGCTGCTGCTCGGGGCCTCCTGCGCGTTCGGTCGCGCCGCGGCGCTGTTCGGGGGCAGGTCCGGGAAGCTCGGTCGGGTGGCCGCGGCGCTGTTCGAGGGCAAGTCCGGGAAGCTCGGCCGGGTGGCCATGCTGTTCGGAGTCGGCTCCGGGAAACCGGGGCGCGCTGCGCTCGACCTGGCCGCGCCATTCGTGTGCGGGGCAGGCTGGGCCGTTCGCGGTGCAGCGGCGGCCGGCGGTTCTGGCGCGAAGGCAGGTGGCGGGGGCGGTGGGGGCGGCGCGGGCGGCGCGGGCGGCGCGGGCGCTATGCGGGCCGGTGCTTCTGGACCCGCGGCCGCAGGTGGCGGCGCGGGTGCCACGCGGGGTGGTACTTCTGGACCCGGAGCAGGTGGAGCGGCAGGTGGCGGTTCGGCCGACCGGCCATCCGTCCCTTCGCGGGATGCGCTCCGCTCGCCCCGGGCTTCACCGGCGGGTGAAGCGCTGCGGCGTGGAGGGCCCCCTTGCGGGGAAGGTCCACCCCCTGGTCGTTGCGGCGCACGATCCTGGCCCCCTGAAGGCCCGGAGCCACCGCCGCCGAGGCGTCGATCGAGCTCGCCGAGGCGCCGCAGCAGCTCGTCGACGGGCACGAGCGGGGGGCGCCGGGCCAGGCGGACCAGCGCCATCTCCAGCGAGGCGCGCGGCTGACCGCTGCGGGCGATGTCGTCGAAGGCGCGCGAGAAGCCCTGATGAAGTCGGGCGAGATCGTCGGGGTCGGCCTTGGCGGCGAGCGCCTTCATGTCGGCCACCTCGGCGTCGGCGAGGTCGAGCAAGGGCCCAGGGTCCTCGCATACCCGCGCGACCACCAGATCCCTCAGGTGGGAGAGGATGTCGCGGGCCACGTGGGGCAGGTCGTATCCCTCCTGGGCGACGTCGCCGACGATGCGCAGGCACGTCGCCGGATCGCCCGCCACGAGGGCCTCGGCGAGCCTGTGCATCACCTCGCGGTCGGCGACGCCGAGCACGCGGGCCACGCCCTCGGTGGTGATCCGATCGCCGCTCACCCCGACCCACGCGATCACCTGATCGAGGAGGCTCATCGCGTCGCGCATGCTGCCGGCGGCCTCGCGGGCGATGGCCTTCACCGCGCCGTCTTCGGCGGGGATCTTCTCCTGCTCGAGCACGTAGCGCAGGCGCGCCGCGATGGTCTGGGCGCTGAGGAGCTTGAAGTCGTAGCGCTGACAGCGGCTGAGGATGGTGACCGGGACCTTGTGCACCTCGGTCGTGGCGAAGATGAACTTGACGTGCGGCGGGGGCTCCTCGAGCGTCTTCAGGAAGGCGTTCCACGCCGCGTTCGAGAGCATGTGGACCTCGTCCACGATGAAGATCTTGTAGCGGTCGCGCGCGGGCCGGTACGGCAGGCTCTCCTGGAGCTTGCGGACCTCGTCGACGCCGTTGTAGCTGGCGCCGTCGATCTCCTGCACGTCCACGTCGGCGCCCACCGTGATCTCGGTGCAGGGCGCGCACTGCTGGCAGGGCTTCGCGGTGGGGCCGTGGACGCAGTTCAGCGCCTTGGCGAGGATGCGGGCGCTGGTCGTCTTGCCGACGCCGCGGACGCCCGTGAACAGGAAGGCGTGGGCCACGCGGCCGCGGGCGATGGCGTTGCCGATCGTCGTCGAGACGTGGTCCTGACCGACCAGATCGTCGAAGGACTGCGGGCGCCACTTGCGCGCGAGGACGACGTAACTCATGGCCGCCGCACTAGCACTTTCTCGCGGGCGCGTCGCTGCCCCGCGTCACCACATCCCCACGTTGCCGCCCGGCGTTGTCACCCACGCCGCACCCGTGCCGCGCCTCTGACGTGGGCTGACGTGGGCTGACGACGAAGAACGCTCGGAGCATGAACATTCCCCCGTTCCTCCAGGCGTTACCGCATTGTCCCCGGACATCGCGGCGTGCTCGCCGCGCCCTGGGTTTCCTTGGAGGCGGGGCGTCGGGCGGATGGGACCGCAGGGGTTGCGGCGCGCCCGGTTCACGGCATACCCTGCCGGCAACATCATGGCCGGAAACCCCATGCAATTTCGCGGCGGAATGAACGAGCTGGTCCGTCAGGCTGCGCGCATGCAGCGCAAGATCGACGAGGTCAGGGCCGGGCTCAAGGACCACGAGCTGAGCGCGGGCGCCGCCGGGGACAAGGTGAGCGTCACCGTCTCGTGCGAGGGCAAGCTCCGCAAGATCACCATCGATCCGGAGTTCCTGGCCAGCGAGGGGACCGAGCTCGCGTTCGATGCGGTGATCGCGGCCGCGAACGCCGCGCTGGAGGCTGCCGACAAGCACGTGGAGGCCGAGATCGCCAAGGTCACGGGTGGCATCAAGCTTCCCGGCATGAGCGCCTGACGGCTTTGCGCTCCACGCCCCCCTCTCATCGTCCCTTTGCGGCAGGCGCGCCCGGTTCCCCGGGCTCTCCTGCCCACGCGGGCCGCCCCGGTGACGCCGGCAGCTTCGTGCGCGGCGGGCTCCCGGCGCGCCTCGCCCGGGTGGCGCAGATGCTGGCGCGGCTGCCCGGGGTGGGAGAGAAGACGGCCCAGCGTTACGCCCTCTTCTTCGCCACCACCGCGGACGAAGCGACGGCGCGTGAGCTGGGGACCGAACTCGTGACGCTCCGGGAGCACGTGCGCCCTTGCGAGCGCTGCAACCACATCGCCGAGGTGGGCGAGGACGGACGGGCGCGCTGCGCGATCTGCCTCGACACACGGAGGGATGGCACGCTGCTCTGCATCGTGGCCCGGGTGCAGGACCTTCTGGCCATCGAGCGCAGCGGGGCGATGCGGGGGCGCTACTTCGTCCTGGGCCGCCTCCTTTCTCCTCTGGAGGGGGTGGGGGCCGAGGACCTGCCCCTGGAGGCTCTCCGCTCCAGGCTCCAGGACCCCGGGGAGCCCATCCGGGAGGTGCTGGTGGCCACTCCCCCCTCCGTGGACGGGGAGGCCACGGCTCTGCTCCTGGCCCGGGAAATGGGGGCCATGGGCATCCAGGTCTCCCGGATCGCCAGCGGTGTCCCCCACGGGGGGGACCTCGAATTCGCCGACCAAGTCACCCTGGGCCGCGCCATCGAGGGCCGGAAGAGCTTCGGCTGATCGCGTGCTGTACCTGGATCATGGTACATGCGCGGACACGAGACGCGATCCTGGGATCGCGGCGCGGGTCACCGCAAGAGAGACCGGGCACGAGGTGCCCGGGAGGTCAACATGTCCAAGACCCCCATCACGTCCGAGCGCGCTCCTCGCGCAATCGGGCCATATTCGCAGGCCGTACGGGCCGGTGATTTCCTGTTCTGCAGCGGTCAGATTCCGATCGACCCTGCCACTGGTGAGCTCGTCTCCGGGGGGATAGAAGCCCAGACCGCTCAGGTGATGAAGAACCTGGGGGAGGTCCTCGCCGCCGGTGGAGCCGGCTGGGGTGACGTGGTGAAGTCCACGATCTACCTCGTCGACATGAATGATTTTGCCGTCGTGAACCGAGTTTACGGGGAGGTCGTGGGCAGTGTGCCTCCCGCGCGGGCGACGGTACAGGTGGCGGCGTTGCCGAAAGGCGCGGCCGTCGAGATCGACACGGTTGCCCACGTTCCCACCTCCCGGGGAGCCTCGACATGAGCACGAGAGACCAGAACGAGAGCGCGACGAAGCCGGAGAGCGCAGAGCCGCGGCCCAGCACGGACGAGGCCACCCAGGCGGCTCCTCGGCCCAAGGCGGAGGCGCCCGCGACGGCGGAGCCTCAAACCAGTGCGGAGGGCCAGGGCGCCGAGGGGGACGACCCCGATCGCCCGAAAGCCCGGCGCGTGGTGAGATCGGCCAGCACGCGGCGCGCCGACGAAGCGGCTGCAGGCGAACCGGGAGCCGTGCCCTCGGGCCGCCCCTCCAGGCCCGCCCAGGAGCCGCAAGGATCGCTGCTCGACGCCATCGCGCCCCGCCGCCGCCCCACCCTGGAAGACGCGCCGCCGCCCGTGGGTGAAGACGCGGCTCCTCCTCCGGCCGCGGCGCCGCGCGTGCGGGACTACCGCGCGCCCAGGCCGGCGCCGGGCGCAGCCGCCGGACCGCGCCCCGACCGCGGGCCGCGCCCCTTTGGAGATCGTGGACCGCGCCCCGACCGCGGGCCGCGCCCCTTCGGAGATCGTGGACCGCGTCCCGACCGCGGGCCGCGTCCCGACCGCGGACCGCGCCCCGAAGGCGCGGAGGCCAGGCCGGCGGGTGAAGGGCCGGATGCCGCCCGTCCGGACAGTGGGCCGCGCCCCGACCGCGGGCCGCGCCCCTTCGGAGATCGTGGACCGCGCCCCGACCGGGGGCCGCGTCCCGACCGCGGACCGCGCCCCGACCGCGGATCGTTCGGCGATCGTGGGCCGCGCCCCGACCGGCCCTCGCGCCCCGGCCCGAATGCCGAAGGCGCGAAGCCCCAGGGACGTCCTGCAACGACGGCATCCACCAAGGAGCCGTCGCGCATGGTCACGGTGACCGGTCCCGCCGCGACCGGCGAGAAGCCGAAGGACAAGGGGCCGGTACGTCCCTCTCACCTGATCTTCGCCATCCCGGCGGCGAAGGCCGCGCAGCCTCAGGGGAGCAACAAGCCCTCGCTGACCGCCAAGGAGGCGCTCGCCGCCAAGGCCAAGGCCAAGCAAGGCGCGGCGCCGGCCAAGGCGAAGGCAGCGGAGGCGTCGGCGGAGACGGCAGCTCCGGAAGCCGTCCGCGAGTTCGACGCGGAGCTGCTCTCGGCGGGCTGGGATCGTGCTGGAGAAGCGCTGCGCGCCGCGGGTGATGCCGGCGCAGCACTCATCGATGCATGGGTCACGAAGGGCAACGCGGAGGCAGTCGCCGCCGCAGCAGAGGCCGACGACGTCTCGGGCACCGTGCGCAAGGCTGCGCGTCGTGCGCTCGGCGTCATCAAGGCACGTGGCCTCGCCATCCCCACCCGTCCCCGGGTGGCTCGTCTCGCTGACGACAAGGCGGGCGCCGAAGAGGCGACGATGTTGCCGCCCGACGCCACCGGGACGTCGGCCATCACCGTGACGCGCCGCGAGCCGAGCGGCCGATTCCACATCGCCGAGGTCATCCTCCGCGAGGGCGTCGGGGTGCTCCACGCCGGGAGCGGCTGGTTGAGCGGATCGCAGCTCAAGGAGGGACGCGCGCGTGCCCTGGAGAGCCTCGGGACCGCGCCAGTTCCGGTGCCTCCGGAGTGGGCGCGTCATCGGATCGCCCAGGCCAAGAAGCTGAACGCGACCTCCGGCCAGGTGCTGCCGCTCGGCTTCGAGGGCTGCCGCGAGCTGGTCGAGCCGGCACCCGAGGCCGAGGCGAAGCACCCCGTGGCCGATCTCGAAGAGCAGATCACGCCCGAGCTGATGGCCGAGCACGCGGCCCAGTCGCGGGCGCTGCACGACGAGCCCGAGTTCCGGGGCTGGCTGCCTTCGCGACAGGCGATGGACGAGGCGCTGCAGGGCCTCGGACAGAAGCTCGGTCCCGACGGCCTCCAGGATCCCGTGCGGGTGAACGCCGCGTTGCGCGAGGAGATCGAAGCGGCCACCGACCGCTTCTTCTCTCCGGAGCTGCGGGCGGTGTTCGCCGCGCGCATGCGTGACAGCGCGATCTCGCTGCGGGTCAGGCGCGGGGACGCCGCCGCGCTCGGAGCGCTGGCCGTCGCGCGGGCCGTCCGCGAGGCAGGGCTGATCACCTCGCCCCCGCGGGAGATCCCCTTCCTGACCTCCTTCTTCAACAAGGCCCTCGCCATGATGGCGCAGCAAGGTGGCGGTCAGCTCCGCATCCCCACGCCGATCGGGGGCATCGACCGCCTCGGTTCAGAGGAGGGCAGCGCGGAGGAGGAAGCTTCCGGGTCCGCACCGGCAGGCGAGACCTCGGAAGCGAAGACCGACGAGAGCAGCAACGCCTGAAAGGCGACGCTGACCGTGCAGAGGGGCGTCCCGCGCGCCCCTCGCGCCCCGCGCGCCCCGCGTGAGGGAAACGAAAGAGGCGAGCCCCGGAGATCCGGACGCTCGCCTCTCTTCTTCTGGGCGTCGAAGATCCGCGCCGCTTACCGCGCGATGACGGTCACGTCGCCGAGGCCGTCATCGTTCGCGATGTCGACCTGGCCACCTGCCCCGGTACCCAAGGTGTACGACTTGCCAAACTCGTTCTCTGCCGTCGCCCAGTCGGCGGGGATGCCCTGCTCGGTGATCTGCCCGGTGGTCGTCACGGTCAGCGCTCCGTTCGTGGCTGCCGGCAGCGAGAAGACGATGCTGCCGTTGCCGGAGGTCACGCTGCCGTCCTGATCGCTCCACACCGCCACGCTCAGATCGATGCTGCCGTTGTCGGTGAACACATCGAGCGGGCCGCGCGCGCCGGTCACCTCGATGCTTCCGTTCTCGCTCGTGATGGTCGTCGAGCGGGCCTCGGTACCGGAGAGGTCGACCTCGACGCCCCCGTTGCCCTGCGTGACCTGGAAGTCGCCGTTGAACGCGGCAGGCAGGGTGACCTCGATGTCGGCGCCGAGCGTGGCCGGGCCGCCGTTCTTGACGACCTGGACCACGATCTCGCCACTGCCCCCGATGGTGTAGCTCAGGGAGTTCTCCATCTCCCGCTGCGCCTCGGCCTCGGCATCTTCCTCGCCCATGACGAACGGCAAGAACTTGGCCACGACCTCGTCGCCGCTACCCCGCGTCACGCTCACGCTGCCGTTGGCGCTGACGATCCTGACCGGCAGCCCGGCCGTGTAGCGGTTGCTGGCCGACTCGGTGGTCCCCTCGTACCGAACGGGCGGCTTGACCTCCCCCTCCGCGTCTCCGTTGAGCTCGACGGAGCAGCCGGCCATGGTGAAGGTGGTCGCGAGCAAGAGGCAAGCAGTCAGAAGCGAGCGTTTCATCATGGAATCCCTCTGAAGTTCGTCTACGGCGGCAGTTCCTGGAGATCCCCCGAACGGAGGCTCCTCCTATCCCTGCTCTATTGGACGCTCCACGCCTCAAAAAAATCAAGCGCGCGACCGAATCGTGACCACGCCTCTGCCGTCCCCCTGCGGGCCCCGGCAGCCACCCGCGAAACCAGCCATTCACGCCCGGATCTCGGCCCGTGCGAACGAGACTCCACAGCCCGGCGTCGCTCCAGGTTCACACCTTGCGGCTCATGAGGACGAAAAAGAGCGGCGCGAAGAAGATGCTGAAGACGGTCGCCGTGAGCATCCCTCCGAAGACGCCGGTGCCGATGGCGTGCTGGGTGGCCGAGCCGGCGCTGCGCGCCAGCATCAGCGGCACCACGCCCAGGATGAATGCGAGCGATGTCATCAGGATAGGCCGGAACCTCAAGCGGGCTGCCTCCATGGCGGCCTGCCGGGCATCCATGCCTCCCTGGCGCAGGCTCCTGGCGAACTCGATGATGAGGATCGCGTTCTTCGCCGACAGACCCATGATGGTGATCAGACCGACCTTGAAGAACACGTCGTTGGGCAACCCCCGCACCGTCATGGCCAGCACGGCGCCGACGAGGCCCAGCGGCACCACCAGGATAACGGCCAGGGGGATCAGCCAGCTCTCGTAGAGCGCGGCGAGCACGAGGAACACCACGAGGATGGACAGCGCGAGCAGCGCCGGTGCTTCGGCGCCCGAGAGGCGCTCCTGGTAGGACTGTCCGGTCCACTCGATGCCGAAGCCTGGCGGTAGCTTCGACGCCAGGCGCTCGATGGCCTCCATGGCCTCGCCAGTGCTGCGCCCCTGCGCCGGCTGTCCGCTGATGCCGACTGCGGGGTAGCCGTTGAAGCGCGTGAGCTGGAGCGGACCGCGCTCCCACTGGACCATGGTGAACGCGGCGAGCGGTACCATCTGGCCCGAGCCGTTGCGCACGAAGAGCTTGAGCAGATCCTCGACCTGCATGCGGCTCTCGGCGCGGGCCTGGACGATGACCTGCTGGAGGCGCCCCTGGTTGGGGAAGTCTCCGACATAGGAAGAGCCCAGCGCGGTGGAGAGCGTGCTGGCGATGTCCTCGAACGCCACCCCGAGGGCGTTGGCCTTCTGCCGATCGATGCGGAGGCGGACCTGGGCGGCATCGCTCTGGGCGTCCGCGCGCACAGCCGTCAGCGCGGGATCGGCCTCGGCGAGCGAGAGGAGCTGTTGCTGCGCGGCGATGAGCGCGTCATTCCCGCGGCCCATCCGGTCCTGCAGCTTGAAGGTGAAGCCCGAGGTGTTCGCGAGCTCTCCGATGGGCGGCGGCACCACGCTGAAGACCAGCCCGTCACGGATCTTGGAGAAGGCCTCGTTCGCCAGCGCCGCCTCCGATTGCGCCGTCGCTCCGGATGGCCGCTGACTCCAGTCCTTCAGCATCACGTAGGCGATGGCCACGTTCTGCCCGGAGCCGGAGAAGCCGAAGCCGGGATAGGTCGCCACCGTCTCGACGGCGGGGCGGCTGCGAAAGTGCGCCTCCACCTGCGCGACGGCCTCCAGCGTGCGGTGATAGGTCGCATCGGGAGGCAACTGCATGTCGGTGATGACGGTCCCCTGATCTTCTTCGGGCAGAAACGCCGTCGGGAGCCGCGTGTAGATCACCCCGAGCCCAGCGACGATGACCGCAAACCCGAGGAGCATCCGGAAGCGCCGCCCGAGAGCCCCCTCGACCCACCTCCGGTAACCACCCGTGAGGCGATCGAAGTGGCGGTTGAACCAGCCGAACACGCCGCGGCGCGTCCCGTGGTCGGCGGCGTGGGGCTTGAGCACCGTGACGCAGAGCGCGGGCGTCAGCGTCAGGGCCAGGAAGGCCGAGAACGCGATCGAAACACCCATCGCCAGGGAGAACTGCCGGTAGATCGCGCCGACGGCGCCTGACGCGAACGCCATGGGCACGAACACCGCCGCCAGGACGAGCGTGATGCCCACGACCGCCCCGCTGATCTCGCCCATCGCCTTGCGGGTGGCCTCTCGCGGCGCCAGTCCCTCCTCGGCCATGAGGCGCTCGACGTTCTCGACGACCACGATCGCGTCGTCGACGATGATGCCGATGGCGAGCACCATCCCGAAGAGGCTGAGCATGTTCACCGAGAACCCTGCGAGCAGCATGACCGCGCAGGTGCCGAGCAGCGCCACGGGGACCACCACGGCCGGGATGAGCGTGTAGCGGATGTTCTGGAGGAAGATGAACATCACCACGAACACGAGCACCATCGCCTCGACCAGCGTCTCGATCACCTTGTTGACCGAGAGCTTGACGAAGGGCGCCGTGTCGAAGGGCACGCTGTAGAACACGTTGGGCGGAAGCCCTTGCGACAGCTCCTCCATGCGGGCGCGCACGAGGTCGGAGGTCTTCATGGCGTTGGCGCCCGACGCGAGCTGGATGCCGATGGCGGCGTCGGGTTTGCCGTTGCTGCGGGACGACGAGCCGTACCCTTGAGGGCCGACCTCGACCTCGGCGACGTCCCTCAGGAGCACGCGAGAGCCATCGGGGCGAGCGCGCAGGACGATCGCGCCGAACTCCTCGGGGGTGGTGAGCTGCCCCTCGGCGACGACTGTGGCGGTGATCTGCTGGGTCGTCGGGCTCGGCAGCGCGCCGATGCGGCCCGAGGCGAACTGCAGGTTCTGCGCGTTGATCGCCATCGACACGTCGGCCGGCGAGAGCGCGAACGCCGCGAGCTTCATGGGATCGATCCAGATCCGCATCGCGCGCTCGCTCGTCCAGAGCTGCACGCGACCGACGCCAGGCACCCGCTTGATCTCATCGATGATGGTGCGCGCGAGGAGATCGCCGAGCGCCGTCGGATCCACGCTGCCGTCGCGCGACGACAGGCTGACGATCATCAGGAAGCTCGACGCCGAGTCCTCCACGAACAGCCCGTTTTGCCGCACCGACGCGGGCAGGCGCGGCTCGACCGCCTTGAGCCGGTTCTGCACGTCGACGAGCGCCAGCGCAGGGTCGGTGCCCGGCTCGAAGGTCGCGGTGACCTGCGCCGAGCCGCTCGTATCGCTCGAGGACTGGAAGTAGAGCAGCCGCTTGACGCTGCTCAGCTCGCGCTCGATCAGGCTGACGACGCTCTGGTCGAGCGTCTGCGGCGTGGCGCCGGGGTAGCTCGCGTAGATCGACACCGTGGGTGGCGCGACCGAGGGGTACTGCGACACCGCCAGGCGCGGGATGGCCAGCACGCCGAGGAGCGCGATGAACATCGCGACGACCACCGCGAAGATGGGGCGATCGATGAAGAATTTCGGCATCTCGTCGGCCTGTTTCAGCCCTTCGCCGGCTGCGCCCCCGCAGGCGACCAGGGAACGGCGCGGACCATCGCGCCTGGCGCGACCTTCTGCTGGCCATCGACGACGACGCGGTCTCCTGCTTTCAGCCCCTCCTCGACGAGATACCGGTCGCGCTCGACGCCCCCTGGTCGGATGGGGCGGATCGCCACCTTGCCTTCGGGCTCCACCACGAAGACCGTCGCCCCGCCCGCCGAGTCGCGTGTCACCGCCTGCTGGGGAACCATCAGCGCGGTCGGGTGGACACGGGTGTCGAGCTTCACGCGCACGAACATGCCGGGGAGGAGGGCACGGTCGGGGTTCGGGAACACGGCGCGCAGTGTCACCTCGCCGGTGCCCGGATCGACGTTGATGTCGGAGAAGAGAAGCTTGCCCTTGGTGGGGTACTCGCTGCCGTCGTCGAGGAGGAGCGCCGCTGCGGGCTCACCCTGGCGCGTGCCCTCGGGGACCGCGTTGCGCAGGCGCATGACCTGCGACGCCGGCTGCTTGATGTCCACGTAGACGCTATCGATCTGCTGGATCACTGCCAGCAGGGTGGGGTCGTTCTGTCCGACGAGCGCGCCCTCGGTGACGAGTTCCGCCCCGATCCTCCCCGCGATGGGCGCTGTCACGCTGGCATAACCGAGGCTCAGGCGCGCTCGCGCCAGCGCCGCACGCGCCTGCGAGACCTCCGCGCGCGCGATGGCCTCCTCCGCCAGACTGCTTTCGTAAAGCTCACGGCTCACCAGGTTCTCCCCCAGCAGACCCGCCGCGCGCTTCTGCTTCGCTTCGGCCTGGATCAGGGTCGCCTGGCCTCTCTCCAGGGTTGCCCGCGCGCCATCCACGTCGGCCTTGAAGGCCGCGGGATCGATGAGGAACAGCGTCTGGCCCTGCTGCACCTCGCTCCCTTCGGTGAAGCTCCGCTTGAGGACGACGCCGGCGACACGCGCGCGCACCTGGGCGATGCGGAGGGGCGCCACGCGTCCTGGTAGCTCCTCGTGCAGCACGACATGCTCCGGCGTGACATCGACGACGCCCACCTCGGGCGGCGGAGGTGGCGGCGGCTCCGGTGCTCGGGCGCAAGCGCTGGACAGGAGCAGAGAGGCCGCGAGGGTCAGGCCGAGTGGAGCTCGTTCTTGCATGATCACCGCTTCGACGCTGGCCGGGTGGCTGCGCGGCGGCGGCCGCTCAGTCCCCAGCCTTCTCCCAGGGCAGCGGTTCGGCCCCCAGACCGACCTTCTGCCGGAAGGCGGCGTGAATAGCACGGGTCGTTCGGCCTGGCACACGGGCGCCGATCTCCTGCCCGTCCACCCGCACCACCGGCACGATCTCGCGAAGGGTGGAAGTGATGAACACTTCGGTGGCGGACCTGAGCGTCTCCAGCGGTAGCCGCTCCACCCGGACCGGAATGCCGAGCTCCCCTGCGACCTCCAGCACATGTGCCCTGGTGATCCCGACCAGGATGCCTGCCTCTTCCGGCGGGGTGACCAGCACTCCCTGGGTCAGGGCGAAGACGTTGGACGTCGTTCCTTCCAGCACGTCACCGCTGCCATCCAGGATCAGGGCCTCGTGGGCCCCGGCTGCCCGTGCTTCCTTGAGCGCCATCATGCTCGTCAGGTAGTTGCTCACCTTGGCACCCTGCGCGACCTCGTCGGCTGCGCGGCGGGTCTTGAAGGTGGTCACTGCCACACCGTCCCGGTACATCGTGGCCGGCAGTGCCTGGAGCGGCTCCACGAGGACGACGCGCAGCGCCTTCTCGGCCAGGCCCGTGTCGAGGCCCATGGGCCCCGAGCCGCGGGTGATCATCGCCCGGACATAGCTCTCGGGGTTTCTGGCGGCGCGAATCGCCCGCCGGATCTCCAGCGCAAAGTCGGCTCGGGGGAGAGGCAACGGGATCGCCACCCGCCCCGCCGAACGCTCCAGCCGGGCCAGGTGCTCATCCAGGGCGAAGGGTTCGCCTGCGTAGGTGCGGATGGTCTCGAAGACGCTGTCGCCGTAGAGGAAGCCGCGGTCGTACACCGAGACCTTGGCTTCCTCTGGCTGGAGGATCACTCCGTCGATGCTTGCGAGTCGGGTCACACGGGGAGAGTGACCCTATTTCTTGAGCTTCGCCATCAGCTCCTTGGCCACGGCGAGGTCCTTGTTGCTGTCCAGCGCGCGCTCCAGCATCTGGATGGCCTTCTTGTCATCGCTCTGCCGGTGGCTGATCTCGCCGAGGTAGTAGAAGACCTCGGCCTTGGTGATCGGGGCGGTGTCGTCGAGCTTCTGGAGCAGGAGCGCGCGGAAGGTCTTCTGCGCCCGATCGAGGTGCGCGTCCTTGACCTTGTCCTCGCTGGTCGACGACATCTGCAGGGAGAGCACCCCGAGTTCCCGGAGGACGGCGATCGATCCGGGATCGATCTTGAACGCCGTCTCCAGCTCCGCCAGCGCCTTCTCCTGCTGCCCATCCGCCAAGTAGGCCTTGGACAGCCGGTGGTGGATCGCCGCGAGTTCCTTCGAGCGCCGCCCGCCGTAGGACTCGATGATCTTCTGCAGCGCCTCGGCCGCTTTCTGTCCCCGCCCGGAGGCGCTGTACGCATCGCAGAGCGCGAGGAGCAGCTCCCGATCGCCCTTCTGGAGATCGGACGCCTTCTCCAGAAGCTCTGCCGATCGCCCCGGATCGCTGCGCTTCTCCATGTGGATCTGCGCCGCCTTCCGGTAGAGGTTCACCTTCTGTGTCGCCTCCGTGGCGGTGTCGGCATCGCCCGTGATCAGCTCGGCAAGCTCCGTCCACGCCTCCTGCTTCTCGTAGAGCGAGAGCAGCCGCTTGCGGATCTCTGCCGCGCTCTGGTCTGCGCTGAGGCCACGCTCCAGCACCCGCCGCACCGCCGCCTCGTCGCTGAGGGCGCGGTGAAGGTCTGCGAGCCGCAGCGCCGTCGTCACGGCGTCCTGACCGCTCGTGTCGGCCAGCACCACCTCGAGCTGCTCCGCGGCGGCTGCCTTGTCGCCCTTCTGCTCGTAGAGGCGCGCCAGCGAGAGCAGCGCTTCCTTGTGCCGAGGCTCGCGTGCCAGCACCGCGCGGTAGGACTCGATGGCCCGCGCCGTGTCGTTCAGCCGCTTCTCGTACACCTCGCCCAGGCGGACGCTGTAGAGCAGCTCGGCCGCGACGTCGTTCCGCTCCTTGGCGAGATCGATCTGGCGCACGAACAGGTCGGACAGCTCCTGATCGCGACCCGTCTTTTCGAGGAGCTGCGCCAGGAGTGCCGTCGCCTTGTCGTTCTCGGGCTCCTCGTCGAGCACGGCGCGCAGGTGCTCGGTCGCCTCACCCACGGCATCGAGCCTCGACAGGCAGATCTCGGCGCTCTCCAGCCGCAGCGCTGACCGGGCCTGAGACGATTCCGCCAGGTCGGTGAGACGCTCCAGGAGCTTGAGGAGTTCCTTGTACTTGCCGGTCGCTGCGTACAGCTCGCGCAGCGCCTTCGCGGCGCGCTCGTCGGACGGCTCGTCCTCGAAGATGGTCTCGTAGAGCTCGATGGCCCCCGCGTGCTCTCCGAGGCGCTCGCGCGCCACGGCAGCCGCGGCGTGCCGCTTCTCCCGGATGACCTCTGCGTCTGCCGCGAGCTCGGCCTGACGGACCAGGAGGGCGTAGACCTCCTTCCAGTCGCTCGCCGCCTCGCGGACCTTGGTCAGCTCGGACAGTGCCCAGGCATCGCCGTCGTCCGCCGCGATCATCTCGCGCAGGATCGCCTCGACCAGCACCTTGTCGTTGAGGGGCCCCTCGGCGAGCGCCTTCGCCTCGCGGCGGATCTCCGACGCCTGTCCATCCATCCCGTCGAGCGCGGCGAGCCTCCGCAGCGTCGCCACGAGGTCCAGCTCCCGTCCCGAGGTCCGCTGGATCTGCTCGATGGACCTGAGGATGTGCTCACTCGTCGCGTCGTGCTTCAGCGCCTCCTCGAAGGCGCGCTCGGCAGCGCGGGGATCCCCGACCTTGTCCTTCTGCCACTCGGCGATGCGCATCCACAGATCGCGCGCCGTGTCGCCGTCGAGGTCCGTCGCCTCGCGAACCGCCTTCTCCAGCGCGGCCGCGGCGCTCTGCCACCCGCCCGTCATCGGGGCGAGCCGCTCCAGCTCCGCGAGCACGTCAGCGTCGGACGGCTCATCCGCCAGGGCCTTCTCCAGCGTCTCCTGCGCGGCCCGGGCGTCGCTCGCGCGCTCCTCCAGCACCTTGGCCAGATCGAGGCGCATGCGCACGCGCTCCGCGCCGGTCGCGGCCAGGCGGATCCGCTTCTCGTAGAGGCGTGCCAGCGAGGGGTTGTCGTTGCGCGTCCGGTAGACACCCTCCAGCGCCTCCGCGGCTTCCTCGAAGAGTTCCGGGCTGTCCGTGAGCTTCTCCAGCGCGGCGCTCGCCTTCTCGTGGTCCACCGCGCGTTCGAGCGCCTGACGCAGGGTCGCGAGGCCCTGGGACTTGTCGTCGAACGACTCGATCTGGATCACCGCCAGCCGGTAGAACAGCTCGGCCTGATGCCGCTCGTCGGGCGTCACGGCGACCCGGCGCTCCAGCACGTCGGCCAGGGCCTTGGTGTCCCCGAGGCGGCCGTAGAGCCGGTCGAGCGCTTCGAGCAGCGCAGGCTCGTCGCCCGCGTGCTCCACCGCCTTGGCGTACGCCTCGACGCTGCGCCGATCGTCCTTCAGCTTCTCCTCGGCGATGCGGCCGACCCGCAGCCACAGATCCTTCGCCACCGTGGCGTCGAAGATAGCTCCCGCCCGCTGCGCGAGGGCGTCGCAGTAGCGGCCGAAGCCCTCGGTGCGCTCCGCGATCCGCTCGATGTCCTCGTGGAGCGTGACGTCCTCCGGCGTATCTTCGAGCGCGCGGAGCAGCGCGGCCTCCGCCTCGAGCGGGCGCTTGAGCTGCTCGTCCTGCACCAGCGCGATCGCCCTCAGGGTCGTCGCGCGATCGGTGGGCTCGGTCTGCGCCCGCAGCCGGAGCTCCAGGGCAGCGGCCAGCTCCTCGTAGCGGCCCGCGTTGCGGAGCACGGGCTCCAGCACGTTCGCCGCGTCGAGCCGCAGCTCGTCCTGCGCCTCGCCGATGGCGCGGACGGCCTTGATGGCGTGGTCGCTCGACGGGTCCTCGCCGAGCACGAGCTGGTACTGCTCGATGGCGTCGCTCGGGCTCTGCAGCTCCTTCGCGTACAGATCGCCGATCGCCGTCCGCAGGGCGACGCGGGAGGCCGTGTCCTCAGCGGCCGCTGCCTGCTGCTTCAGGTTCTCCAGCAGCTCGTCCCACATCTGCTCGGAGCGGTAGAGCCGCTCCAGCGCCTTGAGCACCGCCCGGTCTCCGGCCCGCGCCTCCAGCGCTGCATTCAGGGCGTTGATCGCATCCCTCGGGCTCTGCAGCGCCTTCTCGTAGCGCTCTGCAGCGCTCACGTTGAGATCGTAGCGCAGGTCCGCCTCGTCGGGCTCCGTCAGCTCCACGCGCTGCGCGTACAGCTCCACCAGACGCTGGGCGTTCTCGCGGGGCTCGTAGAGGTTGATCAGCGCGTCGATGGTCATCGTGCTCTGGGCGTCGAACTCCAGGGCGCGCTCGTAGGCGCTGATCGCGCCGTCGGAGTCCTCGATCATGTCGAGCTTCGTCTCGGCGATGCGCCGCCAGATGGAGGCGTTCTCCTCGTCCGAGGCCATCCCGCTCTTCTTTTCGAGCACCCCGATCAGGGTCCCCCAGTCGCTGAGCAGCACGGCCAGCGTGTCCATCGCCTCCAGCGGCTGCGGATCGCTCGGATCGAGGGCGCTCAGGCGCTCGTACGCGCGCAGGGCGCGCCGCGGATCGTCGATCTGCCGGTCGTAGATCTCGGCGAGGGAGGTGAGCAGCTCGCGGCGGGTCAGATCGTCCGAGGTCGCGAGCGTCCCTTGTTCGAGGCTCTCGGCGAGCTCCTCCCAGGCGCCGAGATCCGAGGCAATCCGCGTCAGCTCCGCCCGCGTCTCGCTGTCGTCCGGATCGATCCGGAACGCGGCGCGCAGCGCCTGGATCGCCTTCAGCTCATCGCCTCCGCGCGTCTCCCAGAGCTTCGCCGTCTCCCGCAGCACGGCCACCTTCTCCTGCGGATCCGAGGCGAGCGAGAACCGCTCCTCGTTCAGCCGGATCAGGTGCCGCCAGTCGTCCGACCGCTCGTAGAGCGGGCGCAGGATCTCCACGACGCGCGCCTTGTGCTCGGCGTCGCCGACCAGCGCCTCCAGGGCCTTGATGGCCTCGGTGTGCCACGGGACCTCGGTCACGATCGCTTCGAGCTGATCGATCGCCCCCGAGGTGTCGTCGAGCCGCGTGCGCAGGATCTCGGCCAGCGACAGCCGGAAGGGCGCCGCCTGCTCTCCGTCGGGCGCGGCCTCGGCGCGGCGCAGGTAGAGATCGGCCAGGTCCCTCGGCCGATCCAGCTCTCGGTAAAGCTCCGTGAGCGCGTCGAGCGACCGCGTGTCCCCGTCGTCCACGTCGAGGGCGGCGCGGTACGTGTCGATCGCGGCGGCCGGCTGCCCCAGCTCCCGGCGCTCCAGCTCCGCGATGGTGTGCAGCGCGTCGAGCCGGTCCTTGCCGTCGCGGTGATCCAGCGAGGCGCGGTAAAGCTCGATCCGCTCACCGTGCCGACGCTCCTTCTTCAGGAGGCCGTCGATGGCCAGGAACAGCTCCCGGGACTCGGGTGAGAACTCGTGCGCCCGCCGGTACCACCGGAGCGCCTCGGTCACCTCACCGAGTTCCGCGTAGATCTCGCCGGTGCGCCGGCACAGCTTGGCGCTCGAATCATCGTCTCCGGAGAGCTCGTTCAGCTCGGCGGCGTAGATCTCCGCGAGGCGCCGCTCCGCGCTCGCGACCTTCGCCAACCGCTCCAGCTCCGCCCACACGCCCTCGTCGGTGAGATCCTCGTGGAGGAGCTTCGCGACGGTCTCGAGCGCCGACCGGTAATCTTCGAGCTGCTCCTCGTGGAGCGTGGCCAGTCGCTGCAGGAGGTCGCGGCGCTCGGCCGGCTCCTGGCTCGCTGACAGCCGCGCGTCGAGCGCCACCTTCACCCGGCTCCAGTCGGCGCGGCGCAGGTAGACCGACTCCAGCATCTCCCCCGCCCGCGCTTTGTGCTCCGGGTCGGTGGCGTTCTCCAGGATGGACTCCAGGAGCGTCACGGCTCCCACGTGGCTCTGCTCGATGAGCAGCGCCTCCGAGAGTTCGTCGAAGGCGCGCTGCACGTCGCCCGTGTGCTGGTGCGCGACGAGCGCGATCTTCACGTGCAGCTCCGCCATCTCCGCGGGGCCTGCGCCGGAGTCGAGCTGGCGCTCGTAGAGCCGGATCAGATCCTCGTACCTGCTCGCCTCGCGGTAGAGCGCATCGAGCGCCTTGATGGCCGCGACTTCGAGGGTGATGTCGAGGATCTCCTCGTACGTCGAGATGGCGCCCTCCTTGTCACCCAGCGGGCCGCGCTGCAGATCGGCCACCCGGAAGAGGAGCTTCGTCTTCTCGTCGTTGTTCTGCGCGTTCTCCACCCGGAGCTTCAGGATCTCCAGGAGGTTCACGGCGTCGTCGGCCTCGCCGTACAGCTCTTCGAGGGCGATCATCGCGCGTCGGTCGTCGCCGCGCGACTCCAGCGCCTTCCGGTACTGGGTGATGGCCCGCTCCCGGTCGCTCAGCTTGTGGCGCGCCAGCTCGCCCACCCGCAAGCGGACGTTCTGCTGCACGTCTCCGTCGAGAATGTCGGGCGCGATTTCCTGGAACAGCGCGCACACCTCTGCCCAGCGCCCGGTCGTCTCGCCGAGCCGCTCCACCGTGTCGATCCAGCTCGACACCTCGGGCTCACCCGCGCCCTCCTTCAGGCCGCGCAGGGCGTAGCTGAAGGCCCGCGACGTGTCGCCGAGCGGCCCCTCGGCCGTGCGCAGCGCCTTGTGCAGGGTCGAGAGGCGCTCGCTCGCCTCGGTGCCCGTTTCGACCTTGATCTCCAGCACCCGGAGCAGCCGCTCCGCGTCACCGTCGTCCTCGTAGAGCGGCTCCAGCGTCTCGGCGGCGTCGCGGCGTGCGTCCTCGCGCTCCAGCATCGCCTCCAGGGCCTTGCGGCTCCGCGTGTCGGCGCGGTCGAGCGAGAGCGCCTGCCGGTAGGCGTCGAGCGCTCCCTGCGCATCGTCCTGGTGCAGCCGCCGGACGTCGCCGAGCTGCGCCAGCAGGGCCAGCCGCAGCTTCGTGTCGTCGGTCAGCGACAGGTCCACGTCGAGCGCGTCGGCAAGCTCCACCCAGCGCTCGTCGAGCTCGTACAGCGTCTCCAGCGACGCCAGGGTCGAGCGCTCCGGCCCGAACTCGTCGAGCACCGCCCGCCAGGCGTTGATCGCCTCCGGCACGTCCGCGAGCTTGTGCGCCAGCGTCTCGGCCGCCTTGGTCATGGCCCGCCGCCGCTCTGCGGAGTCCTCGGTGGACTGCTCGCGCGCTCGCAGGATGCCCACGAGTTCCCGCCACTGGGACGTGCGCTCGTACAGCCGCTCCAGCGCCGACAGAGCCGACACATCGGTCGGATCGTCCGAGAGGCGCGCCCGCCAGGCCTCGATGGCCTTCGTCGGATCGTCGAGCACCGTGTCGTAGAGGATCCCGATCCGCTCGTAGAGTGCCCGCCGGGTGTCGGCGTCGTCCTCCAGCCGCACCTCGATCCCGAGCACCTCGGCGAGCGCCTGGTGCTGCTCCCGCGACGCATAGATCCGCCCCAGCGCCTGGGCCGCCGGGATCACGAGCTGCGGATCGTTCGCGTCGATCCCGAGGACGCGCCGGTAGACCTGCTCGGCCCGGTTCGCGTCGTCGAGCAGATCCTCGTAGATCCGCGCGACCTCCATCAGGATCTCGCCCTGGGTCACGGGCGTCGTGCAGGCGTCGCCCGCCGCGGTGAGCACGCTGGCCACCTGCTCGTGCGAGCCGAGCCTCCGCCCGATCTCCAGGAGCCGCGACCGCGCGGCCGGGTCCTCGGGCTCCAGGGGCACGAGTTCAGACAGCGTCGAGAACGCGCCCGCATCGTCGCGCAGCCGCTCGTCGCGCAGCACGCTGATGCGCCGCAAGAGTTCCCGCCGCTCCTGCTCGTCGGTCGCGCCCTCGCGGCGGATCTCCAGCACCCGCACGAGCTGCCGGATCTCGTCGCGCGCCTCGTACACCACCTCCAGCACGCGCGCCGAACGGAGCCGCAGGCTGCCGATCTCCAGCACCCGCTCCACCAGGCTCCGCGCCTCGGCGTCGTTCTGGCGCAGCCGGAGCACGTCCTCCAGGTGCGTCAGCGCGAGCTCGGGCTGCAGCAGCCGGTCCAGGTAGATGCGCCCGAGGTGGAGCTTGATGTCCACCCCCTCCTCGTCGGTGGCCGTCGCCAGCCGCCGCTCCAGCAGCGCTGCCAGATCTTGCCAGCGACCCTCGCGCTCGTAGAGCTTCTCCAGCGCGTCGAGCGACGGCACGTGGAACGTGTCGAGCGCCAGCACCCGCTCGTAGTAGCCGATGGCCTTCGACGCGTCGCCGATGATCTCCTCGGCGATCAGCGCCACCTCGTTGAGCAGCTCGATCCGGTCCTGTTGATCGGTCGTGGCCTTCGCCGCCTTGTCGTACAGATCCTCGAGTTCGCCCCAGCGCTCGGAGTTCGTGAGGATCTGCTTCAGCCGGCTGAAGGCGCGGCTGTTGTTCGGGTCCACCGCGAGCACGCGCTCCAGGTAGGGCATCGCCCCCTCCGGATCGCCGAGCTGCTCGTCGTGCAGGCTCGCGGCCCGCTCGCACAGCTCCACCTCGATGGCGCTGCCGAGCACCTTGTCGCCTTCCGTGCGGCCCGCGACCAGGTGCAGCCGGTAGGCCTCCGCCAGGTCGGTCGGGCGCCCAGCGCGCTGCGCCAGCTCCGCCGCCCGATCCCACAGCACGAGGTCGTCGGAGAACTCGTGGAGCGCCCGCAGGAGCACGTCGAACGCGGTGCCCGCAGCCCGCAGCTTCGACTCTTCCACGATCGCCAGCCGCAGGTAGAGCTCCCGCCGCCGCTCCGCATCGGGCTCGCCTTCGAGGAGCACCCGCAGGGCCATCGCCTCGCGCCGCGGGTCGCCGATCTCCGCGTACTCCGTCGACAGCACCTCGGCCGCCCGGGCCCGCGTCTCCGGCCGCTCCATGAGCCGCCCCAGGATGGCGATCGCGTCGCTGTCGTGCGCCTCGATCTCGAGCGCGCGTACGCAGGCATGGAACGAGTCCACCGGCCGCCCCAGCCGGTCGAGGTAGAGCCCCGCCAGCTCGATCTCCCGGCGCGCCCGCTCCTCGCCCTCGCTCGCGTCGCGGTGCACGGCCACCACCTCGGCGGCCGCCTCGAACTCGCCTGCCGCCGTGAGCAGCCGCGACAGTGCCCGCAGCGACTCGCTCCGGCCCGGGACGAGGTCCGTCACCTGCCGGAGCAGCTCGATGGCCTTCGAGGCGTCGCCGAAGACCTCCTCTTCGAGCGTCGCCCACTCTTCGAGGATCTCGGCGCGCTCCTCGCCCTCCACCTGACCTGCCCGCAGCGCGAAGAGCCAGCGCAGGTCGTCCTTGCGCGCGCTGGCGCGGAGCAGCTCGTCGAGCGCCTGTACGGTGTCGACGTCCGTCGGATCTTCCTCGACGAGCGCCCTGTACACGTGGACGGCCTCGTCGAGCTTGCCCATCTCCCGCGCGTACACCTCGGCGAGCTTGAGCTGCAGGCTCCGCTTCGCGTCGGGCGCGAGGTCTTCTGCCTGCTTGAGGCGACCCTCCACGGCCTGCACGAACGGCCCCCAGCTCGACGCCGCCCTCGACCACGCTTCGAGGAGGCCGAGCCCTTCCTCGTCGGGCTGCAGCTCGTAGGCCCGCCGCGCGTAGCCCACCGCGCTCACCTTGTCGGAGAGCGGCTCGCCCGTCACCGCGGCGAGCTTCCGGAGGATCTCCACCTTCGTCCCCACGTCCTCGGTGGTGTCGAGGAGGATCTCGTAGAGCGCCGGCAGGCGCGACCACTTCTCTTCCTTCTCGTAGATCGGCACCAGCGCCGCGGCGGCGCGCGGGTCTCGCGCGGACACCGTGAGCACTCGCTCGTAGGAGCGCGCAGCGCGCTCGGGGGCGCGCAGCTCCTCCTCGAAGATCCGCGCCGCCCGGAAGGAGATGTCGAGCTTCGTCTGCGGATCGGGCGCCTTGTCGGCGGCCGTGGAGAGGAAGTCGACGAGCCCTTCCCAGTCGCGCTGCGACGCGTACAGCTCTTCGAGGCCGTCCCAGTCACCGACGGTGAAGTACGTGTCGCGCAGCACCCTGAGCGCCCGCGCGTGCCCCGGAGAGAGCGCGAGCACCCGGCGCCAGGTCCGCGCGGCTGCCGCCCCGTCCTTCAACCGCTCTGCGTACACCGCGCCGAGCTTCTGCAGCGCCGCGAGGCGCCCCGCGTCATCGGTGGCGAGATCCACCCGGCGCTCCAGCACCTCCGCGACCGTGCCGAAGTCCTTCTCGCGCTCGGCGAGCTTCTCCAGCGCGTCGAGGACGCCGGCCGTCCCGGGCTCGATCTCCAGGATCTGCTTCTGGAGCGCGATCGCGTCGGCCCCGCGGTCGAGCCGCTCTGCCGCGAGCTTCGCCATCTCCCCGAGCAGCTCCACCCGCTCCGCCCCGGCGGCGACCGAGAGCTGCCGCTCGTAGAGGGTGTAGAGCTGCGGCCACGCGCGCCGCTTCAGGTACAGCTCGCGCAGCTTCTGCTGCGCCTCCTCGTCGGTCCCCTCCACCTGGAGGAGCGCCTCGTACGCGGTGATCGCGTTCTGCACGTTGGAGAACTGATCGATCCACCGCCGCGCGACGGCGCGGTAGAGGTTCGCCTTCTCCGCGGGGACGTGGCTCAGCTCCGCGAGCCGCTGCTGGTACTGCAAGAGGTCGCGCCAGCGCCCGAGTGACTCGTAGATGCGCGTCAGCTCGCGCACCGCCTCGATGTCCTTGTCATCGAGCTGCACGAGCTGGGTCAGTACCGTCACCAGCGCCGCGTCGTTCCGGGTCCGGTCCCGGTAGACGGTGGCGATCTCGCGCAGCACCGCCGCGCGCCCCTCGGCGTCTTCGGCGGGCGTCCGCTCGAGGTCCCACCGGTACAGCTCGACGAGCGGGTTGTAGCCCTCGGTCTGCAGGTAGAGGCGCTTCAGCGCGTCGCGCGCCTCGCGGCTCTCCGGATCGGCGCGCAGCACGGCCTTGTACTGCTCGATCGCCTTCGCCGCGCTCTCGTTCGACTCCACGAGGCGCGCGATCTCCGTGGCGAGCGTGCGGCGCTGCGCCCCCTCGGGCATCGCCCGCTGCGCGTCGGTGAGGATGGTGCTGAGCCGCCCCGTGTCTCCCCGCGCGGTGCACAGCTCACGGAAGAAGGTGAGCATTCCCTCGTGGGTCGGGTCCGTGCGCCGCACCCGATCGAAGTACGGCTCGGCTGCATCGGGCTGCTCGCGCATCCGCCAGTGGACCATCGCGATCTGCACGAGCATCCCCAGCTCCTCGCCGGCCTTGACGCCGCCGCCCCGGAGCTGGTCCTCGTAGAGCGCCACCAGGCGATCCCAGTCGCTCGCCGCCGAGTACGCCTCGGCGAGGAACGACATCGCCTCGGGCTGACCCGGCGCGAGATCGAGCACCTGCTTGTACACCGTGATGGCGCGGTCCTGATCCTTGAGCGGCTGCGCCAGGGTGCGCCCCGCCCGCAGCCCGGCCGCGACCCGATCGTCCTTCTGCGGCGACTCGGTGAGCACCGTCTGCTGCACGCGCGCGACGGCCTCCCAGTCGGAGGCGGCGGAGAACGCGAGTTCGGCCAGCGCCGCCGCCCGCCGGTTCTTCCGGTCGAGCCGTAGCGCCTCGTCGAGGTGTCGCAGCACCTCCTCTGCGGCCTCCTCGCGCCCGTAGCGGTAGGCCACGTCCGCGGCGCTCGTGTAGAGGACGCTCTTGAAGGCGTCGTCGGTCGCCGCCTCGGCTTCGCTCACGTAGCGCGCCGTCAGCTCGCGCCACTTCTCGCGCTTCACCTCGAAGTCCTCGAGCGCCTCGGTGGCCCCCGCGTCGCCGGGGCGCAGCTCGAGGAGCTTGCGGTACGCGTTCGACGCCCGGTCGACGTCGATGAGCTCGTCGCTGTAGATCCGCGCCAGCTCGGCTTGCATCGGCGCCTCCACGGCGCCCCCGGAGGACAGCGCGATCTCGAGTTCCAGCAGCCGCGCGACGGCTCCCCACTCGCGGCGCTGCTCGTGCTTGCCGCGGGCAGCCCCGAGGAGCCGCTCCACGTCGGTCTCGCTCACGCCCGGCGCCGTGACGGCGTCCTCGAGCTCCTTCCAGGCTGCATCGTTTTCCGGCTCGTCCTGCAGGCGCCCGAGCGCCATGCGAATCGTCTCAACGCTCATCATCTCTCCGGTCCCGCTGCGTCGGCGTGCACTCGTGCGCGCCGGCCGGCGGAAATCGCGACCTCACCCAGCCCAGAACCACAACGTGCTCGTCCCAGCGTCCGCGCGCGTCGACACGCGACCGACCGTTGGCCCCGCGCCTTCGCGCGGCATTCGTCGAAATCGCGCGCTTCCACTGGGGCAGCGAAGATAGCCCCCTCCCTGCTGAGGTTTCAAGGTCGGGTCGCCAGGGCAGCGTCCGGCGGTTCACGGCGGGCCCTGGTTCGGCTATCAGGCCCGCCCATGGAAACCACGATCAAGCGGCTCGGGGTCATCGGAGCGGGGCAGATGGGGCGGGGCATCGCCCAGGTCGCGGCGGGCGCCGGGCTGGAGGTACTCCTCTGTGACGTGAGCCGGGACGTCGCGGAGTCCGGCAAGGGGCAGATCGCGTCGATCCTGGGCAAGCAGGTCGAGAAGGGGAAGATCACAGCGGAATCCCGCCAGGACCTCCTCGACCGCATCGCCTGCGCGGGGAGCATGGACGATCTCGCGACGACGGACCTGGCGGTCGAAGCGGCCACCGAGAACGTCGAACTCAAGCTCGCCCTCTTCCGGCGCGCCGATGCCGCGCTCCCCGAGGGTGGCATCCTCGCGTCCAACACCTCCTCCATCTCCATCACCCGCCTCGCAGGCTCCACCAGGCGCCCCGAGCGCGTGATCGGCATGCACTTCATGAACCCCGTTCCCCTCATGAAGCTCGTGGAGATCGTCCGCGGCGTGCAGACCTCCGAGGCCACCTACACGGCCGTACGCGAGCTCTCCGAGCGGCTTGGCAAGACCGTCATCACCTCCAAGGACGCGCCCGGCTTCCTCGTCAACCGCATGCTCATCCCCTTCCTCAACGAGGCATGCTTCGCGCTCCAGGAGGGCACCGGCACGCCCGAGGACATCGACACCGGCGCCAAGCTCGGGCTCAACCATCCCATGGGGCCCCTCGAGCTCGCCGACCTCATCGGCCTCGACACGGTCCTCGCCATCGCCGAGGTCCTCCACAGCGAGATCGGCGACCCCAAGTATCGCCCCGCCGTCCTCCTCCGAAACCTCGTCGCGGCTGGATGGTACGGCCGCAAGACCGGGCGAGGCTTCTACACCTACGACGCCAAGGGCCAGCGCACCGGCTCCTCCCTTTGAGTTGAGTCACCCAGCCGAGGACACCCCCATGACCACCACCCCGCACGTCACCGTCGAGCGCGACGGCCACCTGGCCGTCGTCACCATCCAGCGCCCTGACAAACTCAACGCGCTCAACCCAGCGGTCCTGCGCGACCTCACCCACGTCTTCCGCGCGCTCGTCGACGAGCACGCCTCCGCGCCTGCGCCCGCCGAGGCGTCGGCCTCCGGGCCGGTGCGGGTCGCCGTGCTCACCGGCGCTGGCCGTGCGTTCGTCGCCGGGGCCGACATCGCCGAGATGGCCGGCATGAACAGCGTCGAGGCGCGCCGCTTCGCGGAAGCAGGCCATCAGCTCTGTGCCCTCCTTGAGAGCGCGCCTTTCCCGATCATCGCGGCGGTCAACGGGCCTGCGCTCGGAGGAGGCTGCGAACTCGCGCTCGCCTGCGACTTCATCCACGCCGCGGAAGGCGCCAAGCTCGGCCAGCCCGAGGTCAACCTCGGCGTCATCCCGGGCTTCGGGGGCACCCAGCGCCTGACTCGCCGTGTCGGCGCTGGCCGTGCTCGGGAACTCATCTACACCGGTGACATGCTCACCGCCGAGCAGGCACTCGCCATCGGGCTCGTCAACGCCGTCCATCCGCCGGCCGATCTCCTCGCCCGCGTCCGCGAGGTCGCCCTCAAGATCGCCTCGCGGGGCCCGCTCGCCGTCGCGGCGGCCAAGCGCGTCATCCTCCGGGGTGAAGACATTGATCTGGTCGCGGCCAGCGAACTCGAAGCGCAGGCGTTCGCCACCCTGTTCGGCAGCGAGGATCAGAAGACGGGCATGACGGCTTTCCTGCAGAAGGCGAAAGCGACCTTCGCCGGCAAGTAACCGCCACAAAAAAGCCACGCGCACCGCCGGTCTGGAGGGACTCCGGGGTGCGCGTGGAGACTCTCGCCCGAGGAGGAGGGGGGCCTCGGCGAAAGCCATTGAGTTAGCGCCGCGCTGCGTCCCGATCGGGGGGGAAGCGGACCGTAACGCCCGCGGCTAAGGAAGAATTTGCCATTCTCGACGCCGTTGTCGAGAGGGATCGGAGCGAAAAGCACGCCCGAGAATCGACCTGATCCATGAGCACAGCGCCTGCGGGGCCATTGTTGGCGCGCCCTGCTCACCAGGTCACTTGCCTGGCCACGACCACTGCAATGGTCGCGGCCGCCAGCGCCCAGAGTGCACTGACGATCAGCGCGACCCGCGCCCCTCGCTCCAGCGCGACCACCCACCCCGCGTCGCCCACCTTCCGGCGCCGCGCCAGCGCGGCGGCCCCTGCCAGCGCGCCCGCGCACCCGGCGAGCATCAGCGCCCCGAACGACAGGTGGAGCTTTCGCTCGAACATCCACCCGAGGTGCGGCGATGCCAGGAACAGCCGCTGTCGAACCAGCCCTCGGTAGGGGAGATCCAGCGCCACCCCGCTCCCGACGGCGGCTCCCATGAGCACCGTGGCCAGCGCGATCAGCGCGGGGATCCACCCCTTCACGCTGCGGAGCGCCCCGCCTCTTCCGCGCTCCGGTCCTTCTCCCGGACCCCGCGCGCGCGCCACCTCCAGCGCCGTCTTGACCAGGGCGCCTGAGAGGCCTGCCACGGCGAGCCACCCGAGCACCCCGTGCAGACCGGTCAGCCAGCGCAGCTCCGATGCCGTCATGGCGCGAGCGTCGCCTGCACCATCATCCCCACGGCGGCCGCTGCCACGCCGTGCCCCACCCACCGCGCCGCCACCACCGGCGCGCGCCGTGCCAGCGCCAGCGCGCCGAGCCCTGCGAGCCCTCCGAGGTAGAGGGCGTTCCAGCACCGCCACGCGAAAGGACTCTGCGCGGCGCCGATCAGCACCGCCGGGTTTGCCTCCGGGAACAGGCACACCTCCACCACGCGCACCGCCGCGTAGCCGACCACGGCGCCGACGCCGCCCATCGCCAGGGCGATGAGCCCCCTCTCCGCGGCCGTCATCGCAGCACCTCCAGCCGCCGTCCCACCGGCGCGGATCTCTGCGCCGCGCTACCCCGCTCACCCCGCTGAAAGGCCTGCACGCGCGGGCACTCCGGGTCTGGCCCCAGCGCTCCTGTCAGGTGCATCGCCACCACCCGGCAACCCCCGCGACACACCTCCTGCAACGCACACGACGCGCACGGCTCTGCTGCCATCCGGCGCCGCCACGACGCGAGGGTCGCCTCGCCGACGCCCGCGCCTCCTCGCCCCCACGCCTCTTCGGCCACCGCCTGCGAGGACGGGGCGAAGCTGCAGGGCGCCACGGCCCCGCCCACCCCCACTGCGGCCAGGTGCCGACCCGCCTCGCACCCCAGCACCCCGAACCGCGCCAGCCTCTCCGGATCCAGCGCCCCGCCGGACAGCAGAGGGACCAGCGCACAGTCGATCCGGATCCCCATGCTCACCGCCGGTGCTCCCACGCCCTCCACCACCAGCCGCTCGATCCGTGGACCGAGCCCTGCCACCTGCGCCTCCGTCAGCCGGGCCTCCAGGTAGCCCGCGTGCTGCGCCCTCCCTGCTGGCTTGTACCGCAGGAGCTGCGCCTCCACGGCGCCCAGCGCTGCCGCCCGCGCGAGCGTCCGCTCCAGAACGTCGACGCTCTGCCGCGTCAGGACCACGTTCACCCCGAACGCGACGCCTGCCTCCCGCAGCATCTTCATCGCCCGCTCGGCGACCGCGGCGCCGTCGAACCCGCGCACTGCCGCGTAGGCCTCCCGCTCCCCGTCGTAGCTCACGTTCACCTGCGCGAACGCGCGCAGCTCCTCCGCGCGGGCCCGGCTCATCCCGATCCCGCTGGTGGTCACCACCGGCGTCAGCCCGAGCTCCCGCGCCAGGCGCCCCAGCGCGCCGAGATCCGATCGGCTGAGCGGCTCTCCTCCACCGAAGGCGACCGTGAAGGCTCCTGCTTCCGCGATGGCCCGCAGCCGCTCCGCGAGCACCTCGAACGCTGGCACTGCGCCGTCGGGCGTCGCGTCCAGGTAGCACCCCGAGCACCCCGCTCCGCACCGTGCGGTCACCGCCAGGTGCACCTCCAGCGGCGCCGGGATCCCCCGCACGGCTTCCACGAGCGCGTCCTGCTCTGCTGCAGGTCTCCCAGCCTCCTCGCCCACCTCCCACAGCGCGCCGCCCTCGATGCCCAGCCGCCGCGCCGCGCGCTGGTTGACCGCGATCAGCGTCGCATCGTCGACGCGCACCCACGCCCCGAACACCTCAGCCCGCGTCCGCATCGTCCCCACCATGCCCCTCGCTTCGGCGCTGCTTCGCCTGCCGCTCCTGCGCGCCCTCTCCAGCCTCCACGGGCGCGCGCGTGCTTCCGGAGGAGCCTGCGCCTGCCTCCTCTTCCGCTTCCCTGTGTGCCGCGCGTCGAGGTCTCACTGCGGCAGCCACCGCGACGAGCGCCGCGCCGGCCACCACCGCCGACAGGAACAGCACGTCCACCGCGCTCCCGACCGACGAGCAGTTCGCCCCTGGCCCTCGGCGCAGCACCAGGATGTCGTCAGGCGCCACCGCCGGCGCCACCGCCGGCGCCA
>NZ_ASRX01000023.1 GCF_000601485.1 Chondromyces apiculatus DSM 436
GTGCTGGGCGCAAAAGTGCCCAAGTCGAGACGAGAGGCGGCATTGTTTTGTCGACGATGCATGCTGCATATCTCTCGTTTGCGCTGGAGTAGCAAATCCTTCGCGGTCCAACTGCCGGTCTCCGGATCGTAATCCCGCGCGCCGAACCTCACGAGCCCCGTCGCCGGATCGTACAGCCACCCCGCGAACCCGAAGGGCTGGAAGCCCGGGTTGGTGTCGAGCACCACCCGCCCGAATTCATCGTATCCATGCGCTGCTCCCCGGCAACGTCGGCGTCAGGAATCCCTACCGTTTACGCCTTTTTCGGAGACCAACTGCGGGTCGAACCGTCGCTCCCGGCTTCTGCTGCGGACCGCGCAGCGCCGCAAGTTTCTCTGTGATCAGGCGGTGAAGCGTTGTGCCGTGCTCGGCTACGGCGCTCGCTTGGAGGAGATACTTCCTCGCATCATTTTGCTTTCCCTGATTCACGAAGCCTTCTGCAACTGCGAGCAGGTTGTCCGCCGAGGGTTGTTGTCGGGCGAGGAGCCGTGTCAGCCGAGACTCTTCAGCGACATTCTTCATCGCCCTTGCCGCGGCCAGCTCGCCCTGGAGACACATCGTGGCTGAATCGACGAGGTCAAGCTGAAGACATCGCCTTCGGAGCCGGCCAAGAACCTTGCCAGCCTGCCCAGGATCCAGACGGAGCAGCGAAAAACCCTCTCGGATAGATTCTCGCAGAGAGGAGTCAGGCTTGGGCAAGTATGCCGTCCGTCGTGGTTTCGTGACGTTCTCAAAGACATCGACCGGAAAGCCAAGGTCGTCGTCCTCGGTATTTGCCCAGGTCAATCGCTGGTGCCGCTTCGCGAGCGCCAGCTCTATTCCGACCCGTTGCACACACAGCACCAGTGCCTGATAGGTGTCTGCGCCGCAGGTCTCTTGTTCGATGGTCCCTTGTCGCAGTCCTGCGATACGGAAGCTACATCGAGAGATTCCTCGGTCTGCATCGGTGACCGGGGCTGAGATCGCGACCGTTACTTGACTCTTCGAGCCCTGACCCAGGTCGCACGCCAATTCTGTGAGAGCAATCCAACTGCTTTCGCCGCGGATTTTGACGGGCGTCATCTTGATCCTCTAATCTAGAATGAGGCGTGGCAAAGGTTTTCGTGTCACGCAAGCGGCATAACGTTCGTTGGAACTCGCGAAACATGCATACTTCCTCTTGCTGATGCGGTTACAGGTAGCCACGTCGCTCTCGCGTAGGACCTCGCACTCCCTTCTGAGCGATTCCTCTTCCTCGAAGTCAGGGATGTCATTGTCCAGCGTGAGCATCATCGCGATACATATGCCGGTAAGCGCCGTTGTCGTCAGCGCCGGCAGGACGATGGGAGCCGTCAGCACGCCCACCCCTGTAGCGACCCACTCCCAGGTCACGGCTGAGCGCCCCGTGGGATCGCTGCGATTCACCGGGTCGCCTAGTGCATACGCATACAGATTCGTATCCCCACCCTCAAACAGCAGCGGATCCTTCGCGGTCCACCTGCCGGTCTCGGCGTCATAGTCCCGGGCGCCGAACCTCACGAGCCCCGTCTCCGGGTCGTACATCCCCCCTGCGAACCCGAAGGGCTGGAACCCCGGGTTCGTATCGAGCAGCACCCGCCCGAATTCATCGTAATCGAGGCGCTGGGCGATGGCCCCTGTCGCCGCATCCACTACGAGCCGCACGCTGCCGACCTGATCGCTCACGATCCGGTACGTCACCCCTTCCTTGAGCATCACCTCCGGAACGTTGGGCCGGTCTCCGTAGATGAACCGCGCCACCACTGCCCCGCCCGCATCGATCTCCGCCGCAGGCTGGAGCGTGTTCCGGTAGAGCCAGCCTTTGACCAGCGCCCCGTTGACCTTCTTGCCGACGCGGCGCCCCAGCGGATCCACCACGTAAGCGATGACGGTCCCATCCGGCAGGGTCACCTCCCGCAGGTTGCCGAGGGCGTCGTAGGTGGTGAGCCTCGTCGCCCCGGTGGTGGTGTCGGTGCGGCTCTGGAGCACCCCGCGTTCGTCGTAGGTGAAGGTGAAATCCCCGTAGGTGAGCAACCTGTCCTGGTCATCCAACGTCGCCGCCTCGGTGCTCATGGCCGTCACCCGCGCGAGGCGGTTGCCGTTCTCGTCGTGGTCGTAGTGGGTGACCAGGATACCGTCACGCAGCACGTCGCCCAGGCGGCGGGCGAGATCGTACTCGTAGCCGTCCACGTGCGTGACGCCGCCCAGCGTCTCGGTCTTCTCGAACACGCGCCCGAGGAGGTCGCGCTCGTAGGTGGCGGTCAGCAACGGCGCGCCGCCGACGGTCACGGTGCGCCCGGTGATCTGCCCGAACGCATCGCGCGTGAGTGTCTCGACCACGCTGCCCACGGTGATGCCAGTGAGCAGCCCGTTCTGGGGATGCCGGCTCAGCGTCAGCGGCCCCGCGCTCGTGAGCAGCCCATCCAGGTCGTGACCGAAGACGACCGGGTGCCCGCCGTTCACGCGCTCCTGCACCACCCGCAGGTCGTCGTCGTGGTTGCGGTGGAGCGCCCCGCTGATCGCACCCGACCAGGTGACAGCGGTGAGCAGGTGCCCATCGTGGCCGAAGGCCAGCGCCACGCCTGCAGGACCGCTGAGCGTCGCGAGCTTGCCCGTGTCGGGGTCGAATGTGCGGGCGATGCTTCCCAAGCTCCCGCCAGCTCCGCCCGCAAAGCCCAGCGCTGTCAGGCGGCCCGCGAAGTCACGGCTGTGGCTCAGCGCCGTGCCGTCCGGCAGCGTGGTCGAGGAGAGCTGCCGGTCGAGATCGTAGCTCCAGGTCGTCGGCAGCGGCGCCCCGCTCGCGGGCAGCGGCGGATCGTACGACGCGCGCTGGTCGAGCGGCGTGTAGCCGAACAGATGCGCGGGCCGGCCTGGTGGGGTGACGGAGAGCAGGTTGCCCACGAGGTCATGGTCGTAGAGCACGGCCTCGCCATCGGGCCGGTAGGCCTCGACGACGCGCCCGATCGGATCCCTGACGAACGCCTCCACCTGGCCGAGCGGATCCGTCACGCTGGCGAGGAAGCCATCCGCCGCATAGGCGTGTGTCAGCGTGCGCGCGCCCTGCGTCAGGGTATCGAGCCGGCCATGCGCGTCGTAGGTGAGCTGCACGGGAACCATGCCTGCTACCACGATCTCCGCAGCCCGGCCCTGCGTATCGGCCGTGATGAACACGCTCCTTCCCGCAGGTGTGGTGTGGTTCGTCAGCCGCGTGGCGCGCGTATATACGTCGGTGTAGCTCTTCCCGTTGCGCGTCGTCGTCTCCTGGAGCGCGGTGAAGCTCGACGGATCCGCAGGGTTCAGCAGCGTGGCAGTCCGGGACCGGTTGACGGTCAGCGTGTGTCCACCCGGCGTGGTGACGCGCTCTTGCTTCCGGTACGGCGCCAGCATGCCGAAGACCGGATCCGGTGCGAGCGCCCAGCGCATCGTGCGCCCATCAGGGAGCTGCGTGACCACCTGCCCCGAAGCATCCGGGGCTGCTGTTCCGGTCAGGTCGGCGGCGTTGGTGATGGTCCGGGCTGCATCGAGCGCGCCGGGCTTCTGGACGGCGTAGGTCGTGCTGCGGCCGAGCGCGGTGGTGACGGTGACCGCCCGTCCCTTGGCGAGCGTGCTTCGTGCGATCGACTTGCTGCCTCCCGCGGGATCGGCATCGTTGAGGAGCCGCCCGGCGCTGTCGTACGTGAAGGCGTGCGCCCGCCCGAGCGCGTCGACCAGCCCCGTGAGGAGCCCTCCATTGCCGTAGCTCAGCGTGGTGACCTCGCTGGCCGAGTTGGCCACAGAAGCGAGCATCCCGTCGCCGTGTGCCGTGAGCGTGGTGGTCTGCCCGAACGGCCCGGTGATCGCCGTCGCCGCCCCGGCAGCGTCCCGGGTGATCGTGACCACGTTCCCCTCGGCATCCAGCACCGACGCGAGGAGGCCAGCGGCGTCGTACTGGAAGGTCCAGAGCGGCGTGCCCGTGCGCAGGTCGATGGTGCGCAGGTGGCGCCCGAGGCCGCTGAAGACGTGCGCCTCCCGCGCGTCCTCGGTCGGAATCGCCAGCTCCCCCAGGGCGACGCCCGGCATCGGTGTCCGCGCGATGCGCCGCACCCGGTGCGAGAGCATCTCCGCGACGACCAGCGCCCCGTCCGGACCCAGCGCGAGCTGACCCGCCACGCCGATCTCGGTGGTCAGCGCCCGCGCACCTTCCGGAGGCGGATCGACGGCGTACGTTCCGGTCCCGGCGAAAGCGTGGATCGACCCGTCCGGAGAGAGGCGGCGGATGCGGTAGCCCGCGCTGTCGGCCACGAAGAGCGTTCCATCCGGCGTCAGGACCGCCGCGGTGGGGCTGTTCAAGCGCGCGGCGATCGCGAGGCCCTCGTCCCCGCTGAAGCCGGCCTGGCCCGTGCCTGCGACCGTGGTGATCCTCCCGCGCCGGTCGACGTGCCGGATCCGGTGGTTCTGCGTGTCGACGATGTACAGGCCACCATCAGGGGCCACCACGACCCCGCGAGGCCCCTGGAGCCGGGCCTCCGTCGCGGGCCCCTCATCGCCGGCGTGGCCAGGCGTGCCGTTCCCCGCGACCGTGGTGATGGTCCCATCGGTGCCTACCCGGCGGATGCGGTGGTTCAGCGTGTCGGCGATGAACAGCGTGCCATCCGCGGCCGCAGCCACGCTGAACGGCCCGCTGAGGCGCGCCTGGCTCGCTGGACCCCCGTCGCCGGAGAAGCCTTGTTGCCCGGTGCCCGCCACGGTGTGCATCACCCCATCCGGCGCGACCCGCCGCACGCGGTGCCCTCCTGGCTCGGCGATGTAGAGGCTGCCGTCAGCACCGAGCGCGAGGCCGCGGGGCACATGCACCTGTGCCTGCGCGGCAGGACCCCCATCGCCTGCGCCTCCGCTGGTGCCGGTCCCGGCGACGGGCCAGATCGTGCCGTCGTACGCGACGCGCCGGACCCGCGCGTGTCCGGTGTCGCTGAGATAGACGCTGCCATCCGGCCCCACGGCCACCCCGGAGACCGTGTCGAGCGGCGCACTCCGCGCGGGCCCCCCATCGCCGAGCGCTCCGGTGATCTGTCCCTTGCCTGCGAGCGTGCGGATCTCGGTGCCGAGCGCCGCGCCGGTCCTGCGGCGCCCATCGCCCAGGTAAAGGACATCGGCGCCAGGGCTGTAGACGTGGTGCGCGCTCAGCGTCCAGCCGCCGAGGCCGAGCGCGAGGGCATCGAGGCCGCCCAGCCGCCCACGCCAGCGCTTCCAGGTGGTGACTTCCCCGCGGGTGCGGCTGTTCGAGATCTCTTCCCCCGCGAACGCACCGAACGCTGGCGCGAAGTCCGAGGGCGCCAGGTACACGCCCTCGTAGATGTAGCCAATCTCCACGGAGATCGGTTGCTCCCCCTGCGTCTCCCGGCCGAACACGTCCTTCCCATCCCACTCGAACGTGGTCTCGCGGCTCGACGCGCAGGGGCAAGGGAACGACTGCTCGACGCGGCGCCCCGCGATCTCGACGACCAGATCGATGCGCTTGACGGAGGCAGGAACACCCCCGCGCGCAAGCGGGATGGTCAGGGTGCTGCGACCCTGGTGTCCAGCGACGCGATCGCTGCGGTAATGCAGCGAGAACGGCGTCCCCGCCAGGGGCAGCGCCTCGCCGAGCACCTGGTTCTCGCAATCGATGATCGATCCCTGCTCCTCGCAGGCCATCGGCTCAGGCTCGTTGCGGTCGGGATCGCGTCCACCTTCGCCGCCGCTGCCGCCAGCGCCACCGCTGCCGCCGGCGCCACCGCTCCCCGACGTGGTCGCGCTCCCGCTCGAAGCGCTGCCATTGCCGCTGGACGTGGTGTCGTCATCACCGTCACCCGAGCAGGTGAGGCTCAGCGGAACGCACGCATCCTCCGGAAACCCATAAGGCCAGTTGCAATCCCACGGCGTGAAGTGCTGAATCGGCACGCGCCACAACGAATGACCAGGTGGGTACAGCTCGGCGAGCTTGGACTGCTCTTCGGGGGTGATGCCGAGCAGGTCGAGGGCGGCGCCGTCGTCGGCAGCGCCATCGCCGTCGGTGTCGAGCTCGGCCATTCCGGCGGTGATAGCCACGATCCGGACGACGCGGCCATTGTCGGACGGGACCCACGCTGCCCGGATTCGATCGTAATACCCCATCGGCACCACGGTACCGGCGGGGAAGCCGAGGAAGTTGTCGACGTAGAAGGGCAGCGGCTGGTTGAACGAGACGCTGACGGCGCCTGCCGCGAGCGCCTCGTCCGCGCTGAGTTCGACGGCATACGTATATCCGCTGGTCGGCGGGAGCGATGCGGGCATGGCCTCCGGTCCACGCGCGCCGACCGTGTACTCGGTGGCGCGCAGGCTGAGGGTCGTCACGGGCTCCAGGGTGCCGTCGGGGAGGAGAAGCTCGGCGGTGGTGCCCGGTGGGAAGAGCACCGTGGCCTGGCGGGTGCCGTCCGCGTCGACGACGACGCTGCCTCGGGCCTCGGCGTAGGGCGGTGCTGCGTCGAGATCGATGGGCGTGACGTGCGCGTCGAGCGGCACGAGGACGACGTCCGGCGCGTGCGCATGCCCTTGCCAGGGCACGTCGACCTTCCGGGCCGCGGGAAGGTGCCCCTCGGCGTGGTAGGTGACCACGAGGGGACCTCCTCCCTGGACCGCCATGGTGAACGCGCCATCGGCGTGGGTGCGGGTGCTGCCGATCTCGGGGTGGTCGAGGAGCGAGACCGTCACGCCCGCGAGAGGACTGCCATCCACGGCGCGCACGGCGCCATGAAGGCCCGACACACGCTGCGGCGAGAGCGTGAACAGGGAGAGATCGGCGCCAGGCTGGAGGGGATCGGCTCCTTCGACGAGGAATGCCAGGCCCTCCGCAGGGAGGGTCGCGACGGTGCGATCGAGCGGCGCGCAGGCGGTGTGAAGGACACCCGCCGCAGGGTCGCATGCATCGAAGGTGCAGGGGTCACCATCGTCGAGCACCGGAGGAGGTCCGGAGATGCAGTGGCCGGCGCCATCGCAGGCTTCGGTGCCATTGCAAGGATCTGCGTCGGGACAAGGGACGCCTGCGGGTGCGGGAGGGCTGGCACTGCCCTGAGGCATGCAGGGCGGGCCTGCCACGGCGCCCCCCTGTCCTCCCTGTCCTCCGATGCCGCTGCCGCCCCCCTGTCCTCCGATGCCGCTGCCGCCCCCCTGTCCTCCGATGCCGCTGCCGTTTCCAGTGCCACCCTGCCCGCCAGTCCCGCTCTGGCTACCCTGGCCGCCGCTCTCGCCGGAGGAGGTGTGAATACCGCCGCTCCCCGCGCTTCCACCGCTTCCCGGGACGCCAGCACCGCCGTCCCCGCCTCCGCCCTGCGTCCCCGTGGTCGCGGTCGCGGTCGCGCTGGCAGTGCTCGTAGCCCCGCCATGGCCCCCGCTGCTGCCGCTTAATCCCCCCTGACCATGAGACGGGGGAGGGCCGACGTCCTGCCGGTACGGTGTCGCTTCCTGCGGCTGGCAGCTCACCAGCAGCACAAGACTACCCATGAAGAAGCCGCAGGCACTCGTACGCATCCCGCCTCGCTCCTGGCCACTGCTGGCCATCGGAATCCTCGGATGTGCATTGGATGCAGACCGCATGCCGGAGCGAATGACGATAACCTCGCCGCAGGATACGCGCGCTCCACTGCAATACGCGCGCTCCACTGGACCTCCACAGGGCGTCATGAAAGCGTGAAATACACGCGCTTTACTGGATGGGCCCCTGCAATACGCGCGCTCCACCGATACCTCGCCTCCACTGGACGTCTGTGCGCCCGGCACTCCCGCAGGGCGCGGCTTTCCGTGAATACATGCGCTCCACTGGACACGCGCCCTGCAATACACGCCCTCCGGGTGAACCTCCCGCTCCACTGCACGTGCGTATTCCTGTGCAACTGAGCGCTCAGAGCGGATGCCGGGATCGGGAGAAACCGGGACAGGATGATCTGGTTACGGTGGGATCCAGCACCTGGCTACAGTGAGATCCAGCACCTTTACGGGGCGACGGAAGGGCAGGGCGGACTTTCCGAACGTTGGCCGGGGGCGACGGAGGGGGAGGGCAGACGCTCCGAGGGGGAGGGCAGACGCTCCGAGAGACGACTGGGGATGACGGAAGGGCAGGGCAAACCTTCCGCGAGTCCAGCGGGGCGACGGAAGGGCAGGGCGGACTTTCCGAAGGGCAGGGCAGACTTTCCGAAGGGCAGGGCGGACTTTCCGAAGGGCAGGGCAGACTTTCCGAAGGGCGGCTGGGGGCGACGGAAGGGCAGGGCGGACTTTCCGAATAGCAGGGCCGATTTTCCAAATAGCAGGGCGGAATTTCCGAAGGGCAGGTCCGATTTTCTGAAGGGCGGCTGGGGGCGACGGAAGGGCAGGGCGGACTTTCCGAAGGGCAGGGCAGACTTTCCGAAGGGCGGCTGGGGGCGACGGAAGGGCAGGGCGGACTTTCCGAGACTCTGGCGGGAATTCGGCAAGGCGCGGCCGCGGAGCGTCATGCGGACCACCCGGAAGGGGGCACCGTCGGGATCGTGCTGTGCGGGATGGGGGGTCGGCCGGGGTGGCGTTGCCCTGAGGAACACGCACTCGCTCCCGGGAGGCGCCGATGGTCGGCAGCTCGATGAGGGGCGAAGCAGAGGTAGGTCTGTCATGTCGAAGATCGTCATTGATCGTGCGGTCCCCGTGCTCACGGAGCCCAGCCACACGCCCGCCGCCAGGATTGCCGCGGGCGCCGTGCACATCGCCGCGCTCCAGAACAGCCCCGAGTGGGCCTCGGCGCCCGACGTGCAAACCGCGACCGAGGGGTGGCTCGTGGAGAACGACAGTCTGGAAGCGAGCGTCAAGACCATCGCCGAGCTGGAGAGCAAGCTGTCGGCAGCGCGGAGCGCCCAGGTCGCCGCCATGCGGCGGTGGGACACCCGCAAGCGCGTGGTGCTCAGCGCGGTGGAGACGGCTTGCGATGGGTCGAAGGACCGGGTGCAGCGCTTCGGGCTTTCGGTGGCGACGCGCAGGCCGGTGCCGCTCGCGGTGGTGCCGGAAGGCCTCCAGTCGCGGCGCAGCAACACGACGGGAGTGGCGAGCGTCGTGTGGACCACGCGCAAGGGCAACCGGGGGTACATGGTGCAACACGCGACGAACCCCGACGATCCGTCGACGTTCTCGACGCCCATCGTCAGCTCGAAGGGGAAGTTCCGGCTCTCCGGGCAGACCCCCGGCGAGACCCTCTACTGCCGGGTGAGGGCCATCGATCCCGACCTCCCGAACGGGCAGACCGACTACACGCCCTGGGTGGCGATGATGGTCAGTAGCTGAGCGCGGTGACGCCGGAGCAGGGGCTCGTCGGCTCCTGCTCTGGTGGCTGCGGTGGTGCTGGCGCGCCGGGGTGCCTCTGAGGTGAGGGGGCGCTCGCGGCGTCGACGAGAGGGGGACTCGTACGGCGCACCGCACTCCTGTACCGTGGGGGCGCCGCACGGGGGCTTCTGTGCCCGGGCGATGCACCAACGTAGATGGCAGGGGCGCTGTCCCGCACATCGGTAGCGATCGAGGTAGTAGCCATCCCCATGGACGTCATCTCGCTCTCGAGCCCTCGAACCGCGGGGCTGGTGTGGCAGCCGAAGCCCGGGAGCTTCATGCTCTCGGTCCTCTACAAGGTGACCTTCACCCTTTCGCCCTCGCGGTCGGAGCTCGCGCCCACCCAGGATCCGGTGGTCGAGGCCGACAACCACTGGAACGACGACGAGTGGCGGAGCCTGCACTCCGCGAGCGATCTGATCCCCACCAAGCCGCGCGCGGAGGTGGTGCTGGTCGGGCAGGCGTTCGCGCCGAAGGGGCAGCCGGTGCGGTCGCTCATCGCGGGGTTCACGGTGGGGACCACCGAGAAGTCCATCGAGGTGATGTGCGATCGCCACTTCACCCAGGATGGCGCGCTCCACGAGGGGCAGCGCTTCACCCGCATGCCGCTGGTGTACGAGCGCGCGTCGGGCGGCCCGGGGACCTGGAACCTGGCGGGGATCCGGCACGGGGTGCGCGACGCTTACGGGAGGATGGGGGTGCCCAACCTGCAGCCGCCCGGCGTCGTGGTGCACGCTCCGGAGGACTTCGTGGAGCCGGTCGGGTTCGGGCCGATGGCGCCGACCTGGCCCGTGCGTCGGGAGAAGCTCGGGCTCAACGCGGCGTCGTTCACCACCTCGTCGCTCGCGTACGCGCCGCTTCCCGAGGGATTCAACTACGCCTTCTTCAACGTGGCGCCGCCGGACCAGTGGGTGGACGCGCTCCGCGACAACGAGCGCATCGTCCTGGAGAACCTGCACCCGGACCACCCGCGCCTGGTCACCAGCCTGCCCGGGATCCGGCCGCGCGCGTTCGTGGACGGGCGCCAGGGGGCGACGCAGGCGCTGGAGATGCGCCCGGACACGCTGCTCATCGATACCGACCGCGGGGTGTGCTCGCTCCTGTTCCGGGGGATCCTGCCGCTCAGCCACGCGAGCGAGTCCGGGCGGGTGCTGATCGCCATGGAGCAAGGGCTGCAGACGCTGACGTACGCCGACGTGGAGCGGATGGCGCGCAAGGGGGGAGGAGATGTCGAGGTGACGGCCTTGAACGTCAGCCCGCGGACGGACCCTCCGCCCATGCCCACCATGAAGCGGGCGCAGACGCTGGTGGCGCCCATGGATCACGCGCGGTCGTCGTCGTTGCCGTTCGCGCAGCCGGGCGCGCCCCCTGCTGCCGACGACGGGCGGGCGCCCAAGAACCCGGGGGGGCTGCCGTTCATGCAGCCGGGGGCGTCCCCTGCCGGCGACGAGGCGAGGGTGCCCCAGGTCTCCGGGGGGCTGCCGTTCATGCAGTCGGGCGTCTTTCCGGCCGGCGACGAGGGGCGGGCGCCCAAGAGCGGGGGCGGGTTGCCGTTCATGCAGTCGGGCGCCTTGCCGGCCGTCGAGGAGGTGCGGGGGCCCCAGGGCGCAGGTGGGTTGCCGTTTGGCGCTTCGCCAGGGGGAGCCCCCGCGCCTTCCAGCGTGCCGTCGCCGCCATCACCGTCCGTGCCGCCCGCGTCGCCCGCGGCGCCCGCGCCGCCCGCGGCGATGCCGTCGCCTGCGCCTGTCGCGCCGCCCGCGCCCGTGCACAACCCCGCGGCGTCCTCGTTCTCGGGGATGGGGTCCTTCGCGCCGCCCGCCGCCGTGAGCCCGCCTCCGCTCTACGCCGGAGATGCAGCGGCGCGGATGGGGGCGGTGGCGGCGCCCGCGTCGGTGGCGGCCGTGGGGGCCATGAGCCCGTGGGCCTCCGGGGCTCCCCGCGGAGACGCGTTCTCGGCCCCGGTCGCGCCCGCTCCCGTGGGCTCTCCCCCTTCCGCGCCCCGTGGGCCCGTCGGCGCGGGCCTTCCAGGCAGCGCTGCTGCGGCCTCCGACGCTGCGGCGGACGCTTCGTCCCGCCCCATCCTCTCGCCGATGCCGGTCGGGTCGTCGCCCGCGTCGTTGCCTGCGGTCGAGAAGTCACCGCGCGTCGCGGCGGGCGAGGTGCTCGATCTCATCTGGTACGACGACGCTTACGTGCCGCGCGTCCGGGCGTGGTGGGAGGAGCTGGTCACCGCGCTGGACTTCGAGCCCTCCGATCCGCGCCGTGACCTCGGCGTCGAGGATCCGGAGAAGGCGCGGAGCCGGCACAACGTCTTCGGGATCATGAGCGATGCCCCGGTGATCGACACGGCCGGGGTCGCGCAGGCCATCGTGGAGGCGGTGGGTGAGCGGGGGCGCTTCAACCCGCCGCTGGCGCTGGTGGGCGGGGAGCTGCGCTTCCCCTTCGACGAGGTGGAGACGCTCCGGGCCCACATCGTGACCATCACCCCCATGGTGGGGAGCGACAAGCGGCTGAAGGACAACGTCGACTCCGTGAGCGGGCTCCTCAAGACGGACTACTTCCAGGGGTCGACCGGGGTGGCGGAGAAGGTCACCCGGGAGCTGCGCGAGCAGTTCCGCGAGGTGAACCGCGCGCTCCCCGCGAGCTACCTGGACACCCACGTGGAGCGGCTCCTGCTGGAGCAGCGGCACTACTCCATCCGCAAGGTCTTCGGGGGCGAGTTCATCCGCGCCCTCCTGGTCGCGCCGAGCACGGGCGGGGGCGGGAGCGGGGCGGAGGGAGCGATCCCGGTCTACCTGCCGAAGCACCTCGATCAGACCTTGCCCATGCTGGTGGTGATGAAGGCGCGCCTCATCGTCAGCGCCCACCTGCAGCAGGACCCGTACGAGGCGAGCCCGTACGCGCTCCGGGCCGTGGCTCTGGGGCGGTCGCTCCAGCTCGAAGGATTGCGCGGCGCGGCGTCGTGGAGGGGCTCGGGGCGGTGATGGCCGGGCGCGGGCATCGCGAGCGGCGGGGTCGCGATCGGGGGAGACTCCCCGACGCCCCCGCTCCGGGGTCCGCAGTCCGCTCTTGCTGCGCCGAAGAGCTTCCCCCTAACCTCGACCGGCGATGCCCATCCTCGAGCTCTCCTTTGCTTCGAAAGAGGACTCGCTGTCGGTGCGCCACTTCTCGGTCCGCGAGGAGATCTCGGGGCTGTTCGAGATCACCATCCTCGCCCGGTCGCCGCAGGACGAGCTGGATCTGGAGAGCATCGTCGGGCACGGCGCGGGCTTCGCGCTCGACAGCGGCGTCGTCCACCTGACCACCTCGGCGCGGGCCTGGACCGGGATCTGCAGCCACATGGAGCTGGTCCAGGTGGAGTCGACGGGGCTCTCCACCTACGCGCTCACCATCGTGCCGGCGCTGTGGCGGACGACGCTGCGCAAGAACAGCCGCATCTTCCAGCACCTGACCATCCCCGACATCGTGACCAAGGTGCTCGCCGAGTGGCAGATCGTGCCCGAGAAGCGGCTCAGCGCGGAGTACCTGAAGCACGAGTACCTCACCCAGTACGACGAGACGGACCACGCCTTCGTGAGCCGCCTCCTCGAAGAGGCGGGCATCGCCTACTTCTTCACCTTCGACGGGTCGCAGACCAAGCTCGTGCTCAGCGACGAGCCCACGGCGGGAGAGGCCCGGCCGACGCTGCCTTACGCCGACAACCCCAACGATGCGTCGGAGTTCGAGTACGTCACCAAGGTGAAGCTCGCCCAGGAGGTGAAGCCCGGGCGCTACGCGGTGCGCGACTTCGATTTCCGCAACAAGCTCGACGCGCAGCTCTTCGCCGAGGCGCGCGCGGCGACGGAGACGCCGTACGAGCAGTACGTCTACGAGCCCGGCGCGTTCTGGTACGAGCCCGGGCAAGGCGGCGGCACGCCCGTCGCCGACGACAAGGGCATCGCCCGCACGAACCCGGGCGAGGGCGACAAGCTCGCCCAGCGCAAGCTCGACGGGGACCGGCGGGCGCGGCGGGCGCTGGCCTACGAGACCAACGTGGTCGATCTCGCGCCGGGCGTGCTGCTGACCATCGATCCTCACCCCCGGCAGGACATCGGCGGCAAGAAGCTCCTGGTCATCGCGTCCACGCTCCAGGGCGCGCCCGGGGAGGAGTGGACGAGCACGGGGCGCGCGGTCTACACCGACGTGGTCTACCGCCCCGCGCGGCGCACCCGGAGGCCCCGCGTGGAGGGCGTGCAGAGCGCGGTGGTGGTGGGCCCGGCGGGCGAGGAGATTCACGTCGACGAGTTCGGGCGGGTGCGCGTGCAGTTCCACTGGGACCGCGAGGGCACCTACGACGACGACAGCGCCGTCTGGATCCGCCCGAGCCAGGGCTGGGCAGGCGCGGGCTACGGCCTCCTCGACATCCCCCGGGTGGGGCAGGAGGTGCTCGTCGAGTTCTTCGAGGGGAACCCGGATCAGCCGGTGATCACCGGGCGGGTCTTCAGCTACACGCGGCGCGTCCTCTACAAGCTGCCGGACAACAAGACGAAGAGCGGGTGGAAGACCGAGACGTACCCCGGCGCGGGGGGCTTCAACGAGCTGTCCTTCGAGGACGCCGCCGGCCGGGAGGAGATCCACGTCCAGGCGCAGAAGGACTTCACGGAGATCATCAAGAACAACCAGTCGTCGAACGTGCGGAGCAACCGCTCGGCGAGCGTGACGGTGGCCGACTCGATGACCGTGGGCGGGAGCCAGAGCTTCTCGGTCGGCGGGGAGCAGAGCCACACCATCGCCAAGGTCCAGGCGAACGACATCGGCGAGGACCGCACCTCGACCATCGCGCAGAGCGACACCATCGACGCGGGCAACGTGATCACCGGCGTGGTTGGGCCGGGGGTGGGCTATGTCTACCGCGACGATCAGCTCATCCTGATCACCAACGGCGTCGCGTCCGTGGTCTTCACGCCCGACGGGATGTACCTGGACGCGCAGGGCGACATCACCATCAGCGCGGGGCGCCTGCTCAAGGTCTCGGCCGACCAGGTGGCCATCGACGGGAGGCCCAACGTCTACTTCAACCGCGACGCCAAGCGCTTGCGGCTGGAGGAGCGGCTGAAGCTCATCGAGGACGCGCGCCGGAAGGCCGAGGGGATGCCGCCGGGCCCCGAGCGCGACGCGCTCCTGGCGGCCGCCTCACGGCTCTCCAGGAACAACCGGGCGGTGGAGAATGCCCGCCTCGCCGCGGACACGTACAACACCAGCGGCGCGCCCGAGGGGTGGGAGCGCCTCGAGACGTGGGAGTCTCCGAGCGGGTTCTACGCGGTCGCGTACCGCTCGCAGATCGATGGCCGGACGGTGGTGGCGTACCGCGGCACGGAGCCCGCGACCTGGCAGGACTGGGTGCACGGCAACCTCACCCAGGGCGCCGGGGTGCCCTCGCCGCAGTACGCGCAGGCGGCCAGCGTGGCCCGGCAGGCGCAGGCGCGGTACGGCAACAACCTGGAGTTCACGGGGCACTCGCTCGGGGGTGGCCTCGCCGCCACGGGCGCCATGGCCACGGGCCGGCGCGCCGACACCTTCAACGCGGCCGGCATCAACCCGATGTCGTACCTCTACTACGGCCTCGATCGCTCCGCGGCCGCGAACGTCGACAACCACACCGTGGATGGCGAGGTGCTCACCACCGTCCAGGGGGTGCCCCTCGTGCCTGACGCGGTCGGCAACCAGTACCCGCTCCCCGCGGTCCGCACGAGGACGGGCGCGCACGGCGACACCCTCCTCGACGCGAGCGGCCAGCCGACGTTCGAGGCGGCTCCCGAGAACGGCATCATGGAGAGCGTGGACCGGCACTCGCGTTACATCGACGGGATCGAGTTCCAGAAGGCCGAGGACGTGCGGACCATCCGGGGGATGCTGTGATGATCGACGCGACTCCTGCGCGACGTGTCCCTCCCGTCGCCGAGGTCTTCGCCGACGAGGACCTGCGTCGGGCGGCGGCGCTGGCGGAGGCCGGCGACGCGGCGCAGATCCGTGCGCTCCGCATCTTCGACCTCGACGCGGTGCAGCCCTCGGGCGTCAACCTGCTCATGTACGAGATCGCGGCGTGCAACGAGGTCGCGGTGCGGACCTTGATCGACGCGGGCGCCGACCCGAACGCGCTGACGGCGACGGGCGCGTCCCCGATGCTGGTCGCCGGGGCGAGCGAGGATCCGCGCTGGCTCGAGGTGCTGCTCGAGAAGGGCGGCGATCCGAACCTGAAGAACCAGTTCGACGAGCCCTTGCTGACGCTCCTGGTCCCCTACGGCCGGTGGGACAACACCCAGCTCCTGCTCGATCGCGGGGCGCGGATCGACGAGACGGGCCCCGCGAAGCAGACGGCGACCTACCTCTATGCCACGCTGCATCAGTTCGATCGCGTCCACGCCCTGCTGGAGCGCGGCGCCGATCCCACGCGCACCGACGTGAATGGCCTCGGGCTGCGCGATTTCGTGCGGCAGCGGATCCCTCCGGGGTCGCCGCAGGAGCCATGGCGCGAGCGCGTCATGGCGCGGATCGGCGCGTCGGAGTAACCGCGGGCAGCGCGGCGAAGGTGCGCCCGAAGACCGCGGATGGGCGCATGACGGGGTGCTCGGGGCGCTTGCGGGTAGATCCGTGGTTCGCTTAGCCTTCGCCTGGTATGCCGCTCCTCGAGCTCTCCTTCGCGTCGCAAGAAGACTCGCTGTCCGTTCGGCATTTCGCGGTCCGTGAGGAGATCTCGAACCTCTTCGAGGTGGCCATCCTGGCGCGCTCGCCGAGCGACGAGATCGACCTGGAGAGCATCGTCGGTCAGGGCGCGGGCTTCGCCATGGATGGCGGCATCACCACGCCCCGGGTCTGGACGGGGATCTGCAGCCACATGGAGCTGCTCCAGGTGGAGTCGACGGGGCTCTCCACCTACTTCCTCAAGATCGCGCCGGCCCTGTGGCGGACGACGCTGCGGCGCAACAACCGCATCTTCCAGCACATCTCCATCCCCGACATCGTGACCAAGGTGCTCGCGGAGTGGCAGATCGTGCCCGAGCTGCGGCTCTCGGGGGAGTACCTCCAGCACGAGTACCGGGTGCAGTACGGCGAGACCGACTTCGCCTTCGTGAACCGCCTCCTCGAAGAGGCGGGCATCGCCTACTTCTTCGCCTACGACGGGTCGCAGTCCGTGCTGGTGCTCAGCGACGAGCCGACGTCGGGCAACGCCCGGGCGCCGCTCCTCTTCGTGGACAACCCCGGCGACGACGCGGAGCACGAGTACATCACCAAGGTGAAGCTCATCCAGCGGGTGAAGCCGGGGCGCTTCACCTTCCGCGACTTCGATTTCAGGAACCGCCTCGATTACCAGCTCCTCTCCGAGGCGCGGGCGCAGGTGGCGACCGAGCTGCCCTACGAGCAGTACAGCTACGAGCCCGGCGCGTTCTGGTACGAGCCGGGGCGGGGCGGGGACACCCCCGTCGCCGACGACAAGGGCATCGCCCGCACGAGCGAGAAGGAAGGCAACAAGCTGGTCACGCGCGCCCTCGACGGCGAGCGGCGCACGCGGCGGATGCTGTCCTACGAGGCCAACGTGGCCGACCTCGCGCCGGGCGCGCTGCTCACCATCGACGCCCACCCGCGCGGCGACATCGCCCAGAAGAAGCTCCTCGCGATCGCCGCGTCGTTCGAAGGCGAGCCCGGCGCCGCCTGGACGTTCAAGGGCGAGGCCGTGTATACGGACGCCACCTACCGGCCCGAGCGGCGCACGCCAAGGCCCCGCATCCGCGGCGTGCAGAGCGCCGTGGTGGTGGGCCCCGCGGGCGAGGAGATCCACGTCGACGAGTTCGGGCGGGTGCGCGTGCAGTTCCACTGGGATCGCGAGGGCACCTTCGACGACAACAGCTCCTGCTGGATCCGCGTCAGCCAGGGCTGGGCCGGGGCCGGCTACGGCCTGCTCAACCTGCCGCGCGTGGGGCAGGAGGTGCTCGTGGAGTTCTTCGAGGGCGACCCGGACCGGCCCGTGGTCACCGGGCGGGTCTTCAGCCAGACGCGCGGGGTGCCCTACAAGCTGCCCGACAACAAGACGAAGAGCGGGTGGAAGAGCGCCACCTCGCCGGGCGCCGGGGGCTTCAACGAGCTGTCCTTCGAGGACGCCGCCGGCCGGGAGGTGATCCACATCCAGGCTCAGAAGGACTTCACGGAGCTCGTGAAGAACAACCAGAGCTCGACGGTGCTCAACAACCGCTCCGCGAGCATCACGGCCAACGACTCGATGACGGTGGGCGCGAGCCAGAGCTTCAACGTCGGCCAGAGCCAGAGCCACACCATCGGCAAGAGCCAGAAGAACGACGTCGGCGAGAGCCGCGTCTCCACCATCGCCAAGGCCGACAGCATCGAGGCCGGCGACACCATCCGCGGCACGGTGGGTCCGGAGGGCGTGGGCTACGCTTTCAACAAGGACCAGACGATCACCCTGACGAACAAGGTGGCGTCCATCGTCTTCACGCCAGAGGGGCTGCGCCTCGACGCCCAGGGGGACCTGCACATCACGGCCAACGGGACGCTCCGGCTCTCCGGCGGCGAGGTGAAGATCGACGGCAAGCCGAACGTGTACGTGAACTGCGATGCTGCGGCCTCCGCCAACGTGCCCACGCTGGATCCGGCCCGCCCGCCGAAGCCCCCGGGTGGCCCCGGGAGTGGCGGCGAGACCATCGAGGCGCAGAGCAAGCTCTCCGGTCAGGGCACGGTGGAGGAGCCCGGGGGGTTCGAGGAGGTGACCATCGATCTCGCCTCGCTCGCTCCGCCGCCCACGCCGTCCGCCGTGCCGGCCGCCATCAACATCGGCGGGGGGGCCGCTTCCGCCATCAACGCGGCGGTCGCGAAGGCCGCGCCCGTGATCGACGCGGTCGAGTCGGCGCGATCCTTCCTGGCGCGCGATCCGATGAGCCAGGCCCTGACCCTGGTGCAGTCCCCCGTGGGCGAGCAGGTCCTCGGTCCGGTGCTCACGAACCCCATCACCGGCGGCCTGACCGGGAGCGATCTGGTGGGGATCCTCGGGCAGGGGCAGCAGGTCGGCATCTTCCACCTCGCCTCGGCAGGCGCCGCAGCGGCGGGCGTGCCGGGGTCGGCGGCGGCCACCCTCGCAGCCGCAGCGGCGGGCATGCCGGGCGCGGCGGCGGCTCCCCTCGCAGCAGCAGCAGCGGCGGGCGTGTCGGGCGCTGCGGCGCTACCCGCCGGGGTGCAGCAGTTCATGGCCCTGCGCACGCAGGCGGCGCCGCCCAAGCTCGATGGGACGGCGCTCAGCAATGCCTTCGCCCAGAACCGTGTGCTCGGGCTGTCGACCGCGGAGGCGCACTCGGCGGCGCTCGGGCAGCAGGGCGTGGCGCTGTTCCGGGGGAACGGCGCCGGGGTCTTCCACCAGGTACTGCCGACAGGCCAGTCGGATCGCTGAGCCGGAGAGAAGGAAAGAACGCGACATGCCTCGTTACGAGCACCCCGACGTGAGCTTCGAGGTCCCCCGCGACTGGGAGGATCGCTCGGTGGCCGCCTTCAGCGCGCCGCTCGCGCCCGGCAAGAAGACCGGGCCCAACGTCGTGCTCACCCGCGACAAGCTGAGCCCCGGGGAGAACCTGGCGGGCTACGCCGATCGCAGCATGGTGGAGCTTGCCCAGCGCCTGGAGAAGTTCACCCTCCAGAAGCGCTCGGACGTCACCGTGAGCGGCCTGCCCGCGGTGGAGCTGCGGTTCACCTGGAAGGGGAGCAGCGGCCTCGTCGATCAGCGCCTGGTGATGTGCGCGACGGGCAAGCGCCTCGTGCTCAGCATCACCGCGACCGTGCCCAGGACCGCCGGCGTGGACATGGAGTCGACCATGAACCGGATCCTCGCGACGGTGCAGATCCCGGGCGTGCGCGGCGGCGAGGGCGTGAGCTAAGGGCATGTCAGCGCTCGAGGCAGCCCGGCTCGGCGACGAAATCGGCCATACGAGCGCCATGAAAGGGCTGCTCGTGGGCCTCGCCGTGGGGTTCCTGGTGACGGGAGCGATCCTGCTCGCCGCCGGGGCCACGGTGGCGACCGGCGGGGCCGCGGCGGTCGTCATCGGCGGGCTGATCGCGGGCACGGCCGGGGGTGGTCTGGCGGGGATGAAGATCGGCTCGATGTTCGAGTCCGATCCCAAGGGGCCGATCAGTACCGGCTCCCCCAACACCTTCCTGGGGACGGGCATGCGCAAGGCGGCCCGGGCCACGATCGACAAGGTCGCCTGCGAGGACCACGACGACAAGCTCATCGCCCAGGGCAGCGTTGATGTCTTCATCAACCAGGCGCCCGCAGCGCGGCGCACGGACAAGACGGAGTGCTCAGGGCCCATCCGGGAAGGTCAGCCCGACGTCTTCTTCGGCGGCCCCACGGGGACGTACCTGGACATGGAGCCCGAGGTCCCGGGCTGGCTGGTGACCACGCTCCAGGTGGCGATGTGGGTCGGCGCGGCCATCGCCACGGGCGGCGCGATCCTCACCGTGGGCCTCGGCGCGGCGCTGGGCGGGATCGCAGGCGGGTTCGCGGGCGGGTGGGTCGGCGGCAAGCTCGGCGGGGCCATCGGCGGGATCTTCGGCGAGAAGGGCAGGGTCATCGGCGAGACCGCGGGAAGCTTCCTCGGCTCGATGGTGGGCGGCGCCTTCGGCGCGAAGGGCGGCGGTGCCCTGGAAGCGCGGCTCCCGCAGGCGACGCTGGCGCGGATGCCAGGCGCGACGCCCGCGCACATCCAGGCGCGCCAGAACGTGGCGCGCGAGTACTACACGAAGTCCCCAGACTTCGCCGGCAGGAGCGCGGCGGACATCGACTCGCACATGAGCGGCATCGACTTCACCAGGCCAGTGGCCGTGCGGACCATCGACAGGCCCACCGTGTTCGGCCAGTACCAGCACCCGGGCGGTCCTCGGGGCAACTACATCGCCGGGCAGAACACGCCCGCGGACCGGCTCGGCATCGGCCCGATGGGCTACAACCGAGGGACCAGCACCGCCGCGCCGAAGGTGATCCAGAACTACGAGGTCCCCGCGGGCACGCAGGTGCTGGTGAGCAGGTCCTCGCCCAAGATCGACACCTGGAGCACGAAGAGCCCGACGGGAGCCCCCGTGGCCCAGCACTCCGGGGGTGGCGGTCAGCAGATCATGATCGGCAACAGCGGCTCCATGCGGCCGGTCGGGGGTCAGGTGCCCGCGAGCCCCGGCCTGCTGCAGCCGGGCCGCACCACCCTCCCCGGGGGGAGCTCGGGCGGCCTCCCCGTGCGCGGCGACGGGGCCTTCACGCCCCCCAGCATCCCCGCGGGCGGGGTGGGCACGGGCTTCGGCGGCGGGTTGCTCGACGGAGGTCCCTGAGAGGAGATCATGGCCAGACCGCTGATCGCGAGCCGCGAGGAATTCTTCCGGATGCTGGCCGAGACGAGCGCCGAACTCGACGATCTCGTCAAGCGCGAGCCCACTCACCCGTGCTGGCGCGGGATCCAGGAGCAGCTCCGGGCGATGACCTTCTGGTCGGCGCAGGGCGATCCGACGCCGGAGCAGCAAGGGCGTATCAACATCGGCCTCATCGTCGTGCGCGAGCTGGAGCCAGCGGAGACGCCGGAGCTCGCGGACCTGAACAGCCGGCTCCACCTGCTCAACTACGCCTGGAGATACTGGCCGCCCGGAAAGTAGCCGCGGGTCGGACGGCTCCGCGTCGACACGGAGGACCCCCATGGACCCCAGCGCGGGAAGCTCGAAAGGAAGGCCGCGTTTCGACGGGGCAGGCTCCAGCGCGTGGGCCGCTTTGAAGAGGGAAGCCGCGGCGCTGAAGCGGGAGCTGCGCCGGAAAGAGAAGGCGCTCGCAGAGGCGTCGGCATTGCTCTCGCTGTCCCGGAAGAGGCGGGGGCTGGCGCTGGGAGGACGGGGGAGATTTCACGGGCCCGCCCTGCGGGAGTCCGTGCTCGCCCTCGTCGACGAGGCCGTCATGGGTGGAGCGCGCCTCGGGGCCGCATGTCACCTGCTCGAACTGTCGGCCCGGACCATCCAGCGCTGGCGAACACCGGACCTGCGCGGAGATCGGCGCGCAGCGCGGCGAACCCCGCCGGCCAACCGCCTCTCCGAAGACGAGCGCCGGCAGGTGCTGGCGCTGGTCACCTCCGACGATTACAGGGGCCTCTCCCCCAGGCAGATCGTCCCGAGGCTCGCCGACAAGGGGGTGTATCTGGCCTCGGAGTCGACCATCTACAGGCTCCTCCGAAGAACGCGCCGCTCCGCGGGCCACGCTGGCTGCGCAGGTGCCGGTCTGGAACGGCAGGCGCCGTGCGTCAGCGGCATCCTCGCGCTGGGGCCCAACCAGGTGTGGAGCTGGGACATCAGCTACATGAAGGGGCCAGCGCGAGAGGGCTTGCTCTACCTCTACATGGTCGTGGACGTCTGGAGCCGCCGCATCATGGGCTGGCAAGTGAGCACCGCCGAATCCATGGAACTCGCCTCGGCGTTCATTCGCCGGGCGTGCGAGGAGGCCGGCGTCGCGCCGCGTGGCCTGGTATTACACTCCGACAATGGCGGTCCCATGAAGGGATCGACGATGCTCGCCACCCTGCGAGACCTGGGGATCGTTCCTTCGTTCAGCAGGCCCCGGGTGTGCGATGACAACCCCTTCTCGGAGGCGCTCTTTCGCACCCTCAAGCGCCAGCCGATGTACCCCGGCAAGGCGTTCCGTTCGCTCGCGGAGGCCCGCGCGTGGGTGGCCGACTTCGTGGATTGGTACAACCGAGAGCACCTGCACGGCGGGATCCAGTTCGTGACCCCGGACCAGAGGCACCATGGACGCGAGGTGCCCTTGCTCGCGCATCGCCAGCGCGTGTACGACCGCGCGCGACAGGAGCACCCGGGGCGCTGGGCTCGCAGCACGCGGAGATGGGCCCCCGCCGGCCCGGTCCTCCTTCGCAGGGGGCGGCTGCGCGTCGAGGGCCACGCGCTGCACGGCACCGCAATCGAACCTGCGCCGCTGGCGACACGGACGTTGACACCGACCGAGGCTCCTCTCGGGGCGTCGCTCCCCCGCGCCGAGCGGCGGTGAATCCGACGAGGCGACGCTCCGGTTAGCGTAGTTGTCCGTGAAGGTCGAACGTCGCGCCGGACGAACGCGCCGCCGCTCGGCCATGGGCCTCCGCGTGGGCGCGGACGGGCTGCTGCATTTCGAGGCCCTGGAGGGACAAGACGATGAGCCAACCGGACGTGCGAGAGGCCCTGCAGCGATTCCCTGCATTCACCCAGGGCTTCTGGACATGGTTGACAGGGAAGGCATTGCCGGGGCAAAAGCCGCGCTTCCCGGTGGGTCCGTGGGGCTATCTCTTCCGGACGGTGCTCACCTTCGGCGCCGGTTTCGCAATGAGCACCCTCGCCGTCGTGGGCGCGCTGCCCGCCCCGGCGCTCTGGGTGCTCCTGGGCTGGGGGCTGTGCCTGAACGGGAGCCGCAACATGGCCCTGGTGCTCGTGCACCAGTGTGGCCATCACCGCTTCACGGGCAACGCGAAGGTCGACCGGTTCGTCGGCGAGTGCCTCTCTGTCCTCCTCGTCTCTCAGGACGTCGTGAGTTACCGCCACGACCATCACAAGCTTCACCACGGCCCCAGGAGCTTCACGACGGATCAGGATCCGGTCGTCATCTTCATCCGGCGCTTCGGCTTTCGCGCCGGCCTCTCCAGGCGGTCGCTCTGGGTCAATACGCTGAAGACGATGTTCTCGCCGTACTTCCACGGGTCGTATCTCCACTCCCGGTTCAAGTACAACCTGTTCTCCACGCGCGGAGCGCGGCGGATCGCGGGGTGGGGGTACCTGGGCGCGTGGCTTTGCCTCATCCTGCTCGTCGAGGGGATGTGGAAGGTGTGGCTCGTGGCCTTCGCCGTGCCGGTCTTCTTTCTGTACCACCAGAGCGCCTTCCTCGAGCTGCTCACCGAGCACGCCTGGTTCCTCGCGCCGGTGCCTGGCGAGACCCCGCGTGAATTCGTCGCCAGGCGCTGCTGGGGGCGATTCTGCGCCAGCCCCTTGCCCGAGGCGGGATTGCCCGCAGGCGCGCGGGTGATTGCCTGGATCCGGTGGACGGCGGTGATGTTCTTCTATCACCTCCCCGTGCGCTTTCTCGTACTGGCGGGCGACGCGCCCCAGCACGACTTTCATCACCGTCACCCGGGGACCATGGACTGGCCTCAGGCGACATACGCGCGCCAGTCCGACGTCGACGCGGGCCACGGCGGCTGGCCGGAGTACAGGGACGTCTGGGGTCTGCACGTGGCCATCCAGCATGTCTTCGACGCGCTGGCGCGGCTCCCGGCCGCGGCTGGCGGCGATCTCCGGAACTCCGCGCTCGCCGCGCACCCTTCGATCCACAGCACAGAGCCCTGAACCTCCCTCGACGACAAGGAGTCTCCCGTGTCCAAGCTCCCCCCCACCCACGCAGCCATTGTACCGGACGCCGGCAAGGTCATTCTGGGCGTCGCGGCCAGCGACGCGCACGCGGTCGCCAATCACCTGATCGCGCACTACCTGCGCGGGCTCGGCTTTCAGGTGATCAACCTCGGTGTCTGCACGCCCGTCTCCGAGTTCATGGGCGCCTACGACGAGCACCGCGACGCCCTCGCCATCGCCATCGGGAGCATGAACGGACATGCCCTGCAGGATCTGCGCGAGCTCAAGCTGCTGAAGCAGCGCCATCAGGTGCGCTGCCCGGTGATCCTCGGCGGCAACCTCTCGGTGGGGAGCCGGAAGCGCGACGGCCTCGAAGCCGACCTGCAGGAGGTGGGGGTGACGATGATCCTGGAGTCCCCCGAGCAGCTCGGGCAGCACCTGCTCCGGCTGCGCGATCAGCAGAGGGCCGCCGCCCCGATCCGCGTCGCGGCCGGGGGGGCGCGATGAGCAGGAGCGCGCTGCGCATCGCCGTCGTCGGCGCGACCGGCGCAGTCGGAGAGACGCTGCTCGCGCTCTTTTCGGAGCGCCAGCTCGCGTTCGATGCCCTCTCGCTCGTGGCGTCCGCGCGATCGGCCGGCCGGACGATCGTGGCGCGGGGCGAGACGTATCAGGTCGAGGCTCTCGAGCGCTTCGACTTCTCGGGGATCGACCTGGCCTTTTTCTCCGCGGGGAGCGCGGTGAGCCTGCAATGGGCCAGGGCCGCCGCGAAGCAAGGAGCCCTCGTCATCGACAACACCAGCGCGTTCCGGATGGACCCGCGGACTCCGCTCGTCGTCCCGCAGGTCAACGGCGACCTGCTGCGGCGCCGGCCGGAGGATGGGATCGTCGCCAACCCCAACTGCGCGACGATCCCGGTGGTGCGCGCCCTCGCCCCCCTGGACCGCCGCTACGGGGTGCGGAAGATCGTCGTCAGCACGTACCAGGCGGCCTCCGGAGCTGGCTTGACGGGGATGGAGGAGCTGCGGAGCGGCGCGCGCGCATCGCTCTCGGAGGAGCGGGTGGAGCCGAGCTCGGGGCGCTTCAAGGTGCCGCTCGCCTTCAACGTCGTCCCGAGCATCGACGTGATGCAGGGCAGCGGGTTCACGCTGGAGGAGCAGAAGATCGTCCAGGAGTCGCGCAAGATCCTGGGGCGCGACGATCTCCTGGTGAGCGCCACGGCGGTGCGCGTGCCCGTCTTCAACGGGCACTCCGAGGCCGTCTACTTCGAGTGCGAGGCGCCCCTCGACCGCGCGGAGATCGTGGAGATCCTCCGCGGCGCTCCGGAGATCGTCGTGCATGACGGCGAGGGCGCGGCGGGGTTCCCGACTCCCCGGTTCCTGCCCGATCCGGACCGGGTCCACGTCGGGAGGATCCGGGTCGTCCCTGACAACCCTCACGCCGGCTGGCTCTGGCTGGTGACGGACAACCTCCGCATCGGCGCCGCCCTCAACGCCCTCCAGATCGCCGAGATGGCGATTGCCCACGACCTGCTCTGAGCATGCGCATCCTGGTGCTCAAGTTCGGGGGATCCTCGTTCGTGGATCTCGAAGATTACCGGCGCGTCGCCGGCCACCTGGAGGCGCGCCTCGCGGGTGATGCCGACAAGATCGTCCTCGTGGCGAGCGCGATGGCAGGCCTCACCGAGCGGCTCCGCGGTCTCGCCCAGGGGCTGCATCCCGCACCCTCGCGCGAGGCGCTGGACGCCCTCTTGCCCCTGGCAGACACGCTCGGGGCAGGTCTCCTGCGCGTCGCCGCCGAGGAGGCGGGGCTTCGTGCGACGTCGCTCGCCGGCTCCCAGCTCGGCGTGGTCACGGACGACAACTTCACGCGCGCGAGCATCCAGAGCATCGACGCCCGCCCCCTCCGGCGTGCCCTGGAAGCGGCGGATGTGGTGGTGGTCCCCGGCGGGCAAGCCGTCGACGCTCAGGTCCGACCCACCATGCTCGGCAAGAACAGCTCGGACCTCACCGCGGTCGTGGTCGCCGCGACGCTCGGGCTCGACGGGTGCGAGATCTACTCGGACGTCTGCGGCGTCTACAGCGCCGATCCCAACCTCCTCCGCGGCGTGCGCCTCATCGAGCGGGTCTCCTATCAGGGCGTGATCGATCTGTCCCTCTCCGGGGCCAAGGTCCTGCACCATGGTGCGGTCGCGGAGGCGTCGCGGCGCGGCGTGCGCATCGTCTGCCGCCTCAACCGCGGGGACTACCGCATCGGGACGATCATCGGCGACGGCCCGGAGCCGCGGTCGGTCGTCGTGGATCAGAGGAGCCTCGTCCTCGACGTCGAGACGCTCGACGCGCTGGAGCGCGCGCGCGCCTGTCTCCAGGCTGCCAAGGTGCCGGTGGTGATGCTCGGCGCCGAGGCGCCGCGTCGCCTCGTGGTCACCTGCGGCTTCTTCGACGCCGTGCGCTTCCTCGCCGAGCACGGCATCCAGGCCGCCGCGTCGGGCCTGCGGCTGGTGAGCACGTTCGAGCAGGGCGCCGCGCCGCGCCGCGACGTGGTGCGCGAGGAGGACGCCATTGCCTTCGGGCAGGCCCTCCACGACCGGCTCTTTCCGACGCCGCCACCGGCGGAGTCCGTCGCCCCCGCTCCGGTCCCCAGCGCCGCCACGGTCGCGGAGCACCTCCTCCCCGTGCCCCCGAGGGCGAACGGGAGCGGAGCGCACCGCCAGCGTCACGCCACCGGGAGCGCGCCCGGTGTCGACACGCCGCCGTGGGACGAGGTGATCGGTCATCTCCGGTCCCTCGGCAAGCCCACGGTGCGCGACGTGCTCCGCCGCGCCGATGGCGAGGGACGCCTGCTGATCCAGCCGCGCTGCGGCGTGGGTGGCCACGAGGCCATGAGGCGCCTGCTCGAACGTCTGGAGGGCGAGGCTCAGGCGGACATCCTCACGCTGACCATCGACTCCTACACGCGCCTCTGCCGCTTCGAGAGCGCCAGCCACATGCTCGAGGTCGATCCGCAGGGGCTGAACGGTTACCCACTCGTCAGCCATGGCCATCTGCGCGGTCGCGAACTCGACGCCGCGCTGCGGGCCCCGCTCCAGATCCGTCACGGCTCTCCGGACCCGCGGGCGCTCTTCGACGTGGCGATCGCCGCCGGCATCACGGCCTTCGAGGGGGGGGGCATCTGTTACAACCTGCCCTACTGCAAGGATGTCCCGCTCGCGCACTCGCTCCGCTGCTGGCAAGAGGTGGACCGGCGCTGCGGTGAGCTCGCGCGGGAAGGCATCCTCGTGGACCGGGAGCTCTTCGGGACACTCACTGCGGTACTGATCCCGCCCTCCCTGTCGCTCGCCATGACCCTGCTCGAGGCGCTCCTCGCCGCGCGCGAAGGGGTGAAGTGCCTGTCCATCGCGACCTGCCAGAGCGGCCACTTCGTCCAGGACCTGGCAGCGCTGCGCGCCATCCGGCGGCTCGCCGCCCGGCACCTGCCCGGAGACGTCGAGGTCTACCCGGTCTTCCACGAGTGGATGGGACCCTTCTCGTCGGTCCGGCAGACGGCCGACGCGACGATCTTCTATGGCGCCCTGACGGCCCACAAAGGTCGCGCCACGAAGCTGATCAACAAGACCTACGAGGAGGCGCTCGGGATACCCAGCGTGGAGGCGAACATCGCGGGGATCTGGATGGCGCGCGCTGCAACCTCGTCGCTCTTCGAGCTGGTGAGCGTGCCGGAGGATCAGGTGGAAGAGGAGGTGACGGCCATCCTCACCGAGGCGGAGGAAATCGTCGCTCCCGTGCTCGGCGAGGCCGACCTCCCCGCGGCGATCGTGCGGGCCTTCGCGGACGGCCGGCTCGACATCCCCTTCAGCCCGAGCCGCCATGCCCGTTCTGCCGTCGTCCCGCTCCGCGATCCATCCGGCGCGATCCGCTATTTTCAGACCGGGAACCTGAGCTTCAGCGAGGCCACGAAGCGGCGTAACGAGCAGATGCTGGCGGCCGTCGTCAGGTCCGAGGCGTTCGACATGTACGCCAAGCTCAAGGCCGACATCATGCACTTCTGCGACTAGACATCCAGCGTTCCGGCGAGGCCCTCGGGCTCGTGCGCCGCGCCGGCTGGACCCCCTCCGGCACTGAGGAGACATCCATGTCGAATGAATACGATGTAATCGGGATCGGCTTCGGTCCAGGCAACCTGGCGCTCGCGATCGCAATGGAGGAGGTCCTGCCGGGCGTGAAGGCGAGGTTCGTCGAGGCGAAGCCTGCCCCCGATTGGCAGGACGGAATGATGATTCATCGCGCCAACATCCAGCACCACCCGGCGATTGACCTGGTGACGCCTCGCAACCCCCGCAGTCGGTACACGTTCATCAATTACCTGTTCGAGAACGGGCTGCTCTTCAAGCACTTCAACCTCGGGCTCGAATACCCGCTCCGCAAGGATTACGCCAGGTACATCCGCTGGGCCGCCAGTCAGTTCGACTCCATTGTCGATTACCGACAGCGCGTCCGGGAGATCTCGCTGATCGGGTCCACGCCCGGCTCGCAGGGCTACCTGGTGACGACGGAGGAAGGGGCCTCGTATCGGGGCCGCATCCTGGTGCTCGCGACCGGGAGGACGCCGTACATCCCGGCGCCCTTCGAGGCGCTCGGCTCGGATCGGGTCTTTCATCTGAACCACTACGGCCACCGGATCGCGCGCCTCGTGGAGAGGGGGGCCACGCAGATCGCGGTCATCGGCGCCAGCCAGAGCGCGGTGGAGATCCTCCTCGATCTCTGCCATCGCTTCCCGAGCGTCGAGCCCGTGAGCTACCTGCGCCACTTCGGCTTCCGCCTCAAGGACACCAGCCCTTTCATGGAGGCCAGCGTGCACCCGGAGCACGTCGCCGCCTTCTATGAGGCCTCCAGCGAGGACAAGGAGCGGATCAACGACGACCTCCGTTACCTGAACTACTCCGCGGCAGACATGGACGTCCTGAAGGACCTCTACCTGACGCTGTACGAGCACGAGATCGACGCCCGGCAAAGGGTCACCCTCCTGAACAACCACGTCATTCAGGGCGCCTCGCGCGAAGGCGATCGGCTCCGCATCACCGCCGAGGGGCGCTACCGGCGCGACCGCGACGAGCGCATGGTCGACGCCGTGATTCTCGCCACTGGCTTCCGGGACTTCGGCCCCGGGCCGCACCAGGAGCGCCTGCCACCCCTGCTCGCGCCGCTGGAGCGCCACTTCCAGCTCGATGCGCGGGGCGTCCTCCACGTGAACTTCGACTACAGTGTCTCGCCCAGAGATCCAGGCGGGTCACTCCCGCCGCTCTTTCTCAATGGTCTGTGCGAGGCGTCGCACGGCATCAGCGACGCCGGCTCCTTCAGCCTGCTGTCCCTGCGCTCGGCCAAGCTCGCCGAGTCCATCGGACGCGCCCTGGGGCAGCGGCCGAACCTGCCGCGGTCGGCAGCGGTGAGCCCGGGCGGGGCCAGCGCGCAGGGGGGGCGGGATCATGCTTGAGCCGAGGAGCGAGATCCGCGAGGCAGCCTCTCCCGAGCCGCTCGAAGTCCCCCAGGACGGGCGACCGGTGCTCCGCACCTCGATTCCCGGGCCGAGATCCCGGGCCATGCTCGAGGTTCAGGAGCAGCGGGAATCGAGCGCGCGGACCTACCCGCGCAAGCTCAAGATCGCCGTCCGGCGGGGGAGCGGAGCGTATCTGGAGGACGTCGACGGCAACCTCTTCATCGATTTCCTGAGCGGAGCGGGCGCGCTCGCGCTCGGTCACAACCACCCGGCGCTGGTCGACGCGGTCCGACGGCAGCTCCACCTGAGCACCCACCTGCTGGACTTCCCCACACCCATCAAGGAGGAATTCACCCGGATGCATCTGGAGATGCTCCCCGCGGGGATGCGCGACCGGATGAAGATCCAGTTCTGCGGACCCGCGGGGGCCGACGCGGTCGACGCGGCGATAAAGCTCTGCAAGACGGCCACCGGGCGCGCGGATGTCATCAGCTTCCAGGGCGGCTTTCATGGCAGCACGCAGAGCACGATGGCGCTGACAGGCCTCCGGCCTCCGAAGGAGCAGCTCCACAACCTGATGCCCGGCGTCCATTTCTTCCCCTACGCCCACTGTTACCGGTGCCCGATCTCCCTCGCGCCGTCCACCTGCTCGATCAACTGTGTGCAGTATCTCGAGAAGACGCTGGCCGATGAGAACGGCGGCGTGAGGACCCCGGCGGCGGTCATCATGGAAGTGGTGCAGGGAGAGGGAGGGGTGATCCCGGCCCACGAAGCGTTCGTCAAGGAGGTCCGCCGTATCACCCGGGAGCGAGGCATCCCGCTCGTCATCGACGAGGTCCAGAGCGGCTGCGGTCGTACGGGCAAGTGGCTCGCCTTCGAGCACTTCGACATCGAGCCCGACGTCATCGTGCTCTCGAAGGCGCTCGGCGGGATCGGGATGCCCGTCGCGGCGATCCTCTACGATCGCGCGCTGGACGTCTGGCGGCCAGGGGCCCATACCGGCACTTTTCGTGGCAACCAGCTCGCGTTCGCGGCAGGCGTGGAGATGATCGAGGTGATGCGGCGGGAACGCGTCCTCGAGAATGTGGTGGCGATGGGCCAGCGCATCCTCGAACGTCTCCAGGCGGTCCGCGGCGCGCTGCCCATCGTCGGTGACATCCGTGGGCTCGGCCTGATGCTCGGCGTCGAGATCGTCGATCCACGGACCGGGCGTGGCTCACCTGCCACGGCGGCGAGGCTCCAGGAAGCGCTCCTCCAGCGGGGGCTCCTGCTGGAGCTCGGCGGGCGCGAGGACTGCGTGCTGCGCTTCCTCCCGCCCCTGAACATCACCCGCGTCACGGTGGACGCTGCGATGGATATCCTGATCGAGGTGCTGCGCGGCTGCTCGGCGCAAGGCACGCCTGCGAGCGGGGCGGAGCTCTCATGAAGACGAGCCGCTGGATTGCCTACTTCGAGTGCGCGCTGGCCATGGCGATGGGCGGAGGGGTCGTGGTCGCCGGAAAGTTTCTCGCCACCACGTTCCCCGTGTTCCTCGCCGCCGGGCTGCGGCTCATCATTGCGGCTCCGATCCTGACGATGATGCTGCTGGTCCGCGAGGGCCGGCTCCCGAGGTTGCAAGCGAGGGAGGCGTGTTGGCTCTTCGCTTGCTCGTTCGGCGGCATCTTCATGTTCACCGTCTTCCTGCTCCTCGGCCTGCGCTACACCACGGCGGCCGAGAGCGGGATCATCACCAGCACGGTGCCGATCTTCACGACGTTGGTCGCGGTGGTCTTTCTCAAGGAAAAGCTGGGGGGCTGGGGCGTGGTGGCCGTCCTCCTCACGATGATCGGGATCCTCGTGCTGAACGTCGCTGACGGCGATTTCTCCTCGGCGCGCGGCCCCGATCCGTGGCTCGGCAACGGATTGATCTTCGGGTGCGTCATCGGCGAGACGCTGTTCACGATCGCCGCCAAGCTGGCCTCTGGGCGGCTCAGTGCGCTGGCCATCGCCGCCTACGTCAACATCTTCGGCCTGATCACGTTCTTGCCGTTCGCGATCTACCAGGCGCTCCACTTCGATTTCAGCGCGCCCGGCTGGACGAGCTGGAGCGCGATCGTCTTCATGGGCGTGGGAATCTCGGTGTTTCAGTTCATGATCTGGTTCGCGGGCGTCTCCAAGGTCTCGGGGAGCACAGCCGCGGTCTTCACCGGGGTGATGCCGGTGAGCGCCGTCCTGCTCTCGTACGCCGTCGGGGGCGAGCGCTTCATCTGGCCGCACCTCGTCGGCATGGTCTGCATCGTCGCGTCCATTCTCGCGGTCACCTACAGCCACGCGAGCGCGCGGGAGGTGGAGGCCAGAGGCGCCGCTTGACGCTACAGCTACCCGTTCCGCGGCCTCCTCGCGTCTACGGGCCCACCACCTGGGCCACCGTGACGTTGAGCCCGACGCGGAGCGAAACCATCTCGCCACCAGGCCCTGGCGCAGGCGCGACGCGCACGACCTCTCCGTGGAACACGTCCGCCGTCACGCAGCCGCCGACGCTCAGGCTGCGCTTGTCGGGGATGACTTGCCAGCAGGCCATCCCCTGCACGTGGTCGAGCGCGCGGCCGGTGTCTCCCTCGAAGAGAAAGGTTCTGCGCCCCAGCAAGGAGACCATGACCGGAGCGCGGAGGACCGAGGCGTGGGCCCCGACATAGGGCCTCAGCGTGTGGGTCGAGGCGAAGTAGGAGCCGTCGTCTTCCTCGGAGATCTTGGTGCCCACCGCATACCTTCCGATCACCGAGAGCCCTCCGAGCCCACCGATCTCGACGAGGCCCGCGCGCCCGTGACGCTGGTATCCGAAGCTCGCCTCGGGGAGGTGCAGCACGTTGAGCTCGTGCTGGGTGGTCACGGCCGCGCTGCCGTGCAGTCCAGCCGCGAGGTACAGGTGGTTGTCCGCGCCCAGGGCGAGGCGCTGGCCGTACTCGACGCCCACGTCGAGCGGCCATGCGGTAAGGGGCATGGCCTCGGCCACGGAGAGCCTCCCCCCGAACCGCAGGAGGTGCCCGCTCTCGTTGGGGGGCGGCAGGAGCCAGCCGCGTCCCGAGTAGGCGAGGAGCGAGACCCCGAACCAGGTGAAGGAGAAGGGGGCGCTCCCCCGGGCCACCGAGACGATCGGCGCCAGGGCACCGATGCCCCAGCCTCCGATGAGCTTCGGGTCGGTAGATCGCGGGGGATCCACGGGCATCGCGACCCGCACGGCGTCCGGGTTCGGGGGATGAGGCGGCGGGACCGCGACGGCGGCTGGTGGCTGGGGTTCGGGAGGGGGTGAAGCTTCGGGAGGGGATGGGGCTTCGGGAGGAGGCGGAGGTTCGGTCGCGACCTGCAGCGGCGCCTTGGGACCCTCGGGGGCCTGCGGGACGGCCTGCGGGTCGTCGGCAGCGCGCGCGGTCGAGGCGCAGGCGAGAGAAAGGATCAGGCCCGTGAGGCGCATGAGAGAGATGGGGCCGCGGTGCACCGTCGCAGAACGGGGAGCGCCGGAGCCGTCTTGCACCCGCGGTGCATTTCTCACCGGCGCCTCATCGATGCGGGATAGGGGTGATGTGGGATCGGGGTTGCGCCCGAAAAATTCCCGGCCCGCGCGATCGTACGTCGCTGGGGCCAGGGCCGCGACTCCTGTGGGTACCATGGCCGCACCATGAACCCTCTCCGCAAGCACCTCCGCCACGCCCGCGTCCTGCTCACCTGTGTCTCGCTGGCGTGCGTGGCGTCGCTCTCCGGGTGTGCTCCCGTCGACGAGGAGGGCGCGCCGGAGGACGTGGAGGAAGGGGAGCACAGCGGCGAGCCCGTCGCCCACCAGGACGAGGCGCTCTCGGGGGCCGGGTGGACGGTGCTGCAAGCGGGAGGGGCGGCGCCCATCCGGAGCATCCTCCGGCGCGCGGATGGGCAGCTCCTCGGGCCGCGCAGCTCGGGGCACGAGATCGAGGTCTGGGCCAGCAACAACGAGGGGGAAAGCTGGTATCGGCGAGGATCGGTGGCGAACAACCCGAGCGTCGATTTCGGGGACGCGACCATGCTGCGGGTGCCGGGGACGACGACCGTGTTCTGCGCCTTCCGCGAGTACAGCGCGGGGAAGTTCCGGGTCACCATCACCCGGAGCAACAACGACGGGGATAGCTGGGTGTACGACAGCACGGTGGTGGGGCCAGTGTCGCGGTTCGTGGGGGCGCCGTTCCTGTTCATCCGGGGGAACGGGGACCTGCAGGTCTATTACGACTCGGAGGAGCTGGCGGCGCAGAAGGGGTACCCGGGGCACCAGTGGATCGCGATGCAGGGGCGCTCCGGGACGGCGGGGGCCTGGACTGCGTACGGGGTGACCACGGTGTCGCGGGAGAAGGCCGCGGGGGCGCTCTCGCGCGAGGGGATGCCCACGGTGGTGCAGCTCGGGGGCGATCGGCTGATGGCGGTGGTGGAAGGGGTGGAGCCGTTCCCGTCGGGCGGGGCGCGGGCGAACGTCATTCATGCGACGCAATCGTGGGATGGGGGGCGGACGTGGGACGACACGATGCGGCGCACGCCGTACCAGGCGCGCATCCACGCGGGGACGGGGCGGCGGTTCAATGCGTACGCGCCGTACGCGATCCGGGTGGGGAACGGGCCGGTGGGGGTGGCGTTCTGCACCGACGAGGACAAGGCGGGGGCGCCGGACGCGGCGAGCACGCCGCCGGACCTGCGGTCGTGTCACGTGGGGTACGTGCAGACGACGACGAACTTCGAGACGTGGTCTGGGACGAGCGCGATCTGGACGGGGTCCGACAAGAACTACACGCCAGGGCTGTTCGAGCGGAGCCCGAACGACGTGATCGTGGCGGTGGATGCGTTCTACGGCAATCAGCGGATCCTGCGCCGGCCCTGAGGCTGGGCGGCGTCGCGGAGGATCCGGCGGCGGCGGGCGGCGAGGAGTCCAAGGGCGCCGAGGGCGCCGAGGGGCAGGAGGGCTCCGGGAGAGGTGCTCAGGCCGGTGCCGGGGACGCTGCATCCGGATCCGCCGCCGGCGTCGGGATCGGCGTCAACGGGTTCTCTGCATCTGGTGCCGTCACCGCCTTCACCGATGCCGAGGGGCCCTACACAGACGCCCTCGTCGCAGGTGCCCTCGGAGGGGCAGGTGGCCGAGGTGGTGCACGGGATCCAGGCGACCCTGCGGCTCAGGATGCGCTCCGAGCTGGTCGTGGCGCTTGCGGTGAAGCGGGAGTAGGCGACGAGCGCTTCGACGGTGCCCGCCGAGAGGGCAGGGGCACCCTCGGGGCCAGGGCCGTCAGCGAGCACGCAGCTCGAGGATACGGTGCCCGCGCCATCGACGACCGCGGCGTGGATGTCGACGGCGTCGGAAGGCACGGAGGCTGCGCGGTGCCTCCAGGCGACCAGGCAGTGGCCCGCCTGGCAGGTGACGGCAGGCAGGGTGCCCGAGGTGTCGTTGTACGGGCCGTTCCAGCCGCCGAGCGGCACGTTGGTGGCAGGCGTCACCACGATGCCCAGCGGGTCGAGCACAGTGCCGGAGGGGGTCACGCGCGCCGCGCCGACGGCGCCGTCGCCGCCGCTCGCGCGATCCTCCCAGACCACCAGGTAATGGTCGCCGTCGAACGCGACCTGCGCGCTCCTGATGGCGGCTCCCACGGGGGTGATCCGGAAACCACCCGGATCGAGGGTCTGTCCGTCGGCGGTGAGCCGCGCGCCGAACAAGGCCTCGCCCGCGGCTCCCCAGACGAGCAGGTAGCCGTCGCCATCGGAGGCGAGGGCCGTGAAGTCGTTGAAGCCCGTATTGAAGCTCGCCTCGACGGAGAACACGGGACCCACCGTGCCGGATGGCGCGATGGCGACTCCCTTCAGGGCCTCTCCGCTGGCGAGGACCAGGAGAGCGCCGTTGCCGCTGGAGGCCAGGGCGGGAGGCGCTTCTGCGTTGATCGTCTGGAAGGGGAGCGTCACCACCGGTCCGACGATCTGTCCGGTGGGGGTGAGGCGCGCGATCTGGGGATTGTAGAAGGCATCCCCGTCTCCGTCGCCCCCGAGAGAGGTGCTCAACCAGGAGACGAGGGTGCTCGCGCCATCGAAGACGGCGATGGGACTGGTCTGCAGGCTCGGGCCGGCGCCGATGACGATGCCCGAAGGGTCGTAGACCTCGCCCGTGGGGCCGACGCGGGCGCCGATGATGTCGTTGCTCGACCCATTTTTGATGTCGTTGCGGTCGTCGCTCCACAGGACGAGGTGGCTCTCGCCGTTGAACGTCACGGCGGGGTAGAGCTGGCCGTTGCTGCTGGTGGCGAGGGGGAGGCTCGGGGCGTCGAGGAGGCTGCCGTCCTGCGCGAGGCGCGCGCCGCGGACGGTGTTGCTGCCGCGCCCGTTGGAGGCGGAGCCATCCAGCCAGGCGACGAGGCTGCCGCTGCCGTTGCTGGCGACGCTGCTCTGCATGACCTCCGAGTCGAGGAGCACTCCGCCAGGATCGAGGACCGTACCTGCAGGGCTGAACCGCGCGCGGTAGATCCAGTGCCCGGGACTCTCGGAGAAGAGGGTCCAGGTGAAGACTGTGCTCTGCCCGTCGAAGGCAGCATTGAGATCGTTGAAGGACGAGTCCCAGGCAGAGCCCTCGGTGACGACGACGCCCGTCGGATCGAGCACGATCCCCTGGGGCGTGACCCGGGCTGCGATGACGACGCACCTCTCGGTAGCCGGCAAGGAGGCGGTCCAGGCGACGACGTAGTTCTGGCCGTCGAAGGTTACGGTCGGGTTGGACTGCCCATAGAGTTCCGACACTGCCGGCCCGATGACGAGCGCGGTCGGGTCGAGCAACGCGCCCGAAGGGCCGATGCGCGCACCGTGGATGCGTTCGTCGCTCGCCACCCAGACCACCAGCGAGCTCGTGCCGTCCGAGGCCACGGAGGGTGCGCTTTGCCAGCCCGACGCCGAGGCGTCGACGATGATCCCGTCCGGGTCGAGGACCACGCCGTCCGGGCTCACCCGCGCGAGGTGGGTGGCCACCTGGCCCCAGGTGACGACGAAGTTCGTGCCGTCGAAGGCCACGTCGTGCTTCGCGTACTCTCCGGCCGCGTGGCCGAGGGTGAAGCCGCCGGGATCGAGGACGACGCCGTCGGGGCTGACCCGCGTACCGTGGAATGAGAGGGGCGCGGCGTTCAACGTCGCGGTCCGGTTGACCACGAGGTAGTTCGTGCCGTCGAAGGCGATGGTGGGTGAGATGCCGGCGCCGATGAAGATGCCCTGGGAGTCGAGCACCGCGCCGTCCGCCGAGACGCGGGTGGCGAAGGTGCTCCACGAGGGGGCGCGCGAGTCGGTCCAGGCGACGAGGTAACCGTCGCCGTCGGAGGCCACCGCCGGGTTGGTCTGGTAGCCCGAGGCGATGCCGGTGACGGGCTGGTCCAGGCCGAACTCGGGCGAGAGGATGGGAGCGAGGAAGGCAGGGTCGCTGGAGGTGTCGAGGAAGCGCGCCGGCAGGGTGGCGTCGAGGTCGAGGGGGGCGTCGGTGTGTGCTGCCGACGGTGAGGTGTCATCCACGTCCGGGGACCCTGAGGGCGCCCCGATGTCGGGCGTCGCGCAGGCGGAGAGGACTGTGAGGGGGAGAACGAGGAGAGCGGTTTTGTGGACGAGCCTTGGCTCTGTCCGGGATCGGCTGGTTGTCATTCTCCGAGGCTATCGAAATGCTTGGGAGGGTCGCTTACAGAATTCTGCTCCGAACCTAATTCTGGTGCCACCGCGGCTCACCTCGGAGCTGCAAGTCTCACCCCGGAGCCTGCGAGGCTCAGCCCAGATCGGACGTGGCGCCGGTGATGCTGCGGAGGGTCTCGCGCGCGCCCACCACGGGCTGCCATCCGAAGGTGCGCCGGAACTCCTGATCGGTGATGACGCAGGGGTACTTGAAGAAGTTGACCAGGTAGCCGGGGAACGCGGAGATGGTGCGCAGGTAGAGCGAGACCAGGCTCCCGGGGATGGGGAAGGTCTTCAGCTCCGCGAGGTCGAGCGCGGTGCGCCAGGGGATGACGTCGCTGCCGGCGACGTTGAAGACGCCGCGGGCGCTGCCGTGCATCGCGGCCTCGACGGCGGCGGCGAGGTCGTCCTCGTGGACGAACTGCATCATCGGGTTGAAGCCGGCGAGGTAGGGGACGCGGGGCAGCCTGAGGAGGGTGCTCATGCTGTTCTTGATGGTCGGGCCCACGACGTTGACGGGGCGGAGCACGACGACGCGGACCTCGGGGTACTGGTAGACCCAGGTGGAGGCCATGTTGTCGAGCTGGATGGCGTCGGCGATCTGGGGGAAGTCGTAGCCGGCGCGGAGGGGATCCTGCTCGGAGATGGGGGTGTGGTTGCGGGGGTGGGCGCCGTAGATGTGGAAGGTGGAGAGCACGACCAGGGTGGCGACGCCGTGGGCACGGCAGAGGGTGAGGATCTTCTGCGTGCCGAGGACGTTGAGCTCGAAGCGGCGCTCGACCTGCTTGGAGAGGTTGCCGACGCGGCCGAGGTGGAGGACCGCGGAGAAGGCGTGCTTGCGGAAGACATCCTCGATGGCCGTCTTGTCGTAGCTGGCGCGGTAGAGGGTCACGCCGTCCATGGCGGGGGCGTCGCGGTAATCGACGCCGACAACGGCGTGGCCTGCGTCGAGGAGGCGGCGCGCGACACGGCGGGCGAGGCCTCCAGCGAATCCGGTGATCAGAATGGTCGCCACGAGAATCCTCCTCAGAAAATGGAGTGGCGGGCGCGGAGGCCGTCGTCGACCATGCGCTGCACCTCGGCCTGGACCACGGCTGCCTTGTCGTCGATGGCGGCGTCCTCGTCGTCCCAGGGGCCGTCGAAGCGCATGGGCTCACCGAAGGTGACCGTGAATTTCACGGGCAATGGCAGGTAGGCGAAGGGGCCGAGGAGCGGCACGAAGGGGCTGACGGGGAAGTAGGGCATGTGAAGGAGCTTCGCGAGGGGCGCGAGGTTGTGGACGCTGGGGATGGCCTCTTCGCTGCCGATGACGGAGACGGGGACCACGGGGGTGTTCGTGCGGAGGGCGAGGCGCATGAAGCCGCGGCCGAAGGGCTTGAGGCGGTAGCGCTCGCGGATGGTCTTGCCAGAGCCCGCAATGCCCTCGGGGAAGACGAGGATGGCCTGGTCGTCCTCAAGGAGGTTGATGCAGTTCACTGGATCACCGAGCACGGCGCCGGAGCGCGCGAGCGCCTCGTTGACGTACGGGAGCTTGGGGAACCAGCGCTCGACCATGGGGCGGACGAGCCGCGGAGGGGCCCCGTGGCGGAGGCAGGCGACGGCGATGACGATGCCGTCCAGGGGGAGCTGGCCGCCATGGTTGGGGACGAGGAGGACGCGGCCCGCGGGGAGGTTCTCGACGCCGTGGATCTCGGTGCGGAAGTAGTCGTAGAGGCTGCGGGCGAGGGGGTAGTAGCGGGCTGCTTCGGCGGGGTTGAAGCCCCACATGTCGAAGCCAAGGTCGTTGAGACGGTTCGGCAGGGCAGCGAAGGCGGCTTCCAGCTCGGGATCCACGCGTCGGGAGAGGAAGTGAAGGAGCGCTCGCTTGGCGCCGTAGGGGGGCGACATGGGGTGGGAGCATACGGATGAGGCGGTGGCGATGCCACGTCTCGTTGGTGACGCTGCCCCGTCAGCGCGCCGTCAGCGCGTCGTCAGCGCGCGCCGGGGAGGTTCAGGCATCGCCCTTCAAGCTGGCCAGTTCGGCGCTGAGGAGGGCTGCCATCTCGTCCTCCGAGAGATCGTCGAGATCGCTGTCGGGGGGCGCCTCCGGCCGAGGAGGCGCCTCGGGCTCGGGCGATGCCTCGAGGGGAACCTCCATGCGCTCGGCCAGGTGGTCGGTGAGGGCGACGAGGGTGGGATAGGTCCAGAGGAGGGTCGCGGAGAGGCGGAGATCGAGGGTCCTCTCCAGGGTGTTGCGCGCTTCGAGCGCCATGAGGGAGTCGACGCCGTAAGTGTTGAGGGGCTGGCGGGGGTCGAGGTCGTGCGGGGCGAGCCGGAGGATGCGGGCCATGTGCTGGCGCAGGTGGGTTTCGAGGTGGGCGCGGCGGGCAGGTCCGGGTTTCTCGGCGAGGAGGGAGGCGCGGAAGGAGGCGCGGAAGGATGCCGTCCGGGGGGCAGTGGCCACGGGGGCCAGGGGCGTGAGGCGGTCCATGAAGGCGGCGTCGGCAGCACCCGGGTAGAAGGTGCGCCACTCGGCAAGGTCGAGGTGGAGGACGCCGAGGGTCTGGTGAGAGGCGCGGAGGAGGCGGCCGAAGGCGGTGAGGCCCTCGTCGGGCGTGAGGCTGCCGATGCCTCGGGAGGAGAGGCGCTCGCCGCGCGTGCTGCTCGCCGCGGCGAGGCCGACGTCGGACCAGGGCCCCCAGGCGATGCTGAGGGCGGGGAGGCCGAGGGCGCGGCGGTGATGGGCGAGGGCGTCGAGGGCCGCGCTGGCAGCAGCGTAGTTGGCCTGGCCCGGCGCGCCGAGGAGGGCGGCGGTGGAGGAGAAGAGCACGAAGAAGTGCAGCGGGAGGTGCCGGGTGAGGAGGTGGAGGTTCCAGGCGCCATCGAGCTTTGGGGCGAAAGGCGCGAGGAGGCGGGCGCGGTCGAGGTTCTGGAAGGTGCCGTCGTCGAGGATGGCAGCGGCGTGGACGATGCCGGCGAGGGGAGGCATGGGGCGCCGCGCGGGGTCCAGGTCCGGGGAGGGCGCCAGCTCTGGAGCAGCAACGCGCGCAGCAGCGCGCGCAGGTGGGAGGACGGGGGCGAGGGCGGCGGCGAGCTGATCGCGGCTGGCGACATCGGCGGTGGCGACGACAATCGCGACGCCTTCGGCGCGGAGGCTGTCGAGGAGCTGCGCGGCTTCGGGGCGCGGAGGGGTGCGGCCGACGAGGAGGAGGTGGCGGGCGCCGTGGCGCACCATCCAGCGGGAGAGTTCGAGGCCGATGCCCCCGAGGCCGCCGGTGATGAGGTAGGTGGCGTCGGGATCGAGGCGGGGGGGCTTCGTGTCGGCTGAGGGCGTGAGGGAGGTGCGGGTCAAGCGTGCAACGAGGCACCGACCTGCGCGCAGGACGAGCTGGCGCTCGCGGTCGGAGGTGCGAAGCGCGTCGTGGAGCTGAGCTGCCTGGTCGGCGGGGGGCGCAGCGGGGTCGAGGTCGAGCAGGGTCGTGTGCAGCTCCGGGTGCTCGACGTCGAGGGAGCGGCCGAGACCCCAGAGGGAGGCTTGCTCGAAGGCGAGGCGCTGGGGAGCGTCGCCGGGTTGCTGAGCGCCGCGGGTGACGAGCCAGAGCTGGGCGCCCTCGGTCCCGGCGCCGAGGAGTGCCTGTGCGAGGCGCAGGGCGCCCGTGACGACCGCGTCGCAGGCGTCCGCGGGAGATGCGCCGCCGGGTGCGGGAGAGAGCGCGTCCAGCGCTCGGAGGTAGACGACGCCGAGGCTGCGCGAGGCAGGGCGCGGCGGAAGGGAAGTGAGGAGGCGGCGGAGGTGATCGGGGTCGGTCGGGTCGAGGTGAACGGGATCGTCGGGCGTGGGGTCGGCCGGGAGGTGGAAGGTCGAGGACGCCGTGACGAGGAGACATTGGCCGGGGGCGCTCCGTTCTTCGAGCCTGCGGGCGAGGGCCATGCCGAGGCCGTGGTGATCGGCGATGACGAGCCAGTCGGTGGGGAAGGTCTGGCGCGGCGCAGTGGCAGCGGGGAGAGGTTCCCAGGTGAGGGCGTAGGCCTCGTCGTGGGCGGGTCGGGCCGCGGCGCGGGTGAAGACCTCGGCCCCGGCGCGGCGGGCGCGGAGGTCCAGCAGCTCGGCGACAGGGGTGCCGCTGTCGTCGAGGAGGCGGACGTCGACCGCGAGGATGTCGCTCGCCGGGTCGTTGCTGGGCGCGAGCCTCGCGTGGCACCAGAGAACGGTGGGCGCAGGTGCGTCGCACCAGAAGCTCTTGAAGCCGACGGGTACGTAGGTGGTGTCGAAGTGACCCTGCGGGAAAACGGCGGCAGGGAACTGGAGGCAGATGTCGACGAGGGTGACGTCGCGCGCCGCGCGGCTGGTCGGAGGAGGGGAGGGGAGCTGCACCTGGCAGAGGGCTTCGCCGTCGCGGCGGTAGGCGTCACCGACGGTGCGGAAGCTCGGGCCGAAGTGGTAGCCGCGCGCCTCCATGGCCCGGTAGAAGTCCGAGGAGGGGAGCGTCTCGGAGCAACGAGCGCGGATCTCGTCGAGGCTCACGCGGTCAGAGGCGCCTCCCGGGGCAGCCGCGGGGAGGCGCTCGGAGACGCGCCCCTCGGCGTGCTGGGTCCAGCTCTCCGGGAGAGCGGCGCTGGCGTCCGTGCCGTGCGCGCCGTGCGCGCCGTGCGCGTCGTCAGAGGGGGCGCTGGCGCTGAAGACGCGGAAGCTCAAGCCGGTGGTGTCGGGCGTGAGGAGGACCTGGACGACGCGCTCCTCGTCGTCGCCGAGGACGAGGGCTCGGGGGAAGAAGGCGTCTTCGAGGCGCGGGGTCCGGCAGAGGCCTGCCTCGGTGGCCGCGGTCATGGCCATGACCAGGTGAGAGGCGCCGGGAGCCACGATGAGGCCGTGGAGGCGGTGGTCGTCGAGGAAGGCTGGTGCGTCGCGACGGAACGTGGTCTCGAACTGGACCTCGACGAGCGGTGAGCGGAGGCGGCGGCCGAGGAGGTCGTGGGCACCGGCGTGAAGATGGGGCCGCTGCGCCTGGGGGGCACGCGGGGGGCCGGGAGCATCGTCGGTGTCGATCCAGTAGCGCTGGCGCTGCCACGGGTAGGCGGGCAGGGAGACCACGGGACGCACCGGGTGGAGGCGCTCCCAGGGGACCGGGTGGCCGCACGCATAGAGGGCGCCGAGGGCGCGGCGCATGGCTTCGGGTTCGTCTTCCTGGCGGCGCATGGACGCGAGGGTGGTGCCCTCGATGCCGAGGTGCTGGAGCGCGTCGTGGACCGCAGGGAGGAGGATGGGGTGAGGACCGAGTTCGATGATGGTGTCGTGGCCGCTCTGGAGGAGGCGCTCGAGGGTGGGCCAGAGGAGGACCGGCTCGCGGAGGTTCTGCACCCAGTAGGCAGCGTCGAGGTGCTCGCCCTCGATCGGCGCGCCCGTGACGGTGGAGTGGAAGGGGATTGCCGTGGGTCGGGGGGCGATGCCGGAGAGGGCCTGGAGCAGCGCGTCGCGCAGGGGATCCATCTGCGGGCTGTGGGAGGCGACGTCGACCTGGATGGGGCGGCAGAAGATGCCTCGTGCACCGAGGTTGGCGAGGACCTCGCGGAGCGCGGCGGGGGCGCCGGAGAGGACGGTCTGGCGAGGGCTGGTGCTGACGGCCACGGAGAGCTGGTCGGGGTAGGCGGTGACCACGGACCGGGCTTCGTCGAGGGGGAGCTCGACGATGGCCATGGCGCCCTGGCCGCCGACGCGGCGGAGGAGGTGGCTGCGGCGGCAGACGATGCGGGCTGCGTCGTCGAGGTCGAGGGCACCGGCGACGTGGGCGGCGGCGATCTCGCCCATGCTGTGGCCGATGACGGCGTCAGGCTCGATGCCCCAGGAGCGCCACAAGGCGGCGAGGGCGACGCCGATGGCGAAGAGGGTGGGCTGCACGCGATCGATGCTGGCGCGCTGCGCTGGATCCTCGGGCGTGTGGAGGTGCTCGGTGAGGAACCAGCCGGCGTGGCGGTGGATGGCCTGCTCGCAGGCTTCGAGGGCGGCGCGGAAGGCGGGCTCGGTGCGGTGGAGCTGCTGCGCCATGCCCGGCCACTGGCCTCCCTGGCCCGGGAAGGCGAAGACGAGGCGAGGGCGCTCCCCAGGGACATGGTGGCCGTGGGCGAGGCCCGGCGCGGCGTCGCCGCGGAGGAAGGCGTCGAGGGCGCCGAGGGCCTGCGCGCGGGAGCCAGCCGGAATGGCGAGGCGGTGGGCGTGGTGCGCGCGGCGGACGGCAGCGGTGGCGCAGAGGTCGTCGAGGGAGGCGGTGGGCGCGCGATGGAGGTGCGCGCGGTAGGCATCGGCGAGCGCGCGCAGGGCCTCGGGGCTGCGGGCAGAGAGGGGGAGCAGGGCCAGAGGGGGGGCGGCGGCGGAGGCGTCCAGGGAGGCGGCTGGGCTCACGGGGCGACGTGACCCTTCGGGCGGGGGCGATTCGAGGATGACGTGGGCGTTGGTGCCGCTGAAGCCGAAGGAGTTGATGCCCGCGAACCGCGCGCCCTCGCGCTGCGGCCAGGGGCGGGTCTCGGTGGGGATGGCGAGGGGAAGCTCGCTCCAGGGGATGAGAGGGTTCGGTTCTCGGAAGTGGAGGTGGGCGGGGATCTCTCCGTGGCGGAGGGCGAGGACCGTCTTGATGAAGCCGGCGATGCCAGCGGCGGCTTCGAGGTGGCCCATGTTGGACTTGATGGAGCCGACGTGGAGCGGTCGGTCGGCGGGGCGGCCGCGGCCGAGCGCCGTGCCGAGGGCAGTGGCCTCGATGGGATCGCCGAGGGGAGTGCCGGAGCCGTGCGCTTCGACGTAGTCGATGTCGGAAGGCGCGACGCCGGCGCGGGCCAGCGCGGCGTCGATGACGGCCTGCTGGGCGATGCGGTTCGGGGCGGTGAGGCCGTTGCTCCTGCCGTCCTGGTTGACGGCCGAGCCGCGGACGAGGGCGAGGATGGGATCGCCGTCGCGGAGGGCGTCGGAGAGGCGCTTGAGGACCACGATGCCGGCGCCCTCGCCGCGGACGTAGCCGTCGGCGGAGGCGTCGAAGGCCTTGCAGCGGCCGTCGGGGGCCATCGCGCGGAGCTTGCAGAAGTAGACGGTGCGGTCAGGCGTGAGGATGAGGTTGACCCCACCCGCGAGCGCGAGGTTGCACTCGCCAGCGCGCAGGCTCTGGCAGGCGAGGTGCACCGCGACGAGCGATGACGAGCAGGCGCTGTCGATGGCGATGCTCGGGCCTTGCAGGCCGAGCACGTAAGAGAGGCGGCCCGCGGCGACGCTCGCGGTGTTGCCTGTGCCCGTGTAGGCGTTGATGACCTCGTCGCCGAGCTTGACGTGCAGGTTGTAGTAGTCGAACGAGAAGAAGCCGATGTAGACGCCGGTCTGGTGGCCCTGGAGCGCGTCGGGCGGCTGGCCTGCGTCTTCGAGCGCCTCCCAGGCCACCTCGAGCAGGAGCCGCTGCTGCGGGTCCATGCTGATGGCCTCGCGGGGAGAGATGCCGAAGAAGCGGGCATCGAAGCCGTCGACGCCGTCGAGGAAGCCGCCATGGCGGGTGTACATCTTGCCGGGGATCTCGGGATCGGGATCGTAGAGGGCGTCGATGTCCCAGCGATCCCGGGGAACCTCGGTGATGGCGCTCCGGCCTTCGCGGAGGAGACGCCAGAGGGCGTCGGGTCCGCTGGCGCCAGGGAAGCGGCAGCCGATGCCGATGACGGCGATGGGCTCGGAGGCGGCGCGCTCCAGGGTCTGGAGCTTCTGCTGCATCTTTTCGAGCGCGGCGAGGGCGCGCTTCAGGCGCGAGACGTCCTCGCCCCGCTCCGTCGGGTTGCTCATGTCAGGGGCCTTCTATCCAGCGATCGATCTCGGCGAGCTTGGCGTCGAGCAGGGCTTCGACCTCGTTGCCCGAGAGGTCGTCGACGTCGGTGAGGGAGGCGGCCTCGGGCTCCGGGCGGCGCGCGGCAGTGGGCAGGGTGGATGTGGTGGGTGCCGACGGGGCGCCGAGGAATCCGCAGAGGGCGGCGACCGTGGGGTAGTCGAAGATCAAGGTCGCGGGCAGGGCGCGCGCGAGGGCCGTTGCGAGGGCGTTGCGCAGCTCCACCGCGGCGAGTGAGTCCAGTCCGAGCTCGCTCAGAGGTCGGTTCGGGTCGAAGGGTGCGCCGGGGGCGATGCCGAGGACGCGGCGGGCCTGTTCCTCGACGAGCGTACGCACGATCTCCTGGCGGCGGCGCGGGGTCGCGGCTTCGAGCTGCCGCGGGACGTCGCTGCCCTTCGGCTTCGGGGGAGGCTGGGCGGCATCGGCGGTGGCATGCTGGAGGCGCGCGATGTCCGAGACCCAGGGGGGAACAGGCCCCGTGGCGAACTGATCGAGGTACTTCGACCAGGTGACACGCATGACGGCAGCCTGGGCAGTGTCGCCCGCGAGGAGCTGCTCCACGCGGCGGAGCGCATCCACGGGGGCGAGATCGACGATGCCCTGCTCGATCCTGCGGCGCTGATCGCGGGCTTCCGCGGTGGCGGCCATGCCCGCTCCTGCCCAGGGCCCCCAGTTGATGCTCAGGGCCGGCAGCCCCGCGGCGCGGCGGTGGTGGGCGAGCGCGTCGAGGAAGGCGTTCGCCGCGGCATAGCTGCCCTGGCCGGGTGAGCCGAGGAGGGCAGCCGCGGAGGAGAACATGAGGAAGAAGTCCAGGGGAAGGTCGCGGGTCTGCGCGTGCAGGTGGTGGGCACCAGCCATCTTGGGGGCGAGGACGCGGTCCATGCGGCTCCCGTCGATCTGGAGGAGGACACCGTCGTCGAGCACGCCGGCGGCATGCACCACGCCTGCGAGGGGAGGCAGGGTGGACTGGACCTGCGCGAGGATGCGGGAGACATCCTCGGCACGGGCGACGTCACCCTTGAGCTGGAGGACGTGCGCACCCCTGGCCTCGAGCGCGACGATGGCGGCCTGCGCGGTCTCATCGGGGCGACGGCGGCCGAGGAGGGCGATGGCCCGTGCGCCGCGCTCGACCATCCAGCGCGCGACATGGAGGCCGAGGCTGCCAAGGCCGCCCGTGATGAGGTAGCTCCGCGCCGGGTCGGGGCGCCACGTGGACAGGGAAGCGGCGGGGCCCCGGGCGAGGCGCGCGACATGGCGCTCGCCAGCGCGGTAGCCGACCTGCTCACCCCGGGAAGCGACGGAGATCTCGCCGAGGAGGTGCGTCGCGTGATCGGCGGGGGTCGCGGGATCGAGGTCGATGAGGCCGCCGAAGATCTCGGGGTGCTCGAAGGGGATCACGCGGCCGAGGCCCCAGACCAGCGCCTGCGCCGGGAAATCCACGGCCGCCCCAGCGGGGCCGACGGGCTGCGCCCCGGCCGTGACGATCCAGAGGCGGGGCGGGGTGGGGGTGCTCCGCTTGGAGAGGACGCGGAGGACGTGGAGGGTGACGTGGCAGCCGAGGACCTCGGCGCGCATCAGCGCAGAGCCCTTCTGGTCCACGAGATCCAGGCAGAGGGCGTGGACGACGCCGCGGAGCGGGAGCGCGGACGGTAGCCTGTCGAGGAGGCGCTCGATGTCACCGGGGAGGTTGAGGTTCGCGCGGTAGGTGCGCTCACCCGTGGGCTCGAAGGATGCGCCGGGATGCGCGATGACGACCGTGTCCCCGCGCGCTTCGAGGAGGCGCGCGAGGGGGACACCGACGCTGTCAGGAGGGGTGAGGAGGAGCCACGCTCCCGGTCCTTCGAGGTGCTCGCCGAGCAGGGGCTCTCCGGTCGGGGGCTGGATGCCGAAGGGGGCGTCGGCGCGGCGCCAGGCGAGGGTGTAGACGTCGTCGTGTTGCGCGACCTCGGCGGAGCGCCCCATGGCCTGGCGGGTGGCTTTCTGGTAGCGCACGCCTTCGAGCGTGAGGACAAGCTCGCCGTCGTCGTCGACGAGGAGGACGTCTCCAGTCACCGCATCGTGACGTGGATCAGCCTCGTCACGGAGGCCGGCGTGCGCCCAGCAGGGACCTTCGGGGATGCGGTGCACGTGAACGCGCTCGATGGCGACGGGCACCCGCAAGGACAGCTCGCCGCCGTCGACGAAGGAGGCACCGGACGCGGTGCTGAGGACCTGGAGGCAGGTCTCCAGGAGGCTCATGGTTCTGCTGGAGGTGTCGATACCTTGCTGGCTCCGCGGAGGCGCCACCCGGCCGAGTGCTTCTCCGTCACCGAGCCAGACACTGTCGAGCCAGCGGAAGGTGGGTCCGAAGGAGACCTCGCGGGCATCGAGGGCTTCGTAGAGGGTGCTGCCCTGGAGGTGACGCCGGGCGCGCTGGCGCAGGGCGTCGCGATCGGGGAGAGCGATGACCGGTGGGGGAAGATGCGCCCTGAGCTTGCAGGTGGCATGCAGCGTCCAGGGGGCTGCTTCGTCGCCGGCCTCGGAGCGGCTGAAGATCTGCGCAGAGGCCTCGCCGTCACCCTGGGGGCGCAGGACGAGCTGCGCGATCCGAACCTCGCCATCGGTGAGGAGGAGCGCCTGAAGAAAGGCAGCGTCGTCGATTGCGCAGGAGTATCTCCTCGCACCGGGCACGCCGTCGGTGCCCCGCGCGCCGTTGAGCGCGGTCTCCGCGGCGGAGAGGAACATGGAGAGGTAGCCGACTGCCGGCATGGTGATCCGGCGGTAGTAACGATGGTGATCGAGTGCCTGAAGCGCGCCGCTCAGGCGCACCTCGAACACAGTCTCCGCGAGAGGGAGGGGGATCCTCCGGCCAAGGAGCGGGTTTTCCGCGCTGATGGGGGCGCTCGGGGCCGGGATCGTGCGGGGCCTGGGCTCAACCCAGTAGCGTCGGCGCTGGAAGGGGTAGGTGGGGAGGGAGATGCGGCGGCGGGAGCGCCCGCCGTCGATGGCGCGGAAATCGAGATCGACGCCATGGGCGTAGAGCCTGCCGAGGCACTCCGTCACCTGCTGGTCATCGTCACGGCCCTTTCTGAGAGCGCAGAGCCAGAGGGCGTCGCGGCCCTCGTCGCGCTCCCGTCCCAGTGCTGTCAGGATCGGGTCGGGGCCGAGTTCGAGGTGACGGCTGTAGCCACGGTGGCGGAGGGCTTCGAGCCCTCGGAGGAACTGCACGGGCTCGCGGGTATGACGGCGCCAGTAGTGTGCATCCGGCACTTCGGTCGGCTCGAGCCGGCGACCTTCGAGGTTTCCGTAGAAGGGAATCCGGGGCGCGGAGAACCGGACGGAGCGTGCTGTCTGCTCGAAGGTGTCGAGCATCGGATCGACGAGCGGAGAGTGGAAGGCATTGGAGGCGGTGATGCGCCGGGACTTGATGCCGCGCACGCGGAGCTGGTCGAGAAGGGGGTGCAGCGCGGAGGTCCTGCCCGCGACGACCACCTGCTTCGGGCCGTTCACCGCTGCGAGCGAGAGGTCGGCGGCGTATGGAGCGAGGGCCTCCTCGACCAGCGCCGCGTCGGCGAAGATTGCCGCCATCTCCCCGCGCTCCGTCAGGGCGCTCATGAGTCTCGCGCGCGTGGTGACGAGCTTCAGGGCGTCGGCGAGGCTGAACACCCCGGCGACGTACGCTGCGGCGTACTCACCGAGGCTGTGGCCGAGGACCGCGGCGGGTTCGAGCTTCCAGGAGCGAAAGAGCGCCGCGAGCGCGACCTGGAGAGCAAACAGGGCCGGCTGGCAGTACTCCGGGGTGTCGAGCAGGGCGTGGTCGTTCGAGGTCGCATGGAGGACCGAGAGCAGGGGACGATCGAGGTGGGGCCGCAGCGCGGCGTCGCACGCCTCGAGGGCCTCACGGAACACTGGCTCGGACTGGAAGAGCTTGTGGCCCATGCCGGGGTAATGGCCACCCTGGCCAGTGAAGAGAAAGACGATACCCGGTTCTCGGTCCTCCGCCTGACCGTGGCCGCTGGCGATGCTGGAGGGCCGCTCTCCTTCCGAGAAGGCGCGCAGGCCTTCGCGGGCCTGATCGGTGGAGCCGGCTGTGATGGCAAGACGATGGGAGAAGTGGGGTCGCCCTAGGGCAGCGGCGGCGCAGAGGTCCCCGAGGGAAGTCGTGGGATTGGCTTCTAGGTGCTCGATGTAGCGCGTCGAGAGCGCTCGGAGAGCGTCGTCGCTCTTCGCGGAGAGGGTGAGAAGGTGCACCGGACGTTCCGCGGCGGGTCGCGGGATGGGCGCGGGTGGCGCTTCCTCCAGGATGAGGTGTGCATTGGTGCCCCCGATGCCGAAAGAACTCACCCCGGCGCGGCGAGGCGTGCGTCCTGCGCGCCAGGGCGTGAGCTGGGTGTTCACGAAGAAGGGGCTGCTCTCAAGGGCGAGCTCGGGGTTGGGTCGCTCGAAGTGGAGGCTCGGGGGAAGTGCCTGGTGCTTCAGGGCGAGGACCGTCTTGATGAGGCTCGCCATGCCCGCCGCCGTGTCGAGGTGTCCGATGTTGGTCTTGACGGAGCCAATGGCGCAGAAGCCTCTCCTGTCGGTATCCGCGCGGAAGGCACGGGTGAGTGCCTGGATCTCGATGGGGTCACCGAGAGGCGTGCCGGTCCCGTGGGCCTCGACGTAGCCGATGGTCTCGGCGTTCACTCCGGCCAGCGCGAGCGCCTGGGCGATGACATCGGCCTGGCCGTCGACGCTGGGGGCCGTGTAGCCAATCTTGGAGGCCCCATCGTTGTTGACGGCCGAGCCCTTGATGACGGCGAGGATCTCGTCGCCGTCGCGGAGCGCGTCCTCGAGGCGCTTGAGGGCGACGACGCCCGCGCCATTGCCCGGGACAGTGCCCTGGGCCGCGGCGTCGAAGGCGCGGCAGTGGCCATCGGGCGAGAGAATCATGCCCTCTTCGTAGGCGTAGCCGACGTGGTGGGGGACGCCCACCGTGGCGGCACCCGCGAGGGCCATGTCGCAGTGGAAGTCGAGCAGCCCCTGACAGGCGAGGTGCACGGCGACCAGCGAGGTCGAGCACGCGGTCTGGAGGGTGAGCGCGGGGCCCCTGAGGTTCAGCTTGTAGGCGACGCGCGTGGCGAGGAAGTCCTTGTCGCTGGCGATGAATGCCTGGAAGCCCTGCGCGCTCAGGAAGTCGATCCCGTGGGGAGGGTCGAGGTTGCGGAGGAGGTAGGTGTTGATGCCGACGCCGCCATAGACGCCAATGGCTCCCGCGCGCCGGGCTGTCTCGCTCCCCGGGGCATACCCTGCGCTCTCCAGCGCCTCCCACGCGCACTCCAGGAAGAGACGTTGCTGAGGATCCATGAGCGTCGCCTCGCGCTCGGAGACACCGAAGAAGGCGGCGTCAAACCCGTCGATGGCAGCGAGGGTGCCCTTGGCCTTCACGTAGGTCGGCCTGCGCGAGGCTTCGGGGCTCACGCCGGAGGCTTCGAGGGCGGCCTCGGAGAGTCTTTCGATCGATTCGATGCCATCCCGGAGGTTTCGCCAGAAGTCGTCGATCCCTGCGGCGCCGGGGAATCGCCCGGCCATTCCGACGATCGCAATCTCTCCAGCGGATTCCTGTGTCTCGCCGCTAGCCATGCTCGCGCCTGCCTTTCATCAACTCGCGTCGTCTGCCCCTCGCCTCCCGCTGCCGGTCTGCGCGCTCGTGGGCGTGCGCCATGGAAGGTGCGTCGGCCTGCGGTCGCTCCAGGAAGCGCGCGAGCGTGCGTACAGTGGGGTGCCTGTACATGTCGACCATGGTGAGCTCGCGGCCGAAGTCCCCCTCCAGCCGGATGCGGACCCGGGAGACCAGCATCGAGTGGCCGCCGAGGTCGAAGAAGTTGCTGTCGGGTCCCACGGCAGGGAGGTTGAGGATCTCCCTCCAGATCGCAGCGATGCTCTGCTGGAGCTGCGTCTCGGGCTCGCCCGTGTCGGCCTCGACGAGCCGCGGCGCTCGAGGGCCCCCCTCCGGGAGTGCACGGCGGTCTATCTTGCCGTTCGCGGTCCGAGGGAGCACCGGGAGCGCGACGAACGAGGTGGGGATCATGTAGTCGGGGAGGTGTGCTTTGAGGTGCTCACGCAGCTCCCGCGGGGAGGGCGGTTCGCTGCGCGCCACGACGTAGGCTGTGAGTTCTCGCTCTCCCCCGGCACTCTGGCTTCCGGTTGCCGTGACCACGACCTCGGAGAGGGCAGGATGGCGTCCGAGGAGCACCTCGATCTCGCCGAGTTCGATGCGGTAGCCGCGGACCTTGACCTGGTGATCGATGCGTCCGAGGTACTCGATGTCGCCGCTGGCTCGGAACCGCGCCAGGTCGCCGGTGCGGTACATCCGCGCGCCGGGCTCGTCGGTGAAGGGATCGGGCAAGAATCGCTCGGCAGTCAGGGCAGGCCGGTGAAGATACCCCGTGGCGACACCCCAGCCGCCGATGTGGATCTCACCGGGGATGCCGATGGGGGTGGGACGGCCCCGGGGATCGAGGATGTAGACCTGGGTGCTGGCGATGGGGCGGCCCAGGGGGACCGAGCCTTCCGCGGGGTGCACCTCGGCGACCGTGGACCAGATGGTGGTCTCGGTGGGGCCGAACAGGTTCCAGAGGGAGGCGCATCGCGGGAGCAGCGCGTCGGCGAGGGGCCGAGGGAGGGCTTCGCCTCCGCAGAGGATCTTCAGGCCGGTGTCTCCTGGCCACCCAGCTTCGAGGAGCATGCGCCACGTCGCCGGGGTGGCCTGCAGGACCGTGGTGCCCGTGCTGGTGATGGCGCGCGCGAGGCGGGTGCCGTCTGTGACGGTGGCTTGATCCGCGATGACGACGCGTCCGCCAGTGGTGAGTGGGAGGTAGAGTTCCAGGCCAGCGATGTCGAAGGAGAGGGTGGTGACGGCAAGGAGGGTGTCGCTCGGGCCGAAGCCGGGGCGCTCGCGCATGGAGCGGAGAAAGCTGGTGACGGCGCCGTGAGGGATCTCGACACCCTTGGGGAGCCCGGTGGAGCCAGAGGTGTAGATGACGTAGGCCGGGCTCGTGGCGGCGAGGGAGATGGAGAGCGGCGTGGGGTCCTCGCGGTCGATCGTCTCGCGCTCCGTGTCGAGGAGGACGAGGTGGGCCTCGTGGGCGGGGAGCATGCCGACGAGATCGCTGGTCGTGAGGAGGAGCCAGGGGCCTGCGTCGCGCAGCACGAATGCCTGCCGTTCGCGCGGGTAAGCGGGATCGAGCGGGACGTAGGTGGCGCCTGCCTTCAGGATCGCGAGCAGTCCGATGAGCATGTCCAGGGAGCGCTCGGTGCACAGGCAGATGCGGACGCCAGGGGCGGCGCCGCGTCGACGCAGGTGGTGGGCGAGCTGGTTGCTGCGGGCGTCGAGTTCCCGGTAGGTCACCTGGTCGTCCCCGAAGGCAGCGGCGACTGCGTGGGGTGTCTGGGTGACCTGCGCCTCGACGAGGCCGTGAACGGTGATCACGGGGAGAGGGGCGACGCGGGTATCGTTCCAGGAGACGAGGACGCGGTGACGTTCGGCCTCCCCGAGGAGGGGAAGCTCGGAGAGAGGCTGCGCCGGGTCAGCGACGATTCCCTCGAGGAGGACGGTGAGATGCCCCAGCAATCGCTCCACCGTGGCGCGCTCGAAGAGGTGGGCGTTGTACTGGAGGAACAGGGTGAGGGCGTCGTCCGCCTCGACAGCCATCAGGTCGAGGTCGAAGCGCGCAGCGCGCTGCTCGAAGGGGAACGACTCGAGGGTGAGATCGCCGAGCTGCAGGGTTCCTCCCGGCTGGCCCTGCATGAAGGGCACCGACGCGCGGGCGCGGTGTGGTTGCTGCAGGACGAAGGCGACCTGGAAGATGGGTGAGCGGCTCGGGTCTCGCGGAGGCCTGAGGCGTTCGACGAGCCGAGCAAAGGGGTAGTCCTGGTGGTCGAGCGCGCCGAGCGCCACGGCCTGAGCGCGCTCAAGATAGGCGAGGAACGTGGGATCACCCGAGAGATCGCCGTCGATGGCGATGGGGTTCACGAAATCGCCGCTGATGCTGGAGAACTCGGTGCGGCTGCGTCCAGACGCTACCGAGCCCACGATGATGCGCTGCTGGCCCGTGTAACGGTGAAGCAGTACCTGGAAGGACGCGAGGAGGGTGGTGTGGAGCGTGGCTCCGTGGCGGCTGGCCAGCATCCTGAGCGATCGGGTGAGATCGGGGTGCAGGGCGTGGAAGACAGAGCCTCCTTCGTAGGTCTGCACCGGTGGGCGTGGGAAGTCGGTGGGCAGCGCGAGAGGCGTGAGGTCGCCTGCGAGCCTTCGAGACCAGTAGGTCCAGAGGCGTTCTTCCTCGGCGCCCGTGAGCAGCTCGGCCTGCCAGCGGACGAAATCGGCGTACTGGAATGCGGGAGGCGCCAGGGTACCGCCGGAAAGCAGCGTGGAGAGTTCGTCGAGCAGGTCGAGGAGCGACCAGAAATCGATGACGATGTGGTGGAACGTGAGGGACAGGACGCTGTCGCCAGGGCTGCGGGAGAAGAGCTTCACGCGGACCGGGGGCGCCGCCCCGAGATCGAAGGGGGCGTGCCACGCCGCCGCGACACGCGTCCGGAGCGCCTCGTCATCGTCGCCCGTGGCATCCACAGGGGTGAAATCGAGGTCCACGTGCTCGTGGAAACGTTGCACCGGAACGTCGTCCTCGACGGAGAAGGTCGCGCGAAGCGCGTCATGACGATCGAGCAGTTCCTGGAATGCGGATCGCAAGCCCTCAGGAGTCACGTTGCCGCGGAGGCGCGCGGCGAGGCCATAGTTGTAGGCGGCGCTGCGCGGATCGGTCTGGTGCACGAACCAGAGCGCGCGCTGTCCGAAGGAGAGGGGCTGAGGCGTACCAGGGGGGACGGGGCGGTGGACGAGGGGAGAGAGGAGAGGGAGCTCCGGCGTGAAGGTGGTCGCTCCGGTGGCAACGACGCGATCGTCGATGAGGGTCGCCATCTGCGAGAGGGTTGCTCCCTGCAGCAGCTTCACGAGCGGCAGGTCGAGCCCCAGATCGAGCCTGACACGGTTCCTGAGCTCGACGGCCATCAGGGAGTCGAGCCCCAGGCGGACCATGGGCTGGGTGGTGTCAATCTGGGCTTCGGGGCACCCGAGGACACGGGACAGTCGGGTGACGAGGTACGCAGAGAGGCGGTGCTGGCGTTCCTCGGAGCCGACCGCGAGGAGGGCGTCGCGCGTGAGCCCGCCGTGCGAGGTCGCGCGCCGTGGTGCGCTGCCCGGGAGACGACGGAACCTCAATCCCGCCGCGTGCAGCGCGATGTCGCCGTGGCCGTCGCGTACGACGAGATCGCCTTCGAGCATTCCCTCGTCGCCTCCTGGAGACGGACGCACGGCGATGTGGCTCCACGCCTCGGCACCGAGCGGGCTGACGGCCGTCAATGTATCGATGCCCGCGAGCAGGTACAGATCGCCGGCACCCTGCGGGAGTACGTGCAGCGCCCCCTGGAAACATGCATCGAGCAGCGCCGGATGTGCCAGGAGGGATTCCGCGGCGCGCTGGAGCGCCGGAGGAGCGCAGATCCTGGCGGAAGCCTCACCCTGGGCGCGCCAAACTTCCTCGACCGCCTGGAAGCTCGTGCCCAGATCGAGGCCGAGAGCGCGCGCGACGCGGTCGTGCTCGTCGCGTGAGACGTGTGTTCCTCTGGAGAGAGCGTCACGCGAAGGGGAGGAGAGCTGCGCTGCGTGCACCCCGGATGCCGGTGAGAGCCGTCCGGTCACGTGCTGCATCCAGGTGATGTCCGCCGTTGCTTGCTGGGCCGCACCGGAGATGGTGAAGGTCAGCTCTCCTGAGGGATGCCTCGTCATCGCGAGCTGTACGGTGTGGGTCCCCTCCTCGGAGAGGAGGAGAGGAGCCGCGAACTGTACGTCGCGAAGGCGGAGAGGTTCTTCCGGGAGCAACTCGCGCCCCGACGAAAGCGCCATCTCCAGGTAGGCGGCCCCAGGGAGCACGATGTCGCCCTGGATGCGGTGATCTGCGAGCCAGGGGTGGGAGGCGAGGCTCAGATCAGCTTCCCAGTAGTGCGTCCCCGGGTCGTTCGCCGGGCTCACACGCCTGGCGAGGAGGGCGTGGCCAGGCCGCACCAGGCGGTGGCGTGGCGCAGTGGACGCTGCTTGCTCCGAGCTGGGAGGAGCGGGCCAGAAGCGTTGATGCTGCCAGGGATACGGGGGAAGCCTCACGACGTTGGCCCTCTCGGCATGGAGACGCTCCCAGGCTGGAGAGAGACCACGCGTGTAGAGGCTCCCCAGCGAGCGCAACATCACCTCGCGTTCTCCTTGATCGCGTCTGAGGGAGGGCAAGAGCGTCGCCTGTGCGCCCAGTCCGTGCAGCCCCTGCTGGATCGAGGTGAGCACGATGGGATGCGCGTTGAGCTCCAGGAAGGTGTCGTGGCCGTCACGCCTCAGCGCCTCGATGGCTTGCCAGAACAGCACCGGAGACCGGACGTTGCGCACCCAGTACTCCGTGTCGAGCGTTCGACCGTCGATGCGCGCACCGAGGACCGCGGAGTAGAAGGGGACCTCGGCGGCGCGAGGGACGACACCGCTCATGGCCTGCCGCATTTCAGGGAGCAGCGGATCGAGCTGGGGGCTGTGCCCGGCCACGTCCACCTTGATGAAACGGCAGAAGATCTCGCGCGCCGTGAGCTTGCGTGCGAGGTCCTCCAGGGTCGCGGTGTCGCCCGAGAGGACGGTGGACCCAGGGTTGTTGTTGACCGCCACGGAGACGCAGTCTTCGAGGCCCCGAATCGCTTCGCCGGCTTCGAGGAGCGGCAACCCGACGACCATCATGGTCCCGAGGCCATTCACCCGGCGCATGAGCTGGCTGCGCTCGGCGATGATCCGCGCCGCGTCACTGAGGCTCAGGGCGCCTGCGACGAAGGCAGCGGCGGGCTCGCCCATGCTGTGGCCGACGACCGCGGCGGGCTCGACACCCCAGGAGCGCCAGAGCGCGGCGAGCGCAACCTGCACGGAGAAGAGCGCGGGTTGCACGAAGTCGATCGTGTCGATCCGGTAGCGCTCCGGGGAGGCGGTGAGCTCATCGACCAGCGACCAGGCGACGTGGTTTCTCAGCGCCGCGTCGCACTGCTCGATGACGGCACGGAACACCGGCTCTCGCCCGAGTAGCTCGCATCCCATGCCGAGCCACTGCGAGCCCTGGCCGGAGAACACGAACACGAGGCGTCTCGCGGCCTCGGACGCTGCGGCGCCGGACGAGACGCCAGGATGCTCCTCGGAGGCGATGAAACGGTCGAGTCCTTCGACGATCTGCGCGCGTGAGCTTCCGACGAGGGCGAGGCGGTGCTCGTGGTGCGCTCTCCGGAGGGACGCGGTGAAGGCGACATCGCGCAGCGCAATCGGAACCGTATCCCTGGTGAGCATGTCCCTGTACGCGCCGGCGAGCTGTTTCAGGGCCTGTGGCGCCCGCGCGGAGATGGGAAGCAGGAACGCAGCGCCCTGCGGCGCCGTCTCCGTGGGCGGGTGCGGTGCAGGGGCACTTTCAAGAACGACGTGGGCATTGGCGCCCGAGAGCCCGAACGAGCTGACACCCGCGACGGCGCGTTCCGAATGCTGGGGCAAGGGGCCACGAAGGGTCTGCAGCTTGATGGGCAGGGAGGCCCAGTGAATGTCGGGGTTTGGCGTCCTGACGTGCAGGCTCGCAGGAACCTCCTGGTGCTCAAGACACAGGACGGCCTTCACCAGTCCCGCGATCCCCGCTGCTGCCTCGGCATGGCCGATGTTCGTTTTGGCAGTGCCCACGAGGCAGGGACGACCTGCCGGCCGATGCTCCCCGAGGACAGCGGCGAGCGCCTCGATCTCGACGGGATCACCCACCCTCGTCCCGGTGCCATGGACCTCGACGTAGGAGACGTCGCAGGGAGGAACGCCGGCGCTGCGGTAGGCATCCCGGAGCAGCGCCTCCTGAGACGCGCGGCTGGGCGTCATCAGGTTTCCGCTGCGCCCTCCATCGCTGTTCAGGGCACTGCCGCGGATGACCGCGCGGATGGAGTCACCCGCGGCGAGGGCGTCGGAAAGCCGCTTGAGCACGAGCACACCGACGCCCTCGCTCCGGACGAACCCGTCGGCGGCTGCGTCACCGAACTTGCAGCGACCGTCTGCGGCGAGCATGTCACCCTGCGAGAAGGAGATGCTGTAGAACGGCCGGAGGATGAGGTTCACACCTCCAGCGAGGGCGAGCGCGCTCTCGCCAGAGCGCAGGCTCTGGCAGGCCAGGTGCACAGCGGTGAGCGACGAGGAGCACGCAGAATCCACGACGATGCTGGGACCGTGGAGCCCGAGCGTGTAGGAGAGGCGTCCCGCGAGCGAGCTCCTGCTGCAGCCTGTCGTGGCGTGGGCATCGAGGAGCGTGGGATCCGCGCCGATGCGCTCGTCGTAGTCGCTCGACAGCACGCCGATGAAGACGCTGGCGGGGCAGCCATGCCTCGGATCGAGCACCTGCCCGGCATCTTCGAGGGCTTCCCATGCGACCTCAAGCAGAAGGCGCTGCTGGGGGTCCATGCGAAGCGCCTCGCGGGGAGAGACGCCGAAGAAAGCATTGTCGAATCCGTCGATCCCGGCGAGGAAACCCCCGTATCGGGTCGATATCCGCCCTCGCCTGCCCGGATGGGGGTCGTAAAGGGCCTCGATATCGAAGCGATCGGGAGGAACCTCCGTGATGGTATCGACGCCATCGCGGAGGAGTCGCCAGAAGGCCTCCACGCCGCTTGCTCCGGGGAGTCGTACCGCCATGCCCAAGACAGCAATCGAGTCCGCACGACTGCGCGTATCAGCCAGGTTCATCCTTGACCTAACCTACCGAGGAGGATTGCTCCGCCATCCGACTTCGGCACACAGCCGTGAACGCCGATGTAGGGATGGCAGTTTCAAGAAGTCCCTTGCAGCGACTCAGGGAGACCTTGCGACATGTACACTAACTATTGTACTCGGCTGAAGCCTGAGATAAAAATCTCATAGCTTCAGCTTTGCTGACGACGAGCCGAGGAATCACCGGATGCTGACATCTGGCGCTCTCAGGGGAAGCTCGTGAAAAGTGCTGGTTAGGTATTGGCGATAACAAGAGAAGCAATGTCATGAATCAGTGACCGTGGTTGCGTATTCGCAGAACACGGAGAGCTGGTCGTCTCGGCCATGTGGCAGCGGGTGATCTGCTACGGCGAGAGCAGGCGAGTCATGAGCACGCATTCCGGGTCCAATGACAATCGGGAGCTGCTGAAGCAAGCGCTCCGGGAAATAAGGAGTCTGCGGAGCCGACTCGACGCGATAGAATACGCGCGCACGGAACCTATTGCCGTCGTCGGTGTGGGCTGTCGCATGCCAGGCGGGGGAGACGGATCTGATGCCTACTGGCGGCTCTTGCGAGATGGCGTCGATGCCGTGAGACGGGTGCCCGACGCACGCTGGTCCGGTGGACCTATCGATGCTGCCGAGGTGGAGGCACTCGGCGAGATCCACGGGGCCTTCCTCGATGATATCGATGCCTTCGACGCCGCCTTCTTCTCCATTTCATCGCGCGAGGCCGTCTGCATGGACCCGCAGCAGCGGATCCTCCTCGAAGTGGCATGGGAAGCGCTCGAATCGGCGGGAGAGACGCGTGCTCGGGTCGCCGGGAGCAAGACTGGTGTGTTCGTGGGCCTTCACAGCCAGAGCAGCGACTACTTCTGGCTCCAGGTTGGTGGGGGCTCGGAGAGCGATGTGTACACCGCCACGGGGACCGCCCACAGCGTCGTTGCGGGGAGGCTTTCGTACTTCCTCGATGCGCGAGGCCCAAGCGTGGTGGTCGATACGGCGTGCTCCTCGTCGCTGGTCGCTGCCCACCTGGCGTGCCAGAGCCTGCGCACGCGAGAGAGTGATCTGGCGCTCGCTGCCGGCGTCAACGTGAGGCTGACGCACCATTTTCTGGTCGCTGCGGGCAAGATGGGCGCTGGCTCTCGCTCGGGAAGATGCCGTCCCTTTGACGACGGGGCAGATGGCATCGTCTTCGGCGAAGGCTGCGGTGTCGTGGTGCTGAAGCGCCTGTCCGACGCGCTGGCTTCCGGCGACACGATCTGGGCCGTCATCCGCGGCTCCGCGGTGAATCAGGATGGGTGCTCTGCCGGCCTCACCGCCCCCAACGCGCTCGCGCAGCAAGCCGTCCTTCGAGAGGCGCTGCGGGGAGCTGGCGTTACGCCCGCGCGCATCGGCTACGTCGAGGCGCACGGCACGGGCACCCCGCTGGGGGATCCCATCGAAATGGAGGCCCTCAAGGCTGTCGTTGGAGGTCCTCGCACGTCGGGGTTGCCCTGCGCTGTAGGGGCCGTCAAGAGCAACCTCGGCCACCTGGAAGGGGCGGCGGGGATCGCAGGGCTGATCAAGGTCGTGCTTGCCCTGAAGCATGCTGCCCTGCCGCCCAACCTTCACTTCGAGCGCCTGAACGGGCACATCTCGTTCGAGGGCACACCGTTCTTCATCCCCCGGGAGCTCACGCCTTGGCCTGCAGATGGCGAGGCACGCTGCGCGGGGGTCTCGTCGTTCGGATGGTCAGGCACGAACGCCCACCTGATCCTCGAAGAGGCACCCTCTCGTGCCCCGGAGGACGATGTGGCGGAGAAGGCCATGTCCCTGAACGGTGGCCCCTGGTTCCTTCCTTTGTCGGGGCACCGACCCGAGGCGCTGGAGGCGCTCGCGCGCGCGTTCCGTGACGCGTTGCGGGCCGAGGAGGCAGCGGAGAAGCTGCCGCTGAGAGATCTCAGTTACACGGCCTCGCACCGCCGCACCCACCACGAGCACCGCCTCGTCGTGGTGGGGAACTCCCACGAGGAGCTCGCCGAGCGGCTCGACGCCTTCACCCGCGGGGAGGCCCGGCCGGGGATCGCGGCAGGACGGGTCGCGGCTGGTCGCCGTCGCAAGGTCGTCTTCGTGTTTCCCGGACAGGGGGCACAGTGGGCGGGCATGGGCTGCAGTTTGATGGATCGTGAGCCCGTGTTCCGCGAGGCGATCGAACGTTGTGCTGCATCCTTCGAGCCGCATGTCACGTGGTCCCTGCTCGACGAGCTGCGCGCCCTGCCGGATGTCTCCCGCCTGGATCGCGTGGACGTCGTGCAGCCTGTGCTCTTCGCGATGGCCGTGGCGCTGTCCGCTCTGTGGCGCTCCTGGGGCGTCGAGCCAGACGCGGTCGTGGGCCAGAGCATGGGGGAGATCGCCGGCGCCTGCGTGGCGGGGGCGATGAGCCTCGACGATGCTGCGCGCGTCGTGTGCCTCAGGAGTCGGCTGCTCCGGCGAATCGCCGGTCAGGGAGCCATGGGGCTGACCGAGCTGTCCTTCGCAGAGGCTGCCGATGCCGTCGCGCCGTATGCCGGGCGCCTCTCCGTGGCCGTGAGCAGCAGTCCTCGGTCGACAGTCCTCGCCGGAGATCCAGCGGCCCTCGACGCGCTGCTCGCCTCGCTACGACAGCGCGAGGTGTTCTGCCGCTCCATCAAGGTCGATTACGCATCCCACAGCGCTCATGTGGATCCGATCCGCGAGGACCTGCTGCGCGATCTCTCTGGAATCGTCCCGCGTGACGCCGCCATACCCGTCTACTCCACCGTGCTCGACGCCGTGGCCACCGGACGAGAGCTCGATGCGGCGTACTGGGTCAGAAATCTTCGTGACCCAGTGCTGTTCTCCTCTTCGATCCAGCGCCTGCGGGCCGAAGGCCACGACACCTTCATCGAGATCAGTCCGCACCCCGTGGTGGTGACCGCCCTCGAAGACAACCTGAGAGGTGCGGGTGAAGTCTCCCTCATCCTCTCGTCCACGCACCGTGAGCAGGAGGAGCGGGCGACACTCCTGGAGATGCTCGGAAAGCTCCACGCGACAGGGTATCCGGTCGACTTCAGGCGCCTCGCACCGTCTGGCCGTTGCATCTCTTTGCCAGCGTATCCGTGGCAGCGGGAGAGGTTCTGGGTGCCACGATCCGGAACGGAAGGAGACGCCACCGAGCAGGTCCATGCGAGAACTCCGGCGAGCAACACGGACCGCAGGTCGGGCACGACGGAGAGCAGAACCTTCGATGCATGGCTGCTGCGACTGGAGTGGGTGAGGGCGCTCCCTCCTCCTGCGCCCCAGCCGCCTCCCCGGCCCGGGAGCTGGATGGTCTTCGCGGCGGAGGGGGGACTCGGAAGGGAGATCCTCGATCATCTCGTGCGTCTGGGCGAGCGTCCGGTCCTCGTCGTTCCCGGAGAGCGCTTCGAGGTTCTCGACGGTGCGCACGGGCAGTGCTTCTCGGTTCGTTCGGAAGAACCTGGGGACTATCGGCGTCTCATCGACGTCGCTCTTCCGGAAGGAGCACCTCCGTGCCGAGGTGTCGTCCACCTCTGGAGCGCATCTCTTCCGTCACTGCTCGCAGCGCAGGAAGACTCTGGGCAGGATGCACCCGCGGCCGCAGAGCGGTTCGGATGTCTGAGCGTGCTTCACCTCGTGCAGGCGTTGTCTCGCGCGGAGCTGAGAGATCCACCTCGTCTTGCCATCGTGACGCGTGGTGCGCAGTCCGTGGAGGTCGGTGAGGGCTGCTCCGTCGAGGCTGCGCCGCTCTGGGGGCTCGGGCGAGTCATCGCCCACGAGCATGCGGAGTTCGGCTGTCTCCGTATCGATCTGGGCACCCAGGAGACACCGGGCGAGGCGGATGCGCTGCTCGGAGAGTTCTTCGGAGCAGGACGCGAGGATCAAATCGCGCTGCGGAAAGAGGGTCGTTCCGTGGCGCGACTCGCACGCCGTGCGTCCAGTGCTCCGGCATGGTTCAAGGAGCCTCGGGCTGGAACCGGACCGTTTCGAGGCGACGCGACCTACCTGATCACAGGCGGTCTCGGAGGAATCGGCTTGCGTGTGGCGCAGTGGATGGTGCAGCAGGGGGTGCGCCACCTGGTCCTCGTCGGCAGAAGCGCCCCCTCTCCCGCTGCAGAAGAAGCGCTCGCGTCGATGCGCCACGAGGGAGCAGAAGTGGTGATCGAGCGCGCTGACGTGGCGTATCGCGACCAACTGGCGGCGGTGTTCACGCGCTTTCGGGCGGCCATGCCTCCTCTGGCGGGCGTCTTTCATGCTGCCGCGGTCCTCGATGACGGCATCCTGCTGCAACTGGATGGTGAGCGTCTGCGACGGGTGATGGCTCCGAAGGTAGATGGCGCCTGGAACCTGCATACGCTCACCGCAGGGGAGCAGCTCGACCTGTTCGTGCTCTTCTCGTCGGCCGCTTCGTTGCTCGGTTCGCCGGGGCAGGCAAACTACTCGGCGGCCAATGCATTCCTCGATGCACTTGCTCATCACCGCCGTGCTCAGGGGCTCCCCGGACTCAGCATCAACTGGGGCCCCTGGGCGGAGATAGGGCTCGCAGCCGCCCACACCGCGCGAGGAGAGCGGCTGTCGTACCGCGGTGTCGGAAGCGTCACCCCGGAGCAAGGAATCCAGGTGCTCTCAGGGCTTCTGGCATCCCCTCTGGCGCAGGTGGGCGTGCTACCGCTCAATTTGCGCCAGTGGCGGCAGTACTACCCGAAAGCGGCGAGCTGGCCGGTGTTCGAGCGTCTCGGCGCGGAAGCAGGAGGCCAGGCCGTGGGAACGCTGCCGAACACCTTGCTCGTGACGCTCGCCGCGGCGCCTGCGCGCGAGCGGGTATCCCTGCTCGAAGCCCACCTGCAGACGCAGATAGCGCAGGTGCTGCGGGTTCCGTCAGAGCGTATCGAGCGGGAGACACCGCTCAGCACCCTGGGGTTCGACAGCCTGATGGGTGTGGAGCTCCGAAACCGTATCGAGGCCAGCCTCGGCGTGACCCTACCTGCGACCATCATCTGGAAGTTTCCGACGGTCGCAGCGCTGGGAGCCCACCTCGCAGGCAAGCTCACGCCAGAGGACGCGACTCCTCCCGACGCGCGGCATGAGATCGCGCAGACCAGTGCACCCGCGCACCCGGTTGGAAACCCATCGGTGGAGGCCCTGATGACGAGCGTCCAGGCGCTCTCCGAAGATGACGCCTTGACGCTGCTCCTCGGTGGGCCGTGACGGAAGTGGAGAGGATGAGCGAGAAGCCTGGCTTCAGCAATGGCCCGCCCCTGTCGGCCGTCAAGCTCGCGCTCCTGGCGCAGCAGGTCAGGACCGAGCGTGAAGGTGCCGAGTTCATCGACGCAGAACCGATTGCCATCGTTGGCATGGGCTGCAGGTTTCCTGGTGGGGCTGACGGTCCGGAGAGGTTCTGGCGCTTGCTTCGCGATGGCGTCGATGCAGTCGCCGAGGTCCCGCCGGAGCGCTGGGATGCGGAGCGTTATTACGACCCTGACCCTGACGCAGCCGGGAAGATGTACACGCGCTACGGCGCTTTCCTGCGTGCAATCGATCGTTTCGACGCCGCCTTCTTCAAGATATCTCCACGCGAAGCTGCGAGGATGGACCCTCAGCAACGCCTGGTCCTGGAGGTGACCTGGGAGGCGCTCGAAGACGCGGCGCTCACTCCGGGTCACCTCGCCGGGACGGAGGCGGGGGTCTTCATCGGCCTCTGCGCCACCGACTTCGTGATGTTGCAGTTCGCCGACATCGCCGCCGTGGATGCTTATGCGAGCACCGGAGCCGCCCACAGCATTATCGCGAACAGGCTCTCGTATCTGCTCGATCTGCACGGCCCGAGCATGGCGATCGACACGGCGTGCTCGTCATCCCTCGTCGCTGTCCACCTCGCATGTCAGAGCCTCCAGTCGCGTGAGTGCGACGTGGCGCTGGCCGGAGGCGTCAACCTCATCCTGACGCCCGAAGGGGCCGTGGCGCTCTCCCGCGCGCGGATGATGGCGCCCGACGGCCGTTGCAAGGTGTTCGACTCCCGCGCCGATGGCTTTGTGCGTGGCGAGGGGTGCGGCATCATCGTCCTCAAGCGTCTGTCCACGGCGCTCAAGAACGGGGATCACGTGCGCGCAGTCATCCGCGGTTCGGCGTCGAACCAGGATGGAAGGAGCAATGGCCTCACGGCGCCGAGCGTCACCGCCCAGCAGGCGGTGATCCAGAAGGCGCTGCGGAGAGCGCACCTCGATGCGGGTCGCATCACCTACGTGGAGGCGCACGGTACGGGCACGTCTCTCGGGGACCCCGTGGAGTTCGAGGCCCTCAAGGGGGTCCTCGGGAGGGAGGAGGTGGGGAGCGAACCCTGTGCTCTCGGATCGGTGAAGACCAACATCGGTCATCTGGAGGGTGCAGCAGGCATCGCTGGTCTGATCAAGGTGGTGCTCGCCCTCGAGCACCATGCCTTGCCGCCACACCTGCACTTCAAGGAGCTCAATCCCAACATCGACATGGTGGGCAGTCGTTTCACCATCCCCACCGAGCTTCTCTCCTGGGCACCTGTGTCGGGCACGCGCTGCGCTGGTGTGAGTTCCTTCGGTTTCGGAGGGACAAATGCCCATGTGGTCCTCGAAGAGGCTCCGCCTCTGCCGCGTGCGCGCAAGATCGCCGCGGAGCGCCCTGTCCACATGCTGACGTTCTCCGGGCGCGACGAAGAGGCATTGCTCGACCTCGCGCGGCGCCACGAACACCAGCTCGCCGAGATCGCAGTAGCCTCGTGGGCCGATTACTGTTTCACCGCCGCGGCAGGGCGCGCGCACCTGGAACACCGGCTGGCCTTGATGGCTGGCTCGCCGGGCGAGGCGAGGGAACTGCTGTCAGGCTTCCTTGCAGATGACCTCTCCCCGCGCGTCTCCCGAAGTCAGGAAGCGTGTACGCGTGCTGCTGACGTGGTGTTCCTGTTCACCGGGCAGGGCTCACAGGTCGCGGGGATGGGTCGTGAGCTTCACGAGACGCAGCCTACCTTCCGCCACGCCATAGACAGATGTGCGGAGATCCTCGGGCCTCACCTGGACAGGCCGTTGACCTCCGTGCTCTTTCCTGACGGGAGCGGGCCAGAGGCAGAGGCTCTCCTCCAGCAGACGGCCTATACCCAACCGGCATTGTTCGCCTACGAGTATGCGCTGGCCATGCTCTGGCGTTCGTGGGGGATCGAACCTGCCGCGGTGATGGGCCACAGCCTGGGAGAGATCGTGGCTGCCTGTGTGGCTGGCGCGCTCGACCTGGAAGGTGCGCTTCGCTTTGTGGCCGAGCGTGGGCGCCTCATGCAGGCATTGCCCCCGACAGGGGCCATGGCTGCGGTGTTCGCAGGCGAGGCGCGGGTCGCTGAGGCGCTCATTCCGTGCGCATCCGAGGTGTCCATTGCAGCAATCAACGGACCCATGGAGACGGTCATCTCCGGCGCCAGCGAGTCCGTTGCAGCCGTTTCCGCTCAGCTTCAAGCCGAGGGGATCCAGGTACGGCGGCTCTTCGTCTCTCACGCGTTCCACTCGCCCCAGATGGACGCCATCATGCCGGCGCTGGAGCGCGCGGCTGCGGAACTCCAGGCGGGGACGCCGCGTTGCGCGCTCATCTCGAATGTGACAGGTCAGCGCATCGATGCTGGTGAGCTCGCCGCACCGGGGTACTGGGCCCGCCATGCACGGGTCCCTGTCCAGTTTGCGTCCGGAATCCGTGGACTTTACGAGCGCGGACATCGGACCTTCCTGGAGATCGGTCCTCAGCCGACGCTGCTGAAGATGAGCCGTCGCTGCCTGGACGATGCCTCCATCGCGTGGCTTTCGTCGGCGAGCAAAGGGAAGGGGGCGTGGGAGTCGCTGCTGGAGAGCCTCGGTGCGCTCTACGTGGCGGGTGCGAAGGTGGACTGGAGCGGCTTCGACCGCGACTACCGACGCCGTCGGGTCGCACTACCCACCTATCCTTTCCAGCGCCAGCACTTCCCGGTGGAGCGCAAGATCCAGCCATCGAGCGCCCCTCGGAGGGATCTTGGTCCGCTGCTCGGCCGGAGGATTCGCTCTGCTTCGCGCGAGGCGCTGTTCGAGGCCGAGCTGAGTGCCGAAGTGCAGCTCCTCGACGAGCACCGGATCCGTGGAATGGTGCTGATGCCGGGAGCCGGTTACCTGGCGCTCGTGCTGCAAGCTGTCGAGGCGGCGCTCGGGCGGGGACCGTGCGCAGTCGATGGGGTGGCGTTCCGCGCACCACTCTGGCTCGATGACGGCGAGCGGCGGGTCGTCCAGACCATCCTCACGCCAGACCCTGTGGGAGGGTCGGCATTTCAAGTCCTGAGCCTCCCGGCGGGCGCGGACGGCACTGCAGGCGAGCCTTGGGAAAACCACTGCGCCGGACGGGTGCGCGTCGGCCCGGAGGCCGCCGAGGTGGCAAAGCGTGCTCCGGTGCTGGCCGAGGTGCGCGCGCGGTGCGGAGCATTGATCGGGGGTGAGGACATCTACCGGAAGATGGCCGAAGAGGGCTATGCGCTCGGGTCCTCGTACCGGTGGATCTCCGAGGTGATGTGGCGTGAAGGTGAGGCTCTGGGCCGGATGCGCGCCCCGGCCGACGCGGATCCTGGGACCACGTTCCGTCTCCATCCCGGCCTCCTCGATGCGTGCTTCCAGCTCTTCGGTGTGACCTGGCCCGCCCAGCGACGCGAAGGGCTCGTCCACGTACCCGTCGCGCTGGAGCGCCTTCAGTTTCACGCCACCCCTCCCAGCGGTGAGCTCTTCTGCCACGTGACGCTCCGTCGAAACCAGGGCGTCGAAGCCAATACCTACGTCGGTGATCTCAGCCTCTTCAGCGAGGATGGCCAGCTCGTCTTCTTGGCCGAGGGACTCTGCGTGAAAGGCACCGCCCTCCGGGCGAGCGCGCCCGAAGCCGCGCCGGTCGCCGACTGGGTCTACCAGACCCTGTGGCAACCCGTGGAGCGGCGCGAAGAGTCCTCCGTGCACGGTGTGTGGCTGCTCTTCGAAGACGCAGGAGGTACGGCGGCTGGTCTGGCGCGGCGTCTCCAGGCGCGCGGCGACGACGTGTACATGGTGACCCCTGGCGAGCGGTATGCCATGACCGACGCTGGACGCTGGACGATCGATCCTGCCTCACCCGCGGACTACCGCCGGCTTCTGGAAGCGCTGGGTCGACCTTGCCATGGCGCTGTCTACGTGTGGGGCCTGGACGCAGGAGGATCCACGGGGGAGGACGCATCGGCGCTCGGTGCGCAGGAGCAGATCCTGGGCGGGGCGCTGCATCTCGTACAGTCGCTCGTGGCGCACGGAGCGAGCGCCACCACGCGCCTCTGGCTCGTGACCCGTGGCACTCAGGTCACAGGGAGTGAGCGCGCCGCCCCCCGGCTCGCCGGAGCTCCGCTCTGGGGGCTCGGCAGGGTGCTCGTCGCGGAACATCCAGGACTCCTGGGAGGTCTCGTCGACCTGCCTCCTGTTCCAGAGGACGGTGAAGAAGTTCTGCTGTGCGAGGCCATGGTCGACGCTGGAGGTGACGATCAACAAGCCGTGCGCGGAGGAACTCGTCTCACACCGCGGCTCGCCCGCCGCAGGGATGTCGGGGCGCCCGGGCAGCAGACCAGGCTGCTGCCTGGTGCGACCTACCTCATCACCGGCGGCACGGGCGCGCTAGGGCTCGAGGTCGCGCGGTGGATGGTCGCGCAAGGCGCCAGACACCTCGTGCTGGTGAGCCGTACAGGGGGCGCCGGGGCAGGATCGCAGATCCTGAGCGAGCTGGAGAACCAAGGGGCTCACGTCACCATCGAGCGCGCGGACATCGCAGCATTGCCAGAGATCACGGCGGTGCTTGCGCGGATCCGCGTGTCTGCGAGGCCTCTGCGTGGGGTGGTGCACGCGGCGGGGGTGATCGAGGATGGTGTCCTCCTGCGTCAATCCTGGGACAGGTTCGAGCGTGTCCTCGGTCCCAAGGCGGGAGGCGCCGCGCACCTCGATCGCCTCACCCGGCGTGACCCGCTGGACTTCTTCGTGATGTTCTCATCCATCGCGTCGCTCTTTGGCTCACCGGGGCAGGGCAACTACGCGGCGGCCAATGCCTATCTCGACACCCTCGCCCACCGGCGCAAAGCCGAGGGCCTTCCCGCTCTGAGCATCAACTGGGGACCTTGGGACGACGTGGGGATGGCGGCGACTCTACCTCGTCGAGCGCATCCGCGCTGGTCTGCGCAGGGCATGAGCGCGCTCTCGGCCTCTCACTCCGTGGAGGCTCTCGGCAGGCTCCTTCAGCATCCCGCAGCACAGCTCGCGGTCGTCGCCATCGACTGGAAGAAGGCTGCGCTCGGCTTCGCGGGAGACAGCCCGCCACGCTTCCTCTCCCCGCTCCTGGAACAAGCGCGTGGGCAGCTCGGGCCTGGATCCCCCGTTGGTGGCTCCGATGAAGCGTGGCTCCAGCTCGAGCGCGCGAACCCGGCCCAGCGCCAGCGACTCCTCCTTGGACATGTTCGCGAGGTGGCGGCTCGGGTGCTCGGTCTGGCTCCGAGCGCACCGATCGATCGTGCGGTGCCACTCAGCGAGCTCGGTCTCGACTCACTGATGGCGCTGGATATCGCGAAAGGGATCGAGCGAGTCCTGCGCCGGCCCATGCCTCCTGCGCTGGTGTTCAATCACCCGTCCATGGAAGCGATCGTAACGTACCTGGAGCACGAGCTGTTCACCGTGAGCGCCGCGTCATCGCCAGAGAAGTCGCGGGGCGAGGACGTCGCTGGTGCACGTACGCTCTCCCGGGATCAGGTGGTCGCGCTGTCGGACTCGGATCTGGAGGGGCTTGTGGCCGCCGAACTGGGGCGTCTGGAGGAAGAACCATGAACGAGGCCTCCGGAGCAGAGAAGCGTCACCCTCGAGCGCCCAGCACATGAGCCAGAGCGCGGAAGACCTGAGTGGGCTCACGCCGCTCCAGCGCGCGGTCCTGGCGCTCCAGAAGGCGCGGGCGAAGATCGATGCACTGACGCATGCGAAGAAGGAGCCCATCGCGATCATCGGCATGAGCTGCCGGATGCCCTGTGGTGCCGACACTCTGGAAGCCTTCTGGCGGTTCCTGCGCGACGGGACCGACGGCATGCGCGAGGTTCCGCGCGGCCGCTGGGATGTGGACTCCCTGTACGACCCCGACCCTGATGCCCCGGGCAAGATCTACACGCGCTTCGGGGCTTTCATGGAGGGGATCGACCTGTTCGATGCCGCCTTCTTCGGCATCTCTCCGCGCGAAGCGGCGAGCATGGACCCCCAGCAAAGGCTGCTCCTCGAACTGTCGTGGGAGGCGCTCGAGGACGCAGGGCAGCCCGCGTCGCGGTTCGCGGCGAGCCGCACGGGCGTGTTCGTTGGCATCAGCTCTCGCGATTACGTGGAGCGGCTACCCGCTGACCCCGCACAGATCGATGCCTATGTGGGGACCGGGAACCTCCCGAGCGTCGCGGCGGGTCGCATCTCCTACGTGCTCGGCCTGCAAGGTCCCTGCTTCCCCGTGGATACGGCGTGTTCCTCGTCCCTCGTGGCGCTCCACCTCGCCGCCCAGAGCCTGCGCGCTGGTGAGTGCTCGATGGCGCTCGTCGGAGGCGTCAATGCCATCCTCACGCCCACGAACTCGATTTACTTCTGCAGGCTGAAGGCGCTGGCCCCTGACGGCCACTGCAAGACGTTCGATGCTGCTGCCGATGGCTATTCGCGGGGTGAAGGCGCGGCGGTTCTCGTCCTCAAGCGTCTCTCGGACGCGGAGCGGGACGGTGACAGGATCCTCGCCGTCCTCCGCGGTTCGGCCGTGAATCATGATGGCCGTAGCAATGGGCTGACCGCGCCGAACGGACCTGCGCAGGAGGAGGTGCTGCGGCAGGCGCTGGCGAGCGGCGATCTGCGGCCGGCTCAGGTTGCCTACGTCGAGGCCCACGGGACGGGAACGCCACTCGGTGATCCGATCGAGATCGGGGCGCTCGCGAAGGTGTTCGGCGAAGGACGCGGACCAGATCGACCACTCCTCGTGGGCTCGCTCAAGACGAACATCGGTCACCTCGAAGCTGCCGCGGGGATCGCTGGTGTACTCAAGGTCGTGCTCGGCCTGCAACACGGCGAGATCCCGCCGCACCTGCATTTTACCCGGCCGAGCCCCTACATCGCGTGGAGCGACATCGCCGTGAAGGTGACGTCGGAGGGCGTGTCCTGGCCCCAAGGCTACGAGCGCCGCCTTGCAGGTGTGAGCTCCTTCGGGCTGAGCGGCACCAACGCCCACGCGATCTTCGAAGAGGCACCGGCAGGCCCCGAGGAGCCAGCCTCGCCCGCTGCCCTCCCTGCTCTGCGACCTCTCCTCATCTCGGCGAAGAGCCCCGAGAGCCTGCGGGCGACTGCGCGTGCCCATGCAGTGCACCTGTCGAGTTCCGGGGTACGTGATTCTTTCGAAGACATCTGCTTCACGGCCGCGGTGCGCCGGACCCACCATGCGCACCGTGCGGCGGTGCTCGCCACGTCGAAGGAGCAAGCGTCGCGCAGTCTTGCGGCTTTCGCGAGCGGGGCTCCGGACCCCAGTGTGTTCTCGGGCGTCGTCGACCACGAGCGCGACGGCAAGCTCGTCTTCGTCTTTCCAGGTCAAGGTGCCCAGTGGGTCGGCATGGGTCGCGACCTCGTCCACGAGGAGCCGTCCTTCCGTGCGGAGCTTGAGCGGTGCGACGGAGCAATGCGGCCGTACCTGGGCTGGAGCCTCGTCGACGCAATCACCGCTGGTATCGACGAGGCGAGGATGGAGGATGTTGCCGTCGTGCAGCCAGTCCTCTTCGCGATCTCGGTGTCGCTTGCTGCGCTGTGGCGCTCCTGGGGCGTGGAGCCCGATGCCGTCGTGGGGCAGAGCATGGGCGAGGTCGCGGCAGCCTACGTAGCAGGCGCCCTGGATCTGGAGGCCGCTGCGAAGGTCATCTGTGTTCGCAGCGCCCTGCTCCGGCGCATCGCGGGCGGAGGTGGCATGGCCGTGGTGGAGCTTTCGCTAACGCAAGCTCAGGTCGCCATTGCACCCTACACGCCGCAGCTTTCGATTGCAGTCAGCAGCAGCCCGCGCTCCACGGTCGTCTCTGGCGACACGGACGCCCTCGCGGCGCTGCTCGAAGATCTCACGCGGCAGCACGTCTTCTGCCGTCCGGTGAAGGTGTCCTACGCTTCTCACAGCGCGCAGATGGACCCTCTCCGAGACGAGCTGCTCGCTGGTCTCGCTGACCTACGGCCTCGCGTCGGGGAGGTGCCCATCTACTCCTCCCTCACGGACGCCATCACGGACGGCGCCGACCTGGATGCCGTGTACTGGACGCGCAACCTGCGCGAGCCCGTGCTCTTCGCCTCTGCGGTGCGGCGCCTGCGCGAGGACGGGCACGCTTCGTTCCTCGAGATCAGCCCCCATCCGGTGGTGCTCCCGGCCATTGAGGACGGGCTTCGAGCGCTGGGCAAGCCGGGCCTGGTGCTCCCCTCCTTGCGACGTGATCGCGACACGCGAGAGGTGCTTACTGGGACCCTCTGTGCGCTCCATTGCGATGGTCGAGCCGTGAACGTTCGTGGTGTCCTTCCGCGCGGACGCTGTGTGCAGCTTCCTGCATATCCCTGGCAGCGGGAGCGCTTCTGGGCCGATCTCCCAGCTCCTCCAGGCCCCGAAAGAACGCAGCTATCGCCACCTCAAGCTGATGGGCAGAGTATCTCCTCGGCGCATCCCCTGCTCGGCCACTCGCTGGCCTCCTCGACACACCTCGGCACCTACTTCTGGGAATGCATACTCTCCCCCGACCACGTGCCATACCTCGCGGAGCACCGGGTGCAGGGCGCCATCGTGCTTCCAGGAGCTGCTTACGTCGAGATGGCTCTCTCCGCGGCACTCCAGGCGTTCCCTGGCACTTACGGACTCGACCGCATCGCGTTCAAGCAGGTGCTCGTGCTTCCGGAGGGGCAAGCGCGGGTTGTGCAGATCGTCCTCTCGGAGCAAGGAGAGGGTCGCGCCACCTTCCAGATCACGAGCCGGGAACCCCATACCCGAGGTTCCGGCGGGTGGACGGTCCACGCCACGGGCGCCCTCTGCGCGAGTGACGGTCGCACGCCGGAAGATCCAGTCACCCTTGCGGAGATCCGCGCCCGCTGCGGCTTCGTCCTGCAAACCGAAGCGTTTTACAGGCGTCTCGATGCCAGCGGGCTCTCGTATGGCCCTTCCTTTCAGGGGGTGAAGGAGATCTTCCATCGACCCGGTGAAGCTCTCGGTAAAGTGCAGCTTTCGCCGGAGCACCTCGCGGAGAGCGCGGCGTACATTCTCCACCCAGCGCTACTGGACGCTTGCTTCCAGCTCCTCGGGGCGACCCTCGCTGCCGGTGAAGCGACATCCCCGGCCACCTTCGTTCCCGTGGGTATCCAGCGGCTCCGCATTCACCGCCACCCTGGAACGACGCTGTGGGCCCACGCGCGCTTGCGTACGGACCTAGATGGCAGGGATGGGCTGCTCGAAGGTGACATCATCCTGCGCGACGACTCCGGCGAGCTTGCCGTCGAGGTCCTGGGTCTCCAGTCGAAACGACTCGACGGACCTCCGCGGCTGGACACGTCAGCGCTCGACGGCTGCTTCCACGAGCTAGCATGGCACGACATGGCGCCTCCGCCTCCGGCCGCGGCGGCTCCGGGCGGGTGGATCATCCTGGGCCATGGGCACGGACTCGGGGGGGCACTCCACGCGCTGCTGACACGTGAGGGCAGCTTCTGTGTTCGCGCAGTTCTCGAGGAGGACACGCACGCCCGAGCCTCCGACGTGCCCTGTCTCGATCCTTCCCGCCCGGAAGCCTTCCGCACCTTCTTGCAGCAGCACTTTGGAAGCGCCAGGCCATGCGCCGGGATCGTCTACGTCGCTGGTCTCGATATCGCGGACCCCATGGACACCATCCCCGCCGCACCTCAAGCCGTGGAGCCGCTCGGGTGCCACGGTGTGTTGAGCCTCGTCCAGGCGCTGGCCAGGATGGGTTGGAGGGACATGCCGCGCCTTTGCGTCATCACGCGCGGGGCGCAGCAGGTCGACAGAGGCGTATCCCCGGTAGCCATCGCTCAGGCACCTCTCTGGGGGTTCGGACGGGCGCTCATGCACGAGCACCCGGAGCTGCGGTGCAAGCTCATCGATCTCGACCCCTCCACCTCGGAAGAGGATGCAGCGGCGCTGCTCGCGGAGCTGTGCGGCGGCGGTGGTGAAGATCAGGTCGCGTTGAGGGCCGGTGGTCGTCACGTAGCCCGCCTTGTACGCCGCAGGGTGGAGGCGGCGCACCCAACGCGACAGGACACCTTCACCCTCTCGTCCGGGCGCCCCTACCGTCTGGCGCTCCCCACGCCCGGCATGATCGATCGCCTGGAGTTGCGTCAGGCCACCCGGCGTGCGCCTGGCCCAGGAGAGGTGGAAATCCAGGTGGAGGCAGCGGGGCTCAACTTCCTGGACGTGCTCACGGCGCTCGGTGTGATGCCGAGTGAAGGCGGCGAGCCTTCCGAGCGGCCGCTGGGCGGCGAGTGCGCAGGCCGCATCGTGGCTCTGGGCGCCGGAGTCTCGGGGCTCCACGAGGGCGACGAGGTGGTGGCCATCGCCACTGGATCCTTCGCATCGCACGTCCTCGCGGACAGCCGCCTCGTGGTGCCCAAACCGCCGGGGATGAGCTTTGACGAAGCTGCAGCGGTCCCCGTGGCCATGCTCACCGCCTACCATGCGCTCGCCAGCGTGGCGCAACTCGCGAAGGGGGAACGCGTCCTGATCCACGCGGGCGCAGGGGGGGTCGGACTGGCAGCGATCCAGTGGGCGTTGCACGTGGGGGCTGAGGTCATCGCGACTGCAGGCAACGAAGAGAAACGAGCGCTCCTGCGCTCCCTCGGTGTGGCCCACGTGGCCGACTCGCGCTCCTCCGGTTTTGCGGACGACATCCGCACGTGGACGCGCGGCGAAGGGGTCGACGTCGTGCTGAACTCGCTCTCCGGCGAATTCATCGCGCAAAGCCTCGATCTCCTGCGCGAAGGGGGCCGCTTCGTCGAGATTGGCAAGCGCGACTACCACGAGAATCGCGCGCTCGGCCTCCGCCCCTTCCTGCGCGGCCTGTCGTTCTCGCTCGTCGACCTGCGCGGCATGACCGCACGACAGCCGGACCGGGTGCGCGCACTCCTCCAGGAGGTCTTCGGCCTCATCCAGCGCGGTGTGCTGTCCCCGATACCTCATCAGAGCGTCCGCATTGCCGCTGCCGCGGACGCCTACCGCCGGATGGCGCAGGGGAAGCACGTCGGCAAGCTCGTGCTCTCCATGGGCTCTGCCGGTGCGTCTCATTCCGGTGACGCTCCGCTGATCCGGAGCGACGCCACATACCTCATCACTGGAGGCCTTGGAGGACTTGGCTTTGCCGCAGGCGCCTGGCTCGTGGAGCAGGGCGCACGCCACCTCGCTCTGGTGAGCAGGGGCGGGCCTTCGGCTGCCATGCGCGAAGCCATCTCAGCTCTCGAACGAACGGGAGCCCAGATCATGGTCGCACAGGCCGACGTCGCCGATCGCGCACAACTCGCCTCCGTGATGCGCAACGTCGAGCAGACCATGCCTCCGCTCCGGGGAGTCCTTCATGCGGCCGGCGTGCTCGAGGACGGGACGCTACTCCAGCTCGAAGCAGAGCAGCTCCGGAGGGTAATGGCGCCCAAGGTGCAAGGCGCATGGAACCTGCACACGCTCACTTCCGACGCGCCACTCGACCTGTTCGTTCTCTACTCCTCTGCGGCGTCGCTCCTGGGATCGCCAGGGCAGTCGGGGTACTGCGCGGCCAATGCTTTCCTCGACGCGCTGGCCCATCACCGACGTGCGCACGGGAAACCAGCGCTCGCCATCAACTGGGGCGCGTTCTCGCAGGTAGGTCTCGCCGCAGCGCAGGAGAATCGGGGAGAGCGTCTGGCGCGGCGCGGCGTCGGCAGTTTTACGCCAGAGGAGGGCAGCCGCGCACTCGGGCTCCTGCTTCGCGACGGCGCCACGCAAGCGGCCGTGCTGCGGCTCGACATCCGTCGATGGCGCCAGCTCTTTCCGCGGGTCGCGAACGCACCGATCCTTGCCCGACTCCTCGAAGAGCAGGAGCACGCAGAGCCGGAGAAAGGAACACTGAATCGTGCCCGAGAAGAGATCCTGGCGGCGGTGTCGGACGCGACCAGGCAGGATCTCCTGGAGGCCTACCTCACGCGCGAACTCGCCGACGTGCTGCGCCTCGATCGGTCCCGCATCGGAGCGAATGCCAGACTGGGCTCCCTCGGGCTCGACTCCTTGATGGCGATAGAGCTGCGCAATCGTGTGGAGATCGGGCTCTGCCTCTCCCTGTCAGTGACGATGATCTGGAACTTCCCGACCGTCGCCGCCCTGGCAAAGCACCTCCGTGAGAGGCTGGGTGATGCTCCGGCCGCTCCGGTGAGCGCGGCGGCTATCGATGCGCTGCGGGCAGGGGACGAGGTTGACGATGAGCAGATTGGACAGATGTCGAAGGACGAGCTCATGGCCTTCTTCGACAGCTCCCTCGGGCGGATTGAAGAGGACCTGACCGGTGAGTAGCGCGTTCTCGGAAGCTGACTACCTGGCGCGCCTGCGCGCTGCCGCCACCGCGATGAAGAAGCTCGAGGCCCAGAACGCGGCCCTGAAGCGGGCGCGCTCGGAACCCATCGCGGTCGTGGGTCTTGGCTGTCGCTTCCCAGGCGCGGCGCGGACCCCGGAGGCTTACTGGCAGAACCTCCTCCAAGGTGTGGACGCGATCTCCGAGATCCCGCCGTCGCGCTGGGACGCGGATCGCTACTACCACCCGGATCCCGACGTGCCCGGGAAGATGAACTGCCGGTTCGGTGGCTTCCTCGACGACATCGAGAGCTTCGATGCCTCCTTCTTCGGGATCTCTCCGCGCGAGGCAGTCCGCATGGACCCTCAGCAGCGCATGCTCCTCGAAGTGGCCTGGGAGACCATCGAGCATGCCGCAATCGCGCCAGACAGGCTGGCCGGCAGCCGTACTGGCGTCTTCCTCGGCATCTGCGCCAGTGAGTATTCGCGTCTGCAGTTCACCGAGGCCACGCAGCTCGATGCCTACGCCGGGTCCGGGGGAGCTCTCAGCATCGCTGCCAACCGCATCTCATACCTGCTCGATCTAAAAGGTCCGAGCCTCGCCGTGGACACCGCGTGCTCATCGTCGCTGGTGTCCATCCATCTCGCGTGCAATTCCCTGCGGAGTGGCGACAGCGACCTCGCACTCGCGGGGGGCGTCAATCTGTTGCTCGCCCCCGAATCGTTCGTCACCTTCGCCAAAGCCCGGATGCTCGCCCCCGACGGGAGGTGCAAGACCTTCGATGCGCGCGCCGACGGGTACGTGCGCGGAGAAGGGTGTGGTCTGGTCCTGCTCAAGCGCCTCTCGGACGCGCTCCGCGATGGCGATCGGGTCCTCGCGCTGGTCCGAGCCTCGGCGGTGAATCAGGACGGCCTGACGACGGGACTCACCGCGCCCAACGGGCTCTCCCAGCGCGAGGTCGTCCGAACAGCCCTGCGCGAGGCAGGTCTCCAGCCCTGGCAGATCGGCTACGTCGAGGCACACGGGACGGGGACCTCGCTGGGTGATCCCATCGAGATCGAAGCCCTCGCGGACGTGCTAGGCAGTCCACACCCGGAGGGAGGGTCCTGTGCCGTCTCCTCCGTCAAGACGAACATCGGACACCTCGAAGGTGCGGCTGGCATCGCTGGGTTCATGAAGGCGGTGCTGTCCATCCATCACGGCCTCATCCCCTCCCATCTCCATTTCCAGAGCCTGAATCCGAACATCTCTCTCGAGGGCACGCGCCTGTTCATTCCCACCGAGCAGCAGGCCTGGCCGGCTGGCGGTGCCCGACGGTATGCGGGGGTGAGCGGCTTCGGCTTCGGAGGCACCAATGCCCACCTCATCCTCGAGGAGGCTCCTGCGGCCGAGGTGGTCCCCGCTCGAGGCAGCCGACCATCGCACCTCCTCACGCTCTCCGCCAAGAGCGCCGATGCACTCCGCGACAGCGCCTCGCGGCTCGCGGCGCACCTCGATGCGAGCCCTGAGCTGCACCCTGCGGACGTGTGCTTCACGGCCAACACGGCCCGAGCGCACCTCTCGCACCGTCTCGCGTTCGTTGCGGCCTCCACGAAGGACCTCCGCGACGCTCTCCATGCAACGGCGAACGACGCGGAGAGCGTTGCTGCACAAGGTCTCGTCGACGGCACGCGCAAGCCCCGGATCGCATTCCTCTTCACCGGGCAGGGCGCGCAGTACGTGGGCATGGGGCACGGCCTCTACCAGACGCAGCCCGTGTTCCGCAGCGCCCTGGACAGGTGCGCGGATCTCCTCGCTCCCCACCTGGCGCGACCCCTCCAGGCGGTGATCTATCCCCCCGCAGGTGAAGCATCACCGCTCGACGAGACGGCGTATACCCAGCCGGCGCTTTTCGCCCTCGCCTACGCGCTGGTGGAGCTGTGGCGGTCGTGGGGCATCGTCCCCGGCGCCGTCCTCGGGCATAGCGTCGGTGAGGTTGCGGCGGCCTGCGCCGCAGGCGTCATCGGTCTTGAGGAGGGGCTCCGACTCGTCGTCGAGCGAGGTCGCCTCATGCAGATGCTCCCTCCCGGCGGCGCCATGGCGTCGGTGGACGCCGAGGAGCCCCGCGTGTCGGCCGCACTTGCCGCGGTCCAGGCTTCCATTGCTGCACTGAACGCGCCGTCGCAGGTGGTGGTCTCGGGGGAGCGTGAGGAGCTGGAGCTGGCGCTCGCTGGTCTGCAAGCAGAGGGCGTCAGGGTGCGCTGGCTGGGGGCATCCCACGCCTTCCACTCGGCGCGCATGGACCCTGTACTCGATGCGCTCGAAGATGCAGCACGTCGCATCGCGCCATCAACTCCCAAGATCCCGATGATCTCCAACCTCACCGGCAGGCCGGTGGGTGCCGAGATTTGCACCGCTGACTACTGGCGTCGCCACGCCCGGCAACCGGTGCGGTTCGCGGAGGGCATTCGCTCCCTCAGGGAGCTTGGATACGATGTGTTCCTGGAGATCGGCCCCCATCCCACGCTGCTCGGCCTGGGAGCCGCGTGCGTCGAGGAGAGCGAGGGCGTCACCTGGTTGCCATCGCTTCGCAGAGAGCGCGATGACTGGGCGCAGATTCTCGGCAGCCTCGGACAGCTCTTCGTGCGGGGGGCGGGCGTGGACTTTGCGGCGCTCGACCGCCATGAAGGCTGTTGCCGGGTGGTCCTTCCTTCGTACCCGTACCAGCGTCAGCGCTACTGGTTCACGGCTGGTCGCGACCACGCGCCCACAGTGGCTCCCCTGCCTTCTGGCGAGCAAATCCATCCTCTCCTCGGGAGGCGACTGCGCACGGCAGTTGGCTTGTTCGAGTCTCGGATCGGTCCCCAGGAGATTCCCTTCCTCGCGGAGCACGAGGTCTTCGGCAAGGTGCTGGTGCCGGCCGCGGTCTACCTGGAGATGGCCCTCGCTGCGGCAACTGCGCACGGCGAGCAGGGTAGGGTGATCGAGCGCGTCGTCATCTACCAACCCCTCATCCTCGGTGCCGAGGAGCAGAGGACGGTGCAGCTCGCGTGGACCCCCAGCGGCCCTGGACACGCCCAGTTCCGGATCTTCAGCCTTGGCCCTCCCCAGGGTGACGGCGAACCTGTGTTCGAGCCGATCGCCGAAGGAAATGTTCGCTTGAGCCCGGAGGATGCTGCAGCAGAGACCTCCCCCTCTCTGGAGGAGCTGCAGGCCCGCATCCCCCAGCCCATCGACGTTGCGGAGCACTATGGTCGTCTCGCTGCCCGTGGCGTCGTGCTCGGCACGTCGTTCCAGGGCATCGAGGCGCTCTTCCGGCGAGATGGCGAATCCCTCGGCAGCATCCGGGTGTGCCATTCCCCATCTGGTGCTCGGATCGCCTATCACCTGCATCCTGCCTTTCTCGATGCCTGCCTCCAGCTCCTGGCGGTGGCGCTGCCGCAGGCCGCGGCGAGCCCCGACCAGGCTTACCTGCTCACCACCATCGAGCGCCTCAGCCTCTCGCCGAGGGTAGCGGCTATCCTGGCGGACACGAGCTCCGTCTGGGGCCACGCGTGTGTTCAGGCAGGCCCAGGCGCCGAGTTCTCCGGCGAGATCGAGGTCCTCGCTCCATCGGGTGAGCGCCTCCTGAACATCGACGGCATCCGGCTCCGGCGCGTGGATCCAGCGCTCTTTCAGGCGGAGGAGAGGCCTCGCCTCGCAGACCACCTGTACGAGGTGCAGTGGGTGCTCGATGAGCGCGCGATGAGGCCAGACTATCTCGTCGCGGCACCCGAGATCGTCGAGCGCGTCCTCCCCGTGCTCCACGCGCAGCTCGCCGAGCACCTCTCGCCCCTGGAGAGGGCACTCTTCTCGTCGCTCGACGAGCTGTGCACGGCCTACATCCGCGCAGCGTTGATGGAGCTTGGTCCCCTTCACGCTGGTGAGCAGTTCACCGTCGCATCGCTGGCCGAGCGGTTGAACATCGCTCCCCGCTTCCATCGCCTCCTGGGACGTCTGCTTCAAATCCTGGCAGAGGACACGCTCGTTGCACGTTCCGGTGAGGTCTGGGAACTCTGCGGTACGGCAGGAGCCACCGAGCCGCGTGCCCTCGCCGCCGCGCTGCAGGCGCGCTACCCCGCCGGCGAAGCCCTCCTCACCGTGCTCCGGCGGTGCGGTGATGCCCTCGCAGGGGTGTTGCGCGGCGCGCTCGACCCCCTGGACCTCCTGTTCCCGGGCGGCTCCATCGCCGACGTCGAGCGTCTCTACCAGGACACACCTGCGGCGCAGGTCGCGAACACGCTGACCAGCGAGGTCATCGCGGCTGCCCTGGCGCAGCTACCTGCCGACAGGACAGTGCGCATTCTTGAGATCGGAGGTGGCACCGGCGGCACCTCGTCGTTCGTCCTGCCCCGCCTCGACCCCGCGCGGACGCGCTACGTGTTCACGGACGTGTCGAGCCGCTTCCTGCCGGAAGCGCAGCGCAAGTTCGCGGGCTTCTTCTTCGTCGAATACACCACGCTCGACATCGAGCGAGACCCGTCGACGCAAGGCTTCGAGGGTCGCGCGTTCGACATCGTCTTTGCGGCCAACGTCCTGCATGCGACAGCAGATCTGAGCCGCACGCTTGCCCATGTGAGGAAGCTGCTCGCGCCAGAAGGCATGCTGGTGCTCCTTGAGGGGACAGGCCCGACGCGATGGGTCGACCTCACCTTCGGCCTCACCGAAGGGTGGTGGCGGTTCACGGACACGGCGGTCAGGCCGACGCACCCGCTGCTCTCCTGGCCTGACTGGAAGTCGCTGCTCGCGAAGACCGGGTTCGACATGCCCGTCGCGCTGCAGGATCCGTCGAATCCAGGCGGAGAGGCCGTCATCCTGGCACGGCGCTGTCCCGACGAGGAGGCACGGACCTCACCTGCCGGTATCCAGCGGGGCCCGGATGATCCGCAGCATGCCGTCAAGCCCCAGCGAGCCTGGCTGATCCTTTCGGACCAGGGCGGTGTGGGAAGCGCTCTCGCACGCAAGATCGAGCAGCTTGGTGATCGCTGCACGCTCGTGGGCGCCAGTCTTGAGGGGACGACAGGTGCTGGAGGAATCAGGCTCGATAAGGATCGAGGTGAGGCCATTCGTGAGGCGGTAGCAACCTTCCTGGAGCAAACCGATGCCACTGCCGCGGGCGTGATTCACCTCTGGGCGCTCGATGCTGCGCATTCCAGCATGTCCCCGCCCGAGGTGATCGAGAGCGACGACATTGTCCACGATCTCCGGATCGCATGCGGTTCGGCGTTGCACCTCGTCCAGGCCTTGCACGGCACCACGCCGGGAGGAACGGCAGCGATCGGCGCGCCCGGGGCCAGGCCACGTCTCTGGATCGTCACCCGTGGTTCCCAGCGGGCCTCCGAGGACATGGAACCCGTCTCCCCGGTGCAAACGGCCCTGTGGGGTCTCGGCCGTGCCATCTCCCGCGAGCACCCGGACCTTCAGTGCACCCGTATCGACCTCCCTGCGGATGAAGCCTCCTTGCCGCTCGACGCGCTTCTCCGTGAGCTCGACGGCGGCTCCCCGGAAGACGAGATCGCGCTTCGCGGTGCCGAGCGTCGCCTGGCAAGGCTTCGACAATCTCCGTTTGCCGGTCGGGGCACGGACGTAACCCCGCCCTTCTCTCCGGATGCGACCTACCTCATCACCGGTGGCCTCGGTGGTCTCGGACTCGAAACGGCGCGCTGGATGGTCGCGCAGGGAGCACGCCACGTCGTTCTCGCCGGCCGGAGCGGCCCGTCGGCCGACGTCGAGCTGCTCCTGGAAGCCCTGCGCGCTCAGGGGGCGGTGATGGTCGTCATCAGGGCAGATGTCTCCCGCCGTGACGATGTGGCCCTGCTGCTCTCCCGCATCGCCCGCACCATGCCCCCCCTCCGTGGCGTCGTTCATGCCGCGGCGGTGCTGGACGATGGCGTCCTGCTCAAGCTCGACTGGGCGCGCTTCGAAGCCGTGCTGGGGCCCAAGGCCCTCGGAGCATGGAACCTCCACGCCCTCACGGCGCACCTCCAGCTCGACTTCTTCGCGCTCTGTTCGTCGACCTCCTCCATTCTCGGCAACCCTGGCATGGGCAACTACGTCACGGCCAACGCCTTCCTCGACGGGCTCGCCCACGGGCGGCGTGCCCGGGGGCTGCCAGCGCTCTCCGTGAACTGGGGCGTATGGGAAGGCGTGGGAATGGCGCTCCGCTCCCGGTGGACCAACGAGCGGGGGAGCACAGAGCAAGGGCTTGGTAGCTTCTCCGCGTCCGAGGGGCTCGAGGTCTTCGGCGAGCTTCTCGGCTCTGATCGCGCTCAAGTCTGCGCCCTGCCGGTAGCCCGAGGGGGGTGGTCGCAGCTCTTCCCCGACAGCCATGCCGTGACACTCCTCGCGGATCTCTGCGACACGGCCTCCTCCGCAGCGCGCACGCACCAGGAGGCGACTGCGCAGCTCCAGCTCCTCCTTCAAAGCTCTGGCCAGGAGCGTGGCGAACGGATGGCCACGTATCTGGAGGCACAGGTCGCGCGCGTGCTGGGTCTTCCCTCGTCGCGAGCCGTGGATCGACGGCAGGGCTTCTCGGAGATGGGCATGGACTCCCTGATGGCCATCGAGTTCAGGAACCTCCTTGAGAAGGGTCTCGGATGTCGCCTCTCACCGACTTTCCTCTTCAACCATTCCACGGTCGACCAGCTCTCGGAGCACCTTCTGCGCACCTTGATGCCGGAGGAAGCGGCAGAGGAGGTCGGTGACGTGCGACCCGAGCAGCGCGAAGCGTTGAGCCGGGTCGAAGAACTCTCTGACAGCGACATGGAGGCCCTCATCGCGGGGGAGCTTTCGAAGCTGATGGAAACCTGAGTACCTGCCGATGAGCGACTACCAAGAGCGTCTCAAGCAGCTCACCCCGCTGCAACGTTCCGTGCTCGCACTCACCGAGCTGCGGACCCAGTACGATGCACTGAAGCGCTCTGCCCAGGAGCCGATCGCCATCGTCAGCATGGCCTGCCGATTCCCCGGCGGCGCAGTCGACCCGGAGAGCTACTGGCAGATCCTGCAGGCCGGTGTGGACGCGGTGCGCGAGGTGCCCGCGGCGCGCTGGGACGCCGACGCCTTCTACGACCCAGCCCCTGGTACCCCTGGCAAGCTCTATGCGCGGAGCGGGGGATTTCTCGACGATGTGGAGGGATTCGACCCTCCGTTCTTCGGGATCTCGCCCCGTGAGGCGGCGAGCATGGATCCCCAGCAACGACTCCTCCTGGAGGTGACCTGGGAAGCGCTGGAGCGCGCAGGCCGCCCGCCGCGCTCGTTGAGCAGCACCCTCACTGGCGTCTATGTGGGGTGCGGCGCGAGCGACTACGGGGAGCTGCAGCAGAGCCTCCTCGACCCGGGCCAGGCCAACAACTACGTCATCTCCGGCAACGCCCTGAGCTTTGCCGCGGGTCGCCTCTCCTACGTGCTCGGCCTCCAGGGGCCCTGCATCGGACTCGATACGGCGTGCTCGTCCTCGCTCGTCGCCATCGACCTCGCCTGCCAGGCCCTCCGGGCGCGACGCTGCGATCTGGCCCTGGCCGGCGGCGTTCATCTCATGCTCTCGCCGCATGGCACCATCTTTCTCTCCGGAGCCGGGGTGCTCGCCCCTGACGGGCGTTGCAAGACGTTCGATGCCAGCGCCGATGGCTTCGGACGGGGTGAGGGCTGCGGCGTCGTGGTGCTCGCGCGCCTCTCCGACGCACTCGCCAGCGGCGATCCGATCCTGGCCGTCCTTCGTGGCTCGGCGGTGAACCACGATGGTTCGAGCAGCGGGCTCACGGTCCCCAATGGTCGTGCACAGGAAGCCCTCCTCCGCCAGGCGCTGGATGCGGCCGGGGTGCGGCCCGAGCAGGTCAGCTACGTCGAGGCTCACGGCACCGGCACCTCGCTCGGCGATCCCATCGAGCTCGAGGCCCTCGACGCGGTGTTCGGTGCGACCCGGGGTGACGGTTCACCGCTGCTGGTGGGTTCCGTGAAGACGAACGTCGGTCACCTCGAAGCCGCAGCGGGAATGGCCGGGCTCTTCAAGGTGGTCCTCGCCCTCTCCCACGAGGAGCTGCCACCCCACCTGCACTTCCGGGCGCCCAATCCGCACTTCTCGTGGGATGCGCGCCGCATCGCCGTCACGACGGAGCGGGTTCCATGGCGCCGGGGCGCGGCGCCTCGCATCGCGGGGGTCAGCTCGTTCGGGCTCAGCGGGACCAACGCACACCTCCTCGTCGAAGAGGCGCCGGTGCGTCCCTCGCAGGAAGCCTCGAAAGCATCGACGTCTGTACTCCCCGAGCCCTCGCATCACCTGCTCTGCATCTCCGCCAGGAGCCCCGAGGCCCTCCGTGCGCTCGCGGGGCGCCATGCAGAGCGCCTCGGTCATGCCGCCCCCGAGGGGCTGGCTGACATCTGTCACAGCGCATTCGCCACCCGCACGCACTTCACGCACCGCCTGGCTGTGGTGGCAGGATCGACCGAACGCGCTGCGCACGCGCTGGCCACTCACGCCAGGGGTGAAGAGAGCGCTGACGTCCTCCTCGGTACGGCGAAGAACAAGCAGCGGCCGCGGATCGCCTTTCTGTTCACGGGTCAAGGTGCCCAGTACGAGGGCATGGGCCGGGCGCTCTACGAGACACAGCCGGTGTTCCGCGAAGCGCTCGATCGCTGTGATTCCCTGCTCCGTGCGCACCTCGACCTGCCGTTGCTCGAGGTGCTCTACCCCCGCGACGGCCAGCCTTCACGGTTGCACCAGACCGCGTACACCCAGCCTGCCCTCTTCGCCCTCGAAGTTTCGCTCGCGCAGCTCTGGCGATCGCTCGGCGTCGAGCCTGATCTCGTCCTCGGTCACAGCGTGGGCGAGGTCGCTGCGGCCTGCGTGGCAGGCCTCTTCGGAATCGAGCAAGGCCTCGGACTCATCGTGGCACGCGGACGCCTCATGCAGTCTCTTCCGGACGGGGGCGCAATGGCCACCATCTCCGCCAGCGAGGCCACTGTCACCGACGCCATCGCGCATCACCCCGGCGTGCTGTCCATCGCGGCGACGAACGCCCCTTCGGAGACGGTGATCTCGGGCCGACGCGAGGCCGTTCAGGCCGTGTGCGAGGCTCTCGCGCTGTGCGGCATCCGCTCCCAGCCCCTCAAGGTGTCGCACGCCTTCCATTCAGCATTGATGGACCCGATCCTGTCGGCTTTCGAAGCCGAAGCGCGGAAGGTCTCTTTCGCGTCTCCGCGCGTCAAACTGGTCTCCAACGTCACGGGCCGCCTCGCGTCCGGCGACGAGATCGGTCGTGCTTCCTACTGGCGTGATCACGTCCGCGCGCCGGTGCGCTTCGTCGAGAGCGTCCTCGCGCTGCGCGCGCACGACATCGATCATGTGATCGAGATCGGACCCCAGCCCGTTCTGCTCGCGCTGGCCCGACGCTGTCTCGAAGGCGCTGACATGCAGTGGCACCCCTCGCTCCGCCGCAACAAAGGAGACTGGGCGCAGCTCCTTGCGAGCGCTGGAGCGCTCCACGTGGCTGGCTGCACCCTCTCGGGGGAAGGGCTCGTCGCGGGCCGGACGAGGCGCCACGTCCCCTTGCCCACGTATCCCTTCCAGCACGTGAGATGCTGGTACGAGGAACCTCGGTACACGGGGGGCACCGCGACCTCCGTCGCAGGACACACCCGCAGGAGCATGGCGGCTGGGAGAGGGACCCAGGTCGCTGCCAAGGAACAGGTGGCCGAGGGCGCGGCACCCACGGCGCTGCTGGGGCGCCTCCGCGCCGCACCCGAGAACCGGCGCAAGGCGCTCCTGGCGGCCCACGTAAGCGCTGAAGTCATGCGTGTCCTTCGCCTCGACGCGGGGCAGACCATCGATCCCCAGCTCGGATTCTTCGAGCTGGGCATGGACTCGATGATGTCCGTCGAGCTCAAGGACCGCCTCTCGGAAGCGCTGGGGCTGCGGCTCCCTGCGACCATCGCCCTCGATCACCCCACGATCGAGCGCCTCACGCTCTTCCTCGCAGAAGCCCTGCTGGGGGTCGAAGCCCCCACCCCCCAAGGTGCCAGCCCTCGTCCCCGGGTCGGGAACGACGAGACCATTGCCATCATCGGCATGGCCTGTCGCTTTCCCGGCGGCGCGACCAGCCCCGAGGCTTTCTGGCGCCTCCTCCGGGACGGAGGCAGCGGCGTTCGGGAGATTCCCTCGGAGCGCTGGGACGTCGACGCCCATTTCGATCCCGATCCAGACGCACCGAGCAAGATGTACACGCGGCGCGGGGGCTTCCTCGACGAGGATGTCAGCGCATTCGACGCCGCTTTCTTCGGCATCTCACCCCGGGAGGCCCGACAGATGGATCCTCAGCAGCGGCTGCTGCTCGAGGTCTCCTGGGAAGCCATCGAGCGCGCTGGCCACGCCCCGAGCACGCTCCGAGGGAGCAGCACCGGGGTCTTCGTCGGAATCACCACCAACGATTACCTCCAGGTGGTCCAGCATGGCGTCGCCCTTGACGCTGACCCATTCGCCGCGACGGGCAACAGCCTCAACATCGCTGCCGGGCGCCTGTCCTTCGTGCTCGGCCTGAACGGCCCGACCATGGCGATCGACACCGCGTGCTCGTCGGCCCTCGTCGGCGTGCATCTTGCCGCCCGCAGCCTGCTCTCTGGGGAGTGCGACCTCGCGCTCGCTGGCGGCGTGCTCCTCATGCTCGCGCCAGAGCCCACGATCCTGGCCTGCAAGATGCGCGCGCTCGCGCCTGACGGGAGGAGCAAGACCTTCGATGCCTCCGCGGATGGTTATGGACGCGGTGAAGGGTGCGGCATGGTCGTCCTGAAGCGCCTGTCCGACGCGCTCGCCGACGGAGATCCGGTACTCGCCGTCATTCGCGGATCGGCCGTCAACCATGACGGTTCCAGCAGTGGTCTCACCGTTCCGAGTGGGCCAGCCCAGGAAGCGCTGATCCAGCGCGCGCTCGCGGAAGGTGGCGTCTCACCGGCTGACGTGGGTTACATCGAGGCCCACGGGACCGGAACATCGCTCGGTGATCCCATCGAGGTCCGCGCCCTCTCTGCGGTCCTGAGCGCGGGTCGCCCAGCGGAGCGCCCTTTCTACCTCGGGTCCGTCAAGACGAACATCGGCCACCTCGAGCCGGCCTCGGGCATCGCCGCGCTCATCAAAGTCGTCCTCTCGCTCCAGCACGAGGCCATCCCTCCGCACCTCAACGTCTCCACGCCGAACCCGCTCATCCCCTGGGACGAGGTCCCGGCGATCCTCCCCTCCACGCTCGTGCCCTGGCCCTCCGTGGAGGGCAGGCGCATCGCAGGCGTCAGCTCCTTCGGGCTGAGCGGCACGAACGCCCACGTCGTCGTCGAGCAGGCTCCCCAGCGTGCCCGCTCGCGGCCTGCGCAGGAGCATGGCACCTCCATCTTCACCCTCTCGGCGAAGACGCCCGAAGCGCTCATGGGGCTCGCGCGTCGTCATGCCGACCATCTCGTGGACACGGATCTCGCCCTCGCCGACCTCTGTCACACCGCCAATACAGGCCGCTCCCACTTTGCGCACCGGCTGGCGATCGTCACCGAGTCCATCTCCCAGCTCCGTGAGCACCTCGCGGCCTTCAGCGACAGCAGCGAGACGCCCGCGAGCCTCTTCCGCGGCACGGCAGACCCTGCGCGACCTCCCAGGGTCGCCTTCCTCTTCGGCGATCTCGAGGTTGTCGACGTGGACGCGCTCCGGGTCCTCCATGCCTCGGAGCCTGCCTTCCGACGCGCGCTCGACCAGTGCGACGCTCTCCTCCGGACCCACCTCCCGGCCCCCCTGCGCTCCCTCTTCGTCGACTTGCCCTCCGAGCCTGCCTCGCGCCATGACTCCCTGGCCGCCATGCCGGTGATGCGCGTCGCGATCGCACACGCCTTGGCGGAGCTGTGGCGTTCGTGGGGCATCGAACCCATCGCCGTCCTTGCCCACGGGGCAGGGGAGATCGCGGCCGCGTGCGCTGCGGGTGCCCTGGGGCTGGAAGAAGCGCTTCGGCTCGCCCTCGCGTGCGACGGGAGCGCCACCCTTCGCGGCCCTGAGGACGGCGAGCGCACGGGCTGGGAGAGGGACCCAGCTCTCGCTGCGCTCGGTTCAGCCACCGAGCCCGCAGTTCTGCTCCTGTCGACCCGTGAAGGCCGCTCCATCACCGCCATCGATCTGGGCGGACCCGACCGCTGGAGCCGCGTGCTCCACGCGCCAGACCGTATCGACGAGGCGCTGACCGCTCTCCACGCCGAGGGCCTCGACGTGCTCCTGGAGATCGGCACGGCACCCACCCTGCGTGCCTCCTCTCGGCGCCTGTGGCCAGCGGGGGAGGGGCTCTGGCTCTCCCCGTTGCACGGCGACCGCGACACCGTCCCGCAAATGCTCGGGTGCCTGGGCGCACTCTACGCCCGCGGCGCGGCGGTGGACTGGGCAGCCGTCGGTGGCGAACGGGTGCGCCAGCGTCTCGTCCTTCCCACCTATCCCTTTCAGCGCAAGCGCTACTGGGCAGATGTGCTCCCGGAGACGGCGACGAAGGAACCGCCGGCCGCACGAGGTACCCCCGCGGACTGGCTCTACGCCGTCGAATGGCAGGAGCGTCCTCGCGGAACAGGAGCGGCTGCACCGCGGCCAGTGCCTCCCCCGGCACCGGCTGCACCCTGGGTCATCCTTGCCGATCGCACTGGCCTCGCGGAGGCGCTCTTGGCGCAGATTGCTGCGCGTGGCGAGGCCTGCGTACGGATCTCTCCCGGCTCAGGTTATCTGCGCCTCTCGGACACTCATCGCGAGGTCGATCCCCTCTCCTCCGAGCAGCTCGGGCGCGCGTTCCAGGATCTCGGAGTCGCAGGTCGCTCCAGAGGCATCCTTCACCTCTGGAGCCTGGATGCTCCGAGCACGGAAGCGCTCGCGCTCGATGCGCTCGAAGCGTTCGAGGAGCGCCTCCTCGGCAGCACCGTGAGCGTGCTGCGGACGATGCTCGCGGCTCCTGCCGAGGCTGCGACCCGCCTCTGGATCGTGACCCGTGAGGCACAGGCGCTGACCGAGTGCCCGGCGGCTCCTCCTGCGCTCGCACAGGCACCTCTCTGGGGGCTGGGGCAGGTGCTCTCTCTTGAGCATCCCGACCTGTGGGGAGGCATGATCGATCTCGACGGCACCTCTGCCTCCGAGGCCGCGTCGGCATTGCTCGACGAGATCTGCCAGCCGGATCCCGACGATCTCGTCGCGCTCCGCGGTGCCACCCGCCACGTCCCCAGGCTCGTGCGCAAGCCGGAGGTCTCGGCCACCCCGATCACCTTCCACTCGGACGCCGCGTACCTCATCACGGGTGGCCTCGGAGGCATCGGACTCGCGCTCGCGCACTGGCTGGTCCAGAGAGGCGCGCGACACCTCGTGCTCCTCGGCCGCCGTGGGCTCCCGGAGCGCCCCGCGCGGGAGTCGCTCCCCGAGGGAAGTGATGCAGCGCAGAAAGCGGCTGCCATCGCCCTGATCGCGTCCCTGGGGGCCGTGGTCGAGGTCGTCTCCGCCGACGTCGGCGACAGGCCGCGCATGCAGGAGGTGATCGCCACCTTCGGGCGTGACCGCCCGCCGCTCCGGGGGGTCTTCCACGCTGCCGGCCTGTCCACACCCGAGCTGCTCAAGGATGCCCGCCCCGAGACGCTGCAGGCCATGCTCCGTCCGAAGGTCAACGGAACCTGGATCCTGCACGAGCTGACGCGCGACCTCCCCCTCGACGTCTTCGTATCTTTCTCTTCTGTATCCTCCGTGTGGGGCTCCCTCGGCCTCGGCCTCTACGCCGCGGCCAACCACTTCCTCGACGTCTTCGCGAGTTACCGCCGCGCGGCAGGCCTCCCCGCGCTCACGGTCAACTGGGGCTCCTGGAGCGGCGTGGGCATGGTCTCCGACGACATGGCGCTGTTCATGGCGAAGATGGGCATCGACTCCATGCCCCCGGGGCCCTCCCTCGACGTGCTGGGGCAGCTCATGGCGAGCGGCGCCACCCGGTGCACCGTGGCGACCGTCGACTGGCGCAAGTTCAAGCCCCTCTACGAGGCCCGGCGGGTGCGGCCTCTGGTCTCCACCCTCGACGTGCGCCTCGCACCGGGCGGTGGTCCCGCCGCATCGCAGCTCTCCGAGCGCCTCGGGAAAGCCCTGCCGGGTGAGCGCCGGGATCTCGTCGTCGAGCATGTCGAGGGCCTCGTCGCCCGTGTCTTCGGCCTGGAGCGCGCCGAGGTGCGCGGCCTCCGGGCGGGGTTCACGGCCATGGGCATGGACTCCTTGATGGCCGTCGAGCTGAAGACGAAGCTCGAAGACAGCGTGGGCCAGCGGCTCCCGTCGACCCTGGCGTTCGAGCACCCCACCATCGAAGCCCTCACCGAGTACCTGCTCCGTGAGGTCCTGCCTCCCCCCGAAACGACCGCCCGCGCAGAGATGGAGGCACACCCGAGCGCCTCCGAGCGCGCCGGGGGCGCTGAGCGCGCCGAGCGCGCGCCTGACAGCCACGCCCGGCACGTCCGCCCTCGCAAGACCGTGAGCCGCAGGGAGCGTCGCGCCCGTCACGACCGTACGCTGCGAGATCTTCAGCGCCTCCAGTCCCGTCTCGATCGCCTCGAACACGACAGGTCGGAGCCCCTCGCCATCGTCGGTCTGAGCTGCCGCTTCCCCGGGGGAGCTACCGATCCAGAGGCCCTCTGGGAGCTCCTCCGCGAGGGATGCGATGCCATGCGCGAGGTGCCACGACAGCGCTGGGACGTGGATGCCCACTACGATCCGGATCCCGGTGCGCCCGGCAAGATGTACGTGCGCCAGGGCGGCTTCCTCGACGACGTGGGCACCTTCGACGCCGCCCTTTTCGGGGTCACCCCGCGCGAGGCGGCAGGGATGGATCCTCAGCACCGGTTGCTCCTCGAAGTGAGCTGGGAAGCTCTTGAGCGCGCAGGGCTCTCCCCCGACAAGCTCAAGGGCACCCGCACCGGCGTGTACGTCGGCATCACCAGCAACGACTACGGCACCCTCCAGGCGCTCGAAGGCAACCCCCTCCATGCCGACGCGTACCTCCTCACCGGCAACCCCTTGAGCTTCGCGGCGGGGCGTCTGGCCTACGCCTTCGGACTCCAGGGACCAGCCGTCGCGCTCGACACGGCTTGCTCCTCGTCGCTCGTCGCGGTCCACCTCGCGTGCCAGAGCCTGCGCCGCCGCGAGAGTGACGTGGCCCTCGCCGCTGGCGTCAACCTGATCCTCTCCCCCTCCTCCAGCGTCCTCCTCAGCAAGGCCCGGATGCTCGCGCAAGATGGCCGCTGCAAGACCTTCGATGCCTCCGCCGACGGCTACGGACGTGGCGAGGGGTGCGGCGTCGTCGTGCTCAAGCGCCTCTCCGACGCGCTGGCAGACGGCGACACCATTCACGCTCTGCTCCGCGGATCTGCCGTCAACCAGGATGGTCCGAGCAGCGGCCTCACCGTCCCCAACGCGCTCGCCCAGCAAGCCGTCATCCGCGACGCCCTCGCCGATGCCGCGCTCACGCCCGAGCGTGTCAGCTACGTCGAGGCGCATGGCACGGGGACTCCGCTCGGTGACCCCATCGAGCTGCGCGCCCTCGCGGCTGCACTCCGTGATCGCAGCGTAGCCGAGGGACCCGCCCGGTCACTGGTCGTGGGCTCGATCAAGACGAACATCGGCCACATCGAGTCGGCTGCTGGCATTGCCGGGCTCATCAAGGTCGTGCTCGCTCTTGAGCACCAGCAGATCCCCGCGCACCTTCACCTCAGGACTCCCAACCCGCACATCCCCTGGGAAGACCTCCCCATCACCATTCCCCGCGCGACGATGGCGTGGCCTGCACCGGACGGCCGCACCCGCGTCGCCGGGGTGAGTTCGTTCGGCGCGAGCGGCACCAATGCCCACGTGCTCGTCGAGGAGGCGCCCGCCCCGCGCCTGTCCACCCCCGAGCTGCCTGCCTCGCTCCTCACCCTCTCGGCCAGGAGCCCCGAGGCCCTGACCGAGCTCGCCGCGCGCCACGCGCGCCACCTTGGCGGGAAGACGCCGCTCTCGCTCGCCGATGCCTGCTACACGGCCGCCACAGGGCGCCGCCACCTCGCCTACCGCCTCGCCCTCGTCGCGGAGACGACGGCGCAGGCGCAGGCGCAGCTCGACGCCTTCGCTCGGGGAGAGACCCCACGTGGCCTGCGCACCGGCAGCAGCGATCCAGGGCGGAGGCCTCGGGTGGCGTTCCTGTTCACCGGGCAGGGAGCGCAGCACGTGGGCATGGGCCGGGAGCTGTACGAGACGGAGCCTCGTTTTCGCGAGGCCCTCGACCGCTGCGACGCCCTGCTCCGATCCCACCTCGACAGGCCCTTGCTCTCCGTCATGTACCCGGAGACCCACCCCGATCCTCGCGTCGAGGACACCTCGCCGCCTGCCCCCGCATCCCTGCTCGGGGAGACTGCCTACGCACAGCCCGCCCTCTTTGCGCTCGAATACGCCCTCGCGCGTCTGTGGATGGACTGGGGCGTCGCGCCGTCGTCCCTCCTGGGTCACAGCGTGGGTGAATACGTGGCCGCCTGCATCGCCGGTGTCTTCTCCCTGGAGGATGGCCTCCGCCTCATCGCCACCCGAGGACGCCTCATGCAGGCCCTCCCTCGCGGCGGCGCCATGCTCGCCGTCTCCGCCAGCAGCGCACACCTCGCCGAGGTGCTCGCGCCTCACCCGCCCACCCTGGCCATCGCGGCCCTCAACGGCCCTGCCGACGTGGTCCTCTCGGGCACGCATCAGGCGCTCGACGCTGCCCGCACACGGCTCGACGCCGCCGGCATCCGCAGCGAGCGCCTCGACGTCTCCCACGCCTTCCACTCCCCGGCGATGGATCCCATCCTCGACGCCTTCGAGCGCGTCGCCGAGAGCATCCCTTTTGCCCGTCCCTCGCTCCGGATCATCTCCAACCTCACCGGCCTCCCCGTCGATCCCGACGCCATCACCACCGCTGCCTACTGGCGTCGCCACCTCCGGGAACCCGTCGCCTTCCACGCGGGCATGCGCACCCTCCGGGAGCAGGGCGTCGACACGTTCATCGAGGTCGGCCCCAGGCCCACCCTCCTCGCCATGGGTCGGCGGAGCCTCCCTGGAACTGCCTGCACCTGGGTTTCTTCGCTGCGCCAGGGCAAGCACGACCTCGCGCAGATGCTCGATGGCCTCGCTGCCCTCTACACGGCCGGTCTGGACCTCGACTGGTCGCAGGTGGACCCCCGCCCCGTCCGTCACCGCGTCCCGCTCCCGACCTATCCCTTCCAGGGGCAGCGCCACTGGTTCACCCCCGCCCCGCGCGCCTCCTTCCCCACGTCCGCGTCGCCTGCGTCGCCTGCATCGCCCGAGCCCGGGGCCCTGCTGCACCCCCTCCTCGGGCAGCGCCTCCGCTCGCCGACGCTCGACGACGCGGTCACGGTCATCGCGTCGACCTTCGACACGGCGGCGCTCCCTCTCCTCCGCGATCACCAGGTGTATGGCGCCATCGTCGTCTCCGGCGTCTTCCACCTCGCGCTCCTGACCACCGCACTTCAGGAAGCACTCCCGCAAGCACTCCCGCAAGCACTCCCGCAAGCACTCCCGCAAGCACTCCCGCAAGAACCTGGCGCTGCCCCTGCCCACCGCGTGGAAGGGCTCACCTTCGTGCAGCCCTTGATCCTGCGCGAGGGGGCTCCCTGCGCGGTCCAGGCGGTCCTCCAGCGCCAGACCGCGGACACCTTCTCCTTCCGGTTCTTCAGCATGGAGGCGTCCTCCGACGTCAATGCATCTCCTGGCGCGGCCTCCTGGCGCCTCCACACGCGGGCCACCATCCACACCGACCCCTCCCCGGAGCCCACCCGCGAGCCCCTCTCCGTGGACGAGATCCAGGCCCGGTGCCCCGAGCAGCTCACCGGCGAGGCGTTCTATAACCGCCTCTGGCGCGAGGACGAGCACCACATCGGCCCCGGGTTCCAGCTCATCGAGCGGCTCTGGCGACGTGACGGTGAAGCCATCGCCCTTCTCCGGCAGCCCGACGTCCTGCCCCGCGAAGGCGCTGCTGCACGGGTCGACGTCGCGGCTCGGCTCACGGAGGCCTGCGTAGGTGAGGCCAGCGGTCAGCTCCTCAAGGTGACGCTACCCGGTTACGGCACGGAGACCGGAGACGCCGGGGTGTACATCGGCGTCGGCGTCGAGCGCTCCCTCCGCCACGCCACCCCGCAAGAGGGGGTCCGCTACTGCCATGCCCGGCTCCGCCCCGCGGAGGACCCGTCCCAGGGCTTCACGGGCGACGTGCGCCTCCTCGACGCGCAGGGCAATGTGGTGGTCACCTCGGAGGGCTTCCGCTTCCAGCGCATCGACCGTGATCTCGTCAAGCGTGCCGTCCGTCGCACCGCCACCCGCCGTGGGCCGCGCTTCGGCAGGACCGCCCTGCGTGAGGCAGCACCTGCCGAGCGCGCATCTCAGGTCACCACCTACCTCCGTGCGCAGATCTCCGAGATCTGCGGCCTCGCTTCCGGAGATCTCGACCTCCACGCACCCCTGCGCGCCCTCGGGCTCGACTCGCTCATGGCGAGTGATCTCAAGACCCGCATCGAGGAGGACCTCGGCGTCGATCTCCCGGCGGTGGATCTGCTGCAGGGGCCGAGTCTCCTCGTGCTCGGCGGCCGCCTCTCGGACCTGCTCCTCGCGCCGCCCGCCGACGCTCCTCTGACGTCTCCCCATCTGACGTCTCCCCAGCCTGTCGTCGAACCAGCGCCGGCCCCTCCGGGACAGACCACGACACGGTTGTCCGTCACCCCAGCGTTGTCCCATTCTCTCTGGATCCACCGGCCCCGCCCCCTGCCCGATGCGCACCTGCGCCTCTTCTGCTTCCCCTACGGTGGCGGCGGCGCTTCCCTCTTCCGCGCCTGGCCCGAAGCGCTGCCCTCCTGGATCGAGGTCTGCGCGATCCAGCTCCCTGGCCGCGAGGACCGCATCCGCGAGCCTGCGTTCCACACCCTTCCCCCGCTCCTGGAGGCCCTGCTTCCCGCCCTCGACGGCGAGCTCGATCGCCCCTTCGCCCTCTTCGGCTGCAGCATGGGCGCGCTCGTGGCCTTCGAGCTGGCGCGCGCACTGCGTCGCGAGCGTGGCCTCTCCCCAGCGCACCTCTTCGTCGCTGCCTTCACCGCCCCTCAGCGCCCCAATGCCCTCCTTCGCCGCTGGTCCGAGACGCCTCTCGATACCGATGGTGCGAGGCCTTCCCCTGCCGAGCTGTCGCGCCTCCTGCCCCGGCGGCTCCTCGACGATCCTGACCTCCTCCGCGCGCTCCTGCCCACCCTGCGCGCCGATCTCGGCGTGGTCGGCAGCTTCACCCTGCGTGACGAGCCCCCGCTCGCGTGCCCCATCTCCGCGCTCGGAGGGGTGGACGACCCCGACGTGAGCCGCGACGACCTCGCTGCCTGGCAGGCCCACACCCAGGGCCCCTTCAAGCTCCATCTCATCCCCGGAGGCCACCTCTTCATGACCTCCAGCACCTCCAGCCGGGCGCGGACGCTCCTGCACCTCCACGACGATTTGAGTTCGCTCGCCCCCGAGCGCTGAGTCCTGCACGAACAACCGCGTGACCCCCGGGCCGATCGGGAGCAGACCTCCTGCACCGCTACCATCCCCCCCGGGAGCCCGCCATGCTGTTCGACTTCCAGACGATCTCCCCGAAGAACGCCTACAAGCTCCTCGTCTCCACGGTCGTTCCCCGGCCCATTGCCTGGGTCGTGACGCAGAGCCCGGAAGGAGAGACCAACGCCGCGCCCTTCTCCTTCTTCAACGCCTTCTCTGGCGACCCGCCCGTGGTGTGCCTCGGCATTGGCGCGCACGAGCCGGGGCGACCCAAGGACACCGCGAGCAACATCGCGTCGACCGGTGAGCTGGTGGTGAACCTGGTCTCCGAGGATCTCGCCACCCGCATGAACATCACGGCATTCGAGTACCCCCGGGGCGTCGACGAGATGCGCGAGGCAGGCATCACGCCCGTCCCCTCGGCCAAGGTCAAGCCGCCGCGCATCGGCGAGAGCCCCGTGTCGTTCGAGTGCGTCAAGATGGCCATCCACCCGCTCGGTACGGACAGCGCCCTCATCGTCGCGCGGGTCGTGGCGATGCACATCCAGGACGCGCTCGTGCTCGATCCGGAGCTGTGCCACGTCGACACGCCGAAGCTTCACCTGATCGGCCGGATGCACGGCGCGGGGATGTACGTCCGCACCACGGACCTGTTCGAGATGCCTCGCCTCCGGGAGCCCCCGAAGTGAGCAACGCGTCGGCATGATCCGGCCCCCCCGCACGCGCGGCAGCCGTGTCCGGCTCTCCTCGGAGCGTGGTTCCACCCTCGTGAGCCACCTGGAGTGATCCAGTGGATCGGGGGGGGCGATCCACCAGATCGCCACGGCGATCGTTCTGCTCACCCTCCTCCCGCCGGCCCTCGTCGAACCAACGCGCATTCGCGCGGTGCTCGTGGCGTCGAGGAGTCCCGGAAGGGCTGGCGTGCTCCCTGCAACAGAGCAAGCAACGGAGCAACGGAGCAACGGAGCAACGGAGCAACAGCGCTCCGGTCATCTCCCCGGGCTGCAACGGATGCCGTTGCGTTCTCCCCGACGTGAAAGGACTCCCACCATGCGACGTCACGTGATGAGCGAACGATTCGGTATCTCGATCCTGGCAGCGATGGCCATGGCCGCCGTGGGCTGCCTCGGACAGCCGTCCGGGGGCGAGGCCTCCGCCGAGGACACCGAGAGCGCGCTCGATGGTTCCTGTGCTGGCGTGCCTGCCTGGGCCGCGGGCGTCGCCTACACCGCAGGGGCCGTCGTGCAGCACGAAGGCAAGGCCTACGAATGCATCCAGGGCCACACGAGCCTGTCGAACTGGACACCGAACGTGGTGGCAGCCCTCTTCCGAGAGCTCGCCGTCTGCGCCACGCCGGGACCCGACCCGGACCCTGGCCCCACGCCAGCTCCTGGACCCGAGCCCGAGCCTGAGCCCGAGCCTGAGCCCGAGCCCGAGCCCGAGCCCGAGCCCGAGCCTGGCCCTGACCCGGGAGCTGCCTCTTACTCCGGCTACAGCTCCTACAACATCTACGACGGCATCCCTGCCACCTCGGTGAAGTGCAACCTTGCGCCGCAGGCTTACGGCATGCAGGTGACCGCGATCCGGCGCGACTTCTTCCAGGCGCAGGGCATCGATGTCCTCTGCAACAAGTGCGTCAGGGTCACGTCGAAGCCCTACGGCGGCGGATACGGCACCACCGCCGTCGCCCGCATCATCGACGAGAGCAACGACTTCGGGAACAACGGAGGCAATCGCTTCCTCGACCTCGCGCCCCAGGTCTTCCAGCAGATCGGTAACACGGACGCGGGCGCCATCCCTGTCGAGTTCCAGATCATCGACTGCCCGGCGCACCTCGACTGAGCGCACGTGCCCACGCATGAGGCATCCAGATTCTGCTGACACTACGGAATGGAAGCACCACAGGTTCTTCGCGCTCGGCCTCCGTGGCGCGGTGACCGTACGTTATGCTCTGCCCTCGGAGGTCTCTCTTTCATGCATGCTCTCCGCACCTTCTCGACATGGATGTTCCTGAGCGCGTTCTTGATCACTCCGGGCTGTGGCGGTGAGGACGCCGAGGAGGACATGGCTGCCGTGGGCGACGACGCGCCCGGTGCCCCGAACGGCGCTCCCGAGGAGGGAACCGAGGACGAGAGCGTGGGCGTGGATGACGGGGCAGGTGACGACAGCGCCGAGGACACGGCCGGTGCGGACCTCGCCCCGCTCACGTGCACGACGCGCGTCACGTACGGGGATGCGTGGATCCGCCCGGCGAGCCACCCCGCCCAGTTCGACGACGCCAGCGGGACGGTGACCTGGGACGGCACCTGCACGAACGACGGCACCAACTCCTACGCGGTGCTCTCGAACGGATGGAAGCCCTACTTCACGGGGCGCAACGCCTGCGTGCTCGCGCTCGATACCTCGTGCGATGGCGCCCCCACGTCCGCGTGCAGCACGCGCATCACCTATGGCCCCGCCTGGAGCCACCCGGCGAACCACCCTGCCCAGTACGACGACATCGGGGGCCGCGTGTACTGGGATCGGACCTGCACCAACCAGGGGACCAGCGCCTCGGTCGCGACCCTCTCGAATGGCTGGGCACCCCATTTCACGGGCACCAGCGCCTGCGCCATGTCGTTTCGGTACGCGAACTGCGGAGGGCTGTACCAGAACCCCGTGATCAACGGCGATTGCGCCGACCCAGGCGTGATCTACGACGGCGGAAAGTACATCACCTCCTGCACCTCGGGCGGTGCAGCGAGCGCCTTCCACCGCTTCACCTCACCCGACCTGGTGCGCTGGACGGCCGTGAACCCCATCTTCCCCTCGGGGCAGCGGCCCTCGTGGGGTACAGGTGACTTCTGGGCTCCGGAGATCCACCGGGTAGGCACGCAGTTCGTCGCTTACTTCACCGCCCGGCACACGAGCGGCAAGCTCTCCATCGGCGCCGCCACCTCGTCCACGGCCCTGGGGACCTTCACCGACATCGGTCAGCCTCTCGTGCACAACGCGAGCATGGGCATGATCGACGCGACCAAGTTCGAGGGTACCAATGGCAAGCGCTACCTGGTGTGGAAGGCCGACGGCAATGCGGTCGGGCAGCCGACGCCCATCTATGGCCAGGAACTCTCGGCGAACGGCACCTCGCTCGTCGGCGCGCGGGCGACGCTGATCACCAACGACCTGAGCTGGGAAGGCGGGGTGGTGGAGGGGCCTTGGGTGGTGGCCAAGAACGGCTACTACTACCTCTTCTACAGCGGCAATGCCTACTACAACAGCACCTACGCGGTGGGCGTCGCCCGCGCCACCTCGCCGCTGGGGCCCTACACCAAGCTCGGAGCACCCATTCTCAAGACGAACGCCACCTGGGTGGGCCCTGGCCATTGCTCCGTCGTCGACACACCTGGCGGCAATACCACCATGGTCTATCACGCCTGGCGCGCCGGACACGTCAATGGCCCCGGTGACCAGCGCCTGATGCTGATCGACGGCGTCGTCTGGAGCAACGGCTGGCCCTCGATGCCCGGAGCGCCCTCGGTCAGCTCGCGCCCCACTCCGTGACTGCACCCTGCCCATGGCGCTCGACCTCTCCAGCTTGACCTTGACTCAGCTCCGGTACCTCGTCGCCGTGGACCGCCACCGGTCCTTCAGGGTGGCGGCCGAGCACTCGAGCGTGTCGCAGCCCGCGCTGAGCATGCAGATCCAGAAGCTCGAAGGGATCCTCGGCGGCGCCATCTTCGATCGCTCCCGTCACCCGACCGTCACCACGGAACTCGGCGCGCGCATCGTCGCGCAGGCGCGGGTGATCCTGCACGAGTGTGATCGCCTCGGCCAGCTCGCCGAGGCCGGCGACGATCCGAGCGGCACCTACCGCCTCGGCATCATCCCCACCCTCGCCCCGACCCTGGTGCCCCTCTTCCTCCCGCGCTTCCTCGCGGCGTATCCGCGCGTCTCGCTGGTCGTCGAGGAGCTGCCCACCAGCGCCCTCATCCAGAGCCTCCTCGACGACAGCCTCGACGGCGGCCTCGCCGCGACGCCGCTCGACGTCCCCCAGATCCACGAGCGCCCCCTCTTCCTCGAACCCTTCTACGTCTATCTCTCCCCGAACCACCCCCTCCGCGCCCAGGCCGCCTTGCGGCAGGAGGACCTCGCCGACGAGCGCATCTGGCTTCTCGCCGAGGGGCACTGCTTCCGCGCCCAGGTCCTCCAGCTCTGCGACCTGGGGCGGCGCTCGGCCCGCGAGGTGCCCACCTCGCGCTTCGAGTCCGGCAGCCTGGAGACGCTGGTGCGCCTCGTCGACGCGGGCGAGGGGATCACCCTGCTCCCCGAGCTGGTGGTGCAGAGCCTCCCCGAGGACGCCCGCCTCGCCCGGGTGCGGCCCTTCAGGATGCCCATTCCCAGCCGCAAGGTGAGCTTCGTCTTCGGTCGGAACCAGCTCCGTGGCTCCGTCGCCGATGCAATCGTCAGGACCATCCTGAGTAGCCTCCCGGAAACCACCCTGGGTGCCTCCGATGCGGCCGAGGGCTGGGCCGTGATCCCGCCCAGGTGACGCGCTCCGTCACCCCCCGCGATAACCGTTTCCTATCCGCGTCATCATCCCTTGTGACTTGAGGTCCTCACGAGGGCGGCGCACGGTGCATGAGCCGACGGACGCGCTCCTGCCAGCGCCAGGTCGTCGTGTGCCCGGAGGTGCCAGCCGCCGCTTTTCCGGCGCGGCCGTCCCGTGCGCGAACGAAACACCCGCGTCGAGCATCGAGGAGGATCATGGGTAGCGCGCGAAGCGATGGGAGACCGGTTGGTAGAGCGAGGCCGCTCGGGTGGGTGGCGCCGATCGCCGCTGCTGTGATGGGAGCGGCCTTCGGGTGTCAGACGACGCCACCAGCCAGCCCCTCGGCAGCACAGACAGCGCCCGAGGGGCGAGCCGAGGCCGCCGCCGGGCAGCCTGCTCAGGCCACCGGGCCCGGCGAAGGAGCTGCTGGTTCCGGCAGGGTGGCTGCCGGGAGCAAACCTGGCGCCGAGCAGGGCCTCGCCTCCACCGAGGCTCGGGGGCAGCTCCCCGAAGCGGCGAAGCGCACCGATGGGTCCCCGAATCCTGCGACCGCGCCGCGGGTGGAGGTCAAGCGCAACGGCCCTCACGGCGCCATGGAGATGACGGACCAGGAGGGGCAGCTCGCCAAGGTCACTCCCGCCACGCCCTCGGCCGGGGCTCCCGCCGGCGTCGACGAGCAGTTTTGGAAGCTCCTCATCCCCAGGGACAACGAGCTCAATGCCAAGCGGGTGGAGCTGGGCAGGAAGCTCTACTTCGACACCCGCCTCTCCCGCGACGGCACGGTGGCCTGCGCGACCTGCCACGACGTCAGCCGTGGCTTCACCGACCGGCGCAACGCATCCGAGGGCATCTCCGCCAAGGTGGGCCGCCGCAACGCCCCGACCACGCTGAACGCCGTCTTCTTCCAGACCCAGTTCTGGGATGGCCGCGCCGCCACCCTGGAGGACCAGGCCAAGCTGCCCATCATCAACCCCATCGAGATGGGGCAACCCGACGGCGCCGCTGCCGTGAAGGCCATCGCCGGGGACGCCGAGTACAAGGCGATGTTCCAGGCTGCTTACGGCAGGGCGCCCAATTACGATGACGTCGGCCGCGCCCTCGCGGCCTTCGAGCGCACGCTGGTCTTCCTCGACGCCCCCTACGACAGGTTCGTGGCCGGCAACCCGGCTGCGCTCTCCGAGGACGCCAAGGCGGGCCTGGTGCTCTTCAACGGCAAGGCCCGCTGCGTCGCGTGCCACCAGTTCAACGGATCGAGCCCCATCGGCACCAACAACAAGTTCCACAATATCGGCGTCTCGGCCCGCCACCACGACTTCGAGAAGCTCGCCCGGAACGCGCTCGACGCCCTCGCCAAGAGCGACTCCCAGGAGACCGTGGATCGCCTCGCCCTCGAAACCGATCTGTCCGAGCTCGGGCGCTTCGTGGTCACCAGGAACCGCGCCGACATCGGCGCCTTCAAGACCCAGCAGATCCGCAACATCGGGGTGACGTCGCCTTACATGCACGACGGCTCGCTCCAGACCTTGTGGGACGTCGTGGACCACTACAACAAGGGAGGCGAGGCGAACGGCTACCTCGACGGCGGCATCGAGCCCCTGAACCTGAGCGAGCGCGAGATCGATCAGGTCGTCGCCTTCCTCTTCTCCCTGACCGACGTTCGTCTCGCGGCGGAGAACCAGGCCGAGATCACCCGGCAAACGGCGCTCGCGCGCAAGCAGCGGCCGTTCCGCGACACGGCGGTCGCGACCCGCAAGACCATCCAGTTCGAGACGCGCCTCGGCAAGGCTGGGGCGACGAAGTGAGGAGCACCATGCCGCGAGGACCCTTCAAGAGCGTCGAGACGAAGTACATGGAGGAGCGCGAAGCCGCGCTCACCGCCCTGGGCAGGCTCGACAGGCGAGCGTTCCTCAAGGTCTCCCTCGCCACCGCGGGCGTCGTCGCCGCGCAGGGCATCGTCAACCCGCAGTCCTTCCAGCCGATCCGCGTGGCGAGCGCGGCCGAGGCAGGCAAGGGTGAGCCCTTCCGCATCGCGTACATCTCGGACTCGCATCTCTACGACCGCACCATCAACGACCGCTTCGTCAACTCGCTCATGCGCGCCGTCGACGACGTGAACGCCATGAGCCCCGCCCCCGACTTCGTGCTGTACGGCGGGGATCTCGCGCAGCTCGGCCAGGCCCGCGAGCTCGATCTGGGCGCGCAGATCCTGAAGAACCTCAAGGTGCCGGTGCGGATGATGGTGGGCGAGCACGACTGGTACCTCGACATGGGCGAGAAGTGGCGGGACCTCTTCGGCCCGCCCACCTACTCGTTCGACCACAAGGGCGTGCATTTCGTGGTGCTGAACAGCGTCGTCGAGAAGGATTTCTGGACGGCACGCAAGCTCACCCCGATGCAGCGGATGAAGACCGTGGCCGGCCTCGACAACGGCATGCAGAGTTCCTTCACCGTGGGCGACGAGCAGCGCGCCTGGCTCAAGAAAGATCTCGAGAAGCTCGCCCCCACCGCGCCCCTCGTCGTGTTCTCCCACTCGCCGCTCTACAAGCTCTACAAGCCGTGGAACTTCTGGACCGACGACGCCGACGAGGTGCAGGCCATCCTGAAGCGCTTCAAGAACGTCACGGTGATCCACGGCCACACCCACCAGATGCTCACGAACCGCATCGGCAACATCCACTTCCACGGGATGCTCTCCACCGCCTGGCCCTGGCCCTACGCGCCCCAGGGCCTCCCCGAACTCACGGTGCAGATGTCGCGTCCCGATCCATTCGATCCCCAGGACGGCTGCGGAGACGGGCAGATCACCGTCCACCCCGACGGCCTCGTGGACAAGCTCTACAACCTCTGGAACCGCAACCCGGTCAACGTCGAGCGCAGTTACCTGGCCTCGAAGGGCACCCGCAACAAGCCTGCGGCGAGCACGCTGACCCGCTACTGAACCCGAGGAACGAGAGGAACCGATGAACACGCGACTTCCCTTCGCCCTGCTCGCCGTCCTCGCCGCTGCCTGCGGGGGCGCGCTCTCCGAGTCGGCCTCCTCGGGCACCCCCGAGCGCCCGACGCAGACCTCGGCCACGAACCCCGGCGTGGTCCCCACGAGCACCGCCACCAGCGGGAACCCGGCGCCCCCCTCCGCGCCGAACGCGCCGAACGCGGAAGGCGTGGATGTGCTGCTCTGCGATGGCAAGACCAAGGCCAACTTCGCTACGGGCACGCCGGGAAACCAGATTGCCTCGGCGCTCATGAACGAGTGGCTGCGCAAGAACCCCGACGCCCACTGGGAGAGCAACGAGCGCGCAAGCCACGGCTTGCAGCCAGCCTCGGACAACAAGGAGCTGGTCGGGAAAGCGTCTCCTGGCCAGACCTATGGCCACATCAGCGAGCAGGACGTAGCGCTCTGGAAGATCGAGACCGAGCGCCTCGCCCTGGCGGGATCGCGCGTGTTCCACAGCGCCGACGAGCTGGGGAGCACCGTCGCGGTCTCCTGCGACATGTGCCATCCCCACGCCGAGAACACCCACCCGGAGACCTACCCCAAGTTCCAGGCGCAGCTCGGGCGCGTGGTGCTCCTGCGCGACATGATCAACTGGTGCATGCAGCACCCCGTCCGCGCCGAACCGCTGAGCGCCGACGACCCCCGCATGCGCGCCATGGAGGCCTACATCTACGCCCAGCGTCGCGGCAAGACACTGGAGTACGGCAAGCACTGACGCCTGCCTCCCAGGCGGGAGAGACCATCCCCAACCCGAACCTTCAGCACCATGATCCCGGACCCCCGGGACGGGCCCCGGAGATCCTCACCTGGGCCCAGCTCGCGGGCTACACCCAGGTGAGCGTCCCGTTCACCACGGAGTCGAGCCACAGCGTGGAGTTGTACGCAGGCCTCTGGGCCCACAACGCGGACACCTGGATGCAGGTGGATGATCTGAGCCTGATCAAGAACTGATCAGGCGAGGCGGATATCGACCTCGATGTTGCCCCGGGTCGCCTTCGAATAGGGGCACACCTGGTGCGCCGCCTTCAACAGCGCCTCGGCCTGATCCCGCGGCAGCTTCGGGATGTCGGCCACCAGCTCCACGGCCAGCCCGAAGCCCTCGCCCACCTTCCCGATGGTCACGTGGGCGGTGATGTGGACGGGGCCCGGATCGATCTTCTGCGATCGGGCCACGTGGCTCACGGCGCTGCCGAAGCAGGCGGAGTACCCGGCCGCGAAGAGCTGCTCCGGGTTGGTCCCCGGCTTGTCGCTGCCGCCCATCGCCTTGGGAGGGACGATGGCGAGATCGAGGGTGCCGTCATCGCTCTTCACCCGGCCATCGCGGCCGGAAGTCGCGGTGGCCACCGCGGTGTAGAGGCGCTTCTCGAGGACGGTGGGGCTGTCGCTGCTCATCGGAATCTCCTTCACGGTACCGCGTACCCTGGTGCAGGGGCCCCGCGGGCCCCTGCGCCCCTCGAAGGGCGCACCCCTCCTCCTCTGCGCGGCGCCGTGCCGAGGAGAGGAAGCGGTGGTGCGTCGAGGAGGTGCGGCCATAGGTAACGCACGTTTGCAGCGCTTGCACGTGGTCGCGTGCAAATTGAGGCGCTGTGCAAGGTGGACCATGCCTTGTCCCCTCTGCGGACCGGGACCACCCTGAGCCGCGATCGTCGCCTGTCCTCACGGGTAGATTGCGTTCGACGTGTTCGTGGTGCTGCGGCAAGATGGCCGCGCCCCGGCGCATCTCGCCCGGCGAACAGCCCATGAGCGCATCTCCCAGCAAAGCCAGCGACGCTTCCAGCAAGTGGCTCTGGCGGTCCCGCCCCGGCGCGGCGCCCCGCGTCCGGTTGATCTGTGTCCCCTATGCCGGCGGTGGCGCGGCCAGCTTCCGCACCTGGCCCGCGAAGCTCCCTGCCGACGTCGAGCTGCTCGCCATCCAGCTCCCCGGCCGCGGCATGCGCATGGGCGAGCCCCTCCTCCGCAGGGTGGAGCAGGTGGTCGACGCGGTTGGCCCTCTGCTCACGGACAGCCCTGTCCCCTTCGTGCTGTTCGGCCACAGCATGGGCGCCATCCTCTCCTTCAACCTGTGCCGGTGGCTGCGCAACCAGGGCCACCCGCTCCCGGCGCGCCTCATCGTCTCCGGGCACCGTGCCCCGAACCTCCCCGATCCCGAGCCCCCGAAGCACCACCTCTCCGACGCCGCGCTCCTCGACAGGATCCGGCGTTACGGCGGCACCCCCGAGGAGATCCTGCGCGAACCCGAGCTGATGGAGCTGATGCTCCCCATCCTCCGCGCCGACTTCGAGCTGCTCGGCACCCACGCCTACACCTCGGCCGCCCCGCTCCCGGTGCCTCTCCTGGCGCTCGGCGGCGCCGACGACCCCAACGCGCCTCCGGACACCATCGAAGCGTGGCGCGAGCACGCGGCAGGCGAGTTCTCTTCCCGGATCTTCCCGGGCGGCCACTTCTTCCTCCACACCGAGGAAGCGGCGGTGCTCCCCGTCATCGCGGAGGAGATCGCCAAGGTGCGGAGCCCCGCCGCCGCCCCGGTGTAGGCGGGGGAGCGCCGCACTCAGGGGACGGCGTAGCGCGACGTCGGGAGCGTCAGCTCCGCCGTGATGCCGTAGCAGTACTTCGAGAACGAGTAGCGCGTCAGCTCCAGCCTCCGCACCATCGCGCTCATCCACGCGGGGGGGCGCCGCTCGAACTTGAGCTCCAGCACCGTCACCGGCTCCGCTGTCCGCGTCTGCACCGTGTGATCGATGTGGCGCCAGCGCCGCGGATCGGCGTCGAAGTCGAGGCTCCTCCGGGTCTGCACCGCGATCTTGCGGTCGAAGGTGAGCCGGGCATAGGTCTCCAGCGTGCTGATGTAGGCCTCCCGCTCGTACTCGACGAGCACCACCGGAGCCAGGTGATGGCGGTGGTAAGGCCCCAGGAACCGCAGCGCCCCGTTGCGCGCCGACGCGGGCAGCGCTGCGAGCGCTCCGTCGCGACCTGCGACCACGTCCTGCCACGCATCGGCGGGGACGGCCGCGCGCGTCTTGACGATCACGTCGAGCACCCGCCGCTTCACCTCCAGGAACACCGGGCTCTTCGCGCTGGCCGGGTACATCCGCGCGCGGAGCTTGAAGCGGTCGCCCTGTTCGCGCTCGTTGGCCCAGTAGAGCGCGTAGTGATCGGTGTCGAAGTAGAGCGACCGGATCCGGTACGTCCCGTCCGGGCCAGCATACTTGTCGACCGTCGACGTGGTGAGCACCGTGGCCCGGATGGACGCGATCAACCGCTCGGGGATCAGGTATTTGTACTCGTAGCGCTCGATGATGTTGTCCATGGCCCTGCCTCCCTCACGGCTCCACGCGGCAGCGTGCACTGCACCCGTCACCCTCAGCCTCGTTCCCATCGTCACACGTCTCAAGACCCCCGAGCTGTCCATCCCCGCACCGGAGCGACGGCTCCAGCAGAGACCGGCGTAGCGCCAGCGTCTCCTCCAGCGCCTCTACCTCGGCGTTGAACCCGGCGAGATCGTCGTCCGCCTTCGCACCCGCGAGGGCCGAACCCACCACCGCCGAGGCCTGCGCGATGGTCTCTGCCATGGCCGCCTCGTCCCACACCTCCGTCACGACCCGCGTGAATGCCTCGTCGAACTGCGCGTCGAGCGCCTCTATCGCCCGGACGCGCCGGGGAAGAAGCGCGGCCAGCTCCGACTCGGGGTCGAAATCGGCCTCTTCCAGCACCCTGTCCATCCCGTGGGGAATGAACACGAACCGCCCGCTGCCAGGGTCGTGATAGAGATAGTAATTGTTCGCCCGGTAGGCATAGCCGTCCCAGTGGCCGAGCGCCGCCTCCAGCGCATAGCTGGTGATGAACCCGTCGAGGTCCAGGTGCTGGTCCAGCATCAGCTCCAGCACCTCGTCGGGGGTCTCCACCACCACCTCGGCGAGCGCCTCGAGATCGTCCCGGCTCCTCCCCTCGTCCTCGTCCTTCAGCTCGATCTCGCTCCCCGCCTCGACGAAATCGCCGCAGCAGGGGCCCTCGTAGAGGTTGCCCTCCTCGTTGCCCTCCCCGAAATGGAGGCGGAGGAAGTCCTTGTCGATGGATTCGACGACCACGTAAATGCCCCGGTCTTCGCCGTTCAGGCGGAGCTGTGCGTGCGCCACGCGTGCCGTCGGCAGCCCGGCGCGGGTGTACATGTCGGCCCCGAGCTGCTCCCGGAGGAAGGAGGGGTCCTGCTTCGAGCTGTTGAGCAGGATCTTGTTCAACCCGTACAGCTTGGTGTCGGCAAACTCGTCGAATTTGACGCTGAAGCTCGGCTTCTCCGACAACTCCACCAGCGTATTGCCCTTCTGCCGGATACCGGCCCCCCTGATCATCACCCCGTCGTAGAGCACCGTGCAGGGCACCCGCGCGTCGAGATCCGTCTCCAGGCTGGAGAGGTCGCTCTTCTCGACCAGGAGATCGATCGCGTGCAGCCGGGATCTGTCGAACACCGCGGCGGCCTCGTCCTCCTCGGGGACCACGCAGCCACCCTGGCTTCCGGCGAGCAGCGGGAGAAACACGATGAGTTCACGACGCATGGCGGTTCCCCGTCACTTCGCTTCGGCCCCGCCGGGGAGGTGTCCCCCCACGGCCCGGCGCAGCTCGTTCACCCCCTCCAGGTAGCGGCGCAGCAGCTCCAGCAGCTTCTGCTCCGCGCTCCGCTGCTGCTCGCGCGTGGAGAGCGCTTCGACGGCGTCGATTCCCTGACCCGCCAGCGCCTTCTGCGCCGCGGCCTCTGCGCGCTCGGCGGCCGGGAGCACCCGCTCCCGGAAGGCCGTTACCAGCTTCTCGGCCGCCTCGACCTCCCGCAGGCACGTCCGCACCTCCCGCGCCACCTGCTTCACCTGCGCGACGAGCGCGCTCTTTGCCGCCCGGCTCGACGCCTCCGCGGCCGACGCCTGCGAGCGCTGGGTGTTGAAGACGGGCAGCTCCAGCCCCAGCTCGAAGGTCCACCCCCGCCCGCTCTCCACGCTGGGCGCGAACTGGTAGCCGACCTCCACGAACGTGAACCACGGCCAGCGCCTGCGCTTCTCGATGAACTCCATCGCGTGCGTCGCGTCGATCTGCGCGGCCGCGGTCGCCACCTCCACCCGGTCCCGGAGCGCCGCCTCCACCAGCACGTTCTCCGAGGGCAGGGGAGGGGGCGGCCACCGCGTCACGTCCCCCGCCATGAGCTGCACGGACGCCTCCGGATCGAGCCCCACGCGCTCCAGGATCTCCCCCCGCACCGCCGCGAGCCGCACCCTGTGACCCACCCCGTCCTGCTCCGCCTCCGCCGCGGAGAGCGCCGCCACGGCCTCGTCGAGCGACGTCGCCATGGAAGCTGCGAGCCGCTCCTGCACCCGGGCCGAGATCTCCTTCCGCGCCGCGCTCACCGCGTCCGCCGCGGCGATCTCCGCCGTGAGCAGCCCCAGCTCGTCGAACAGCCAGCGCACGTCGGCTTCGATCAGCAGCGCCTCGGCGCGCGCCTCGGCGACCACTGTCACCTCCTCCGCGCGCGTCACCTCGGCCTCCGCGTCGGCCTCTCCGGGCCGCAGCGGCTTCACCCGCACCGCGGTCCCCAGCCTCGGCTGCCCGTTCAAGTACTGGTCCAGCCGACCCTGCTGGATGCGCAGCTCCGGGTTCGCCATGTGGCTCCACGCATCGATCGCCGCCCTGGCCGCCTCGGCGCGCGCCCGCATCTCCTGCATCCGCGGGCTGTTCTCCTGCGCCGCCACCACCGCCTGCTCCACCGTCAGCGCGCCCGACGCGGGCAGCCTCCCCCCGGCCCGCCGCCCCTGCCCCTCGGCCTTCCCGCCGCGCTGGTGCACCTCCAGCACCACCGCGCGGGCGTGGTCCTCCCGGTACGCCGCGAGCGCTCTCTCCGACCCCGACCCGCCGAGCGGCATGTAACACCCGGCGAGCGCCGCCCCCAGCAGCCCCAGCGCCGGAGCGCGGGCTGCGCGGGCTCTCGCAGACCGCCGACCCAGCGCCCGCAGCGCTCGCCTCAGCGCGTCCACGGCACCTCCTGAAATGAGGGCGTCCTGCTCCCCGCGTCGAACACCACCATCACCTTGCCAGGCGACAGCGACGCCGCGACGCCCTCGGGCTTCATCCCTGGGAACCGCGCCACCAGCCGCGGCGCCATCGCGCCCCCCTGCGGCGCGTCCACCCGCCACAGCGCCCCCGCGTCGCCCTCCGCCGTCGAGGGAGTGGAGGTGATCGCCAGCGAGCCATCGGCCAGGAACTGCAGATCCGAGATCCCTCCCGGCGTCACCTTTCCCCCGATCTCCACATCCACCCGTGCGTGCGCCCACGGCGACACCCCCGCCGACCCGAGCAGGCCCACGTCCACCACCTCCGCCCCGCGCTTCTTGCCCTTCTCCTTGCCTCCACCCGCCGCGACCCCGCCCGCCGCGACTCTGCCGCGGAACAGCGCCTCCGGCGCGGCGATCTTCCAGATCATCGCCTCGCCCTGGGCGTCGAGGGGCGCCTTCACCCCCACGTAGAGCGCGCCCTGGTGGAACGCGAGCCCCTCCAGATCCAGCTCCCGCGTCCCCGCCGCGAGCCCCAGCTCCGCAGCCTTTGCCGGGCTCGCGTCGAACATCTCGGCGAGGTGCGCCTCCCCGTCGACCCGGAACCCCTGACCTTCCGGGCGCAGGCGGAGCAGCGCGGTCCGCGCCGACTTGCGCTTCCCCTTCTTGCTGTAGCTCTGCGACGAGAGCACGTACACCGCGTCCCCATCGCCCGCGGTGATGCCCTCCACGTCGACCAGCGACGCCACGCCCGCCACCACCAGCGGCTCGGCGTCCACCACGCCGCCTGGCGACATCGCGAACAGCCAGGGCGCCGACTCGCTCTCGGTCTTGTCGAGCCCCGTATCGTCACTGACCAGCAGGTAGCGCCCTTCCCCGGGCCGCTGCAGGACCCCTGAAGGCTCGAACCGCGAGCGGGCCGTGAGCGCCGTCGGCACCGTCATCGGCAGCGCCACCGGCAGCGTCACTGGCGGCGTCACCGGCAGCCCCCCTGCCGTCGCCCCCGCCGTCGCCGTCGTCGCCGCCGTCGCCCCCCCCGCTGCCGGCGCCACCACCGCACCGCCGTGGGGCGCGGTCACCCCGGGCGCCGCGGCCAGTGCCGCGACCGACCTCGCTCCTGGCAGAGGCGTCGCGGCCAGCGCCTCTCCCGCGTCTCCCACGTCTCCCCCGTGCGTGGACCTGAACACGATGTCGAACGACTGCCCCGCGAGCATGCTCACCCGCCCGTCCAGCGCCACGCTGACCTCGCGTCCCCAGAGCGGGAGCTTGGGTGACGGCCAGCACCGCATCGGCAGCTCGGCCACCACCGGCCCCAGCGCCACCACCTTGCCCGTGAACGGCTCGCTCCCCTGACCGCGGATCCACAGCCGCGCCGTGTCGCCCACCGAGAGCCCCAGCGCCGACCGCTCGGGCACGCAGGCCACCACATTGCCCCGGGCGCTCACCACGCGCACCACCGGCTCCCCGGGCACCGCCACGTTGCCCACCTGCTTGTCGATCCCCGCGACCCGCCCCCCGTGCATCGCCCGGAGCACGTACCCCGCGCGCCGCTGCTCCAGCAGCTCCACGTTCCGTCGCGCCACGAGCAGGTCCGCTGCGAGCTTCGCCGCTGCCGGCGCCGCCGGCGCCGCCCCGTCGGGCTCTTCCCGCGCTGCCCGCTGCCGCTTCTCGGCGGCCTCGATCTGCCTCGACAGGAGGGCGATGGTCTTCGGCTTCTCCGCCGCGAGCGCCTTCACCGCCGAGTGTTGCACGTCGAGCTTCGTCAGATCGCCGACCACCGCCACGTGGTCGTCCACGAGCTTCTTGACCCGCTCCACCTGCTCGCCCAGCGCCTTCGCCTCCGCGCTCGCCTGGAGCTGCTCCTCCCGCTGCCGCGACAGCTCGCGCCGCAGCTCCTCCAGGTGCGTGTCCCGCTCCTCCGCGAGCAGCGACTGATCCGCCCGCCCTTCGGCCTCGAGCTGCCCCGCCTCGGCCCTGGCGACCGCGATCTCCGCGTCGATCACCGAGGTGTCCAGCGTCGCCACCACCTGCCCCGGCGCCACCTCCTCGTCGAGGCGCACCAGGATCGACGCCACCTTGCCGGTCTCGACCGGCGAGAGCGCCTCCAGCGCGGCCTGCTCGAACCCGACGAGGTGCCCGCGCTCATCGTCGCCGCCCACGTAGAACGCTGCTGCTAGCCCCAGCGTCGCCACCAGCCCGAGCCAGGGCATGGCGTCCTCCAGCAGCCCTCGCACGCGATGAGACATCCTCATGACGGTTCCCTGCGCATTCCTCGAAGAGTCCTTGCCCGCAGCCTGGCGGAGGCGCCGCTCAGAGATCCAGGGTGGGCTCCTGCAGCAGCAGGGCCACATCCTGCACGCCCGGAATCGCCTGCAGGCGTGACACGAGCGGCGAGCGCAGCTCGGGGGCGCGCACCGTGATCTGGTAGGCGTGCTCCATCAGCGTCCCCTGGGCCGCCTCGCGCAGGGTGACCAGCGAGAAGGACCGGCAGTGCTCCCGCAGGATTGTGGCGAGTGCGTCCTCCACCTGCTTCCCCGAGGGCGCCGTGAAACGAAGCAGCCCGTCGGGTTGTCGCCGCGTCCCGTAGCCCGTGGCGTTCAGGAACAGCGCGCCGCCCCCGAAGACCACCGCCCCCACAATGGCCGTCCCGTACGCGGTCAGCCCGCACGCCATCCCCACCCCGAGCGCCGCGAACACGAAGATGATGTCGCGAGGATCGCGCATCGTCGTCCTGAACCGCACCACGCTCAGCCCCCCGGCGACCCCGATCCCCGCCGCGATGCTGGTGCCGATCGCCAGCATCAGCATGCAGGTGATGACGCTCCCCATTGCCATCCCGTGCACCGTCGACCGCGCGTACGAGAGGCCCCGGAAGGTCACCATGTACACGGCGGCGATGGCCTGCCCCAGCCCGAAGGCCAGCAGCAGCGACACCACGGCCTTGCGCCATTCGAAGACATCCCCCCGGGTGAGGGGTTCGAGCAGATCGATCATATCCATGGTGTGTCGGGTGGTGCTCCAGGCGTCTCGCGGCGCGGCTCTCCAGATCTGTCCCTGCGCCTCAGATCATTGCCATGGATCCTCTGTCCAAGTATCCAAGTTCCATGCCACAGTCGGACAATGGTGAATGCGCATCGCAATGGATGGTGCGCGCGCCATGCTCCTGGCACACCTCGACACAAGCCCGAGGCGAGGGGGACCTTTCGGTCCTGGCGCCCATCGCCCCGGAGATCGGGCGAGATCGCGTCAGGGGCCGAGGAGCGTGGTCACGTCCTGCTCACGGCTGCTCGCGTGCTCGATGAGCGCCGGGAGCGCCTGCGTGAACGACGTCTCGGACTGCACGAACGTGTGCCCTTCCACCTCGCCCTCCGCGCCCACCACGTACGGGGCGATCAACGTGTGCGCCGCCTCGAACCGCGCTGCCGCTGCGCCGGGCTCGTAGGCGTCCTCCACGGTCTCCTGCAGGAGCCCGCGGTACATCTCGACGTACACCGCATCGTCCAGGAGGTAGCGAATGAGCGGCCACTGATCGGTCACCTCGTCGAGCGCCAGGGACAGCGCGTTCATCCCGCCCATCCCCCCGCCCGACCCGCCCGACGTCGGGAACGCATAGCTGTGATCCCAGGTGATCCACCGGAGCTGCGCGTCCCGGTCCGGGTCGGCATACATGTAATAGTTGTGCGACATCCGGCCGTACTGATCCCAGTCTTCGATCACCGTGTTCACGGCCAGGTAGCGCAGGAAGCCCTCCACATCGAGCCGCGCCTCCAGCCCTGCGCGCCACGCGGCGGCGTCGGTCCGGTCTGCGTGCAGCGCCTCGAACAGCGCGAGCACGTCCGAGTAATCGGCCTCGGTCTCGTTGTTCTCCTTCTCGAGCGAGGTCTCGCTGTACGTCGCCCAGGTCGCCCCGGAGCCATCGGGCTTGTACAGGTTCCCCTTGTGGCCGCCGAGCTGCGTATCGAGGAACGCCTCGTCCGAGGGCAGCTCCATCCCGGTGTACAGCCCGAAGTACTCCGGCCCGTCCCCGTGATCGATGAACACCCGGAAGAACGCCGTCACCGGCGCCGGCACCCCGGCCTCCCGGAACACGTCCATCGCCACCTTCTCGCGCACCAGCGACTGATCCGACGACCCGTTGGACAGCGACAGATCCTCGAACCCGTAGAACTTCTGGTTCTTCGTCTCCGGGTGATCGTCCTCGAACTTGTCGAAGTTGAGCCGCAGCGGCAGCTTCCACACCCCCTGCGACCACGAGGTCTGCAGGCTGTTGTTCCCCTTGAAGCGGATGCCCACGTGCTCCAGCGTCCGCGTCCCGTCCGTGACCGTGCAGTCGGCGTAGATCGGTGTCCCGCCGATCAGATCGATCCCACCGCTGCCGCCCGGCCCTCCCGGACCCCCGCTGGGCCGGCAGAACAGCGCTCCATCGGGCGTCTCCATGCAGGTGCCGGTGATGGGATTGCCGTTCAGGGTCGCCGTGCACGCCTCGTCCACCGCGAGCCCGTCGCAGGCGTCGATGAGCTCCTGGGGCGGACCACCGCCGCCAGGCCCGTCAGGGCCACCGGGTCCACCGGGCCCGCCCATACCCTGACCGAACTCCCCGACCAGGCTGGTCATGTCATCGACCATGGCCTGCCAGTTCTCCGGGGTGATGGTGATATCGAGACGCGCCACCCGGTCCTGCGGGAACGCGCGCGCATAGTCGGGATCCTCGTCCGCGGTGCTCGACCCGCTCCCGCCAGCGCCCCCGCTTCCCCCGCTCCCTCCGGCGCTGGTGTCCGTCATCGTGCTCCCGCCCTCGCCGCTCCCATCCTCGGGCGTTGTCTCCCCGCAACCCACCATGGACATGGCAGCCAGCGTGGCGACCGTGGCGGCACCGTAGAAGAATCCAGATCTCATGCTTGCGCTCCAGCGTTCGTGACCTCATCGACTGTGCGTCGGGGCTGTTACGACTGTGTGGCGAGCCCGTGTGTGAATATGAAGCGATTGCATGCCGGCGCACCGGAGAGCGTCGCCGGTCGAGAGCGACCTTGAGGCGCGACGAGGTGAAGAGGGGAGGGAGGTGAAGGGGTGGGGGATGTCAGCGCCGCGAAGCGCGTGCGAGCGCGAGGATCTCCTCCTCGGGGAGCTGCGCGGGCAGGATGGCCGGCAGCCTTGAGGTGAACCCGGAGACATCGCCGTTGCGCAACAGGAAGAACTGGCCCACCTGACGGCCCGCGAGCTTGCCTGCCACGTCGACGCGGGAGTCTTCGAGCATCGGGCGCATCTTCTGAATGGCCACGGGCTGCGTGATCCGCCCGAGCATCCACGTATTGATGTTGTCACGGCAGCGGTAGTCGAAATCCCCCGGGCTCTGCGTGGCCAGGAGCAGCCCGAGCCCTGCGGAGCGGGCGCGCCGCAAGAGATTCTCCATGGGAGCCTTGGTGGCTGGCTGGCCGACGGCGGGCAGGTACATGTCTGCCTCGTCGAACAGGATCGCCGCCTGCAAGGCCCCCGAGCGGGAAGGTCGCCGGCTCGCCCAGCGCCCGAGCTGGATCAGGAGCTGCGCCACCCAGAACAGCACCTTCCCAGAATCGCCGAGGAACTTGGTGCTCACCACGCAGAGCCGCGTCCGACCTGGCCCGAGGTTCCCGTCCAGCCCCAGGAGCGCGTCGATGTCGAGCTGCTCGCCTTCGCCAGCGAGCAGTCGGACATTGGTCAGCTTGAACGTCTCGAGATCTTGCACGAGCTTCGTGAACAGCTTCGTGTCGAGCCGCCCGATGGCCGAGACCAGCGCCGGATCCTGATCGTCGATGAACCGCACCAGTGCCTCAAGGGAGCCGGGGACCCCTGAACTCGCCAGCAACCTGAGCGCTTGCACGAGGATGGCGCGGCACGACTGGTCTCTGCCGTGGTGCTTGTACCCGAGCATGTCGCCCAGTGCCCCCGCCGCGTGGGTCGCTTCTTCGTCCCGATCGTCGGGTGGCAGATCCTGGATGCCGGTAGGCATCAGGGTGATGCCCAACGGCCTGCCGGCGGTTCCTCCGGGGGTGTAGAGCGCTGGGACCACGCGCTCCCGCAAGCGACGGCGCACCTGCTCGCGCGCCGGGTCGCCGAGCGGCTCCGACCACGCCTTCTCGTGCAGGTAGCGGCATAGATCGCCTTTGCGGTCCACCAGCACCACGGGCACGCTCTGCAGGAGGAGCTGCTCCACGAGGCCGAGAGCGAGCGTCGTCTTGCCGCTCCCCGTGCCGCCGAGAAACGCGGCATGCTTGTTCAGGGCGTCGCTCGGCATCGTCAGCTCCTGCGGCGTGATGCCCTCCGTCTTGCCCAGCAGGAGTACCCGCGGCGCCTGCGCGTCCGACGGCGCAGCCGGCCCTGGTGCCGAGGTGGGCACTGCCGCTGACATGAAAGGCGCGGCTCTCTCCGGCGCTGCCCTGACGGGTGCCGGTCTCCCTGGCGCTGCCCTGACGGGCGCGGCTCTCTCGGGCGCTGCCTTGAGGGGCGTGGGCTTCTCTGGCGCTGCCTTGACGGGCGCAGGTTCTTCTGGCGCTGCCCTCACAGGCGCATGGTTCCTGGGAGGTGGTGCCACGGGCACGGAGCCCGCCGGTTCGAAGCGATCGAGGCCGAGCACCTGGCGCATCACCTGGAGCCTGGAGAGCGGGTTCTCGCTGCCCAGCCACACCGCCAGGTTTGGCGCTACCGCGTGCTTCAACCGGAAATCGCGGAGCGCCAGCATCGTCAAACAGTCGGCGTCTTCAAGCAGCGCGCGCCGTCCCCCCGTCTCGATCACCTTTCCCAGCTCCTCCGCGACCTTGGACCCGGGCTGCGAGGGGAACTCGGTGGTCCTGACGATTGCGACCTTGCGAACCCCCGCCTCCTTGCGCACCTTCGCGACCTGCCCTGCGAGCCCTCCACCGCGCGTGCTCTTGTTGCAGACGGCCACCAGCAACCGCTCGATGGACTGCCCGCCCTTGCGGATGTCCACTTCCACGCCTCCCTCCACCGCTTGCGTGACGAAGCTGTGCCCACTCTCCAGCTCGTCGGAGCAGGCCTCGATCCCCCAGCCCAGCAGGGCCTCTATCTCCTGCTCCTCCTCCGGCCGCCGTCCCCTGTAGCTCGCCCTGAAGTCGTTCCATGCTTGCTGCAGGCCGAGGATGTCAGGCTGCGGCGAGGGCGGAGGCGGCGTCGAGGCATGCGTCGGGGACCGCTCCCCCACCTCGGGCAGCCTACCCAGGGCCACTGCCTCCTCCCGGTACTTGCGCGCTCCATCAAGCACCTCCCGGGTCGGCAGGGTCTCCCAGCGGGCCACTGCGGCTGGCGGGATCGGAAACGTCGGCTCGGAGTCGTCGAAGGGGGCCTTGTGTTGCTGGTAGAGATACTGGAGCCTCCGCCCGACGAGCTGCTGCACCTCGTCCAGCGAACGTTCACTCTTCAGGCGAATCGGTGCCGGATCCTTCTCGATCCGGTCGCGCGCGGAGTTCGTGAGCTTCTCGCGCATCTGGTCGTAGAAGTCCTCCAGGCAGCAGATCACCACGATGGACGAGGGCACCCGATCGGCGAGATCGCAGACGGCGCCCATGGCCTTCCGGAAGCGCACCGCTGCCTCATCCATGTTCCAGATGTCCTCGAGCTGATCGAGGCACATCACCAGAGATCTCCCTGCACCGCTCCAGATCAGTCGTCCGATCGCCTCCACGGTGCGCCCTGGGTCACCGTCGTGAATCCGAGGCGCGAGGCCGCCGATCCGGCTCCGGTCGGCGCTGGTGAGGTCCTCGCAGCGCAGGTACTGGAGAACGCGCATCTTGATGCGCGGATCGTCACACTGCAGGTACAGGAGCGCTCGGACCAGGTTCAGATCCACACCAGCGTATTCGGGCCGGCAGATCAGTTCGTCCGCGGCATCGCTCACCAGTGCGTCGAGACCTTCCTGTCCGATCTCCTCGTCCTTCCGAAGCCGGGCGAGCGCCCCAGGGCCGAGGCACCGGGAGGCGATGGCGCGCGAGAGGCGCATGAGCCCCGACTCCGGGGACTGGTGCTCCCGGTAAGGCTGGTCGAGCGAATCGATGAGGTTCGTGAGCAGATAGCGGCCGTAGTCGCCGGTGGCGGTGGTCATCTGCAGGTACCCGACGAACCCCTTGCCCTCGTCATGGACCTGGTTGCGGAACGTCCGCAGGAGGTGCGTCTTGCCGCTCCCTGACTCTCCTTTGATGAGCAGGATGCGTCCCGACGACAAGCCCGGAGGCGTGATCGCGCGCTCGAGCAGGTTGTGGAAGACCTCCCGCGCGTCCGTGTAGAGCGACGCCACGTCGAACGGATCTGTCTTCCAGATCTCGTGCCGGTGCTCGATGGAGTGGAAGATCTCGAGCGTGGCAGGAGAGAGGAACACCGCGAGCCTTTGTTCGCCGCCGGTCACCATTGCGCTCTTTGCTCCTCCAGCCGTACGAAGTGGAACCGCGCTCCGTGGTCGCTCGCCTCCGAGTGCCGCACGTCCTCGGGCGCCATTGCCTCCACCAGATCTGCTCGGCTCAACGACAGCAACCCGGCGCGCTTCGCCTCCACGAGCCGCACCTTGAACGCCTCCAGGTCGAGCCCCGGTGGATCGAGCTCCCGGTAGACGTGCGCGATGAAGACCTTGTTGTCTCCGAACCTCCCCGACCGCGAGGCCCGCGCCGCCGCGAGCACCTGTCGCGCGAACTCGCTGAGCCCCTCGGTCTCACCGCTCCGGGAGATCGGGGCCACCGCGGCCTCCTCCGCGTCTCGCCCTGCGAGCCACTGTCGGACGACGGCTCCGCGCAGCTCGTCCACCCCCCCGCGCCGCGCGCCCACGTGCTTCGCCGCCAGCATCTGCATCCCCTGCTTCGCCTCGACCGGACGCGTCAGCCTCAGCAGGTGCGTGAGGGTCAGCGACAGCACGGCCTCACGGTTGAACGGCTTGGTGCTCTCGACGCCGAGCGCCCTCCAGGCCAGCGCATTCTGTGTCGCCGCTCCGCTGGGGGACTCGCCCAGCGCGAGCCCCTCATGGCGCGCGAGAATGGCCCCCACCAGCGCCTCTCCCGGCGTCGTGGCGGGCTTGCCCCCGCGCTTCAGCGTCCGCCGGGGGCTTGCCCCGAGCAGCCGCGGCACCAGATAGTCTTGCCTCAACGTCTTCCAGCTCGCCCTCGCGGGCAGCGCCTCGACCCCCAGCGCCGCGAGCCCCTGCCGCCGCCCCGCCTCGGTCAGGCGCAGGGTCCTGCCCTCACAGATCACCAGCCCTGCGCGCTCCAGCGTCAACATGGCGTCGTCGAGCTGGTCTTTCCAGCTCCCCAGGTGCTTGCAGGTGCTCTGCAGGCCTCGCCGCAGGTCGCCGACGCGACCTTCCCCACGCGGCCTTGAAAGCACCCACACCAGCGCGAGCTGCGCCAACCTTGAGAGTGCAGGATTCATCGGCTTTGCCATATCGATCCTCGGTTGCTCGCCCTTCCGTTCACGGCCCCCACGCCACCCGCTCGCCCACCACGGCGGTGATGGTGTCGAGGATCTCCTCCAGCCGCGCCACCACGTCCTCCGCCAGGAAACGCAGCACCACGTAGCCGTTCCGCTGCAGCACCACGTCCTTGCGCCGGTCACGCCGGTACGCCTCGGGGCTCTGGAAATGGAAGTAGCCGTCGATCTCCACGGCGATCTTCGGGCCCCGCGCCAGCAGATCCACCTCGGCCTCACGCCCGCCGAAACGGAACCCGGCCGGCGCGTTGAGCGCGAACAGCCCTGCCGTCGCGGGAAGCGACGCCAGCCGTTCGTAAAGGAACTGCTCCGCCGCGCTCCGGGCCTTGCTCCCGGCGTCGGGCCCCGTGCTGCGGGCGACGCCCGCGACTTCGGCCGCCACGCGCGCATAGAGCGTCACCAGCGGCGGATCCGCTCCATCCTGCACCAACCGCGCGATGACGGCCGCGGGCGCATCTCCTGCCGGCACGCCCGCTGCTGCGAGCGCGGCGCCGATCTCCACGGCCCCCAGGCCTCTCACGGCGATTTCCCCCTCTTGCAGCAGGGCTCTCGCGCGCGACGGCGGGAGCGCGGAGACCGGCTTCTCGGAGGCCACGGCCACGGAGAGCTGCGGTTGCGCCTCCAGCAGAGTCATCGCCACCCTCGCCACGTCGCCGAGCCACCCTGGCGAGGACGCTCCACGAGCCACGAACAGCAGCGCCGGAGTGCTCCCTGGCAGCATCAGGCGCGCGAGTGCTCCGAGCGTTCCCCAGCCCGCGCGGCCCGCGGGCGCGGTCCCACCTTCACGTAAGCGCGAAAGGACCGCTCCGAGCCAGGCCTCGGGGCCCTCCGCCTCCCCGGCATCGTGCGTGGCCTGTGCTCCGGCGGCCCCTACCGCCGTGGCCCCCTGGAGGCCCAGCGTGTCGGGCTCGTGGAGCAGCGCCAGACACACCGTCGAGACCTCTGGCTCCAGCCTCTCGGTGCCGCGCCGGAGCAGCCGTCCACGTTCGAACGTGGTGGCCCGGTCGAGCTGCCTTCGCAGCGCCTCGCCGGGCGTCCCGAGCGCCTCTCCCACGACCGCAGCCGCCAGCGCCCTCAGATCCTGCCGTCGCGCAGCCGCCTGGGTCCACGCATGCACCACCTCGGCCGCGTCCGGCGTGTGCACGACCGCAACCTCGCGCCCCGCGGCCTCTGCCCAGGAGCCCCACGCCCGCGCGCCCAGGGCCGGGGGCCCCGCCAGCCATGACAGCGTAGGAACTCCTGCCTGGCGGCGCTCCTCGTGCCGGGTGAGGCGCCCAGGGAGACTTCCGGGCGTGTAGGGACCAGGCACGGGCATCCATCGCGAAGGATACCCTGAACGGACCATCGGCTGGAGGCCAAACCCCTGACTCCAGCCGTCTTCAGCCCGCCCTCGACCTGCGATACGACAATCCTTGCATGGAGCTTCGGCCCGGGATCCGGATCAACCGCTTCACCCTGGAGGAGCCCCTCGGTCACGGAGGGCAGGGGGAGGTCTGGAAGGTTACCGACCCTCTCGATGGCGGCGCCACCCGCGCCCTCAAGATCTTCTTTGTCCCCGACATCGAGCGTTCGGCCGCCGAGCGCGCGCGCCGCGAGGCCCGCGCCATCCGCAACATCACGCATCCTGCCCTCATCCCGTGCCGCGAACTGTTCGAGGACCCCAGCCAGGATCTCCTCGGCCTCGTCTTCGACTACCAGAGCGGCCAGTCGCTCGCCGAGGTCGCCGCCGGCCCGGGCCTCGGCCAGGGCCACCGTCGCGCCATCCTCGGGCATCTGGTCGACGTCCTCGCCCACATTCACGACCGTGGCGTCGTGCACCGCGACCTCAAGCCGGCCAACATCCTCGTCACCGACGCATTCTGGGACGCGCCCCGCGCCCCTGGAGCGGTGAAGCTCCTCGACTTCGGCATCGCTGTCCCGGCTGGCAACCCCCATCCACTCACCACGTCCGGCGGCTTCATCGGCACCCGCACTTACCTCCCTCCCGAGATCCTCCTCCCCGGCTTCTGGCCGGTGAAGCCTCAGGAGTTCGGGCGCGACCTCTTTGCTCTCGGCGTCGTCGCCTGGGAACTGCTGCTCAGGGCCCACCCCACGGGGCTCCCTCGGGAGACCTTGGGCCCCGACCTCGCCAAGGCCTACAAGGATGCCCACGACGGCAAGCGCCCCTGGCCCCCGCTCGGCATGGAGGAGCCCTGGGGCACCGCCATCCGCGCGTGTCTCGCCCTTGACCCCGCCGATCGTCCTGCCACGGGGGCTGCCGTCCTCGCCCTCCTGGAGGCACACGGGGCGTTCGACACCACCCCCCTCCCTGGCGCCTCGGAGCGACGCTCCTCTCCGCAGCCAGAGCCCTCCACACCGCGGCCTCATCCCCGCGCCTCGCGCCCGCGGGTATCGACTCCCTCGCCTCCCCCCAGCGCGCTGCCTGCCTCCAGGCCCGCCACACCGGTCATCACCGCCCCTTCTTCGCCTCCGATCAGCGCTCCCCTATCCGGGCCTCGTGCATCCCGCCCGACGCCCACCCCCCTGCCATCCGCCCTGACGGACACCCGCGACTCGACCACACCCATGCCGGTGCCGCCCGTGCGCCTCTCCACGCCCGAACCCACCCTCGAATCGGCGACTGTTCGGACACCGGACCGCCCCGCGCGCCGCGTTCATGCCGCACTTGGCGCCGTGCTCGTCCTGGGGGGCACGGCTGTTGTCGCCGCGTGGATCGTCGCGCCGGAGCGGTTCCGCGGGCCGTCCTCGTTCACCGGGGTCGGCTCGGAGACGTCGACACGCCAGTCCTCCGCGCCGCCGCCCTCGCCAGCGATCGGCACCGCTCTGCCGGCTTCAGGATCCCTGGAGCCCACGTCGTTGCAGCAAGACTCTCCCGAGCAGGCCTCCGCGGTGACCGCCGACAGCGCCACCTCCTCGACCCTTCTCGTGCTGCCAGCGCCTACCCCATGCTGCCAGAGCGACGGGAAATGCAGGTCCGGTCGTTCCTGCACGATGCACATGAAGGACTGCGAGGCCGTGTTGCCGGAGCGCTCCTGGTGGTTGCTCCCTGTCGTCGTGCACGACTGGAGCGACGGGACCAGGAGGGACATGGCGGACACGCAGCCCGAGGCCTCGATCTGCATCAGTGACCGCCGTTCCCCGCGGGAGAGGCAATGCTGGCGCATGAAAGACATCGCGCGCAGGGCCGTGCGTCCGGAGCAGCGGATCGCGGTCAAGACCTCCGCGCTCAGCGGAGGCGGCCTGGCGTTCACCGTCGAAGATGCCAAGGGGAAGCCGATCCTCCGCGGCACCAGCGAACAGTATCTGCAGATCCAGCGGACGGCCCTGTGTGGCAGCCTGAGCCTCAAGATCGAGCGCGCTCACGAGGGAGAGCGTATCGCTTCGCTCGCCGTCTACCTCCAGGATCCCTGACGGTCCCCGACCCCGCCCGCCGACGGCCTCATTGTCAGGGCGCGAGCAGCAGCACCTTCACCTGGCTCGGCACCACGGACACGGCGGGGCAGTTGGTGGAGTTGGTGATGGTCATGCTCGTCAGGCGCGTCGCGGGAATGCCCCCGGCGAGCACGGTGAACGCGGCGGTCACGTGGCGGGACGGGCCCATCACCATCCCGGAAGCCACGCCCAGCGCGACGCCGGTGTTGTCACCGTTCGTGAGCGGCACCGTCGTCGCCATGTTGTGCGCCGGCGTGCACATGAACAGCACGTTGTAGGCCGCAGGCACGCCCATCGGCTGGGCGGCGATGTTGGGGTAGGGGATGGGGACCGGCACGGGGGGCGTCAGGCACACGTCGGGGAAGCCCACGGACATGCCCATCATCTGCGAGTTCGCGAACATGGTCGTCCTTTCAGCCCAGGTGGATCTGCGAGCTGTCGATCTTGGTGAGGGCCGCGCTGTTCATCAGCGTGGTCTCGGACTTCACGACGTAGGCGGCGCGCGCCTCGACCTCCACGTACTCGGCGCGCACCGTCTCGGAGCGGGCGATGAAGCGGTAGGCCCGGTCGAGGCGCTGCACCAGGCGGCTGGCCACGGTCTCCACCGACTGCGCCACGGTCTTCACCCGGTCCACCTGCGCGGTCACCTGGTCGCCGAGGTAGTTGAGGACCCCGATCGAGGCGTCCGCGCGCTGCGATGACACCCGCGCCGTGCCTGCGGCGAGCACCGCCTCGCCAGGCGTGAGCATGTCGATCCCGTCACGCCCGCTCACCGTCACCCGCCCTGAGGCCGCGGCGATCTCGAGATCACCGTCGGCGGAGAGCCGCGCGGGGGCCTCCTCGTCGCGCTCCAGCACCGCGAGCACGTGCGAGCCGCGCTCGTGGTGGGCCAGCAGCACCAGGTCGCCGAGCCCTGGATCGAGCAGGCAGCTCGCGGCGCGCCGCGCCTCGAACTCGCCGGAGCCCGAGCGGACGCGCAGGACGCGACCCGCGATCCCCGTGACTGTGGCCGCCTCTTGCGGCGGTAGTGCGAGCTTCCTGGCCAGGTTGTCTCTCATCGTTGCCTCCGGGTCTCCGCGACGGTGATCGTATCAGCTCTCCGAGCGCTTTTCGGCCTCACGCTGCTCCTCGTCATCCCCGAGCGCCTGAGACCGGTTCGTGAACCGCGTGTCCTCCTCGCGCGTCCGGTGGAAGCGCGTGCGGAACAGCTTGCAGTGGGAGAAATCTGCCCTGGTGAGATCGGCATGCGAGAAGTCGGCATAGGTCAGATCGGCGTGGGCAAAGACCGTCCCGGTGCAGCGCGCCTTGTGGAAGATGGCCTGCACCGCGCTCGCCCGTTCCAGGCTCGCCCCGTCGAGGCGCGCCTCCACGAAGAGCGCCTGATCGAGCTTCGCGCCGATCAGGGTCGCCCCGCTCGCGTCGGCTTCCACGAACAGAGCCCGCCCGAGCTCCGCCTCATCGAGCTTCGCGCCGGCGAGCGTCGCCCCCTTGAAGCTCACCTGGGCGAGCTTCGCGCCCCGCAGATCGCAGCCCGAGAGGTTGGCCTCCATGAGCTGCGTCAGGGTGAGGTCCATGCCGGAGAGGTCCTGACCGTGCAGATCGCTGCCGATGAGCAGGGCCCTGTGAAAGCGCGCCCCGCGGAGGCGCGCCGTCGACAGCGCCGCCTTCAGGAACACCGTCCCGAGGAAGTTTGCCCCCTCGAAGTCCGCGCGCGCGACCTCGGCCTCCACGAGCGCCGTCCGGTCGAGGTTCGCGCCGCGCAGGCTCGTGGCCTCCAGGCGCGGCTTGATCAGGCTGGCGATGGTCAGGTTCGCCCCGTCCAGCGTGCCCTGCGACAGATCGCACTCGACCAGGCTCGCGGCGACGAGATCGGCATCTTGGAGCCTGGCCATCAGGAAGGTGCAGCGATCCCAGGTGCCGTGCCGCATCCGCGCTCCTTCGAGCTGCGCCCCTTCGAAGTGGCAGTCGGAGAACACCGACTCGTGCAGCCTGGCGCCCCGGAGGTCGGCGCCGCGGAAGGAGACGCGCTCGAACAGGGCGCCGGAGAGATCGGCGCCCCGGAGATCCAGGCCCCCGAGGTCCGCCTCCAGGACCGGCTCGGCCTTCTCCACGTGCTCGAACAGCTCTTCTCTGTTCATGACCTGCGCCTCGGGAACAGGGTCCGCACCACGTGGGCGCCCTGGAAGCTCGTCCGCGTATCGCCCACCGCGCCCATCAAGTTGGCCCGAAACAGGTTCGCGCGCTGGAACGACGCTCCGGCCGTCTTCGCGTTCTGCAGCATCGCTTCCATGAGGTTCGTGTCCGACAGATCGGCCTCGGTGAGATCCGTGCGCATCAGCCGCGCCCCCTTCAGGTTCGCCCCGGTGAGCTTCGCGCCGCGCAGGTCGGACTCGCTGAGGTCGCAGCCTTCCGCCTGGATCCTGGCGAGGTTCGCCCCGGGGAGGAGCACCCCGCGCAGGGTGGACGACCCGAGCTCTGCGTCCGAGAAGTCGGCCTTCCCGAGATCGCACACCAGCACGAGGCGCAGGTTCCGCGCCCGCACCCCCCGGAATGACGCGCCCCGCGCCTGCACCTCCACGGCCCCCGTGCCTTCCAGGATGGCCTCGGCGAAGCTCGCGCCTGCCATGCGGCACCGGAGCAGCGTCGCCTTGGGCAACCTGGCGCGGTCGAAGACTGCCCCTTCGAGATCGCACTCGTAGAAGAAGACCTCCTCCGCGATCACCCCCGTGAGGTCCGCGCCTGGGAGCCGCGCCTCGAACAGGTCGGCGCCGCGCAGGTCCGCGCCCCGGAACTTCGCCTGGGCCAGCTCGCCCCGGTAGAGCACGGCCTTCTCCAGGCGCGCCCCCTCGAAGTCGGCCCCCCTGGCCAGGATCTCGCCCAGGTTGGCGCCCTGCAGATCTGCCCCCGCGAACCGCACCCCCTCCACGTTGGCGCGCACCAGCACCGCCCCCGTGAGGTCTGCGCTGGCGAGCGAGCACCCGCGCAGATCGGCCCCTTCGAGCAGCGCCTCTTTCAGGGAGGCGCGGGACAGATCGAGCCCGCTCAGGTCCGCGCCGGTGAGGTCCCAGCCGGTCATCGAGGTGCCCGCTGCCCGCGCTTCCGACACCCGCCGCCGGAGCGCCTCGCGCGCCTCGTCGGGCAGCGCCCCCGCGGGCGTCATGTGGTGCGCCAGCGTGCGGTAACTGACGAGCCCCGCCTCCTCCAGCTTGCGCAGCTTCGCGATGAAGGCCGGGTCCTCGATCTGCGCCTCGAACGCCTCGATGGGCGCCCCGAGCTCCCGGGCCGTGGCCGCCGTCTCGCGCATCCGGTCGAGGTGCTCGTCCGCGCGGAACTTGGGGGGACCGCCCCCTTCCTTCTTCGCGCGCTCCAGCACCTCGTCGAGATCGAGCCCGTGCTCGGCGAGTTTCTGGCGCGCCTGTGCCAGCGACTCTTCCTGCTTCGCCTTGGCCTCGGCCTCGATGCGGTTCGCCTCCTGCTCCACCTGCGCCATGTACTCGGGCAGCTCGTCGAGCTTCGGCGGCGCCTCGGCGGGCGGCACTTCCCGGGCGATCCCCAGCTCATCCGGGTCCTTGCCGAGGGCCCGCACCGACAGGCGCGCCTGGTCCAGCTCGCGCTGCGCCCTCTCCCGCGAGCGCCGCTCGAAGACGCCCTCGCGCTGGAGCAGGTCGCCCATGTCGCTGATCGTCTCGTCCGGGAGCGCCGGCGCCGCCGGATCCACCTCTGGCAGGAGATCGCGATCGCGCAGCGCCACGAGCAGCCCCTGCTTCTTGTCGAGGCGCTGCGCGTGGATCGCCTGGTAATGCTCCACCGGCCGGGGCGCCTTGCGGTGCTCGAAGGCCCCGAGCAGGCACTTCACGTCCGCGGCGTCGTCCGTCTCGATCCGCGCCACCCCCCGGAAGATGGCCACCATGCGCCGGATGTTCGGCAGCAGCACCAGCGTGTCGAGGCGGGTCGAGACCTCCTCCAGCGCGCCGGCTTCCGTACCCCGGGCGATGAAGCAGCGCGCGGTGAGGTGCGGGACGTGGCTCTTCAGGATCGCGGCCTCGGGGTGCAGGTGCTCGACCTCGATGGCCTCTCCGCCCTGGAAGAAGCCGGGGAGGCGCTGATCGAGCGGGGCCACCATGAAGAACTCCGGGTCGAGATCCCTGGCGAACCCCGGGAACTCGTTCTCCAGCCACGCCGCGTCGTACGTGCCGCTCTTCGTGCTCCGCTCGGGCGCGGTGGGGTCGAGCAGCCCGAACCCCGCGGGCGGCGGCCGATCGTTGGGCGACTTCAGCAGATGTCGCGGATCCTCCACCTGGGGCAGCAGGTGCACCTTCTCGCCCTGCACCTCGACGGGCGCGATCCCCATCCCCGCGAGGTTCGCCGCGTACCCCGGCCCCCCGAAGGCCTTGTCCCACCCGAGCGTCAGCTCCGTGAGCGGCTCCGGCTCGCTCGGGACGCCGCGCACCCAGCGGCGCTTCCCCACCACGAACACCACCTTCTCAAGCCCGCCGACCAGCACCCGGGCGCGGAAGACGGGGCGGGGTTGCCCGCCGGGCGCGAAGGCCTTGCCGAAGACGAGCACCTCGCCGCGCGGCTTGGGCAGCACCTCGTCGAGGGCCACATCCTTGCCGAGCTGCTTCGGGATCTCCTGCCACATGGCCACCTCCGGGAGCGGCAGCTCCGGGGCGTCGAAGGGCAGGTAGGCGGTGAGGCCGAGGGCGAGGAACCGCTCCTGGCGGATCTCGAACACGCGCTGCAGGACCGACAGTCGCTGGGGTTTGATGACACGCACGGGCTTGGGCTCAGGACGTTGGAAAGAACGTCGGAAAGAACGTCGGAAAGCGTTGCTGCCGTGGCGCGGGGACCTGCCCCCGCGCCGCTTCGGGGCACCTCACAGGGTGTCCCACAGGACCACGAGGCGCTTCGGATCCATGGGGTCCACGCGCACGGGCACCGTCGCGCCTTTGAGGAGCCGGCCGAGGTTCGCCTGGTTCACCGGATCGCGCACCGTGACCCGCGTTCCCCCCTCCACGTCGAGCTCGACCTCCATGAGCTGCATGGGCAAGGGCCCGGCCTTCACCTGGATGCCGAGGGGGCGCACGTCCACGATCACGGCCCTCGCCGCCCGCCCCGATTGCAGGAGCCGCGCGCGCTCAGGGTCCTCCGCGCCCGTCGCCCGGCGCATCGCGTCCAGCATGCTGTTCGCGCGCGCGAGCTGCGCCTGCGCCTGCGGATCGCCCGCGTCGGCCCGTGCCTGCAGCCGGCGCATGTCCCACGAGGGCTTGATCAGGAACCAGAAGATGCACCCCGCCACGATCAGGATGACGATGGCCGGAATGGCGACGGACATTCCGACGGCGAGCTTCTCCGACATCGGGGCTCCGGCTCTCAGCTCAGGACGTGGACGCCCGAGAGGTGGTAGCGCAGCGCGCTCATCGCGAGGCGGGTGGGGAGCTGGCTGATCTTCGCCGCGCCCGTCTCGATGGAGGTCGGCCTCACCGTCACCTCGACCGCCGCGTTGATGGTGAGCGACGCCCCGTACTTGAACGCGAGCGCCACGCCCCCGGTGATGTCGAGCTTCGCCGCGTACGTCGCCGTGAACGCCCCGGAGAGCTCCAGGGTCGCCTTGCCGCCCACGAAGAGGCCCACGGACGCGCCGAAAGCATTGGTGTTCGAGAGGCCGAGGAAGGTGTCCGACTTGAAGCCGCTCGTCACGTTGACGTTGTTCGACACGAAAAGCTTCTTGAACGGCCCGTAGGTCTGCAGGGTCTCGGAGCCCTTGACCTCCTTGCTCACGTTGCCGTCCACGGTGAGCATCATGTTCGACTTGACCTTGACCTCGCACTGGTCCTGGGTCTCGATGGTCAGCTTGCCCTTGCTCTTGATGTCCGTGGTTCCGCTCACCGTGTCGATGAGCGTGTTGCCGGAGTCGATGAGCGCCGTGTAGTCGCCGGTCTGGACCTGGGTCTTGAAGTTGCCGGTGCTGACCGTCGTCGTGGTGTCACCCTTGACGTTGGTGGTCATCTTCCCCGCGTCGACGTCGGTGGTCAGGTTGCCCTCGATCACGTGGAGCGAGGTGTCCTTCAGCACCGTGGTCGCCGAGGTGCCCGAGTCCACGAACAGCTCGTGCTTCCCACTCTCGACGTGGGTCACCCAGTTGTCCTTGATCTTGGCGTCCCACGACCCGCCGCCGTTCTGCCCCACCCGGAGGTCGAAGTTCTTGCCGGCGTCGAGCAGGGTGTTGTCGTCCGTCTTCACGATCATCTCGTGCTCGGCGTTCGGTGAGCCCATGCGCAAATGGGTGTTCGAGTAGGGCGTCGACAGGGTGATCCGCTGCTGCCCGGCGCGGTCCTCGATCTCGAGCCGGTTCCGGCCCCCGGTCTGGAGCACGTTCTTCGTGAAGTTGCCGCTGGTCACCGGGCTCGGCGTGAGCGCGTTCGGCACCACCCCGGAGATCACCGGCCGATCCGGGTCGCCCCCGAGGAAGCTCAGGACCACCTCGGTGCCCTTGCGCAGCGGGAAGTGGAACCCCTCGATGCCGCCGCCGTGCGGCTGCATCATCCGCACGTAGGTCGACGCCTTGCCGCTCTTCAGCGAGCTCTCGTCGAACCGGAACTTGATGTTGTAGCGCCCCTGGTCGTCGATCTGCGCGTACTCGCTCTCGGCCGCCCCATCGACGACGCCGTTCTCGTAGCCGTAGATGCGCGGCCAGGCCGTCCGCGAGGGCGCGCGGAACTGCGTCTTCGCCGGGATGGCCGTCAGCTCCACGAAGTAGACGTCCTCGTGCTCGATGCCGAGCAGCTCGCGGAAGCTCGACATGCCCACCGCCTGGTTGCCGTGGTGCCGCGCCTCGATGGTCAGGTAGCTCGCGTTGAGCGGCGCGCGCGGGTGCTCCTCCAGCTCGAAGACGTACCCCGAGCGGAGGTGGAAGCGCGTCCCCCCCGCCTGGAAGAGCACCTGCTGCGCCAGCATCTCCTCGGCGCGCATCTTCGCCAGCTTGTCGCCCGCCGAGGGCGTGAAGAAGCGCTCCCCGTAGAGGCTCACCTCACCCACCCCCTCCGCCGAGACCCGCGCGGATCCCGCCACGTTGAGGTTCGGCCGGGCGTAGTCGTGGTCCCGGAGCTTCACCATGGAGGGCAGCGTGGCGTGCCGGTAGGTGAACGAGCGGAACGAGGGCCCCGCGCTCCGGTCCTGCCCCACCTGCGGGTAGTAGCGGACCGCCTTGCCGATCACGTCCTGCTCGTAGGTCCTCTCGTCGCAGAGGATGAGCTTCTCGCCGTCGGGTCCGTGCTCGAAGAAGTAGAAGATGCCCTCGCGCTCCATCCACCGCGAGATGAAGTCGAGATCGCTCTCCCTGTACTGGCAGATGTGCTCCTCGACCTCGTACGTGTCGAGGCGCAGCTCGTAGTCGCTGCCGCTCAGCCCGTTGTCTTCGAGGATGGCCTCGATCACCTCGGGGACCCGCTGCTTCGTGAAGATGCGGCTGTGCCGGGAGAGGCTGAGCAGCCAGAGCTTCGGCACCAGCACCGCCCGGAAGAGCGACTGCCCCTCGGCCTCGTGGAGCAGCTCCACGCTGGCCAGGATCCCCGAGAACACGAACGGCGGCAGCGCGTCCGTGGTGCGATCGATGGTCAGCGTCGCCTTCGCCCCCATCGCGTCGGCGAGGTCCATCGCGTCTCCCTCGTCGTTCCTGAGCACGAAGGAGATGTCGAACTGGTAGGGACGCGAGATCGCTTCCACCCCCCGGAACGCGACGACGCGGGTCGTCGCCGGGAGCACGCTCGACGTGATCGTGATGAGGTCGCTCATGGCCATCCTTCCAAAGCGGGGCGTCTCCAAAGCGGGGCGTCGCCGAAGCGGGGCGCCATCCAGGCCACGACGCGCGGTGAGGTGCGGTGACCGCATCACGCGCGCGATGCCTGAAACGAAGGGGCAACCTAACATCGTGAAGCGCTTACCGGAACCTCCTTCGGCCCTGCGAACATCACTTTGCAGCCCAAACCAAGCCCTTCAGAGGTGCTCGGCACCACGCCACTCTCGCGGCATGGACCGCGCGACCGGCGCGCGCGGCCATGAAGTGCGCGTTTCCTGCCCAGACCACCCCGATCAGCCCGCGAGGAGGAGCGTCGCAAAATGCTCCACCAGGTACTCCCGGAATACCGTCACCTTCCGGGGGACGTGCTGCGCTGGCGGGTGCACCACGTACAGCGCGCCCGAGGGTACCGACACCCGCGGCAGCACATGCACCAGCTTCCCCGCGGCCACGTCCTCCCGCGCCAGGAAGGTGGGCAGCACCCCGAGCCCGAGCCCCGCCTTCACCGCCTCGTACACGAACAGGATGTCGTCACCGATGATCTGCGGCTTCCGCCGTGGCGACGGCAGTGGCGCTGGCAACTTCCCGCCCCGGTGCGACACCCACTGGTGCTCGGCCGTGTCCCCCGCCGTCTTCGGCGTCCCCGCGCGCGCGAGGTACGTCGGCGCTCCGAAGAGCTGCATCTCCAGCTTGCTCACCATCCGCGCCACCAGCGACGAGCTGGAGAGCCGCTTCCCCGACGCCCGCAGCGCCACGTCGAAGCCCTCCTCCACGAGGTCCACCATCCGGTTCGTCAGCCGGACGTCCACCTGCACCGCCGGGTAGCGCCCCGCGAACCCCGCGAGGATGCGCGGCAGGAGCACCGCCCCCACGTCGCTCGCCGCCGTCAGGCGCAGCTCCCCGGACGGCATCTCCCCCTGCTCGGGCAGCGCCCCGAGCGCGTCCCCGATCGCCGAGAGCTGCGGGGCGAGCCGCGCGTAGAGCGCCGCTCCCGCCGTGGTCAGCGCCACCTGGCGCGTGGTCCGGCTGAAGAGCTGCACCCCGAGCGCCCGTTCGATGGCGGCGATGCCCCGGCTCACCGACGACCGACGCAGCCCGAGCCGCGCCGCCGCCGCCGCGAAGCTCGACGCCTCCGCCACCGCCAGGAACATGGGCAGGAGGTTCAGATCGATTGGTGCGCGCCGCGCAACAGACTGGACCATCCGAGATATCTACCGCACCGCCCGTGCCAGCCCCATGCTCTCCGGGTCACCCCAAGGAGAACGCGCCATGAGCCCCGAACCCGAAGAAGGCCTCACCCGCCGCCGCGCCCTCGTCGCTGGCCTCGCCGGCGCGGCCACCCTGGTCACCCTCCAGAGCCTGGACGGCGAGCCTGCCCAGGCCGGGGCCAACGGCTCCAGCCCCAGGCCCGCGACCCCCGGCCGCCTCCCCGTTGCCTTCGTCCCTCACGGCGGCGGCCCCTGGCCCTTCGTGGAGATGGGCCTCGACCGCGCCGAGGTCGACAGCCTCGCCGGCTATCTCCGCTCCGTGGTCTCCCTGCCGAAGACCCCCCCGAAGGCCGTGCTCGTCATCTCTGCACACTGGGAGGAGCCCGTGCCCACGGTGATGACCGCCACGCGCCCGCCCCTGTACTACGACTACTACGGCTTCCCGCCGGACTCGTACACGCTCACCTGGCCAGCCCCTGGCGACCCCCGCCTCGCCGCCCGCGTCCGGGAGCTGCTCGGCGCCGCCGGCTTCCAGACCGCCGAGAACGCCGAGCGCGGCTTTGACCACGGCACCTTCATCCCCCTCAAGCTGACCTACCCGGAGGCCAGCGTGCCCACGGTGCAGCTCTCCCTCAAGAAGGGCCTCCACCCCGAGGAGCACCTCGCCATGGGCCGCGCCCTCGCCCCCCTGCGCGACGAGGGCATCTTCATCATCGGCAGCGGCATGACCTACCACAACATGCGCGGCTTCCGGGACCCGCGCGCCATCCCCCACGCCGAGGCCTTCGACGCCTGGCTGCGCGACGCGGTGACCCTCGACCCCGAGGCGCGCGACCGCCGCCTCGCGGAGTGGTCCCAGGCCCCCGCGGCCCGCCTCGTCCACCCCCGCGAGGAGCACCTCCTGCCCTTGATGGTCGTCGCCGGCGCCGCCGGCAGCGACCGCGGCACCACCGCCTACAACGCCACCTTCATGGGCCTGCGCCTCTCCGCCTTCCACTTCAGTACTGGTACTGCGTACGGCGAATCAGGGGCCTAGCGGCCCCTACGCTCCCGTTGGTCACTACCCTTCGTGCCCGAGCGAGGGTGGCTGAAGGACGACATCGGGAAGCAGAAGACGCGCCCCTTACGCTCCCGTTGGTCGCTACCCTTCGTGCCCGAGCGAGGGTGGCCGAAGGACGACACCGGGAGCAGAAGACGCGCCAGTTGCGCTACTCCTGCGCAAGCTGGCAGAGGCACATCGTCCGCGCGTCCGCCGGACACCCGGCGGCGACGATGCGGCGCGCCATTTTCGCGGCCTGGCCCATCGCTTGCTGGTCCCACCCGGCGACACGAAGGGGATATGGTGAGCCTACCCCGACCAGGGCAACGCCCGGGGTCGTCACCGCACCCGCAGCGAACCCGAAGAGGGCCATCGCCGGTCCACGCGACGTTGCCGAGGAACAGTCACAGGTCTCCATGCTGATCCCGGTCGAGGCCTCGGAACGCCCTCAGCTCCTCACGCTGTTCGGGCCCTCTTACCCGAACCTGGCCTTCGTCCACGCCGTCCTCCAGGGCAAGCTCCCCGGGCAAGCGTGGGCGCGGTTCCAGGGGCAGGCTGCGACGGCGTGCCTGATCACCACCAGCGCGCCGTTCTGCTTCGCTTCAGGCGACGTCGACGAGGCCACGCTCGGAGAGATGCTCCAGCTCCTCGCGGCAAGGCCCCCCGTCAAGCTCATCTACCCTGCCGCGCCGACCGCGCACCCACGCGCGTCTGACGCGTTCGGCGCGTTCGACGCATTCGGCGCGTTCGACGCGTTCGACGCGTTCGATCATGGATTCGCGCCAGCGAAGCGCCTCCAGTTCAGCCACGCGCACCCGCAAGACGGGGAGCGCCTCCTCGTGGAGATCCCCGGGCCGTACAGGCTCGCGGCGATCGATGAGGCCCTGTTCGACGCGATCCTGTGGAAGGACATGGTCCTCGGCATCTACGGCTCTCCGGCGCATTACGTGCGCCACCATTTCGGGTTCGCCTTGCTCCACGAGGGGAGGGTCGCCGCCGAGGCGCACGGCGTGGTGGGCGGCGACCTGGTCGAACTCGGCGTGTTCACGCACCCGGACCACCGCCGCCAGGGCCTGTCAGTCCTCCTCGGCGCCCAGATCGCCAGGCACGGCGCGCGCCTCGGGTTGCGGATGGTGGTCACCTGCGACGCAGACAAGGTGGCCAGCATCGCGATCGCCACGGCCCTCGGACTGCGTCGTGACTTCTCGTACGGAATCCTCGATCTGCCGCGCTGAAGAACAGCGCTCGTCGCCGGGGCGCGAGGACTCCGGCACCCGCCTGAACCACTGGATGATGATGATGGAAACCACGCATGAAGGCCCCCACGAACTCTCGCTGGACAACGCCGCCCGGGCCCGCCAGCTCATCGGCGCCTCGATCTGGCGAACACCGCTCCTCCGCTCGAAGATCGCCCTCGGACCGAGCCACGGGGGCGACATCTACCTGAAGTGCGAGAACCTGCAGGTCACTGACTCGTTCAAGCTCCGGGGCGCCCTCAGCGCCGTCCTCCACTACCGGCGCTTCCACCCCGAGGCGTGGGAGCACATGAAGGAGCACGGCGTGGTGACGTGCAGCTCCGGCAACTTCGCGCAGGGGCTCGCGTACGCCGCCGCGCGGCTCTCGCTGGAGGTCACGGTGATCGCCCCCGACACCATGCCTCCCTTCAAGCTGGAGCGCATCACCCACCACAACCCGCGCGCCAGGGTCATCCTCGTCCCTTACGAGCAATGGCGCGAGACCATGGTCTCGGACTGCTACCCAGGGCTCCCCGGTTTCTTCATCTCGCCCGAGCACGACGATTACGTGAGCCTCGGCAACGCCACCATTGCCCTGGAGATTCTCGAAGACCTCCCCTCGGTCGATTGCATCCTCGTCCCCTTCGGCGGCGGCAACCTGGCGTACAGCATCGCCTCGCTGCTGCGGCACGCGCACGCCAGCGTGCAGATCTACGCGGTGGAGGTCTCGACGGGCGCGCCGCTCTCGGCCTCCGTCCGGCGGGGCAAGCCGGTGGAGGTCGACTACACGCGCTCTTTCATCGACGGCATCGGCGCGAGCTTCGTCATTCCCTCCCAGTTCCACCGCGTCAAGGACGTGCTCTCGGGCATCCTCACGGTGACCCCGGAGGAGGTGGCCGACGCCCTGTCGCGCCTGGCCTTCTTCGACAAGATGCTGTCCGAGGGCGCGGGCGCCGCGGCGCTGGCAGCGGCGCTCCAGTACGCGCCCGAGTACGGCTGGAAGAGCCCTTGCTGCGTGGTCAGCGGCGGCGTCATCGACCCGACCACGCTGCTCGCCATCCTCGGATCCGCCACCACCCAGCGCAGCAGCGCTACCACCGCACTCGCGTAGGAGGAGCACCATGGAAGCCGCAGTTCGCATCGAGCCGGTCAGCCTGGCCCTGGGCGCCAGGGTCCACGGCGTCGACCTCTCCCGGGAGATCACGGAGGAGACCTGGGCGCGCATCAAAGCCGCCTTCGCGCAGCACAGCGTGCTGATCTTCCCGGCTCAGGAGATCACCATCGACCAGCAAAAGGCGTTCGGGCGCAGGTTCGGAGAGCTGCTCGTCCACGAGCACCTCTTGCCCTTCACGGTGGCGGGGCACCCGGAGTGCATGGCCCTCCACAACAATGCGCAGAAGCCGCCCGGGCTCAATGAGTGGCACACCGACAACAGCGGCTGGCCGGAGCCACCGCGCGCCACCATCCTCCACGCAAAGATTGTGACGGACCTGGGCGGCGACACGCTCTTCTCGAACATGTACCTGGCGTACGAGGCGCTCTCCAGACCGATGCAGGCGCTGCTCACCGGGCTCTCTGCGGTCCACGATGTGAGGAAAGCGTTCGGCGCGGATTACGCGAACCTGCAGCGCTCGCTCAGGAAGAGCGGCATCGATCCGGTCGAGAGCTTCAGGCACCGCGAGCCCGTCGTGCACCCCCTGGTGAGGACCCACCCGGAGACCCGGCGCAGGGCGCTCTACCTGTCGGCGCCTTACGTGACGCACATCGAGGGGCTGAGCAGGTCCGAGAGCCGGGCGATCCTCGACCTGCTCTACCGGCACATCGAGACGAGTGAGTTCATCTACCGCCACCGGTGGACGAAGGGCGACCTCGTCATCTGGGACAACCGGTGCACCCAGCACCTCGCCGTGGCGGACTACTACCCGCAGGAGCGGCTGATGCACCGCATGAACGTCGCGGGGGAGAAGCCTCAGCTCGACCCTGAGGCCTGAGCCGCGTCCGGGCCTGCATGCTGCCCGGCCTCGGCGTTCCTGCGCCGCGTCTTCCAGCCCTTCTTCGCCGCGGCAGAGCGGTAGGCCCGGGTCTTCGCGTACCGCGCCAGCACCTCCGGATGCTCCTTGCCCCGCCGCTCCACGGAGGCCGCGATCATGGCGATCTGCCGCTCGCGCTTGTCGGCGAGGTGATGCCGCGTCTCCGCCACCATCTCCGCCAGCTTGGCGAGCGGCGCGAGAAACCTGTCGAGCTGCGCGATGCGCTCGTTCATGGTGGTGAAGGCGACGAACTCCTCCTCGGTGATGCCCCCCTTACCGCCCCACGCGGTCTGGTGGGCGACGAGCTCCATCAGCACCTCCTCGATGCCCGGCTGCTCCTTGCGCAGCCCCCGTAGCTCGCGCGGGGTGAGGTCCACCAGGTAATCGAGCGCGCGCGCGTCGATGTGACGATCTCCGACCTCGGGATCCGTGGGCGTTCCCATGCTGTCCTCTCTCTCTCCGCCTGACTGGCTCCCCCCCTGCGCGCTGGAACCGCTCCACCGCGGAGAGACAGGGCCGTTGCCGGCTCTCCCGCACCCGAGGGTGCAGGCTGGTCCGTACTGTAAGGGTGCCCAGAAAGCCGTCAAGGGCGCGCGGACCACTCTGCTGAGACTGGACGCGCTACCCCCGCTGTCCGTGGAGCACGACCTGCGTCGCCGCGCGCGTCACGACCTGCGCCGCCGCGCGAGGCCGAGGAGCGTCAGCATGCCTGCCAGCGCGACCCCGACGCTCCCTTCACCGCCCCGCGGCACCGAGCACCCGCACCCGCCGTCGCTGCCCGCGTCCTCGCCGTTGCTCCCGGCCCCCGCGCCTCCCTCTCCGCCGCCACCCGTGCCCGACCCGTTGCCGCCGGCGCCTGCGCCGCCGACCCCGCCGCCTCCCGAGCCTCCGCCCGAGCCGAGGACCCCGCCAGGCCCGTAGACCGTCTCCGCGTGTCCAGCCTCGATCGCTCCGAGATCGGGGGCAGTGCCCGCGAAGCCGTCGTTCACGTTGGGGAGCGGCGTGCCCTTGTCGATGGCCGCACCGGTCTCGGCGAGCGCGAACGCGGGCGTCTCCGGCAGGGCGAAGGGATTGGCGGGGTAGGGGATCGCCGCGGCGAACACCTCGAGATCGACCTGGATGCCGTGCGCTTCGGTGGTCAGCGCCTGCATCTCGGCCACGCTCTCGAAGGTCGTCCCGCCCACGCGCCCCGCGAAGGCACCCGCGCCGATGGCCCCGAACCCGTCGTAGTCGAACGAGCAGGTGGCGTCCGCGGAGGGGAGGTTCATCACCGCGCCGTCGCCGCTGTCGTAGCCCGCGTAGACCTCACCTGGGCCGCCGAGGAACAGGTTGTTGCGGAAGAGCGCGCGCGAGAAGACGTCGGTGGTGTTCACGGAGAAGGCGTCGCCGGACTTGATCACCGTGTTGTGCAGGCCCACGTCTCCGACCGAGCTGCGTTGCAGCTTGAAGGCCTGGTAGACGATCCCGTACATCACGTTGCGCACGAAGTAGGTGGGCCCGCCGAGGCTCGGCTGGGCGCTGATGCCCATGAAGCTCCGGGTGATGCGGTTCTGGTAGACGCGCACGTTGCCCATGGCGAAGTCGGCCTCGATGGCGTCGTCGGCGCAGACGTCGAGATCGTTGCCGTAGAAGTCGATGGACTCCTGGTTCACCGCGGCGTCGTCTTCGAGGAGCGAGAGGCAGTCCCGGAAGCCGCGGACGCGGTTGAACGCGACGACGTTGCCGGGGCCGGTGAGGACGATGCCCTCGCCCACGTTGGCGCCGCTGACGCCGAGGGCCGCGACGTTCCAGGGGGTCGCGCCGGTGATGGTGTTGTCGAGGATGGCCGCGTCGGTGACGCCGCTCCCGTACGCGACGATGCCGTCCTCCGTGGTGTCGATGGTGCAGCCGCGCACCACGATCGCGTGGGCATCGTTGAACTTCACCTTGCCGTGCACGGTGAGGCCCTCGACGAGCACGTGCGATCTGCCGTCGATGCGCACGTCGCCTTCCACGATGGCGCCCCCCGGGTTGGCTGCGCGGAGGGTGAGGGGCTGGCCCTCGGCGCCGTCGCTGGGGACGATGATCTCGCCGTAGGTGCCGTCCCCGAGGAGGAGCGTGTCACCAGGTCCAGCGGCGGCGAGGGCTGCGCCGATCGACGCGGGGGTGACGGCGATCTGCGGCCCGTCAGGGGGCGAGACGGGGATGGCGCGGGTCTTCACGCTCAGCGTCTCGGTCGCGCCGCCGCCATCGGGATCGGTCAAGGTCAGCTCGATCTCGTACGTGGTGTCGGGCGCGAGCCCGAAGAGGCTCCCCGCGTGGCGGTTCGCCCAGGAGAAGCCCTGGTTGCTGCCGGCGGGCACGCGGAAGAGCGGCAGGCCGTCGCGGAAGTCCGTGGTGCCCTGCGCGCGGTAGCGCACCTGGACGGCGCCGTTCGCGTTGTCGTCGCCGCTCACCGCCCAGGAGAGGGAGATGTTGTGGAACGTGGGATGCGGCGCGGTGGCAGGGCCGGCGACGGTGGCGTCCTGCGCGAAGGCGACGCCCGCGCTGGAGGCGAGGGCGGGGACGAGAAGCCAGGCGATCTTCCTCATGGGGCGAGATTCCTCCCCACCTCCGCCGCAATTGCAAGGGCTGCTGCCGTGCGGCGGGGTGCCGGGATCACCGGGGAACGTCATGCCTCCAGAGACCTGGGCCAGCCGGCGGGGCCCCGGGATGGTTCTTCCTGGAGGAGGGGGTGGATCCTCCTGGAGGAGGCTCCGGAGTCTCCTCGTCGGCCTCTCCGCAGGGCGACGTCGGCTTACCCAGAGGGGGAGATGGGCCTGGGTGGAGGTCGATGTCGGCCTGGCGGGAGGTCGAGATGAGGCTACGGGGATGTCGACATGGACCTGCCTGGAGGCGGATGTCGGCCTGGGTGGAGGCTGATGTCAGCCTGGGTGGAGGCTGATGTCAGCCTGGCGGGAGATGGATGTCGGCCTGGGTGGAGATCGATATGATGCTGCGGGGATGTCGACATGGACCTGCCTGGAGGCGGATGTCGGCCTGACGGTAGGTTGATGTCGGCCTGGCGGGAGGCGGATGTCGGCTTGGGTGGAGGGCGACATGGGCCAGCCGCGATGCCGATGTCAGCCTGCGCGGAGGGCGACGTCGGCCTGGGTGGAGGGTGAGGTGGGCCACCCGGGATGCCGAGGTTGGCCTGACGGAAGCGTGAGGCGGAGAGGCGGGGAGGGGTCTTGCCTGGTCCTCGCGGGCCTTCAGGGGCGTTTCGCGGCGTCTTCGCGAGCCTTCTGCCTGGCCTTCTCGGCGGCCCTCCGGGCTTCTTCCCGGACCTTCGCGGCGTCACCGAGGAGCTTCTGCCTGGTCTTCTCGGCATCCGCGAGGGCCTTCTGCCGCTGCTTCTCGGCGGCCTCGCGGGCCTTGTCCCGGAGCTTCGCAGCGTCGTCCCGGGCCTTGTCCCGCGCCTTCTCGGCGGCTTCGAGGGACTTCTCGGCAGCGTCGAGGGCCTTCTGGCGGGCCTCGTCGGCGGCCTGGTGGGCCTTCTCGGCGGTCTCGTGGGCCCTGGCGACGTCGGCGAGCGCCTTCTCCAGGGCCTTGCGGGAGGCGTCGTCCATGCCGGGGGCGCGCGCGGCGTCCGGGTGGCGGCGGTGCTCCTCCTCGGCGGCGCGCGCCTCCTCGAGGGCCTTCTCGATCTCGTGGCGCGCACGTTCGAGGCCCTCGTGCACGTCGTCCGCGACGTCGTCGAGGTCGGCCTGCAGGGAGGTGTGGATCTCGCGCTGCAGGTGGCGCATCGCCTCGGGGGGCACGACACCGGCGAGGGCCGAGAGGATCTCCTTCTCGTCGATGTCGATGTCGATGTCGACCGGCGGGGCGTTCACCTGGATCCGGTGGGTGTGCGTGCGCCGGTCACGCCGGGGACCCCGGTCGTTGTCGTCGTCGTTGTCGCTGTCGTTGTCGCTGTCGCTGTCGTCGCGGTGAAGCTGGGCCATCCGACGCGCTTCGCGGGCCCTGATCTTGGCCTCGCGGACGGCCTCCTTGGTCTCGCGCCGCACCTCGCGCGCCCAGGTGCGGGCCTCGCGCTCGGCCTCGCGCCTGGCCTCCTCTTCCTCGCGCCGCGCTTCCTCGGCTTCGCGCCGTGCTTCCTCGGCGTCTTCGAGATCCTGCGCGGCGTCGCGACGCCCGTCCGGGGAGGAGGGGGGCGCCCCCTGGGCGGCCCTGCCGCCGCATGCGCTCGGCGCGAGCAGCGCGAGGGCGACGAGCACCGTGCCCACGAGAGAGCCGGTCCAGAGGGGGTGCCGGCGCTCCGTGGCGAGGCCGTCACCGCGCACGAGGCGCTGGACCCGCTGGCCGAGGCCGGACGCGCCGGCGCTCATGGTCGCCACGGGCAGGCCCATGTCCTCGGTGGTGGTCCAGCGCGCCACCTGGGTGAGGCACTCGGCCAGCGAGAGCGGCTCCGAGGTGCGCCGCGCCGCCCAGTCGTCGGCGAGCAGCTCCGCGCAGTCCGCGAGCCTCCGGGCCGCGAGCCCGTTGAGGGGCTGGAAGAAGAAAATCCGCTGGATCAACCCCACCACGAGACGCCAGAGCGGGTCGCGCCGGACGAGGTGGCCAAGCTCGTGGGCGAGCATGCCCTCCTGCGCCTCCTGCGAGAGGTCGGAGATGGCGCGCGCGGGCACGCAGATCTCGGGGCGGCGGATGCCGAAGGCCATGGGCACCGTCACCCGGCCGGTGACGCTGAGCTCGGGTTCGTGCACCCGAGGGGAGCGCGCGGCGAGCACGAGGAGCGTCTCCAGCATCGAGGGGTCGGTGACAGGGCGTCGCCCCGCGAGGCGACGAGAGAGCGTCCGCCACGAGCGCCACAGCCCGAAGGTGAGCAGCGCCGCGCCGAGCACCCAGACGCCGAGCGCGACCTCCCTCCAGCTCCAGGCGGAGACCGCTGCCGGGATCGGTGCAGCCGCGGGGCCCCGCAGGGCCACTGGGGAGAGGTCGGTTCCGCCGGGCGAGAGCACCGTCGCGTCGTGGCGCGGCGCAATCGCGATGCGCGCGCCGGGGACCCTCACGGTCACGGCGGGAGCGCGCGGCGGCAGGGCAGACACCTCGGCGACCGCTGTGCGCGGGGCGTGCGGCGCGTGGGCGGCGGCCTCCGGCGCGGGACCCGCCACGTCCCAGCTCCCGCCGAGGGGCTGGATTGAGGCGAGCATCTGCGCGCTCGCGGTGACCAGGCCCCCGAGCAGCGCGACCCGCCACGCAAGCTCGCGGACCTCGGGCCGTGCACGGAGCACCCGGTCGAGCACCCGGTCGAGGGCCCAGGCGAGCGAGAGGAGGATCGTGCTGTGGATCCAGTAGGTGAAGAGGAAGCCCAGCATCGTGTTCATCGCTTGCCCTCCTTCTTGCGCGCCTTCGGCTCCGCAGTCTTCGGCTCTGTGCTCCGCGCCTCGGCGATCTGCCGTTCGAGGGCGGTCAGCTCCTCGGCGCGGATCTCGTTGCGGGAGATGAGGTGGGCCACGAGCGCGGCCGGGTCTCCACCGAAGAGCCGCTCGGTCAGGTCAGCCACCATGCTGCGGCGCACCTGCTCGCGGGTCACGGTGGGCCGGTAGATGAAGCGCCGGCCCTCGGCGTGGTGCTCGACGACCCCCTTCTCGTCCATCTTCTTGAGCATCGTGGCGATCGTCGTCGGCGCGAGTCCGCGCTCCGCGAGGAGCGCCTGGTACACGTCCGTCACCGTCCCTTCACCTAGCTCCCAGAGCACCTGCAGGATCGCGAGCTGCAGGTCTCCGAGCTGCGTCGTCTTCGGCATGGCCACCTCGCTGTGCCTCCGCGGAGGAGGCGACTACCTGATTAGTACTACCATGGTAGTTGTGACCGGAGCAAGGGTGTCCGGAGGAGACCCTGCGCGGTGGAGAGGCACTTCAAGAGCCTGAGGGCTCCGCAGCAACTGCTCCAGAGGTTCTTGCTGGATCGAGGACTGCGCGAGCGGTGCGAGGCGTCGGGTGCCAACGAGCGCCGAGAGGCGCGCATGTCGGTTGCAAGGGGCTCTTGGTTGGGTTAGCAGGGGAAATGACGCGCGAAGCTGCGGTTCAGCGCTCAACACCCCGCTTCCGCCAGGCGATCGATCACTCGATCGGTTGCGCGACCGAGGATCGATCAGGTGATCGATCGTTCGACGAAGATCGATCACCTGATCGAACTTCGTCGAGCGGATGGAGCACCTGATCCAGCGCCCTGGTGCTCGACCGAGGATCGATCGGTTGATCGATTCTCGGAACGATCGTGAGTTCACCGATCGATGCTCCCCAGCCGCGCCGCACGCTTGCACGTGACCCAACCCACAGGATGACGATTCCCATGAATGGCGGCCAAGAAGACGGGCAGATCGTCGCGCTGTCGCACGCGCAGCTCCGCTTGTGGTTCCTCGAACAGCAGTCGCCGGGCGCCTCTGCGTACGAGGTGTTCTTCGGGGTGAGGATCGAGGGGGTGCTCGACGTACCGGCACTCACCATGGCACTCCAGGCCTGCATCGACCGCCACGAGCCCTTGCGGACGGTGTTCGGCGAAGAGGACGGTCGGGTCTTCCAGCGTGTGCTGCCGGAGTTCAGGATCTCTCTGGGAACCGTGCAGGAGGCGTACGGCTGCGAGCCCGCCTCGGTGCTCACACGTTGGATGAAGGAGGAGCGGCGCGCGCCGCTGCCGCTCACGGGTCGACCACTCCTCCGGGCGACCCTGGCGCGCACGGCGGCGGCGGCGCACATCCTCTTGCTTCGCACGCATCACCTGATCTTCGACGGGGTGTCGGGGGCCATCCTGTTGAAGGATCTCGCGCAGTTCTATGCGGCCGCGACGGGAGTCGGCGAGGCGCCGGCACCGCTGCGCATGCGCTACCAGGATTTCGCGCGCCAGGAGCGCGACTGGGTCGCATCCGAGGCGGCAGACGAGGCGCGGGCCTACTGGAAGGCCCAGCTCACGGGCGTGCCGGCGCTGGAGCTGCCGGCGGATTTCCCGACGCCAGCGGAGAGGAGCACGCGCGGTGACCGGGTGGAGGTGGCGATCCCCCGGGACGTGCTGGAGGGGCTGGAGCGCCTGCGCGCGGCGGAGGGCTCCTCGCTGTTCGTGGTGCTGATGAGCGCCTGGGTGGCGCTCCTCCACCGCTACACGGGCCAGGCGGATTTCTGCCTGGGAACGTTCGTGGCCAACCGCGTGGAGGCGGAGGCGCGGGAGCCGATCGGCTACTTCGCGGGCACGGTGGCGCTGCGCTGCGCGCCGGGCAAGGACGCGACCTTCCGAGGGCTCCTCCGCGCGCACAGGGAGCGGGTGAGGGAGGCGGTCACGCACCAGCGGCTGCCCTACGACGAGGTGGTGAGGCTGACCGGCACGACGGGCGCCGTGGGGGCGCACGCGCTGATCCAGACGGCGTTCGTATTTCAGCCGGTGCAGAAAGACGCGGAGCTGGCGGGGGCGGACACGCGGATGAGCATGGTGAGGCTCACCCCGGATGGGGCGGTGCCGGAGACCGCGAAGTTCGATCTGATGATGTCGCTCCACGCCGTACCGACGGGCGTCAGCGGGATGCTCTCCTTCAGCACGGACCTCTTCGCGCGGGCCAGCGTCGAGCGCATGGCCGCGCATTTTCAGCGCTTGCTGCGGAGCCTGGCGGAGGCGCCGGAAGCGCTGGACGCGCCGCTCGGGCACCTCACCCTGCTTCCGGACGAGGAGCGCGCCGAGATCCTCCGTGCCGGCAACGTGGCCGTGAAGGCCTTCCCGCGCGCGACGATCACGGAGCTGTTCGCGGCGCAGGTCGCGGCGCGGCCGGAGGCGACGGCGGTGACGTTCCAAGGCGAGGCCCTGAGCTACCGGGCGCTCGACGCCCGCGCCGCGACGCTCGCGCGACGGATGCAGGGGCTCGGGGTGGGGCCCGAGGTGCGGGTGGGGGTGTGCCTGCCGCGCTCACTGGAGCTGTGCGTGGCGCTGCTCGCGGTGCTCAAGGCAGGCGGGGCCTATGTGCCGCTCGACCCGGGCTATCCGGCGGAGCGGCTGCAGTACATGGCCGGCGACGCGGGGGTCTCCGTGGTGCTCACCCAGGAAGCCCTGACCGGGCTCCTGCCGGCGGACGTGCAGCGGGTCTTCGTGGAGATGGACGCGCACGCGCAGGAGGCACCCGGAGACGAGGGCGCGGACGTGGGGAGCGCTGCCGTGCGCGCGGTGACGCCGGACGATCTCGCGTACGTGATCTACACCTCGGGGTCGACGGGGCGCCCCAAGGGCGTGCAGGTCACCCACGGGAACGTGGCGCGCCTCTTCAGCGCGACGGAGGCGTGGTTCCACTTCGGGCCGGACGACGTGTGGACGCTGTTCCACTCGTACGCCTTCGACTTCTCGGTGTGGGAGATCTGGGGGGCCTGGCTGTACGGCGGGCGGCTCGTGGTGGTGCCGCACCTCGACAGCCGCAGCCCAGAGGCCTTCCACGCGCTCCTCTGCCGGGAGGGCGTCACGGTCCTGAACCAGACGCCTTCGGCATTCAGGACCCTGATCCACGCGGACGCTGGCTCGGACGCTGGCTCGGATGCTGGCTCGGCTACGGGCGCGCTCTCGCTGCGCTGGGTGATCTTCGGCGGCGAGGCGCTGGACCCGACGATGCTGCGGCCCTGGTTCGCGCGGCACGGCGACGCGAAGCCGCGGCTCGTGAACATGTACGGGATCACGGAGACCACGGTCCACGTGACGTACCGGCCGCTCACGGCGGAGGACGCGCGCGAGCCCCGGAGCCTGATCGGTCAGCCCATCCCCGACCTGGAGTTGCACGTGCTCGACCCGCACCAGCAGCTCGCGCCGCTCGGGGTGCCCGGGGAGCTGTACGTGGGCGGCGCGGGCGTGAGCCGGGGGTATCTGGACCGGCCGGAGCTGACGGAGGAGCGGTTCATCTCGCGCGCCAGGGTGCAGGCTCTCACGCCGCTCACGACGGAGAAGGGGGCGGAGGGCGGCGCGAAAGGGCACGACGCCGGAGACGCGGCGCGGCTCTACCGCAGCGGGGATCTGGCGCGGCGCCTGCCGGGCGGCGAGATCGAGTACCTCGGGCGCATCGACAGCCAGGTGAAGATCCGGGGCTTTCGCATCGAGCTTGGCGAGATCGAGGCGACGCTCGCGACGCACCCGGGGGTCCGCGCCTCTGCCGTGCTGGCCCGCGATGGGTCCGACGGGCACCGCTACCTCGTCGCGTACGTGGTGCCCTCGTCCGCGTCGGGGGAGGCGCCCGCGCCCGCGGAGATGCACGCCCACCTGCTGGCGCGGCTCCCGGAGCACATGGTGCCGGCGACCTTCGAGATCCTGGAGGCGCTGCCGATCGGCGAGAACGGGAAGCTCGACAGGCGGGCGCTCCTCGCGCGGCAGGGCGCGGAGCCCGCGGGGGGCGGGGCAGACGGCGCAGGCGTGGCGGGAAGGGCCGTGTTCGTGCCGCCCCAGACCCCGCAGGAGGCGCTGCTCGCGGAGATCTGGGCCGACGTGCTGGGGCGCGGCCCGGTCGGCATCCACGACAGCTTCTTCGATCTGGGGGGCGACTCGATCCTGAGCATCCGGCTGCTGTCGCGGGCGCGCAAGGCGGGGCTCGACGTCTCCTTGCAGCAGCTCTTCAAGCACCGGACCATCCACGCGCTGCTCCGCGCCACAGGCGGGGACACGCAGGCGGCGCCGCGGACCGAGGCCTTCGATCTACTGACCCCGGAGGACCGGAGCCGGCTGCCCGCGGGGGTGGAGGACGCCTATCCGCTCGCGGCGCTGCAGCTCGGGATGTTCTTCCACAGCAGCCTGAACACCACCGAGGGCGTCTACCACGACCTCTTCAGCTACCACCTGCGCACCGCGTCCGCGGAGGGGGCGCTCGGGGAGGCCTTCGGGCAGGCGCTCGCGGAGATGATGGCCGAGCACCCCATCCTCCGCACCGGGATCGCGCTCACGGGCTACTCGGAGCCGCTGCAGCTCGTCCACCGGACGGCCCCCGCGCCCGTGGACGAGGAGGACCTCTCGGCGCTCTCGCCCGAGGCGCAGGACCGCGCGATCGCCGCCTGGTTCGAGGCCGAGAAGCGGCGGGGCTTCGACCTGGAGCGGCCCCCGCTCCTGCGGGTGCGGATCCACCGCCGGAGCGCCTCGGACTTCGACCTGTCGGTCTCGTTCCACCACGCGATCTTCGATGGCTGGAGCAACGCCCTGTTCCTGACGGAGCTTTTGCAGCGGTACGCCGCGCGGCGCGAGGGGCGGCAGGTCCAGGTCACGGGCGTGCCGGCGCGCACCTACCGGGACTTCGTGGCGTGCGAGCGGGAGACGGTGCGGCGCGGCGCAGACCGGCAGTACTGGCAGGAGCGGCTCGGGGAGATGACGTTCCTGAAGCTGCCGCGCTGGCCAGGTGCCGGCGAGGGGGCGGGGAAGGGCAGCGGAGAGGGCGTCGGAGAGGGCGTCGGAGAAGGCGCGGCGAAGGGCGCAGCGTCGGACGGGATATGCACTGCGGCAGTCCCCAGGGAGATCACCGAGGGCCTCCGGGACCTCGCGCGTGCCGCGGGGGTGCCGATCAAGAGCGCGCTGCTCGCGGCGCACATGCGCGTCCTCGCGGGGCTCGCCAACCAGGACGACAGCCAGACCGGCCTGGTGACGAACGGGCGCCTGGAGGAGGAGGGCGGTGAGCGGGTCCTCGGCCTGTTCCTGAACACGGTGCCGTTCCGGCTGCCGATCACCGACGTGTCCTGGGTGACCCTGGCGCGGCAGGCGTTCGACGCGGAGTGCGGGCTCCTGCCGTTCCGCAGGCTGCCGCTCTCGGAGATCCAGAAGCTCTCCGGCGGCGAGCGGGTGTTCGAGACGGGGTTCAACTTCGTGCACTTCCACGCGCTCGCGGCGGCGGCGTCCACCGGGGCGGCGGAGCTGGTCGGCGTGAAGGTGTTCGAGCGGCACAACTACACGCTCGCCGTGATCTTCTACCTCGATCCGCTGACCGGGGACCTCACGGTGAACCTGGTCCACGACACGGCGGAGATCCCCGCGGGGCAGGTGGCGCAGATCGCGGCGCACTACCAGCGCACGCTCGCGGCGATGGCGAAGGCGCCCGGGGAGAGCTGCCTCGCGTTCTCGCCGCTCTCGGCGGAGGAGCGGGCGCAGATCGTGGGCAGCTTCGGCCGCGCCAAGGAGGCGCTGCCGGAGGCGCTGCTGGAGGGGATCGGCGCGCGCCTCGCGCACGAGGTCATCGAGGCGCAGGCGGCGCGCACTCCGGAGGCGACGGCCGTGGCGTGGTCGGGGAGCCAGGGCGGCGGGGACGGGGCGCTCTCGGTGCTGACCTACGGGACGCTGAACGCGCGGGCCAACCAGCTCGCGCGGCACCTGCGCGCGCTCGGGGTCGGCCGGGGCGCGCGTGTCGGTGTGTGCCTGCCGCGGTCGGCGGACTTCGTGGTGGCCTTCCTGGGCATCCTCAAGGCGGGCGGGGTGTACCTGCCGCTGGATCCTGCGTACCCGGAGGAGCGGCTGCGGTACATGCTTGAGGACGCCGCGCCGCAGCTCGTGCTGACGCACGTGGGGCTCGCGGCGAGCCTGCCGGCGGACACGGCGCGGACGGTGCTGCTCGACGCGGAGGCGGGGGTGTTCGCGGGGCTCTCCGCGGAGAACCTCGAACGCGCGGCGGCGGCGGAGGATCCGGCCTACGTGATCTACACCTCGGGGACCACGGGGAGGCCGCGCGGGGTGCTCGTGCCGCATCGGGGGCTGCCGAACCTGGCGGCGGCGCAGATCCGGGCCTTCGGGGTGGGCGCGCAGAGTCGGGTGCTCCAGTTCGCGTCGACGAGCTTCGATGCCTCCATCTCCGAGGTGCTGATGGCGCTGTGCAGCGGCGCGGCGCTCCACCTGGCCGAGCGCGGGGGGGCCCTGTCAGGCGCAGATCTCCTGGAGGTGCTGCGGGTGCAGGCAATCACCCACGTGACGCTGCCACCGTCCCTGCTCGCGGTCCTGCCGGATGCCGAGCTGCCGGCGCTCGCGACAATCATCGCCGCGGGCGAGGCGTGCCCGCCGGCGGTCGCGGCGCGCTGGGGGCGCGGGCGCCGGTTCTGCAATGCGTACGGGCCGACCGAGACCACGGTCTGCGCCACCATCGCAGAGGTGACCGCGGAGGACACGGCGGAGCCGGTGCTGCACATCGGCACGCCGATGCCGGGGGCGCAGGTGACCATCCTCGACGGCCGGCTCGCGCCGGTGCCGGTGGGGACTCCGGGGGAGCTGTGCATCGGCGGGATCGGGGTGGCGCTGGGCTACCTGAACCAGCCGGAGCTGACGGCGGAGAAGTTCGTGGAGAACCCCTTCGGGGAGGGGCGCCTGTACCGCAGCGGGGATCTGGCGCGCTTCCGCGCCGATGGGCGCATCGACTTCCTCGGGCGCCGGGACGAGCAGCTCAAGCTGCGCGGGTTCCGCGTCGAGCCGGAGGAGGTGCGCGCGGTGCTGAGCGAGCACCCCACGGTGCGGGACAGCGTGGTCGTGGCACGGGAGATGGGGGGCGCTGGCAAGCAGCTCGTCGCCTACGTGTCCCGCAACCCTGGGGCAGCGACGTCGTTCGCGTCGTCCGCGTCGTCCGCGTCGGCGACCGAGCTGTGGCCCTCGACCTTCGAGTTCCCCATCCTGGACGACCTGCTCTACCACGCGATGATCGCGGACGAGCGCCGGATGGGGCAGTACCGGGCCGCCATCGAGAAGGTGGTCAAGGGGCGGGTGGTGGCGGAGGTCGGGACCGGGCCCCAGGCGCCGCTCACCCTCCTCTGCGCGCAGGCCGGGGCGCGGAAGGTGTACTCCATCGAGCTGGATCCGGAGGCTCACCGCTCCGCCCGGGAGCACGTGGAGCGCGCCGGGCTCGGGGAGGTGGTGACGCTGATCTGCGGCGACGCGCGCACGGTAACCCTGCCGGAGCCCGCGGATGTGTGCGTCTCGGCCATCTTCGGGTCCATCGCGGGCGCCGAGGGGGCGGCGGTGATCCTCAACGGCGCGCGCCACCTGCTCCGTCCGGGGGGCGTGATGCTCCCGGAGCGGACCACGACGCGCATCGTGGCGGCCTCGCTGCCGGACGAGGTCCGCGCGGCGCCCCACTTCAGCGAGGTGGGGCGGCACTACGCGAAGAAGATCTTCGAGCACGTGGGCCAGCCCTTCGATCTGCGGGTGTGCGTGAGCAAGCTCCCGCGGCAGAACGTGCTGTCGGGCGCGGAGGTGTTCGAGGATCTCGACTTCTCGGGGCCGGTCCCGCTGAACGAGGAGCACGAGATCGTGCTCCGCATCGAGGCGACAGGAAGGCTCGACGGGTTCCTGCTGGGATCACGGGTCACCTTCACCTCAGGCGTGACGCTCGACGTCCTGGAGGGGGAGCACAGCCACCTGCCGGTGTTCCTGCCCGCGTTCGATCCGCCGGTCGAGGTCGCCCCCGGGGACGTGGTCCGCGCGGTCTGCACGCGGGTGACGAGCCGCGACGGGCTGCACCCGGATTTCGTGCTGCGCGGGAAGCTCGTGCGTGGGGACGGGAGCGAGGTGCCCTTCTCGCATGCGTCGCCGCAGTTCGAGCCGCGCTACAAGGCGACGCCCTTCTACGAGCGTCTCTTCACGCAGGAGGAGCTGCGCGCGCGCGGAGGGGCCTCGGGAGCAGCAGGCGCCGGAGGAGCGGCGCCGGCGGGGAGCGGCGCGCGGGGCGAGCGGCTGGGCGAGGAGCTTTCCCAGGAGCTGCGCGTGTTCCTGCGCCAGAAGCTGCCGGACTACATGGTGCCCGCGGTGTTCGTGGAGCTTCCCGAGCTGCCGGTGACGGCGGCGGGCAAGATCGACCGGCGCGCGCTGCCCGATCCCGAGGCGCGCGCGGGGGCGCGGAAGGTGGTCGCGCCGCAGACGGCGCTGGAGCGCGAGATCGCAGGGATCTGGAGGGAAGTGCTGCAGATCCCCGAGGTGGGCGTGAACGACAACTTTTTCGATCTGGGCGGCCACTCGCTGCTGCTGATGATCGTCCTCAATAAGCTGCAGGAGAGCCGCGCGGAGACGCTGGATATCGTCGAGCTGTTCGAGCACCCGACGGTGAGTTTGCTGGCGCAGCACCTGCGCACCCGGCCGGTGGGACCGGCGCAGGCAGGGGCGCGCCCGGCCGAGAAGCCCGCGGCGGCGACGGGAGGAGCGTCGGCCGAGGAGATCAAGCGCCAGCGCCTCGCCGCGCGCGAGCAGCGCCGACAAGCACGGCGCGGGAGCCGGGAGTGAGCCGTGGGCGAGGGAGCGGCGGACATGGACGACCTTGAGGACGACAAGGTGCCGGCGAACGGGATCGCCATCCTCGGCATGGCCTGCCGGGTGCCCGGCGCCGGGAGTCCGGAGGCGCTGTGGCGCAACCTGTGCGCGGGCCACGAGGCGATCACCCGCTTCTCCAGGGAGGAGCTGCTCGCCGCGGGGCACGAGCCGGCGCTCGTGGACAACCCGGACTACGTCCCCCTGAACCGCGTCCTCGACGATGTCGCCTCGTTCGACGCCGGGTTCTTCGGCTTCACGCCGCGCGAGGCCGAGCTGCTCGATCCGCAGCAGCGCCTCTTTCTGGAGTGCGCGGAGGAGGCGCTGGAGGTCGCCGGCTACGGGGCGCGGGCGCAGCGCGGCGCGGTCGGCGTGTTCGCGGGGGTGTCGACGAGCGCGTACCTGCTCCACAACCTCCTGCCGAACGCGGAGCTTCTGCGCAAGCACGGCGCGTTTCACCTCTTCCTGCACAACGAGAAGGACTTCCTGGCGACGCGGGTCTCCTACAAGCTCGACCTGCGCGGCCCGAGCGTGAACGTGCAGACTGCGTGCTCCACCTCGCTGGTGGCGGTGCACCTGGCCTGCCAGGCGCTCCTGGAGAGCGAGTGCGACATCGCGCTGGCGGGGGGGGCGTCGATCCGCGTGCCGCAGATCTCGGGCTACCTCTACCAGAAGGACATGATCTTCTCGCCCGACGGGCGGGCCTGCGCCTTCGATGCGCGGGCGCGGGGTACCGTGGGCGGCAACGGCGTGGGGGTGGTGGTCCTGAAGCGTCTGGACGCGGCCATCGCCGACCGGGATCCCATCCTGGCGGTGCTGCGGGGCTCGGCGATCAACAACGACGGGGCCAGCAAGGTGGGCTACACGGCGCCCAGCGTGGAGGGGCAGGCGCGGGCGATCGGCGAGGCGCTGGCCGTGGCCGGGGTGGGGGCCGTGTCGATCTCGCACGTGGAGGCGCACGGGACGGCGACGCCCCTCGGCGATCCCATCGAGGTGGCGGCGTTGACCCGGGTGTTCCGCGCCGAGACTGACGCGAAGCGGGTGTGCACCCTCGGCGCGCTCAAGAACAACCTCGGCCACATGGACGCCGCGGCGGGCGTGGGAGGCCTGATCAAGGCGGTGCTGATGCTGAAGCACCGGATGGTGCCGCCCTCGCCGGCATTCCAGGCGCCGAACCCGCAGATCGACCTGGCGAACAGCCCGTTTTACGTGAACACCGCGCTCGAAGCGTGGCGCACAGACGGGGGCCCGCGGCGGGCCGGGGTGAGCGCGTTCGGGATCGGTGGCACCAACGCGCATGTGATCGTGGAAGAGGCGCCCGTGGTGCCCCCCTCCGAGCCGGCCCAGGCCTTCCAGCTCCTCACGCTCTCGGCGAGGTCCGAGGGCGCACTGACGCAGGTGGCGCAGCGGCTCGCCGGGCACCTGGAGGGGGAAGACGCGGGGGACCTCGCGGACGTGGCCTACACGCTCCACGTGGGGCGAGAGCCGTTCGCATTCCGGCGGGCGGTGGTCTGCCAGAGCCGCGAGGAGGCGCTGCAGGCGCTGCGCGGAGAGGGAGGCGGGGCGGGGGGCGCCGTGGCGGCCGTGGCGGCCGTGGCGGCCG
>NZ_ASRX01000024.1 GCF_000601485.1 Chondromyces apiculatus DSM 436
CATCGAACGCGAGGCGTCCCGGTTCCCTGGTAAGTGAGAAACGTCTGATGCACAGCTTCCAACTCCGTCAGTGCAGTTGATGTCGCGAAACGGCACCTCCCCCGCACCCACTACCCTGCCAGCGACTCCGCCGCCCCTCGCGCCCCCGCCCGGTAGCGCCTCGGCGCGCTCCCCACGACCCGCTTGAACGCCGTGCTGAACGCGCTCTCCGACGCATACCCCAGCGCCTCGGCGAGTTCCGCCACGGATCTATCGCTCTCCCGGAGCGCCTGCTCCGCCAGCCGCATCCGCCATTCCGTCAGGTATGCCAGCGGCGCTACCCCCGCGACGGCCTTGAAGTAGACCGCGAACGCCGTGCGCGACATCCCCGCCGCCTTGGCCAGCTCTGCGAGGTGCCAGGCGCGGCTCGGTGTCCCGTGCATCAACCGCAGCGCAGGTGCGATCTTCGGATCGCTCATCGCCCGCAGCCTCCCGGCCGGCAGCGCGCCTGCCGTCGCCAGGTGGACCCGCAGGAGCTGCAGGAACATGAGCTGGGCGAGCTGCGCGGCTGCGAACTCCGACCCGGGGTGCTTGGAGAAGTGCTCTTGCACGAGCTGCTGGATGAGCCACCCGAGCATCGCGGCCTCACTGCGCCCCGCACAAAGATGGAGACTCGGCGGCAGGTGATCGACGAGCAGCCGCGCACTCGCCGCATCGAGCTGCACATGGCCACCGACGAAGAGGAACTCGTCTCCCTCGCCGAAGCGGAACATGCGCCGCGTCCCGTTCTCGTACGCCGCCAGGGCGTCCAGCGGTGGCACCACGAGATCGCTCGCCATCACGAACCCCCGCGGCGCCGCGAGCATGACCACGTCCCCCGTCTGGAGCTGCACGGTCTCGCCGCCATCGATGGCCAGCCAGCACGCACCCCGCGCCACCACGAAGAACTTGATCTTGTCCGGCGGCGGGAACCGCAACGCCCACCGGCCGCTCGCCTCGAGCCCTCCCGAGAGGACCGCCCGCGCCTTCACGAGGTCGAGGATGCCGGAGAAGGGATCGACGAACATCCTGAACTCTCGCGAAGGTTTCCTGAATCGTCAAACATTCTCCGTTCAGCGGCAGCTCCTTAGAGTGCGCACACCGAAACCGAAGGAGACACCGCCCATGTCCACGCCGCAGCAACCCATCCCCTCTGGCTTCACAGCCGCCTCGACCACCTCCGACGTCCTCCGGGGCCTCGACCTCACCGGCAAGACCGCCATCGTCACCGGCGGCGCCTCCGGCCTCGGCCGCGAGACCGTGCGCGCCCTCCGCGCGGCGGGCGCTCGGGTGATGGCCCCGGTCCGCGACCTCGCCCGCGCCACCGCGGCGCTCGCCGGCATCGACGGCGTCGCCATCGAGCCCATGGACATGCTCGACCCGGCCTCCATCGACGCCTTCGCCGCCCGCTTCCTCGCCGCGGACCAGCCCCTCCACATCCTCGTCAACAGCGCCGGCATCATGGCCTGCCCCCTCGCCCGCGACGCGCGCGGCTTCGAGTCCCAGTTTGCCACCAACCACCTTGGCCACTTCCAGCTCACCGCCCGCCTCTGGCCGGCGCTCGTCCGGGCCGGCGGCGCGCGCGTCGTCTCCGTGTCCTCCATGGGCCATTACTTCTCGCCCGTCGTTGTCGACGACCCCCACTTCGACCGCCGCCCCTACGACCCCTGGGCCGCCTACGGCCAGTCCAAGACCGCCAACATCCTCTTCGCCGTCGCCCTCGACGACCGCGGCCAGGCCTCGGGCGTGCGCGCCTTCTCCCTCCACCCCGGCGGCATCGCCGGCACCGGCCTGGAGCGCCACGTCCCGGTGCAGGCCCTCATCGACAACGGTGTCCTCGACGCCGACGGCAAGCCCATCCACGACCCCGCGCGCGGCCTCAAGAACGTCGCCGAGGGCGCCGCGACGCAGGTGTGGTGCGCGACCCACCCCCGCCTCGACGGCCTGGGCGGCGTCTACTGCGAGGACGTCGACATCGCGCCCCTCGCCCAGCCGCTCGGCGGGGCGTTCACCATGGCCGATGCCGCCATCCTGCGGGGCGTGCAGCCCTATGCCGTCGACCGCGGCACGGCGGCGCAGCTCTGGCACCTGAGCGAGCGCCTCCTCGGCCTGGAAGCCTGCCGGTAACCCGCGCCAGGACCATCCTCGTCACCCGTTGCCGCTCGGCGGCGCGCCCGTGGAGAGCGAGGGCACCCGGCCCTTCCCCGCGGAGAGCCCTGACACGCCCGCATGACAGCAATCGAGCACCACCGTGAGGTTCTCGCTCACGGCCGCGAGCTCGCCCTTCAGCGCAGCCACGGGGATGGCGTGCTCCAGCTCCGGCCCGCGCGTGCCGCTCGGGCACACCAGGAGCCCCTTCGCGTCCGTGTACGCTACATGAAGAGCCCTGTCGCCCCCGTCGCCCCCGTCGGCCCCGTCGCCCCCGTCGCCTCCGCGAGCCTGGCCGCGAGCCACCGCACGCCGGAGAGGATCCCCTGCGCGTTCGCGTCGCCCCCGTTCGCCTCGGTCGCGCCGTCGAGCCTCGCGAGGTCCACGCGCCCGCTCGTGAGGAGGCGCATGCGCTCCGGGGCGAGGCCGAGCTGCCGACCCATGCGCCAGAAGGCCACGGCGTCGTTGACGCTGCCGCGCAGGTTCGCCGCGCCCGAGGGATCGTAGGCGCGGTAATCGTCGACGCCTATGAACAGGGCAAACCCATCACCCTTCAACACGACGCTCCTCCAAAGTCCCGGAGGGGACTTCCAAGATCCCGGCCAGGGTATGGCAGCGCGGATGCCACAGGGTATTCACCGGTATTTCACCGCCCCTGCCGCCCGCGCGTCGCCACCCGGATCTCCGCGGTGAAGAGCTGGATCGACGCCCAGCAGGATCTGGCGTCCCGAGAGCCCCCACGTACCTTTGCTCTGGCGGCTGCCATCGCGCCGCTGGAGCTGGGCACGAGGCGGCCCCCGGAACTACCAGCGCCCGACGCTCACGCCTGCAGGGAAGCCGCGCCCTCGCCCTGAGCCCCGGCTTGGTCCGCGGCGGCTTGGTCCGCGGCGGCTTGGTCCGCGGCGGCTTGCTCCGCGCCCCCTGCTTCCACTGCTGCCACCGCGACCATCGCCGCCGCCGCTGCTTTCGCCGCGGCCTCCTCGTTCGCGCGCCGCGTCATCACGGCCCGCTTGCCGAGTTGACCCCGGTAATGGATGGTCTGCTCGAACGCCGTCAGCAGCATCGGATCCGTCCGCTTCGCGGCCTTCCGCACCGCCTCCACCACGAGCGTCACCATTCCCTCGCGCTGGTCTTCGAGGAGGGCCTCCGTCGCCGCGGCCACCCTGGCCAGCTCGTCCACGACCTTCTTGCAGGTGCGCACCTGGTCGAGCCGCTCACTCAGATCTGCGAGCTGCGCATCCACATCGTGGGCGAGTCGCAGCGCCCCCGCGTGCACCGGCAAGCGCGCCCTCAGCTCCTGCGCCACCTGCTCCCACCCCTCCTTTTCGCGCCGCAGCCCCCGCGTCTTCCTGTCGGGTAAATCGACCAGCGTCCCTTCGAGGCTCTGGAAATCGAAGGCAAGCGGACCCTTATACGGCTTCACGAGAAGCGTCGTCCTCATCGTCGTCGTTCCTTTGTGTTCGGTGCACTCCGGGACGGAGCGCGTGCGCAGTTCATGTACCAGCCCAGGGACACCGAGCCGGTACAGCTTCCCCCAGTGCATTCACCGGGGCCGAGTGTCAATCCTGCGATTGCAATTTCACGCACGCACGCGGCACGCTCCTCCACGCCGGATCGCCCTCCGCGAGGCCTCCGGACCGCTCCCATCCGCGCCTGCTATTCACCTCGCTGGCACACGGGATGCTATCGCCGCCAACGCACCTCTCGTGCCACTCCCCCGCCTCCCCCGTGTCGATGCGCCGCTCCTGCGCAAAGCAATGGCCATGCCTGAACGCGGATGTCTCCAGCGCGGTGCGGGCTTCGTGGTCCCCCGGCAGACCTGGCGGTTGCCCGGAGAGCCGCTGGGAGATGCGCCAGCACGGTGGACGACACGACCCTGCAAGACGGGGACATGTCCTCGCCGATCGTCGAGCACACGCCAGGGGTTCCGGTGCACCCACAAGGTGGGCTCACCCGGCGGTCGCTGGCTGCGCGGTGCGCGGCAGGAGGCGAGCGTCACGCGCCTGGATGCCGGGAACCCGTGTCGGTCCGCCGGGACATGGGTGGAGGGAAGCAGGAGCGCGGGGGAGGGGAGTGGTTCTATGTGGGAGCGAGTTGGCCTCACGTGACAGGGGGTTGGGTTCACGTGGACGAGGTTTGGGTTCACGTGGACGAGGTTTGGGTTCGCGTGGACGAGAGTTGGCTTCTCGTGGACGAGGTTTGGGTTTGCGTGGACGAGAGTTGGCTTCTCGTGGGAGCGAGTTGGCTTCTCGTGGGAGCGAGTTGGCTTCCCTCGGGACCGGTTTCTGATCGATGAACGTCGATCCACGAGCGCTCACGCGAAGCCACCTTCTCGTGACAGCGGTGCGCCTTTCCTTGAACGTGAATGCCGTTCGCGTGGGAGCGAAGGGCGTTCGCTCGGCAGAGAAGATCGTTCCCTGAACGTCGAACATCGATCCCGTGACAGGGAAGCCCGTTCCCTGAACGTCGAACGCCGATCCCGTGACAGGGAGCTGCGTTCTCGTGACAGCGAAGCAGCTTCGCGTGCCAGCGGTTGCGGACCGACGCACGAGGTGTGCAGACCCTCGTCGAGAACGCAGCATCACGTGACAGCGAAGGCCGTTCACGTGACAGGGAACCAACTTCCCTGAGCGTCGAACGTACTTGTCTGAAGAGAGCGCGCCGTTCTCGTGCCAGTGAGCGCCGTTCTCGTGCCAGTGAGCGCCGTTCTCGTGCCAGTGAGCGCCGTTCCCGTCCCAGTGGTCGCGATCTCCTGAACATCGGGCGCCGATCCCGTCCCAGTGGTCGCGATCTCCTGAACATCCAGCGCTGACCTCCTGCCAGAAGAGCGCCTCCACGTCCCTGGAGACGAGCTTCTTGCAGCCGCGGATGGCCATCGCCTGCCAGCGAGCCCGCGCCTCATGGCCAAGAGCGCACGTTGCGTGCCAGCGATCGCCAACCATGCCGTTGCAGGGCTGAACGACGCACCATCGCATCCGCACCTGCTCCCGGCGAGCGCGCCTCCCATCCTGGCGAGGCGGCACCCACCCCCACAGCCCGCGGACCCCTCCCCGAAGCACGCGGGACCTGTCGGCGTGACCGCAAATCCCTGGCGTGCCGCCTCATGACCCCCGCCCGCGAGAACCGTGCCAAGCACCCGCACGTGCGGATGCCATCCGTCATGGGTGCGCTCCCCTCCTGCGGGGTCGCCAGGCCCCGGGACCCCGCCGCCGCAGCGCGAGCCCTCCCTCTCCTCTATCTACAGAGCCCCTCTATCTTCTGCCTGGCGATTCCCTCGCCGAGGCGCTTGATGATCCGCTCGCGCTTCTCGGCGAGTTCCGCGTCCTCGTGGTACCTGCGCAGCTTGATGGCCTGATCGAATGGATCGAAATACTTCTGAACCTGAGCCATGGTGGTGTCTCCGTGAAGGTAAGAGGCAGCCGACGTCTCGGCCGCCGGTGGTTGCCGGTGGTCGTCGGGGGAGGCGGGCGCGCGCGGGGGGGAGGCCGTGTGCCCGCAGCTATCCGCAGCTCCTCAGGGACAGCAGGTTGTTCGGTTGCTCCCCGTCGTTCGCGGTCTTGAGGTACTCGCGTCCGTTCCGCTCGCCGATGATGACGGCGACGCGGGGGCCGTTCGGCGGAGCGACGTAGCAACTCACCCTTCGGCTCTTGATGTTGTCGATGGCCTGCTGCTGTGTGTCTCGCCAGCGCCTGCCGGCGTGCTCGCCGCCGACGGATGCGATGCCATCGTGGGCTGCCGAGCTGCCGGTCTTGATCACACCGTCGATGATGTGTGTCTCGCTCATGGGTTCCGTCCTTCAGGCGAAGCGTCACGGCGGGCGGGGGGCGCCGCCGAACCCTCGCTCTTCGAGGAAGATGCCGTCGCGTCCGGAATCGATCGCGGGCTCGCATCTTTTCTGGAGGGCGTCCCCGGGCGGTGCGGCTGCGGCATCGCTGCGGAGCGCTCCGGGGAGGGACGAGAGGGTGCTCAGGACCTCGGGCATGCCTGGGTGCTGCTCCGGCTTCTTGCTCAGCATCTGCGCGCCGAGCTGCGCGTCGTGGCAGCGGAGTTCGGAGGGGGCTCAGTTTCAATCCACGTCCCCCTCGGGCGAGGAGGACGACATGAGGCTCGCGACGACTTCAACCGAATCGCCGAGTTTCAATCCACGTCCCCCTCGGGCGAGGAGGACGACAGGCTCACGGGCGCCTGCGCCTGGTGCACCGCACGTTTCAATCCACGTCCCCCTCGGGCGAGGAGGACGACCCGGCGTGGATGACGAGGAGCGGCCGCAGCTCCCGTTTCAATCCACGTCCCCCTCGGGCGAGGAGGACGACGTGTAGCGTCCATGGGCGTCACGCCTGCTCAACCGTTTCAATCCACGTCCCCCTCGGGCGAGGAGGACGACACCGTCTTGTTCGCTCCCTGCGCGGCACACCGCCGGTTTCAATCCACGTCCCCCTCGGGCGAGGAGGACGACTGAGCTTGCAGAGATGGCGGAGTCTCTGCGACGGGGTTTCAATCCACGTCCCCCTCGGGCGAGGAGGACGACGCGGTTGGGCAGAGGGGACGTTTCGGCACCGTCAGGTTTCAATCCACGTCCCCCTCGGGCGAGGAGGACGACATGAGCTGGTACAACGCGACCGAGTTCCAGCGGAAGTTTCAATCCACGTCCCCCTCGGGCGAGGAGGACGACATGGAGAGCCGGTCATACTTCGCCACCTCGTGAGCGTTTCAATCCACGTCCCCATCGGGCGAGGAGGACGACCCGTTGGGGTGTCCGGCTCGGTGTCGGCCTCCCAGTTTCAATCCACGTCCCCCTCGGGCGAGGAGGACGACCCGCACGGATGGACGCGTGGACGTTGGCGTTGCTGTTTCAATCCACGTCCCCCTCGGGCGAGCAGGACGACCCCTCCAGGTGGGCATCGACGTGCCGGCGCACATGTTTCAATCCACGTCCCCCTCGGGCGAGGAGGACGACGCGTGCGCCGCTGACAGTGAGCGTGCAGGCAATGTTTCAATCCACGTCCCCCTCGGGCGAGGAGGACGACGTGCGCTCCCGGACGCCGTAGGGAGGATCGGCGTGTTTCAATCCACGTCCCCCTCGGGCGAGGAGGACGACCCGACACTGAGCCCGACTCGCCAACCGCCGTGCTGTTTCAATCCACGTCCCCCTCGGGCGAGGAGGACGACGTTGCCGTGCTTAAGCAGGCGCTTGCGGATCGTTGTTTCAATCCACGTCCCCCTCGGGCGAGGAGGACGACATGCCACAGGCAGCTTCGACAGGTGGCACCTCGGAGTTTCAATCCACGTCCCCCTCGGGCGAGGAGGACGACCAGCCGCGCCCGCGCTACCCATTGCATGGGCCCGAGTTTCAATCCACGTCCCCCTCGGGCGAGGAGGACGACCCCGTGATCGGTGTCGCACTCACAGGCCCTCGGGTTTCAATCCACGTCCCCCTCGGGCGAGGAGGACGACGCCAGAAGGACGGCACGGAGGGCTACATGCACCAGTTTCAATCCACGTCCCCCTCGGGCGAGGAGGACGACCGCCGCGCCCATGGCGGCTGCCGAAGAGCAGCAGGTTTCAATCCACGTCCCCCTCGGGCGAGGAGGACGACCAGGAGGGCTGAGACATGGCGAACGGTCTTGAGGTGTTTCAATCCACGTCCCCCTCGGGCGAGGAGGACGACCTTCGGCGCGTTGAGCGCGATCTCTAGCCGCCGCTGTTTCAATCCACGTCCCCCTCGGGCGAGGAGGACGACGCCGCGTGGCGTTCGGTCACCGGCACCAGGTCCCGGTTTCAATCCACGTCCCCCTCGGGCGAGGAGGACGACTCCTCTTCGAGGCCGAGGTCACCGGCAACGCGACGTTTCAATCCACGTCCCCCTCGGGCGAGGAGGACGACGCGACGTCCGCCTCCTTGGCGTTGGCCAACTCCAGTTTCAATCCACGTCCCCCTCGGGCGAGGAGGACGACTCGGCGACGAATTCGGCCGCCGTGCGGGTCTTGCCGTTTCAATCCACGTCCCCCTCGGGCGAGGAGGACGACCCGCCCTGGTGCAATGTCGTCGCCCCCTTCTGCGGGTTTCAATCCACGTCCCCCTCGGGCGAGGAGGACGACGCGACGTCCCGCCGCGGTGGGGCGCGGCGATCGAGTTTCAATCCACGTCCCCCTCGGGCGAGGAGGACGACTCGTAGGACTGGATGGCCTGCCCCGAGAGGCTCAAGTTTCAATCCACGTCCCCCTCGGGCGAGGAGGACGACTCGCCTTCGCTGACGGTCCGTCTCGGCGTGCGTGTTTCAATCCACGTCCCCCTCGGGCGAGGAGGACGACAAGGCCCTCCAGCAGCAGATCACGGCGCGCGACGCGTTTCAATCCACGTCCCCCTCGGGCGAGGAGGACGACAGCGCGGGTCCAGCAGGTGGACCTGGGGACGTGCGTTTCAATCCACGTCCCCCTCGGGCGAGGAGGACGACATCCGGCGCAACGTGCGGACCACCGGCGGTCTCGGGTTTCAATCCACGTCCCCCTCGGGCGAGGAGGACGACACAGCGTTCCTGTTCCTGTGAGCGAAGGCGAGGAGTTTCAATCCACGTCCCCCTCGGGCGAGGAGGACGACTCGATCCGCGCTCGCTCGCCACCTACCGCACAACGTTTCAATCCACGTCCCCCTCGGGCGAGGAGGACGACGAGTCAGAGCTGCAGCGGCGCGGGGCTCTTGGAGTTTCAATCCACGTCCCCCTCGGGCGAGGAGGACGACCCGGTGGACACCCAGGACATTTGGTTCCGCGTGTTGTTTCAATCCACGTCCCCCTCGGGCGAGGAGGACGACTCGGGTCGACCCACGACTCGTTCGTGGCCAGGCTGTTTCAATCCACGTCCCCCTCGGGCGAGGAGGACGACGTGGAGATTGATCCGTTCTGTCGGGGGGTGCTCGCGTTTCAATCCACGTCCCCCTCGGGCGAGGAGGACGACTCGATCATCTTCGCGTCAACGCAAAAGGAAAAGGTTTCAATCCACGTCCCCCTCGGGCGAGGAGGACGACTCGCGCTCTTTGGCGCCAATCCCGACGAAGATGTTTCAATCCACGTCCCCCTCGGGCGAGGAGGACGACCATCACGCTCTTCGCGGCGGCCTCGTCGAACAAGTTTCAATCCACGTCCCCCTCGGGCGAGGAGGACGACGAGGCCTTCCCGCCTCCGGCGTTCACGACTTTGTGTTTCAATCCACGTCCCCCTCGGGCGAGGAGGACGACCTGTTCGCGACGGACCATCCCGTCTTCAACAAGGCGTTTCAATCCACGTCCCCCTCGGGCGAGGAGGACGACGTCACGCCGGGCAGGACCCTGCCGAAGATGGTCACGTTTCAATCCACGTCCCCCTCGGGCGAGGAGGACGACCATCGAGGACTACGTGTTCGAGGCGCTCAAGGGGTTTCAATCCACGTCCCCCTCGGGCGAGGAGGACGACCGGTGCGCAGGGCAGGGTTGTACTGCTCGATGCAGTTTCAATCCACGTCCCCCTCGGGCGAGGAGGACGACTTGGCTACGCGTGGGCCCGCCCGGAGGGCGCGGCGTTTCAATCCACGTCCCCCTCGGGCGAGGAGGACGACCCGGCGCTTGTCAACAGTCTCAATGCTCATTATGAGTTTCAATCCACGTCCCCCTCGGGCGAGGAGGACGACGCTGATGTTCTTAAATAGTGGAACATACAGCGAAATTCCCGTCAATTTCGCGAACCTGGCGCTGCACGATCTGCGGGACCTGCCTTTGGACTGCCAGGCCGGTACAAACGTGTGGATTGTCAAGGAACGGGGGCGGCGCGAACCTCCCGGGGTTGGCGCGTCGGGCGGGGTTCGCGCGGCGACCTGGAGGGGGGCGGTTACACCACCAGCGGACCGCCGGGGTTGAGGGGCTCGCGCACGCCGTGGTGCTCGGTGCGGGCGGCATCGTTCTCACGGATGTAATAGAAGCGCAGGCTGTCGCGGGCTGCATCGTATTCCTTGAGCAGGCGGCTGCGCAGCTTGACCCAAGAGGGATCGTCGAGGCGGCACTCGAAGACCGAGTACTGGACGCGCACGCCGTGGTCCTTGCAGGCGGCAGCGATCTTGCGCAGGCGGCGGGGGCCTTCGGGGTCGGTGGTGGCGACGTCGTAGCAGATGACGATCATCATGAGGGAGGCTCAGCGGATGGCGAAGGGGGGATAGACGGGCAGGTCGCCGCGCAGGGTCCGCGCAAGGAGCAGGGCTTGGAGGTGGGGGACCTGGGTGTAGGTGGTGTCTTGCTCCAGGAAGGGGTGGCGGAGCTCGGCGCGCTTGGATTCCTGGTAGGCGACGAGGAAGCGTTTGCGGGCGTCGTCGGTGAGGCGGCAGCCGCCAGCGGGCTCGTGGACGAAGTCGGTGGCGGACATCTGGCCGCGGTTCACGAGGGCGAACACCAGACGGTCGACGATGGGGGCGCGCAGCTCCTCCATCAGGTCCAGGGCGAGGGCGAGGCGGCCGGGGCGCTCTTCGTGCAGGTAGCCGACGGCCGGGTCGAGGCCCACGCCGGTGGCGGCGGCGGCACAGTCTTGCATCAGGAGGACGTAGCCGAAGGAGAGCAAGGCGTTCAGGGGATCCAGCGGTGGCCGTCGGCTGCGGCCGGCGAACTGGAAGGTCTCGGGGTTGCGCTTGATCAGCGCGTTGAAGGCGCCGAAGTACTCCCTCGCGGCGGCGCCTTCGGTGCCGCGCAGGGCGTCCAGGGTCTCGGCGGTGGGGGCGCTGCGGAGGAAAAGGGCGAGGCGATCGGCGGCGGCAGCGAGGGTGTCGCGGGCGTCGGGGGGGGCGTCGCGGCGGGCGTGGAGGAGGAACTGGCGGGCGTTGGAGAGCTTGCCGACGACCATGGAGCGGGCGATGGCAAGGGTGCGCGTGGGGTCGTCGGCGGCGCGGTACTGCTGGCGGCGCAGGAGGACGTTGCCGCCCGGGAGGCCCTCGACACGCGCGAGGAAGCGGCCGGTGGGGGAGAGGAAGGCGACGTGCACGCCCGCCTCGGCGAGGGCGGCCATGAGGTCGGGGGTGACGGTGGCGCGGCCGAAGCACACCACGGAGGCGAGGTGGAGCATGGGGAGCTGCGCCTTCACCTCGCCGTCGATCTTGACCACCACGGTCTCGTGCTCCTTGTGGAGGAGCGCGCGCTCTGCGGTGACGAACAAGGTGTTGAGGTGGAGGTTCATGGGTCGGGGATCAGGGTCTGGAGGTAGCGACGGGCGCGGTCCGGGGCTGCGGTGACGGAAGGAAGGCAGGAGGGGGCGAGGGAGCACTTGCGGCAGCGCGGAGCCTCGGCGACCGCGGGGACGAGGCGCTCGGCGACGAGCTGGTGCAGCCGGCGGGCGGCGGACGCGGTGGCCTCGCGCAGGGCGGGGTCGAAGGTGACCTCCACGCGGCGGTGGCTCTCGCCGTAGAACAGGGCGCCTCGCAGGACGTCGAGCGCGTGCATCTCTTCGAGGCACATGGCCTGGGCGCAGAGCTGGACCTGGTCGGCGAGGAGGTGCTTCTGCTTGCCGCGTTTGTACTCGACGGGGAAGGGGCGGTGACCGCCCGGCACGGCGCGGTCGGGGTGGTACTCGACGGCGTCGGCGCGGCCGTACACGCCGAGGCGGCGGGAGCAGAGCATGACGCTGCGCTCGACGCGCACGCCGCGTCGCCGCTCGCCGCCGGGCAGGTCGGCGCGCTCGTGCAGCACCCGGCCCGCGGCGGTGGCGCCGTCCTCGCGCCACACCTGCTCCACGTGGATCAGGGCGGCCTGGCGCTCGCAGAAGACGAGGTGCTGGAGGCCGGAGAGGGCCACCAGCGCGTCGGTCTCGCTCAGGGCTTGGGTCATGCGGCGGGAGCGCTCAGGTCGTGGGTCATGAGGCTGGGTCGCTCGGCGCGGGGGTCATGCGGCGGGGCGCAGGACGGTGACGCCGGCGGGCAGGTCGCCGAGGCGGACGGCGTAATCGGAGAAGTCGCGGGGGGGCTTGTCGGCGTGGAGGCGGGTGACGTGCACCTGGTCGAAGAGGCGGTGGGCAGGGGCGTTGCCGAGGGGGCTCTCGTGGCGGAACACGATGAGGTCGCGCAGGGACATGAGGCCGCGGGCAGCGCTGCGGTCGTGTTCGAACATCTGCCGGAGGGACTCCCAGAGCAGCTCCAGGTCCTTCTCGGCGAAGCCGGTCTGGCGGGCGAGCTGCGGGGAGATGAAGCCGTGGGCGCGGTAGAGGCCATAGGGGACGGTGTTCTTGCGGCCCATGGTGCGGTTGTCGCCGCCCTGGCTGTCGGCTTCTTTCTGGGTGGCGACGGCCATGCGGGTGATGGCGTGCTCCAAGGTGAGGATGGGGTCGATGGAGCGGGCGAAGGTGAGCTGGACGGGGCCGCGGACCTGGCCGGCGTTGTTCTCCTTGAGGCCCATCACGGCGCCGAAGGTGCGGATGTCGAAGAAGTGGCTGCACATCCAGTCGCGGGCGCGGTCGATCTGGTCGCGGTCGGAGGCTTTGCGGCCTGACTCCGCTTTGCCCTTGGGGCCCTTGGCGGGCTTGGCGTCCTTGGCGGGCTTGGCGCCCTTGGCAGGCTTGGCGGGGGTCTCCTCGGGGTCGGGGGTGTCGTCGTCCTCGGCGGCGGGGGCGCTCTTGAGGCCGAGGGCGGCGTAGGCGCGGCCCTGCTGGGCGGAGAGGACGGCCTTCTCCTTGACGTAGATGTCGTAGCCCTCGGCGTCGGGGCGGCTGAGGGTGACGTAGTTGCGGACCTTGCGCTTGAGGCAGACGTCGGTGACCAGGCCGTGGCCAGTCTCGGGGTCGACGCGCGGGAGGTTGCCGGCGTCGGGGTCGCCGTTGGGGTTGCCGTCCTTCACGTCGAAGAGCAGCACGAAGTCGTAGCGGTTCTGGAGCTGGGACATGAGGTTCCTCCTTCGGTCAGGTGAGCGGGGACTGGGGGGCGGGTGTCGGGGCGTCGGCGGTCGCCTCGGCTTCGGTCGGGGTCTGCCGGCCCTCGAAGAAGCGCTCGCGCTGGTGGTAGTAGCCGATGGCGAACAGGCCCTGGTCTTCGAGGGGCAAGGTGCGGGGGAAGGTCTCGGGGGGGAGCGCGCCGATGATCTTGCCCTTGAGGCGCTCCAGCCAGCCCGCGCCCTCGGCCTTGGCGGCGTGGTGCACGGAGAGGCGGAGGAGGCGCGGGAAGACCAGCGCGGGCGTGGACGAGGCGGCGCCGAAGTAGCGGTCGCGGATGGTGGCGTTGATGTCTCCCTGCGCGACGCCCTGGAGCCGTTCGAGGACGGCGAAGAGGCGGCCGAGCAGGTAAGGGACGTGGGTTTGCTGTTCGTCGAGAGACACGGAGACCTCCGGGGCGGGTGACGTGCTGCGCGGGAGGCGCAGCAGGGTGGCTTTGACGAGGGAGCAGCGGAGGCGGAGCAGCCGTTGCTCGTACTGCTTGTCGGGGGGCAGGCGCAGGCGGTGCAGCGCGGCGGAGAGCAGCTCGCGAGGGAAGGGGGCACCCCGGAGGGCAGCGCCGAAGAGGCGGGCGGCGAGGTCAGGGCGGAGGCTGCGTCCGGAGGGGGTTTCCACGGCGTCGCAGAGAGCCTTCACGGCGACGGGGGCGGGCTCGCCAGGGCCGAGGTGCAGGTCGTCGAAGTAGCGGCGGACGTGGCGCTTCACGTCGGCGACCGTGGTCTCCATCCAGTCGCGCACGACGACGCGCGCGGCGTTGCCGCTGAGGGTGACGGCGTAGAAGCCGGTGGCGTCGAGGTCGGAGGGAGCGAGGCCGCGCAAGGGGGACTCGGCGAGGCGGATGGCGCTCTCGGCCGTGGGGGCGAAGAGGTCCGCGAACAGGTCGACGATGCCGTGCTGCTCGCGGGTCCAGAAGACGGTCACGGCGTCGGGGCCGACCGGCACGCCGTGGCGGAAGCGGCGCTCCAGGGTGCCCTCCAGGAGGTGATTGAGCGCGGTCACGTAGCCGTCGGCCGCGGCCTGGCTGACCGGGGCGTTGGCGCCCTGCTCGAGGCCCTGGGAGGTGAAGGACTCGGCGTTGAAGGAGACCAGCGCGGCGCCAGAGGACTGCGCTCCAGGCACGCGCTTGATGCTGCCGTGCATCCGGGAAGCCGGCGCGACCAGGCCCGTGATCAGGCACCGCACGGGCGCGGCGCCCTCGCTCGTCTCCCGCTCCCGCCGGCCAGCCCAGAAGGCGCGCACGGCGGGGCGGTCGTGCACGATCTGCCCGTCCTCCTCGCGCACGAAGGCGATCTGCTCGCTGCCCGTCCAGGCGGACGCAGGGCGCTCGGAGAGCAGCTTGCGCATCTGCTCGCGGCGGCGGGAGAGGAAGGTCGCGACGGCCAGCGCGCCCTCGTCGCGCGTCTCCTCCGCCAGCTCGCCGACGAGCCGCTGGAAGGCGAGTGCGCACTCCTCGTTCCGGGCGGTGTCGCTCCCGCCGAGGCCGAGCACGTACTTGGCGTTGTCGAAGAGGAAGCCCGGGGCGACGTTGACGGTGCGCTTCGGGAGGCGCGGCACGGGGGCCTCCAGGGCGCGGCCGCCCTCCTCGGTCGGGACCAGGGCGAGGAAGTCGCCCCTGTCATTGACCCGCAGGAGGAAGTCGATCCGCTTCTTCTCGTAGTGCGGGTCCTCGATGAGGCCCTTGCGCGAGGCGAGGTCGTGGAGCGCGCGCAGCATCATGCGGCACCTCCCGCCGCGTTCTCGCGCAGCACCTCTGCCCAGCTCGGCACCCGGAGCACGCCGCCGGAGAGGCGGGCCTCGAAGAACAGGGGGCGCGTCGCGCGGCCCGGCCGGTAATCGAAGTCGTAGAACATCATCCCGAGGGGGCGGTCCACGGTGGGCTCGATGGGCTGCAGGTCCGGCGGCGCGGGCTCCACCGAGGCGGCGAACTCCCGGCAGCCGAGGCAGGGGGCGTGGAAGCACTGCCCGCGCTCCAGGCGGCGCGCGAACATCTGCTCGAACTTGGTGACGTTGTCGTCCGGGCCGGCGCGCTCGGTCATGGCGAACGAGGCGGTGATCACGTAGTCGACGTCCCGAAGGGCGACGGTGTTGCGCTGCGCCCGGCGCGAGGGCTCGTCGGCGAAGAAGTCGAGCACCCGCGGCGAGGCCCGGTCGTTCACCTCGTTGCGCCGGAAGCTCACCCAGCGGATGGGGCGGAGCACGGCGATCTCGTGGATGTGCCAGCGGATCGCCGGCTTCCACAGGATGGCCTCGACGAGCCCGCGGGCCGCCGAGGGGGTCATCACTTCGTAGCTCACCCGCTCCACCTTCATCTCGGGGCGGGTGAAGCAGGCCGTGGGCCCGAAGGCGCGGATCTGGAAGCGGTTGCTGTGCATGGGTCTCCTTCGTCAGCCACTCGTGAAGTCGTCGATGACCAGCGACGCGGCGTCCGCGGCGCCCAGGCGCTCCGGGACCAGGCCGAAGCGGTCGCGGTCGTAGGCCGCCATGAACGGCTCTCCGAGCGCGACCACGGTCTCGGCCACCTCGCGCGCGATGCCGGCGTCCAGCCAGCGCCCCCGCGCGCTCCGCGGCACCGTGACCGTGTAGCGCTGGAGGAGGCGCAGCCGCGCGCGGCTCGGCCCGAACCGCTCCAGCTCGGCGAGGCACGCCTTCGCGCGCGCATCGAAGGGGATCATGAGCGGCGCCGACCATGCGTCCTCGATGAGGCGGAAGCGCTCTGCCACGCGCTGGAAGGCGAGCTCCTCGCGCGCCTCCTGCACCTGGTGGTGGTCGAGGTCCTTGGCGCCGTAGAGCTGCTGGAAGTAGCGCCGGGGCGCCTCCGGGGCGAACAGGTCCAGGTCGGGGTCAGCGCGGAGCATGCCGCGGGTGATGGCCAGCGCGGTCCTCGGCACGCCCAGCGGCGGCTCGGTAGGCGCGCGGAACACCCGCAGCTCGCCCGGGCCCTCCAGCAGCCCTTCGCGGTTGCACCGGCCCGCGGCCTGGGCGAGGGCGTCGATGCCGCCGAGCGCGCGGTAGACCACGGCGAAGTCGAGGTCCACGCCCGCCTCGACGAGCTGCGTCGCCACGAGGCGCACCGGCTCTCCGCGGCGCTTGCGCTCCTTGATGGCTGCGAGCACCTGGCTGCGGTGCTCCGGGCACATCAGCGCCGAGAGGTGGAGGGTCTGCGCGTGACCGAGCGCGGCGTCGAGGGCCTGGCAGAGCACGCGGGCGTCGTGGCGCAGGTGGACGATGGCCATCACGTCCCGCTCTCCAGCCAGCTCCTGCGCGAGCGCCGGGTAGGGGAGGGGCTCGTCCACCGCGGGCCAGCGGACCCGCACCCGGCGCAGCCGCGCGAACGCGCGGACCGAGGGCGGCACGATCTCCTGGACGGCGTCGAGGCCCACCGGGAGCCCCTGGGCGCGGCCGAGCGCCGGCTGGGTGGCGGTGCTGATGACGACCGTCGCGCCGTAGTCGCGCAGGAGGGCCTGCAAGGCGTCGAGGATGGGCGCGAGCAGGCCGGGGGGCAGGGTCTGGGCCTCGTCGAGGACAATGGCGCTGCGGGCCAGGCGGTGGAGCTTGCGGCAGGCGGAAGGGCGGGCGGCGAAGAGGCTCTCGAAGAGCTGCACCGTGGTGGTCACCACGACCGGGGCGTCCCAGTTCTCGCAGGCGACGCGGTTCTGCGGGGTCTCGCGCGCGGGGTCGAAGGCGCTGTGGTGCTCGACCACCGCCTCCTCGCCGAGCGCGTCGCGCAGGACGCCCGAGGTCTGTTCGATGATGGAGGTGAAGGGGATGGCGACGATGACCCGTTCGAGGCCGTGCCGGGCGGCGTGCTCCAGCGCGAAGGCCATGGAGGCGAGGGTCTTGCCGCCGCCGGTGGGGACCGTGAGGCTGAACGCGCCGGGGGGACTGGCGGCCGCCGCGCGGCAGGCGGCGAGCACCTCGGCGCGGACGCGGTTGACCTCGGAGCTGCGCGCGCCCGCCTGGAGGCGGGTGAGGTGCTCGGTGAGGCGCTCGCGGAGGACGGGGATGGCCGGGCCGTGGCCGCGGAGCGCTGCCCTGTCGCTGCTGAAGAACGCCTCCGTGTCCAGGAAGTCGGCGTCGCAGAGCGCAGAGAAGAGCATCCGGATCCACAGCTCGACGCGGCGCTTTCGTTCGGCCGGGGTGCCCGAAGCGAGGGCGGCCGGAGGCGCGAGCGGGGCGGCGCGAAGGAGGCGCTCCGGGGCCCCCCCCGCCTTCGCCTCGGCAAGACGATGGCGCTTCTGCTGGAGCCGCTCCAGCAGCGCGACACGGTCCGGCAATCCGGCATGGTGTCCGGCAATGGCGAACGCGATGACCAGACCCGGGTTGCCGAGCGCTTCAAGGGCGTGGATGGCGCCCGCTGACGAGTGGTCGACCTGCCCCCGCGCTCCAGCCTCCAGGTGCGCCTCGAAGCCGTTCGCTGCGCGGATCATCGCCTGGAAGTCGGCCGCGTACTTCCCGAGGTCGTGCCACAGCCCGCAGCGCCGCGCCCACTCCGCCGCGCCGAAGCGCTCCGCGTACGCGGCCGCGCGCTCGCCCACCGCCTCCAGGTGCTCCACGAGCAGGTGAGGGCGCCCCGTCTCGTCCAGGTGGGCGAGGGGCTCCGCGGTGACGCGCGCGGGTAATGCTGCAGATGACCTGGGGCTCGATGTGGAAGAAGTCACGGCCTCTCCGGAATGTGCGGGCAGACGACGCGCTACGGGGCAGGAACGTGCCCTCCTGTGAGTGACGCGAACGTTACTCAGCGGCCTGCAGGCTGAGCAAGAAACCAACCAGGCATTTCGCAGTGCCTGAAGACTGAGAATTCAGGCGCGTGAGGACCAATAGAGGGAGCGAGGAGCGTTCCCACGAGTCGGGCCAGAGGGCGCAAGCTGGCCATTCCTGGCACGCATCGCCGCGGTGCGGCGCGCGGGGGTCAGGCTCAGCACCGCGGGGCTGCGGAGCCGTCGCTCACGGGAGGGGGAAGTCGTTGCCGAACTCTTTCCGGAGGGTCTCGCAGGCCGTCTTGGCATCCGGGGCTGTCTGCGCCGCGCGGAGAGCGCTCAGCAAGGTCTCCAGGCGGGCGTGGAACTGCTTCATCTGTTCCGCGCTCATGCGGCAGCAGAGGTCGTCGTGGGGCTCTGCGGGGCAGCACACTTGCAGTCGCGTGGAGGCCTGTCCTTTCGCATCCACGCCGTGACGGAACTGGCTCAGCAGGGTCTCGACGAAGCGCACCAGGGCCGTCAGGATGTCGTGCCGCGGTGCGCCCTGTTCGTACGTGAACATGGGGGAGAACCAGTGGAAGACGGCCACGGCCAGCGCGATGCCGCGGGGAGCCATGTGGCCCTGAGCGGGGAAGCGGTGATCCTTCCAGCGCTTCAACGCGCGAACGGCCTGGCGGAATTGATTGCCTTGGTCCCCGGTGAAGCGGTCGTTGAGCAGGTCGGTGAGGGCCTCGGGGGCGGAGAGGTCCCACGTCTGGGCCTCCTTCGAGGCATGCGGCTTTCCGCGGGCGAGGTACATGCGGCGGTCAGGGTTGCGCGCGGCGCTCGAGTACACGGCGAGGTCCACGTGGTACTTGGGCTTGCCGGACTCCATGTAGGTCACGGTGACGCAGGACGTGCGCATCTCGACGCTGCTGGTGTGCTCCGCGACGGCGTTCAGGACCCACGTCTTGACCGCGACAGAGGGGTGGGCGTCCCTGGCCACGTCGAATTCGATGCCCACGTCGATGTCGTATTCTCCGCCGCTGCCAGGGATCGGCTTGACGCCCGTGCCGATGTCGTAGCTTCCCTGGTTGAAGGGCCGGTACGCGGGGATCGGCGCGCCAGCTTTTCTCTGCTGGGCAATCCCCTCGTTCAGGCGGTTGAGGATGTTCTTTCGTTTCTCGGCGAGAACTGCGTATTCGTGATGATTGCGCAGCTTGATGGTCTGATCGAACTGGTCGAAATACTTCTGCACCTGAGCCATGGGGCCTCTTCAGGCGAAGCGTCATGGCGGGCGGGAGGCGCCGCCGATGCCTCGCTCTTCAAGGGAGATGCCGTCGCGTCCGGAATCGATCGCGTGCTCGTGTCTTTCCTGGAAGGCGTCCATGGGCGGTGCGGCTGCGGCATGCCTGCGGAGCGCTCAGGGCAGGGAGGAGAGCGCGCTCAGGGCCTCGGGCATCGTGGGGCGGTGCATCGCCTTCTTGCTCAGCATCTGTGCGATGAGGTCGCGCAGCGGGGGGGGAGCCAGGCCGTCCAGGAGATGGATAGGAGGGGAGCGCAGCAGGTGCAGAGCCATCCAGTCCTTTTCACGTTCGGCCTGGAAGGGGAGATGTCCGGCCAGCATCTGGAAGAGGAGCACGCCGAGGGAGTAGACGTCTGCCCTGGCGTCGACGGTCTTCGCCTGCACCCACTGCTCCGGAGCCATGTATTCCCAGGTCCCGAGCACGTCGTTGCCACCCGTGGAGACCGGAAACACAGGGTTCGATGGTGCCCCTTCACCTCCGGCGACCGCGGCCTCCCCGCCCGAGAACTTGGCGAGGCCGAGATCTGCCAGCTTGAGTTCTCCAGATGCCAGATCCGTCTCCGCGAGCAGGATGTTCGTGGGCTTCAGGTCGCGGTGGACGATGCTCCGATCGTGCAGCGCGCACAGCGCCTCGGCGATGTGCGTGGCGGCGCGCACCGCGGATTGGCTCGGTTGCCGGCCACCCGAGCGTTGCAAGGCAGCCTCCAGGGTGTGCGGGAGCCATTCCAGCACCATGTACGGCGGGCCTTCCGGGGACTCACCCCGGGCGAACAGGGCGATGATCCGGGGATGCTTCAGCGCTTCGAGGACGCGCGCTTCGTTGTGAAAGCGCGTGAGCGTGTCCACGTGGAAGCACAGCTCCGGGCGCATCCGCTTGATGGCGACCTGGCGGCCGTCATGCACGTGGCGGCCCTCGTAGACGTCGCTCACGGCGCCGCTCCCGGCGCGCCCCAGCACTTCGTAATCTCCGAGACGCGAACCTGCTGCGAGCATGGATACGTCCTTTCCTTGGGGGTCGTGGTCAGCGGTCGTCGGCCGAGGCCCAGAGGGTCTGGACATGCGCGATCCAGTCGAGCATGGAGCGCAGGTCGTCCGCGTGAGCTGGGTGCTCGGCCAGGAAGGCCTCGGGATCCACCGGGCCACGGCTCTCCCGGCGGCGCAGGTACTCGAGGAGCGCCGTCGTGGCGCCGTCTGGCGAGGTGGCCTCCGGGAGCGCGCCGTCCGGATCGGCCTCCAGGCCTTCGTTCATCATCTTGCGCAGGGTCCTCATGCCGCGGGAGAGGAGGCCCCCCACCACGGGCTGGGTCCTGTTCATCTTCTGCGCGACCTCGGAGACGCGCAGATCGTGCAGGTGGCATAGCAAGATGGCTTCGCCCTGATCCGGCGGCAGGCGGTGGAGGAACGTGAGGAGGAGCCGGTACTGCTCTTTCCTGGCGACCACCTGGCTCGGGCTGTCCTGCAGGGCACACACCTCGTCGACGACGGTGTCCAGGGGGGTCGCGCCGCGATCGCTTCTCTTCTGGGTGCGGCCGGCGCGCTGGCTCTCCTTGACGCAGTTGGTGAGGATCATCCTCAGCCACGCGGTCCATTCATTCTCGGTCTTGCCATTGAACGAGGTGAACTTCTCGAAGGCGCGCTCCGCCGTGCTCTGCGCGATGTCGGAAGGACGGGTGATCCCGGGTCGCAAGCTGGCCCGATGCTGCGCGGCCAGCTTGTCGAGCTTCGGTCGCGCCCGGCGGAAGAGCGCTGCCAAGGCGGCGGCGTCTCCGGCACGCGCGCGCTCGAGCAGATCCTCCACGGAAGCCTCCCCATGCAGGTCCCGAGTCATCGCCTGTCCATGTTGGCGTTTCATCGCTCCGGCAATCTCTCCGTCGTGCTCTCCGCAGGCGAGAAGCGGCGTGGCGCGCCGGTCAACGCGCAGTCTGCTCTGCCGCGGCGCGCAGCACCTCCAGGATCGCCTCCCCGTTCCGTTCGCGCACCCCATCGAGCAGCGCGGTGATGGAGAAATCGTAGCGCGCGCCGTGCCGGTAGAGGCGGCCTTCGTGGTACACGCACACCTCCGGGGTCGTCACCAGGGCGGGATCGAGGGGGAAGTAGACCCGTTCGTCCTCCGTGATCAGCGTCGGGCCAGCCAGTTCGATGAGGGGGCGCTGGGCGAGGAGCACTAGGACGTCATGGAAGCTGGTCTGCTGCATGGCAGCGGCTTCGAGGAGCAAGTACTGCCAGTACCAGATGAGGTACCGGTTGAGGCGTCGCACCTGGATCCGACGCAGCGGCTGACCATCATCGTCGAAGGCCCACATCGTCTCGGTGGCGGTATGAATGAGGTCCCGGAAGAAGAGGGCCGGCCTCTCGACGTCCTCGGGAGACTCCGACGCCGTGAGCGTGTGCTCGTACAGCATTCCCCAGACATCGGAGTGGTAATCCATCTCTTCGAGCACCTTGGGGAACCGACCGATGCCTTTGCTGGAGGTCCGCGTCAGCGCTTGCGGTCCACGGTGGACCGCCTCGTGGAGCACGAGCATGCGCAACGCGCGTCGCCTCGACACTTCCTCGGGGATCCGGCACGCGAGTCGCGCCAGCCAGCGGTCGTCGATCTGCCATTCGCTGGCAGGGTTGAGCCGGAAGGTGTCTTCCACCTCGCGCGTCGCCACGTCGATTTTCGTCTGGTTCAGGGGGGTCTTCCAGAGCGGAGGCAGCTTCTTCCACATGCCGGCGAACACCGCGCCTTCGGCGGGGTTCCTCAGAATGGCGTCGGGCCATGACGTCCTGCCTTCTCCCTGTTCACGGCGTACCTGCCCCTTCATGCGACGGAAATCCCGGTCGAGGTTCTCGCGATCCAGCGCCGCCTGGGCTACCTCTTCCGGCCTGAGCGCGACGGGCTCCGGGGTCCTCGGGCCGTTGATGAGCAGCGCCGGCGCGTGGTACGGCCCTTCCTCGCTGCTGCGGGTGTACTGGTAGGTCTGCACGGCCGGGTGCATGGTCTTGCTGATCTGGGCGCCGAGGAGCAGCGCCATGCCGGTCTGCACCGAGGCGAAGAGGTGGACGCGCTTGATGCTCTTGAAGTTGTCGCCGATGCAGTCGAGCGCCTGCCGGAAGGCGCGGGTCACGTCGAGCATCTCGTCCATGGTGCTGAAAGCGTCCTCCGAGGGGTGCTCCAGGGCGATGTCGAGGTCGACCAGCACGGGCCCCGGCACGACGTCTCGCGTCACCTGTGCGTCGACCCGGTGCGAGGTGGAGACCCGGATGATCGCCTCGCCCGGTGAGCGGTCCTTGAAGTCGGGGAGCTGGAGGGGGGCCAGGCGCGCCGGTCGGCTCTCCTGAGAGGGGTGCCAGCCCCAGGTCCTCGCCTCGTGGTGGCGCGGGATGACTTCTAGCCGCTGCCAGGTCTCCAAGAGGTAGCCGAGGTAGAGGGTGAGCGGGACCGACGAGGATCCGAAGTAGAGGAGGCTGTAGTCGGGGTACTTGTCCCGGAGCGGCTTCACGCTGGTGTGAAACTGCTCGTCGAGCGCGCGCTGCTCTGCGCTCCAGTTCCGTGGTGCTCCCGGGGGCCGGAACGACTCGTCGTGGTTGAACTCCACGATCCGGTAAGGGAGGTCCCTGTAGGCCTCTGGCCGGGCATCGGTCATCTCGTCGGGGCTGATGTTGAGCAGCTCCGGCTGAGAGAGCAGGATGAGTCCACGAGGGGGAGGGGTGTCTGAAGGATGCATAGAGCTCCACGAGCGGCGCCCTCGACGGAGAGGCCGCTGATCCAGAGAGATGCGGTTTCGTGACGGGTCGATCGGGGGCGCCGGGTGATTTTCAGAAAAGCGACGGATCCGGGCTGGCGAGCCGCTGGAAGCGCACGTCCTCGCCGTCCAGGCGCAGGAATGGGGCCACGAGCGCGTGCCGCGCGGTCCGGGCTTCGGCAGCCTTCGCGGTGTCTCCCTGGGCCGCCGCCACGGCTTCGAGCCTCTGCAAGCTCTTGCCGAGGATGAGGGCGTAGGCCTTCCGCTCGGGGTCGCCCTGGTGGAGCTTCCGGCTCAGCGCGTGGGCTTGCGCGCCGTGGAGCGAGGCCAGGTGCAGATCTCCTTGCTTGAGCCAGAGCAAGGCGATCTCGGCGTGGATGCTGGCGAGGATGGAGTGGGTGTAGGTGTCGGAGGACGCGGAGCGCGCCAGCGGCTCCTGGAGCTGCAGCGCCTCGTCGAGGCACGCCCGGGCGACATCCAGATCGTCGACCGAGAGCGCCACGGAAGCCCGCCCGACCAGCGTCTGCGCCAGCAAGCTCTGGTTGTACTCGTCCCTGGTGAGGAGACCGAGGCGGGCCAGGGCCTCCTCGAAGCACCACGCGGCCTCCTCAGGGTCTCCCTGGGCGAGAGCGAGCTCGGCCTGCTCGGTGTAACTGACCGCGACGGTGCGGTGGATGTCGTCGGTGTCCTGGCCTCCCCGCGCGGTGGACCGCTCGAGGGTCCGGAGGATGATCAGCGCCTCCGTGAAGTGGCGCTGGGCCTCGTCGAGGCGGTTCCGCGCCAGCGCGACCTTGCCCCGCTTCGACTCGTTCAGGGCGAGGCTCAACCGCCACGGTCCTTCGTCGGTGGTCAGGCCCTGGCTGCGCTGCAGCTCCACGCGCGCGTCGGCGTAGTGGCGGTCGGCGGTGGCCAGCGCGTCGTTGTGCAGGGCGAGATCGCCGAGCCGGTGCTTGGTGGTGACCGTCCTGGCGCTGACCTCCGCCTTGCGGTGATCCTCCGCGGGGAGCGACTTCAAGGCTTCGTCGATGCTGGTCAGGAGCTTGCGGCGCCTGCCGAGGATGCCCGGGACCCTGCCGAGCTTCCAGTCGATGTCCGAGATCTGCTCCGCGGCGCCCACGAGGCGCGCCAGGTTGTGCTCTGCATGTCGGGCATTCTCGTCCGCGATGCGCTGCTGCCCGAAGGCGTGGACGGCGCTCAAGGCGATCAAGGCAGCGACGAGGATGACGCTGATTACGAGGGCTTCCTTGAGGATGCGGCGCCGCTCCTCGCGCGCCTCCTTGAGGATGCGGCGCTGTTCCTCGCGCGCCTCGGATTCCTTCATGAAGCGCTGGGCCAGGGGGTTCAAGGGGTCCTTGCGAGGGGCATGCGCGGAGCCCTCGCCGGGATCATCGCGGTAGTGGGCGAGCTTGGTCCCCCTCGCCAGGTAGTCCGCGTCGAAGCTGCGCCGCTGCCAGTCCTCCGCCGCCGCTTCCACATCCGTGACCCGCTGGAGACGCGAACGCGCTTCCTTGAGCCAGTCCGCGATCACCGGCACCTGGGAGAGGAGCGCTTCGTGGATCAGTGACACGCGCTGCGTCGATGGATCTTCGTCAGGGTCGCTGGAGAGCGCGAGCAGCCGCAGCTCGCCGGTGGCCTCCGGGGAGGTGCCAGGACGCATGCCGGAGAGGCGCAACAGGACCTCCTCGGCACGCGGATCTCCGCCCGTGGCGTCGAGCACCTCCTTGCGCGTGCGCGTGCGGCGCGCGGCGGGGGCGCCATGCTTCACCTGGACCAGCTCCAGGAGGATCCACTTCGCGCGCTCGCGGCCCTCAGGCCCCAGGGCGTCGAGGAGCTTCTCCGCATGCCTGGCCAGCGCGCCGCCCACGCCGCCGAGCTGCTCGTAGCGTTGCGCAAGGTCCTCGCTCGTGGCGCCAGAGGCCGACCACAGCATGCGCAGGGTGTGCCCCAGCAGGAGGAGCTGGCACCCGGCGCTGGCAGCGTCCCGTACCATCCGCCCGGCCAGCTTCTCGGAGAGGGCGAGACCGGCGCGCTGGGCCATGCCCAGGGTCACTTCCCGCAACCCCTCCTCGTCCAGGGGGAGCAGGTGGTGGCGCGACGCCTGGTTCAGGATGCGCGCGAGCTTTGGCATCTGCTCCAGGCTCGACAGGAAGTCGCTGCGCAGGGTGGTGAGCAGGCACAGGCGGGAGCGCTCGCCCACGAGCGCAGCGGAGAGGAGCGCGTCGAGCAAAGGCGCGTGCGCCGCCCCCAGCGTGAACAGCTCTTCCATCTGCTCGATGACGAGGAGCAGGGTGCAGCCCGGAGGGAGCCCGGCGAGGAGCGCCCGGAGCGCGTCCGGGTCTGCGCGCAGAGCCCCGGCCACCTCCTCCAGGTCCCGTGCGCTGCCGTCCTCCGCGAGGGTGTCCACCAGGGCCTGCGCCAGGGAGCGCAGCGGGTCCGTGGAGGGGCTCATGCACGCGATCCTCCAGGGCGATTTCTGCGCGCCACGGGCCTCCAGGAGCCGCGGCCGGAGGCCGGCTTGCACGAGCGAGGACTTCCCCGCGCCGCTCGGCCCCTCGATCTGGACCCACCCTCGGCCGCTCTCGCGGGCCGCGTCGAGGCGCTCCGAGATCTGATCGATCTGCGCCCGCCGGCCGAAGAACAGCTCCGCCTGGGCCTCGGTGAACGGCTGGAGGCCGGGGAAGGGGCAGGCGGCGCGATCGGTCCTCCAGGGCTCCGCGAACGCCGCCCGGCACCGCTGCATCGTGGGCCGTGCCCCGGGCTCCTTGGCGAGCATGGCGTCCACGAGCACGCAGAGCCCCGCCGGGACCTCTGGCCGCAGCGCGCGTAGCGACGGCGCCCGCTCCTGCGCGTGCTTCGCCATGAACTCCGCGTCCTCGTCTCCGAGGAAGGGAAGCCGCCCGCTGATCAGCTCGAAGAGCACCACGCCGAGTGCGTAGACGTCCGCCTTTGCGGTGACCTCGGCGGCGCCCAGGAACTGCTCTGGCGCCATGTAGCGCGCGGTGCCCAGGACCGTGAGGTCCCCGGTCTGTACCTGCGTATCCGGCCCACCCTCGGGCGCTGCGGGCACCTTGGCGATGCCGAAGTCGACCACCTTGATCGTGCAGGCGGAGGGCGCGGTCCCGTCCGCAGTCGTGACCAGGATGTTCGAGGGCTTGAGGTCCCGGTGCACGATGCCCTGCTCGTGGACATGGCTCATGGCCTCGGCGATCTGCTGGCCGAGCGAGATCACCGTCTCCAGCTCCAGCGGATGATCCTGCTGCGCCACCCAGTCGCGCAGGGTGGGGCTCTGGAGGACCTCCATCACCACGAAGGGCCGGCCATCCTCCGGCTTCACGCAGTCGAGGACCTTCACGATGCCGGGGTGCCGGAGCATCGAGAGCGCCCGGCCTTCCTGGAGAAAGCGCGCGACGAGTTGCGGGTGCTGAGCCGCCTCGTCCTGCAGCAGCTTGAGCGCCACGACCTGGTCGGTGCGGGTGTCAGTCGCCGCGAAGACCTGGCCCATCCCGCCCGCGCCCAGTGGGTGTAGAAGGCGGTAAGGACCGAGCTGCGTGTCCTGCTTTACCCCCATGGCGGCGGCACTATATCCGGCTCCCGGAGTAGCAACGAACCTCCCGCGAGGCGCGCGCCCCACCCGCGCAGGCGTGCGCTTCCAGGTGGTCTCCAGGTGCGCCGAGGGCAAGGTGACGGGCGTCTCGCGCACGTCGGCCGAGGCGCGCTTGGCGGACGAGGACGGCGTGAATCGGTCTGGCGTGGATGACGTGGTCACGATCGCTCCGGTGGGGGCAGCAGGCGATACGGCGCGGCGATGCACGATGACGCCGCATCATCGCGGCGCGCGTTCTGTCCGCTTGCGGAGCGATGACAGCAAGAACCCGTCCAGGTGCTCCTCGCGGCAGCCATCACCGCGTCGCACCGGCCTGCGCGCAGTCCGGCGCCACGACATTTCGTGAGAATTGCCGGCGGAGCGCGTGAGGGTGGTCAGTTCTGGCGTACCCGCCGGGCACCGCTGGCCATCCGCGGCCAGCAGCGCGGCGTCTGCCGTCAATCCCGCAGGCGCGGAGGCACCCAGGGCTCTCCCCGCCAGTCGACGTGCTCCGGTGGGCTGCGCTGGCCCAGAATCTCGATGCTGGTCTCGTGGCGGCCGCGCTGCGGGGCGCCGGGGAAGTCGCTCAGGCGGAAGGTGCACGACCCGGCGGATTGCGGCCGGATCAGGTAGCTCCCGTCCCAGTGTGCGCCGGCGGTGCTCTCATAAGGGACGCCGTCCATCCAGCACCGGGCGGCCTGCATGGCCCGGGGCAAGTCGATGGGGGACGCACCCGCGTTCACCAGGGTGAAGGCCACGTGGCAGTCCTCCTTGAGCGGCACCTGCAGCGGCAGGTACACGATGCGGGGGGCTTCGGGGGGCGTGCCGAGGGGGGCAAGGGGGGCCTCCACCGCGAGGTCGTTCAGGCGCCAGCAGGCCACGGCTGCTTCCGCACGGAGGAGGACGTCGTCGCGGAGCTTGCCGGAGAAGGGGCCGACGAGGTGGGTGGCGGTGGTCAGGCCGAAGGCGTCGCGGCGGATGTCGAGCGGACGCCTGGCAGGGTCCAGGAGCGCGAACTCGGAGCGCTCGATCCGGAGCGCTGCACCCGCGGGGAGCTTCAGGAAGGCGGTGAAGAAGACCAGTCCGGGCCGGAAGGTGAGGGGAGGCACGAGGGCCAGGAGGAGGTCGTCGCGGAGGATCATGGGGCTGGGGGGCTGGGGATGGTGCCGCATCCTGGAGGGGGGCGGCGGGGGTGACGGTCACGGAAGCACCCCTGCTGGGGCGCGTCCACTGCGCGGCTGGGTGAGGGCGGGCGCGGGGGCGAGGAGCGGCGCCCGGGCAGGGTCACTGCACGGTGTAGACGTAGTTCTGGCCGTACTCGGAGTCGTACTGCACGCAGTTGCCGCGGTCGGTGCCGACGAACCACAGTTCGACCTCGCTGGCGCCGACGGGGATGGGGATGAAGGCTGGGGTCTGGCGGCGGAACTCGAGGTCGAACTGGCCCCAGGCGACGGTGAGGGGGAGGACCTGCTCGGCGCCGCCGTCGATGCGGTAGTGCACGTGGACGTTCCAGGTCTTGAAGTTCATGTAGCCGAGGCGGCACTGGCCGAGGCGGTCGATGTCGTAATCGACCATGAGGGTGCTGCCGCCGGTGATGGTGCCGTACTGCGACTCGGACCCGTTGTCGGCGTAGGTCAGGGTGGGGTTCTGCAGGACGTCGGCGTGGAAGTTGTACTGATAGTTGGAGTCCCAGGCGCTGCAGCCGGTGCTGTCGGTGACCTGGAACCACAGCTCGAGATCGCCGCCGGTGGCGAGGTTGAGGGCGACGCTGGCAGTGGTGCCCGGGGTCGCGGCGCTCGCGACGGGGAAGCTGCTCACGGGGCCGCGGTTGGTCATCTGGTAGCCGGTGATGGTCCAGCCGGTGCCGCGGCACTGGGGGAGGCGGTTCGTGTTGTAGGAGATGAACAGGGGCGCGGCGGTGGTCGGTTGACCCGCGCGGACGACGCTCCAGTCCGCGTTGAAGGTGAGGCTGGCAGATGCGAAGGCGGCGCTGGCGACGGTGAGGGAGGCGAGGGAGGCGGCGAGGGAGAGCAGTCGCTTCATGAGGCTCCGTGCACTGGGTTCAGGGGGGCAGTGCGCCGCGACCCTAGCCCAGAATCATGAAGGAATCTCGGGGGATGGAAAGGCAAGGAGGGCGGAACGAGCTCCGGCTGGCGTCGCGCGGGGATGCTCCCGTCGATGTTGCCGTCAGGCAGCAGGTTTGGCGCGAGGGTGCGCGGCGGCTTCGAGGATCTCGACAGTGCCGCGGGCGCCGTCGACGCGGACGCGGTCGCCGGTGTGCAGGAGCATGGTGGCGTTGCCGCAGCCGACGACGGCGGGGAGGCCCAGCTCGCGGGCGACAATGGCGGCGTGCGAGAGGGGAGCGCCGATGTCGGTGACGATGGCGGCGGCGCGGGGGAAGAGGGGAGTCCAGCCGACGTTGGTGATGGTGGTGACCAGGATCTCGCCGGGCTGGAGTTGAGCGGCGTCGTCGGCGCGGGTGAGGACGCGGGCGAGGCCCTCGACGATGCCGGCGGCGCCAGGGAAGCCCTGGATGGCGCCGGAAGGGAGCGGGGCGCTGCCGCGGGCGTCGAAGATGTCGCTGCGGCGGCGCGGGTCGCGGGCCCACTGGAAGGGGTCGAAGCGGCCGCGGATGAGGGCAGGGTAGGAGGGAAGGCCGCTCTGGCGGGCATGGGTGTCGCGGCGGGCAGGGACGAAGGCGAGGGGGGAGGTGTCGCGACGGAGGAGGGTGAGGATCTCCTCGATGGACAGGAAGAAGAGGTCGTCGCCGCGGCCGGTGAGGGCGCCCGCGCGGAGGACGAAGGCGCGCAGGGGCCAGAAGATGCGCACGACCTCGGAGCGGGCGGCTTCGCGGGCGCGGGCGGCGTCGCGGGCGCGGGCGAGGGGGCCGCGCACGGCGGCAGCGACGCGGGGGTGAAGGGCGCGGAGGCGAGCCCAGGCCGCGTCGTGGGCCTGCCGCTGGCGGGCGAGGAGGGTGTCGACATCGACGGGGGCGTCGCGGAGGGCGGCGAGCTGGCGGTCGATGAAGGAGGGGTCCTCCCCGGGGCGGGGGACGGAGACCTCGAGTTCGTGAGGACTGCGGTGGCCGTAGCGGCGGGCGTGCATGGCGCGGTCGATCTCGCCACGGGCAAGGCGGGTGAGGCTGAGGAGGGGGCCGAGGCTTTCGAGGTGGGTGGTGCCGTCCACCGCGCCGGGGGCGCCGCCCAGGCTGGAGGCGTCGCCAGGGCCGGAGGCGTCTCCAGGGCCGGAGAAGAGGGCATGGGTGTCGGCTTCGCCGAGGAGTCGGACGAGGAGGAGGCGGAGGGCGTAGGTCTGGGTCTGGTCTCCGCGGGCGGCGGCTTCGAGCATGCGGGACGCCTCGGTGAAGGCGGGGAGGAGGTCGGCGCGCCAGAGGGTGAGGAGATCGGGCGGGGTCGGGGCGGCGGCGATGCGGGCGAGGAGCGCGTCGCAGCGGGCAGGGGCCGCGGCGAGGTAGGCGGGGAGGCGTCGAAGGTTCTTGCGCAGCCGCCACCGGAGGCGCGCGGCAGCGGGGAGCGTGTCGCGGAGCACGCGCAGGCGGGGGATGGGGAGCGTGGGGACGTCGAGGCCCGGTGGGAGGCGGCCGAAGACGGTGCTGATGCGCGCGGTGAAGGCCGCAGGGGGGATGCCGAGGGCGCGGAGGATGGTCGCGAGGAGGCTGAGGTTCAAGTAGAGGCGGCCGCCGATGTTGCCGCTGAGGGGGACGCCGCCCACGGTGTCGAGGGCCATGGCGTGGGCCAGGAAGTGGCGCACCAGCGACCAGGTGCAAGGGGTCATCACGTCGGGCACGGCCTCGCCGACGTTGGTGCTGGTCCAGAGGTAATCGCCGGTGAAGCTGTCGTTCCAGGCGCCCGTCGCGGGGTCGTGGGCGCGCAAGGTGGTGATGGGGCGAGATTGCAGGAGGAAGAGGCGGCCCTGCGCGATGGCCCATTCGATGTCCTGGGGAGCGCCGAGCTGTCGTTCGAGAGACGTGGCGAGGCGGTAGAGCGCGCGGGCAAAGGGGCGGAGTTCGCGGGGACCCTCGCAGGCACCGCGGGGGTGGCGGAGGGAGAAGGCGTGGCCCGTGGCTTCACCGGCGACGAGGCGCTCGCCGAGACCGCTGACGTAGTTGCCGACGAGGGCGGCGCGGCTGCCGGTCACGGGGTCGGCAGTGAACAGGACACCCGAGAGGGCAGCAGGGACGAGGCGCTGGACGACGACCGCGACTTCCTGGTGGGCGGCGAGGCCCTGGGCCTCGCTGTAGGCCCCGACGCGAGGGGCGTGGCGGGAGCGGCGGACAGCCTCGATGGCGCGCTCCACGGCGGCGTCGTCGCGGACGTCGAGGACCGTGTCCAGGGCTCCAGCGAAGGACGCCTGGGCAGAGTCCTCGGCGATCGCCGAGGAGCGGACGGCGAATGCCATGCGGGCCTCGCCCGCGCGGAGGTGGGCGAGGGCGGCGCGGATGCGTTCGCGCGCGGCGGGGGTGAGGGTGTCGCGTGGGGCCTCAGCCCCGCGCGGTTCGTGCGGGTCGTGTGCGCCATGCGGGGCACTGGCGAATGCGTCGGGCAGGACGATGAAGCCGTCGGGGACAGGGTGGCCTGCCTGGAAGAGGCGCGCGAGGGTGCCACCTTTGCCGCCTGCCAAGGGAACCAGGGCAGGGGTGAGATCCTGGAACGGGCAGACCAAGGACGCCATGGGCGCAAGGTATCACGGCTGTAGGGGTGATCGTTGTGATCGCGGCCAGCAGGAGGGGTGATCGGGGTGATCGCAGTGCGGTGATCGAAATGGTCACGGGGCGCGTGGGCGTGGCGCGATCTTTTCGATTGGCTGGCAATGTCGGCCGTGAAATCGGTTCGTAGAAGTGATTTCGGTGAGAGAAGGGCGCGCGACCTGCGGTAGGGTCGCGGCATGGTGCAGGCGGTTCGCGGGGCGTCGGTGGTGAGGCGGGTGTCGAGGTCTCTGGCGCTGCTCGGGGTGCTCGCCGCGTGCGCGGCTGGCTGCGGGGGCGGAGAGGAGGACGGCAGCGGGCCGCTCGGGAACGACACCACCTCGGAGACGGGCGGGAGCACCTCGAACACGTCGTCGGGTGATCCGGGCGATCCAGGGGACCCTGGGGATCCGGGGGACCCTGGGGATCCGGGGGAGCCTGCGGGGTCGGCGGTGGCGCGGCACGGGTGGCTGCGGGTCGACGGCAACCGGCTCACGGACGAGCACGGGGACGCGGTGCAGCTCAAGGGGATGAGCCTGTTCTGGAGCCAGTGGGCGACGGACTTCTACAACGCCTCGGTGGTGGACACGCTGGTGGACGACTGGCACGCGACGCTGGTGCGCGCGGCGATGGGGGTGGAGTCGGGGGGCTACCTGGAGAACCCGGAGGCCGAGAAGGCGCGGGTGCGGGTGATCGTGGACGCGGCGATCGCGCGGGGGATCTACGTGATCGTGGACTGGCACGACCACAGCGCTTCGCAGCACGCGGCAGAGGCGCGGGCGTTCTTCACGGAGATGGCCGAGGAGTACGGGCAGTACCCGAACGTGATCTTCGAGGTGTTCAACGAGCCGGATGGGGAGCCGTGGAGCGAGGTGAAGGCGTACGCGGAGGATGTCATCGGCGCCATCCGGCAGACCGGGGCCGACAACGTGGTGGTGGTGGGGACGCCGACGTGGTCGCAGGACGTGGACGTGGCGGCGAACGATCCCGTCACCGGCTTCGACAACGTGGCCTACACGCTGCACTTCTACGCGGGGACACACCGGCAGTACCTGCGGGACAAGGCGGTGACGGCGATGAACATGGGGCTCGCGCTGTTCACGACCGAGTGGGGAGCGTGCGAGGCGTCGGGGAACGGGGGGCTGGATCTGACGGAGTCGCAGACGTGGATCGACTTCCTGAACGATCACCAGATTAGCTGGGCGAACTGGTCGCTGTTCAACAAGCCGGAGACGGCGTCGGCGCTCACGCCGGAGGCAGGGACGACGGGTGGATGGTCGGACACGGCGCTGACGGAGTCGGGGAAGTTCGTGAAGGCGAAGATCCTGGAAGGGACCGAAGGGGCGCCGTGAGGAACTGCGGGGGCGAGGGGGGACTCGGCGCCGGTGTCCGCGGAGCAGCGCGCGCTGGGCGGCGGCTGAGGGCCGAGGGCGCCTGAGAGCGCCTGAACATCCAGGGCGCTGCGGCAGGTAGGAGCGCGCGAAGTGAGGTACGCGCTCCGCCTGGCTTGCAGCGCCCGGCATCTCGCGGCAGATCCGCGGCCGTGAGCACCGAGACGAACACTCCCACCGAATCACCTTCGCTCAAGGGCAAGGCTCTGTTGACCGGAGCCAGCGGCTTCATTGGAGGGCGGCTGCGCGATGCGCTGCTCGCGCGGGGGCTGGAGGTGGTGGCCCTCCGGCGCCGGGGATCTCCGGCGGCGAAGCAGGGGCGCTCGGCGGAGGTGGAGTACGACGATCTGGCGGGGCTCGAGCGGCTCGTGCGCGAGGAGAAGCCGGACGTGGTGTTCCACCTGGCGGGGGCGACGAAGGGGGTGACGCGGGACGACTTCTCACGGGCGAACGTGATGCCCACGCGCAACCTGCTGGAGGCGCTCAAGAAGGCGCACCCGGAGGTGCAGCGGTTCGTGCACGTGTCGTCGCTGGCGGCGTACGGGCCCTCCCAGGCCGGGAACCCTCACGTGGAGTCGAGCGCGCGGCGGCCGCTGGAGCACTACGGGGACACGAAGCTCGAAGCGGAGCGGGTGGTGGAAGCGGCGGACGTGCCGTGGACCATCCTCAGGCCCGGCGGCGTCTACGGGCCGGGGGACGTGGACTACTTCAACCTGTTCCGCGAGGCGACCCAGGGGCGGAACGTGTTCTTCGGGAACCGAAACCGGTGGTTCTCGGCGGTGTACGTGGACGACCTGGTGACGGCGCTCGTCGCGGCGGGTGTGCACCCGGGGGCCGTGGGGAAGGGGTTCTTCGTGTGCGACAACGAGCCGGTGACCTGGGAGCGGTTCCAGCAGGCGATCGTGGACGCGAGCGGGCGCCGGGTGCGGACGCTGAACCTGCCGGAGGCGCTGGTGAGCCTGGCGGCAGTGGGCGGGGAGCTGGCGACGAAGCTCGATGGGAAGCCGCGGCTGTTCAACCGGCAGAAGGCGAAGATGGGGGCGCAGGAGGCCTGGACGTGCCGGAGCGACGCGCTCCGGTCAGCAGTGGGCTGGAACCACGAGTACGGCCTGGAGCGCGGGGTGCGCGCGGCGTTCGACTGGTACCGGAAAGAGAAGTGGATTTAAGTCTCCACGAGGAGAGGGGTCAGCCGAGGCTGGCGCGGTAGGAGCCGTTCTCGATGTCGTCGAGGAGGGAGGGGCGGTGGGGGCGCCACCCGAGGTCCTCGCGGGCGCGGATGGCGCGGACGCGGCTGTTGGAGGCGAGGCCGTAGCGGGCGGCATCCTCGCCGAAGGCCTTGATGGCTTCCTCGATGGGCACGGCGACGGTGCGGCCGCCGAAGCCGAGGATGCGGCTCAGGGCCTGGGCGATGTCCTCCAGCTTCGCCTCGCCGTTCTCGGCGAAGAAGAAGGCACCGGGCTCGGCGCGGGCGACGGCGAGGGCATAGAGGTCGGCGAGGTCCTCGATGTGCACGTTGGACCAGATGTTCTGGCCAGGGCCGACGTGCACGCCGGCGCCGCGCTCCCGGGAGAGGCGAAGCAGGAGGGGGACCTGGATGGAGTCGGGCTTCACGCCGGTGCCGCGGCCATAGATCATGGTCGGGCAGATGACGACGCTGCGCACGTTGTCACGGGCGGCGTCGCGGACGAAGGTGTCGATGGCGACGCGCGCGACCTTCAGGGGGACGGGGGTGAAAGGGGTGCCCTCGTCGTAGATCGCGCCCGGGTGTCTGCCGTCGGCGTCGTCGGCGACGATGGACGAGCCGCTGGTGTGGATGAAGAGCTTGCCGGTGCCGCGGAGGGGGGCGAGGAGCGCCTCGATGGCGCCGCGGTGGTCGGAGTCGGCGGTGTTGATGACGAGGTCGGCCTCGCTGGCGAGGCGCGAGAGCAGGGGGCCGTCGTCGAGGCCGCCGAGCTGGGGGCGAAGGCCGGCAGCTTCGAGGCGGGCTGCGCCCTCGGGGCTGCGCACGAGGGCGACGATCTCGTGGCCATCCTTGCGCAGGTGCGCTGCGACCGAGCCGCCGATGTATCCCGAGGCTCCCGTGATGAAGATGCGTGACATGGTTCTTTCTCCTTGCTCCGGCCGCAACGCGTGGTGGGGAAACCATGGCCCTTGCCCGGGTGGCGCGGCAGGCGTATCGCGGGAACAGGCGTTGTGCCTCGGGGGCAAAGCCCATGGATCCCTGGCCGTATCTGCGTGCGTTCGTGCAGAGTGTCCGCGCGGGCAGCTTCAGCGCCGCGGCCCGGGAAGCAGGGACGACGCCTTCGGCCTTCAGTAAGCTGGTCGGTAAGCTGGAGGGAGAGCTGGGGGTGCGGCTGCTGCTCCGGGGGGCGCAGGGGCTGACCCTGACCGCGGAGGGCGAGGCGCTGTACGAGCGCGCGCAGCGGACGTTCGAGGAGCTGGACGAGGCGCTGGTGCAGGTGACCCAGGCGACGACGCCCAGGGGGCTCCTGCGGGCCAGCGCGCCGCTCGATCTGGGGCGGACGTGGGTCCTGCCGCGGCTCTCGCGCTTCGCGGCGGCGTATCCGGAGCTGGAGCTGGAGGTGGGGCTGACCGACAGGTACGTGGACCCGCTCTCGGAGCGCGTGGACGTGGTGGTGCGGGTGGGACACGTGGACGACGGGCGGCTCGTCCTGCGGCGCATCGGGCGGCTGCGGCGGCAGTACTACGCGGCGCCGGCCTACCTCGCGGCGCGGGGTACACCGCGGACGCCCGAGGAGCTTCCCGGGCACGCGGGGCTCTCCTACGTGCGGAGCGGGGTGCGGGTGCCGTGGGAGCTGCCCTCGGGAGGGCGGCTTTTGCCGCGGGGGCCGGTGGCGGCCGACAGCAATGAGACGCTGCGGGCGGCGGCGATCGATGGGCTCGGGATCGCGTTCCTTCCGGACATCGTGGCCGAGGACGACGTGCGGTGCGGGCGCCTGGTGCGGCTCTTCGGGGCGTACGAGGAAGAGGGCCTGCCCATTCACATCGCCTTCCCGCAGGGGCGGCTCATGCCGGCGCGGGTGCGGGCGTTCGTCGATTTCTTCTCGGACGCCGCGAAATCGACCCTGCCGGGGTGAATGTCGCGTCCGAGGCGGAGTGACCGCGCTGGTCATAGCGAGGTGCTGTGCGGGAGGAGACCACGCGGGAGGTCTCGATCCATGACCATTGCGAAGCGCTGTGCGAAGAGCGACCAGGGGAGGTCTGTTCGGTGCGCTGCCATTGCAGGGCGCCGCACGTGCAGAGGGGCCGCTGGGCGCTTCGTGCGCTGCCATTGCGAGGCCTCGTGCGCGCGGAGAGCACGCTGGGCGCTTCGTGCGCGATGCGCTTCGTGGACAGTGATCTTCGGGCGTTGCCATTGCGGTGTGCTCGTTGGCATGCGTCCTCTGTCGAAAGCATCGCGAGGACATGAATTCACGTGCAATGCGCGATTGCGCGCGAATACTGACGAAGACGAAGATGATGACGACAACGACCATGGGCCAGAGGACGCCGGCATATCCCCTCTCGTCACCGCAGCGGGAGGGCTGGGTCGACGCTCCGAGCAACCAGGACGCGCCGCCATCGAGCCAGGGGGGCTATGCGCGCATCGAGGGACCGCTCGACGTGGCGGTGCTGGAGCGCGCCCTCGGGCACGTGGTGGCGGAGAACGACGCGCTGCGCATCGCGCTGGTGCCGGGAGAGACGGCGCCCGCGCAGAAGATCATGGACCACGTGCCCGTCGCCCTCGACTACGTCGATTGCAAGGACGTGTCCGGGTCGGGCGGCGGCGAGACGAAGGCGCTGGAGTGGCTGCACGAGACGCTCGAAAAGCCCCTCCTCCAGGTGGGGCAGGGGCCGCTGTTCCACTTCGCGGTGGTGCGGGTGGCGGAGGAGCTTCATTACTGGATGACGCGGGTGCACCCGCTGATCGCGGACGGCTGGGCGATCTCGCTCATGATCCAGCGCACGGCAGCGGCCTACGACGCGCTGCGCGCGGGGCGGCCGCTCGACGAGGGCGCGAAGCGCTCCTACGCGGACTTCATCGCCGACGATCAGGCGTACATGGCGTCGGAGCAGTTCCAGCGCGACGCGGCGTACTGGCGCGAGAAGCTGGAGACGATCCCCGAGCCGCTCCTGCCCTCGCGCTCCTTCGGGCGCGCGGCGCCGCAGCCACGTCCGCGCTGGCGGTCGGAGCTTCTGCTCGATCGGGCGCGCTTCGGCCAGCTCCAGGCGTTCGCGCTGGAACAAGGGACGACGCCGTTCCAGGTGATCCTGGCGACGCTGTATGGCTACTTCGCGCGGGTGACACAGCGGGACGACGTGGCGTTCGGGCTGTGCGCGGTGAACCGGAGCACGGTCGACTTCAGGCAGACGGTGGGGCGGTTCTCGACCACCGTGCCGGCCTGGTATCAGCTCGGGACGTCGCTGAGCTTCCGGGAGCTTCTCGTGGCGCTGGGGCACGAGGCGAAGCGGGGAGCGCCCCACCGGCGGTTCCCCTTGAGTGAGGTGAACCGGCTGGCGGGGGTGTACGGGGACAGGCCCTTTGACGTGACGCTGTCCTGCTCGGGGGGAGGAGGTGACGTGTGGCTGGGCGAGGCGTCCGCGTCCTTCCGGGCGCTCACGGCGAGCAACGAGCAGAAGGGGCTGCGGATCCACGTGGAGAAGCTGCACGCGCAGGGGGGCATCCGGCTGGCGTTCGACGGCAGCTCGGAGAGCCTCGCCAAGGCGGAGATCCTGCGGCTCCCGGCGCGGCTGGAGAACTTGCTGACGCAGGTGATGCAGAGGCCGGACAGGCCCCTGCGGGACCTGCAGATCCTGACCCGCGACGAGCGCCGTCAGCTCGGGATCTGCTTGAGCGGGGAGTGGGCGGTGATGGGCGCCGTTCAGTAGCTGTCGCTGGAGCCACCGCCGCCGGAGCGTCCGCCACCGCCGCCGTAGCCCGAGCCGCCGCCGTGACCTCCGGAGCCGCCGCCGCGGCCACCGAAGAAGAAGAGCATCTGCACGACGACCCACAGGAGCGAGCGGAAGGTGGGCGAGACGATGGCGAGGACGATGACGAGGAGAAGGCCGCCGGCATACAGGCCGACCTTCACCATGTCGGGCGGCCTGCCGGCGCTCCGCTCACGCGGCGTCTGTCCCTCGGGGGAGCCCTTGATCAGGGCGTCGGCGATGGCGATGGTCCCCTGATCCACCGCGTCGTAGAAGCGGTCCTGCCTGAGGAGCGGGCCGACGACTTCCCGGAGGATGTCGTTCGTCTGGAGGTCGGTGAGCGCTCCGCCCACGCCCTTGCCGGTCTCGATGCGGGTCCTGCGCTCGCCTGGCGCGATCACCAGGAGCACGCCGTTGTCGAGGTTCTTCTCGCCCACCTTCCAGGCGTTGAAGGTCTCGTACGCGACGTCCTCGATGGTCTCTCCCTGGAGGTCCCCGACCACGAAGGCCACCACCGCGAAGCCAGTCTTCTGCCGCACGGCGTCGAGCTTGCGATCGAGGCGGAGGATCTCTGCCTGCGAGAGCTTGCCAGCCGTGTCCATCACGTGGCCGTCGAGGGACGGCGGGGTGAACGCTGCGAGCGCCCGCGCGGGGGTGAGGGCAAGGAGCGCCACGGCGACGAGCGGGAGCACCGTGGCGAGCAAGGCGCGAAGGCGCCCTGCGCTCTCCGGCTGGGAGACACGGGCGCGGGCATTCATCAGAACTGGACCTTGGGGGCCACCTGGGCCTCGCTCGTGGCGGTGAAGTAGACGCGCGGCTTGAAGGGCGCGCCGGTCACCTTGTTGACGACCTGACCGCCGACCTTGAGCAGGGCGGTGTTGTAGTCACGCGCGGCCTGGTTGTACTCCTCGCGCGAGCGCTGGATGCGGTTCTCGGTCCCTTCGAGCTGCACCTGGAGGTCGTGGAAGCTCTTGTTGGCCTTGAGGTCCGGGTACTGCTCCTGGATGACCATCAGCCGGGACAGCGAACTCTTGAGATCGGCCTGGGCCTTCTGGAAGGCCTCCATCTTGGCGGGGTCGGTGAGGTCGTCCGCAGTGAGCTGGAGCTTGCCGACGTTGGCGCGCGCCTCGGTGACCTGCGCGAGCGTCTGCTGCTCGTGCTTTGCGGAGCCCTTCACCGTCTCCACGAGGGAGGGGATGAGGTCGTAACGGCGCTGCAGCGCGGCCTCGAGATCGCTCCATTTCTGGGCAGCGGTCTGATCCTTCTCGACGAGGTCGTCGTAGCCGGAGCATCCCGCCACGGCGAAGGCCATGGCGAGCAGGCAGAGCGCCGCCCAGAGGGGTCGCGTGATGCGGCCGGTGGCGAGGGAGGCGAGCCTTGAGAACACGGGAGGAGCAAACAGAGTCATGGTGCCTCTTGCTGTAATGCGCGGTTCCAATCGTGCAAGTCGTGCGCGTTGATCGCGGTCCCCGACCGGGGGGCAGAAGCGGAGAGCGTCACCGGAGCGGGGCAAGCGGGGCAAGCGGGGCAAAATGGGGCGGGAGGTCGCCCTGGGATGGCGGCAGTCACGCGCCACGCTCCGAGGCGTCCCACCACCCTGCCGGGTGGGCCGCGAGGGCGCAGGCGCGAGGACGCAGGCTCACCGTGATCTGCTGCGCGGAACGTCCACCAGGAAGTGCTGGATGGCGTCGTCCCGCCGCACGGTGAGCACGGCGAGAGCACCCGGGGAGATCCCCCGGAGACACCGCGCGAGCTGCTCGGTGTCAGCCACGGGCTGATCGTTGACGCGCAGGATCACGTCACCCAGCTCGAGAACGGGGAGGGCAATGCTCTGGGTCTGGATCTGACGGATCTCGGCGCCGTTTCCGCCGGTGTCGATCGCGCTGAGCGCCCAGGGATCGCCGACGTCCCAGAGCTGTGGGGGTGGGGGAGGTGGGGTCATTCCCGCCATGAGGGAAGGCTGCGGCCACGCGGTAGGCCATGCGGTGGACGGCGCCCTGGAGCGCGATGTCGAGGTGCCGAGGGCCGCCGGGGCGAGGAGGTCGCGCTGTTCGGGCCGCAGCCGGGCGACAGGCGGGGTGGCTGGAGGTGACGCCGCTGGCGGGGGGCGGCCCTGAGCCCTGGCCTGGCCGGAGTCCTCGCGACAGCCGCCGAGGAGCAGCGTGAGGGCGAGGAGGGTCAGAGGAGCAGGGAATCTCGGCATTGTGGGTGTGTGCAGGCTTGCCCTGGAGGGGCTCTCGGTTCCGACCAAGCAATCGGAGTGCCGTCGCCTACGTCGTGACTCCCTGGCGGTCCCACGGCGTCCGCCGAGGCGGGCGTGTGGTCGTGGGAGGGACTGTGCGCAGCGCCTGCAGGGCGTGCGAGAAGCGTCCAAAGAACGCCGCCAGACGAACCGGGGCATCCCACGGCGTGGTGACGTCCTGCTAGCCTGCGACCCAGGGTGGAGCCGGCTGCAGGTCAGATCGTCGCCGGCAAGTTCCGGCTGGAGCGGTGCATCGGTAGAGGCGCGATGGGCACGGTCTGGGGAGCGCGTCACGTCACCCTGGGCTCGCCGGTGGCGTTGAAGTTCATGAGCAAGGCACTCGTGGAGGACTCCCTGGCGCTCACCCGCTTCAGCCGCGAGGCGGAGGCGGCGGCGCGCATCCGCTCGCCGCACGTGGTGCAGGTCCTCGACCACGGCGTGGAGCGCGGGACGCCGTACATCATCATGGAGTGGCTGGAGGGGGAGGACCTCGGCACGCGCCTGCGCCGGGAGCGGCGACTTCCGATGGATCAGCTCGCTCTCCTCGCCGCGCAGGCGGCGCGGGCGCTCGGGGCGGCGCACGAGGTGGGGGTCATCCACCGCGATCTCAAGCCGGGCAACATCTTCCTCTCGCGCTCGCACGGAGGAGAGGAGGTGGTGAAGCTGCTCGACTTCGGGGTGGCCAAGGTGATGTCGCCGGTGGCGCACGCCACGACCGAGGCAACGGCGACCGGGATGATGGTGGGGACGCCTGACTACATGAGCCCGGAGCAGGTGCGGAGCAGCAAGGAGATCGACCACCGCACGGACCTGTGGGCGCTCGGGGTCATTCTCTACCTCGCGCTCACCGGCCATAAACCCTTCAAGGGGGGCTCGCTCGGGGAAGTGATCCTGCGCATCTGCACGGCCCCCCTGGTGCCTCCTTCGCAGCTCGTACCGGGGCTGTCGCCAGCCGTGGATCTGTTCTTCGCGCGCGCGTGCGCCCGGGATCTCACCGAGCGCTTCCAGTCGGCCGCGGAGCTTTCGGCGAGCTTCATGGCCGTGACCCAGAGCGTGATGGTCTTCCAGGGAGTGCCGCCGAGCGGGCGAGATTCCGGAACGCCAAGCGTGAATCCCGCGCTGATCCCGGGCGTCCCGGGACATGCCGGCATGCCCTCCAGCGTGTCAGGTGGCATCGCGGGTGGAGGGAACGGGATGCGCGATCTGCCGAGCGGGCAGGTGATCTACGTCCCGTCGCCGACCTCGCGTGGGCCTTCGCCGATCACGGCGCTGCTGTTCGCCTTGATCTTCCTGATGCTGGTCCTCGCCATCGCGCAGGAGCACATCCAGAACGCGCTGCGCCTCCTCAAGACGATCCCGTGAGCCTGCGGGGACCGCCCGGGTCGCCTCAGCGGCAGCCGGCACGCGCGAGAGGCGCGAGCACCGGACCCAGGTCCTCCTGCTGCGGGATGGTGAACTGCGCAGGGCGGAGCTCTGCGAGCGCGGCGAAGAAGGCCGGGAAGCTGCTGCCGCAGGCGGCGAGCAGGGCCCTGAGCTCTGCGATCCCGGCGTTGTAGGTGCGGAACTGGATGAGGGTCGCGTTGGTGATCGGGCGCTTCGCCTCGACCTGCCGTTCGAGCGCCGCGAGGCGCTGGCGCTTCTCGGCGAGCTTCTGCGCGGGCGGGAGGTTCGATCGGTAGAGCGCGTCGAGGTCGAGGTACGCCGCGCGCAGGGCCTCGCGCCGGTCCGTCGAGGCTTGCTGCTCCTCGGCGTAGGCGCGCCGCTCGGCCTCGGTGGCGCCCGACTCTTCGGCGAGCCAGCGCGCGGCGAGTTCGTCGCCCACGAAGCTCGCGACGCTCTCGTTGAGGATGCTCTGACCCGCCAGGTAGAAGGTGGCGTGCGCGCTCTCGTGAAGGAGGGTGTTGGCGAGTTCGCCGAGCGCGTCGTCACCGTCCGGGATCATGGAGGAGAGGACGGGGTCCTCGAACCAGCCGAGGGTGGAGTAGGCGCCTGCGCCGCGCACGTCGACGTCCCAGCCCTCGCCCTGCAGCTCGGCGGCGTAGCTGCGCGCCCGGTCGAGGTCGAACCAGCCGAGGTAGGGGACGCTGCCCACGATGGGGAACCCCCAGGTGCGCGGCTCGAACTGGAGAGGGCGTGAGGCGCTGACGACCCACACGGCGGCGGGACGATCGAGGGCGGTGTAGGCCTCGTAGCTCTCGGTGGCGCGGAGGCCGTGGCGCTCGCCGAAGGCCTTGATGTCGGAGACGCGCCAGAGAAGGCGGCGAAGGCGGGGCGGCGTGTCGGGGTGCTTGACGACCTCGCGGATGGGCTCTGCGGAGAGGCCGAGCGAGAGCTGCCCGGCTCCGGCCTGGAGGAGGTAGCCCACGGAAGACGTGCACCCCGTCGCCGTCAGCGCGAGCACCAGGGCTGCGGCACCGAGGCGGAGACGCGCGGCGAGGTCGAGGTAGCGCCCGAGGCTGGGGCCAGTGTGGGTGCTGGTCGGCGAGGGATCGGGGAAGGTCAGGGGAACGTTCCGGAGCTGGGGGCGATGCGGCGTGCGCCCTGCAGTATGGCATCCGGCGCGGCGCCCTCGTTCTTTTGAACGACGCTCCGTGAAGAACGGGGTGCTAGGGTCCGTCGCCATGCGTCACGCGTCACCCGCCCGCTTCGTCAGGTCGATCGCCGTCCTCGTCACGCTGCTCGCGGCGTGTGGAGGAGGGGCACCACCCGAAGCTGCAGCTCCGTCGAGCGCCACGCCAGCATCCGCCGCCGCGCCCGCGAGCGGAAGCCCGCACACCGGCCTTCTCTCCGAGGAAGCCTTCAAGGCCATCCACGAGCTGAAGGCGGAGCGCGCGCCCGCGCCACAGGGACAAGAGATCCAGGTGGAGGGGAGCCGCGCCTACCTGAGCCTCCCCCCCGGTGCGAAGGCGCCGTTGCCGGGCGTGGTGGTGATCCACGAGTGGTGGGGGCTCAACGAGCACATCCGCCACTGGACCGATCGGCTCGCCGAGGATGGCTACGCGGCGCTCGCGGTGGACCTGTACGGCGGCAAGGTGGCGACGACGCCCGACGAGGCCATGGCAACGATGAAGGCCGTGGACAACGCCGCTGCCCTGAAGGTGGTGCGGGCGGCGAACCACTTCCTGGAGACCGATCCGCGCACCCAGTCCCCGCGCACAGGATCCATCGGGTGGTGCTTCGGGGGGGCGTGGTCGCTGCAGCTCGCGCTCAACGAGCCCAGCCTGGACGCGGCGGTGCTCTACTACGGTCACCTGGTCAAGGATCCGGAGGCGCTCAAGGCTGTGCGCGCGCCGTTGCTCGGGATCTTCGGGAACAAGGATCAGGGGATCCCGCCCGAGGAGGTCGACGCCTTCGACAAGGCACTGCACGAGGCCGGGGTGGAGCACACCATCCTCCGGTACGAGGCCGACCATGCGTTCGCGAACCCCTCTGGCAAGCGGTACGACGCGAAGTCTGCCGAGGATGCCTGGAAGCACGTGCGCAGCTTCCTTTCGGCAAAGCTCAAGGGCGGCTAGTACTGCGTACCCTGGGACCGGGGCATTTGTCCCCTGTGGCCCCTGGTGACCGCTGCCTCTCCGCGCTGCGCATTCTTTGCGTGCAGGACCTGAGGTGAACGCGGACACGAGGGCGCGGGGGACGCGGAGAGGCTCTCACAATCCCGTTATCCGCGTGACCGGATGCGGGTAGCATGGCAGAGGAGATCCGGCGCATGGCCGACAAGGAGCGTACCGTCGTGCTGCAGGCACCGGGCCCGGTGTCCGGGCCCGGCGCAACCACCGTGGCGGCGCTGGTGCATCTCCACCCCTCGGGGGTGAACCTGGGGCGGCGCTACCCCCTCGACAAGCGCGAGATCCTGGTCGGCCGCGAGGGAGAGGTCGACGTGCGCCTCGAGTACGCCTCGGTGTCGCGCAGGCAGGCCCGGATCGTCAACGTGCTCGGCAACTGGGTGCTCGAGGATCTCGGCTCCACGAATGGCACCTTCGTGAACGAGCGGCGCATCCAGTCGAGCGCGCTGCAGAGCAACGATCTCATCCGCTTCGGCGAGGTGATCGTGAAGTTCCTCTTCGGGTCGGACATCGAGGCCGCGTACCACGAGGAGATCTACCGGGTCAGCATCCAGGACGGGCTCACCGGCGCCTTCAACAAGCGCTACCTGCTCGATCTCCTGGAGCGGGAGCTGGCGCGCTCGGTGCGCTACGCGCTGCCGCTCGGCCTGGTGATGTTCGACGTCGACCACTTTAAGCGGGTCAACGACACCTACGGCCACCTCGCGGGCGACGCGGTGCTCAAGGAGATGGTCCGGCGGCTCCAGCCGCGCATGCGCCAGACCGATCTCCTCGGGCGCTACGGCGGTGAGGAGTTCGCGGTGGTGCTCCCCTCCACGGACCGGCACGGGTCTGCCGCGGTGGCGGACTCGCTCCGGCAGATCGTGCAGTCGCAGCCGGTGATGTACGAGGGCGTCGGCATCCCGGTGACGATCAGCCTGGGGGTGACCGCGCTGGAGCCCTGGGCGGGGCCGCCGGTCGATACGCAGGAGCTGATCCGCAGGGCCGACGAGCGGCTCTACGCGGCGAAGCACGCGGGGCGCAACCGGGTGATGTGGTGAGCGCAGTCCCGCGAGGGACTGTGCGGGGGTGGTCTCGACGGATGGGACGCGGCGCGCGGTGCGTGGCGGTGATGGTCGCGGCGCCCCTCTGCGCGTGCGCCCGGCCCGGACCGGCGGAGGTGCGCCCGGTGGTCGTGCAGCTCCCCGCGGCTTCTGCGAGTGCCTCCGATCTCGCCGAGGAGCGCGCCGAGGGCGGAGAGATCTCGCTGCCTCCGCGCCTCGACGTGCCGACCGCTGCGGCATGCGTCCTCGAGGGACCCTTCCAGCCGCGCGGCGAGGCAGCGCTCCTGCGCCTTCACGAAGGGGGGCCCGCGTTCGCCGAGCTACGCGGCGGCGTGGACGTGCGCGTGCACCTGCCCGCAGGGCGGCCCGCGGGCGTGGCGGTCGAGGTGAACGCCGGCGGGCTCTCGCTGCGCGGGCACGCCCACCTCGCGGCCATCCCGGTGCGACCGGCGCGTCCGCTGGCGTTTCACGGCTTCGCGGTGCCGCTCGGCAGCGCCCTGCTCGATCTCCACGAGGCCACGCAGGGAGGTGAGCTCACCGTCACCTGGCCCGGCGCGCCTGGCGTCATGCCGGTGAGCGGGCCGGTCTCGGAGCGGCTCCGGTGCGACGACGTGACGGTGGGGGAGCTGGAGATCGACGCCGTCCGGGCGGCAGGAGCCCTCGACGGGGAGCGCGAGGCGTTCCTGCGGCTGGGGAGGGAGATCCCGCTCTCCGTCGAGCCCGGGGGACCCGTGGTAGCCGCGTTGCGCGCCCGGAACGACGAGGATGCGGCGGTGACGGTGGTGGGGACCCGTGGCGCGCGGGTGCGGGTGTTGTGGTGGCGCGAGGAGGCGCTGGTCGTCGGATGGGTGCCGGGCGTGGAGCTCAGGTGGAGCGCCCCCTTCTCCAGCGTGATCGGGGATGCCTCCGGCACCGGGCTCCTGGGCCTCCTCGGGACCGCGGGCGGCGAGCGCCGCGTGTGCGAGGTCGACGTGCCGCTCGTCGCGCAGGTGGGGGAGCAACGGGCGACTGTCGGGGTGGTGCGCGCCGGGACGCGGATCGAGGTGCTCGGCCGGCGGGCCGGGTACACGCGCGTGGCCGTCGCCGCGGGTGGGGTGTGGATCCAGGAAGGGGCGCAGATCCTCGCGCGAACGTCGGATCTCGCCCGGTGCGTGCGCGCCGGGGGGTAGGGGCAGCGCCCGGCGTTCAGCTCAGCGAGATCAGGCTCGCGGTGCCCGCGTAGTCGATGCGGATCGAGCGCGTGGGGAGCGGCGGCGGCATCCGGCGGAGCACCCAGCGCAGGAGCTGCTGGTCCTCGCTGCCGAGGGGAGCGAAGCGGAGGCCGAGGCCCCTCGCGCGATCCCACTGGCGCCTCCCCTGCACCACGCGCGCGATGGTGGCGCTGGTGTCGATGTACCGATCGGTCCCCGGCACCCGGAGCGACACCAGCACCTCCTCGCCGGCGAACGCCTGGACGTTCGACAGGAGGAACATGCCGTCGCTCGACAGATCCAGACCGGTGTTGCCGAGCAGCGCAAAATCACGCTCGCGCACGACCTGACAATCCACGCGGACGGCGCGGCGGACGGCGCCACGCTCGCTGGCTAGCAACATTTCCATGGGCTCTCGGGACTCCTCGCCAGGAAACGTACAGGCCCTCCCGAGACGGGGCCAAAAACGGCGCAGGGGGCGCTGGGGCGCAGGTCCGGAGCGCTCAGCGTGCGGCAGCGCGGAAGGCTGCTCGGCCGATGAAGAACGGCCCCATCTGGCTGATGAACTCCGAGGTCTGGCGCGTCTTGCGCATGGACTGCACCACGTGCGAGAGGGGGTACAGCTCCTTGCCCACGAGCCCGATGACGAACTCGTTGTCGCGCGCATCGAGCCCGTGACACGCGAGGCGGATGTCGTGCGCCAGATCCTGGGCACCGTAAGCGCGCCCGATCTGCCCGTGCTCGCGGAGGATGGCGCCCTGCTCACGGCCTTCGAGCCGCGCGAACGCGCCGCTCCTGCGCAGCGGGTACCACACCGCCCAGGGCCAGTCCGGGTTGAGCACCGTCTGCGCGGGGCGCTGGAGCAGCCAGTACTCCAGATCGCTCTCGTAGCCCGTGGAGTAGGTGCGGCCGAGCATGGTGAAGTCCCCGCGCAGGTCGAGGGGGCCACCTTCCAGGCTGTTCACGGCGGGGCGCACGCGATCGACGAACACCGCGGGATCTTCGGACCAGGTGAGCAGCCCGAGGCTGCGCGGATCGTTGACGTCCTCGTAGACCACCACGCTCGCGCCGGCTTCGTGGACGGCGCGGCCGAGGCTCAGGGTGAGCCCTGCGGGCGCGGTGCCCGCCGGGCAGCGGAAGACGAGGAGCTGCATGAACAGCCGCCGGTTCATCTCCTGGGGCTGACCGTCACGGGGCGCGCCGCGCTCGTGGGTCTCGACGCGGGGCAGCTCGGGCTCGCCGTGTCCAGCGGGGCGGGGAGGCGTGGGTTCGCTCATGAACCAAGGGCTACCGGCCCCGAACGCCGGCCGCAACCTCTACCACCCCTCCTCAGTTGCCGAGGCGCTCGATGGCTTCCTCCGCCGTGTTCACGTCCTTCGAGAACTCCTCCACGTGCCGCGTCTTCTCGTCGCTCTCCCAGGCGGCCTCGGAGAAGTCGCTCATCGCGTAGCGGCGGGTCACGTGCACCGTGCCCTCGAGGAGCGGCATCAGCTCCCGGTCGGGCGAGGTGTTCTCCTTGAGCAGGTAGCCCTCCACGTCGCGGAGCTTGAAGGGAGCCTCCGCCGACTCGTCGTGGACGAGCTTGCCGAACACCACGAGCCGGGCCTCCTGCCGCCCTGCCGCGAGGATGTCGTTGAAGCTCAGGTAAGCGAACGAGTTGCCCTTGGCGTCGTCGACCCGCCCCGTGAGCACGTAGCGCCCGGGCTTGTCGACGTTCATCTCCATGAACAGATCGAGCGAACCGTCCTTGAGCACCTCGCGCACCCTGCCCGTGAACTTCGCCGGAGCGGCGGGGGTGTACTGGAAGTCGAAGCTCGCGGAGCCGGTCTCGGAGCCCACCTGGAGCTGGGCCGTGACCCGCACCGTGCCGTGGTAGCCGCCGAAGCCCTGGGAGGAGGGCTGGAACGTCGCGGCGAGCATGCCCACGCCACCCGCTGGCGCGAAGACCACGGACGCGTCGGGCGGTCCTGCGGGCGTGCGCGCGCGCTCGTCCTCCGGGAGGCCAGCCAGCGCCGAGGTGGCCGAGCAGGCCGCCGGCCCTGCGCTGTTCTCGCAGGTGATGGTGAACGCCACCGTCTCGTCGCCGACCACGAAGAACCGGTCCTGCGCGAGCGTCACCTTGGCCTCGGTGCGCTTCTTGTCCTCGCGCGCGAGCGGCAGCTTCACCGACGCCACGTGGTGGGGCTTCATCTCCTCGGGCTGCTCCCGGGCGGGCCGCGCCTGCGGCGGGTAGCGCGTGTGCTCCAGGTAGGAGTCGAGCGTGTGCCGGGAGCGTTCGAGCCGCATCTCCCAGAGCACCCGGGGATCCTTCACGTCGGAGCCCTCCGGGATCTCGCGCAAGGCGTCATCCCCGCCGGGGATGCGCATCGGCGCCGAGGGCTGGGCGGGTCGACCGATGCTCGTCTGGCGGGGCCGACCTTGCGACGGAGCCGCCGCGAAGTCTGGCTCTGCGGGCGCCGGGTGGTAGGCCGCGCGAAGTCCGATGAGGAGCCCGAGGAGCGCGAGCGCGCTCAGCGCGATGACCCCCCAGCGCGCGCGCCCGGAGGGCCGCCCTGCCGGCTGCTCCCCCGTGCGGCGCCCTGTTCGTTTCATGGCCTGGTTCGATACAGAGGTTCGACTCAGAGCGCGTAGGTCGCGATGTCCTGGCGCACCGGGCCCACGATGCCGGCCCACGCACCGTTCGAGTAGTGGTTGTAGGCCTCGTTGTTGTCGCGCAGCTCCACCGTGTGGTTCGTGTAGAGCTTGATCAGCGTCGAGCCCTTGTAGGCGCCGGTGGTGCCGGTGCCGAGGTCGCCGTCGCAGAACAGATCGCCGGGGTTGCAGAAGCTGCCGGTCTGGGAGACGCCGCCCGTCGAGTGGTAGGCGACGGCCTCGTCGTCCTGACCGGGCAGCGCGCCCGAGTACGCCGTGCCCTTCGAGCCAGCGAACATGTAGAACCACTTCCCCTGGGTGTTGTTGTGGTTGTAGAGCGCGCGCATCGTCGCGGTGCGCAGGTCCCCGGTGAGCGGGTCGGAGACGGCCCAGTGACCGAGGTTGGCGAGCTCGCTGCCGCCAGCGGCGCCGGAGGCGATGTCGACCCACTTGATGTTCCAGCCGGACTGGGTGCCGGCGGCGCTCCCCGTGGCGTTGCCGCACACGCCGCTCGCGTTGGGCGTCGCGTTCTTCTTGGTGCGGGTGGAGGTGCCGTACTGCGCCAGGGCGTAGCCAATCTGCGCATTGCCCGCGCTGTGGCCGGCGAGGTAGCAGAAGTTGGTGCCGGTGCAGTAGCAGTCCAGGGCGTCGCGGATGCGGTAGTTCTGGTCGGCGATCTTGCTCGTGCCGTCCCAGTTCGCGGCGCGCTTGTTCACGCCGGCCGCGGAGCTCGCGGAGCCCCAGTAGCCGAAGTAGCTATGGTTCCCGGGCTGGGTGTTCCCGGAGGTGTTCCGGCCGTGCACCCAGACGGTGTAGTTGGCGGCAGAGGCGATGGAGGGAGCGATGAGTGCGGCGGCCATCGCGGTGGCAGCGAGGAGGTGGTGGCGCATGGCCTCACATCAACCTCATTCGTGTACATGGCGTCAATGTGTCCGTCGCGGGGAACGTCGTTTCCTCATCACGTCCATTTTTCTCGTGATGGCGCGCCATGCGTCTCGCCATGTGTCTATGGTCGAAGGATTCAGCATTGCGGCAACGCATGCTGTGGTTCGCCCATTGAAAGGGCGCGCCTGGGGGGCTGCATGACTTGGCGCAAAGCATCATTGAGGGGGTGAGCAAAGGCGTGCGCACCTCCGCACCTCGCGGTGAGGTGATCCATGCCTGTGGCAGGGGATCTCGTGACCCTGCCATGCCGCGGGGGCTTCGCGCAGATCGCAGGGAGTGGTGCGGGTCGCGCTCGGCGCGACGGCGTGGCGGAGGCGCGTGCCCCCGCCGGGCGGCTCACAGCGCGTAGGTCGCGATGTCCTGGCGCACCGGTCCCACGATCCCGGCCCAGTTCCCTGCGCCGTGGTGGTTGTAGGCCTCGTTGTTGTCGCGCAGCTCCACCGTGTGGTTCGTGTAGAGCTTGATCAGCGTCGAGCCCTTGTAGGCGCCGGTGGTGCCGGTGCCGAGGTCGCCGTCGCAGAACCAGTCGCCGGGGTTGCAGAAGCTGCCGGTCTGGGAGACGCCGCCCGTCGAGTGGTAGGCGACCGCCTCGTCGTCCTGGCCGGGCAGCACGCCCGAGTATGCCGTGCCCTTCGAGCCAGCGAACATGTAGAACCACTTCCCCTGGGTGGCGTTGTGGTTGTAGAGCGCGCGCATCGTCGCGGTGCGCAGGTCCCCGGTGAGCGGATCGGAGACGGCCCAGTGGCCGAGATCTGCCAGCTCGCTGCCGCCAGCGGCGCCGGAGGCGATGTCGATCCACTTGATGTTCCAGCCGCTCTGCGTGCCGCCGGAGTTGCCACACACGCCGCTCGCGTTGGGTGTCGCGTTCTTGTTGCTGCGGCTTGAGGTCCCGTACTGCGCCAGGGCGTAGCCGATCTGCGCGTGACCCGCGCTGTGGCCGGCGAGGTAGCAGAAGTTGGCGCCGGTGCAGTAGCAGTCGAGGGCGTCGCGGATGCGGTAGTTCTGGTCGGCGATCTTGCTCTTGCCGTCCCAGTTCGCGGCGCGCTTGTTCACGCCCGCGGCGACGCTCGAAGGACCGAAGTTGCCCAGGTAGCTGTGGTTGCCGGGCTGCGTGGTCCCCGAGGTGCTGCGGCCGTGCACCCAGATCGTGTAGTTGGTGGCTGAGGCAATGGAGGGCGCCACGAGCGCCGCAGCCATCGCCGAGACGGCGAGGAGGTGATGTCGCATGGCCCCGATGAATCCCGGATGGGACCGCGGCGTCAATGCACGCGGCGCGCGCAGCGTCGATTCCAGAGCGCGATCAATTTTCCCGTGCAACCGGGCTCCTGCCCCTGAGCCTCGCGCCGCGCGGCGACCCTGCCCGCTTCGCACGGGAAGGGCCGCCTCTATTGCACGATGAGCGTCGCCTCGATGATCGGAGCGGTCATTCCCGCCGTGGTCGCGGCCACCACGTAGTAGGTATACGACCCTGGCTCCGTGGGTGGGGTGATCGCGGCAGTCCAGGTGCCATCCGCTGCCACCGCCCGGGCGTCTCCCTCGGGCACGGGCGGCGCGAACGGTGCGGAGAACTGCACTTCCGGCGAGATCACCAGCACCAGATCGGAGATGGGATCGTTCTCGGCGCCGGTCACCTCCACGCTGAGCGTCGCGGTTTCGCCACGATTCACGGCGGGGGGAGAGAAGGTCGCGCTGGCGGTGGTGGGACGCGCCGCGTCCTCTGGCATCGGCGCGGCCCGGACCTCCACGGCCGCGACCTCCATCTCTGTGGGGGCGATCCTGAACTCCGCCGAGGCCACCTGGTGGCCCTCGGCGAAGACGTAGACGCCCTTGTCTCCGCGCGGCAGGAGTGCGGTGAAGTACCCTGGAACGGGTGGAACCTCTTCATCGCCCACCGGCTCGGAGCCGGCCCTGGCGCCGTACGCAGCCGCGGCCGAGGTGAGACCACCTTCCGAGATGGCGGCCAGCGCGTCAGGCAGCGCAGCGCCCGCCGTGTCGAGCACGGCCACCTGGACGACACCGTTGGGCGGCTCGTTCGTGCAGCCCGCGAGCGACGCAGCGACCAGGAGAAAGCCGGACAGGAAAGTTGCGCGGATCGCCATGAAGATGTGCATACCCACAAAGGCGGCCGAGGTCCACGCAGCAGGCGCCGGAGCGCTCTCGAACGCGCAGAAAACATCGGCTGTTGCGGCTCTTCCCGGGGTGAAGGCCGCTCAGGGCGCAATGCGGTGACGCTCTGGCCGGACCCGGGGCGGCACGCACGGTCCGCACCCCATCCTGGTGCCCAGCGTGTGTGGACCAGCCCGTGCCGCAGGAGCACCTGACCCCTGTGGCAGAGACTCCACGCTCGTCCCTTCCGCGCAGCACCTCACGGTTCTCGACGCGTCGCACCGCCTCGTGGCACCTCGCGCGATGCTCCGCTCGTGTCGTGCGCGCATGTGGTGCATGTGACGCATGTCGCTCATGTGGTGCATGTGACGTATGTCGCTCATGTCGTGCATGCCGCGCTTCTCATGTCGCTCATGCCGCGCATGTAGCGAGGTGTGGCTGCGGAGCGCCGTTTGCCTCGCTGCGGCCCGTGGGATAGGGTGTCGCCCTTCCCGCCGCATCGCCCAGCGAGCACCGAGGCCGCATGTCATCCAAGTCTGGTACCGACCTCACGGTCGGGAGCATCCCGAAGCACATCATCACCTTCTCTCTCCCGATGATCGCCGGAGGTCTCCTCCACACGGCCTATAGCTTCATCAATGCGATCTGGGTCGGTCAGTACCTCGGCCGGCAGGCCCTTGCTGCCATCACGGTGAGCTTCCCCGTCGTCTTCACCGTCATCGGCATCGCTATCGGGATGACCTTGGCGGCGAACATCCTCGTATCCCAGCGGTACGGGGCCAAGCGATTCGACGAGCTGCGGCGCATCGTCGACGCCACCATGGTCCTGTCCTATGGCCTCGGCATCGTCCTGATGATTCTCGGCGAGGTGTTCGCGCCCTTCGTCCTCCGGGCCATGGACACGCCGCCCGACGTCTTCCACGAATCCGTGGGCTACCTGCGGATCTACATGGTCTCCCTTCCCCTGACCTTCGGCACCTTCGCGCTGAGGAGCATGCTCCAGGGAATGGGCGACTCGCGGACGCCGCTGCTCTTTCAGTTCGGCTCCGTCGTGCTGATGACGATCCTCGATCCGCTGCTCATCTTCGGGCACCTCGGCCTGCCCCGGCTCGGGCTGAACGGCACTGCCTGGGCCACCAACATCGCGCAGCTCGTGGTGGTGATCGCGCTCCACGTCCACCTGCGCCTGCGCGGCTCCCCGATCGCCCCCCGGTGGCCCCGGTTCGAGGGCCTCGGGGCCGAGGTGAAGACCGTGCTCCGCATCGGCATCCCGGCCTCGGTGCAGCAGTCCCTGGGCTCGCTGGGGATGGTCATGGTGACCGGCATCGTCAACGGCTTCGGCGAGGTCTCCACCGCGGCCTTCGGCGCTGCCTCGCGCATCGATCAGATCGCGTTCCTCCCGGCGATCAACTTCGGGATGGCCATCTCCACGCTGGCCGGCCAGAACCTCGGCGCCGGTCACCTCGACCGGGTGCGGGAGGTCTTCCGCTGGGGCTGCCTCTTCAGCGGCACCATCAGCCTGGTGATCTCGTTCGTGGCAGCGGTCTTTCCCGAGGTGCTGCTCCGGGTGTTCATCGGCGACCCCGAGGTCATCCAGCACGGGGTCGCCTACCTGCATATCGTCGGCTCCTGCTATGTCTTCTTCAGCCTGATGTTCGTGAGCAACGGCATCATCAACGGCTCGGGGTCGACGGTGGTGACCACCCTGATCTCCCTGATCAGCCTCTGGGTGTTCCGGGTGCCCGTCGCCTACTGGCTCTCCCGCGCCATGAACAGCGAGCTCGGCGTCTGGTACGCGATCTCGCTGAGCTTCCTCGTCTCGATGGTCGTGAGCATGGGCTACTACTTCTCGGGCCGCTGGAAGCAGGCCCTCGGCAAGAAGAAGGGACCCTCCTCTTCCCCTACCGACGCCAAGCCCGTGCCGGATCCCGGCGAGGTCTTCGTGAACGAGGTGGGCGAGGTATGACGCCCTCGGCATGACGCCCTTGGCATGACGCCCTCGGCATGAGGCCCGCGGTGGGTGCCTCGTGGCAGTGTGGGGACCTTGCGGCAGCGCCTGGTGCCGCGTGCCCTCACCCCGCGCGCTACGTGGTCACGTCGGGCGCCGTGGGCGTCTCCGAGGCGCGGTCCCCGTCGTCCTGATCGCGCCCGATGGCGCGGAGCCAGCCGTTCACCCGGCTCCCCGCGGGCCTTGGCCAGCCCATCCGCGCGAACCGCGCCAGGAGCTGCGGCGTGTGGTCGCCCATCCGGCTGTCCTTGAAGGCCCCCCGCGCCGCCTCCATCTCCTTCGCGCCCTCGTGGAACCGCCCCTCGTGACAGGCCAGCCAGGCCTGCGTCAGGTGCCGGTGCTGCCTCGGCTCTGCCTCGGAGATGGCCAGCCCATCGCAGGCCTCGAGGTGCTCCCGGGCCTGCGCCACGTCGCCCCGCCCGAGCGCAATTTGCGCGAAGAGCACCCGCGCCTCCACGTGCCCCCACGGATCGCCGAGCCGCTCGAAGATCCGTGACGCCGCCTCCGCGTGCTCCTGGGCGAGCGCGGCGTCGTCCCGGTCGAAGGCCAGCATCGACAGGAGCCGCTCGCAGCCACCCTCTCCGCGCGGATTGGCGAGATCCCGGAAGCTCTGCCGGGTCGAGATCACGATCTCGTGCGACGCTGCCAGATCGCCCAGCCTGTGCTCCGCGTGCGCCAGCGCCAGCTCGCACTGCGCCATCCCCAGCCGGTAGCCAATGGCGTCGAAATCAGCGCGCGCCGACGCGAGCAACCCGCGCACCGTGTCCGTCGACGATCCTGGCGCCGCCTGCTCCACGATCCCCTGGAGCAGCAGGCTCTGGGCGCGACCCAGCCGGTCTCCCAGCTCTGCCGCGCGCGCCGCGCAGCTCGCCAGCACCGCGCGTGCGCGCGCATGATCCCCGAGCAGGTAGTCGATCTCCCCGAGCAGCACCTCGCACTGCACCTGCCCCTGGGCGTGTCCCAGCTTCTCGAACAGCGAGAGCGCCTTCGCCACGAGCTTCCGCCCCTGCGCCTCCCCGCCCAGGTCCGAGGCGATGTGCCCGAGCAGCCGCAGGCAGTGCGCCTGGTTCTCCTCGTCCCCTGCGTGCTCGAACAGCCGCTTCGCCTCCTCCGCATCGCGCCGCGCATCGTCGAGCCGCCCGGCCAGCCGTTGCGCCTCTGCCCGGTAGCGCAGGTGCATCCCGAGCCGCGCCCCCGTGAGCGCCGGCCGGCTCTCGTTCGAGGGCCGCGTCTCCAGCACCGCCAGATCCCGCAGCGTCGCCGACACATCGCGCGAGCTTTGCCAGAGCTCCGCCACGTGCTTGTGGATCAGATCCGCCGCCGCCTCCAGATCTCCCGCCCGGATCAAGCTCACCGCCCGGTGCCTCAGGATGCGGCGGTTCGCGCCGGCCGGGTGCCGCGCCAGCGCATCGGCCGCAGCCCGGAACACCGGGCTCGCGTCGGGCTGCTGAAAGAGCTGCGCGAGCAGGTGCTCCTGCAGGAGCGCGTGCGGCCAGCGCAGCCGATCGCCCGTCGCCAGCAGGATCTGCGCCCGCTGCATCGCCGCGATGCTCTGCAGCGCTGGCAGCCCCAGCGTCTCGAAGAACAGCAGCAGCACCTCCCGCCGCATGTCGCCCCCGAGCGCCGCCGCCGCCCTCGCCCCGTGGCGCAGCACCTCCGGCAGCGCCGCCAGCCGCTCCTCCCACAGCTCCGCCGTCGTCGCCGCCTGCACCGCCATCGCTGGCCGCGGCACGTAATACTTGCCCGCCCGCAGCGCCAGGTGCCCGCCCCCGGCCCAGGCGTGGAGGAGCTGCAGCGCGAACAGCGGGTTCCCCTTGCTCCGCGTTGCTGCCGCCTCTGCCGCCGCCTCGTCGAGCGGCAGCGTCTCCCGCAGCAGCGTGTTCATCTGCGCCGCGTTGAGTGGCGCCACGTCCAGCCGCTCCCCGCTCCACCCCTTCAGGATCTCCTCCAGCCGCGCCGCCGCCGCCGGATCGGTCTCCACCGCCTCGCTGCGCGCCGTCGCCACCACCATCAGCCCCAGCATCGGCGAGTCCCGGTGCAGCGTCATCAGGCTGTCGAACGTCGACTGCGACGCATAGTGCAGATCGTCGAGCCAGATCAGCACCGGCCGGTCACGCCCCACCCGCTCCAGCGTCTTGCGGATCACCAGCCACCGCAGCTCCGGCCGATCGAGCCGGAACCGCTTCCCCGTCGGCCCCACCGCGTTGCTCCCTGCCGGCGTCGGCCGCATCCACTCCGCCGCCGCCGCCACCCACGTCTTGCCGACCTCGTCCTCGGAGGACACCTCCCAGACGTTCATCAGCACCTTCTCGATGATGTCCCGCTCCGCCCGCTCCAGCCGGTAGTGCTGCGTCACCGCGCCCACCACCCCGTCGAGCGGCGCCGAGATCCGCCGGTAGCGCGCCCGGAGCGGCACGAGCAGCGCCCGCTCGTGCACCTCCTCGCAGAGCCACTCGCAGAGCCGGCTCTTGCCCACCCCGGCTTCCCCTGCGAGCAGCACGAACTTGTGCACCGGCTTCGGCGAGTCCACCACCTCCGCCACCAGCTCCATGAGCCGCGCCCTCTCCCCCGTCCGCGCCACGAAGGGACTCGGCCGCAGGTTCAAGAGCCCTGACGAGCTCACCGACAGCGGCGCCTCCTCCTCGCTGTCCGGCGGCTCCAGCAGATCGGGCGTGAGCAGCTCCTTCCGGCTTGGCGGAATCCTCCCGCTCGTGATCAGCGTCGCCGGCAGCGGCGTCGCCAGCACCCCCCCGTCCGACGTCTCGAACCGCTTCCACACCCGCCGCGCGTCCCCTGCGAAGTCGAACCGGTTCCACGGCCGCTTCGCCAGCAGCCGCTTCACGAACCGCCCCACGTCCGTCGGCACCCCTGGCAGGAGCGGCACCTCCGGGATGGGCGCGCTCCGGTGCTGCTGCAGCAGCTCATCGTTCGTCCCCTCGTACACCTCCTTGTTGGCCAGGCAGGCGTACAGGATGCACCCCAGCGAGTAGAGGTCCGTCGGCGGCCCCACGTGCGGCGCCGCGAACCGGATCTGCTCCGGCGCCATCCACCCTGGCGTCCCCGCTCCCCAGCGCACTGTCGGCGCCGTCTCTCGCGACCCATCCAGCCGGTGATCGATGCGATCCTGCACCAGCCACGCGAGCCCCAGATCGAGCACGTGCACCGTCGGCTCCCCCTCCGGCGGCATGTCGAGCAGCACGTTCGAGGGCTTCAGATCCCCGTGGATCACCCCCCGCGCATGCGCATGCGCCAGCGCCCCCAGCACATGGTCCACCATCTTCCAGAGGATCGGCCAGGGCAGCGGCTCCTCGTTCACCTTCGCCAGGTAGAGCCACTCGTGCATCGACCGCCCGGGCACCGCATCCATCGCCAGGAACGGCGTCCCATCCGGCAGCGCCCCGAAGTCCCGCGCCCGCACGATGGCCGGATGGCTCAGCCCCGCGAGCGCCCGCGCCTCCTCCTGGAACCACCACGCATCCTCGGGTCGGTTGCGCGCGCCGGGCCGACAGAGCAGCTTCAGCGCCACCCGCTCATCCACGACCAGATCGCGGCAAAGGTAGACGATCCCCATGCCACCGCGCCCGAGCTCGCGCCGCACCTGATAGCGGCCGGCCAGGATGGTGCCAGGAAGAAAAGGTTCGTCGCTCGTCATACGTACAGCCTTGGGAGGGATGATAGCTTGCGGGTGGCGGCCTTGTGCTAGCCTCAACCGATGCTTGCCGCTGTGCGCGTGCTCGCCTTTGCGGGCGTAAGAGACGTGCTTGGCGAGGGGGAACTGGAGTTCCCACTCCCTGGCCCCTGCACCGCCTCGGAGCTGCTCGCGCGCGTCTGTGACCGTTACCCTGGGCTCGTCCCTTACCGTGGAAGTCTTCGGGTAGCCGTGAACGGGACCTACGCCGACCCCGGCGATCCCGTCCAGGGAGGAGACGAGGTCGCGCTCATCCCCCCCGTCGCCGGAGGATAGGGAAGGACAGCATGCGCGTCGACCTCCAGAAGGCTGCGCCGCGCCGTTCCCTGCCGCTCCTTGAACGGACGACGGGATCGATGGCGCAACCGGCAGACCCGTTGCACGGCCCCACCTCCCTGGCGCCCGCTCTCACCCTGACACCGGCGGGACAGATTGCCCCACCCCCTCGCCGCACCTTGCCTCAGGTGCCGCTCATCCCTCGACCTGTCACCCCGCCCATCCCTCCGCGCAGCGTCCGCCTCTCGGTCACCGACCGCTGCGATTTCGCTTGCACCTACTGCCGCCCCTCCCGCCACGACGGCTACGCCGAGAGCCGCCTCGTCACCGACGCCTTCCGCACCATGCTCCGCGCCCTCCGCGAAGCCGGCGTCCGCCGCGTCCGCCTCACCGGCGGCGAGCCCCTCATCCACCCCGAGATCGTCGACCTCGTCGCCTTCATCGCCTCCCTCGGCTTCGACGACGTCGCCCTCACCACCAACGCCTCCCAGCTCTCCCGCCTCGCCGCCCCCCTCCGCGACGCCGGCCTCCAGCGCCTCAACATCTCCATCGACACCCTGGACCCGGAGCGCTTCCGCGCCATGACGCGGGGAGGAGACCTGGCCCAGGTGCTGCGCGGGATCGATGCGGCCCTGCGCGTGGGCTTCGCGCCCATCAAGCTGAACACGGTGGTGCTGCGGGGAGAGAACGACGACGAGATCGAGAAGCTGACCCTGTGGGCCTGGGAGCGGCGGATGGTGCCGCGCTTCCTGGAAGTGATGCCCATCGCTGAGGGCGCCAAACTTGCGAAGGACCACCTGGTCACCGCCGCCGAGATGCGCGAGCGGCTGGCTGGGCATCTGGTGGAGGAAGAAGCAGTGGTGGAGCCGGGGCTGGGGCCTGCGCGGTACGTGCGGGCGCGGCGCGATCCGGGGCTCAGGGTGGGGTTCATCAGCGGGACGAGCGACACGTACTGCGCGACGTGCGACCGGCTGAGGGTGTCGTCGACCGGCGTGCTGCGGCCGTGTCTGGCCACGGATGACGGCGTGGATGCCTCGCAGGAAGCGCGGGCAGGAGACCTGGCCGGGATCCTGGCGCGGCTGGACGAGGCATGGCGCCTGAAGCCGGACGGGACGATCTGGAAGGGCTGCACCGAGGACACCGCGGCGGGAGTGTCGATGCGGGCGATCGGGGGATGAGGGCGGCTCGGGAGCGGGGCGGGATGCGGTAGGGGAGGGCAGGGGAGAGGGCGGGGGAGGCCGGGAGGCGTGGGGGGGGAGCGTCGTCGCTGGTGCGGCGGGGTCCGTAGCGGCTGGGGCAAGGCGTGTAGCTGCTGCGGGGAGGCTCGTAGCAACTGCGGGGAGGCTCGTAGCAACTGCGGGGAGGCTCGTAGCAACTGCGGGGAAGGCGTGTGGCTCCTGCGGGGAGGCTCGTAGCAACTGCGGGGAGGCTTGTGGCTCCTGCGGGGAGGCTCGTGGGTCCTGGCGGGAAGCCATGTGGCTCTGGCGAGAGGGCATGTAGCTCCGACGGAACGGCATATAGATCCGACGGAACGGCGTTAGCTCCTGTGCGATGACCTACGATCCTCCCTACCTCGGACCCCGATTTCGTGGATCATCGCCTGATGGCCACATCCTCTCCGCGCGGCGCATTGAACCGGGTCGAGGCCACCATCGCCTCCGGGGACCGGCTGGATGTTCGCCAGTTCCATGTCTCGGAGCGCATGAGCCACCTCTTCGAGGTCACCCTCGTGGCCCTCTGCGACAACCCGGACCTCGACTTCGAGGCCATCGTCGGCCAGCCGATGACCTTCACCCTCAACCACGGCCTGGAGGGCCACGCCACCCGCACCTGGACGGGCCTCTGCGGCCACGCCGAGCAGGTCGAGTCCGGAGCGGCGGCCCGAGACCGGAGCGGACCTGTGGGCGTGGCTCTTCGTGCACACGCCGGACCTGACCGAGGTGCCGGCCGAGCTACCCCCGGGGCCGCACCGGGCGGCACTGGAGCTGGCAAACGAGGCGACGTTCTCGCCGCAGGAGCTGGACGCATACCGGAAGGTGATGGACGAGATCCAGCAGTTGCGCGAGTACGGAGAGGCCAAGCGCACCGAAGGGGAGGCGGCGGGGTTCGAGAAGGGCCAGGCGGCGGGCAAGGCCGAGGCGGTGCTCGCCGTCCTCGCCGCGCGCGGCATTGCGGTGGACGATAAGAGCCAGGCGCGCATTCTGGCGTGTACGGATGCCGGCACGCTCGACCAGTGGATCGGGCGCGCCACCACCGCGAGCGTGGTTGAGGCCGTCTTCGCAACGACCCTCTGATCAAGCCGCTGCTGCGAACCGAAATAGTCCTGCGCAGCTCTCCGTAATCACGCAGTACCGCCCTCAAAAACCCCGCTAAAGTAGCCCCTCCTTCGTTGCCCGGTGCGCTGTACCGGCGTAGAACCTCGGAGTGCTGGCTGTCTTCGCAGACCCCAAGACCGACTTCGTCTTCAAGCGGATCTTCGGCGCCGAGGCGCGCAAGCCGCTGCTGATCGCCCTGCTCAACCACCTCCTCGAACTCACGGGAGACCGTTGCATCCTCGACGTGCAGCACCTCTCGGGGGAGCAGCACATCGACGTCCCGGAGCTGAAGCTCTCCATCGTGGACGTGAAGTGCACCGACGCCACCGGACGGCGGTTCGTGGTGGAGATGCAGGTGCTCAACGTGGAGGGGTTCGAGAAGCGGGTCGTCTACAACGCAAGCAAGGCGTACGTCATGCAACTGCGCGGCGCGGAGGAGTACCACACGCTGTGCAACGTCGTCGGCGTGACGATCTGCGACTTCATGCTGTGGCCCGAGAAGGGCAGCGACGGCGCGTACAAGGTCCCTCTGCTGAGCCGCTGGCGCATGCAGGAGCAGCACACCGGAGAGGTGGGGTTGCCTCAGGTGCAGTACGCCTTCCTGGAGCTGCCCAAGTACGAGGCCGGGGCGGAGCCGCAGACGCTGGTGGAGAAGTGGGCGTACTTCTTCCGGGAAGCAAAGTACCTGAACGCGGTGCCTCCTGCGCTCGCGGAGGGTCCGTTCCGAGAGGCGCTGGAGGTGGCGCGGAGGGCGACGTTCGAGCCGGCGGCCTGGGAGGCCTACGAGCGCGCGAAGATGGCCGAGCAGGACGCCCGGGGAGCGCTGGTACTGGCGCGGCGGGAGGGCGTGGAGCTGGGACACCGGGCTGGCCACGCTGAGGGGAAGCGCGAGGGGATGCTTGAGGGGAAGCGCGAGGGGATGCTTGAGGGGAAGCGCGAGGGGATGCTTGAGGGGAAACTCGAAGGCGAGCGCGCGGGCAGGATCGACGCGAAGCGAGAGACGTTGCTCCGGCTCCTCGGACGCGCCGGGCTCTCCCTCACGGAGGAGGAGCGTGCCCGCGTTCAGGGGTGCTCGGACCCGGCGATCCTCGATCGCTGGCTGGAGAACGTCTTCGGAGCGCGCACTGTCGCCGAGGTGCTGTCCTGAGGTGAGCCCCTCGGCGCGACCGCTGCGCGCACTGAGTCCCACACTGTGAGAGGGCACCCTGCGCGCCTCTGCGTGAATCGCGGACCGGTTCTTGCGCCGTGGAACTGCCAAAACCCCGTTAGTTTCCTGTGCTGCGCGGTTCGGTTCTTGCGCTGCGGAATCAGCATCCGTTGCTTCAAAATCGTGCTGGTCACCCTTGCGCGAATGCAATTGCTGACGCAGCTTGGCGGCGCACCTTCGCGGCGTGTGCTGCGGGGGTGTTATCCATTCACGCACGGTGCCCGGGGAAGCGCGACGTCGCGCACCGCCGACCATTGGCGGGGACCAGGGATCTCTACATTCACGAGGGGAAGAGCTGGGTGCTGCCCGACGGGGCGCGCGCCGAGGCTTCTCCGGCACCCCATTGTCAGGGAGGAGATCATGAACGCTGAATTCAACAAGTTCCGTCGGGTTGCGTTGCGCTGTGCCGAGGTCGCGAACGAGCCGGGAGCGCCTGCGGTGCTCGTCACGGTGTATGCGGCGTCGGTGGCGGGGCCGCTCCAGGCTTACCTGGCGGCGGAGGCCGGGGTCGAGGCGGCGATGAACCGGCTCAACCGGGCGGAGTCGCAGATGAACGAGCGCATCGAGGGCATCGATCAGCAGTTTCGGGTGGTGCGCTCCGCGGTGACCGCGGTGCAGCCTGACCTGGAGGTGCCGGTGACGCTGAAGATGCAGCGCACGGACACGGACAAGCGGATGGCGATCGAACAGCTCGTCGCCGTGGTCACCACCTGTGCGGGTCAGCCCTGGGCCGATGGGCTTCTGCAAGGAGAGTTCGGGGACATGGCCGAGGTGGCCGTGGCACAGTTCACCGAGTGTGCCGAGGCGGCGAATGCACTGCAGAAGGCGCGCAATGACCGCCTGGCGGCCGCGGAGCCGGCGTGGGAGGCGTACATGCGGTTCAAACGGCTGGTGCGCGAGACGCTGAAATCGACCTCGCGGCAGTACCGCCGGCTGCACCTGCGCAGTGGCAAGCCCCTGGAGGACGACGAGGAGGAGCCGGGGAAGGTCGAGGACCCGAAGACGGCGACGGTGGACGTGAAGAATGCGGCGCCTGAGCGGACCGTGGGGGCGGTGCTCGCGGAGGCGGAGGAGGAAGTGGCGCCGGCGGAGGTGGCGGAGGAGGCGGAGGAGCAGGAAACGGCGGCGCAGGGGACGAAGGCTGTGCGGGGCCAGGAAAAGGTGGCGCCGGTGGAGGTCGCGGCGGTGACGCCAGGAAAGAGCGGCAAGGCGCCACGGCGACGTCGGCCAGGCGGTGAACGGCCGGCGAGTGCGCGGGCCTGACCTGGGCTGATTCGCGCGGCCAGGGGCGTTGCCCGCTCCGGGCAGTGAGGGGGGGCGGGCCCGAAGCGGCACGAGGCTCGGGGGGGGCTCGGGCCATCCGGAGGCGTTGCTCCTCAGGAACTTCAGTCGATATCTTCGCCGCGCGAACATCGCGGAGGATGGTCGCGGCGGACGAGGCCCGGGTGCGCAGCGCCTGTATCTGATGTGGCACCCCCAAGCATCCTCTGGTGGTAGCCCAGGCCGGCGGCGCCGGCAGGGCGAGGGGACGCGCATTCCCTCGCTGACGAGTCGATCCTCCTCAGCGCGTACGGACCTGGCAAGGTGCGGCGCCTCTCGATCTGCTGCCCTTCGTGCGCCTCGTCATCCCCGGCCATCCCCACATCACCTTCCAACGTCTTCGGGGCGCGGGCCGCTTCAGGCGTGTCTGGCGGCGGAGGTGAGGGTCGAGGAGGCGCTGAACCGGCTCAACAGAGCAGTGGTGCAGGTGGACGAGGGCATGGAGGCGATGGACTGGCACTTCCGGATCGGGCGCTCGGCGGTGGCCGCGGTGCAGCCTGACCTGGAGGTGCCGGCGACGCTGAAGATGCAGCGCACGGACACGGACAAGCGGATGGCGATCGAGCAGCTCGTCGCCGTGGTCACCACCTGTGCGGGGCGGGGGGGGGGCTATGCCACGACGCCCTGCTCGGACGTCAGAGTGACGTTCGCGTGAGGTCCCCGGCGGCGGCGTGGGCGGGTGAGCCGCTCACCAGTACCTCGTCGCCAGGGGGGTGCCGGGGGCGCCGGGGGTCGGCGAGAAATAGTTGAAGCCCATCTCGGCGGCTTTCTCCACGGAGTCTTCGGAGCCGCCGAGGAGCCGCACCAGCGCGCCGGGGGCGGTGGTGATGCCGCCGATCCAGAGCCCGATGGTGTTCATCTGCTTGCGTCGCTCCTCGCGCTGCCTGCGCTCCTCTGCAGGGCTCAGGCCCTGCGAGAGGTAGGTCTGGTTCGGGTTGGGCTCCCCGTAGGGATGCTGCAGGGTGCACATGCGGCCGTAGGTCCCGTTGGTGGTGTAGCTCGGTGGCTGGTAGGGCAGGGGCGTGAGGATGGGGCCCTTCAGCGCGTCGCGAACCGAGGCGCTGGTGTCGATCGGGGTGAAGTCACCGGGCGGCTTGGCGGCCATCGTGCACCTTCAGGGGGGGGAGAGAGGGTGGAAGTGAGCCTGCACGCGTCTCTTCGCTCAACCCGACTTGACGTTCATCAGGCAGAGATCGCGGTGCCTTGCGCAGAGCTGGCCCTCGACGCGGACCTTCGTCGCGCCCTCGAGGACGACGACGTCGCCGCTGCCCTGCGAGACGCCGGAGATCACGCCCGAGCCCGCGTTGCCGACCACGCCGGAGACGATGCTGGCCACGTGGAGCACCTTCTCCTTCCGGGCCCGGACCTTCTTCGCGTAGTTCGAGCGCTCGGGGGGAAGGATCTGGAAGATGTCGAAGGGGACGACCTGCCCGTTGACCTTGCAGAAGTCGGGGGTGATGTTGACGACCTTGAAGGCCGGCTCGGCGTCGGCGATGTGGCGCTCGCTCATGGTTCCTCCGTGGCGAAGACGAGGGCGGCGCGGATGTCCCTGGCCTGATCCAGCGTGAGGCGCCAGCACAGGTGGACGACCGCGCGGTCGAGGTCGATGTGAACGGTGTCGAGGGGCATGCGCACGAGCTGCACCTCACCCTGGCCGTCGAGCAAGCGGGCCTCGACGCGGCGGCAGGGCAGGCGGAAGTCGAGCGGCGCCTCGCCCGGGACCATGCCGGCGAGGGTGAACGCCTCGTCGCCGCGCAGGTGCTCCGGCGTGATCAGGCCCGGGTGCGCGCACTGGAAGAAGCGGGGATCGAAGTCCTCCGGGTAGTCCGCGGGCAGCCCGCGGGCGACGTCCTCGCGGGTGCGTCGCTCCCAGGCGTCGTCGTACGTTCCTGCGTGCTTGAGGCGCGAGCTCCAGGGGCGGGCGACGGGGCCGAAGCCGGCGAGGGGGATCTCACGGTTCGGGGCCGTCACGGGGTGGTCCGGGAGCTGCCACTGGGGAGCGCGCACCTCGCTGTCCGACGCGAGGGCGCGCTCGTCGACGAACCCCGTGCCGCTCGGGTTCGGGGGGTGGACCACCCACCGCGGGCCATCTGCGTCGGCGGGGGCGTCGGGCTCCAGGTAGGCGCCGCCATAGGCCAGCTCGTACCGGATGGGCACCTCGGCGGTCGGCTCTGGGTCCGTCAAGGTCCACTCGCCCCCGCGGCGACGCCACCACCGGCGGCCGGTCACCTGGGCGCGGTGATCGAGCACCGTCGCGCTGCTGCGCCGGATGGTGAGCGCTGCCTCCCAGAGCGCCAGCGGCTCGCCCGTGGCGGGGCGCAGGGTGCCGGTGACGAGGACATCGGTGCTGGGCTTGAGGAGCAGCGCCTCGCCCGCGTGCCGGAGGCTCGCGCGCTCGGGCGGGGCATCGTCCCAGGGCTCGTCGGCGAGCGCGACGGGGGCCTGCTCCTCGGCGAGCTCCAGCCTCCCTGGGGCGAGGGTGAAGGTCCCCTTGGCCACGACCGTATCGTAGAACCGCCGCCCGACCCCCATCTTGTCGCACTGGAACAGCGCGAGGGGCGTCCGGTTGTAGAGTTCCTCCAGGCGCGGCGCGGGGATGGGCGGAGACGTCATGTCCAGGCTCCGAGGGGCGGTGGATCACACCTGCGCTGCAGCATGGCCACGGCTGGCACGCGGGAGGGTCGCATCGAGGTCAGTTCAGATCGATGGGGTCGCCGGTCACCTGCACGTGGCCGGTGGCGGCGATGGTGATGTCGGAGCCGGTCAGCTTGATGACCCCGTTCTTGTCCATCTCCAGCTTGGACTTGCCGCAGATGATCTCGATCTTCTCGGCGACCTGGATCTTCTGGGAGCCGCCGATGTCCACGTTCTCGTTGGCGCCGACGGCGCGGGAGCGGTTCATGCCGACCATCTCGCGGGCGTTGTTCATGACCTGCTTCATCAGGTCGTTGCCGATGGTCTTGTCCTCGTTGTGGCCGATGGAAGTGGTGCGGTCGTTGCCGATGTTGCGCTGCTCGTCGTTCTTGACGAGCTTGTTGAGGTCCTTCTCGGCCTGCATGCGCAGCAGCTCGCGCCCGGCCTGGTCCTCGAACATGATCTCGTTGTAGCCGCCGGTGTTCTGGGTGGAGTTGCTCTTCCAGCCGCTCTGGGTCTTGTTGTCGGGGAGCTTGTAGGGGGTCTTCTCCAGGTTGGTGTAGACCCGTCCGGTGATGATGGGGCGGTCGGGGTCGCCGCCGAGGAAGTCGACGATGACTTCCTGGCCGATGCGGGGGAGGTTCGTGCCCCCGAAGCCGCTGCCGCCCCAGGGCTGGCTGACGTGGATCCAGCACGAGGAGTCGTCGTTCATCTGGCTCTCGCGGTCCCAGTGGAAGTGGACGCGGACGCGGCCGAACTCGTCGACGTGGATCTCCTCGCCGGCGGGGCCGACCACGGTGGCGCTCTCCACGCCGCGGGTGGTGGGCTTCGGGGTCTGCAGGGCGGGCCGGTACTGCGCGTCGGCGCTGACGGCGGTGGAGGTGTACCTCCAGAGGTCGGGGACCTCGCCCGAGAACCGGGATTCGAGGATGAGCAGGCGCTTGTCGGCGCCGAGCTCGCTCTTCGGGTGATCGAAGAACGAGACCACGGTGCCGGGGGCGAGGTCGATGGTGTTGGTCTCGAAGTCGATCTCGCGGGTGATGGCGCGCTTGGCGTCGAGCCGGCGCTGGGCGAGGGCCTCTCCCTCGGACTCCTCGGCGCGGTACTTCCCCTTGTCGTCGGCGTTCGGCGTGCTCTCGGAGCGGCTGCTCTCGAAGAGAAAGGCGCCAGGCACGTAGTGGAATCGTTCGAGCTGGTCCTCGATGGGGCCGTTCCCGGCGGCGGTGGCGACGAGGGGGTAGCTGGCGGGCCGGCGGTAATCGTGGTCGCGGACGGTGTACTTGCCGGGGCGCAGGCGGCGGCCGACGTTGACCTTGGTGACGTGCTCGATGTCGGCGTCGGTGGGGTGGTCACGGAAGGCGATGGGCTTGCGCAGGGTGTTGCCTTGCGGGCCGTCGTCGAGGACGAGGACGCTCTCGCCGCTGTTGTCGAAGTAGAAGCTGACCCCCGCGTCCTCGAGCATGCGCGAGATGAAGGTGAAGTCGCTCTCGCCGTACTGGACCCGGTACTTGCGCTTCCGGTAGACGCCGGTGAGCCGCAGGGTGGGGGTGATCTTCCACTCGCCGAGGATCTGGAGCACGATGTCGATCTCCGACTTGTGCTGGAACATGCGGTGGTTCCGGCGCTGGGTGAGCAGCCAGAGGCGGGGGACGAGGGTCAGCTCGTAGGTGGAGAGGCCTTGCTCCTCGGAGGCCACCTGCCGGAGATCGCTGCAGATGCCCGACCAGGCGCGCTGCTGCTGGGCATTCGCGGAGAAGCTCATGGTCTGGCCGATGACGGCCTCGAAATCGATGTCGGGGTTGTCCGACACGGCCCTGAGCTGGACCTCGAACAGCGAGGAGAGGCGCTCGGAGACCTGGAAGTGCCGGACGTCGAGCATGTCGCCCGAGGCGACCTTCATCTCCACGTGGAAGACTTTGTCCGCGGGGAGGTGCGGGGCCGGGTTGCTCGGGGACTGCTGAGGGGTCGAGGAGGCGTCTGCCATGGGAGCTCCCTGCGGGGCCGTCCTGCGCCAGCAGGGCGGGTGAGCCATGCTAGCGTCCGGGGGTCGAGCGCCACAATAGCCGCTGGAGGCACGGCGATGGCATGCCCGGGCGTTGTATGCTCGGCAGGGTGGAGGTCTTCTCGCTCTCGCCGCTCGCCGTGGGCTCCTTGCTGTGGCAGCCGCGCCCGGGGTCGTGGATGCTCACGGTGGCCTGCAAAGCGACGTTCGAGCTGTACCCCCTCGAATCCCGGCTCGCGGGCGTGCAGGAGCCTGTCCATCCCGTCGACCAGCACTGGAACGATGACCCGGGCCGCAGCGTCTATGCGCCCTGCGATCTCGTCCCGCACCGGGTGCGTGCAGATGTGCTGCTGATCGGGCACGCCCACGCGCCGGAGGGCATGCCTGCCCGCGCGATCGAGGCGCGGATCGTCGTCGGCGAGGTCGACAAGGTGATCAAGGTGCACGCGGATCGTACGTGGCGGCAGGACGGCATCCTGGAGGAGGGGCCACGGTTCACCAGGATGCCGCTCGTCTGGGAGCGCGCGGCGGGGGGGCCCGAGACCTCGAACCCGGTGGGGATCGAGCCCGGGCGGCGCGACATGTACGGCAAGCGCCGGCTGCCCAACCTGCAGCCCCCCGGCGCTTCCGTCGGGGTGCTGGACGGCATCCTGGAGCCGGTGGGCTTCGGCCCCATCGCGCCGAGGTGGCCGAGCCGGCTGCAGAAGCTCGGGCGCCGCGCGGGCGCGTGGGCGGTGAACGACTGGCACCGGCACCCGCTGCCAGCGGATTTCGACGCAACCTACTTCAACGCGGCGCCGCGTGATCAGCAGGTCGAGGCGCTGCGCGACGACGAGCGCATCGTCCTCGATCACCTCCACCCGGCGCACGCGCACCTGGTCACGAGCCTGCCTGGCATCCATCCGCGCGCGTACGTCGATCGGCCCGACGAGAGCCCGCAGGCGGTGCCGATGGTGCCGGACGTGCTGTGGATCGACACGGACCGGGGGATCTGCACGCTGACCTTCCGGGGCCAGGTGCCGCTCTACGAGCCCGAGGAGGCCGGGAGCGTGCTCGTGGCGCTGGAGGGGCGCCATGAGTCCGTCTCGTGGGAGGAGGTGCAGCGGCTGGCGCGCAGCGCCGGGATCAGGCTTCCCAGCGAGGCGGCTGCGGGGAGGGCCGTGGGAGGGGCCGTGGGAGGGGCCGTGGGAGGGGCCGTGGTGGAGAGCACTCCGGCGCCACCGAAGTCGAAGCCTGCGGACACGCTGACCGCAGGCCTGGTGCCCGCGAAGCCGGTGCTGCCGTTCCAGTCCGGACCGCCGACGTCGCGGTCGGGAACACCCATGTCGCTGGGAGCTGCCGTGCCGTCCAGCCCCGCCGTCTCACCCGGCCCCGCCGTCTCGCCCGGAGCCGCCGTGCCGCTCGGAGCCGCCGTCTCGCCCGGAGCCGCCGTGCCGTTCGGAGCCGCCGTGTCGTTCGGAGCCGCCGTGCCGCTCGGAGCCGCCGTGCCGCTCGGGGCGGCGCCGCTGGGAGCTGCAGCGCGGCTCGACGCTCCTGCGTGGCGCCCTCCGGGGGCCCCACAGCCCCCGGACATGGCCCTCCCTGTGACGCCTGCCCGGACGTCCGCCACGCTGCGCCCCGAGGGGTCCGCTGTGCCGCCTCCCACGGCGCCCTCCAGCGTGCCTCCTCCGGCCGTGCCTCCTCCCGCCGAGGCACCGGCGCCTCCCCCGCTGATCGGTCCCCTGGCGACGTGGGAGCAGTCCATGGCGGCCGCTGCCGTCCCGGTGACGCAAGCCACGCCCGCGAGCGCGCCCGAGGAGCCCCCGCCAGCGCCCTCGGCCTCCACCGAGGAGCCGGCGCCCCCGCCGGAGGAAGAGCGCTTTTCCACGGAGCGCTGCGGGGCGATCGCGGCGCGGCTCGCCCAGCGACCCTCGATGCGCGCGACGATCCTCGACGAGGAGGGCCTCACCTCGGAGCGGTGGGAGCTGGTCCACGACGAGCGGCTGAGCGAGATCCAGGACGAGATGCGGCGCGGGAAGAAGCAGCAGCTCGCGGCGTACGACGCGGCCTACGTGGCGGCGCTGGAGGCGACGCGGGGGCCCATCACCGCGCGCGAGTATGCGCGCCTGGTGATCGCTGCCGAGCGAGGCCACGTCGAGGCGGATCTCTCCGAGCTGGGCCTGCCGGAGGACGCGATGATGCGCATCCGCCGGGTGTGGCTGGCGAAGGTGGTGAAAGAACCGAAGGTGGCCGCGGAGGTGAGGGCGGCCTTGCAGACGGCCTCGGAGCGCTGAGCGCGGCGATGACGCGAGGCGATGGCGCAGGGCGGGCGCTGCCCGCATGGTGTAGCGTGCTGAGCCCGGAGGACGCGATGTCGAAGGAGAACCAGGGCAGCTTCTACACCCTCGAGCTTCATGTCAGCCCGGGCGGGGCGCGGCGGGGAGACTGCTTCGTGGTCAACGATCTCGCCGCGGTGAAGGAGATCCTCTCCCGCGACCTCGGGAGTGGCTCCGGCGTGTACCTGGTGGGCTGGTATGGCGAGTCCATCCTCCTCAGCGTGTACGTGCCAGGAGAGGCCAGGCGCACCATCGACCTCTTGCCGTTCATCCGCCTCGTCATCCCGGGCTATCCCGTCCTCACCTTCGAGGACGGTGAGTGCAGCTTCGACTTCGAGGAGGACGAGGCCGCGCACGAGGAGGAGGAGACGCTGAGCTACAAGCTGTTCGGCGACGCGATCCGCCCCTCCGAGGTGATCGTCGACTGGGAGGCGGCGAACGTTCCCCCGCTGCCCGCGCCCATCCTGCCGGCGGGGACCGAGGTGCGGGTGCACTCGAACTACCTGGGCCACGACAGGGAGGCCATCTACGGGCACAACGACTTCGAGGGGGGCGACGACCGCGGGGGGCGGTATCTGGACATGCTGGGGTAGGCGGGGCAACGGGGGCGCGATCCTCCTGCCGCCAGGGGTGACGAGCGCGCGAACCGGCTGAGGCAGGGACGAGGAATTGCCCGCTCCGGGAGGCCGGCTATGCTGGTCGCGATTCATGATCACTCCCCCGGCCCCGCCGAAGGTGGACCCAGAAACTCCAGTGCAGATCGTGGCGAAGGCGCCGGAGGGGGTGCGTGTCGGCCAGGAGCAGGGAGCGCTCGCGCGGGAGAACGAGGCGCTCGCGCGGGAGAACGAGACGCTCGCCCAGTCTGTCGCGCTGATGCGGGCGACGCTGGAGGCCACGACCGACGGGATCCTGGTGACGGACAGCGCCGGCAGGGTGGCGGAGTACAACCAGCGGTACGTGCGGATGTGGCAGATCCCGCGCGAGGTCATGGAGGGGCGGCGCCACCAGGATCTGCTGGAGGTCTGCAGCCGCCAGGTCGCGGACCCCGGGACGTTTCTGGCCGCCATCGAGGCCATCGAGGCGGCGTCCTCGCCGGAGACGTTCGATCGGGTGGAGCTCGTCGATGGCAGGGTGTTCGAGCGGTCGTCGACGGTGCAGCGCATCGACGCGCAGCACGCAGGGCGGGTGTGGAGCTTCCGGGACGTCACGGAGCGCAAGCTGGCGGAGGCGGCGCTGCGGGATGAGGCGCAGTTCCTGGAGCTGCTCAACCGGACCGGGAGCACCATCGCGTCGCAGCTCGATCTGCGGAGCCTGCTGCAGTCGATCACCGACGCCACCACGGAGATCTGCGGGGCGGAGTTCGGGGCGTTCTTCTACAACACGACCGACGAGAAAGGGGACGCCTACCTGCTCTACGTGCTCTCGGGGGCGCCCTGGGAAGCCTTCGCGAAGCTCGGGCACCCCCGCGCGACGCCGCTGTTTGCGCCGACCTTCCAGGGGGCGGGGCCGATCCGCTGCGCCGACGTGCGCGCCGATCCCCGCTACGGACACTGGGGTCCCCACCATGGAATGCCGCCGGGGCACCTGCCCGTGCGGAGCTACCTGGCGGTCTCGGTGGTGTCGCGCTCGGGGGAGGTGATCGGCGGCCTGTTCTTCGGGCACTCCCAGTGCGGCGTGTTCACGGAGCGGAGCGAGCGGGTGCTGGTGGGGGTGGCCGCGCAGGCCGCGGTGGCGATCGACAACGCGCGCCTCTACGACAGCGTGAAGCAGGCGGCGGAGGAGCGGGAGCACCTGCTCGACGCGGAGCGCGCCGCGCGCTCGGAGGCGGAGCGGGTGAGCCTGCTGAAGGACCAGTTCCTGGCCACCCTGTCGCACGAGCTGCGCACGCCGCTCAACGCGATCCTCGGCTGGTCGCACATCCTGCGGGCGCGGAGCCGGGAGCACGAGCAGTTCCGGGAGGGGCTCACCGTCATCGAGCGGAACAGCAAGATCCAGGTGCAGCTCATCGAGGATCTGCTCGACATGAGCCGGATCATCTCCGGCAAGATTCTGCTGGACGTGCAGCGGGTGGAGGTGGAGGAGGTGGTGCGGGCGGCGGTGGCGTCGGTCAGCCACTCCGCAGAGGCGAAGGACATCCGGCTGGAGATGACGCTGGATGCTGCGGCGGGGGCGGTGCGCGGAGATCCGAACCGGCTGCAGCAGTGCTTCTGGAACCTGCTCTCGAACGCCATCAAGTTCACGCCGAAGGGGGGGCACATCCTGGTGGGCCTCCAGCGGGTGAACAGCCACGTGGAGGTGTGCGTGGTCGACAGCGGGCAGGGGATCAAGCCGGAGTTCCTGCCGCACATGTTCGAGCGGTTCCGGCAGGCCGATGCGTCGACGACGCGGCGGCACGGGGGGCTCGGGCTGGGGCTGTCGATCGTGAAGCACCTGGTGGAGCTGCACGGGGGCGCCATTCACGCGGTGAGCGCCGGGGAGGGGCAGGGGGCGGCCTTCACCATCGAGCTGCCCATCGTGGCGGTGCACGAGGCCGCACCGGCCTCGCGGCGGGAGCACGCCGAGGCATACGTGGAGGGGAGCTCTCCGCTGGAGCATCCCTCCCTGGAAGGGATCACCGTGCTGGCCGTGGACGACGAGCCGGACGCGAGGACGCTGCTGAAGCGGGTGCTCGAAGAGTGCGGGGCGCGGGTGTTCATCGCGGCGTCGGCGTCCGAAGGGCTGGAGCTCTTGCGGCGCGAGCGGCCGGACATGATCGTGAGCGACATCGGGATGCCGGTCGTCGACGGGTACGAGTTCATCCGGCAGGTGCGCCTGCTCAAGCCCGAGCAGGGCGGGAGGACGCCTGCCGCGGCGCTCACGGCCTTCGCGAGGCCCGAGGACCGGACCCGCGCGCTGCGCGCCGGCTACCAGTCGCACGTCACCAAGCCCGTCGAGCCGACGGAGCTCACCGCGGTGGTCGCGAGCCTGGCCACGAGGCGCTGAGCGCGCGGGCAGGGCATGGGGCGTGCTGGCCCAGGGGTCGTGGTACGATCCGGATGACCAGGGGGAACGCCAGAGCCACGCACCGATGATCCGCGCCATCGTCGAGCAACATGCAGAGGATGCGGCCATGCTCTGGGCGCTCCGCGACACGGCGGTGCGCTCGTCGCGCTACGATCTGGAGGCGCTGACGCAGCTCGACGAGCGGCTGGAGGCCCACCTCGATGGGCTGAGGATCGCGGGGCGCGGGGGGTGGTCGATCTGCAAGGCGGCGCTGGTCCTGGGAGACGCGGGGGAGGTGTTCGTGGCGGCGGTGCTGGCCTTCGCGGGGGAGGACAGGAGGGCCATCGCGCAGGTGCTCGACGCCATGCTGGAGGAGCCAGGGCGGGTGCGCGGGGTCGGCGCGGCGCTGGCGTGGCTCCCGTGGGCCCAGATCGAGGGCGCGGCGCGGGAGCTGCTCACCTCGGAGGCGGCGGTCCTGCGCTGGGTCGGGCTCGCGGCGCTGGTGGCACACTGGCGGGATCCGGGGCGCGGGGGCTCGTCCCGGCGGTGGGGCGCAGGACGCTGCCCGTGTGGATCGGCCTGCCCGAGGAGCGGCCTGGCTGGTCGAAGGAGGTCGGGCAGAAGCTCGTGGAGAGCGTCACGCGCGCGCTGCGGGGGTGGGGATTCTCGCCGGAGGTGGTGGCGTTGCCGCAGGGCCACGCTGCCGGCTTCGCGGCGCTGGCGCAGGGTGCGGAGGCGCTCCGGAAGGGCACGGCGGAGTTCTGTCTGGTGGGCGGCGTGGAGGGTTACCTGGACGAGGAAATGCTCGACTGGCTCGACGCGGAGGGGCAGCTCTTTCGCCGGGGCAACCCGCGGGGGTTCATCCCCGGCGAGGGGGCAGGGTTCTGCTTGCTGGCCTCGGAGGGAATGGCGACGCGGCTGGGGAGGCCTCTGCTCGGCCAGGTGCTGGGCGTCGGCGTGGGGCACGAGCCGAAGCGGATCAAGACCGCCATGGTGTGCACCGGAGAGGGACTCTCCGTGGCTTTCCGGGGCGCGCTGGCGTCGCTGCCGGAGGGGATGCTGGTGGACCAGCTCATTGGCGATCTCAATGGCGAGCCTTGCCGGGCCGACGAGGTGGGTTTCACGGTGGTGCGCCTGCGCAAGCGCCTGGCGGACCCGCCGCGGCTCCTCGCGCCGTCCACGTCCTGGGGGGACGTCGGCGCAGCGTCGGGGCCGCTGTTCGCCGGGCTCGCGGTGGAGGTGGCGCGGCGCGGAGCTCCGCGGGGACCGTGCTCGCTCCTGTGGGCTGGGTCGGAGGGAGGATTGCGGGGGGCCGCCGTGGTCTTCGTGCCCGGTCAGGCGACGACCGCGTAGACAGGAGCCCCTGTCTTCAGGCTCTTACCGGAGCGTGTAGCCACCGTCGATCACCAGCGACGCCCCCGTGATGTAGGACGCCCAGTCCGACAGCAGGAACAGCACGGGGCGCGCGACCTCCTCCTGTCGCCCCGCACGGCCCAGGAGCGTCCCGCCGATGAACCCGGCGTAGAGCGACTGCCCCTCCTTGATGGTGTCCCAGATCTCCGTCTCTATCGGCCCTGGCAGCACCGCATTCACCCGGATGTTGCTCGCGGCCGCGTCGATGGCCGCCCCCTTGGTCATGCCGAGCATCCCGTGCTTGGACGTCACGTACGCGGCCAGCATCGGCGCCCCCACCATGCTCAGGACTGACGCGCAGTTCACGATCGCGCCTCCCCCGGTCTTCTGCATCGCCTGGATCTGGTACTTCATGCTGACGAAGACGGCGTGCAGGTTGACCGTGATGAGGTCCATGTACTCCTGGTGGGGCACCTCGTCGAAGCGCTGGACGGGCCCCGCGATCCCGGCATTGTTGAACGCGCCGTCCAGCCGGCCGTATTCGTGGACGGCGCGGTCCACGAGGGCCGCGAGGCTCTCGTCCTGGGTGACGTCGGTGCGCACGAACAGCGCCTGCCCTCCCTCCGCCCGGATGCGGGCGACGAGCTCCTCGCCCCGATCCGTGCGGCGGCTGGCGGCGACCACCTTGGCCCCCTGGCGTGCCGCCTCCACGGCGGTCGCTGCGCCGATCCCCGAGGTCGCTCCCGTGACGATGACGACTTTGTCCTTGAGCAGCATGCTTCTCCTTGTGGCGTGTGGCGTGTGGCGTGTGGCGTGTGGCGTGTGGCCATGGGCCGCGTGAGCGCGTGACGATACCGTCCCGCGTGCGGACATGTCCTCCGGAGTTGGCAGCGCCCGATGCCGGAGTGCCCAGGTCTCAGCTCAGGCCTGCTCTCCGCGGGGATTTGAAGGCAGCAACGGCACCCCAGTACTTGGGCTTCTTGTAGAAGACCTCCTCCGGCTTCGCGCCGTAAGGGACCTTCATCGCCGGATCGTCCTTGCACTTGGTGCAGACCAGGTGCCGGTGGAACAGGTAGCCGTGGTAGCGGAAGGTGGAGCCGCATTTCCCGTCCGGGAGGCAGTCCTCGAAGTCCCACCAGATGAATGAGTCGACCGTGCCGTGCCAGAGAATGGCCGCGAGGATGTCGCGCGAGAGGTCGCGCTGGATGGCGAATACCTTCAGGTACTTCGCCCGTTCCTTCTGGAAGTACTGCCGCTCGATGTCGGTCGAGCGGAGCCTGCGTACCTGCTGCTTGTTGCCACTGGCGTCCTGCACCTCCACCGTCTCCGTCGCCGCCTCGAAGGGCATCGCCGGGAGATCCACGGTCTGCTTCTTCCCGTTCTTGCACACCGAATAGGCGGGCAGCTCCAGATCGCATTCAGTGACGCAGACATGCAGCTTGAGCTTCTTGAGCGCTGCCACCTGCCTGCGGATGGATCTGGGGCGGAAGTCGAGGCGATCGCTCTTCGCCCTGGTGGATCCCAGCTCCCCGCCCGAGCGCAGGTGGGCCTGGAAACCGGCGCGCAATCGAGGGAGGATCTTCGCGTCGTCCGGGGTCTCCTTCTTGAGCAGGCGCCTTCGCAGGGTGCGCATCAGCTCCAGGAAGCGGTATCCCCGCGCTCCCAGGGCGCTCCTCTTGCCGTCGTAGCCCTCGACGCCGTAGTCGTTCACGATGAGGAGCGCATTCGGAAAGGCCTTGCCGGCGTACCGCAAGATCTCGAGCATCGTCTGGATCGCTCCGGGCTCGAAGGCGTAGAAGTGCTGCTTTTTCGCCTTGCCGCCCTTCGGCTTCTTGTCGCCCTTCACCTGATCCATCGCTTTGAGTTCGCTGACTTTGAGGGCGACGGACGCGATGTAATCCTTCACGGCGGTGAGCGCCTCGTCCCGGGTCTTGAGCCGGTCTTCCCAGCGCGGGTTGGGCTGCCAGTCTGGCTTTGGTGTGGCGAGGGGCCAGAAGAGCGGCGTCAGCTCCATGTTCAGCCCCCGCGCTGTGGCCCACGCGATGGCGGGCCGGACGTTTACATCCAGCATCTCCGAGACGTGCTTCGCCATTTCCGGCCGAGGGGAGTCCAGAAACTTCTCCCCATGGTTGCTCGCCCAGAAAGCGCGGATCACCACGTCGTCGAACTCCTCCTTCGCGGCGTCCCATCGCTGCGGGCCGCGCGTGTCTGCTGCATTGCCGGGATTGCCGGGGATGCTCACGCCCACCGGGATGTTCGCGACGTCACGGAGCTTCCCGCGCAGGAGCCTGATCTCGACCTCCTGCTTGTTCTGGCTGACCTTGTAGTCGTCCCGGAATCCCTCGGGATAGCAGCCGTGAATGGCGATGACGCGGTACTTGCCTTTCTTGACGTTGCGGAAGACGACGCGCTCTTTGTCGTCGAGATGCGTCGAGGTGTACCGCTTGCCCTTGCCCTTGAGCACGACCTTGACGGGCTTGTGTACGGGCTTTCCGGCTTCGTTCACCACCTTCACGAACAGCTTCTTCACCTCGTCTTTGTTGCGCGCCCCAGCATCTCCGCGGGCCCGCTTGACCGTGGGCTGGGTCTCGCCGGTGGCGTCGATGGTGTTGCCCCGGTTGTGGAGCATCTTGTCGGTGAGCCGGGTCGCGGAGACGCCTTCGAGGCAGACGTTGGGCGAGAACGTCAGAAAGCTCGCCTCGGCGCCGTGGGTACCGCTCACGACGCCTCCCAGCGTGCCGGGCTCGTCGCCCGTGCTCGTCGCGAAGACGGCCTGCGCGGTGGCGGCGGAATGGCCACCGTCCACCCTCACGGAGCGCGTCCCCCGGGCCAGGTCGCGGGAGAACGCGACGCTGGGGTAGGGGACGAGGGCGCCGGTGGGCGGGGTGAGGCACGGATTCGGCAGGGTCGCCGTGGAGACACCGTCGCTGGCCTGGTGCACGAGCGACAGGCCATTGACATTGATGGTGACGTTCGTGCCATGGCGCTGTTCGGTCGGCACTCGAGGACGCCTTTCGTGAGGGCCACGCCGGGCCTGGCTGCACTGGAGAGCGCGGTGATCACCCCGGGCTGAAGGCCGCGATCGTACGCCGAGCCCGGCGCGTCAGGGCACCTCGAAGTGAGGTCCACTGCCGGCCGGATGGGGTCGCGCTGGGATGGCCCTCGGGGGAGACACCCCGAGCGCGGGGCGCTGGTACGATGGGCGCGTGCGCGTCGTCTCGAACTGCCCGCTCCGCGTCGCGTCCGTCGTGTGGCAGCCCAGGCCGGAGGCGTTCACGCTCACGGTGGCCTGCAAAGCGACGTTCCTGCTGTCCCCGGGCAGCTCGCCGCTGGCCCCGGAGCAGGACGAACTGTACGTGTTCGACCACTTCTGGAACGACGACGCGCGGCAAAGCCTGCGCGTCGCGGCCGATCTGGTCCCCTACCGGCGGTACATGGATGTGCTGCTCGTCGGGAGCGCCCATGCGCCCCAGGGCCGGCCGGTGCGGTCGCTCGTGGCGCGCCTCGCGGTGGGGCAGGTGGACAAGTCGGTGGAGGTGCACGGCGACCGCGCCTGGAGCGCGCAGGGAGAGAAGGGATCGGGCACGCCGTTCGTGCAGATGCCGCTCCGCTGGGAGCGCGCTGCCGGGGGCCTGGGGACCTCGAACCCGGTGGGGGTCTCGCCGCCTGGACCGGGGGAGGCGCCGGGCTTCCGGCCAGCGCCCACCCTGCTGCCGCCCGGGTTCTCCCTGTCGCGGGGGCCAATCCCGCCGGTTCATCTCGGCCCCATCGCGTCCACGTGGCCCGAGCGGTTCGCGCGGTTGCGCCGGCATGCCGTGGGCTGGAACCACCTGGCGTGGTACGCGCGCCCCCTCCCGGCCGCGGTCACGAGGCCGACGCTGCCCTTCGTGCCTCAGGACGCGCCGTCTCCGTCGTCGGTTCCATCGTCCGCATCCGGCGCTCCCGGCGCTCCCGGCGCTCCCGGCGCTCCCGGCGCTCCCGGCGCTCCCGGCAGTGCCTTCCGGGCGCCCGTGGGCACCGGCACGCTGGCGGCGCAGCTCGTGCCCGCCGAGGCCCCGCTGCCATTCCAGGCTGCCGGGGGTGAACGGGAGGCTCTGCGGGGGCCCCTTCACGCGGAAGCGCTCGCGGGGAGCCAGGGTCCGGGGTATCCGGCTTTTCGTGCGGAGGGCGAGGGCTTCCCCGTCCAGCCTCCGCTCGTGGCGCCGCCCGCCGTCCTGCCGTCGGTGAGGGCAGGGGAGCCCGAGGGGCGCGAGGAAACGCGCGAAGCAACGGAGGCCCGGCCGGAGCCGCCGTGGCGTCCAGAGGACGTGCCCGTCGCGCGCTATGCCACCATCGCCGCCGAGATCGATGGAGCGAAGGCACCGCGGGGCGAAGTGCTGCGCGCGCACGGACTGGATCGTCACCGCTGGGCGCTGGTCGAGAAGCACTGGCGCGCGGCCATCGACAGCGACGTCACCAGCGGTTCGGGCAAGCTGCGGGGCGAAAGCGACGTCGCCTACGTCGCGGCGGTGGAAGCGATGCGCGGGCCGATCCTGCTCCCGGAGTACGCGCGCCTCACCGTGGGCGTGGAGCGCGGCAAGGGGGAGGCGGTGCTGCGTGAGCTGTGGATCCAGCGTGCCGCGCTGTTGCCCCTGGTGCGGGTCTGGACGAAGCGGCTGGCGGCGGATCCCAAGCTCGGGAAAGAGGCAGCGGCGCGGTTCGCCAGCCTGCGGGGAAAGCGGTAGGCCTTCGCGGGGGCGGGGGCGCGCGCCACTGGAGAACGCTCTCATGGATGCGGGTCGGGGACATCGTCCGCCTCCCGATGCGACGGGCATCAGTCCCGAAGCGGCAGAACGCACTGGAAACCGCAGGTGGATCGCGGAGTGGGGGGCCCCGACGAGCTTCGCTCGGCGGGGGGCGGGGGCGCGAGCCCCTGCCGTCAATTAATGTCGACGATCTTGCCGCGGACCTTCACGTCTCCGTCGGCCTTGACGCTGACGGCGCCCTTCGACTTCACGGTGAGGCGGCTGCCCACCACCTTCACCGGGGCGGAGGAGCGCACGGTGATGTCGCTGCCCTCGATGACAATGCGACCTTTCTCGTCGATGAGGATCCTGCCGCGGCCGCTCTGGTGGAGGAGCCTCGTCCCCGCGGAGACGGTCTTCTCCCCGGCGATCTCCTCGGCGTGATCGGCCCCCACCCGGGTGCTCATGCCCTGGGCCACCACCACCTCGTACTGGCCGTGGATGGCGAGATCGTCGTCGCCGGTGACGGTCTCCGTGCGCCTGCCGCCGACCGTGAGCGCCATGTTGGAGCCGATGATCTCCGTGTGGTTCGCGCCCACCGTGACGATGTGGTCCGCGCCGATGGTCTCGCTGCGGTCGGTGCCGACGGTGAGGGTGCTCGCGGCGGTCACCAGGATGGTCTCGTCCTGACCGATGGTCTCGGTGTGCGCGCCGGCGACGGCGATGGTCTTGTCACCGCCCACGGTCTCGCTCTGGTTCCCGCCCACGGCCTTCGTGCGGTGCCGCTCCACGTCGAGGCCCTGATCGCGGCCCACCGCCTCCTCCTTGTCGCGCCCCACCGCGATGGTCCAGTCGCAGTGACCGCGCAGGTAGACCTCCTCCTCGCCCTTCTTGTCCTCGAAGGTGAGCTCGTTGAAGCCCTCCCCGCCGGGAGAGGAGCGGGTGCGGAGCGTGGTCTTCGTCTTGTCGGCCGGGAGCTGGTAGGGCGTGGGGTTCGTGCCGTGGTAGACGCAGCCGGTGCCGAGGGGCCGGTCCGGATCCCCGTCGAGGAAGTCGACCACCACCTCCTGCCCGACGCGCGGAATGACCATGCTGCCCTACCCCTGCCCGGCCCAGGACTGGCTCACCCGGATCCAGCACGAATCGTGGCCGTCCCGCCACTTCACCCGATCCCAGTGGAACCGCACCCGGACCCGCCCATGCTTGTCGGTGTGGATCTCCTCCCCCTCCGGGCCGACCACGACCGCCGTCTGCACGCCGTGGATCGCCGGCCTCGGCGTCTGGCGCGGCGCCCGGAAGGGGATCTCGGCGCCGATGCAGCGCAGGCGGTTCGTGTAGCGGCTCTCGGGTGACACCGCCTCGAACAGGGCCTGCGCGCCCTGGTGGTCGACCGCGGTGAGGAGGTAGCGCCGGTTGAGGTCATCGTGCGGGTGCCCCTGGAGGGCGACGACGTAGCCGGGGCAAGCGCGCATCACGTTGCTCTCGGCCGTGCCGACCCGCGCCGACGCCTGGCGCTCCTCGAGCAGCAGCTTCGCCATCTCGTCGGTGGCCCTGGGGTCCTCGGACTCGCCCGGGAAGTCGTACACCTCCAGGTCCTCCGAGGCGCCCCCCGCGCGCGCTTCGCTCTCCAGGAGGACCGCCGGCGTCTTGAAGCTGTAGTTGCGCAGGGTCACCCGGCCCGCCTGCATCTCCTGGGCGAAGGTGAAGCTCGACGCATGCTCCCCGGTCGCGAGCGCACCCGTCGGAGGCCGGAGCAGCAGCGTGTCGCCTTCGGGGAGGGGCTCATGGGCGTAGGGAGCATCAGCGACGATCAGCGTGTGCTCCTCCGCGGTGTGCTCGAAGTAGTAAAAGAGCCCCTCTTCCTCCATGAGGCGGCAGAGGAACGCCCAGTCCGACTCCCGGTACTGCACCCGGTGCTCGCGCGGCGGGTAGGCCTTTCGGCTGAGCTTGAAGCGGTACCGGTCGCGCGGAACGCCCGCCTCTTCGAGGAGGCTCGCGAGGATCTCGGGGGTGCGCTGCTGCTGGAAGATCCGGCAGCCCTGCCGGAGCTTGAGGCGCCACACGAGGGGACGAGCGTGACCCGGTACGCGGTGTGCTGCTCGGTGCTGATGCCCAGCTCGAAGCGGCTGATCATCCCGTGCACGTGGCGCTGGGTCCCGTGAGCCTGGAGGGTGAGGCACGTCGAGGCCCCCACCAGGTCGTCCATCGTGAACGCGCTGCCTTCGCCGACGAGATCGATCTCGAACCGGAAAAGCTCCGAGAGCCCCTTCCGTCCTTCGAACCTCGTCACGTGGAGCCGCGGCCCCGACCCCTCCACCACGAAGGTGAACCTCGCCGCCCCCTCCTGCGCTGGCGCAGCGCTCACGACGCCTCTCCCCGTCGCCTCGGGAGCCACCGCCTCATGCGCCCGAACACCTTCCCTCATGCGAGCACTCCCTTGCGTGAACGCCCATCGCATCCCCCCCCCTCGGCATGGATCAAGCGCTCCTGCCGGGCCGGATCCGACCCCGCAGCCGCGTCATCGCGCCTCCGACGTGCAGCAAAGAAAGACCTGTATGCAGCGTCGGCACCGCCCGCCATCGCCGCACCCCCCTCTTCTCGTCCGGCCCCAACCTCTTCTCCGGCGTCCCCCACCTCTTCTCCGGCGTCCCCCACCCTCTGAATCCACCCCTTCCGCCGCTCTTCCCTCTCTACCGTACCCCCCTACATGCCTCCCCCCTCCCTCGCTCCTACCCCCTCCCTCGCCCATTTCCCGTCGACCCCCCTCTCTCCCCGCTTTTCCCCTCCCTGTACAAGGAGCGGGCCGACGTGCCAGATCTTCGCCATGCCGTGCCCCGACCCCGACCCTTCCGTACCCGCCCCTGCCGGGAGCGCGGACCCCAGGAACGTGCCGTCCCCCTCCGAGGCTGCCTCCCTCTCGACCCACCTCAGCGAACGCGGTGAGGTCCACATGGTGCCTGTGGATGCGAAGCCCACCACCCGCCGCAGGGCCATCGCGGGCGCCACGATCCGCATGCATCCCGAGACCGCCGCGCGCCTCGCCCGCGGAGACACCCCCAAGGGAGAGGTCCTGGCGACTGCGCGCATTGCCGGCATCATGGCCGCAAAGCGCACCCCGGAGCTGATCCCCCTCTGCCACGGCATTGCCCTCACCCACGTCTCCATCGACCTCGCCGTCGACGAGCCCGCGGCCGCCGTCCACGTGACCGCCACCGCCGAGGCCCTGGATCGGACCGGCGTCGAGATGGAGGCCATGGTCGCCGTCAACGTCGCATGCCTCACCCTCTACGACATGCTCAAGGGCATCGACCGCGCGATGGTGATCACCGACATCCGCCTGATCGAGAAGAGCGGCGGCCGCTCCGGCCACTTCCGTCGCGAGGAGGCGGAGGGGAAGCCGGAGGGGCGGCCCGCCAGGGAGGACGCCCCGCAGACCGGGGAGAGGTCAGGAGGAGCGGCGAGCACTCCGGGTGGAGGAAGAGGGACCGAGGAGCGGCAGGGCGTGGTGCCGCATGGAGGGGCCGCGGGGGACCAGGGAATGGCGGCGGTGCAGGGGCGCATCCGGGCCGAGCCTCTGGATGCGGACGCGATTGCGGCCGAGGTGGCGCACGCGGGGGCAGGGGCCGTGGCCACGTTCCTGGGGCTGGTGCGCGACCACAACGAGGGTCGCACAGTGACGCTGCTCGAGTACGAGGCCTATGCCTCCATGGCGGAGGCGGAGCTCGCGCGCATCCTCGCCGAGTTGCCGGCGGAGATCCCGGGGGTGCGGGTCGCGGCGGCCCACCGGGTGGGCGCGCTGAAGGTGGGGGATGCGGCGGTGATCTGCGCCGCGAGCGCCCCGCACCGAGGGGAAGCCTTCAAGGCGTGCCGGTTGCTCATCGACCGCATCAAGGAGCGCCTCCCCATCTGGAAGCGCGAGCATGGCCCCCAGGGACCGTACTGGGTGGGCTGGGAGGACGCGCGCTGCAGCCCCGAGGGGCACGGCCACGCGCATGGGCACGGGCATGAGCACGGGCATGAGCACGGGCACGGTCACGGGCACGCGCATGGGCAGGGGAGTGGGGGACCGGACGAATGATCCTTCGAGACGAGCATCCAGGAGACGAGGCGGCCATCTTCTCCCTCGTGACCTCCGCGTTCGCGGAGGCCGCGCACAGCAGTCACACGGAGCCGTTCATCGTCGACGCGCTCCGCGCTTCGGGTGCACTGTCGATCTCTCTCGTGGCGGTTGAAGACGGCGAGATCGCGGGTCACGTCGCCTTCTCCGAGGTCGCCATCGACCGTGAGCGTTGCGGCTGGTTCGGTCTTGGACCGGTCGCAGTGCATCCGACGTGGCAGCGACGCGGGATTGGCAGGGCGCTGATCCAGGAAGGACTGGCACGACTCGAAGCGCAGGGGGCCGAGGGGTGCGTCGTCCTCGGCGACCCGGCGTACTACGGTCGTTTTGGCTTCGCGGCGGACGGTCGCCTCACGTTTGCCGGAGCGCCAGCCGTATACTTCCAGGCGCTGTCGTTCCGCGGCGCCGTGCGGCACGGAGCGGTCACCTACCACGCCGCATTCGAGGCGGATGGACCCCCGGACGCTGCGCCCTGAGGCAGGTCCCGTGCACCGCGACCTCGGCTCCGGTCCAGGTAGCACCTGCGGGGGGCCTCGACCCTGGGACGGACGTCCGGATCTGGGCGATGCAGCCGGCGTTTGAACCGGAGCGGCCGGAGTGCCGGGCATGCCCACATCAACGGACACCCAAGCGCCTCCGGTCCTCCAGGGTAGCCCGGGGGGCTCGACGGAGGGGGTCCCCCCCTGCAGACGTTGCAATCGCAGATCCAAGAAGAAAGTGATGAAGCGGGGAACTATTTTGTTGCTCGGTGCATCTGAAACAGGGTACTCAATCGAGCACAGCATCATGACCCGCTATTCGACCGAGCCGATGTTTGCCTCAGCCTTCCGTCCGGAAGGTGTGGCGGTCATTTGCCTGGTCGGTAGCGAGCCGGGAACGCCCGCAGCCAGTCAGCCAGAGCATCTTCGTCGGGGCGACTCGAAAGATCTCGGGAATCTGGGGAAGGGCTCCTAGAGGCGGCGGAATCCAGCGTCTGAACGACGTTTGAAGAAGGCCGCCTCGGGTAACCCAGGCGGCCTTCGGCGTTTCTGGGCCCTGTATCTGCCCTCCTCCTGGTGACGGGTGAGGGGTGGCGACGGGGGCGAGGGGCGGCGAGGGGGGGACCAGGGGCGGGGGTGGGGGCCCGAGAGCGGGCGGTGATCCGGCCGGGCATTCGCCTGGCGGGGTTGCCGCAATGGGGAAGGGTGTACGCCGCGGCGTACGCCCTGGCAGGGGAGAGGTGTGCCTTGCGGCCTGAGCGCGGGGTCAGGTCGCGCGGTGCACTGCGGATTCGTAGCTCAATGGTAGAGCAACCGCCTTTTAAGCGGAAGTGTGGAGGTTCGAGCCCTCCCGGATCCACGGGTGAACGACAGAGAAAGGGGACAGAGGCAGGCATTGTTCAGAGCCTTCACCGGAACAGGGCGTCATTCTCGCTCGCAGGGCCGAAGTTGCGTCCTGCGGCGTGAACGAAACGCTCCTCTGGCGCATTACCCGACGAGGAATGCTGGCCGGCCGAGGTGTATCTTTCAATCGTCGAAGCCTTGAATGATCGATTAAAATAAATGTGAGCGATGATGATTCGAGATTGACTCTGGTGGTGGTTGATGTAAATAGACTGGACACGAGATGATGATGAGCGGCCGAGAGAACCTCCGCGAAGGCATTCGCGAAGACAATCGTCAGACGCAGCACGGGTCGCCCTCGAAGCGGTCCGACGTGCGGCGCTCCGGCGCTCTCCCTCTCCAGGGGGCGGTGTCGGGCCGGAGCTGCGGTGTCGAGGTCTCTCTCACGGCTTCGCAAGCGTTCGATGTGATCCCGGGAGCGAAGTTTCTCCCTGGAAAGAAAGAGATCCGGACGGCATAGGCCTGCATCCAGCACGGATGTTGGCAGAGGCCGCCCGGGGAGACCCGAGGCGGCCTCTGTCGTTTCAGGCGCACGCCTGGACCGCGAGGTCCCTCCACCCACCCATGCCCCGCTCGTGGCGGGCAATTCCCGGCCTGCTCTTGGCAGGCAAGGCGGAGATGGATCTCCGCGCCTGGATCCGTGGCTCAATGGTCAGAGCAACCGCCTCTTAAGCGGAAGTGTGGAGGTTCGAATCCTCCCGGATCCACAGCTACCCGCTCCGGGGTCGTTCATCTGGTCAGGACCGCGACCTTTGAAGTCGCAGAGGCAGGTTCGAGTCCTGCCCCCGGAACCATTCGCTTCGTCTGCGCGTGACCCTCGAGGCCACGCGGTCGACGTGTGTCGTCCACCCGCGGACACCCGCGGATCGAAGGCGCGCAACGATTGACTGAGGTTGATTGAAATGCGCTGAGCGAATGAAAACTCGATTGACTCCGGAGAAAAGATGAGATAGATAGAATGGGCAGGAAGAGATGATGAGCGAACGGAGAGACAATCGCCAGTCGCGAAGCGGGTCGCCCTTGAGGTGGTCCGATGTGCAGCGCGCCGGGGCGCCCGAGGGGGCAACGGCGGGTCTGGTTCGCGGTGGCGAGGCAAGTGTCTCTGGCGGTCATCGGTTCGAGGTGTTCCCGGGCGAGAAGGATCTCCCGGGGAAGCAGGAGTTCCGGACGGCGTAGGCCGACATCCAGTGCGGGTGTTGGCAGAGGCCGCCCGGGGAGACCCGAGGTGGCCTCCGTTGTTTCGGGCTCACGCCTGGGCCACGGAGACTTCGGGGCACCCACCCTTGCCCCGCTCATGGCGGGCATTCCCGGCCTGCTCTTGGCAGGCAAGGCGGAGATGGATCTCCGCGCCTGGATCCGTGGCTCAATGGTCAGAGCAACCGCCTCTTAAGCGGAAGTGTGGAGGTTCGAGTCCTCCCGGATCCACCCTACCGGGATCGTCTAGTCGGCAAGACAGCGGTCTCTGAAGCCGCCCTGGCAGGTTCGAACCCTGCTCCCGGTACTGCCCTCCTCCTCCTGGAGAAGGGTGCGTGGGTGACGTGTGATTGCGGTTCGACCGATTGACGAAGGAAACGAAATCGGTTGGTCGAAAGAATTTAGATTGACTTCGACAGCGAATGAGATAGATAGAATGAAGAGGAACCGAGAATGAACGGGCGAATCGATGGCCGGCAGAGGTGGAGCGAGCTGTTCTTTGCGCAGCTCGACGCGCGGCGGACCGGAACTCTCCAGGGAGCGACGGCGAGCGGCACCTGTGACGGCGACGTGCGCCCCGAACCTCATCGGTTCATGCGGCTTGCGGGCTCGGAGCGGAGCCTGGTCGAGAAGAAGAGAAGTCCCCGAACGGCATAGGCCGGCGTCTTTCGAGACGTCTGCAGAGGCCGCCCGGGGAGACCCGAGGTGGCCTCTGTCGTTTCAGGCTCGCGCCTGGACCTCGAAGCCCGTCGAAAAGCGCACTCGAATACCGGCCATCGTGCCGGGTCCCTCGCTCACTGCTCACGGTCGTCAATGGGGGTAGCGACCATCGGGAGCGTAGGGGCCGGCAGGCCCCTGATTCAAGGTACGTAGTACCGCAGTACCCTAGTACGTGGATGCTGAGCACTGGTGAGCTCAAGCGGCTGTAACCCGCCCGCTTCGGCTGTGGAGGTTCGAATCCTCCCGTCCACACCGGCCTGCCTCTGGTGGGCCATTGCGGAGACTCGTCTCCGCCCTGATCTCTGACAACCTGATCTCACGCGATTGAAGGGGGCGCACCGTGCGCCCCCCTCGTTTCAACGTAGCTCAATGGCAGAGCGACCGCCTGTTAAGCGGAAGGTTGGGGGTTCGACTCCCCCCGTTGAAGCCAAGAGCCTGCCCCGGGAGGCCTCCCGGGAACAGGCTCCATGCCCTCGTAGCTCAATGGTAGAGCGTCTGCCCCGTAAGCAGGTGATCCCGGTTCGATTCCGAGAGAGGGCTCCGCGAACGCCCCCTGGCGCCTCTGGCGTGCGGGGGAGAGCGCGCCTCCGTAGCTCAAGGGTAGAGCACCCGCCTTGTAAGCGGTCGATTCCGGTTCGAGTCCGGAGGGGGGCTCCGTTCGAGGCCCGTTCATCCAGCGGTCAGGATGCTGGTCTTTCAAGCCGGCAAGGGGGGTTCGACTCCCCCACGGGTCACCGCATGTTCTCATGGGTCGTGAGCAGGTCTGGTGATTGCGCGGGGGTGAAAATCCCGTGAACCTGGTTCGATTCCAGGACGACCCACTGCGTGGTGTGAATGGTTATGTGGGCGTTACTCATCTGGTGAAGAGGGCAGGTTGTGACCCTGCGAAGGCGGGTTCGATTCCCGTACGTCCACCCGGACGGGTCGTGAGGCCTCGGTTATCCTTTGGGTGGCTAAACCCGAGGCCATGCATTCATCCGTCCCTGTTTCGCCCTGTCCGCAAGGATGGGCCGGAGGTTCGTCATGGCAAATTATCTTCAGCATTTCGCTTCGCTCTTCACCCGTCAGGGGGAGAAGGCCCGGCCCGAGCAGGTGCAGAACAGCGCGGGCGGGTTCGTCTTCGCGCTCGATGACTGGTCGCGGCTCGACCGCTGGCTCGTCCTCGGCGCGGACGGCGGCACGTACTACGCCTCCGAGCAGGCGCTGACCGTCGACAATGCGCGGGCGGTGCAGGCGTGCCTCGTCGCGGATGGGGCGCGGACCGTGAAGCGGATCGTCGAGATCAGCACCTCGGGCCGGGCGCCCAAGAACGAGCCGGCGCTGTTCGCCCTGGCGATGGCCGCGGGCGACGCGAAGCCCGAGACGCGCAAGGCGGCCCTGCAGGCGCTGCCGCTCGTCTGCCGCACCGGTACGGACCTCTTCCACTTCGCTCGCGCGGTGGAGGGCTTCCGCCGGTGGGGCCGCGGGCTGCGCAACGCGGTCGCCGGCTGGTACCTCGACAAGCCTGCCGAGGCGCTGGCGTACCAGGCGATCAAGTACCAGCAGCGTGACGGCTGGAGCCACCGCGACATGCTGCGGCTGTCGCACCCGGTGGCCCGGACGCCGGAGCAGGCTGCGCTCTTCCGCTGGATCACCCAGGGCATGGAAGGCATGGTCAACCCGTCGGCCAAGGGCGGGGCGCTGAGCCCGGCGTCGCTGCCGGAGCTGGTGCGGGGGTTCGAGGCGCTGCGCGCGTCGACGAACCGGAAGCAGGTGGTGGCCCTCATCCGGCAGCACCGCTTCACGCACGAGATGCTGCTCTCCGAGTGGAAGAACGATCCCGCGGTCTGGGAGGCGCTCCTGGAGCACATGCCCCAGACGGCGCTCGTCCGGAACCTCGGGAAGATGACTGCCGTCGGCCTGCTCGTGCCGGGGAGCGCTGCGTGCCGCAAGGTGGCGCAGCAGCTCGTCGACAAGGACCGGCTGCGGAAGGCGCGGGTCCACCCGGTGGCGCTCCTGTCGGCGCTGAAGGTCTACGAGCAGGGCCACGGTGAGCGGGCGCAGAAGCGCGCCAACGCGCTCTCCTGGGCACCTGCGCGGGAGATCGTCGACGCGCTGAACGAGGCCTTCTACCTGGCGTTCCAGGCCATGGAGCCCACCGGGAAGAAGCACCTCCTGGCGCTCGACGTGTCGGGGTCGATGACCTGCGGTACGATCGCTGGCGTCCCCGGGCTCAACCCTCGGGTGGCGAGCGCTGCTATGGCCATGGCCACGGCGCGGCTCGAGCCGGCGTTCACCGCGGTGGGGTTCGCCTCGGGTCAGGGTCTGTCGGGACCGTTTTCTTCGCAGGGCGTCGAGGGGCTGCGGCCGCTCGCGATCTCGCCGAAGCAGCGGCTCGACGATGTGCTCAAGGCGGTGGACGGGCTGCCGTTCGGCGGAACGGACTGCGCGCTGCCGATGATCTGGGCCCAGAAGAACCGGATCGAGGTGGACACCTTCGTGGTCTACACGGACAACGAGACCTGGGCGGGCAACGTGCACCCCTTCCAGGCACTCCGTGACTACCGACAGGCGATGGGCCGCCCCGCGCGGCTGATCGTGGTGGGTATGACGGCGACGAAGTTCACGATCGCCGACCCGTCCGACCCCGGCATGCTCGACGTGGTGGGCTTCGACGCCGCCGCCCCCCGGGTCATGGCCGACTTCTCAAGGCCGACGCCGGCAGGGCCGGCGCCGGCAGGGCCGGCTGCCAATTAGGGGGCTGCGCCCCCTACGCTCCCGATGGTCGCTACCCCGTGAGGGGCAGTGGCAAGGGGCTAGGGGGCTGCGCCTCCTACGCTCCCGATGGTCGCTACCCCGTGAGGGGCAGTGGCAAGGGGCTAGGGGGCTGCGCCTCCTACGCTCCCGATGGTCGCTACCCCGTGAGGGGCAGTGGCAATGGGGACCGGGGAGTGTGGTCCTGAGCTTCCGATGGTCGCTACCCCGTGAGGTGTAGACGACAGGAGGGGGCTAGGGGCGCGATGTCGAGACTTCCGGGGACCGCTTTCCTGGTGAGGGGGAGCGGTCTCCGGGAGGGACGTGTGTCGTGTGGGGGCTCCAGCGATGGGGCTCTCTTCTGCGGGGTGTTGCCACAATGGGTGGCGTGTCCGTTCTTCACCCTTTGCCCGCGCGCGGGCCGCCGAGGGACGGTTATCTTGGTTCGACTCCAATACCCCGCTCTTTGCCCCCGATCCCGATCGGAGAGGGGCCGGTTTCCTAAACCGGTACAGGTGGGTTCGACTCCCGCCGGGGGCTCCGGAGCTTTTGACTTCTCCATCTGCCGCGCCTTGCCCGCTCCGGGCCGAGGGCCGATGGTTATCGCAAGCTCCGACCATGCCGCTGTAGCTCAACTGGCAGAGCAACATTATCCGTCTTCGCATCTTTGCCCGGTCACGGGCCGGAAGAGGATGGTTATCACCCTGTTAAGGTGGAGGCGCGGGTTCAAGTCCCGCCGGCGGCGCCTTTTTTGCCCTCGTATGCATCTGGTGAAGCAGCCTGATTGTCGATCAGGTGAGGGGAGTTCGATCCTCCTCGGGGGCGCTCATTGGGGAGTAGAGTCATGGTGACCGCGGAGCCTCCAAAACTCCTGCGAGAGGGTTCGATTCCTTCACGCCCCGCCAGGTCCGGCGCGCGCCGGGCCGACGTGCCGCTGTAGCTCAGTCTGGTAGAGCACCTAAAAACCCGTCTTCAAATCAATTGCCCGATCCGGGCCGGAAGAGGACGGTTATCGTTTCCCACGAGGTGGTCACGGGTTCGAATCCCGTCGGTGGCTCCGTTGTCTCTGTGTGCCCTCGTATGCATCTGGTGAAGCAGCCTGATTGTCGATCAGGTGAGGGGAGTTCGATCCTCCTCGGGGGCGCTGCGGACCTTCTCGTCCGCGTTTCGGGGTGATGGTTCAACGGGAGAACGCTGCCTTCGCAAGGCAGAGATCGGGGTTCGATTCCCCGCCACTCCACTGATCGGGCCGTGGCTCGTGGGTTATCAACTGCAAACTGAACGTCCCACGAGCAATCTTTGCCCGTCATGCCGCTGTAGCTTAACTGGCAGAGCAACAGCCCGTCTTCGCACCTTTGCCCGGTCACGGGCCGGAAGAGGACGGTTACCACCCTCGAACGGTGAAGATGCGGGTTCGAGTCCCGCCGGCGGCACGGTTGTCTCTCTGTGTGCCCTCGTATGCATCTGGTGAAGCAGCCTGATTGTCGATCAGGTGAGGGGAGTTCGATCCTCCTCGGGGGCGCTGCGGGCCGAAAGGTCTGGGTTATCGCTGGTAGAGCACTGCCCCAGGTGGGCGGGGCGCGGGTTCAACTCCCGCATTCGCCCAGGCTAGACCCTCGTCCGCGTTTCGGGGTGATGGTTCAAAGGAAGAACGCTGCTCTTGCACAGCAGACATCGGGGTTCGAGTCCTCGTCACTCCACTGGTCGGGCCGGAGATCGTGGGTTATCAGCTCGTAACTGAACCCATCCCACGAACGTTGCTTGCCCGTCCTCCGTGTCGTTGCCGGGGTGGGTCCAGGGCCTCCGTTTTCTTCAAGGGAAAGCCGCGCACCTGGGGCCCACTCCATTCTGGGGTCGTAGCTCAGTTGGGAGAGCATCTGACTGGCAGTCAGAAGGTCGCCGGTTCGATCCCGGCCGACTCCACCGTATTCTGAAGGATCCCTGCGTCTCGCGCTCCAGCCCTTCGCGCTCCGGCGACGAAGAACCAGGGTAGCGACCAACGGGAGCGTAGGGGCCGCAAGGCCCCTGCTTCAGGGTACGCAGTACGCCCCCATCTTGCTAGATGGCCCAGGCAGCCGGACCCTCACTCCGGAAACGCGGGTTCGAATCCCGCTGGGGGCACTTTGCGGTGGTAGCTCAATGGTAGAGCCCGAGCGTGCCAAGCTCGAGACGGGAGTTCGATTCTTCTTCACCGCTCTCGTGACGTGTGTGTGCGTGATGCTGCTCAGGCCCAGATAGCGGGGCACCTGTTTGGTAAACAGAAGATGGCGAGTGCGATTCTCGCGAGCAGCTATGCGGGCATCGTCCAATGGTAGGACCACGGTCTTCCAAACCGTATGTGCGGGTTCGAGTCCCGCTGTCCGCTCCGTTCTCCAGTAGGTCGTCGCCCTGAAAGGGGGGGCGATCGATTGCGGTGGTAGCTCAACGGTAGAGTGCGAGGCTGCCAAGCTCGTGATGGGAGTTCGATTCTCCTCCACCGCACCATGAGCCGGATCTCTGGCGAGGAACGTGGTCTGCAAAACCGCGGTTCCGGGTCCGATTCCCGGCCGGCTCTTTCTCTCCCTGTCCTGGCGGCCCAGGCGTCGGGCTTCGACCCCGACCGGCGAGGTTCGACTCCTCGCAGGGAGGCTGCTCCTTCTCGGTCACTGCTCCTCGGCGCGGCGGCAACCGCCTCTCTGCAGGGTAGCGACCAACGGGAGCGTAGGGGTCGCGAGGCCCCTGATTCAAGGTACGTAGTACCTCCCTGTCCTGGTGGATCAGGCATCGGTCAGCGAAGCCGATTGGCGAGGTTCGACTCCTCGCAGGGAGGCCACTCCCTCTCGGTCACTGCTCCTCGGCGCGGCCCTCTCCGCGTCTCCGCGGGGTAGCGACCAACGTGAGCGTGGGGGCTGCAAGGCCCCTGTTTCAGGGTACGCAGTACCGTAGTACCTCCCTGTCTTGGTGGGCCAGGGGCCGGGCTTCTAACCCGGGTGTCGAGGTTCGATTCCTCGCAGGGAGGCTGATGGGTGAGTGTTGCCCCTGTTCTGGCGGTGCCAGACGCAAGCGTCCGAAGCTTGACGCCCAGGTTCGACTCCTGGCAGGGGCGCCGCGGTGGCCCGTGGTGCGGGCGGTGGTCCTCATGAGGCTGTCCGAGAGGGTTCGACTCCCTCCGCCGCGTTTCGGTTTTTCTGGGTGTGGCTCAACCTGGTAGAGCACCGGCCTTGGGCGCCGGGGACTGGGGGTTCGAATCCCTCCACCCAGACTGCGGCACGTGTCACTTCTGGGTGTGGCTCAATCTGGCAGAGCACCGGCGTCGGGAGCCGGGGATTGGGGGTTCGAGTCCCTCCACCCAGACCATTATGAACGTGAATCTCCTCTGGGTGTGGCTCAATCTGGTCAGAGCGTCGGTTCGGGGAACCGAAGATTGGGGGTTCAAATCCCTCCACCCAGACTGTGCGGGGTGAGCGAGCTGGTGAACGCACCGGTCTCACACACCGATCTCGCAGGGTTCGATCCCCTGACCCCGCATTCCTGTCCACGTGGCGAAACTGGCAAACGCAGCGGTCTCAGAAACCGTGCCTTGAGGCAATGAGGGTTCGATTCCCTCCGTGGACACTCCTGTCGCCGTGACGAAAATGGCAAACGTACCAGGCTGAGAACCTGGGCCCGCAAGGGCACTGTGGGTTCGATTCCCACCGGCGACACCATGACTGCGCACTTCGGCTCTCTCGGTCGTTCCTGGTCTTCGCTCCCTCGGTGGCGAAGAGAAGGGTAGCGACCAACGGGAGCGTAGGGGCTGCGAGGCCCCTGCTCCAGGGTACGCAGTACCGCAGTATGGGGTAGGACGATCCGGTCGATCTGGGCTCCCTGATATGGAGCCTGTGCCGTGTTCAACTCACGGATACCCCACCGCGTGCCGGGAGTGCCTGGCGTGCTGCGTGATGCGGGGCTCGCTCTCTGGGAGAGTGCCGGTTCGACAGGCCGGTCGAGGTGGGTTCGATTCCCACGCCCCGTACTGATTGCCCGTGGCTCGGGTGACGTAACTGGCAAACGTGGCCGGCTCAAACCTGGTTGATTGAGGGTTCGAATCCCTCTCCGAGCACCGGATGTACCTTCGGAGAAGACCATGAAGAAGAGGAGATAGAGAGGTGGCTCATGACCGCGCTTACCCTGATGCTGACACCGTGGATGGTTCCCCATCAGATCATTCCCTGGCAGGACGCTGTGACCTTGAGCTTTCTGGGCAAGGTTGACGTGCTCGAGACGTATGACGACGAGATTCGCTCGCCATCGCTGACGATCCGGGCGCCGGCGGTGGTCCGGTTGAAGCGGACTCCGGGGCACATCAAGCGCGGCGTGAAGTTCTCGCGCCGGAACGTGTTCGTCAGGGATGACTTTCGCTGCCAGTACTGTGGCGCGCGGAAGTCGGCCCACGAGCTGAATTACGACCACGTGATCCCGCGCGTGCAGGGCGGCAAGACGGTGTGGGAGAACATCGTCACCTCTTGCTATGGCTGCAATGGCCAGAAGCGCGGACGGACCCCGGAGCAGGCGGGCATGAAGCTGCTCCGCTTGCCGGTGAAGCCCAAGTGGCTCCCCCAGGTGCCGGTGGTGCAGCTCGGACAGCGACGCATCCCGGAGGTGTGGTCCGGCTACTGCGGTGACGTCACGGCTGCATGACGTGGGACCGCTCCCTCCTGGACCTGCGGGCAGGGGAGGGAGCGGGCGTGCGTCGGAGTGTCGAGGAAGATGATCCGGTCGGGGACCGGGACTGTTTGGAAGACAGTGCGCACCTCCAGAAGGGGTGTGGGGATCGAGACCTCCTTCTTCCGCAGAGATGGCATGGAGTGCATCCCGGGTGTGGACCCGGCGCCGCCTTGAAAGCGGAGGGCACCGACAGGTGCGGGGTTCGACTCCTCTGCGCTCTTCCGTGCGTGAGATCGGGTTTCTGGAAGCCGAACCGGTCGGGGACCGGGCCTGCCTCGAAAGCAGTGCGCACCTCCAGAAGGGGTGTGGGGATCGAGACCTCCGACTTCCGCCAGTACATGGAAGCTAGAATCGGCAGCGGTGCCGAGCCCGGTTGCTACCCGGTGCGTGCCCTTCGGGCATGGTGTTCGACTCACCCAGTTTCCGCCACGCTATGCCACGCGCCATGGGCGCGATCACCTCCTCGACGCCAGCATGGCGCGCGGTGACACCCGGTGCCCTGGCTCAGCGGACCAGGCGCAGCAGCTCGTTGACGTGCTCGTCCTCGGCCTCCATGGCTGCGAGGGCCTCGGCGAGGCGGAGGACGTACTCGATGTTGGGGCCACTCGGGCCGTGGGAGGCGAGCACCTGCCGGGCGATGTCGGAGACCGGGGCCGGGCCGAGGTAGGCGGGGTTGTCGGCGGTGGCGATGTAGACCGTGGCCGTGCGCGTCGGGTGCTCGTCGCCAGCGAGGTAGAGGGGGAGATCGAGGCGCGCGTAGCCGCCCTGTTCGCGCAGGTCGAGGGCGGCGAGCACCTCGTCGAGGTCCTTGGGGGCGACCTCGTAGGCCATGCCCCAGCAGCGGTGGCCAGGCTCCTCGACGAGCGTGACGACCCGCCCGGGGGCGCCGGGGATACCGCGGTGGTCGGTGGAGCCTTGCCAGAAACGGCGCGCCCAGCCGACCACGTAGGCGGGGTGGCGGCGCTTGAAGGTGAACGCCGGGCGCCACACCAGCGAGCCGTAGCCGAAGATCCAGATCTCGCGGTCCATGGAGGACGGGCCAGCGTAGCGCGCTGGGCTGCGGCCCGGAAGTGAGGCGCGCCGGGGCGATCCGCGCTCAGCCAGGGAGGCGGCGCTGGAGGCGGGCACGGAGCCAGAGGGCGAACCCGTTCATGAGCAGCATCACCGCGAGCAGGACCACGATGCCGGCCGCGGCGTTCTCGTGGAAGGACGTCTGGGGGCGGCTGATCCAGGCGAAGATCTGGAGCGGGAGCGTCGAGAACGCGCTGTGGACCGAGTCGGGGAGAAAGGCGACGTAGGTGAGGGCGCCGATGGTGAGCAGGGGCGCGGTCTCACCGATGGCGCGGGCCAGCGCGAGGATGATGCCGGTGAGCATGCGGGGGAAGCACATCGGCAGGATCACCAGGCGGAGCATGCAGAAGCGATCGGCGCCGAGGCCGTGACAGGCTTCGCGGACCGAGAGGGGGACGGAGCGCAGCGCCTCGCGCGAGGTCATGATCACCATGGGCAGGAGCAGGAGCGAGAGCGTCAGCGCTCCGGCGAGCAGACTGCGGCCGAGGTGCATGGCGCGCACGAAGACCTCCAGGCCGAGCAGGCCGTAGATGATGGAGGGGACGCCGGCGAGGTTCGAGATGTTGAGCTCGATGAGCGAGGTGAGGCGGCTCCGGCGCGCGTACTCTTCGAGGTAGATGGCGGCGCCGATGCCGACGGGGACGGCGATGAGCGCGGTGAGCCCCATGAGCGAGGCGCTGCCCACGAGCGCGGGCAGGATGCCTGCGAGCTGCGGCTTACGCGAGGGGATGCCGCTGAGGAAACCCCAGCCGAGCCTGGGCCAGGCGTCGGCGAGCACGCTCACGAACAGCACGAGGAAGGCGAGCAGGGGAAGGAGGAGCGCCAGGAAGCCGATGGCGTGAAAGGCTTGCTCCACCGGGGCGCCAGCGGTGGGCGCGCGGAGGTCGTCCGAGCTCGCGGAGGAACGCCCGGAAGCGGGCGCGGAGGGGAGATCGGGGGGGAGGCCGGAGACGGGAGCGCTCACGGACGCTCCTGCCTGTGGATGCGGCGGCGGAGCCTGTGGGCGATGACGTTGAGGACGAGGGTCATCATGAACAGGCAAAGGCCTACGGCGAAGATGGTCCGGTATTCGAGGGTGCCGGTGGGGATGTCGCCCAGGCTGACCTGCGCGATGTAGGTGGTCATGGTCTCCACGGAGTCGCGCGGGTCGAGCGTGAGCTGCGGCTGCTGGCCGGCGGCGATGGCCACGATCATCGTGGCGCCGAGGGCGCGGGAGGCGGCGAGGAGCACGGCCGCTGCGATGCCTGGCGAGGCGGAAGGGATGACCACCCGGAAGATGGTGGCGGTCCGGCGCACGCCAAGCGCGTGGGAAGCTTCACGCAGCCCGGTGGGAACTGCGGAGAGGGCGTCCTCGCTGAGCGACGCCACCACGGGGAGGAGCATCAGGCCCATCACGGAGCCGGCGCTGAGGGCGTTGAAGCCGCTCAGGCCGGGGATGATCTGCTGCAGCGCCGGAGTGACCAGGCTCAGGGCAAAGTAGCCGTAGATCAGGGTGGGGATGCCGGCGAGGAGCTCGACGAGGGGTTTGACGATGCGGCGCTGACGTTCGCCGGCGAGCTCGCTCAGGTAGATGGCCGCGAGCACGCCGCAGGGGATGGCCACCATCATGGCGATCCCCGTGGTGAGCAGGGTGCCGCACAGGAGGGGCCAGAGCCCGAAGCGAGGCTCGGCGAACAGCGGGGTCCAGTGCGTGTCGGTGAGGAGCCGGGTGAAGGGGACTGCCTGGAGGAAGCCGATGGTCTGGTGGAGCAGGACCGCGACGATGCCCCCCGTGGTCACGAGGGACGCGGCCGCACAGAGGGAGAACACCAGCTTTCCCGCGCGTTCGGAGAGGGCGCTCGGTCGACGCAGCTCGGCAGCGAGATCTCTCTTCATGAGATCATTCGGTGGGGCTCGTCACCCGCGCTCGTGCGCGCGTGTAGGCGCTCTCGGGAAGAGGAATGAGGCCGACCTCCCTGGCGAGGTCGGCAGCGTGTTGCAGGTAGAAGGTGACGAAGCTGTCCACTTCCGGACGCGCCAGGGACCGGCGGGAGACGTAGAGAAACAGCAGGCGGGAGAGCGGCTGATAGGTGCCGCGGGTGATGGTGTCGGGCGTGGGGGAGATGGCTCCTGCGCCGTTCGAGGGGTCGCCGTCATCGATGGGGATGAGCTTGAGCCGGTCACGGTTCTGCTCGTGGTAGGCATAGCCGACGAACCCGAGGGCGAGCTCGTCGCCGGTCACGCCGGTGACGAGGAGGTTGTCGTCCTCGCTCGAGGTGTAATCGCTCCTGCTGGCGTGCATGCGGCCCACGATGGCGTGGGTGAAGTGATCGTAGGTCCCGGAGTCGACACCTGCGCCGAAGAGGCGCAGCGGTCGTTCTGGCCAGCCGGGGCGCACGTCGCTCCACCGGGAGACCCGTCCCTCTGCGGCAGGCTCCCAGATCCGACGGAGTTCGGCGGTGGTGAGGTGATCGGCCCAGGTGTTCTTCCTGTTGGCGACGAGGGCGATGCCGTCGAAGGCCACCGGGAGCTCGACGTACGTGATCCCGGCGCGGTCGCAGGCCTGGGCCTCGGTGGGGCGGATGGTGCGAGAGGCCGCGCAGATGTCCACGTCGCCCGCGCAGAGCTTCTGCAGGCCGCCGTCGGTGCCCGAGATGCCCACGGTGACGCGCGTGGTGGGGTGTGCGCGCTGGAGATCTTCCGCGACGGCTTCGCTGAGGGGGTAGAGGGTGCTGGAGCCGTCGGCGGTGACCACTGCGCCGCCTCCGGGCCTGCCACAGCCGGCGAGGGCGCAGGCGAGCGTGCCGGCTGCGACCTGGGCCACGAGGGCCGCAGGGGGGGTCAGGCCGCGCATGGAGGGCTCCTCGTCCTCAGCGGCTGCGCTGGGGAGGCCTCACGTCGTGATCGACCTCGAGCGGGTCGCTCTCCTTGAGGCGGTTGTAGTGGCGGATGTCCCGTCCGTTGACCAGGAAGACCACCGATTCGGCGATGTTCATCGCGTGGTCCGCGATGCGCTCCAGGTACTTCGCGACCGACTGGACGCGGGTGGCCCGGTACACGGTCGAGGGGTCGCGGCTCATGAGGGCGAGGACGTCCTGGAAGATCCGCGCGTAGTGGTCGTCGATGTGGTCGTCGTGGGACAGGAGCTTCTGAGCGCGCTCGACGTCGCGAGAGACCAGCGCATCGAGCGCTTCACGGACCACGGCGGCGGCTTCCTCGGAGAGGCTGGTGAGCTCCTCGGTGACCTGGAGAGGGGACTCCTCGTTCAGCTCCTCGACCCGCTCGCAGATGTTCACCACGAGATCGCCGATGCGCTCGAGATCGGTGACGATCTTCAGGGCTGCCGTGACGAAGCGCAGATCCGAGGCGACCGGCTGGCGGGTCGCCAGGATGCGCATGCACAGCTCGTCGACCTCGCACTCGAGGCGGTTACACCGCCGGTCGAGGCGGATGGTGGCCTTGGCGAGCCCGGAGTCGCGCGTGGAGAGCGCCGCCTGGCCCTTGTGGATCATCTCCTCGACGAGGCTCCCCATGAGGAGGAGCTTGTCGCGCAGTGTTCGCAGCTCGTGCTCGTAGACCTTGCTGGTGTGCGTGGGCATCGGGCTGGTTCTCAACCGAACTTGCCGGTCAGGTAGTCTTCGGTCCGGCTTTCCTTGGGATTGGTGAAGATGACGTCGGTCCGGTCGAACTCCACGAGGTTCCCCAGGTAGAAGAAGGCCATGTAGTCGGAGACGCGAGCCGCCTGCTGGAGGTTGTGGGTGACGAGGACGAGAGTATACCTCTCCTTCAGCTCCTCGATCAGCTCCTCGATGTGCGCCGTGGCGATGGGATCGAGCGCGGAGGAGGGCTCATCGAGCAGGATGACCTCCGGCTCGACGGCGAGCACCCGGGCCATGCAAAGCCGCTGTTGCTGTCCGCTGGAGAGGGAGACGCCGGGCCGTCCGAGCCTGTCCTTCACCTCGTCCCAGAGGGCCACCTGGCGGAGGCATCGCTCCACGAGCTCTCCGGGCGCGTCGACGTGGGTCCCGTTCAGGCGGTGGCCAGCGAGGACGTTGTCGCGGATCGACATGGTGGGGAACGGGTTGGGCTTCTGGAAGACCATGCCCACGTGACGTCGGAGCCGGGCGGGGTTGATCGAGGGGTGGTAGACGTCCACCCCATCGAGCATGACGGCGCCCCTGGCCCGGGCCCCGGGGACGTGCTCGTGCATGCGGTTGAGGCAGCGCAGGAAGGTGGACTTGCCGCACCCCGAGGGGCCGATGATGGCAGTGACCCGGCGCTGGGGAACGCTCAGGGTGATGTCGCGGACGACGTGCCGATCGTTGAAGTAGGCATCCAGGTGAGAGATCTGGAGCTTGGGTTCGGGCGTCGCGTCGGGATCGATCTCGCTCTCCAGGGCACTCATCTGCAGGGGAATGGTCGTGGCTCGGGGTCGCTCGGGCGGGCAGGGAGCGTACCCCGGAACGTCGTCACGGAAGCCCCCTCATCCGAGGTTTCATGCTTACCGGTGCCCGGTGACGGGAACGTGACAGGTGGGTGGATGGGGGGCGGAGGGGTGGGTCAGGACAGGGGATCATTTCGCCTGCGGGAGGCGCACGGTGAACCTGGTGCCCTTTCCGAGGGCGCTCTCCACATCCACGGTGCCGTTCATCAGCTCGACCAGGTGTTTCACGATCGACAGGCCGAGGCCGGTGCCCCCGAGGTCACGGGAGCGTCCGGCGTCGACGCGGTAGAAACGCTCGAAGATGCGGCCGAGGTGCTGGGCGGGGATGCCAGGGCCGTCGTCGGCCACGGTCAGCGCCACGAGCCGCTCCTCCACGCGGGCGGAGATGGTGACGTGCGCGCCCTCGCCGGCGTACTTGATGGCGTTGTCGAGCAGGTTGGTGAGAACCTGTTCGAGCGCGCGCTGGTCGAAGTGGGCGAGGGGAAGCTCAGGGGGGAGATCGAGGGTGACCGTGACTCGCCGGCGGCGTGCCGGCTCTGCGCAGAGGTGCTCGGCGTGCTCCACCGCGCTGGTGACGTCGAGGTCCTGGAGGTCCAGCTTGTGGGTCCTGGACTCGATCTTCGACAGGTCGAGGAGGTCGTCCACGAGCTGGCGAAGGCGCCGGGCGTTGCGGTCGATCATCGCCACGAACTCGGGCGCGTCGTGAGGATCGGAGAGCGCGCCGAGCTGCAGGGTTTCGACGGCGGTGCTGATCGCCGTCACCGGGGTGCGCAGCTCGTGGGAGACGTTGGCCACGAAATCGGTGCGGATGGTCTCGAGACGCCGCAGGTCGGTGACGTCGTGGAAGACGGCGATGACGCCCGGGCGGGCCCCGTCTCCCTGGAGGCGGGAGACCCGGACCAGGATGCGGCGCGGCGCGGGGATGGCAAAGGCGGTGCTCCGGCCGAGGCCGAACAGGTGCCCGAGCTCGACCTCGATGTCGACCGGTTCGCCCTGGTTCTGGGCGCGCTCGACGGCCTCCGCGAGGCGGGCGTTCCGGAACGCTTCGAGCACGGTCTTGCCCACCGACTCTTCCCCGACGGAGACCATCCCCCGCACGGCGCGGTTCGCGAGGACGATGAGGGCACCACCGTCGAGCACGAGGACGCCTTCGCGCATGCCGTCGAGGATGCCCGCGAGCACGTCGCGCTCGGCGCGCAGCTCGCGGATGGAGCGGGAGAGCTTGCCAGTGAGCTGGTTCAGGGCCTGGGCGAGCTGCTCGACCTCGCCGGAGCCGCGGTCAGGGGCACGGGCCGAGAGGTTCCCTTCGGCCATGGCGAGCGCAACCCGGGTGAGGCGCCGGACCGGGCGGGTGACCAGGAACACGGCAGCCGCTCCGACGATCGCGGCGACCAGGATGGCAGCTCCGACGCCAACGAGCACGAGCTGGCGCGAGCGGTCCAGGGCCGCCTCGATGGCGGCAGGGGGAGCGGCGTGGGCGTCCAGGATGGAGGCGAGCTCACGAGAGCTCAGCCGCTCGAGCATGACGCCGGCGACGAGGAGGACGACCGCGGTTGCGAGCACCAGCCTGCCGCCGATGCCGAGTCGCTGCCACATCAGCCGTCGCTTTCCTCGCTGGCGTCGGAGCGGAACCGGTAGCCGACGCCGCGGACCGTCTCGATGTACTCCCCTGCAGAGCCCAGCTTTTCGCGCACCCGCTTCACGTGGGTGTCGACGTTGCGCGCGGTCACGTCGGCGTGGGAGCCCCACACCTCGTCGAGGAGCAGGTCGCGCGAGAGGACGCGGCCACGCCGGTCGTAGAGCATCATGAGGAGCCGGAACTCGAGCGCCGTGAGCGCCACCTCCTGTCCCTCCACCCAGGCGCGGTGCGCGGCGCGGTCGATCCGGAGCCCGCCGAAGTCGAACCGCTCGGGTGCGGTGCTGGTGCCCTCCGAGCGGCGCAGCACGGCGCGGGCGCGGAGAATGAGCTCACGGACGCTGAACGGCTTGACCACGTAGTCGTCGGCGCCGAGCTCGAAACCGACCACCCGGTCGACCTCCTCCCCTTTGGCGGTGACCATGACGATGGGGGTCTGGGCCGTCTGGGGGTTCTGTTTGATGCGGCGGCAGAGCTCGGTTCCGGACACATCGGGCAGCATGAGATCGAGGATGATCAGATCGAAGCGTTCCTCCTTGAGGGCGCGGAGGGCGGTCTCCCCGTTGATGGCCGAGACGACATCGAACCCGGCCTGACGGAAGTTGTAGGCGAGGACGCGCTGCAGATCGCTCTCGTCCTCGACGATGAGCACGTGGCTGGGCATGGCTTCGTTTCTAGCAGGCCAATGTTACAGATTCATGGCGTGGCCTGGCCGCGGGTGTCGCTGACCCGCCCCGGGGAGCCAGGCGAGCATCTGGACCGGGCCAGCCGTCGGGCGCAGAAATGCTTGCAAAGGCGTGAAGATTCGCCTATCCCGGCCCCCATCATGGCCCTGGAGCGAACCCTTTCCATCATCAAGCCTGACGCCGTTGAGAAGAACCATGCCGGTGCGATCCTCGCCCGGCTGGAGGCGGAGGGATTCACCGTCAAAGCGATGAAGCGCATCCATCTCACGCGCAATGAAGCGGAGGGCTTCTACGAGGAGCACCGGGGGCGCGGGTTCTTCGACGAGCTCTGCGCGTTCATGTCGCGCAGCCCGATCATCGTCCTCGCCCTGGAGCGCGAGGATGCGGTCGCGCGTTACCGCGAGGTGATCGGCGCGACGGACCCGGGGAAGGCGGCGGAGGGTACGATCCGCAAGCTGTACGGGGCGAGCGTCGGCGAGAATGCGGCCCACGGCTCGGACAAAACCTCGACCGCGGCGCGGGAAATCGCGTACTTCTTCGCGGGTTACGAGGTGTCGCCTGTCGCGTCCGCCTCGGCGTCCTGATGCCCCGCGAGCGCCTCGGTGCCGCGCGCGGCGCGGTGTGTGATGGCGTCGCTGCGGTGGAGAGTTTCGTGCAGCTCCTCGGCTCACGCCGGGTGGGGCCGCGGGGGATCCTGCGGGCCCTGCCCGAAGTGCGGGAGGGCTGCGCGACGCTGCGGGTCGACCTGAAGGAGCTCGACGCCGCACTTCAAGACGAGCTTGCCGGAGATGCCGAGGGGATCGCCGCGGCGCAAGCCGTGATCCAGCATGCCGTCGCCGAGGTCACCAGGCTCGAAGCAGAGCTTGCGCAAGGCGCGGACGAGGGGGGGAAGAGCGGCAAGGGGAAGGGGGCCGCGGAGCGAGGCATCGACGCCCGGCAACGGCTGACACTCGAGTCGCAGGTCCGTCGGGCTTCGCGCGCGCTGGAGAGCACCTTTCCCTTGCTGGATCTCGTGGTCGCCTCGCTGGATCTGAGGCCCACTCCCCTGAACCTGACGGATCTCCTGCGAGAGCGTGGCTCCGGCCTCTCCGAGGGGGAGCCCGCCGTGAAGGTCACCATCGCCTGCGGGCAGGACTGCGACAACATCGATGCCGATCCGCGGCTCGTGGGCGGGTTGCTCGAGATCGCCATGGGGATCCTGGGGGCTGCGGGCGTGACCAGCCCGCAGATCCAGGTGCATCGCCGCCCCGATGGGCGGGCGGTGATGACGGTGCTTGCGGCCCACAGCCTCAAGGCGACGAGGCCGTCCGGGAGCCCGGTGGAGCTGAAGGTGCCGCTGCGTGAAAGCGGCATGCTCGCGCGCTCCGTCGCCTGTGCGACGGCGAAGCGGGCGCGGATCGAGCTGACGTTGCCGGAGCCCGAGGCACCCGTGGTCACGCTGGTCGCGTGACCGCGAGACGTCTCTCCTGACGGCGCGAGATCTGTTTCGGGCACGCGTTCCGTGCCGGTGCGGCCGATCTTGAGAACGGGCGCACGTGCGTCCGGAGGAACGTGATAAAGGCCGAACAGCATGGATATCGACGCGCTGAAACCACTCGTCGAAGAGGCCTATCAAGACCGGGGGTTGCTCCGATCGGCGACGCACGAGGAGGCCGTGTTGCGCACGATCGAGGGGCTGGACCAGGGAAAGCTGCGCGTCGCCGAGCGCGGCGGGGTGGGCGGCGCGTGGGTGACCCATGCGTGGCTGAAGCAGGCCGTGCTCCTCTACTTCGCGCTGCGCAAGATGGAGGTGATGGAGGTTGGCCCCTTCGAGTTCCATGACAAGATCCCGCTCAAGCATGGCCTCGACAGGGCAGGGGTGCGCCTCGTCCCTCCCGGAGCGGTTCGCTACGGTGCGTTCCTCGAGCCGGGGGTGATCGTGATGCCGGGCTACGTGAACATCGGGGCGTGGGTCGGTGGTGGGACGATGGTCGATACCTGGGCCACGGTGGGGAGCTGCGCGCAGATCGGGCGTGGCTGCCACCTGTCGGGAGGCGTTGGCATCGGTGGCGTGCTCGAGCCTCCGGGGGCCCAGCCGGTGATCATCGAAGATGGGGTCTTCGTCGGATCACGCGCCATCGTGGTGGAGGGCGTGGTGGTGGGTGAAGAAGCAGTGCTCGGTGCAGGGGTGGTGCTCACGTCGTCGACGGCAATCCTCGACGTGAGCGGGAGTGAGGTCGTCGAGCGCCGCGGTTACGTGCCGCCCCGCAGCGTGGTCATCCCGGGCACCCGGCCGAAGCGGTTCCCCGCAGGCGAGTTTGGCGTGCCCTGCGCCCTGATCATCGGTCAGCGCTCGGAGGCGACCGACCGCAAGGTGTCTCTGAACGCGGCGCTGCGTGATTTCGGTGTGGCGGTATGACGACGCAAGGAGGGCACGACGAGGACCGTGCCGAGTGGCTGTCCAGGCTGCTGCTGTGGCTCTGCGAGATTCCGTCTCCCACGGGTGAAGAGAGCGCGCTCTGCGGGGCGGTCGCTGAGCGCTTGCAGGGCGCTCGGCTGGCCGAGCCGCCCCGGAGGCACGGCGACTCCCTCGTCGTGCCGGTGACGCGAAGCTCTGGTGGGCCGAAGATCGTGCTCGCCGGGCACCTCGACGTGGTGCGTACAGCGCACGATGGGCCGCCGCGCATCGAAGGCGACCGCCTGTACGGGCCCGGTGCGAGCGACATGAAGTCCGGCCTGGCGCTGATGCTCGACGTCGCCTTGAACGCGCCGGTGGACCTCGACAGGCTCGACCTCACCCTGGTCTTCTATGCGCGCGAGGAGGGGCCCTTTCAGGACAATGAACTCGGGCTGGTTCTCCAGCGGGAACCGGACCTCGCTTCTGTCGACCTCGCGGTATGCCTCGAGCCGAGTGACAACCGGCTGAGCCTGGGGGCGAGCGGGTCGCTGCACGCAGCCGTGACATTCCGTGGTCGGACGGCACACAGTGCGCGACCCTGGCAGGGAGAGAATGCCATCCACAAGGCGGGAGGGCTGCTCACCGCCCTCTCAGCGCTCGCTCCGCGGGAAGTGGTCGTGGACGGATTGCTCTATCGTTCGGTGACCTCGGCGACCCTGGCGCAGGGAGGACGAGGGCGCAACGTGATCCCTGACGAGTTCAGCCTGAACCTGAACCACCGCTTTCCTCCGGGCACGTCGATCGAGGAGGCGCAGCGTGATGTGGAAGCGCTCGTCGGAGGTCGCGGCGACATCGCCTGGATGGATCTCAGCCCTTCCGCGCTTCCGCACGCCTCTCATCCGCTGGTCGTTCGTCTGCGGGATGCTGGGGTCACGGCCGTGGAGCCGAAGCAGGCATGGACCGACGTGGCACGGTTTGCAGCGCTCGGTGTGCCAGCCGTGAACTTCGGTCCGGGCGTGAACGAGCAGGCGCACCAGCGGAATGAATGGACGTCCCTCGCCCACCTTGTCGAGGGGCGCCACATCCTGCGCCGGTGGCTGTCGGGGCTGGCTCTGCGCGGCTAAACTGCGGCCGCGATGGCGGCAGGGGGCTGGACGGAGTCGGCGGGGGGCATGGTGAAGCGCACGGTCGTGCCGACGCCCACCTGACTGTCGACCCAGATGGTACCACCGTGGGCTTCGACGATGCCCTTGGCGACGTACGGCCCGAGTCCGACGACCTGACAGGGAGGCCGGCGGCTCTGCGAGAAGCGCGCGAAGAGGCGGTCCTGCTGGTCGACCGGGATACCGGGGCCCGTATCGACGATGGAGAACTGGACTCCACGCCCGCTCGACGGCGCTGCAGCCTCGGCCCGGAGCGTGATGCGGCCGCCTCGCGGTGTGAACCGTACCGCGTTGGTGATCAGCGTGAGGAGGACCTGGAGCAGCCGCTCGCGATCTGCTGCCACCGCGCTGAGCCCGGGGGCCACGTCGCTGGACAGCGTGACGGGCTTTGCTGCCGCTGCAGGGCCCGCCATCTCCAGAGCTTGCTCCACGAGCGGGGCGATGTCCTGCGGGTGATGATCCACGCGCAGGGTGCCTGCCTCGACATGGTTGGCATCGACGAGGTCTCGCGCGAGCTGCTCGATCTCATCGCAGGCTCGCAGGATGGCGTCGAGTTGCTTGCGCCCCGGGGCATCAGGGGCAACGGTGCGGAGCAGCAGCCGCGCGCTCATGACGATGACGCTCAGGGCGTTGCACAGATCATGAGAGACCGTGGAGACGGTCTGTCGGTGCGCGACCTCCATCGCCTCCGCGCGCTCTTCCAGCGCATGACAGAGTTGCTCGAGCCGCTCGCATTCACTCTCGAGCGATGTCGAAGAGCGCGCGCTCGGCTTGTCTCGCTTGGTGGTGACCTTCTTGCGTGTGACCCGCGCCATCTTGCTCGACCTCGTCCCCGAGTTAGCCAGAGGAGAGCCCAGCGTGGAAGTCAGGCGCGGCCGGAGTCCTGTGCCCGACGTCCCCCGTCCCCCCGCGTAAGCGTACCTGCCGAGGGCACAATGCTGAGGTACGTCAGCGAGCCGGAGAGCATGGCTCGATCACGTCGCGCTCGTACCACCACGGGTGGCGAGCACGCGTCGGATCTCCGCCACCAGGGTGTCGGGCAGGCAGGGCTTGGTGAGGAAGGCATCGCAGCCGGCGTCCTTGGCTTCGCGTGAATGACCCGCCAGCGCGTGTCCGGTGAGCGCGACGATGGGGATGTCCTTGGTTCGAGGATCGCCCTTGAGGAGGCGGGTCGCTTTCCAGCCATCGATCTCGGGGAGTGAAAGATCCATGAGGATGAGATCAGGGATCAGCTCGAAAGCCCGATCGAGCGCCTCACGACCGGTGGCGGCTTCCGCCACGCGAAATCCCGAGAACGAGAGGTACTCCGCGAACATCTCGCGGTTGTCCTGAAAGTCGTCGACCACCAACACGAGCGGCGCGTTGTCGTGGTTGCCTGTGGGGTCCATCAGATCACTTCTTCTCGGCTTGGGTCTCTCTGAGGGATGATCCAGCGCGCTGCTCCGGGAGGAGTCGGTCGACCTCGGAAGGCTGGTCGACTCCGCGAGGCCGTTGCGAGAGCACTGGCAGTCGTTGACGTGTATACCCGAGTCCTCAGGGTGATGCCGCAGGATTCAGGTGAGATGCCGCGTCCTATGCTTCCCGTACTCTCTTCGGGATAGCCCTTACCCGCCCCCGCGGCGCTCGTCGCGGCGCTCGTCGCGGCGCTCATCGCGGCGCTCGTCGCGGTGCTCGTCGCGGCGCTCGTCAGAAGAGCGAGCGTGGTTTGCCACGCAGGGTGATGGCTTCTCCGATGAGGCCAGCGGCAGCGTCCCAGTCCACGGGCTTCACCAGCACGCCATCGAACGACGAAGAGTGCAGGGCTGCCCTGGCTTCAAGGTCGCGGCGACCTGTGCACGCGAAGATGACGGTGTTCTGGGTGGCGGGGTCCGCGCGCAACGCATCGGCCACGACGAAGCCATCGATGCCAGGCATCCGCAGGTCGCAGAGGATCACGTCCGGCACCACCTGAGTCGCCAGGAAGACACCCCGCAGTCCTCCAGAGGCGCGCTCCACCGCGAAACCGTGCTCGGCGAGGTGAGCCTCTGCAATCGCGAGGAAATCAGGATCATCGTCCACGATGAGGACACGCCGCTGTTGCTCGCTCACCCCGTCGTCTCCCCTCATGTGGCGTTCAGGCGGAGGAATCTCGCTCTGCTTCGCTGTGGCCATGATCCTCTATTCATGGTTCAGTGTGTGGCGACTTGGCCGCAACCACCACCCGTGGAGGGTGGGATTGTTGGCAGCGGGCGGATATGTCCCCCCTCGGCACGGGGAGGTCGACGGCTCAGCACCGCCTCGAGGTTGCAGCCCGGTCGTCCACCGGTGAGGGGAAGCGGCTTTCCCTGAGGCATCACGGGCGCATCGGGGGAGGGACCAGGTGCGTGAGCCGACTGCAGAGAGCACTGCACTGCGGCCCGCCCTGACACGATTTGCGGCTGAATCGTGCCTGCCCGGGTGAAGATCAGGAGACTATGCATTGGTAGGAGCCTCATGAACATCCTGGATGATGAGTTCTTCGCCCGCGTTGGTCATGATCTGCGAGGTGAGCTTGCGACGATGCTGGCCGGCGTCGACTTTCTCCTGAGGTACAACAAGCGAATCGAGCCCTCCCACCGCGAGATGCTGGATCGGGTTCGCGGGGCAGGTGACCGGCTCACGACCCTCCTCGACGAGCTGAATCACGCCGTGTGGCTCTATCCCAACCCGCAGAGGGCGATGCTGGTCGGCCCGTGCGATCCAGTGGTGCTGATCCAGGATATCACGGCCGACCTGTACGAAGCTGCGGCGGTCCGGCAGGTGCGCTTGATCGTGGACAACGAGCTGCGCGAGGGTGAGGTGAGCCTCGCGGCAGACGCACCGCTCCTGAAGGTGGCGCTCGGATATGTGGCATCACTGGCCCTCATGAGATCGCGTGGCAGAGCGGTCCGGGTGCGGCTGGCCTGGGGGGGGGATGGGCGGCCCACGGTCACCATCTCGGATCAAGCAGGGCCAGTGCCCCCGGAAGTTCTCCAGCGCATCTTCGAGCCGTTCGTCGAGCGGGTTGCGCTCGATGTGAAGATCCCGAGCCCTAGCGGTGAGCCGCCGCCGCCGCGCCGTCGCGAGCGCCTGGGGCTGGGCCTCGGCATCGCACGTGGAATCCTTGAAGCGCACTGCGGCACTCTGTTGGTCACGGTCGCTGGCGAGCGCGAGACGGCGGGCTTGTGCTTCGCCTGCGTCCTGGGATCGGCGCCTCACCAGCAGGAGGGCAGCACGGACCAGGACCATGCTCCACCGGCTGGGGGAGCCTCTCTCTGAACGTGTCGCCTCCAGGAGTGAAACGAAGAGTCTCGACGGGAACGGACCCGGTCCGGTACCGTTCAATCCGCGTGCGGATCTCTCCTGCCACGAGCGAATACGGATGTTGACGCTCAGCTCACTTTTGGTGCAGCGCGGTGTGGCTTCGATGAGCGCAGTCGAAGCAGCCATCGCGAGGCAGGTGCTTCACGGTGGAGATCTCGCCACGGCGTTGCTCGAAGGCGGCGCTGCGAGCGAACGGGAGCTGACGCCCCTCTTCGCCGAGAGCCTGGGACTGCCGCCGGCCGTGGGCGCACTCTCTCCCGCTTCTCCTGAGGTCTTGCGCGCCTTGCCCTTCGACCTCGCGGTGCGGCACCGCCTCTTCCCCCTGGAGCTCCGGCGCGGTGAGCAGGATGTGCTCCTCATCGCGACATCGGAGCTGCTCCCGGCAGCGGTCGAGGAGGACCTGGGTTTTGCGCTCGCGGCAGCGCTGGAGCTCGTCGCTGCGCCGCTGGTGCGGATCCGGCAAGCGCAGGCGCAGCACTACGGCGCAACCATCGAGGGCCGGCTTCTACGGCTCGCAGGAAGGCTGGACCAGCAGGCACAGGCTGCCGTGGGGTCTGCTCCCGCTGCGGCGGATGAGAAGGTAGCTGCAGAGCCGGCGATCCCGCCGCCGCGACCGACGCTGCGCGGTCTGTCCATTCCTCCCTGGCATGAAGAGGAAGCAACGTTCACCGGAGAGGAAACGTTCACCGGAGAGGAAACGTTCACCGGAGAGGAAACGTTCACCGGAGAGGAAACGTTCACCGGAGAGGAAACGTCGCCAGGGCACCCGGCCGGTATGGCTCAAGGGCCCGCGCAGCATGCGGGGCCCACGTTGCCTCCGCAGTCGACGACGGCCTCCATGATCCCAACGCCAGTGCCCTCGGCATGGCCGACTCCGACGCCACCGGCACCGGACCCTGATGTCTCGCCGGCAGCCGAGAGTGCCGCTTCGGACCTGCCTCTTGCGTCGGCTCAGGAGCAGACCTCGGTGCATCCACCAGCGCTGCCCCCGGCGCGTGTGTTCGATGGCTGGGTTCAGCGGGCACTCTCGGGCCAGGATCCTGGGACCCCTGCGACTCCGGCAGCGCTGTCCGAGGCAGCGGGCGAGGAGCGCGACGGGGTGGATCCCTCAGGCGCCCCACTGGCCCACCTTTCCTCGCTGGCGCCGCGAGGACGTCGCCGCGGGCCCTTCACCTTGGCGATGGCCGAGGAGGATCTCGCGCGGGTCGAGACCACGGAGGCAGTGCTCGACGTCCTCTTCGACTTTGCGCTTCAGTACTTCACGTACACGGCCCTCTTCTCCGTTCAAGCAGACGTGGCTCACGGTCGTCGGGCCGCAGGACCAGGGGCCACCGCTGCCGAGATCGGGTCTCTACGGTTTGCGCTCGATGCTCCAGGAGGGCTCGAGGAGGCTCGGCGTTCTGCGGTCGTGCGGGTGGCCTCGCTACCACGCACCGATGCAGATCAGGCGTTGCTGCACGCGCTGGGTCGACCAGCCGTGGCGGGGGCCGCCATCCTGCCTCTGTCCGTGCGCGGGCGTGTCGTCGCGCTCATCTACGGAGATGATGGAGATGTAGCGGCTCAGCTCGCAGAAATCGGTGATCTGATCGCCTTGTCGGCGCTTGCGAGCCAGGTGCTCGAGCGGCTGATTCTGCGCAAGAAGAAGAGCAAGCAAGGCTCGCTCCCGGCCGTCGCAGCTCTGGACGTGAAGCCAGAGGGTGGCGTGAAGCCCGAGCCGGGCGGCGAAGAGCAGCACGCACCCGAGGCATCCAGGGTTGATGAAACTGGCCAGGGACCGCTCTCCGAGCGCACGCGCTCCATGTTGCTCAAGGAGCTTCGTGGATGGCGCGATGCCGTGGGAGACGCGGCTTCCCGAGGAGGAGGAGGCAGACCCGCGGGAAGAGACGATTCGCCCACGACGACCCCTTCGGCGGGGACTCCTGGAGCTGACGGTGCCTTGGAGAGCCAGACAGATCTGAGCTCGTTCGACACGGTGGCGAGCGCCTTCGGCTTGAGGGGGACCGGTGTCGAGGATCTCGAACCGATCTCGATGGCATCGATGGCGGGGGCCTTCAGGGGCAGCGCGCCGGCTTCGGGAACCAGCGCGGCATCCGCACCGCGCCTGCGGGACATTGCCACGGCCCCGACGCAGGAGCTGGTCACGCCGTACCGCTACCGGGAGAGCGTCGACGCTGGAGAGTACGGAGCGTCCGACGCGCGGTTCGAGAGCACAGGCCGCCCCACGCCTCAACAGGGCGCGCTGCTGCGACCTGAGGCGTTGCACCCCACGGAGCATGCGCTTCACACCCCAGGGGACAGCAGCTCGTCGTCTCCCGCGGTGCATCCTGGTTCGCTCCCGGAGCATATCTCGCTGCAAGGCAGTGAGCAGCGCTGGGCTGGGCGCGGTGACCGGAGCAGAGAGGGGCTCGCCCGGGACCATGCTGCGCTCGTGCAACTCGTCCTCGACGATGGTGATGACGCCCCGCGCGCTTTCGCCGAGCTGGTACGGGATGGAGAGCTCGCGGCGAAGGCGATTGCTGCTCGCTTCCCGGGTCCACTTCGGGTCGAGCGGCGCATGCGCGAGCTGCTCGCCGGTGTACGCGGTCAGGAAGAGTTCAACAAGCTCCCGCCCGCGTCGGAGTGTGGACCGCTCCTGACACTGGTCATCGCCGTCCAGCGATTCTCGCTGCCCTTCATGACGGTGAGGGCCGCGTCTCCTGATGCGGATACACGATTCTGGGCCACGCACGTGCTCGGGGAGCTGCGTTTCCCGGAGGCAGCGAATGCCATCCTGCCCCGCCTCTTCGATGACGACGCCGCGATCCGCCGCGTCGCGCGCCGCGCAGCCGCAGCGCTCGTGCACGACGGGGGACCCTCGGCGACTCCTGGCTCCTCGTGGATGCCGCCCACCGCGAACGGAGCGAAACGTGCTGCGGCGCCGGGTGCACCCATCCTTCAGGGGCTGGAGTACATCCTGCTCGACATGGACGAGCCACTACCGCGCAAGCTGATGGCGATCGAGACGGCTGCTGCCATTCGCGCCCGGGAGCTGGTTCCGGCACTGCAGGCCATCCTGACGGATTCCCACGCCTTTCTCGCCGAAGCGGCAGCGCGAGCGCTCAAGGTGATCCCTCAGGAGGACAGGGCGCAAGGGTTCCGATCCTGACAGGCGCTGTCAGGGTTTCGGGCGCTCATCGAGGCGAAGGCCTCTCGCTCTCACATGAAGAGCGCCGCATCCGGGGGTGTCTGGAGGGGAAGGCGGGCCTGAAATCCGACCCGCCTGGCTAGACAGGGCGGCGGGGGTGTGCACCCCCGCCGTGCGCGAGACGTGGCTCAGTAAGCGTCGTCGCCCTTCGGCTTGGCGGCCCCGGGGGCAGCAGGCTTCTTGGGCGCTTCGACCTTTGCGGCACCGCCCTTCGGGGGGGCGTCGCCGGCCTCACGGAGCGCGGTGTCGACCACCTTCTTGAACTTCGAGAAGGGCTGAGCGCCGCTGATGAAGTAGCCGTTGATGACGAACGCCGGCGTGCCGCTGATGCCGGCCTTCTCGGCGACGTCGTTGTCAGCGTCGACCGCTGCCTTGTTGGCGTTGCTGTCGAGCGCCTTCTTGAACTTGGCGAGGTCGAGACCCTGCTCCTCGGCGTACTTCTCCAGCGCGGGCCGCTGCAGCACGTCCGGGCCGGTGCCTGCGTTCTTGAAGAGCGCTTGGTGGAAGGCCCAGAAGCCGGCGTTGCCCTTCTGCACGAACGCCTCCTGAGCGGCTTCCGACGCGAGCGGCGCGCTCTTGTGCATCGGCAGCGGCCGGTGGCGCCACACGATCTTGATCTTGTCGCCGTAGGCCTTCTCGACCTGGGTGACCGTGTCCTCGACGCGCTTGCAGAAGGGGCACTCGAAGTCCGAGAAGACCTGCATCACGACCTTGGCCTTCTCACCACCCTTCCAGGCGTTGTTCGGGCCGGGAGCAGCCACTTCCTTGCGCTCGGGCGGCGGCGGCGTCTTCCCGTCCTTGACGATCTCGTTGTAGAGGTCCTTCGCGGCGACGCCCTTGGCGAGCAGCGCTTCGGCCTTCTTGCTCTCCTCATCGATGAGCGCCTTGAACTTCTCCATCGGCTGCGCGCCGACGAGCCGGCGGCCGTTGATGAAGAAGTGGGGGGTGCCGGACGCCTGAAGGTCGTCCGCGAGGTCCTGGTCGGCCTGGATGCCGGCGCCGTACTTCTTCTCGGCGATGGCAACCTTCACCTTCTCGACGTCGAGGCCCAGCTCCTTGGCGTAACCGAGGAGATCCTCGTCGGCGAGCTTCTGGTTGTTCTTCCAGAGGAGGTCGTACGCAGCCCAGAAGCCCTTGTCGCCCTTCTGAGCGCGAGCCTCACGCGCGAGCTCCGCGGCGGGCTCTGCGCGCTGGTGGAAGGGAAGGGGGTTGTCCTTCCACACGATGCGGACCTTGTCGCCGTAGGTCTTGCTGATCTCGTCGAGGGTGGGGACCACCTTGCTGCAGAAGGGGCACTGGAAGTCCGACCACTCCACGATGGTCACGAGCGCCGTCTCGGGGCCCTTCGCCGGTGAATCGCCGACGGGCACCTTCCAGACGGTCTTGTCGTCCTGCTCCGGCTTCTGCGCGCGCTCCTTCGGGGGCGGCGCCTTGGCCTTGTTCTCCTGCGAGACCTTCGCGTACACCTTGTCGGGCTTGGTGCCGGAGGCCGCCGCGGTCTGAGCTGCCTTGAGCTGCTCGTCGATGGCTGCGCTGAACTTGTCGATCGGCTGCGCGCCGCTGAGGAAGACGCCGTTGATGAACGCGGCCGGCGTACCGGTCACGCCAGCGGTCTTGCCCACTGCCATGTCGGCGTCGATCTTCGCGGCGTACTCCTGCTTGTCGTAGGCGGCCTTGAACTTGGCGCGGTCCACGCCGGCCTCGGCGGCCCACGCTTCGAAGTTCTCGGGGGTCAGCCCGCCCTTGAAGTTCTCGAAGGCGCGATCGTGGAACTTCCAGAACGCCTTCGAGCCGCCGAGCCGGAACACCGTCTCCGCGGCCACGGCGGCCGGGCGGGCGTTCTTGTGGAACGGCAGGGGGTTGTTCTTCCAGAGGATCCGGAGCTTGTCAGCGCCGTACTTCTCCTTGAGCTGGTTGATCGTCGCCTCGACGCGCGAGCAGAAGGGGCACTCGAAATCGCTGAAGACCACCATGGTCACCGGCGCGTTTCGAGACCCCCACATCGGGTCCTTCGACGTGACGGCGGGGAAGCCGTCCTCATCGCTCCAGGCCTCCCCATCCGAGTACGCTTCGGCCGTGATGCTGGCGCTTCTGCCAGCACTCCGGTCGATGCTGAACATCAGCCCCATCCCTGCAATGAAGCAGAGAAGGAAGCCGACGATAGCTGTTCCCTTGTTCATGTCCTTCGTTCCTCTCCATGCAAGGCGCCCGGACCAATCCGGGCTCCTTGCTGCCCCGGAGCGGCATGCCGCCCCAGGGTAAGTCCTTGTTCAACCCATTCAGGGGCTGCTCCTCCCTCGTGGTCGGTGCAGCCGTATGCCGTTGCCGTGCACTCCTCCGGGGGCGCCCTCCGTGGCAGGCACGCCCGGTGAGGTGTGGTTCCTGCGAGGCTGGCAATCACCCCGCGGATCAGCGCGTGGTGCGTTGGCTCCCGGTCCTCCAGCGCTGGAGACACGCCTCAGGGAGACTGCGCGCGCGGCATGAAACCTCGACGCCCGATGCCACCCTGACGGTGTGCCTCGGGGCTCAGCCGGACCTCTCTCTCCTCGGGAAGGGTGGTCCAGCGAGCCCGGAATCAGCGGGGCGGGTGGTAGATGCCTTGACGGAAACCCGGAAGCGCAGCGCCGGTGACAGGCGGCGATGGGACGAGCATCTCCCCCTCAATGGGGAGCGGGAGCACGATATCCGGGACGAGCACCGCCCACGACGATGCCGCGACGCTGTCGAGCATCGGGGCAGGGTCGCTCGAACGCGGCCCGACCTTGGGTGCGGCATCTGCCTCACCCCCACACGACAACCCGGCTTCGATGCGGGCATCGACGATCGGGTGGATGCGGAGGGGGGCAACCGCTGACACACCGCGTGGATCACACAGCGGGGCGGCGTTCGTGTCGCTGATGTCGTCGTCCTGCAGCGGGGCGGCGCCACACTCGGAGGTGTGGTTCGCGTCCTGTGCGGGAACTGGCGCGCGGGTCAGCGCGTCGTCCTCGCACACCTGCACGAGCGCAGCATAGGCCTGGAGCGGCAGGCAGAACCCAAGCGCGAACGCCATGACGGCGACGAGACGCTTGAAGGGGAACCGCTCCATGAGGCCGGACCTTTCTACCCTACGGGCAAGGCGGGAGCAACAGGAGGGGTGTGGACACACGGTCCATCCCTCACCGTCGGCCGCAACTTGCCGTGAACTTGGCCCACGTTGTCCCACATTTCTAGGCTCGCTGAATGGCGACCGCCCAGGCGACTGCGAGCAGCGCGAACGCGCATCCGCGCCCCTTCAACAGCGACGAGCTCCCCCGACGTTTCGGCCGGTACCTGCTCCTCAGGCGCCTCGCGCGGGGGGGCATGGGAGAGGTGTTCCTCGCCTCGACGGCAGGGTTCGAGGGCGCAGAACGCCCTGTGGTGGTCAAGGTGATCCGCCGCGAGCACGCCGCAGACCCGAGCTTCATCGCGCGCTTTCTGGATGAGGCGCGCGTCCAGGCGCAGCTCCAGCACTCCGGCGTCGCGCAGGTCATCGAGGCCGACATCGACGAGGAGAGCGGTGAACCCTTCGTGGTGGTGGAGCACGTCGAGGGGCGCAGCCTGGGCGACGTCCGCACCCGGGCAGCGCAGCTCGGCCAGCAGATCGAGTGGCCCGAAGCGGTGGCGATCACGGCGCTCATCGCGGAAGGGCTGACCCATGTCCACGAGCGCCGAGACGCTGCCGGGCGCGCCCTCGGCATCGTGCACCGGGATCTGTCGCCGCAGAACGTCATGGTGGGCTTCGCGGGAGACGTGAAGATCATCGATTTCGGCACGGCCCGAGGGCAGAACCGGCGGTGCCACACCGTCGCAGGGGTGGTGTTCGCCAAACCTGGGTACGTCGCCCCGGAGGTCGCGAACGGCGACCCGGGAGACGCGCGGGTCGACGTCTACGCGCTCGGGATCATGCTCTGGGAGCTGTGCGCTGGGCGCCGTTTTCTTCAGGGTGACGCGCAAGCTCACCTGACCGCGGTGGCCCAGAACCGCAGCAGCACGCCGCCGCTGTGCGAGCAGATCGGCGCCCCCGCGGAGCTCGACGGGATCATCGCGCGGCTCACCACCTTCGACAGGGAAGCGCGCTACGCATCCAGCCGGGAGGCTGCCCGTGACCTCGCCGCGCTCCTCGGTGCGGCGCAGACGCTACCAAGCGGTGAGCGCGGCGTGAGGGCCCGCGCTGCACACTTCATGCACGCGCTCTTCCCGGGAGAACCAGCCCGTACGCGGCGGGAGTTCTCGGACCTCGTCACCGAGGCGCGCGCCAGCGGTCTCGGACGCCCCCGCGCCGCCGAGGCGTCCGCGGCCCCTCAGACCAAGTCGGACCCTGCCGCAGCGCCGCCTCCCGGGCAACGTCTGGGCGAGGGGAGGAGCAAGGCGCGCGGTCCCGAGGGCAGAACGAGCCCTGCGGAGCCGGGGCTCTCCGAAGCGGAGGGGATGCTGCCGGGGACCCGCTACAGGCTGAAGCGCGAGGTGGGCCGCGGGGCGTTCAGCGTCGTGCACGAGGTGGAGCATGTCGACCTCGGGCGGCGCCTCGCGCTCAAGGTCATCGCGGCCGAGCACGCGAGTTCTCCGGAGGTCACGGCGCGCTTCCGGCGTGAGGCGCGCGTGCTCTCGGCGCTCTCGCACGAGGGGCTCGTCAAGGTGCACGACTTCGGAGTGACTGCCGACGGGCGCCTGTTCTGCGGGATGGATCTCTGCGAGGGAGAGTCGCTCGACGCGCACCTCGCCCGTGAGCAGGTGATGGGGTGGCGTGAGGCGTTCGCGCTGGCGATCCCGGTGCTCTCCACGCTGGAGCGGGTGCACGCAGAGGGCGTGGTGCATCGAGACCTGAAGCCCAGCAACCTCTTTCTCCTGCGCGCAGTGGACGCGAAGGGCGTGGCGACGCAGCCGTCCCGCGTCCCGGAAGCACCGGTGGCGGGTGCAGCGGTGTCTCCTGTGAAGCTCCTCGATTTCGGACTCGCGACCGGCCCCGAGGAGGTCGCCGCGACGGACGTGACCCCCCTCCGCGCCGGCGTCGCCATCGTCGGCACCCCGGAGTACATGGCACCGGAGCAAGCGTCCTCGGGCCGGGTCGATGGACGCGCCGACGTCTATGCCCTCGGTTGCATGCTGTACGAGATGATCACGGGGCGTCTGCCGTTCGTCGCTTCCAGCACCGTCGCGTTGCTGGAGGCGAAGACCCGAGGGAGCCCGGAGCGTCTTCGGGACTGCGCCCCGGAGCGGCAGATCCCTGCCCAGGTCGACGAGATCGTGATGCGCGCGCTGGCGCGGCACCCGAGCGTCCGGTTCCAGAGCGCGGCCGAGATGCGGCGGGCCCTGGAATCGGTGCTCTGGAAACCAGCGCGCGGGAACACCCTCCGGCGCGCGGGAGGCATCGCGGTAGCCGCCGCTGCGCTCGCGGTGGCCGGGGTGATCTTCACCGGGAGCGGCAAGGCCATCGCAGATCTCGGCGGTAGGGCAGCGGCCTTCCTCCCCTGGCGCACGCAGAGCACGCCTCAGATCCCGACCAACAGCCTCGCCGACGCCACGCGAGGGCCAGGGTCGCCCGCAGAGCAAGGCCTCCCGGTGCAGACTGCTTCGACCGAGGTCGCGGCGGGGGTCACGCCTCCTTCCGCGCATCCGCTAGCTCAAGACGGAGCCGGGAGCCCCGAGGTCGTCGCGCCCAGCGCGCCCCTCCAGCCGGCGGTGAGCCCCGACCTGCCCGCACAGGCCGCGGAGCAGGCGCTCGCCCAGGACACGCTTCAGCCCTCGCAGACCCGTCCGCGTGCAGCATCGCGGCAGGAGCGTTCGTCGCGCGCCGCGCCGCGTCCCTCGGTGGTCCAGGCAGACGCCGGAAAGACGCAGACGGCGCAGACGGCGCAGGCAGCCACGGAGGTGACCGAGCCGAAGGTCGCCGACGTCCGGGCAGAGACGAAAGAGCCTGCTGCGAAGCCGGAACCGAAAGAGCCGCCCTCCGGGAAGGCGGAGGCCAGGACGCTCGCCGCAAAGGCGGAGGTGAAGGAGGCGCCCACGAAGGCGGACGCGCAGCGCAGGACGGAGCTGCGCAACCGCGAGGAGCGCCTGAAGGCGTCCGCGATGAAGGACGACGAACCGCGCGCCACCGACGCGGAGGCTGCAGACGGTCAGGAAGCGAAGCGACGTCGCAAGCGGAAGTCCCGCAGAGCCAAGGCGGATTGAGGGTCGGTAGACCAGCCCTGCCTGCGCCTGTGCGCCCGCAGCGCTGCGTGGACCATCCTGGCGGCACGTTGTATACCGGCCGCCTCCGATGGCTCAGATCTCCCTCCCGGCGCAGGGCTCCAACGCGGTCACCTCCGGCCCGCCTCGACGCGCCATCCTGAGGCTCGCACTTCCGACCGTCGCCGCGATGCTCACCCAGAGCATCGTCAACGAGGTCGACATCGTCTTCTTCGCGGCGCTGCCCTGCCCCGAGTCCTCGAACGCGCAGGCTGCGCTCCTGCCGTCGCTGATCATCCTCTGGCTCTTCGGAGGGTCGCTGAGCGCGATCTCGGTGGGCACGCAGGCGTTCTCTGGCCGCAGGTTCGCCGAGAAGCGCTTCGAGGACGCCGGCGCGGTCCTGTTCAACGCGCTGTTCTTCGCGATCGTGGCAGGCGTCGCCTTCTCGGCGCTCGGTTACGTGCTCATGCCGCTCATCCTCTCCGCGATCATCAAGGTGGAGGGCGCGCGGCAAGCGGCGCACGAGTACCTGCAGTGGCGCCTGCTCGGGATCACGTCCATGGCCGCCACCTTCGCGCTGAAGGCGTTCTTCGACGGACTGGGCAAGACCCATATCCACCTCGTGTCGGCCGTGGTGATGAACGCCCTCAACATCGTCCTGTGCCTGCTGCTCATCTTCGGCAATGCCACCCTGGGCATCCCGAAGTACGGCATCGCCGGCGCTGGCATGGCCGGCTTCATCTCCACGTACGTGGGCCTGGCGATCATGATCGCCTACGCGCTCCTGCCCGAGTACCGCCGGCTCTACCGCCCCTTCTCCTGGAAGAACGCCGATCGGACGCTCACCTGGTCGATCCTCAAGCTCTCCATCCCCAGCGCGGTCGCCACGGTCGCGATCATGACGGGGTTCGCCCTCTTCTATGCGATCGCCAGCCAGCTCGACAGCATCGCGCCCGCGGGGGCGGTCTCGCCGAAGTGCCCGGGGGGCCGCTCCGAGCCGGTCTATGGCGCCGCGACCACCGTGATCGTGGGCGTCCTCAAGCTCACCTTCACGGCCTGCCTTGCCTTCGGTACCTCGACGGCCACGCTCGTGGCGCAGTCGCTCGGCGAGAAGGACCCGGAGAAGGCAGCGCGCTTCGGCTGGACGAGCGTCCGCATGGGGCTGGCGATCTTCGGCGTGGTCGGGCTGCTCGAGGCCGTGTTCGCGCAGCAGATCCTCTCGGTGGTCAGCACCAGCGAGCTGGTGCAACAGGCAGCGCTCCGCCCGATGCAGGTCATGGGCATCTGCACGCCCCTCGTCGCGGTCGCGATGATCCTCACCCAGGCGCTGTTCGGTGCCGGCAACACCATCTTCGTGATGGTCGTGGAGCTGCTGCTCCACTTCACCTGCTTGGTACCCCTGGCCTGGCTCCTCGGAATCACCCTGGGCTTCGGGCTCATGGGCATCTGGTCTGCCGGCGTGATCTACGTGGTCCTGCTCGCGGCGATCATGGCGTGGAAGTTCCGCTCGGGTGACTGGAAGACCATCCGTCTGGACGCCTCCTCCGCTTGATCCCGCTGGCTCGCGCAGGGGCCTGCACCTCGCCCCTGCCTGTCTGGCGCTCGTGATGGACAGTGCGCCAACACGTCCAGTACGTTGTGTGCATGCAGACAGGAATGCTTCTCCATGGGTGTACCCGTGCCGCTGGGGCGGCGCTGGTGGTCTCGGTCCTCGTGCTCGGCGCAACCGGGATCAGCGCGTGCGGTGACGATGACGACGGTACTGGCGGTAGTGGCGCGGGCACCACGGGCGAGGGCGGCAGCGGCGGCGAGGGCGGCAGCGGCGGCGAGGGCGGCGGCTCGGCGGCGATCCCCGAGGGCTGCGACGTCGTCCTCATGGCTGGCGAGGCTGACGCCGCGGCGGTGCAGACCGCGCTCATCGAGGCGAGGGAGGACAGCACGGTCTGTTTCAGCGCCGGCACCTTCTCGTTCACCGGTGAGCTCAGCCTCGACGTCGACGGCGTGACCCTGAAAGGGGTCGGGCCAGAGGGGACGTTCCTCGACTTCTCGGCCCAGGAGACAGGACCCAACGGCGTCCTGATCCAGGGGGATCGCGTGACCATCGAGGCCCTCTCGGTCCTCGACACGCCCGGCGACGGCATCCGTGCCAGCAACGTCGCTGGCGTCACCTTCCGTGACGTGACGGTCCAGTGGAGCGCCGATGCTGCGCTCGAGAACGGGGCCTATGGCCTCTATCCCGTCGGGTCGTCCGACGTGGTGATCGAGCGCTGCATCGTCAAGGGAGCGCGGGACGCCGGCATCTACGTGGGCCAGTCCGAGCGCATCCGCGTCACGGACTCCGAGGCTTACGGCAACGTCGCTGGCATCGAGATCGAGAACTCGACCGACGCCTTGGTGCGCGGCAACCACGCCCACGACAACACCGCGGGCATCCTGGTCTTCAACCTGCCCGGCATCCCCGTGCAGGATGGCAAGCGCACCAACGTCTACGACAACCTGATCGAGAACAACAACCTCGACAACTTCGCCGAGCCGGGCACCACGGTGGCGTCGGTTCCGCCTGGCCTCGGGGTGATGATCCTGGCTTCGGACGACAACGAGGTCCGCAGGAACGTCATCCGGGACAACAAGTCGGGCGCCATCATGACCCTGAGCTACCTGTCGGTGGTCTTCGGGGACACCACCGACCCGCTCTACGACCGCTTCCCGCAGGGCAACTTCATCCACGAGAACGAGTACATGAACAACGGCACGGAGCCTGATGGCCTCGTCCTCCTGGCCACCGACCTCCGTCCCATCCCCGACATCATGTGGGACGGCTGCATCGACGCCATGGCCACGGACGATGGCCACCTGACCAACTGCGTCTCCGAGGACCCGGCGCCCAGCTACCTGAACTTCAACTTCTGCGACGACTTCCCCGCGGACAGCCAGGATGTCTCCGAGGTGGCCTGTACCTATGAGCTTCTCCCGGCAGAGTAGATGGGCGCTCCTGGGCCTCCTGGGCCTCCTGGGCTTCCCGCTCACGGCGATCTCGTGCGGAGGGGATGACGCTGGGCCCGCGCCTGGCGCCTCCACGACCAGCACGCCACCGCCGGATCCGGATCCGGAGCCCGAACCGCCCCGCGAGATCCCCTACGAGACCCTCTCGGAGTACGGCTTCTTCGAGGGGCCTCTCGCCGACCTGCGGCCTGTGGCTGGCGTGGTCCCCTACGAGGTGACCTCACCGCTCTGGGCCGATCATGCTGGCAAGGGGCGCTTCATCGTCCTGCCCGAGGGAGCGCAGATCGACCTCGGCGAGGTCGAGGACTGGCAGTTCCCGGTGGGGACCATCATCATCAAGACCTTCTTCTTCTCGCTCGATCTTCGCGAGCCCGAGGGGCCGGCGCGGATCGTGGAGACGCGCTTGCTCATCCTCTCGGAGGAGGGCTGGGTGCCCCACACCTACGCCTGGAACGACGCGCAAACCGAGGCCACGCGCCTCGTGGCGGGGGATCGGGTCGACGTCTCCTACACCGACGCGCAGGGGATGCCGGCGCAAGGCCAGTACGTCATCCCCAACACCAACCAGTGCAAGAGCTGCCACGAGCGCGATGACACCATTCACCTCCTCGGCCTGGTCACGCCGCAGCTCAACCGGGAGATCGACACCCCGTCGGGGCCGCGCAACCAGCTCGTGGAGCTTGCGGAGCTCGGGATGTTCTCGGGGGCGCTCCCGCCTCCGGCCGACCTCCCTGCCTTCGCCGATCCGCGGGGGAGCGGCATGCTCGACGACCGTGCCCGGGCCTACCTCCACGCCAACTGCTCCCACTGCCATCGGCCGGGTGGGGCAGGGGGGCCGAGTGGGCTGGTATTGCTCGAGTGGGAGCGGACCCCTCTCAAGAACGGCATCTGCAAGACGTCGGTCGCGGCGGGGGCTGGGACCGGCGGGCACGCCTTCGATGTCGAGCCAGGTCACCCGGAGCAGAGCATCATGATATTCCGGATGGGCTCCACCGATCCGGAGATCAAGATGCCCGAGCTCACGAACCGGATGCCCGATCAGGACGGGATAGCGCTCGTCAGCGGCTGGATCGCGGCCATGGATCCCCCGGGGTGCGTAGCCAGTCCATGAAGGAGACCCGCGCGATGAAGGTTCTTGCCCGCCTCGCCTCGATCGGCCTCGGCGTCCTCTTGCCCTCGTGCACGCTGATCATCGACCGCAACGCAGAGCAGTGCGAGACCAACGACGATTGCGCGGGCTTCCCGGGCACCACCTGCTCGGAGGAGCGGGTGTGCTCGGAGCCGCTCTGCGCCACCAACCAGGAGTGCGTGGAGCAGTTCGGCGAGTTCCACGTCTGCAGCGCGCAGACCCACGCCTGCGCGGACATGCGGTCCACCGAGTGCACCGTCATCGAGGGCGACTACGAGAAGGACGACGCGCTCCTGATCGGGGTGGTGGTGCCGACGGACGGTGAGGCCGCCCAGACGGGCAAGTCGATCACCAACGCGGTCCGGCTCGCGCTCTCCGAGATCGCCACGAACGCCAACGGCCTCCCGCCGCTCCCGGGCAAGTCCATGCAGCGTCCCGTGGTGCTGGTGGGCTGCAACGACAAGAGCGACGCCGACACCGCCGCGGCCGCGGGCCAGCACCTCGTCTCCCTCGGGGTGCCTGCGATCATCGGCGCTGCCTTCAGCGGGATCACCATCAAGATGGCCACCGAGGCCACCATCCCGGGAGGGACGCTGGTGATCTCCCCCTCGGCGACCAGCGTCGCCATCACCGATCTCAGCGACCAGGGGCTCGTCTGGCGCACCGCGCCCTCCGACATCTACCAGGCCGAGGCGCTCGTCCAGTACTCCGCGCGCCTCCAGGAGGACGTCCGGCTCGCCCTCGGCCTCCAGGCCGGAGACAAGCTGCGGGTCGCCATCCTGCACAAGGGAGACTCGTACGGCACGGGGCTCGGGCGGGTGCTCGAAGCGGGTCTCGTGCTGAACGGCACGAGCGCCCTCGACCCGCAGAACAACGGCTTCTACCGGCGCTTCGACTACGGCGACCCCGACAACGCCACGACGAGCGCACCCCGGTACGAGGAGGCCGTGCAGGCGGCGCTCGATCTGGAGCCCCACATCATCTTCTCCCTGGGCACGCGCGAGAGCGTCCTCGATGTGCTCGCGCCGATCGAGGAGGGCTGGCAGCTCGGCGCCTACAGGCCGCGGTACGTGCTCTCCGACGGCAGCGTCATCCCGCAGCTCTGGGAGTCCGTCGTCCAGGGCGACACGGACCTCAGGCACCGGATCACCGGCACCATCCCGGGCACCTCGAACCCGCGCTTCAACGCCTTCCGCGGCGACTACATCGGGCAGTTCAACGACGGAACGAGCCCCGACGTCTTCGGGGCCGCCGGCGCCTACGACGCCGCTTACCTCCTCGCCTACAGCGCGGTCGCGCTCGGCGGTGAAGCTCCGACGGGCGCCCGGCTGGCCGGCGCGCTCTCGAAGATGATCCCTCCCGGAGATCCGGTGAACGTGGGCGAACAGATCAGCAGCACCTTCGACGCTCTCCTGGCGGGGGCGAGCATCGACGTCAACGGCGCCTCGGGCGCGCTCGACTTCGACCCGGAGGATGGCGAGGCAGCATCGGACATCCAGATCTGGTGCATGCCCGCGAACGGCGCAGGGGACGCCCAGAGCGTGACCTTCTCGGGCCTCTACCTGGCTGGAAGCACGAGCACCCTGGTCGGCACCCTCGGTTCGGTGTGCGACTGACGCACCCGATCAGAGCATGACCCCCGCGGGTGGCGGCTCGTCGAGCAGCACCCGGACCCGCTCCGCCAGCTCCGAGGGCCGGTAAGGCTTGGCGATGAAGGCCGAACCCGGCCTGAGGATCCCGTGCTGCACGATCGCGTTCTCGGCGTAGCCCGAGGTGTAGAGCACGCGGAGGTGGGGGCGCTCCTCGACCAGGTGAGCCGCGAGCTCCTTGCCTCCCATCCGGGGCATGATCACGTCGGTGACCAGGATATCGATGGCGCCGCGGTGTGCGCGCGCCGTCTCCAGCGCCTCCTCCCCGTCCTGGGCCACGAGCACGGTGTAGCCGAGATCCACGAACAGCTCGCGGATCATGGTCCGCACGGGACCGTAGTCTTCCACGATGAGGACCGTCTCGGTCCCCGCAGTGGGGCGGGTGACCTCGGAGGTGGCGGCGCGTGGGGAGAGCGGCTGCTTCGCCTGGGGCAGGTACACCCTGAACGTCGCCCCTCGCCCTGGCTCGCTGTAGACGGCGAGGTGGCCGCGGTGCTGCTTGACGATCCCGTAGCAGGTGGCGAGCCCGAGCCCCGTCCCTTTGCCGGCTTCCTTGGTGGTGAAGAAGGGCTCGAAGATCATCGACATCAGCTCGGGAGCGATCCCTGAGCCGGTGTCGGTGACGGCCAGCATCACGTACTCGCCCGGCTCGATCTCGGTCCGCTTGTGCGCGTAGTCCTCGGTCAACGTCACGTCGGCGGTCTCGATGGTCACCCTCCCGCCGCTGGGCATGGCGTCCCGCGCGTTCACCACCAGGTTCACCAGCACCTGCTCGATCTGACCGGCGTCGCCCTTCACCCGGCCGAGGTCCCTGGCCGGGATCCACACGATCTCCACGTGCGCCCCGATCAGCCGGCGCAGCATCTCGATCCCCCGCTCCACCAGCTCGTTGAGATCGAGCACCCGCGGCTCCAGGACCTGCTTCCGTGCGAAGGCGAGAAGCTGCCCGGTGAGCCGCGCCCCGCGCCCCGCGGCCTCGGTGATCTGCTGGAAATAGTCCTGGGCGCGCTCCCCGTCGCCCCGCTGCGCCCCCAGCTCGGCGCAGCAGAGGATGGCCGTGAGCAGGTTGTTGAAGTCGTGCGCCACCCCTCCGGCGAGGCGGCCGATGCTCTCCATCTTCTGCGCTTGCAGCAGCCTGGAGCGGAGTTCCTCGCGCTCCGCCTCTGCTTGCTTCTGCTCGGTGAGGTCGAGCAGCGTCCCGAGGAGCCGCTGCGGCTTGCCGTCCGGCCCGACGGTGAGCATGGCGTGCCCTGACACCGACCTCACGGCCCCGTCGGGCCGCATGAGCCGGAACTCCGCGGTGTTGCTGGGCGTGATCTCGTGGGTGCCGTCCCAGGAGGCGCCCTCGCTGTGGTCGTTCACCGAATCCAGAAGCTTTTGCAGGAGCGCGATCTGCTCCGGGCGATCGTCGGGGTGGATGCGATCCAGGTAGTCGTCGGCCTTGCCGGTGACGTCGGCATGAGTGACCCCGTAGATCGCGCACATCTCGTCCGACCACTGCACCGCGCCCGTGCAGAGATCCCACTCCCAGATGCCCAGGCGCGCGATGCGCGCTGCTTGCCGCAGGCGGGTCGCGCTGCGCCGGCTCTCGTCCTCGGCGTGCTTGCGCTCGATCTCGGCGGCGACCTTGTCCGCGAAGATCTGGAGCATCGTCTCGGGTTGCAGCGTCTCGTCGATGGGCTCGTCGCTGATCAGCGCCATCAGGCCGAGGATCCGCTTCGACGACGAGATGAGCGGGACGCCGAGGTAGCTCTCCGCCGCCATCTCCCGGAGCCGCGGGTCCGCCGGGAACTGGGCCGCCACGCCGCGCCGGTGGAAGACCACCCGGGGCGCCACGACCTCGGCGCAGGGAGTCCCTGCGAGGGCATGCTCGAAGTCCAGCGCCGCCGCGCCGTCGCGCCACACGGCCACGCTGCGCGCGCGGTCACCTTCGCCGACGATCTCGCTCACGAAGGCGCAGCGCACGTCGAGCCCCTCGCCGAGCGCCTGTACCAGGGACGCGATGTAGGCTTGCCCGGTGTGCGCTGTGCTCTCCACGATGCGCTGGAGGATCTGCTCCGTGCGGAGGCGCTGGGTGATGTCGTTGACCGAGCACACCACGCTGACGATCTCACCGCGCGCGTTCCGGATGGGCGCCCCGTTGATGGAGAGCAGCTTGCGGCGCCCGTCGGGCCAGGTGATGGCTTGCCGCACGTCGAACACGGGCTGCCCCGACCGCATCACCTGCGCGAAGGGGGTCATCTCGTCGGTGAGGGGGCCGCCGTCGAGCGCGTGGCTCTGCCACTCCGGCGCGTTGTAGGTGCGCCGCAGGAGTTCGTCGGTGGTGAGGCCGAGGATCGTCTCCGCCCTCCCGTTGGCGGACACGATGCGCCCCGCGGTGTCCAGCATGGTGATGGCCGCGACGCTCGTGTGCAGGACGGCTTCGAGCAGCGCGCCGCCCTCTTGGAGCTGCGGGAGGGCCTCGTTCGAGCGCTCCATACGCCTTGCCTGGGCGAGCTCCTCCCGCAGCCGTGCGGCCTCCTTGCGAGCCTCGGCGAGTTCCTTGCGAGTCTCCGCAGCCTCCTTGCGGGCCTCGGCGAGTTCCTTGCGAGCCTCGGCGAGTTCCTTGCGAGCCTCGGCGAGTTCCTTGCCCAGCGCGTCGGCCTCGCTCATCGCTTCAGCCCCCCCGGACGGGGGCGTCGTCGACAGGCAGGCGCCTCGTCCTGCGGTCTGTTCACCCCCGTCAGCTCGCTCATGCCCTGGTCAGCCCCCTCGTGAGCGTCCACCTGCGGCGGCAGGACCGCCGAGGACTCGAACGTACCAGAGATGGCCACCCGAGGAAGGGCAGGGCCAGCACTGCAGGCATTGATCTCGATCCCCTTCGTTCGACGCCTCCGCGGGCCGGTTGCTGCGCACGAACGTCGTGCCAGGGAACCCGACGGGCCCGGGTGTCGCGGTGCTGGCTTCAGAAATGGCCCAGCAGGAAGGCTCCGGCGCTGCCTGGACCGGCGGCAGGAACGAGCTGGGGCCCCCGTGCGTGGGACGGCCGCTCGTCGCGGGTCTCGGGCCAGAGCAGCAGCACCGCTCCCACAGCGAGGCCCCCGAGCCCCGCCGCGAACGCCGCGGTCGCGACGTTGGCCGTGACCCGTGCCTCGTCCCGAAGTTCACCGCCGAGCGGCGTGCAGCGGTTCTCGGGGCCGCAGTGCTCGTTCGAGGCGCTGCGCTGGGTCAAGGCGAGCGCCCCCAGCCCGGCGCCCACCCCCACACCGGCGAGACCCACCGCGCCCACGGTCCACCCGACGGTCCGTCGCGGGTTCGAGCGCGACGCCGCCGGGTGATGGGACGCCGGCTCGGGGGTGGGCCCCAGCGCGGCCCGCGGCGTCCCGGTGCTGCGCAGCGCGAGCGCGGGAATGGCGACGACGGTCTGCTCGCCGACCTTCATCTCCACCGTGGTGTGGAACGCCAGCCTCCCGGGCGCGGTGGCCTCGACCAGCAACGGACCCGGATCGGCCATCACGCCGGACGCGAGACTCCTGCTGGAGAGCGGCACACCGTCGATCTCCACCTGCAACCCTGGCGGCGGCTGATCCACCCGGAAGCGCAACCTCGGCACCCGCGGCGCGAGCGAGGCGGCGCGGGCTGCCGCGAACTGCGCGCGCCGATCACCAGCGGCGCGGGCGCGCTCCTCGGCTGCCACGTAGCCTCGGTACGCCGTCGCGAGGCGCCCCTCCTGCTCACGGCATGCGGCGAGCAGGCCCTCGGTGCCCACGCTCGGATCCAGCCGCTGGCTCTCGTCGAGCTTCGTGCACGCCTCGGAGAACAGCCCGGCGTCGTAGAGCGACCGCCCTGCATCGAAGAGGGCCTCGGCGCTGGCCACTTGCTCTGCGCGCTGGGCCTCCGCGGAGCCCACGCGGCTTCCCCTGGGCTCCGCGGCGTGCGCGGCCGTGGAGGTCAGGGCCCAGAGCAGAAGCGTGAAGGGCAGGGGACCTGTGCGGCGTCGTTCACCTGTCACCGAACACCTCCCGGGCGGTCTGCTTGACGTTTCCAGACGCTCTGGCGGGCGCCTTCGCGCCGCGCGGCACGGCAGCAGCGCTGGCGTGGGGCGCTGGCGAGGAGGGCATCGCGGAAGACACCACGGGTGGTGTTCCCGTGGACGCGCCCTTCTTGGGAGACGCGCTTCCGGCCTTGGCACGGGCGCCCTGCGCACCCACGGCGGGTGCGCGCTGCGCCTGAGACCCGGCCCCTTCGCCGCCTGCCGTGCCCTCCATGCCAGCCATGCTCGCTGCATCCGCCGCGCGCGTCGCGCGCGCCTCTCGCGCTGCGCCAGCCATGCTCGCCGCGCCCGCCGCGCGCGCCGTGTCTGCCCAGCCGTCGGGTAGCGCAGGGTGGCCGATGGCGTGTGCACCATTGCCGGACGCCGCGAGCACCACAGGGTCAGGCTCGTCGCGCACCTCCGACAAGGCACGGTGCGTGGCGCTGGCGATGCCCGTGGCTGCGGGCGAATCCGGCAAGCCGGGGGCGTCGAGCAGAGCGCCTGCCCCTCCGACCGCGGAGACCACCGCGGCTCCTCCCGCCAGCATCGCGAGCAGCATCCGCGCGGTGCGCTTCTCGACCTGGGGGAGGGGAAAGGAGCGCCCTGCTGGCGTGTCCTGCCGCGCGCCCCCGAGCGCCCCCATCAGAGAGACCGTGACGGCGTCCCCCACGTCGCCTTGACCTGGGGCCGTGACGACCGCCGGGAGCGCGTCACCATGTACCTCGTTCAGCACCGTGGGTGCGTTTCCCCGGCTCCAGCAGGGCCCCGTCTGGGCGCTGGTGTGGTGCGCCAGCACCCCCTGCAGCACCTGCGCGACGTTGTGTGCCGAGATCACCGCGCCCGGCCCCCCGAAAGGAGCGATCGCCTCCGCGAAGCCGGCGAGGTCGGGGAACCGGGCTTCAGGGTTCTTGGCGAGCGCGCGGGCGATGGCCTCGTCCAGGCCGGGTGGCGCCGCAGGCAGGCTGCTGGCGAGACGGGGCGCCGCCATGTCCAGGATCTGGACCGACAGCTCGACCAGACTGTCCGCGGAGAACGCCCGCCGCCCCGTGATCAGCTCGAACAGCACCATGGCCAGCCCGTGCTGATCGCAGCGCGCGTCGACGGGCACGAGGGGCAAGAGCTGCTCGGGTGCCATGTACGCGGGCGTGCCGCATGCCGCGCTCCGGGTGGCGATCGTCGTGGGCGCGCCGCCGAGCGTGCGCTTGGAGATCCCGAAGTCGAGCACCTTGATCAGGGCGGAGCCATCGCGGCGGCGCGTGAGGAAGAGGTTGGCAGGCTTGAGATCGCGGTGCACGAGCCCCACGGCGTGCGCCTCTGCGACGCCCTCGCAGGCCTGGAGCACCAGATCGACGCCTTCCCGCACGGGCAGCCTCCCCCGCCGCCTCAGCTCTGCCTCCAGGTCTCGCCCGACCAGCAGCTCCATCACCAGGTAGGCATCCCCCCGGTCGGTGCGGCCGAAGTCGAGCGCGCGCGCGATGTGATCACCCGGGAGCTGCGCGGCGATCCGCGCCTCGTCCAGGAAGCGCTGCAGCGCTCCCTCGTCCGAGGCGACGTCTTGCAAGAGGAGCTTCACGGCCACGCGCTTGCCGAGCACGACGTGCTCGGCCTGCACTACCAAGCCCATCCCGCCGCGCGCGAGGACGCGCTCGACCCTGTACCGCCCCGCGATCCACTCACCCGGAGCCGGCACCCCCTGGGGCGCGGAGCTGGCAGCGGCCTCTTGACCCGGCGAGTCTCCGACCGGGTCCCAGTCCCTCGCGGGCACCCCCTCTGGGCTGAGCGGCTCCCCGCGGCTGAGCGGCGCTCCGCGGCTGAGTGGCGCTCCGCGGCTGAGCGGCTCCCCGCGGCTGAGTGGCTCCCCGCGGGGCGCCCTCTCCAGCCGCAGCGCCGCACTTGCAGCGCCCTCCTGGACCGGCGTTGCTTCCGACCGCGGCGCTGCGCAAGCCGAAGCAGGTTTTCGCGTCGTGCACACCCGGGACGCGACGCCCTCTGGATCCTCCTGGACCGGCGCTGCGTCTGCGTGAGCGGTGCCCGAGCGCGGACTGGAGGGCACGGTCGAGCATGGATCCACGGACATGGGTGCCTCACCAGCCGCCGCTTTCAAGGACAGGACAGCGTCTGCGCTCTCCTCGTCGAGATACGTATCCGACGCCTCGAAAGCTCGCGGGGTCGTCACCCGCCCGCGAGAGCTTGGTACCGGCCACGAGCCGAACCGCGCAGTCGCCCCACTGTTCATGGCCTGCCCTCGCGGTTGCCGTACGCATGCCTGTTGCACACGTGGTTCACGCAGACACCCCTCCTGCAGTCGTTGTGGAAGACGCAATGCAGCCCCTCCTGACAGGGCTCGCAGTACATCCCGCCGCAATCGACGTCGGTCTCGAAGCCGTTCTGCACCCCGTCGATGCAGGTACCGAAGTACGGCCCTCCCGAGCTCGACGAGCCCGACCCGGAGCTCGACGAGCCCGGCCCGGCGCTCGTCGAACTGGCGCTGCCTGGTCCGTTCACGCTCCCGCCTGCGCCACCTGTATCGCCCGCACCGCCTGCACCGCCTGCACCGCCTGCGTTCCCGCCGGCGCTCCCCGCGCTGCCTGCGCCACTTCCGCCGTCACCTCCTGACCCTGAGGTTCCCTGCGGCGTCCCTCCCGCGCCGTCTGCGCCGCTCCCGCCGCCGCTGCCCGTAGCGGTGCTCGGCGTGCCTCCTCCGCTGGACGCGCCATGGCTTCCTGCGCCGTCCACACCATCGCTTCCCGAACTGGAATGGCTTCCCTCCGTAGGTTCTTTGTCATCGACCTGGGCCGAGAGCTCGGTTGGCTCCCAGTCCAGATCCAGAAGCTGCGCGCATCCCGCGAGCGCTGCCATCGCGAGCAGCGCGAGCTTCTGTGGCCCCTTCGTCCGTGTCACTGCGGCAAGGTTTCGCACGGCTCGTCGCCCCTGCTGGCCGGGCTGCACGCGCCAGGCCACGGGCGAAGCATCTGCCGAACGGAAACGGCGCCGTTCAGAACGAGCCGATCACCTGCGCTCCACGTGGACTGATCCCGATCTGCAACTCCGGACCGCTCGATTGCGGGCGCGATGCGCTCGACCACGTCGCCCGCGGCGCCCGTGTCGCCTGCGACGGACGGGTGCGGGGGGCGCTTGCTGCGCTGTCCGACGGGGGCGTCCGGAGCGTGAAGTAAAGCGAGATCCCTCCGGCGATCAGCGCCGCTCCGGTGAGCGCGTCGCACACCACGGACATCGTGGTCGCCTTGCTGCTCGCGTCCTGCAGATCGCTGGCGGCGACGCCCCGGGTCCCGCGGAGATCTTGCAGATCCGACGACGCTCCCAGCGCCAGCACTCCGAACACCACGGCTCCGGCAGCGAGCCCGCCCGTCACTCCCCACCCGATCCATGGCACGTTCGAGCCGGAATCGCCGGAGCCGCCCGAGGTGCTTCCCGTGCCCGTCTGGGGCACGCTGCTGTCTCCGCTTCCAGTGTCGCCCGAGCTTCCAGCGGTCGACGCGGCGTTCGCGCCGCGCTCCACCAGATCGAAGCTCGCCTTCACGGTGTCGCCGCTCGCCACCTCCACGACGCGGCTCTGCGGGGTGTACCCCTCGCGGCTCACTGCGACGCGACGCCGTCCGGCGTTCACCGTGACCGGCTTCGAGAGCGGCGAGGTGCCCACGGTGGTGTCGTCCACCGCGATGTCCGCGTCCGCCACGTTCACCGTGACGTCGAGGAACGCGATCCGCCCCTTCAGTGTCTGGATGTCTGCCTCCACCTCGGTGCGACGCGCCGCGGGCACCTGCCGGCCGCCCTCGGAGAGGTAGCGCTCGAGCGTGGGCAGCGCGCCCGCGTAGTCCTGGAGCTGAAACTGGACCTGACCGATGTTGTAGAGGACCTGCCAGGTCGGCGCGAGCTCGTAGGCCCGCCGGAACTCCACGAGCGCCGCCGCGTAGTCGGTCTCCTTGAACAGATCGATGCCCTTCTTGAAGCGGGTCGCCGCCTCGTCGCGGGCGGCCTTGGACGGCTGACCTGCTGGCGCGGTCTGGGCGCTCTGCGCGTGTGCGCTGCGCAGCCCGCCCGAGGCGGCGAAGGTCAAGGCCAGGGCGAGCGGGGCCGCCCGGAGGCCCACGCCGCGAAGGTGGCGGGTGACGTCGCGGATCGCGCTGCGGGTTACGCTACGGACCACGCTTACCGAGGAGGCGTTGGGCTTCATGGATTCGCGAATGGGTTCGTGGTGTCGATCTGGCGCACGGGCTTCGCCCCACCCCGCTTCATCTGCGGCTCTTCCTCGGGCGGAGGGGCTTCTGGCGCTTCCGTCACCGCCGGCTTCGCCGCTGCCGGGGCTCCGCGGACGGCTGCGGGGGCAGCCAGGGCACCCCCCGTCTCCCGTTCGAGCACCAGCTCGATGTCGAAGTCGTTATCGAAGCTGAGCTCCCGGGTCTCCGTGCGGTAGCCCGCTGCCTCCACCCGCAGCCGGTGCTTCGCCCCGTCCCGTGGCGCCCGATGCGAGATCGGGTTGCCCGCGAGCGGCGCATCGTCGAGGAAGAACCGAGCGTCTCCAGGCCTGGCGGTCACCTTCAGCGCGATCTCCCCCTTCGCGCTCGGTGCCGGTGGCGTGGAAGGCACCTGGGCGGCGGCCGCCACCACCGCGGTAGGCTGCGGCGGTGTCACTGCCTGCGGCGTCGACGTGCCCCGCGCGAGGAGCCACACCGCCGCCGCGAGACCCGCGCCCCCGGCCGCCGCGATCGCCAGGAGCAAGCCGCGCGGCCGCGCCGCCGGGGTCGCCGCGGTGTGCGCGGTCGCCGACGTCGCCGTGGACGCCGCGGTGAGCGAGCCCGGTTGCCGGTAGCTGCGCCACGAGCCGTAGTCGGCGACGGGCTGCTGCCCGGCCCCGCTCATCGAGGGCGGCGTCATGCTGTTCGAGCGCTGCGTCAGCCGCGGCAGCTCCACCGCCCGGTACTCGTCCGTGGGCAACGCACGCGCATCCCGGAGTTGCGCGTCGACGAGCGCCCGGATCTTGCCGCGCTCCTCGTCGAAGCGGTGGGCGACGAGGCGGCCCAGCTCCCGCGTGTTCACCCGCTCGGGGAGCCTGTCGATGAAGCGCTCGATGTCGGCCTGCAGCTCGCCGGCGGTCCGGTGCCGGTCCTCCCGCCGGTGGGCCATGGCGCGCATGATGATGGCCTCCAGCTCGGGGTGGACGTCGGGGCGCGCAGCGCGTGGCGTGGGCACATCACCGTTCGCGATCCGCGCCAGGATGGCCATGTCCGGGATCCCTGACCAGAGGCGCTGGCCCACCGCAGCCTCCCACAGCATCACGCCCATCGCGAAGATGTCGGCGCGCCTGTCGACGCGCTCCCCGCGCGCCTGCTCCGGTGCCATGTACGAGATCTTGCCCTTGAGCACCCCGGTCCTGGTCTCCGCCGAGGAGTCCATGGCCTTGGCGATGCCGAAGTCGACGACCTTCACCTGCCCGTCGTAGGTGAGGAACAGGTTGTGGGGCGTGACGTCGCGGTGCACGACATCCATGGGGGTGCCGTCGTAGTCGGTGAGATCGTGCGCGTAGTGGAGCCCGGCGAGGGCATCGGCGAGCACGCGCAGGTGCGCCGAGAGGGGGATGCGATCGCGACCGAGGCGGTTCGTGAGCCGGTTGAGCGGCTGCCCTTCCAGGTACTCCATGGCGATGAAGTACCGGCTCCCGTCGTGACCCACCTCGTTCGTCTGGACCACGTTCGGGTGGTTGAGGCGCGCCGCGAGCCGCGCCTCGTCGAGGAACATGGCCAGGAACTCGGGCTCCTCGGCGAGCTGGGGCCGGATCTGCTTGATGACGGTGAGCTTGTTGAAGCCACCCGGGCCCTGGGCCACCGCGAGGTACACCTCCGCCATGCCCCCCTGACCCAGCTCCGCGATCAGCCGGTATTTTCCGAGGATGTTGCTGCTACGTGCTCCCTGCACCCTTTGCCGCCCCGATCAGGCCGCGCGCACCGACGATCCTGAAGTCGAGGCGGGCCCGAAATCATCCTACAGAGCGACGTCATCCTGAACAAGAGCGCCGCCCTCGCCGTACGCCGCGCTGCGGCATGAAGGCATGCATTGCCTGCGCGTCGGGCCGATTTCTCGCGGTCCACTGCACTCGTCGCGCCTCGCATGAACCGCCGCGTTCCGATGTACGGAAGGGGGCGTGAAGGTCTACTGTCGCGTTCGATGGCGGATCAGGACAAGGATCGGCAGGACCACGGAGAGGGCAAACCTGAGGCGGATGCTCCGGAGCCCGTAGCGGCAGGAGCCGCGTCCGACGCGCCGGCCACAGGGAAAGCCGAGACCTCGGCAGAAGCACCGAAGAACGCGGCACTCTCCGCGGAGCCACCCTCCGACAAGAGCGAAGAGAACGCTGACGAGCCCGAGACGAAGGCCGAGGAAGCCGAGGCGCCCGCAGGCAAGGCCGAGGCGCCTGCAGGCAAGGCCGAGGCGCCTGCAGGCAAGGCCGACGCTGAGCCGACCTCCGAGCCTCCTCCAGCGCCCGGCGTCGCCGCGCGTCCCGAGCCTGCCGTGCATGGCGCCGCGTGGGCAGAGCCGCTGGCGCGCTTCGAGCGGAGCTGGACCCGGCTCGAGACGCGGCTGCTCACCTTCGTGCTGTTCGCCCTGATCCTGGCCCTCATTGCCTGGGTGCTCCTCACTGGCCTCGCCGCGCCACCCACCAGCGGCAACGCCGCCGGGGTGGTGTTCCGGGCCATCGTCGGGGCCTCCCTGCTCGGCAGCGCGGCCTGGGCCGGCTCCCGCAAGCTGCCGCTCATGGCGCGCCGCGCCGCCACGGTCGCCGCCTTTCTGCTCGGCATCGGCATCGCCCCCCTCTGGCGCAGCGTGGGCACCTCGTACTTCGACAACATGAAGGCCTGGCTCCAGGAGGGCTCGACGCTCACCCTCATGGGCGGCCTGCGCGGCGTGGGCACCCGGCTCACCCTCTGGCTCGCGCTCCTCGGCGGCTCCCTCGCCACCAGCGCCGGCAAGCACATCCACGTGGACCTGCTGTTCCGGGCGCTCCCCAGGAAGCTGCGCCTCCCGGCGTCGCTCCTGAACAACCTCGCGGCCGCGGCGGTGTGCTTCGCGGCCGTGTGGGGCTTCTTCGATCACATCGCCATCGAGTCCTTCGGCTCCCGCGCCGACGACGCCCCCTCTGCCAAGATCGAGCGCGTCTCCGATCAGGTGGGTCATCACCTGTTCCTCGTGCGCGCGCAGCTCGGCCTCGACCTCCGCAGCCTGCCCCGGGTGGTGAGCGGCGACCGCTACGAGTGGATGACCCCCGCCGACTGGAACACCTGGCTCGACAACGCGGGCTTCCGGGAGCGTTACCCGGGCCAGGACCTCTCGAAGTTCGTGATCCCCGAGGGCTCCCCCACGCACGCCCCCGCGGTGATCTCGCCCGACGGCGAGAGCACGCGCGGCATCCTCGTGCACACCCTCGGCCTGGTCTTCCCCTTCGGGATGCTGATGATCGGGCTCCGCTTCCTGCTCCGGCTGCTGCTCACGCTGAGCGGCCACATCCCGGTGGATCCCGACGAGGCCCACCGTGAAGACCTGCACCGCGCCGGCAACGCAAGCAGCGCCGACGCCGACGCTGCAGGTGGCGAGCACGCCACGGGGAGGGCGTGATGGGCGCGCTGCTCGCCATCGGCGTCATCCTCCTCGGCCTGCTCGGCACGCCCCTCTTCGCGATCATGGGCGGTGCGAGCGAGCTTCTGTGGCTCACCCACGACAACCCGCAGCTCCGGTTCCTGCGCTTCATCGCGCCCAACGTGATGGACGAGCGCTTCGCCGGATCGCCGATCCTGGTGACCATCCCGCTCTTCACGTTCGTCGGCTACATGATGGCCGAGTCCAAGGCCCCCGACCGCATCGTGCGGGCCTCGTCGGCGTTCTTCGGGTGGCTCCCCGGCGGGCTGGCGATGGTGTGCATCGTCGCCAGCGCCTTCTTCACCACGCTCACCGGCGGCAGCGGCGTCACCATCGTCGCCATCGGCGGGCTCCTCTACCCGGCGCTCCGCAAGCAGGGCTACCCGGACAGCTACGCCCTCGGCCTGGTCACCACGGGCGGCTCGCTCGGGCTGCTCCTCCCGCCCTCGCTCCCGATCCTGATCTACGCCCTGGTCGCGGGCATCGACTTCACCGCCGCCTTCAAGGCGGGGCTGATCCCGGGCGTGATGATCATGGTCATGCTCGGCTTCCACGCCGCGTACGTGGGCATCAAGTACAAGATCCCCCGCGAGCGCCCGAGCCTCATCCGCATGGCGGAGGCGCTGTGGCTCCTCAAGTGGGAGCTTGGCGCCCCCGTGCTGATCCTGGGTGGCCTGGGGACGGGGCTCACCTCCCTCGACGAGAGCGCGGCCCTGACGGCGGTCTACATCCTCGTGGTGGAGGTGTTCATCCACAAGGACCTCAGCCTGCGCGGCGACATCCCACGGGTGGCCCGGGCCTCGATGGCCCTCGCCGGGGCGCTGATCCTCATCCTGACGATGGCCAACGCCCTCATCAACTTCGTCGTCGATCAGCAGATCCCCGCGCGCGTGCTCGAGTTCATGCTGCAGCTCGGCCTCACCGAGACCTGGCAGTTCCTGCTGATCCTGAACGGCTTCCTGCTCATCCTCGGCATGCTCATGGAGGGCTTCAGCGCCATCCTCGTGGCAGTGCCGCTGATCCTGCCATTCGCCGCCCGGTTCGGCCTTCACCCCTTCCACCTGGCGATGATGTTCCTCCTCAACCTGGAGATCGCCTACGTGGCGCCCCCGCTCGGGCTGAACCTCTTCATCTCCAGCTTCCGCTTCGATCGCCCCCTGGTCTCGCTCTACCGCGTGGTGCTCCCCTTCACGGGCATCCTGGCCCTGGGTCTCGCGCTGGTGATGTACGTCCCGAAGATCGCAACCGTGCTCATCGACGCGGACATCGACCGCGCCTACGCCGAAGCCGAGAAGAACCAGGAGCCCCCCCGTGCGGCGTGGTTGCTCCAGTGCGTGCAAGAAGACCGCTCGAACCCGCTGCCCTGCACCGCCGCAGACCGCGCGAAGTTCGGCGCTGACGGCACGGAGAACCCCTACCTCAAGGCCGACCCTGCACCTTCTGCGGCGCCCTCGGCGAGCGCTGCTCCGAGCGCCGCCCCCAGCGCGGAGCCTGGAGCGGACGCGGAAGACGCGGACCTGTTCCGGGAGATGATGGGCGAGAAGCCTGCGGGCGGTGCAGCGTCCGATGCAGGCGCTCCGGCGGATGCTGGGGCTCCGGCGGATGACGACGATGCGCTCTTCAAGGAGATGATGAAGTAGTCCTGCGGGCGCTGGGCGATCTGGAGGGGGACTGGATCGGGTGGCTCCGGAGGCGAGCGGCGCGTGTGGCGCACCGAGCGTCGAGCGTGGGCGTGGGCGTGTTGCCGACCTGGTCGGCGGCCTTGGCGAGGGTCTCTCGGCGCCTGCACTGCGGCGGGTGGGGGCGTGGCGAGGGCATCTCCTCCGGGGCCGACGTTGCGTCGGGCCCCGGAGATCGCCCGCCTCCACTCTGGCCCCTGCGGCGATGCCCTCGCCACGCCCCCACCCCCCTCCGTTCCGGCGCCGAGAGACCCTCGCCAAGGCCGCCTGCGTTGTGGCGTGCGAGAGGGAGACGCGTCTTCCGGGTGAGAATGCTTCTTCCGGGGGCAGGGTGACCTGGAGGGGCGGCCCTTCCGGGCTGCTGCACGACCTACGTGGGGATGCGCCGCCGGCTGCTCGAACCACCGGGAGTCGAGCAAGAAAGGCTTCTTCTGCCGAGAGAGCCACCGTCGGCCCGGTGCGGGGGGGAAGGGCGTGCCACCGGAACCGAGGAGGGTGTGGCGAGGGGGGTGGCGCGGCGCTCTGCAGGGGCCGGAGCAGAGGCGGGCCAGCCCTGGGGCCCGCCGTCGCGCAGGCCCCGGAAGAGCGCCGCGCCACCCCCCTCGCCACGCCCGGGGCCGGGGAAGGCGGCACGCCCCTCCCCCCCGCAACGGGCCGGGCAGACCACGATGACGCCTACCCGCAGGAGGGCCATCACCACCGCGAGGCTGGTGGCCTGGAGATCACTGGCAGGTCGGCGCGACCTGACCGTCGGAGCCCGTGTGGATGTACGCATCGGAGACGTAGCCGCTCCCGATGTAGTCCCAGAGCGTCGTCGTGCCGTAGGTGCCAGTCACGGAGGTCCCCTGCTTCTGGCAGGTGATGTTCACCGTGGCGCCATCGGCGACAGAACCCACCGCAGTGCTGCTGGTGCTCGCAGCCGAGCGGATCGTGAGGGAGATGCCGCTGGTGTTCACGGTGCCTTTCACGCCGCTGCTGCCGCCGCCGCCGCAGCTATTGTTGCTGGTGTAGTTCTTGGTGCCGTAGAAGAGCGCCGTGGCCCCGTTGAACACCGGCTTGATGGCGGTGCCGTTGAGGCGCAGCTCGTAGTGGAGGTGCGCGCCGGTCGAGCCGCCCGTGTTGCCCACGTTGCCGATCTTCTGGCCCTTGCTCACGCTCTGCCCCACCGACACCGACTGCACGCTCAGGTGCGCGTAGCGCGTCGTGTAGCCGTCGCCGTGGTTGATCTCGATCCACTTCCCGTAGCTGGTGCTGCCCTCGTTCGCGACCCGGCTGATCGTACCGGCCGCGGCGGCGACCACGGTGTCACCCTCATCGTTGGCGCGGTTGAAGTCGACCGAGTTCACCGGGCTGTGGTTCGAGCGCGTCTGCCCGGCCCACACCTGCCCGCAGGGGAAGGGGAGCTGGAAGACCGAGGTGCTCAGCGCCTGGCTCGTGCTGCCGACCGCATCGTCCTCGCCGTCGACCACGTCCTCGCCGACGGGCGGACCCTCGTCCCACAGCTCCTCGCCGTTCATCTCTCCAGCCGGATCTTCCTCACCCATCTCCGAGGCCTCATCGAGATCCTCGTCGGGCACCTCGCCGACGCAGGCGGTCACACCGACACCACACGCAAGAACCAACGAGAAGAGGCTCCACTTCGACTGCTTGATCCAGCTCATGTGCATAGGTGATGAGCTTTGCAGCGATCGTGCCGGGACCCGTAGCGCCGGTTGAATCCCCGAGCTTCGGGGACAGCATCATCTCCTGCGGTTTTTTACGGATCGGACGCGTGCTGTGCACCACCGGAGAACCGACGCTCCCAGGCCTGCCTGGTGGAGACGTTCACCACCCTGGTGAAGGCGTTTACCACTGCGACTTGTGCGGCGGCGTGGGATATGCGCGCTGTAGATGCGACGCACTGGGGGAAGCTGCCTGGCTGAAAGAACCCTGAAAACAGCGGGAGATTTCGTCAGAACGACGATCGCGGTGCGTACTGGAGTACCCGGTAGGGGGGCGGCTTGAGGGGCCTCGACGCGCCGCGCGCCGGGGTTGGCGGGGAGTGCGAGCCTCGGCCTCGGAGGCTCAGAAACCGCAGGCTTCCAGGCGTTCTTCGCCGAGGAAGCGCTTGGCGCGGCGCTTGGCGATGGTGTTCTGCAGGCGCTGCTCGGGGAGGATGTCACCGGCGGCGATCACCTCCTGGAGCACCTGCTCGTAGCTCTGCTTGTCGGCCTTCATGCAGTGGTACTTGATGGCGTAGTTGAGCTTCGTGAGGAGGTGCTTGCCGCCGTTGATCTCCATCGCGCGGTCGAAGTGCTTCTTGGCCTCGTCGAGCTCGGCCATCGCGTTCCGGGCGTGGTAGGCGCCGAGGGCCACGTGGCCGCTGCCGTACATGTACATCTCGTCGAGGGCCACGGCGCGCTCCATCATCGCGGCGCCGATGAACAGCTCGCCCACCAGGGCGGGATCGTCCTTGGCGACGTTGGTCTTCGAGAGCCAGGCGTAGGCGGTCCAGAAGAGGGGCTCCACGTCTGCTTCCTTGTCGTCGAAGTTCTTCAGCCAGGCGCGGATGGTGTCGTCGTTCTTGCGGGCGGCCTCGAAGCCGGGGTGCCTGCGCTCGAGGAGCTCGATGCCGTAGTGGATGGCGCGCTCGTAGCCCGCGCGGGCCCGGGCCTGCTGGTAGAGGTAAAGCTCGCTCTCCATGCCCTTCGCGTCCTCGGCCTGCTCCATCCGGTCCTCGATGAAGCCGTAGGTCGCGGCGCCCCAGTTCTTGACGAGCATGAACAGCGCGTCCTCATTGTCGGGGGCGAGGTAGTGCATGCCCTCGAACTGGCCGAGCCCGTTGAAGGCGATGCTCTCGGCCACCTCGTAGTCGCCGAGGGTATCGATGGCAGCGGCGCCCTTCCGGGTGGCCTCGATCTGACCGTCGACGAGCGCCTGCTTGATGCAGCCAGCGCTCCCGAGCGCGAGCAGAAGGGCCGTCGTGGCCGTCGCGAGCGTGGACGCGAGCGTGGACGCGAGCGTGGACAAGGTCGTTCCCGAGCGCACGAGCATGGCCGGTTTTCTACACGACGGAGCGGCCGACTCCAATTCCTTCGCGGGTACGGAGGGACGTGTGCGGCGCGAGGGGGGCCGGGGGTGTGCGCGTCATGCTGCGTTGCGGCGTGAGGGTTGCCTGCTGCGGCATGAGAATCGTCAGGTCACCGGGGGAATGCCGCCGCGTTGCCGCCGTCGACGGTGATCACGCAGCCGGTCGTGGCCTGGGCCGTGGCGAGGTACAGGAAGGCCTGGGCCACGTCGGCCCCTGTGGTCTCCCGCCCGAGCAGGTTGGCGCGGAAGTAGTCGTCCACGGTGACGCCGCGGGCCTTCGCGCGGGCTTCGAGCAGCCCGGCCTCGAAGATGCCGGTGCGGATCCGGTCGGCGTTGACCGCGCTCGCGCGCACCCCCGCGGGGGCGAGATCGATGGCGTACTGGCGCATCAGCGCGAGCACGCCGGCCTTGGCGACGGCGTAAGGGCCGAAATCGGGGCCGGGGTTGAAGGCGCTCTTCGAGGCGTTGAAGAGGAGCGCGCCTCCGGTCCCCTGCAGGAGGAACAGCGCGGCGGCGGCGCGTGCGACCCGCTGGTGGCCCCGGAGGTTCAGCTCCAGGGAAGCGGAGAGTGCGTCGTCGCCGGCCTGGGTGTGCAGGCCGCCGGTGAAGGCGCGGCCGGCGTTCGACACCACCACATCGACGCCGCCGAAGTGCGCGGCCGTGCGGGTGAACGCCTCCCGCACGCTCGCCTCGTCGAGCACGTCGCAGGGGATCTGAAGGACGCGGGCGCCATGCTTCGTGGCGAGGGGCGCGGCGGCGCCTGCGAGGGCGCGCGGATCGAGATCGGTCATCGCCACGTGGGCGCCGGCATCGAGAAAGGCCTGGGCGGTGCTGAGCCCGATGCCGGAGGCCGCCCCGGTGACGAGGGCGATGCGCCGCGAGAGGGGCCCTTCGGCCTTGGCGCCCACCTTGAGCTTGGCCTGCTCCAGGCTCCAGTACTCGACGTCGAAGAGATCCAGATCGGAGACGGGGCGGTAGCTGCCGAGCGCCTGGGCGGAGGTGATCACCGCGGCGGTGTGCTCGTAGATGTCGGCGGCGATCTCCGCCTCGGCGCGTGAGGCAGCCAGGGAGAGGAGCCCGTGACCGGGCAGGAGGACCACCCGGGGGAGGGGATCGAGGGCCTGCTTCGTCACCCCGCGGGCTGCGCAGGCGCGCTCGAAGTAGCCGCGGTAGGACGTGGCGTAGGCGGCGAGGCCCGCTTCCACCTGGGCGCGCAGCTCGGCGGGAGGCGCGACGAGGGCCGCCCGCGTCACGTCGAGCACCAGTGGCTTCGCCTTGGTGCGGATCACGTGGTCCGGGGTGGCGCAGCCGATCTGGGACGCCTCGTGCAGGTCGGCGCGGCCCGTGAACGCGAGCAGATCCGGCGTGGTGCGGAAGGCGCAGACCCAGGGCTTGCCCGAGGCCCGGGCGAAGGCGCCGCGCACGATGGCGCCGATGCGCGCCAGGTCGTCCTCGCCGGAGGCGACAGAGGCTGTGACGCTGGGGCTACCGCTGGCGTCGGGCGGGGAGGGCTGAGGGGATGCCGCGCTCGGTGTCGGGGAGGGAGCGTTTGCGGCAGGGCCGCCGGCGCGGACGGCGACGAGCGGGGCGCCGCGCGAAGCGAGGTAGCGCTCGGCCTGGGTCACGGCGGTGATCATCCGGGTGTAGCTCTCCTCGGCGGAGTCGCCCCAGGTGAAGATCCCGTGCTTGTCGAGCACCATCAGCGCGGGCAGGCGGCCTGCGTCGAGGCGGGGACGGAGCAGCTCGGCGACGCGGCGTGCGAGCACGAAGCCCGGCATGACGTAGGGGACGAGGAGCACCGCGTCGCCCCAGATGGCGTGGGCGATGGTGGCGCTGTCCTCCTGGTCCATGGCGGCGAGGACGGCATCGGCGTGGGTGTGATCGACGAAGCGGGCGGGTAGATAGGCGTGGAGCAGGGCCTCGACGGAGGGGGTGGGGCCGGAGGGGTCGAGCATCTGGCTGCGAAGGAGCGCGACCATCTGCTCGTCGGTCATCTGCGCGCGCTCGGCGCCGCGCCGCAGCGGGTCGAGACGGCAGGCGGGGAAGCCGCGGGGCTCGATGGTGGCGAGGTCCCAGCCGCTGCCCTTGACGCAGATCACGGGGATCTCGTCGCCGAGCAGGTCGACCTGGGTGGTCTTGACGCTGGTGTTGCCGCCGCCGTGGAGGACGAGGGAGGGCTCGGCGCCGAGCAGGTGAGAGGTGTAGACGCGGAGCGCCAGGTCATTGCTGTAAGCGCTCGCAGCGCTCGCAGCGCTCGCAGCGCTCCCGTACCTGTCGATGTAACGCTGGGCTTCGGCGGGATCGTAGCGGGACTCCATCGCCTCCTGGACTACCGCAAGGGCAGGGAGGCCGGAAGTCCCGCCCGGCGGGTCAGTAGCGGTAGTTCTCGGGCTTGTAGGGGCCCTCGACCGACATGTTCAGGTACGAGGCCTGGTCGTCGCTCAGCTTGGTCAGCTCCACGCCGAGCTTGGCGAGGTGGAGCGCGGCCACCTTCTCGTCGAGCTTCTTCGGGAGGATGTGCACGCCGAGGTCGAACTTCTCGGTCCAGAGCGCGATCTGGGCGAGGACCTGGTTCGAGAACGAGGCGCTCATCACGAACGAGGGGTGACCCGTCGCGCAGCCGAGGTTCACGAGGCGGCCGCGGGCGAGCACGATGAGGCGGCGGCCGTCAGGGAAGATGAAGTGATCGACCTGCGGCTTGATGTTCTCTTCCTTGATCTCCGGGTTGTTCTCCAGCCAGGCCATGTCGATCTCGCAGTCGAAGTGGCCGATGTTGCAGAGGATGGCCTCGTCCTTGAGCACCTTGAGGTGCTCGGGGCGGACCACGTCCTTGCAGCCGGTGGCGGTGACGATGATGTCGGCCTGGGGCGCCGCGGTCTCCAGGCGCTTGACCTCGTAGCCTTCCATCGCCGCCTGCAGGGCACAGATCGGATCGATCTCGGTGATGATCACCCGGGCGCCGAGGCTGCGCAGGGCCTGGGCGCTGCCTTTGCCCACGTCGCCGTAGCCGCAGACGACCGCGGTCTTGCCGGCGAACATCACGTCCGTCGCGCGCTTGATGCCGTCGCCGAGCGACTCGCGGCAGCCGTAGAGGTTGTCGAACTTGCTCTTGGTCACCGAGTCGTTGACGTTGATGGCGGGCACCTTGAGCTTGCCGGCCTTGTGCATCTCGTAGAGGCGGTGCACGCCCGTCGTGGTCTCCTCGGAGAGGCCGCGGATCGGGTCGTTGCCGCTGAACATCTCGGGGTGCTTCTCGTGGATGTAGATGGTCAGGTCCCCGCCGTCGTCGAGGATCATGTTCGGCGCCTTGCCGTCCTTGAAGGCGAGGAGCTGCTGCTCCAGGCACCAGTCATACTCCTCCAGCGTCTCGCCCTTCCAGGCGAAGACGGGGATGCCGGCGGCCGCGATCGCCGCGGCGGCGTGATCCTGCGTCGAGTAGATGTTGCAGCTCGTCCAGGTCACCTCGGCGCCGAGCGCGATGAGCGTCTCGATGAGCACCGCGGTCTGGATGGTCATGTGCAGGCAGCCCGCGACGCGCGCGCCCTTGAGCGGCTTCGACGTGCCGTACTCGGCGCGGAGCGCCATGAGGCCGGGCATCTCCTTCTCTGCGATCCGGATCTCCTTGCGACCCCAGTCTGCGAGGGAGATGTCGGCGACCTTGTACGGGAGCTGCGTCTTCGTTGTCATGGTGTCCTCTCGTCGTGTTGCGTGACTGTGACGGCGTCGCTGCGGAAGCCGACCAGAACTTGCCAGGCGAGGTGCCGATCCGGCCCCTCTCCTTGCCAGGCAGCGGGAAGCTGCCTCATCTCGATGCCCCCGAGCCCGGCCTCCTTGGCCAGACCCTGGAGCTGCGCGGGCTCGAACCCGAGCCACACATCTGCCTCCTGCTCGCGGAGGAGCAGGTCGTCGTGCGCCTGGTAATCGACGACGCACACCGCGCCTCCCGGAGCGACCACCGCGCCAGCGCCGCCAGCGCCGCCAGCGCCGCCAGCGCCGCCAGCGCCGCCAGCGCCGCCAGCGAGACCGACCACGGGCTTGCGCGCGAGCTGCACGAGGGCGCGCAGCGTCTGCAGCGGCTGGGGCGCGTGGTGGAGCATGCGCGCGGCGAACACCACGTCGGCGCCGAGGCTCGCGTGCACGGGCACCTGGAGCGCCCTGGCCATGGCCTTGCGCACCGCGGGGCTGTCCAGCTCGTCGCAGACCAGCTCCACGTTGTCGAGGTTGCGCCGGCGGATGCGCTCCCGCGCCAGCTCGAGCTGCGCGGGGGACCGATCGATGGCGACCACGCGGGTGAAGATGGGCGCCAGCACCTCGAGCAGCGCACCGTCTCCCGTGCCCGCGTCGATGGCGAGCCGGCGGTGCGGGAGCAGCGGCGCGAGCGCGGCGAGGTACGACCCGATCTCCGTCGGCGTCCCTGCGCGCAGCGGCCGACCCCCCCGCGCAAAGAAGTCGCGCGTCTCCTGGTCACGCCCGGCGAGCAGATCGGCGATGCGCGCCATGGTCCCGTCGGCCTCGCAGGCCCGCGCCCCGGCCCGCACCGCGTCGTCCACGACCGGATCGCGGAGCACCCCGGGCGCCAGCCTGAGGAGCGTCCAGGTCCCTTGCCGGCGCGCCGACAGGAGCCCTGCTTCCCGGAGCGCCGCCGCGTGCCGCGACACCTTCGGCTGCCCCTCGCGCAGCAACTCCGCCAGCTCCCCCACCGCCAGCTCCTCGGCCGCCGCGAGCCCCAGCATGCGCAGCCGCACCGGCTCCGCGAGCAAGCGGTACAGCTCACAACGCGCCGCGGCATCGCCGGGGGAGGGGTCAGGGTCGAGGGGGGTGAGGGTCAAGGGACTCCCGATATCTATTCGTTGATGTGGATGCGTGCAAGAAGAATATCGCCCGCAGAACCCTGGAAAGCACTCCAACCAGCGCGGACGTCACCTTGTGCGGGAGCCAGGGAGCGGGTTGGCCGGGTATCCGGGGGATAGGTGCCCAGGTATCCGGGGGATAGGTGCCCAGGTATCCGGGGGATAGGTGCCCAGGTATCCGAGTGACCACTCACCAGTGGTCACGGGGATAGGTGCCGAGGTATCCGAGGGATAGGTGCCGAGGTATCCGAGTGACCACTCACCAGTTGTCACGGGAACAGGTCCGACCTGTTCGCGGAACACCTCCGAGGTGTCCGCGGAACACCTCCGAGATATCCGAGTGACAACTCACCAGTTGTCACGGGAACAGGTCCGACCTGTTCGCGGAACACCTCCGAGGTATTCGAGTGACAACTCACCAGTTGTCACGGGAACAGGTCCGACCTGTTCGCGGAACACCTCCGAGGTATTCGCGGAACACCTCCGAGGTGTCCGAGTGACAACTCACCAGTTGTCACGGGAACAGGTCCGACCTGTTCGCGGAACACCTCCGAGGTGTCCGTGGAACACCTTCGAGGTGTCCGCGGAACACCTCCCGAAGCGACCCGAACCGTCTGGGCGAGAGGGGGCGGAGCTGTGGGGCGGGTGCGCGCAGCGGCGCTGGGCGGGGGTGGTCAGGCACGCCGCGGAGCGCACCCGCCCCACAGCTCCGCCCCCTCTC